>NZ_NOKT01000001.1 GCF_002237655.1 Streptomyces sp. XY006
ATGAACAGCGCCATCACGCCACCGATGACGAAGAACGCGAACGACGTCACCAGGTACAGCGTGCCGATCGTCTTGTGGTCCGTGGTCGTCAGCCATTTCAGGTGCCTCATGCCCCGCCTGTGTCCCGACCCCGCCCGGGCGTCACACTTCAGGGGCGCGACGAGCGTCACGCGAACCGGGTGTGACGATCGGGAAGGTGCCGGACACGAACGGGACATGAGCAACGACGAGATCTTCGCCGCTGCCTACCGCGAGCACTACTGGGCGGTCAGCCGCTATGTCGCACGGCGACTGGACGGGCGGGCCGGTGAGGTGGAGGAAGTGGTGGCGGAGGTGTTCACGGTCGCCTGGCGCCGCCGGGCCGACCTGCCGGACACCCCCCTGCCCTGGCTGTACGGCGTGGCGCGCAACTGCCTGGCGAATGCGGTACGCGGGCACGGGCGCCGCCGCCGGCTCGTCGACCGGCTCGGCAACGACGACACCGCGCACGGCCGGCACATCGCGGCGGGCCCCGAGGCCGACACCCCCGGCGGCTGGGTGCACGAGGCCCTCGCCCGGCTCTCCCCGGCCGACCAGGAGGTGCTGCGCCTCGCGGCCTGGGAGGAACTCGGCGTGGACGAGATCGCCGTCGCCCTCGGCTGCGGCAGCCGGGCCGCGTCCATGCGGCTGCACCGGGCGCGGCGCCGCCTGAGAGCGGAGATCGACCGTATGCGCCCCGTACCCGCCCTCACCGAGCATCCCCGCGTGACCGTCCCGAAGGAACACGGCCATGGCTGACGAACTCGACCTGCTGCGCAGCGCCGACCCGGTACCCGCCCACGGCCCCCGCTTCCCCGACGGCCCCCTGAACCCACACGCCGAGCACCGACTGGAACGGCTCCTGACCGGAGCCGACGAACGGGCCGCCGGGCGTGAAGGGGAGGAGCGTAAGCGGTGGTCCGGCCGTCCGGTGGTCCCGTCGCTGCTGGGCCCGGGGCGGCTGCGCCTTGCCTGGGGGCTGCTTGCCACAGCCCTCGTCGCCGCACTGACGCTCGGACTGCTGCTGAGCGGCCCGAGTGCTCCGCCCGCGGTCGCCGCGCCCCGCCCCCTGGTGATCGAGACCGGCTCCGCACCCGTGCCCCTGGACCGGCTGGCCGAGCGCGCGGCGGCCCTGGCCGGGGCCCACGGCGCACCCCGGCTGCGCAAGGGCACCCATGTGCGGTCCTGGAGCCTCGGCATGTCGGACGACGCGCCGCCGGTCACCCTGCCCGAGGAGCGCCTGGTGCGCTGGCGGCCCGACGGCAGCCGCACCGAACTCGTCGTGGCGACCGACCCGCGGTACCCCGGCCGCCCGGTCCTCTCCGACGCAGACGGCGTGCCCCGGCTCGTCGGCGACGGCCACGTCCTGCACGACCGCACCTACCCGCCGAGCTGGAGCGGCGCCCCGCCCCAGTCACCCCCGCCCCGCACACCGGACCGGCTGCGCGCCTACCTGACCCAGGCTCAGTACACCGGCACCCCGTTGACCACGCCCCAGCTGCTGGACGCCGTGGCCACGCTGCTGGACCACTGGACGCTCGGCGCCCGGGAGAGCGCGGCGCTCGCCCGGCTCCTGGCCGGCACCGAGGGGCTGCGACCGGCAGGCCGGGTCACCGACCGGCTGGGCCGGCGCGGCCAGGCCTACGTGACCGACGACGCGTACGGTGTCCGCCGCATGCTGATCATGGACCCGGCCACCGGCGCCGTCCTCGGCCTGGAGAGCACCCTCACCGCGCCCGACCCCCGGTACGGCGTCGACAAGGGGGCCGTGATGGCGTACAGCGCCTGGATGCGCTGATCGCGCCCCGGGCGCACCGAGCCGCCGGGGCGCCCTCTACTCGTCCCAGGCCTGCACCAGGGTCTGCTCGGCGATCTTGCCGTCCCGCAGCGACAGCATGGACTCCGACAGCACGCGCACGCCGTCGGAGTACTGACAGCTCTCGCTGTAGGCCGCCTCGTCGCCCTGGATCACACAGCGCTCCAGCTTGTGCGACATGTCGCGGCTGTAGACGTCCTCCAGCATCCGGCCGATCTCGTCCCGGCCGTGCAGCACCTTGGGGTGGCTGGGCTGGGTCGTGTGGTCCACGATCCGCATCTCGGCGTCGTCGGCGTAGAGGGAGAGCAGGATCTCGGGGTTCTCTCCCTCCAGGCCACGGCGGAGTGTCTCTTTGTCGAAGGCGGGGTCTGCGGCGGTTCCCATGGTGACCTCCTTCGCAGGGTCTCTCCTCCTGAGCCTCCTCCCGCCCGGCGGCCCCGGCAAGCGCTGGGGACGCTGGGCCTGACGGGTGAGCGGCGCGGCCCGCCCGTGTCCGCCGGGGGCCCGGGCGCGTTGCCCCATACATGATCTCAACACGACGTATCGTCGCCGCCGTTGGTCTCGCCGCTGGGGTCACCGGCCTCGCCGCGCCGATGGCGCAGGCGGCCGACGCCGAGGCGAAGAGCCCGCTCAGCCCGATGGCCACGCTCGACTCGCTGACCGTGAGCGACATCCCCGCCGAGCACAAGGACGAGATCCCGCGGCCCTCCTCGCAGCTGGCCGGGCTCAACCGCCTCAACGACCTCGACCAGCTGAACCAGGTCGTCGGCCTGGTCTCCCCGGTCTTCGGTTTCCTCCCGAACGTCCGCTGACGGCCGCGTCCGTATGAGGGCCGCCCCGCGCCGGGCGGCCCTCACCCGTGCCCGGGCTCAGTCCGAGGCGGCCAGGAACTGCGTCGCCGCCAGCTCCGCGTAGAGCGGGTCGGCCGTCACCAGCTCGCGGTGCGTGCCCACGGCCCGGACCCGGCCCGCGTCCATCACCACGATCCGGTCGGCCATCGTCACCGTGGACAGCCGGTGCGCCACGACCAGGACCGTCGTCGTCCGGGCCACGTCCGCGACGGTGTCGCGCAGCGCCGCCTCGTTCACCGCGTCCAGCTGCGAGGTCGCCTCGTCGAGCAGCAGCAGCCGGGGCCGCCGCAGCAGGGCCCGGGCGATGGCGACACGCTGCCGCTCACCGCCCGACAGCTTGGTGCCGCGGTGCCCGACGAGTGTGTCGAGGCCGTCCGGCAGCCGGGCGACCAGCCCGTCGAGACGGGTCGTCTTCAGCACCCGGGCGAGGGCGTCCTCGTCCGCGTCCGGCTGCCCCAGCAGCAGGTTGTCCCGCAGGGAACCCGACAGGACCGGCGCGTCCTGCTCCACGTAGCCGATCGCGGCACGCAGCCGGGGCAGCTCCCAGTCGGCGAGGTCCCGGCCGTCGAGCGTGATCATCCCCGAGTCGGGCTCGTAGAACCGCTCGATCAGCGAGAACACGGTGGTCTTGCCCGCGCCGGACGGACCCACGAACGCGGTCATGCCCTGCGCGGGGACGGCGAACGTCACGCCGTGGTGGACGTGGGGCAGGTCGTCGGCGTAGCGGAAGTACACGTCGTCGAAGGCGACGGCCGCGGGCTCGGTGCCGGGGGAGGGCAGCGGCGCCGGCGCGGCGGCGGGCTCGGCCGGCAGGCTCAGCGCCTCCTGGATCCGGGTGAGGGCCGCGGCGCCCGTCTGGTACTGCGTGACGGCCCCTACGACCTGCTGTATCGGCGACATCAGATAGAACACGTACAGCAGGAACGCCACCAGGGTGCCCACGTCGACGGCGCCGGTCGCGACGCGCGCGCCGCCCACCGCGAGCACGGTGATGAAGGCGATCTGCATGGCCAGTCCGGCCGTGTTGCCCGCGGCCGCCGACCACTTGGCGGCGCGCACGCTCTGCCGCCACGACTCCTGCGCCGCCTCGTGCAGCGTGATCTCCTCGCGGTGCTCCGCGCCGGAGGCCTTCACCGTGCGCAGCGCGCCGAGGATCCGCTCCAGCGAGGCACCCATGACGCCCACCGCGTCCTGTGCCTGCCGGCTCGCCTTGTTGATGCGCGGCACGATCACGCCGAGGACCACACCCGCGCACAGGATCACCGCCAGCGTCACGCCCAGCAGCACGGCGTCCACCAGGCCCATCATCACCACCGTCGCGGCGAGGGTCAGCCCGCCCGTGCCCAGGCCGACGAGGGAGTCGGTGGTGACCGCGCGCAGCAGGGTCGTGTCGGAGGTGATGCGGGCCATCAGGTCCCCGGGCTCGCTGCGGTCCACGGCCGGTATCCGCAGCCGCAGCAGATACGACGACAGGGCGCGCCGCGCGCCCAGCACCACCGACTCGGCGGTCCGCTGCAGTACATACGAACCCAGCGCGCCCACCGCCGCGTTGGCCACCACCAGGCCGGACATCGCCAGCAGGGCACCGGTGATGGCCCGGTCGTGCGCCAGGTCGTCGATCAGGCCCCGCGCCACGAGCGGCAGCAGCAGCCCGGTCGCCCCGGTGACGAGGGAGAGCACGGCGCCGACGACCAGCGCCCGGCGGTGCGGCCGTACATAGCCGAGGAGCAGCCGCCACGGGGGTGGGGCGGGGTGGGTCTCTGCGATGCTCACGTCGCTCCTTCGGCGTCCGGCGGAGCGTTCAGGCTACGTCCGTGCCGACCCGTGCGGCCTGCCCTTTTCCCAGGGAGACAGGTGACCGATCCGCGCCCGTTACCGATCGGTCGCGCGTAGGGTCGGAGGGAACGGACCCCGGCCGACGAAGGAGTCAGCGCATGGCGCAGGAAGTACGCGGTGTGATCGCACCCGGCAAGGACGAGCCGGTGCGGATCGAGACCATCGTGGTGCCCGACCCCGGCCCGGGCGAGGCGGTCGTGCGCGTCCAGGCCTGCGGCGTGTGCCACACCGACCTGCACTACAAGCAGGGCGGCATCAACGACGAGTTCCCGTTCCTGCTCGGCCACGAGGCCGCGGGTGTGGTGGAGGCCGTGGGCGACGGCGTGAGCGACGTCGAGCCCGGCGACTTCGTCGTCCTGAACTGGCGCGCGGTGTGCGGCAGGTGCCGGGCCTGTCTGCGCGGGCGGCCCTGGTACTGCTTCGACACGCACAACGCGCGGCAGAAGATGACCCTGACCGACGGTACGGAGCTGTCCCCGGCCCTCGGCATCGGTGCCTTCGCCGAGAAGACGCTGGTCGCCGCCGGGCAGTGCACCAAGGTCGACCCGGCCGTGGCCCCGCAGGTGGCCGGGCTGCTCGGCTGCGGCGTGATGGCCGGCATCGGCGCCGCCCTCAACACCGGCAACGTCGGCCGGGGCGACTCGGTCGCCGTCATCGGCTGCGGTGGTGTCGGCGACGCGGCCATCGCCGGCTCGCACCTGGCCGGAGCGGGCACGATCATCGCCGTCGACATCGACGACCGCAAACTGGAGACCGCCCGCTCCATGGGCGCCACCCACACGGTCAACTCGCGCGAGACCGACCCCGTCGAGGCCATCCGCGAACTGACCGGCGGTTTCGGCGCCGACGTCGTCATCGAGGCGGTCGGCCGCCCGGAGACCTACAAGCAGGCCTTCTACGCCCGTGACCTCGCGGGCACGGTCGTCCTCGTCGGCGTGCCCACCCCCGAGATGAAGCTCGAACTGCCCCTGCTGGACGTCTTCGGCCGCGGCGGGGCCCTGAAGTCCTCCTGGTACGGCGACTGCCTGCCCTCCCGGGACTTCCCCATGCTGATCGACCTGCATCTGCAAGGACGCCTGGACCTCGGCGCGTTCGTCACCGAGACCATCGGGCTGGACGAGGTGGAGAAGGCGTTCGAGCGGATGCACCAGGGCGACGTGCTGCGCTCGGTGGTGGTGCTGTGATGGCCGTCCGCGTCGAACACCTCGTCACCTCCGGCCAGTTCAGCCTCGACGGCGGCACCTGGGACGTCGACAACAACGTGTGGATCGTCGGCGACGACCACGAGGCGGTCGTCATCGACGCCGCCCACGACGCCGACGCCATCGCCGAGGCCGTCGGCGACCGCCGCCTGACGGCGATCGTGTGTACGCACGCCCACAACGACCACATCGACGCCGCCCCCGCGCTCGCCGAGCGCACCGGCGCCACCATCTGGCTGCACCACGACGACCTGCCGCTGTGGAAGCAGACCCACCCCGACCGCGAGCCCGACGCCTGGCTGGTCGACGGCCAGGTCATCGAGGCCGGCGGCGCCGACCTCAGGGTGATCCACACCCCGGGGCACGCGCCGGGCGCGGTGTGCCTGTACGACCCGGGCCTGGGCACCGTCTTCACGGGCGACACCCTCTTCCAGGGCGGCCCCGGCGCCACCGGCCGGTCCTTCTCGCACTTCCCGACGATCATCGACTCGATCCGCGACCGGCTGCTCACCCTGCCGCCCGAGACGATCGTCCGCACCGGCCACGGCGACTCCACGACCATCGGCGCGGAGGCCCCGCACCTCCAGGAGTGGATCGACCGGGGCCACTGATCGCGTGTCGCCGTGAAAAGGCGACAGAAGATGTCCGGCTTACCCGGCACCCTGAGACCGGCACACAGTCGAGGGCACGGGAGGCCGGACATGTCAGCTCCGCTCAAGGGCAAGGTCGCACTGGTCGCTGGGGCGACCCGGGGCGCAGGGCGGGGAATCGCCGTCGAACTCGGCGCGGCCGGCGCCACCGTCTACGTGACCGGCCGCACCACCCGCGAACGCCGCTCGGAGTACGACCGGCCGGAGACCATCGAGGACACCGCCGACCTGGTCACCGAGGCCGGCGGCCGGGGCATCGCGGTCCCCACCGACCATCTCGACCCGGCACAGGTGCGCGCCCTGGTCGACCGCATCGCGGACGAGCAGGGCCGCCTCGACGTCCTCGTCAACGACATCTGGGGCGGCGAGAAGCTCTTCGAGTGGGACTCCGCGCTGTGGGAGCACGACCTGGACAAGGGCCTGCGCCTGCTCCGCCTCGCCGTCGAGACACACGCGATCACCAGCCATCACGCGCTGCCCCTGCTGCTGCGCAACCCCGGCGGCCTGGTCGTCGAGGTCACCGACGGCACCGCCGACTACAACGGCGACCACTACCGCGTGAACTTCTTCTACGACCTCGCCAAGAGCGCCGTCCTGCGCATGGCCTTCGCCCTCGGGCACGAGCTCGGCCCGCGCGGCGCCACCGCCGTCGCCCTCACCCCCGGCTGGCTGCGCTCGGAGCTGATGCTCGACACCTTCGGGGTACGGGAGGACAACTGGCGCGACGCCCTGGAACGCGTCCCGCACTTCGCCATCTCGGAGACCCCGCGCTATGTGGGCCGGGCGGTGACCGCGCTGGCCGCCGACCCGGACGTGGCCCGCTTCAACGGCACCTCCCTCTCCAGCGGCGGCCTGGCCCGGGAGTACGGCTTCACGGACCTCGACGGCAGCCGCCCGGACGCCTGGCGCTACCTGGTCGAGGTCCAGGACGCCGGCAAGCCCGCCGACACCACCGGGTACCGCTGACGGCGGGGCGCGCCGCCGGCCGCCGTCACCGCCGCAGGGCGATGAAGTGGTCGAGCAGGGCGTCCAGTCCGGCGGCCAGGCCCTCCGGCCCGCCCCGCTCGGCCAGGGCCGGGGCGGTCGCCCGGAGCCGGGGCACCTCCCGGAACGACATGCGGTACAGCCCGAGCCGGAACGCCGGGTCGGGCTCGTCGGGGTTGTCCACCATGGCCCGCAGTTCCACCGACACGTATCCGAGGACCCAGGCGGTGAAGGCGCGCAGGACCGGGACGGACCGGGCGTCGTCGAAGCCCGCGTCCGCCAGGGCGTCGAGCACCCGCTCCTGATCCCTGAGCACCGCCGGCGCTCCACGGGCCAGCGGCACCTCGGTCATGCGCGTGATGATCAGTGGCAGGCCCTGGGGGTGGTCGAGACAGACCTGGTAGGTGACGAGGGCGACGCGATGCAGTTCGGCCCGCCACGCGGGCGTCCCGGCCCGGGCGGCCGCTTCAGGGGTGGGGGCGCGGGCGAGACGGTCCTCCAGTTGCAGGAAGAGGGCCTCCACCACTCCGTCGAGCAGGGCGGTCTTGCCGGGCGCGTAGCGGTACAGCGACATGGCCTCCACGCCGAGTTCGGCGCCCACACGACGCATGGTCAGGGCGGACAGGCCCTCGCGGTCGACCAGTTCGAGGGCGGTGGCCAGCACCCGCTCACGGCTGAGCCTGCCGGGGCGGCCGTCGTCGTCGGCGCCCGGCCCCTCGTCGCGCGCCATCACCTGCCCGTCCTCTCCAGCTCTCCCCAGACGACGAACCGGTGGACGTACGAGCCGTCCCAGCCGCGGTCCGTGCAGGTGATCAGCGTGATCCGGGCCTTGTCGGGGCGGGCCCCGGGCCTGCCGGGGACGGGCAGCAGGACACCCACGTCGGAGGGCTCCACGACCTTGCTGTGGGTGACCCGGTAGGTGTAGGTCGTCCGCTTCCACTCGACGTCGATCCTGTCGCCCTTCGTCAGTTCCGGGAGCCGGTGGAAGGGCTCTCCCCACCCCGTCCGGTGCCCCGCCACCGCGAAGTTGCCCATCTCGCCCGGCTGGGCCGTCCCGGGGAAGTGCCCCGGGCCCTTCTCGAGTGCCTTCCGGGACACGCCCTCGACGATCACGGGCGCGTAGTGCGGCCCGAAGCGCGGAACGCGCAGCACGGCGAGGGCCTCTCCCTCGCGAAGCGCTGGGGGCTTCTCCTCCTCGACCGGGACGTCCCGTGGGGCGGCCGACTGCCGCAGTTGGCCGCGCAGGGCCTGCTGGCTGTGGTCGTAGGCGTCCTCGGACTGCCGGTCCTGGAAGACCTTGAAGCCGCCCAGGGCCAGGCCGGCGAGGATCAGGCCGAAGCTCAGGAGGCGGATCACCCTTCTCATGACCGACCTCCCGAGGAGCGGTGGGGCCACTGCCGTGGCCCCGCCTGGGCGACCTTTGTCAGGCGTCGTCCCTGACCTTGCGCGGGATCAGCCGCAGGGCGGCGCAGCCCGCCGCGACCAGAACGAAGACGACGATCCAGAACCAGACACTGCCGGGGCCGCCGGTGACCGGCAGCAGTCCCGCGCCGCCGGCGCCGCCGGCCGTGGTGCCCGCGCCTCCATAGTTCGCCATGACCTTGTCCTTTCCTTGTGCTGACTTCCTGTGCGGATCTCTCTGTGCGGTCTTTCTTCCGTGCGACGTTCGTGTTCACCAGCTGCGGTCCCTTCGCAGGGCCGTGTCCGCCAGGGCGCGCATGTGCACGCCCTGGAGAAACAGGTCGTAGCACCACTCGGGAAGGACCAGCATCGAGGCGACCGATACGCGCCAGCCCCGCGCTTTGACCGTGATCGCGCGCTCGACGGCGTAGAAGGCGGTGAAGGCGATCCAGAACGGAGCGATTCTCATGCCGGAGCCGACGGCGAGGAACCAGATCACGGAACCCACGTAGGCGGCGGAGACGGATGCCCCGAGGAAGGCCAGGATCTGCCGGGCCCAGCCCTCCGCGGTGTAGCGGGTGAGGCCGTAGTCGATCAGATTCTCCAGCGCGCCGCGTTTCCAGCGCAGCCGCTGCTTGGCGAGGGCCCGCCAGGTCTCCATGACCTCGGTGGTCATGGTCGCCCGCGCGGGGGCGACGATGCGGTAGTGGAGGTGCCTGAGGGCCAGGGTGAGTTCGTTGTCCTCCGTGAGCGCTTTCGTGTCGTAGACGCCTTGAGCCGGAGGGAGGCGGCCCGACGCGCGCGCCGCGAGGACGTCCTTCAGGGCGCCGGCCCGGAAGAGGCAGGCCGTACCCGTCAGGCACAGCACCTTGCCCCGTTTGCGGGCCGTGTCCCGTGCGTACCGGGCGTACTCGTTGCGCTGGAACGCGCCGCAGAGCCTGCCGCCGGGCCGGCCGCGGAAGTTGCCGCCGACGGCGCCGTAGCCATGCTCCATCTTCCTGAGGGTGACCTCGATGAAGTGGGGGTCCAGACAGGTGTCGGCGTCCTGGACGAGGATCGCGTCCTGATCGGAGGCCTCCGGCAGCAGCCTGTCCAGGGCGCCGTTGAGGTTGCCGGCCTTCTTGTACCGGTTGCCGGACGAATGCCAGACCTCGGCCCCCGCCTCGTGGGCGATCCGCTGGAGCTCCGCGGTCCGCCCGCTGTCCCGGTGCGGATCGAGCGTCACGACGACGCGGTCCGCCGGACGCGTCTGCCGGTGCAGCGCCGCCAGCACCTGGGGGAGCGAGTCCACCTCCCGGTAGGCCGGCACGAGCACGGTCACCCGAGGCGGTGCTGGGGGTGGAGGCGTCTCGATCATCACTTGCTCCGACGCGCCGGGGGGATTACTGCGTGATGTACGTAAGTTTACCTTGTAAGCCTATGAGTGCAACTTACGCACTATGTGTAGGCCTGTGTACCTTTCTTCTCTTTCGTTCAGGCCCCTGTCGCATGGCGAATGTCACTGTTCCGTCCCGGCGGGGCGGAGGGCACAACCGGAGGCCCCTCACGGCCGTCTAGCTGGCAGACATCGCAGACCACTTCCGTGAAGGGGCATGACCAGCCATGGGGGACGTACGCAGACGGGGTGCCGTCGCACTCGGGCTCACCGCACTGGTGGCACCGCTCACGCTCGCGCTCGGCGCCACGCCGGCCGCCGCGGCGAGCTGCACCACGCAGACCGGCCCGTACCAGAAGCAGGTGGAGAAGTTCCTGGGCCGTCCGGTCGACGGCAAGCAGTCCGCCGCCGACTGCAAGGCCATCAAGGCCTTCCAGACCAAGCACGGCATCTCCCCGAACATCGGCTACGCCGGATCCGTCACCTGGGGCGTGATGGACCTGATGCAGAAGCAGAAGGCCGTCGGCAAGAACCCCAACAAGGACGGCAAGTGCCCGGTGAACAAGGGCCGGATCGCCTGTGTGAACCTGACGCTCCAGCTGAGCTGGATCCAGGACGGCAAGAAGCTCGTCTACGGCCCCGTCCCGGTCCGCACCGGCCGTGACGGCGACGAGACCCGTACCGGCCTGAAGAAGATCTACTGGCGCAACATCGACCACGTCTCGTCCATCTACGACGTGCCGATGCCCTACGCCCAGTTCTTCGACGGCGGCCAGGCCTTCCACCAGGCGAACGTCAGCATGTGGAACCCGCCGGGCTCGCGCGGCTGCGTCAACATGACCAAGACCGACGCAAAGAAGTACTGGTCCATGCTGAAGAAGGGCGACGACGTCTTCGTCTACGGCCGCAAGCCGGGCACCTGATACCGGGCACCCGGCTCGCTCCGGGCCCGCCCTACTGCGGCGCGTCCCCGAAGTCCGGGATCTCCAGCCGGACCCCGCCCTGCCGCGCCGACTCGTGCGCGATGATGCCCGGCAAGGTGTAGCGGGCGGCCACCCACGCGTTCACCGACGGCAGGGTGCGCTCGTTGACGGCGGTCACGAAGTCGTCCACCAGGAAGTGGTGGCTGCCCTCGTGACCGTTGTGGAGGTGGTCGAACTCCCTCGGCAGGCGCGCGCGGTCGTGCACGGGTGCCGACCCGGACGTGAAGGCGGCCCGCAGCTCCGGCGCGATGTGCTGCAGCGAGGGGTCGTCCGGGGCCATCGTGGGCTTGGGCTCCAGCAGTTCGCTGATGTCCTTCACCCCCAGCTTGTCCTGCCACAGGGCGACCGTGGCGAGCTGCTCCATGCTCGCCTCGGTGCCGAAGAACCGGAAACGCGACTCCCGTATGTGCGAGGGGTAGCCGACCCGCCGGAACTCGTTGGTGCGGAACGAGCCGCCGCCCGCCACCTCGAACAGCGCGGTGGCGTTGGAGAAGTCGTTGCCGAACTGGCTGATCTCCTTGTCGAAGACGCCGTCGCCCCGGTCGTCGACGACCCCGATCGCCGAGACGCTGACCGCGTGCGTCCGCCAGGCGCCCAGCACCCCGCCGACCGCGTGCGTCGGGTAGAGCAGCGGGGGATAGCTGGCGGTGGCCTTCCAGTTCTCGCCGCCGCTGTACTGGTAGGCCTCGTAGAACCCGAGATCCATGTCGTGGACGTAGTCGCCCTCGGCGTAGAAGAGCCGGCCGAAGGCGCCCTCGGCGATCTGGTTGCGGGCGTGCACGGTGGCCGGGTTGTACTCGCTCGTCTCGCCCATCATGTAGGTCAGCCCGGTGGCCTTGACCGCGTCGATGATCGCCGCGATCTCCTCCGTGCTGATGGCCATGGGAACCGCCGAGTACACGTGCTTGCCCGCGTTGAGCCCCTGGAGGACCAGCGGCCCGTGCGTCCACCGCTGTGTGAAGATCGCGACCGCGTCGACGTCCTCCGACTCCAGCATGGCCTGGTACGACGGGAAGGTGCCGGCCAGCGACTGCGCGGCGGCGAGCCGTTCGGCCCGCTCGGGCAGCAGGTCGGTGACGTAGACCGCGTTGACGCCGGGATGGGCCTGGAACAGGGTGGCGAACTGGCCCGAGAACTGTCCGGCGCCGACGATGCCGAGGGAGAACGTCATGGAACGCGTGCCCTTCACTGGGAGAGGATGAGGTTGATCTGGTCGTTGGTCTCGTCGAGGCTGCTCACGGGCTTCCCGTTGCCGTAGATGTCCTCCATGGCAGGGGTCATGAGAGCCGTCATGTCCGCCGAGTAGCTGGCGATCGGGTAGGAGAAGGTCCGGAAGTTCTTCTTGTCGGCGACCGGCTCGGTGAACGACGAGACGTCGATCCCCTTCTTCCGGTACGCGGCGACGGCCGCCTCGGTCCCGGCCCTGGTGGCGGGGAAGACGACGCCGTGCCGGCCGACGACCTTCTGGCACTTGTCCGAGGCCAGGTACGCCACCCACTTCTTGGCGCCCGCCTTGTTCTTGGACGCCCTGGTGACGGAGTCGGCGAGGCCGTTCATCATGGTGGCCCGCTTTCCGGTGGGGCCGGCCGGTGTCACGGCCGTCCTGATGTCCCTGCCCTTGAAACCGGCGTACGTGGAGATCATCCAGGCCCCGTCGAAGGCGGTGGCCGCCTTGCCCGCCGCGACCTGCGTGTTGGCCTGGTTGGACTGGACGTTGTAGTCGGACAGCTCAGGCATGTAGCCCTTCTTCGCCAGACCGAAGTACCAGCGGATGACCGACTGGAAGGTCTTGCTGTCGTACTGGTACTTCGTGCCCCAGCGCGGCTTGTCCAGGTAGGACCAGCCGGCGGAGGCGGCGAAGGTGCTCCACTGGGTCTGGCCGTCGCCGAAGCCGCCGCCGTTGGTGGCCAGTCCGTACACCTTGACGTTGTTCCGGTCGAAGCCCGGCTCGTCGCCCCGTCTGCCGTCGCGGTCGATCGTCAGGCGGGCGATGGCCTTCTCGAAGGTGCCGCCGTCCTTCGGGTTCCACGACAGGCTGTTCAGCTGCTCGGCGGTGAGACCGGCGTCCTTCGCCATCTTCGCGTCGTAGAACAGCGCGACGGTGTCCCAGTCCTTGGGGGCGCCGTAGCGGTGCCCGTCCTTGCCGACCCAGTTGGCGGCGAGGCCCGGCTGGTAGTCGGAGTCCTCGATCCCGAGGTCGTCCAACGGTTCGAGGACCCGCAGATCGGCGTACTGGCCGAAGTTCTGGATGTGGTCGGTGAACACGTCCGGCTGGGTGCCCGCGATGAACCCGGCCGTCAGCTTGGTCCAGTAGTCGGACCAGCCCAACTGCGTGATCCTCACCTTCAGTCCGGGGTTCTCCCGCTCGAACCCCTTCGCGCAGGCCTGGTAGGCGGGCAGCTGGTTGGCGTCCCAGAGCCAGTAGGTAACGGTGCCCGGGGAGGATCCGGCGGCGCCCCCTTGCGCGCATCCGCTGACGAGGGAAAGCGCCAGCGCTCCGGTCGCCGCGACGAGCGTACGCAGACGAATTCGCATCACAGTCCCCTTACTTGATCCCGGTGAAGCCGATGGAGCTGACGATGCGCCGGGCGAAGCAGGCGAACAGCACCAGCATCGGCAGCGCGGCGATGAGCGTCGCGGCCATGAGCCCGGACCAGTCGACGCCGGTCGCCGGCGTCTGCGCCCGGAAGATCGCCAGTGCGACGGTCAGCACGCGGGAGCTGTCGCTGTAGGAGACCATCAGCGGCCAGAAGTAGTCGTTCCAGGAGGTGATGTACGTCAGCACGCCCAGCGTCACGAGCGGTGTGGAGGCCATCGGCAGCACCACCCGGAAGAAGATCCTGACCTTCCCGGCGCCGTCGAGCAGCGCGGCCTCCTCCACCTCCCGGGGAATGTTCAGGAAGAACTGGCGCAGGAAGAACACCGCGAACGGGGTCATGAACATCGTCGGCAGGGCGATGCCCAGGAGCGTGTCCACCAGGTGCAGTTGCTTGACGAGGACGAAGTTCGGCAGCAGCGTGAAGATGGCCGGCACCATCATCCCGGCCAGGAACAGCCCGAACACCGCGTCCCGTCCGCGCCAGCGCAGCCGCGCGAAGGCATAGGCGGCCATCGCCGAGAAGAAGATCTGGCAGCCGGTGATCAGGGTCGAGACGAGCACGGAGTTGAGCAGATAGCGCCAGAAGTCCAGCCCGCCGCCCGCGCCGCCCTGCGCGATCGCCTCCTCGGCGGACTGCAGGCCCAGGGCCCGCTCGAACCCGCCGAGGGTGAGACCCACCGGCAGCGGGTCGGTCGGGTCGGCGCCGAGGCCCGCGTTGCTGGAGAGCGCCGTGCGCAGGATCCAGTAGAACGGCAGCAGGGTGACGAGGACGATCAGTCCCATCACGGTCCAGGCGACGGCCCGCCCGAAGGGGAAGGCGCGCCGGGCCGGTCGCACCCGCGCCGGCGTCGTTGTCGTCACGGCGGTCATGGCCGGTGTCTCCCTTCCGTCAGCCGAGGTCGGTCCGGCCGGCCCGGGTGAGCCGGTACTGCAGGACGGTGATCGCGCTCAGCACGGCCAGCAGGGCGACGGACATGGCCGAGGCGTAGCCGAACTGGAAGCGGCCGAACGCCGAGCCGTAGATGTAGTACTGCAGGACGTTGGTGGCGTTCGCCGGACCGCCCGCGGTGGTCACGGCCACGGTGTCGAACACCTGGAACGAGCCGATCACCGTCATGATGAGCACGACCGCGAGGACCGGCCGCAGCAGCGGCATGGTGATCCGCCAGAACATCCGCCACTCGCTCGCGCCGTCCACCCGGGCCGCCTCGTACATGTCGTCCGGGATGGCCTGCAGACCGGCGAAGAGCAGCAGCGCGGTGTACCCGACGTGCCGCCACACGTTGATCAGCGCGATCGTCGGGATCGCCCAGGTCTCGTCGGCGAGGAACGGGACGCGGTCGAGTCCGGCCGCGCCGATGATCTCGTTGCCGATGCCGAGCTGGGTGTCCAGGAGCCACAGCCAGACCAGACCGGCCACGACGTTGGACATCAGATACGGCGTGAGCACGATGCCGCGCAGCACCGCCGACCGCGTCAGCCGCTGGAGCAGCACGGCGATGGCGAGCGCCGCGGCCGTCTGGACGCCGATGTTGATGACGACGTACTCGACGGTGACCCACAGGGAGTTCCAGAAGATCGGGTCGTTGACCATGCGGACGTAGTTGTCCAGGCCCACCCACTGCGCCGGTGTCAGCAGGTTGTAGCGGGTGAAGCTCAGATAGACGCCCCGCAGGGTCGGCCAGAGCAGGAAGACCAGGAAGCCGAGGAGCGCCGGCGCGATGAACAGCGCGGCCAGCCGCCCGTCCCCGCGGTCCTCCCCGGCCCCGCCTGGTGGTGGTCCGGTCCTGCTGCGGACCTCGGCCGCGGCGCCCGTGGGCAGACGCGACGGAGGGCTGCTGGAGGCGATGGTCATCGGGAGACTCCCTCGCTGCGGCGGCTCGTCCTCTGGCGGACTTACTTTTGGTGCGGAACAATTGCTGCGTCAAGAGGGGTGCAAACATCTTTTCGCAGGAACCGACATCGCCTTAGAGTGCTCATGTTAATTTTGGTGCGAAAAAAAGTGAGGGGAGCCGACGTTCATGACCACAGGCGCCGCCAGCTGGCTGCCGCTGAGCCAGGGGGAACGCTCGGTGGCGATCGAGGTGCTCGTGAACGGCCCGTTGTCGCGCAGTGAACTCGCCCGGCGGCTGGGCCTGTCGGCCGGCAGCCTCACCCGCCTGACCAAGCCGCTGATCGAGTCGGGCCTGCTGGTCGAGGTGCCCGAGGCGGGGGCGGCGGAGGTGCGCCAGGGCCGCCCCTCCCAGCCGCTGGACGTCGTCGCCGACTCCGGGTTCTTCCTCGGCTTCAAGATCACCGAGGACATGGTCTACGGCGTGGTCACCACCCTGCGCAGCCATATCGTGGCCCGCCACGACCGCCCGCTGACCACCCACGATCCGGCCGGGGTCGCCGACCTGCTCGCCGCGATGACGGCCGAGCTGGCCGCGGCGCACCCGGGGCCGGCCGGCATCGGCATCGGGGTCGGCGGCTTCGTGCAGGACCGGGCCGTGGTGGGGGAGTCGCCCTTCCTGCTCTGGCGGGACGTGCCGCTCGCCGAACTCGTCGGACAGCGCACGGGACTGCCCGTCGTCGTCGAGAACGACGTCGCGGCGCTGGTCGAGGCCGAGACCTGGTTCGGTGCCGGGCGCGGCCTGGACCGCTTCGTCGTCCTCACCATCGGCGCCGGCCTCGGCTACGGGCTCGTGCTGGGCGGCAAGCGCGTGCCCTTCGCCGAGGAGGACCGCGGCTTCGGCCGCCACTGGATCGTCGACCCCAACGGCCCGCTCACCCCGGACGGCCGGCGGGGCAGCGCCGTCTCGCTGCTGACCATCCCCAACATCCGCTACCAGATCCGGGCCGCCACCGGCCGCGACCGCAGCTACGAGGAGATCCTCGAGCTCGCCGCCGCCGGGGAGCCGATGCCCGCCCGGGTCGTCGAGGAGGCGGCACGCGCCCTGGGCACGCTCGTCGCGCAGATCTCCAACTTCGTGATGCCGCAGAGGATCCTGCTCGCGGGGGAGGGGGTCGGGCTGATGGACGTGGCGGGCAAGACGGTCGAGGAGACCATCCGTGACCACCGTCACCCGCTGGCCGCTCCGGTCGACCTGGAGACGAAGGTGTCCGACTTCCACGACTGGGCGCGCGGCGCCGCCGTGTTGGCCATCCAGGTGCTGGTGCTGGGATCGGCCGAAGCGTGAACAGGCTCACGTTTACCGGGACATGGACGTGATCAGCAACACTGTCCGTAATGCCCCTTTGGCTCGTGATTACTCACATCGTCTTCACCTTCGGAGACGTATGCTTCACAGCATGTCCACCACTGTTGAACCCTCTTCCGAGCGATCGGCTGACGAGGTCAACGAGGAGATCCGGGCCCTGTGGCGCCGATCGGGCGGGACACTGAGCGTCGAGCAGCGCGAGGAGTACCAGCGCCTCGTCCTGGAGTGGGCCGCCGCGGCCCCGCAGTCGGCGCCGGCGGCCTGACCGCCCGGTCCCGCTGACGCTCCGGACCCTCGTCCCGGGGCACCTCTGATCCAATGGGTGCCCTTCTCGCACCGTCCTCGGCCGTCGTCTGCGACAGCGCCGCCGCCATGCGGTTCCTCAGCCGTGGCCTGAGCCGTGGTGCTGGGGGAGAGCGTCGTCGTGCCCGTGAGTGCCGTCACGGGCGTCGCGGTGCAGTACCTCACGCTCGGCCAGGCCGGTGCCGGCAGCGGCCTGTGGCCCGTCGCCGCCGGCGGCCGGGTCGCCGCCGTCCTCGTGCTGCTGCCCGCGCCGTCTCGTGCTGCTGCCCGGCGCCGTGCGGCACGCCCGTACGCTGCGGCTGCCGGCGGTCCGCTGCCTTCAGGCCGTCCCCGTCGGAGCCGGGGCGGCCCTCGGCCTCGTGCTCTGTCTCCTCGCCGCGCAGCGGCAGTTGCCGGCCGTGGCGGTCGTCCTCACCTCGCTCTACCCGGCGCTGCCCGTCGTCCTCGGCCTCGCTCTGCCGGGCGAGCGGGTCACCCCCGCCAGGTGACGGGGCTGCTCGGCGCCGCCGTGGCGACGGTGCTGCTCACCCTGGGATGAGAGGCGACGGGCCCGGCCCGGTCTCATCCCCAAGTCGCCGAGTAGTACTGCCGATACGCCTTGCGGTCCTGCTCCGCCCGGATCCAGCGGGTCGCCACCAGGGCCACCAGGCTGCCCGCGATGACCAGCATGCCCGGGCCCACGTTGCGCGGGTCGGTGAGCCGGCTCAGCAGCGACGACACGTCCGCGCCCGACACCGGCGCCGACGAGCCGGGCGAGGCCGCGGCGGCGCCCTGCGAGGCCGACGGCGCGGGCGCCGCACCCGTACCGCCCCCGGCCTGCTTGGCCACGATCAGCTTGACGCCCAGCTCGGTCAGCGCCTTCGTCACCGGCTGGAAGAACGTCGTGCCGCCC
Source organism: Streptomyces sp. XY006 (assembly GCF_002237655.1). Lineage (GTDB taxonomy): Bacteria > Actinomycetota > Actinomycetes > Streptomycetales > Streptomycetaceae > Streptomyces > Streptomyces levis. The sequence goes on from NZ_NOKT01000001.1 coordinate 18,111, forward strand.
GCCACGCAGTCACCGCTGCCGCCCGACGTCACGCCGAGCGCGACCCCGTCGGCGAACATCGGGCCGCCGCTGTCCCCGGGTTCGGCGCACACATTGGTCTCGATGAGCCCGGTGACCGTGCCCTCGGGGTAGTTGACCGTCGCGTTGAGGGCGGTCACCTCGCCCTGGCGCAGCCCGCTGGTGCTGCCGCTGCGGAAGATCCTCTGCCCGACCTCGGGATCGGCCAGGCCCGTGATCCGCACCCCCTTGCCGCCGCCGACCGACACCACGTCCGCGCCCTGTCCCGCGCGCCCGCCGTCGTACTTCACCAGGGAGTAGTCGTCACCCGGGAAGCTCCCCCGCAGCGAGGTGCCGACCTGCTCGCGGCCCCGGTCGTCGGCGAACCAGAGGGAGCCGTCGGGCCCGCAGTGCCCGGCCGTGAGGATGTAGTCGCTCTTGCCGTCGGTGACGTTGAACCCCGCCGAGCAGCGCCCCGCGGTCGACAGGATCGGCTCCGCCCCGTTGAGCCGCGTCGTGAACGTGCCCTCGGTGCGCTCCATCCGCACGAAGCCGCCGATGCCCTCCGCGACGTCGGTGAGCCGGGACCAGTCGGAGGCCGAGACCGTGCTGTCGCCCCGCACCACGACCTGGTTGCTCTTGTAGTCCAGGGCCCAGGCGGTGCCGGCCACCCGGGGGGCCGAACGCAGCGTCGCCGCGGCCGACTTGAGGTCCTTCATGCTGTGGTCGACCATCTTCGCCCGGGCTCCGGCCCGTTCGACCTCCGCGGCGGCCTTCTCGTCGGTGACCGCGACGACCGGACGCCCGGCCGCGTCCACCCAGCTGCCGGCCGTGCGGGAGGCGCCGAGCCGGGACACCAGGTCGGTGCCCGTGCCGCCGGCCGGCTTCGCCGTGTAGGGGACGCCGATGGACGGGTCGGGAGGCTCGCTCGCCACGGCGCGTGTGACCATCGCTCCTCCGAGGAGGAGTCCGCCGACGGCCGCCAGCCGTGTCACTCGCCGGACGACCCGTCGTCGTGCGTGCCTCATGCATGGCTCCCGAACCCGAACAGCGCGGTGCGAACACCGCGGGGCCCTCCGTCAGTTGAGCACCCTTCCTCCCATACGCGGCCGGGCCGCGCGGCGTTCACCGCGTGCGTGATCAATTCGCCCGGCCGGCCACCGGGGCGGCCAGCAGGGCCCCGCTGCGCGCGTCACCCCACACCGAGCCGGGGTCGACGTAGGGCCGCAGCAGGGCGGTGAGTTCCGGGTCCCCGCGTCCGTTCAGCTCGTCGGAGGCGATCTTGCGGGCGATGCCGGCGAGGAAGTCCGCCACCTGCACCCGGGCGTCGTCCCGTGCCACGACCAGTCGCAGCCCGGCCAGGGCCACCCCGGCCTGGCGGGCCGCCTCCTCGATCCACGCGATGCGGTCCGGGGTGAGCATGTTCTGCCGGTCGTGCACCAGCCGGACCGGCCGCCCGTCCGCGCTCCATAGTTCGGCCGTCCGCACGATCGCCGGGAGCAGCGGATTGAGCACCGGGATCAGCGGCGGACCGTCCAGGAACCCCGCCCGATAGGCCTCCGCGCGGGCCCGGGTCGCGGCGAGCCGGGCGAGGAACCGGGCCGCCTCCGTGCCCGGGTGCGCGCGGCGCAGGGCGTCGACGGTGCCGTAGAAGGCGTCCACCGGGTCGCCGTGGTCGCGGACCCGCAGCAGCCGGTTGGCGGCCTCCAGGAAGGCCCGCCAGCCCTCGCCCCCGAAGGTGGCGCGTCCCGCGCGGAACAAGGCCGGAGCCCCGGCCGCGTCGTCGAGCAGCACGCCGACGGCCCGCTCCACCACGAAGTACGACTTCTCCATGAGGTGCACCCGCGCCCGGTCGTGGACCGGCCCCTGTGGCGCGAGCAGCCACTCCAGCACCGCCCGGTGCTTCTCCCGCAGCAGATGGTTCGCCTTGTACTCCTCCGCGGGGGAGCGGATCCGGTCCCTGATCTCCTCCACGGCCGCCGCGGCCGACGCGACGGACAACGCCACACTGCCGTGCGCGAACACGTCCGTGTTCCCGCCCGTGAGGTTCTCGCCGTCCGACCCGGACTCGTCGCAGGCGATCTCCAGGACGGCGCCCTGCGTCCCGTCCTGCTCCCCGTCCTCACGATTCCCGCTCACCGCGCAGCCCCCTATCGTGTGCCCATGACCAGGATCCCGCACGAGACGTCCGGTGAACGGAATCCGCTGCAGGTCCTCACCCTGGAACAGCTCCGGCGCCGCACGAGCGTCAAGTGGCGCGCCCACTCCGAGGACGTGCTGCCGCTGTGGGTGGCCGAGATGGACGTGCCGCTCGCCGAGCCCGTCGTCCGTGCCGTCACCGGCGCACTGGAGCTCGGCGACACCGGCTATCCCGCCGGCACCGCCTACGCGGAAGCCCTGGCCGGCTTCGCCGCCGAGCGGTGGAACTGGGACGGGATCGCCGTGGAGCGCACCGCGATCGTGCCCGACGTCATGCTGGGCGTGGTCGAGATGCTCAAGCTGGTCACCGGGTACGGGGACGCGGTGGTCGTGAACCCGCCGGTGTACCCGCCGTTCCACGACTTCGTCGCGCACCTGGACCGGCGGGTGGTGGAGGCGCCGCTCGGGGCGGACGGGCGCCTCGACCTCGACGTGCTGGAGGAGACGTTCCGGCGGGCCGTCTCGGACGGGGGGCGGGTCGCCTTCCTGCTGTGCAGCCCGCACAACCCGACCGGCACCGTGCACACGGCCGGGGAGCTGTCCGCCGTCGCCGCACTCGCCGAGCGGTACGGCGTGCGGGTCGTCGTCGACGAGATCCACGCCCCGCTCGTCCTCGGCGGCACGGGCTTCGTCCCCTATCTGAGCGTGCCGGGCGCCGAGCGGGGCCTGTCGCTGATGTCGGCCTCCAAGGCCTGGAACCTGGCCGGGCTGAAGGCAGCCCTCGCGATCGCCGGGCCCGGCGCCGCCGCCGACCTGGCCCGCATGCCGGGGGAGGTCGGGCACGGCCCCAGCCATCTCGGCATCATCGCCCACACGGCCGCCCTGCGCGACGGCGGCACCTGGCTGGACGCGCTGCTGACCGGCCTCGACGCCAACCGGCGGCTGCTCGCGCGGCTGCTGGCCGAGCACCTGCCCGAGATCCGCTACCGGCCGGGCGACGCCACCTTCCTGGCCTGGCTCGACTGCCGCGGGCTCGGCCTCGGCGACGACCCCGCGGACGTCTTCCTGCGCCGTGGCCGCGTCGCCCTCACCTCCGGCCCGCCCTTCGGCACCGGCGGGGCCGGGCACGCCCGGCTCAATCTGGCGGCCTCGCCCGAGGTGCTCACCGAGGCGGTACGCAGAATGGCGCTCGCGCGGGTCCTGAGGCCCGGGCGGCACCCGTAGACTGCCCGCCATGGACGACAGGGCGTTGGACGGACTGGGCGCGGGCAAGTACCTGCTGGTCACCAGCTACCGCAAGAACGGCACGCCGGTCGCCACCCCCGTCTGGGTGGTGCGCGACGGGGACGCGCTCGGCGTCTGGACGGTGGCCGACTCCTGGAAGGTCAAGCGGATCCGCAACCGCGCCGACGTCCTGGTCGGCCCCTGCGACCTGCGCGGCAACCCCACCGGTGCGCAGGTGCCCGCCACGGCGGAGATCTGCGACCCGGACACCACCGCGCGGTACCGGAAGCTCATCGCCCGCAAGTACGGCCTGATGGGCCGCCTCACGCTGCTCGGCAGCCGGCTGCGCCGGGGCGCGGACGGCACGGTCGGCCTGCGGATCGTGCTCGCACCCTGACCCTCACCGCCGAGGACGACCTGTTCCCGAGCCGCGCGCGGCGTGAGGGGACGTCAGCTCCAGGCCCGGTACGGCTCGTCCAGCAGCTGGAAGACCGGCTCGCCGCGGACCGGGTCCTTGGCCGTGGACAGCCGCACACGGTCCCCGCTGTGGATCCCGATGGGCGGGCCCATGACCCGGCCACGCACGACGAACCCCTCGGACATCTCGACCAGGGACACGTTGCGCGCGGCGGGCGTGTTGCGGTGCACCACGGTGGAGTGGCGCACCGTGCCCGTGCCCTCGCTGCGCTCCGTGCGCAGGTCGGAGCCCCGGCAGACCGGACACAGCAGCCGGTGGTACATGGCGGTGCCGCACCAGGTGCAGCGTTGGAAGAGGATGGCGTCGGCGTCCGCGCTCCTGGTTTCGAGCAGACCCGTCGCGGAGCCGGCGGCCTGCTGAGTGACGCTTCCTGAGTGGTGGTACACGCTGGTCAACTCCCTGCACTCGGCCGGAATTGCGCGGGCGCGGTCACCCGCGCACACGCGTGCGCGGTTCGCCGTGCCACCGTGCACGCAGCACAGAGTATGGCACTCAGTGCCACTCGTAAAGGCACTCCGTACCCTCAATGTCGGCCCTCAGGGCCGCCCCATCACCGATTCGATCTCCTGCACCACCCGCCACAGCGGCGCGTCGCGCCGCGAGACGACGACCACCACGTCCTCGGGCTGCTCCACGGCCGGGGGCACCGGTGTGCCGCCGAAGGCGGACTGCACGTACGCCAGCGCGTGGTCCATCGCGGCGTTCGCCTCGCCGCGCCCGTCCGAACGCAGCCAGGAGCGCAGCGCGTTGTTGTGCGCGGCGACCACCGCCGCCGCGATCACGTCGGCCCGCAGGGTGCCGTCCCGCCGCGCCGCGAACCGCCGGCGCAGGTACGCCGCGAGGGCCCGCTCGTAGCGCCACACCACCGACAGTTCGTAGGCGCGCAGCCCCGGAACCTCCTTGGTGAGGCGGTAGCGCTGCACGGAGAACGTCGGGTTCTCGGCGTACATCCGCAGCACGAGCCGGGCCGCGTCGCAGACCCGGCGTACGGGTTCGTCGTCGTCCGCGCTCGCCGCCAGGAAGGCCGTCATGTCGGCCAGGCACCGCTCGTGGTCGGGGAAGACCACGTCCTCCTTGGAGGGGAAGTAGCGGAAGAAGGAGCGCCGTCCGACGCCGGCGAGCGCCACGATGTCGTCGACGGTGGTCTGCTCGTACCCCCGCTCCAGGAACAACCGGAAGGCCGCCGCCACCAGGGCGTCCCGCATGGTCGGCTTTCCGTGGCCCGGACCGGCTTTGTCGGCGCTCATGCCCCGGAACGTAGCACCCGCGAGGTCCGGTATGGCACTCGGTGCACCCTCAGGGAGGTACTGAGTGCTCTCCGGCCCCGGCCGGCCGGCCGTTTGAGCTTCCGGCGGCGCGGCCGCGTATCCAGGGGCAGGACGAACCCCGACGACGGGCACCCCCGAGCCCGGACCGAAGGAGAACAGCGTGTCGACACCGTCCGAGCCCGGGCCGCCGCACGGCGAACCGCCCCTCGAACCCATCCGCGTGCTCCGGCCGCGGCGCACCGACGCGCTCGCGGAACTCATGCGCGAGTACCACGAGGAGACCGGCCGCACGGCGGGCGGCCCCGCGCCCGGCGGCTACGAGTCCATCACCCTGCCCCGCTCACCGGCCGGCCCGGGAGCCCCGTCGCCTGCTCCGGCCCCTTCGGAAGCCCTGACCCAGGAACTCCCGCCCCTGGCCCCGGTCCACGGCGGTGGCCGTGGCGCACCCCCCGGCGCCGGGCTGCGCCGCGCCGCCGTCGCGGTGGCCGTCGCCGCGTCGGCGGTGCTCGGCTTCGGCGGCGCCCTCCTGCTCGTGAAGGGCGGCGGCACCGCGGACGAAGCGGCCCCCGCGCCTCGGCCCACGCGGTCCGCCGCCGCCCCCGCACCCGTGCCCACCCCCACCCCGCCCGCCGCCGCCCCCGCACCCGTGCCCACCCCCACCCCGCCCGCCGCCGACCCCGACGGCCCCGGCACGCTCCGCGAGGGAGCCACCGGCCCCGAGGTGACCGAACTCCAGACACGGCTGCTGAACATCCCGGACGTCTACCGGGACGGCTCCACCAGCGGCCACTACGACCCCACCCTGACTGCGGCGGTCGCCCGCTTCCAGCTCTGGTACGGCATCAGCGGCGACGAGACCGGCGTCTACGGCAACGACACCCGCGCGGCGCTGGAGTCCCGCACCGCACCCGTCACCGGCTGATCCCGGGGACGCCTTCGTCCGACGACACCCCGGGAGGCGTCGGCCGCGCGGCGCGGGCGATGATGCGAACATGGCGGGTATGGACGCCTTCATCGACCGGCTGAACCCCGACATGTACGTGGTCACGGCCGTCGCGGGCGGTGAACGGGCGGGCTGCCTGGTCGGATTCGCCTCGCAGTGCTCGATGAAGCCCGTGCGGTTCGTGGTGTGGCTGTCGGAGCTCAACCACACCTTCCGGGTGGCCCGCGACGCCGACGTCCTCGCTGTGCACCTGCTCACCCGCGAACAGCACGACCTCGCCGAGCTGTTCGGCGGCCGCACCGGCGACGAGACGGACAAGTTCGAAGGCCTGCGGCTGCGCGAGGCGTACGGCGGGGCGCTCGTGCTGGAGGACGCCCCGGCCTGGTTCGTCGGGCGGATCGTGACGCGCGCCGGCGGCGGCGACCACATCGGCTTCGTGCTGGACCCGGTCGAGTGGGGCGGACGGGAGCCCTCCGAGGAGGAGCCCGTGCTGCGTCTCTCCGACGCCCTCACGATCGATCCCGGTCACCCGGTCGACTGACCCGGGCGCCCGCGGTTCGAACGCCGGGCAACGTCTCGGGAAAGCGGCGCGGCGGCGCGGGCCCGCGTGCCCCACCCTGGCCGGGGGCGGCAGGCGAGCCGCCCGGACCGCCGCGAACCGAAGGCCACGCCCATGAACGGCTCCCGCATCCCCGGCCTGGTGCTGCCCACCGTCTTCCTGCTGGCCCTGGTCGTGGGCCTGTGGTGGTACTGGAGGCACCGCGGCGACTCGTGAGCGGGGCCGCGGACCCGGCTCACCCCCAGAGGTGCCCTACCGCCCCTGATCCACCGGAGAGGCCGGAGCGACCGGAGAGACCGGAACCCGGACGTCGACGACGCACACGTCGTCCCGCCGCTCGTCCGGCAGCATCCGCGCCAGCAGCGGTCCGAGCGACGCCGGCCCCTCGGTCCGTGCCGTGGCGACGGCGTCGGCCAGGCGTTCCATGCCCCGGTCGATGCTCGCCGGCGGGTGCTCCACCAGACCGTCGGTGAACAGGATGAGCCGGTCGCCCGGTTCGAGACGGCACTCCGCCTCCTCGAAGACCGGAGTGGCGGTGGCCCCGATCAGCATGCCGCGCGGGCGGTGCAGATACCGCGCCTCGCCGTTGCGCAGCAGCAGCGGTGGCGGATGCCCGGCCTGGGCCCAGACCAGTCGGCGGTCGCGGGGGTTGTAGCGGGCCAGCACCATCGTCGCCGTGGCGTAGGTGTCACGCGAGTGCAGCAGCAGCGTGTTCAGCCGGGCCAGCGCGCCGGTCAGCGACGAGCCCGTGATGACCATGCCCTTGGCGGTGAAGCGGAGTTGGGCCATCGTGGCGACGGCGTCGACGCCGTGCCCGGCGACGTCGCCGACCACCAGCAGCGCGTCGCCCTCGGGCAGTTCGATGGCGCTGAACCAGTCGCCGCCGACGTGCACCCCCGACTGGGCGGGCAGATAGGCGACTTCCACGCGCAGCCCCGCCAGGTGCACCGGCCGGTTGGCCAGCGGCAGCAGCGCGTGCTGGAGCCGGGACGCGAGCGTCCGCTCGGCCTGGAGCACGTCGTGCTGGGTGAGGATCGCCCGCTCGCTCTCGACCAGGGCGAGTTCCGCCCGCCGCCGGGCGGTCATGTCCTGCACGAAGCCGTGCACCTCGACGGGCCGGCCGTGTATGTCGGTCACCGCCTCGGCGGCGAGCCGCAGATGCCGGATGCCGCCGCTGGTCCTGACCCGGAACGGCACGTCGAACGCCCGCCCCTCCGCGACGAGTTCGCCGACGGCACGGGTCAGCACGGGCGTGTCCTCGGGCAGGGCGAGCTCGGGCATCTCGGTCAGGCCGACCGGGCCGCGCGCCGGGTCCCGGCCGAGCAGGGTGAACACCTGGGTCGACCAGGAGGCGTCCCGGCCGGTCAGGTTCCAGCTCGCCCAGCCGAGGTTGCCCAGCCGCTGCAGATCCGCGAGCCGCTGTTCCTGCCGGTCGGAGGAGCCGTGCCGGATCCAGGAGACCACCAGGGTGTCGCCCAGCGGCGCCACCCGCACGGTGTACGTGAACAGCTCGGGGACGCCCGCCACGACCTCCTCGTGCGCGAAGGGCTCGCCCTCGTACTGCTCCCCGGTGGCCAGGACGTGCAGGCAGCCCCGCCACAGGGGCTGGGCCGCCAGCGCCGACCGGAACTCCAGCAGCCGCCGCCCGGCCGCTTTCTCTCCGGGGCGGCCCAGCAGGTCACCCACCTGGTTGGTCGCGGCCTCCACCCGGAAGTCCTCGGTCTCGCCCGTCGCGCCGCGCAGCGGGGTGAGCAGCATGGCCGCGACCGGCAGCGCCTCGAACAGCGCCTGCACCGCGTCCGTGTCGGCGTCGGGCCGCCGCTCCGCAGGGGGGTCGAAGGCCCGCAGCCGTCCGGCGCACAGGCCGGTGAGCCCCCGCAGGTGCGCGCGGTCGCGGGAGGTGAAGGCCCCGGCCCGGCCGCGCAGGACACCGATGCAGACGTCGGCGGAGCCCACGGTCACGACCGGCAGCCAGGCCCGTGAGCGCCACCGCTCGGGAGGGTCGCCGATCAGCAGGTACCGGCGCGCGTCCGAGGCGAGGTCCTCCAGCCAGCGCGGCTCGCGCGCCCGCAGCGCGTCCAGCGCCGCGATTCCGGCCAGCGGCGGCACCCGGCACCACTGGGCGGCCAGGTCGTCGTCGACGCCCGCGTGCCCGATGAGTTCGAGTCCGCCGTCGGGCCTGCGGGCGTAGATCAGGATCGCGTCCGCCCCCATGTCCGGGGCGAGGTGCTCCAGCAGGCAGCGGGCGAGGTCCTGCGGTGTCGTCACCCGAACGAGGGCCTGTCCGAGGCGGCCCAGGGCGGCGGCGACGTCGTCCGGCGCGGACACCTCCGCCAGGGCGGGCTGCTCGATGTCCGGGGTGTCCGGCGCGGCGCTTCCGGCCGCCCTGCCCGGGCCGGGGGGAGTGGGCGCGAGGTTTCCGAGGGTGATCCAGCACTCCTCCAGCAGGGTGTGACGGCCCGCCTTGGCTCGCTGGAGCAGCCGTTCGCCCGCCGCGTCGGCGGAGCAGCCGGTCAGGGCCATCACCGCGCCTTTGGCCCGTTCCACGATGGCCGAGGTCGCCGTCTGGTCGCGCAGCCGGTCCATCTCGGCGCGCTGCCGGGCGACGATCCTGGCCAGTTCGACCAGATCGGGTGCGCCACCGGGGCCAGTCGGCGTCACGGGCTCGCTCACGCGTTGAGCATTGCACATCCGGCCCGATCTGAGAGCGCCTCGTGAGCAGGGAGTGCTCTGGCATCACGCGCCCCGCCCGTCACACGCCTCCCGGCGTCAGCGGCCGTCGCGCGGATACAGCCACAGCCGCAGCAGCCGGCTGAGCCGCGGCATCACCAGGTAGGTCAGCACCGGCAGCAGCACCAGCGGGAACACGGCGGCCCGCAGCGGCAGCGGCCAGCCGGTGGTGTGCGGCGTCACCAGCCACTGGACGAGCAGCGTGAACGGGTAGGCGCCGAGGAAGGTCGTCAGGACCATCTTCCAGCGCGGCGGGGCCTGCACGGTGGTGCCGGGCAGGCTGAACCAGCTCTCCATGCCGGACGTCGACTGGCGTTCGCTGCCGACCTCCGTGGCGATGTCCTCGATCCGCCGGTGCCAGCGCGCACGCTCCTCGGACTCCAGCCAGGCGGCGAGCCGGTGCCGGTCGGACCAGCGCAGCACCGCGTGGTAGCGGTGGCCGTCCTCCACCGTCAGCCAGGAGACGCCCTCGTTGCCGGGGAACCGGCGGGCGCAGCGGCTGATGCCGTGCGTCCACTCCTCGAACTCCCGCTCACGGCCGGGACGCACCCGCCAGGTCAGGACCGTTGTCACCGGCTCGCCGCGCCGGACTTCGGTGGTGCTCATCCCGTTACGCGTGCCACGCGCGGCGCGGGTCATGCCTGTGCGGTCACGCGCGGCGTGGGTCAGGCCTGTGTGGTCACGCGTGGCGGTTGGCCTCCACCAGGGCCTGGGTCACGGCCCGGACGCTGCGCGCGATGTGCTGCAGCTGCATGACCTCGGCCGCGTACAGCTTGATGGTGTGCTCGATGACGCCCTCGTGCAGGCCGAGCCCGGGCAGGTCGGCGCGGGCGGTCTGCAGGGCGGTGCGGGCGATCCGGATCTCGTTCTGGACCTGGATCTGGGCGTGCCGGGCGAGGAGCACCGGTTGGCGGACGAACACGGGGTAGCCGGCGTAGCGCGCGGGGACCAGCTCGCGCAGCCACTTGGCCGCCGAGCGCTCCCAGTCGTAGCTTCCGGGGGTCTTGACCTGGCAGGGCCAGTCCGGGCTGATGCGCGTGGACGTCAGGGGCATGATCATCGCTTCCGGGTGTGCGGCGTCGTGAGGGTGGACGACGGGTCGGGGCGGCCCCGGCCTAGGGGATGACCGGGGCCGCCACGGACACCCGGGACGCCGGAGCGGGTAGGACCCGGCTCCACGGGTGCGGAACGGATCCGGAGCAGCCGGGTCGCGATCCGTGAGCAGTATTTATATATGCCAACCGGTTTGCAAGAAGCATGAAAACATTCATGCGCGCTTTGTTGCGGCTGATGCCCTTCTGCACCGGGCCGCGCCCCTCAGTCGCGCAGGAAGAACTGGTGCTGGTCGGCGACCTGCTCGTACTCCTCCAGCCGGGCCTGCGTCCGCTCCGGGTCCGCGTCCGTCATGGCCTGCAGCAGCGCCGAGCACATCACGCCCGGGGCGGCGTAGGAGTCGAAGACCAGACGTGAGCCGGTGCCGGTGGCGAAGACGACGTCGGCCTCGTCGGCGAGCGGCCCGAGGGCCAGGTCGGTGATGAGGGCGACCTTGAGCCCGGCGCCCCGCGCGACCCGGAGGGCCGTCAGGGTCTCCTGGGCGTGCCGCGGCATGGAGAAGGCCAGCACCCAGGTGCCCCCCGCCTCACGGGACTGCAGCAGGGCGTCGTAGGCGACGCTGCCGCCGCGCGTCACGACCCGGACGTCCGGGTGGACCCGGCGCGCGGCATAGGCGAAGTACTCGGCGAGGGAGACCGAGATGCGCAGGCCGAGGACCGTCAGGGGGGCCGACGACGACAGCTTGCGGCCGATGTCGATGACCAGGTCGGGGTCGGCGAAGTCGCGGCGCAAATTCTCCAGGTTCTCGATCTCGGCGTCGACCGCCGCCTGCAGTTCGTTGCCCCGGTTCTCCTCGGGAGCGCCGCCGGCGAGGGTGCCGAGCGCGATCGACTGGAGCTTCTCCCGCAGCGCCGGGTAACCGCTGAAGCCGACCGCCGAGGCGAACCGCGTCACCGAGGGCTGGCTCACCCCCACCCGGTCCGCGAGGTCCGTGATCGACAGGAAGGCCGCCTCGGTGATGTGCTCGATCAGGTACTGGGCGATGCGCCGCTGCCCCGGGGACAGGCGCGGCCGGTCGAAGAGCGACCTGAGCTGGGCGGACGGGGAGACCTCCGCTTCCGGGGCCGCCTTCCCCGAGGTGATCGCGGATGCCTGTGCGCGTGCCTGCTGCGGCGATGGCACCGGTGCGCCTCCTTCGTCTCCCAGAGACGTTCAACATAGCTCACGCACCGTGGTGACCAGGGCTTCTCGGCTACAGCACATGAGCTGCCCCGGTCGGGGATGTCCGGACGCCGGGCGGGAACCCGCCGACTGCAGCAGATCTTGAGAGGAGTCACCGCCATGACCACCCCCGAGGAGAACCGTCCCAAGACGGACACCACCGACGAGGTCCTGGAGCAGCACGACGATCACGGCTCCCGCCCGCCCGGCGCGACCGGCCGCACGATGCGCGAGGCCCTGGAGGAGGCCGAGGTGCGCCCCGACGACTACGACGAGCGGTAGCCCACGCCGGCCATCGCGACCCGACCGACGACGTTTCCGGCAGGTGAGACCGCATGGGCGCGCTGAGTGCGCTGGAAGAGACTCTGGAGAACCGATGGGAGGCGCTGTGGGCGCGAGTCCTCGACAAGGAACCGGTCGAGGTCGTCGACGCCCTGCGACGCGAGTGCGACGACAACGCGGTGGTGTGCAGTGAGGGCCGGGTCATGGTCCCGAACGCCTACGACGTCGAACTGCCCGACGACGTCCACGAACACCTGACCCGCACCGGCACCGACGTGGGCCAGGCCCTCACCGACAGCCTGTCCCGCCACGCGGACCGCCGCGGCTACGAATGGGCGGGACCCCTGGCGGTCCATGTGGCGAGGTGCCCCGAGGTGCCCAACGGCCGCTACCGGGTGGCCAGCAGGGTGATGCCCCACGTGAGCGCCGACGGGTTCTTCCACGCGGCCCATTGAGACGCGTTCCGTGACCCGCCCCCTGCCTCGTGAGGTGCGGAGCCAGGGGGACGCTCAACGGCGATAGATCGTGATCGAGTGCCCGACACGGTCGACGGGGCGGCTGCCGCCGATCAACTCGGCCAGCCGCCCCGTCGCCTTCGCGGCGGCGGAGTCCGACACCACCACCAGTCCGCGCACGGCGGCCGGCGGCTCCCGGCGCGGATCGGCGCTCTCGATGCCGTAGAACTCCGGCACTCCGCTGCCCTTGTAGACGAGCCACACGCGCTCGCCCGCGTACCGCTCCCGCAGCCGGTCCGCGAGCCGGCCCAGGTCCTGCCCCCAGTCCACGTTCGAGTCGTGCAGCCACTCCCGTGTCCTGCCCGGCCCCCCGAACGCCTCGTTGGAGTACGGCAGATAGAAGGGGTACGCCCGCGCCGAGCTCACCGCCACGGACGCCACGAGCACCGCCACCCCCACCGTGACCCACCGCCGCCGGACCGCGGTCACGCACCCCGCCGCCACGGCGAGGAACAGCGGCACGAAGACGACGTACCGGACTCCCAGGTCGCGCGCCCCCGGCACGGCCGCGGCGAACAGCACGGCCGGAGCGGCCAGCACATAAGGGGCGGCGGGCCGCAGCCGCCGGGACGCGAGCACGGCCACGACACCCCCGGCCCACAGGGCGAGCGCCCCGAGCGGCGTCTTCACCAGCAGCGCGGCCGGCAGGTAGTACCAGAGCGAACCGTCGTACACGCGGCCGAACAGAAAGCCCTGCCACGGCCGGTTCTCCAGCCCGAACTGCAGGCGCACACCGTCCCGGTAGGCCTCGGGGAAGGGAAGGAGCCGGACCAGCAGACCCCGCAGCCCGTGCACCACGGGCACCGGCTGCTCCGGAGCCCAGCGCAGCCGCGGATCGACGGCCAGATACGCCGCCCACACCACGGCGATGGCCGCCAGGGCCACCAGGCCCGTACCGGCCACCGCCCGCACCGCGCGGCGGCCTCCCGCCACCACCGACAGCGCCGCCAGGGCCATCACCACCGGCACGGCGGGCAGCGCGCTCATCCGGGTGGCCAGCGCCGCGCCCAGCGCCACCCCCGCGAGCGGCACGTACCACCCGGGCCGCCGGCGGGCCCGCCAGGCCAGCCACGCCGACGTCAGCACGAACCCGGCGGCCGGCACGTCGAGGGTGGCGAGCGAGCCGTGCGCGACGACGTCGGGCGAGAAGCAGTAGAGCGCCAGCGCGGCCAACCCGGCGGCCCGTCCCGCCAGTTCGCGGGCGAAGGAGAAGACGACCAGCCCGAACAGCAGGGTCAGCGCGATCACCGGGAGGCGGGCCCACAGCATCAGCCGCCAGGGGTCGTTGCCCGACTCGTACAGCAGATGCCGGCCCAGCCGGCCCTGGTCCCCGGCGAAGTCCCGGTCCAGGTGCGGCTCCGCGAGGGCCACCCCGGCGCCGATCAGCAGTTTGCCGAGCGGTGGATGCTCGGGGTTGTGCCGCAGCCGGTGCTCGTACACGTACTCGGCGGCGGCGCCGACGTACACCGGTTCGTCGATCGTCGGTGTCTGCCGGACCGCCGTCGTGACCATCGCACCGGCCATCTGCGCGAGCAGTAGCACCACCAGGAGCCGCACCGGCCACCGTCCGCCGAACCACCGCGCGGCGCGCGGCCGGGGCGCGGCCGGCGCCGGCCGGACGGCGGCGGGGGCGAGCAGGTCCCTCATGGACCCACTGTGCATCAGCCCCCGCCGCGCACCGCGTCACCGCCGCACGAGTCGCACCGACACTCCGTCAGCCGTGTGCACGGGCACGGCCCGCAGCGTGTCCGAGTCCAGCTCGATCCGGTCGAACCGGCCGCGCAGCCCCGGGGCCGACAGCACCGGAACGGTCGTGCCCGCCACCGGTGGCCGCCCGGCGTCGAGCCGCAGCGCCAGCACACCGCCGTCGAGCAGGACCCGCCGGCTCACCGTGAGGGCCGGGCCGTGGTCCCCGCGCAGCGTCAACTCCAGCCGCGACGCGCGCTCCTGCACGTACGAGCCGCGCACCCGCAGGACCCGGTCCGCGCGGAGCGTGCCGCCCGTGACCCGGACGTCCCCCAGGCCCAGTGCCTCGGGGGAGGCGGCCACGAGTGTGCCGGCCTCGACGACCGTCCCGCCCCGGTAGCGGTTGCGGCCGGTCAGGGTGAGCGTGCCCGTGCCGCGCTTGGCCAGACCGCCGTCGCCCTCGATGTCGTTGCGCCAGCCGTCGGCCGCGTGGAAGCCCCCGGCCGCCGCGTCCAGCGTGACGGTCACGTCCCGGTCGAAGGCGCCGTAACCGTCCGCCGCGGTGAACAGATCGAGGCGGCCCCACTGCTCGAAGCCGTCCAGCAGGACGTACCCGGAGGGCAGCCCGGTCGTGCGCAGCACCTCGCGCCGCTGCTCCGCGCTCAGATACGGCAGCCGCGTCTCCAGCAGCACCTCCGCGCCCTTGGGCACGGTCAGCGGGTCCTTGCGGCCGCGGCGGGGCAGCACGTACGTCATCCGGGGCCCGACCGCGCGGGCGTTGGCCCCGCGGTCGGCGTACGGGTCGGCGGCGTCGGAGTGCGCGTAGGCGTACAGCGTGTACGCGGTCGTACCGGTCCGCCGCGTGAGGTAGGAGAGGGCCTGGGCGCGGGCCGCCGTCTTCAGCTCGGCGTTCGCCGGATCAGCCAGGGCTGCCGCGGCCAGGGCGGTGGCCATGATCCGGCCGCCGATGACGTCGACCGTGGAGTGCATGCCCGCCGTGATCCGGGTGTGGCTCAGCTCGAACGCGCGCGTCACGAGCTCCTGGAAGCGCTCCGGCACCGCGTAGGCGAAGGCGAGAGCGGCGAGGTGGAAGGCGTTGGTGTGCCCACTGGGGAAGCCTCCGTCCTCCTGCGCGTTCTCCGAGCGCTGGCGCAGCAGTTGCGGGGCGACGACCACCTCCGAGTCGTACACCGGGTAGCCGAGCGCGTCCCTCCTGCCGGTGTCGACGACCTCGCTGTCCTCGTTCATGCGCCAGGGGCGCGGGTACTGGAAGGCGAACTTGGCCGGGTTGCCCGAGGCGAACGGGCCGCGCACGGTGTCGACCAGCTCGGCGACCCGGCCCAGGTCCGAGTCGTGGGAGCCGGCGCCGAGCGCCGATCCGGCCGGGGCGTCGGCGGGCAGGGTGTCGCTGATCTTCCCGGGGGGCGTGCCGTCCGGGGCGCCGGTGACCGACGTGACCGCCTTGGCGCCCTCCCGGTACGGCCCCGCGAGCGGGCCGAGACCGCCGATCATGGCGTAGCTCTGGTGCTGACGGTCGTAGAGGAAGGCCTCCTTCGCCTGCGCCTCGGTGCGGGACTGCGTGAGACGGGCGCAGTATCGCATGTTGGCGCGCAGCACCTCGCGGTCCAGGACGCTTCCGGTGTCCCAGGCGTCCCCGGTCTTCCACACCTCGGCCATCCCGCCCAGGATCCGGACGACCGCGTTGGTCTCGGGGGTCTGGTTGGCCACGACGTTCGACCGGTAGTCGTCGACGAACGCGGCGGGGCCGGTGGCCGCCTTCGCGTCCGCGGCGCCCAGCCACGTGACGAACGCCGGTGCGGCGACGAGCCCGGCCGAGGCGCCCAGGGAGGTCCTGAGGAATCCGCGCCGGTCGACGGCGGTGGCGGTGGTGTGCCCGGCTGATGACGGCATGGTGCGCCTCTCTCGAGTGCTGCGACGGGAGCTCCGGCCGTGCGGCCGGAGGGGCGGTGCGGTGTGCGGCCACGGGTGCCTTCGGCGACTTCAGCGGCACCCGGTGCGGATGGGTGGCTTCGGTGGCACCCGGCTGCGGACGGGCGGCTCGGTGTCACTCGGCTGCGGATGGGTGACTTCGGTGCCGCCCGGGGCGGCACCGAGCGAAGATCTACGGTCGGGCCGTGACCCCGCGCGGAGGGGCGGGTCACCGGCCGGGGGCGGGACGGTGAACGGCGGCCGCCCGGCTCACAGCAGCGAACGGGCCAGTGCGAGCGCGCCCTGCACCGGCGGCACCCGCAGACGCCGTGCACGGGCGGAGGGCAGGGACTCGGCGAGGGCGGAGGTGAACGCCTCGAACAGCTCCGGCTGGGCGAGCACCGTGCCGCCCGCCACCACGACGTCGTCCACGGCGACGCCGCGCGCGGCGAGCCGGACGACCAGGGCGGCCAGCGCCCGGCCGCCGTCGGCGATCACGGCCCGGGCGAGCGGCGAGCCGGCCTCGGCGGCCGCGAACACGACGGGGCAGTGGCGTCCCCACTCGGCGGAGACGTCCGTGGCGGACTCCAGGGCCGCGCCGAGCGCGGGCACCTCGGCCACGCCGAACGCCGCGACCAGACCGGCCGCCAGCGCGTCGGGCTCCTCGCCGCGGTCGTGCGCGGCCCAGACGGCCCGCGCGGCCTCCCGGACGAGTCCGGCCGCGCCGCCCTCGTCGCCGAGGACCGCGCCCCAGCCGCCGACCTGCACCGGATCGCCGTCGGGGGAACGCCCCACCGCGACCGAACCGGTACCGGCGACCAGGCCGACGCCCCGGTCCAGACCGGCGGCCGGGACGAGCAGCTCGGCGTCGCCCACGACCAGCGCGGGCACCGGCAGCCGCTCCTGGAGCGCGTCCCGGATGCCCGCGCACTGGCGGGGCGTCTCGCAGGCGTGACCGCCCACGGCGACCGCGGCCGGGCGGGCGTGCGCGGGCAGGGCGTCACGGACCAGCGCGGCCAGCCAGTCCGCCGCGGCCGGGGCGTCATGAGGGCGCCAGCCGGCACTGCTGCCGACCCGGTCCACGACGGTCCCGTCGCCCGCGAGGGCGCGCAGCTGTGTCTTGGTGCCGCCCACGTCGATACCGACCGCGTACGGCGTGGAGTCCTGCACGGAGCCTCTCCCGTCATCGCGCGGTCACGGCGGGCGGCAGGCGAACCACCCGTCGGACCACGGCAGTTGAGGAGGTAGGGAAGCCCCGGGACGGGCTTCTGCGGGGCACGGCAGGCGAGTACCGTGAAGTTCGTTAGGAAGTTAACTAACGAAGTAGGGTGCGTCAAGAGGCACGGAATTCCCGCTGCCGCGCCACCCTTGCGGCTGTCCTGCCCGGCCGCAGCACGACCTGGGGAGACCATGCACCTGAGTGAGAGTGCCCGTGTGGTGTTCGACGTACTGGCCGGGACGGGCACGGCCACCCGCCCCCAGCTGGCGACCGGTGCGGGCCTTTCCAAACCGACCGTCTCCGCCGCGGTGGCCGAGCTGGAGGCCCTCGGGCTCGCCGCCCACTCCGGGCGGGCCTCCGGCTCCACCGGCCGCAGCGCCGCCGTCTACCGGCTCGGCCCGGCCGCCGGCGCCGTGCTCGCGGTCGACCTGGGGCCCGCCGAGACCCGGGTGCGGGCCTGCGCCCTGGACGGCACGCTGCTCGCCGAGGGCACCGGGTCCCGCCGGGAGGCGGCCGGCACGGTCCGCGAGGTCCTCGACGCGCTGCCCGCCGGGGGCCCGCTGCGGGCCGTCGTCGTCGCGGTCGGCGACGTCCCCACCCGCGACGGGGAGGGCGCGGGGGAGCGCCCCGCGACCGCCAAGGCCGGTCCCGTCTTCGACGCCATGGCCGTCGCGCTGCCCGAGGGCGTCCCGGTCCACCTGGAGAACAACGTCAACTGCGCCGCCCTCGCCGAACTGCACGAGGGTGCCGCCGTCGGCCGCGACACCTTCGGCTACCTGCGCATCGGCGTCGGCATCGGCCTCGCCGTCGTCATCGGCGGCCGGGTCCTGCGCGGCGCGAACGGCGCCGCCGGTGAGGTGGCCCGGCTGCCCTACCCGTGGGACGACGACCGTGCCCCGCGCCACGAGGGACTGGAACAGCGCATGGGCTCGCGCACCCTGCTGCGCCGGGCCGCGGAGGCCTGGCGGGACGGGGACGGGCCCCGGCCGCGCACCGCGGAGCGGCTGCTCGCCCTCGCCGCGCGGGGGCACGCCACCGCCCGGGCCGTGGTCGACGCGCACGCCGCCGACGTCGGCCGGCTCGCCGCGGCCGTCGCCGCCGTGCTGGACCCGGGGCTGATCGTGCTGGGCGGCGGCACCGGCGCGGACCCGCAGCTCCTGCCCGGTGTGCGGGCCGAGCTGGCCCGGCTGAGCTGGCCCACCGAGGTCGTCAGCAGCGTCGTGGGGGACACCGGCACCGTGGCGGGCGCGAGCAGGCTGGCCGTGGCCCATGGAATTCAAACCGTGACCGGAGCCGTGCGGACGAGGCATTGACGGCTGCGCCATCGGTCTGCCAATGTCCGGACAAGCGCTTTCTAAGTCGGCCGGGACGCCGACTCCGGGTAAGCCTCCCGCTCGTACGCGAAGTACGGCAGCCGCACCAGGGCGTGCTTGTGCGGCGCCGGCCGACATGGCCGGGGACCCCACCCGTGAAGGCGACGCGGCCGGGCGAGGCCGCGCCCCGGGAAGCGACATTCGACATCTCCTGCACAATGCACCCGTGCCGCCTCGGCTGGCGCCGTGCTTCCTCCGCTACGAGAAAAGGGATCGAAGATGATCAGTGTGGGTGTGCGGCGCTCCCGCCGGCTCGGCCGCGGCGGCATACGCCGCCTCGTTCCGCTCGCCGCCGTGGCCACGGCGGGTGCCCTGGTGCTCTCCGCCTGCGGGTCGGGGTCCGGCTCGGGCGGCAGCGAGAAGTCGCTGACGTTCTGGATCTCCACGGTCCCGGGGCAGGACGCGGGCTGGAAGAAGATGGTGGCGCAGTACAAGAAGGAAGCCGGCGTCTCCGTCAAGCTCGTCAACATCCCCTACGACGGATACCCGGCGAAGCTGCACAACGCCGCGCAGGCGAACTCGCTGCCCGACGTGGCGGCCGTGCCGGCCCTGGATCCGATCTGGGCGAACAAGCTGATCGACCTCAGCTCCATCGCCGACAACAAGAGCTACAACATCAACAAGAACTTCATCGCCAAGGACTCGTCCGGGAAGGTGCTGTCCATCCCCTCGGACATCACCGCGTCCGGCCTGTACATCAACAAGTCGCTGTTCGAGAAGGCCGGCGTCGACTACCCGACCTCGCCCGAGAAGACCTGGACCTGGACCGACTTCATCAAGGCCGCCGACAAGGTCCGGGACAAGACCGGCGCCAAGTACTCCCTCACCTTCGACCAGTCGCCCTCCCGGCTGCGCGCCATGGTGTACGAGCTCGGCGGCAGGTACGTCCACGCCGACTCCTCGGGCAAGTTCTCGGTGGACGCCGCGACCCGGAAGGCCGTGAAGCGCTTCGTCGGGCTGAACGACGACAAGACCATGCCGAAGTCGGTGTGGACCAGCGGCGCCGACCCGTCCGCCATGTTCCAGAGCGGTGACGTGGTCGCCTACTGGTCCGGCGTGTGGCAGGTGCCCGCCTTCGCCGAGAGCATCAAGAAGTTCGAGTGGGCGAGCGTCCCGACCCCCGCCGAGCCGGTGCAGGCCAGTGACGTCAACAGCGGCGGCATGATGGTCGGCTTCGACAACAACGAGGCCGCGGCCGGCGCCGCGAAGAAGTTCATGTCCTGGCTGTACGAGCCGGACCACTACCGCGCGCTGTGCGAGGCCTCCGGGTTCCTGCCCGTCGAGAGCGGCCTGAACCCGAAGTACCCCTTCACCTCCGAGGCGGCCCAGGCGGCGTTCAAGCTCTACAACGAGTCGATCCCGCTGTACGAGCCGATCTCGGGCTACTTCAACACCGCGCAGACGAACTGGGTGCTGAAGGGCAAGAGCCTCACCGAGGACCCGACCAAGACGGAGCTCGGCAAGGCGATCAACGGCCAGCAGTCGGTCGACAAGGCCCTGGACAACATCGTGGCCGGTTACAACCAGCAGGTCGGCGGCGGATCCTGAGCCGGGGGCCGGGCGGCGGGCCGAGCCCCGGCCGCCCGGCCCCGAGCGCCACCGCCGCCCGGCTCACGGCGTGAGCCACCGCAACCCTTCCACCAGCACGGAGTCAGGAAGATGACCAAACGCGCCCCGGACGTGTCCGTGAGCCCGCCCAGGAGACGCAGTCGCCACACCCTCGCGCCGCTCGTCCTCATCGCGGCCAACGTCGTGCTCTTCGCGCTGTTCTTCGTCTGGCCCGCGGTGATCGGGCTCGTCTACAGCTTCACGAACTACACGGGCGTGGGGGCGTTCCAGTTCGTCGGACTGGACAACTACGGCAACCTGTTCGGGGACTCCACCTTCTACGACGCGGTGACCCGGACGCTGCTGTACACCGTGCTGTTCGTCCCGCTGAACTTCGTGTTCTCGCTGCTCATCGCCAACCTGCTGGTGAGCAGGAACGCCAAGGGCGTGTCGGTGGCGCGGGTCTTCTTCTTCATCCCGTGGCTGCTGTCGCCGATCGTCGTCGGTGTGCTGTGGCGATGGCTGTTCGGTGAGAACTTCGGACTGGTCAACTACCTCATCGAGAAGGTGGGCGGCAGTGCCGTTCCCTGGCAGTCGAACGCGGACCTGTCGCTGCTGGTGGTGGTCGTGGCGGCGTCCTGGGCCTGGACCGGCTTCTCCATGCTGCTGTTCATCGCGGCGATCAAGAACGTGCCGGTGTCGTACTACGAGGCGGCCGCGCTCGACGGCGCCGGTCCGTGGCGCCAGTTCGTGAGCATCACCCTGCCGAGCATCGCGCCCACGTCCTTCATCGTCATCCTGCTCAACACGATCCACGCGATGAAGGAGTATCCGCTGTTCGCCTCCCTCAACAACGGCGGACCCGGAACGTCGAACAACCTGCTGGTGCAGTACATCTACCAGACCGGCTTCAAGTCGGGGCAGATCGGCTACGCGAGCGCCGCGTCGTTCGTGCTCATGCTCATCCTGATGGCCGTCGCGGTCGTGCAGCTGATCGTCAACCGGCGGGTGGAGAACCGATGACAACCACAGAGATGCCGCGCAAGGCCGACTCCACGCCCGGACGGGCTGTGCCCAGGAAGCGGTCCGGCGGCGCGGCCAGTGGCGGGCTCCGGCGCGCGATCCCCGCGACGACCCTGCTGTGGGTCCTGGCGGCCCTCTACGGCGTGCCGGTGCTGTGGTTCGTGCTCAGCTCCTTCAAGCCGGCGGGAGACCTGTTCTCCCTCCCGCTGACGCTGTTCCCGCACGACCCCACCGTGTCGGGCTACCAGGCGGCGTGGGACAGCGCCAACTTCTCCCAGTACTTCATCAACACGACCGTCGTGTGCGTGATCGCGACGATCCTCACGGTGGGGGTCAGCTGCTGCACGGGCTACGCGCTGGCCAAGTACGACAACAAGTGGCTGAAGGTCTTCTTCATCTGCATCCTGGCCACCACGATGCTGCCGTCCGAGGTCATGCTCGCCCCGCAGTTCCTGGTGGTCCGCGACCTCGGCCTGTACAACTCGCTCGCCGGCATCATCCTCCCGGCCGTGCTCACCGCGACCGGGTGCTTCATGTTCCGCCAGTTCTTCCTGACGGTCCCCGACGAGCTCGTCGAGGCCGCCCGCATCGACGGCGCGCGTGAACTGTCGATCTTCCTGAGGATCATGGTGCCGATCTCCCGGCCCATCATGCTGACGCTCGCCATCCTGTCGTTCCAGTGGCGGTGGAACGACTACATCTGGCCGCTGCTGATGCTCAACGACCCCGAGAAGTTCACCGTGCAGATCGGCATCCAGAGCCTCGTCGGGGCGCAGAACATCAACTGGTCGGTGCTGCTCGGCGGATCGGTGATCTCCATGGTCCCGCTGATCGTCGTCTTCCTGGTGTTCCAGCGTTACGTGATGAACGCCGACATCAACGCCGGACTGAAGGACTGACCGTGCCCGACGAGCTCGACCACGCCTTCGTCCGCGCGGCGGCCCGCGCCGCCGACCGGCTCGCCGTCCCCCTGGCGTCCCGCCCCGACGAGGAACCCGCCGGGGTGACCCACCGCGCCCTTGCGCTGCGGGTGAAGACCCTGATCGCGGCGTACCGTTCCCCGCACTCGGCCCTGCACGGCAGCGGTCAGGCCGTCGCCGCCGCGACGACCCACCTCGGCGCCCTGCGGGCCGCGCAGACCACCACCGGCCTCTTCGCCGGCGGCGACAACGTGCAGTCCCCGCCGGACTCCGCGTTCACCGTCAACGACGTGTGCGACGCGCACGTCCTGGCCGCGGACGCCGGGCCGGACCTGCGCGAGGTGACCGCCGCGCTCGCCGGGATCGCCGGCGCCACCCAGGAGGCACTGCTGACCGGCGGGGTGCACACCCCGAACCACCGCTGGGAGCTGTGCGCGGCACTCGCCCGCCTGCACCGGTCGTTCCCCGACGAGCGGCTGCTCGACCGGGTCCGTGAGTGGCTCGCCGAGGGTGTCGACATCGACGCGGAGGGCCTGTACTCGGAACGCAGCGCCAACTACGCGGCCCATGTCTCCAACCCCTCGCTGCTCCTGCTGGCCGACGTGCTCGGCCGCGCCGACCTGCTGGACGCCGTCGTCCGCAACCTCACCACCACCCTGGACCTCATCGGGCCGGACGGCACGGTGGAGACCGTCCACTCGCGGCGGCAGGACCAGCACGCCCCGTTCCCGCTCGCGCCCTACCTGCCGCACTACCGGCTGCTCGCGATCCGCACCGGCCGGGGCGACTTCAGCCGGGCGGCGCTCCAGGCCGCCGCAGGCGGCGTCGACGACCCCGGCCTGCTCGCCGAGACGCTCCTCACCCCGGACCTGTGCCGCGTCCTGCCGGCACCGGCCGAGCGGGAACTGCCACGCGCGCGGTACCTCACCACGGCGCGCCTGGCCGCCCACACCTCGGCCACCGCGCGCACGGTGGTGTACGGCGGCTCCGACGTGCCCGCGCACCGGCGCATCCGCTCGGGCCTGGCCTGCAACCCCACCTTCCTGCGCCTGTTCGCCGGTGACGCGGTCCTGGACGCGGTCCGCCTCTCACGGGGCTTCTTCGACCTTGGCCCGTTCCGCGCCGCGGACATGCGACGCCTCGCCGAACACCGCCATCTGCTCACCGAGACCCTCTCGGCCGCCTACTACCAGCCGCTCGCGCCGGGCCTGCGCCGCGGCGACGGCGCCTACCGGATGGCGGACGAAGGGCGCTTCTCGGCCGCGATGGCCTTCGCGGACCGGCCCCGGGACGAGGTCTCCCTCACCACCCGCGTCGAGGTGGACCTGCGCGAGGACGGCGCCGACCTGCGCGTCGACATCGCCGGACCGCGGGTGCCCTGGGCTCTCGAACTGACCTTCCGCCCGGGCGGCGAGGTCGAGGACGCCGTGCCGATCGGCGACGGCCGCTGGTGCCTGACGAGCGGCCCGATGACCTACCGGGCCGGTGACGGCGAGATCCGGGTCGAGGCCGCCGTCGAGGCGGGGGAGCCCCTGGCCGGGCCGGACCGCGGTGACGTCCTGCGGTACGACCCGGGGCAGGACTACACCGTGGTGGGCGGCACCGACGCCACGAGCGGGAACCGGGTCTACCTCGGTGGGCAGGGCCCGCACACCCTGACCCTCGCCCTGCGCGCCCGCCGGGCCGCACCCGCACGGCACTGACCCGGGCCGGTCCGGCTCACGCGCCGGGAGCCGGGCCGGACACCTCGGGTGCCCGGGCGGCGAGGGCCTCCAGGGACTCGCCGCTGAGCCGGCACACCTTCCACTCGTCGAGGAACTCCACGCCGAGCGACCGGTAGAAGTCGACCGCGGGCGTGTTCCAGGCCAGGACCACCCACTCGAAGCGGTCGTAGCCGTTGCGCCGGCAGAGCGCGGCCAGCGCGGCGAGGAGGGCCTTGCCCTGGCCCGAGCCGCGTGCCTGCGGCCGGACGTAGAGGTCCTCCAGGTACATGCCCCGGGTGCCCGTCCAGGTCGAGAAGCGCGGGAACCACAGCGCGAAGCCCAGGACCTCCCCGGTGTCGTCGTCCTGGGCGATCAGGGCGTGGGCGGCCGGGTGCGCGCCGAACAGCGCCTCGCGCAACTGCTCGTCGGTGGCCCGGGCCTGCTCCTCGGCCCGTTCGTAGGCGGCGAGTTCACGGATCATCGCGCGGATCTCGGGAATGTCGTGCGGCGTCGCGGACCTGATCATGGGCACATCATGCCCGATCGGCACGGACCACCGGGCCGGTCACGCCCGGTCCGTCCGCACCACCTCATCGGCCCGCCCCACCACGTCCGTCCGCACCACCACATCGGCCCGCCCCCGGGTCGCCGCGACCAGCTCGGCGTTGGGCTGGTCCGAGCGGGCCACCCAGGCCCGCGCCTCCTCGGGGGTCTTGCCGAACCGCTCGTGCCGGGCGACCAGGCGGCGCACCCGCTCCGGCTCGGGCAGTTCGCAGAACCACACCTCGTCCAGCAGGGGCCGGACCCGGGCCCAGGCGCCGGTGTCCAGGAGGAGGTAGTTGCCCTCGGTGACGACCAGCCGGGCCGTCGGCGGGACCGGGATCGCGCCGGCGAGCGGTTGTTCCAGGACGCGTTCGAAGCCGGGGGCGTAGACGACGTCGCCGGCGTGTTCCTCCTCGCGCAGACGCGCCAGCAGGGCCGCGTAGCCGGCCGCGTCGAACGTGGCGGGAGCGCCCTTCCTGTCGCGCAGGCCCAGGCGCTCCAGTTCGGCGTCGGCGAGGTGGAAGCCGTCCATCGGCACATAGGCGACCCACGGTTCGCCGGGTCCGTTCAGTGCGCGGACCAGGCGCTCGGCGAGCGTCGACTTGCCCGCGCCGGGGCTGCCGGCGATGCCCAGGACCGCGCGCCGCCCGCCCTGCGGGAGGGCACGGGCGCGCCGGACGAGATCGTCGAAGGTGTGCGGCACAGGCACGAGTGTGTCACCCGGGTCCGGGCGTCCGTGCGGGCAGGCCCGTGCCCCGCGCGTGTGGCGTGCGCCACTCACTTGGAACATCGCCGGGAGGGGAACCGATCCTGTATGACGCAGCTCGGTCTACCCGACGACATCCACGCCTGCCTCTTCGACCTCGACGGGGTCGTCACCAGGACGGCCGTCGTGCACGCGGCCGCCTGGAAGGAGATGTTCGACGCCTTCCTGCGCGCACGCGACGGCGAGGACTTCCGGCCGTTCGAGGCGGCCGACTACGACGAGTACGTCGACGGCCGGCCACGCGCCGACGGCGTGCGCACCTTCCTGGCCTCCCGCGGCATCGACCTGCCCGACGGCGATCCGGACGACCCACCCGGCGCCGAGACGGTGCACGGCCTCGGCAACCGCAAGAACGACCTGGTCCTGGAGAAGATCCGCACCGAAGGCGTCGAGGCGTACGAGGGCACGCTGCGTTACCTGGAGGCCGTCCGCGCCCACGGCCTGAGCACCGCCATCGTCTCCTCCAGCGCCAACTGCCAGGACGTGCTGCGCTCGATCGACGCCGAGCACTTCTTCGACGTGCGCATCGACGGCGTCGTCGCCGCCGAGCGCAAGCTGCCCGGCAAGCCGCACCCCGACACCTTCCTCGCGGCCGCCGAGGACCTCGGGGTCCGCCCGGCCGAGGCCGCCGTCTTCGAGGACGCGCTGGCCGGCATGGACGCGGGCCGCGCCGGCCGGTTCGGGTACGTCGTCGGCGTCGACCGCGTCGGACAGACCGACGCGCTGTACGCGCACGGTGCCGACATCGTGGTACGCGACCTCGCCGAACTGGGAGGCGCCGAGTGATAACCCAGCGGGCCTACGGCGTCGAACCCTGGGCGGTGCGCGAGACGGAGCTCAACCTGGACCTGCTGGCGCAGAGCGAGTCCGTCTTCGCGCTGTCCAACGGGCACGTCGGCTGGCGCGGCAACCTCGACGAGGGCGAACCCCACGGCCTGCCCGGCTCGTACCTCAACGGCGTCCACGAACTGCACCCGCTGCCGTACGCGGAGGCCGGCTACGGCTACCCCGAGTCGGGACAGACGGCCATCAACGTCACCAACGGCAAGGTGCTGCGCCTGCTCGTCGACGACGAGCCGTTCGACCTGCGCTACGGGCGGCTCGTCGCCCACGAGCGCACCCTCGACCTGCGCCGGGGCGTGCTGGAGCGGGTCTGCGAGTGGACCTCCCCGGCCGGCTCGACCGTGCGGGTGCGCTCCACCCGGCTGGTCTCCCTCACCCAGCGGGCGATCGCCGCCGTGGCGTACGAGGTGGAGCCCGTCGACAGCCGCACCCGCGTGGTCGTCCAGTCGGAACTCGTCGCCAACGAGAGCCTGCCCGAGCCGGACGGCGACCCGCGCGCGGCCCGTGCGCTGAAGTCGCCCCTGGAGCCGGAGGAGGACCTCGCCCAGGGCGGCAGGCTGCGCCTGGTCCACCGCACCCGCCGCAGCGGCCTGCGGGTCGCGGTCGCCGCCGACCACACCGTGACGGGCCCCGAGCGGACCACCACGAGCAGTGAGAGCAACGTCGACGTGGCCCGGCTGACCGTCACCTCCGTCCTGGAGCCGGGGGAGCGGCTGCGGGTGGAGAAGCTGGTCGCGCACGGCTGGTCCGGCGCCCGCTCCCGGCCCGCGATGAGCGACCAGGTCGAGGCGGCCCTGGCGGCGGCCGGACACAGCGGCTGGGAAGGGCTGCTGGCGGAACAGCGGGCGTATCTGGACGACTTCTGGGCGCGTGCCGACGTCGAGGTCGACGGTGACGAGGAGATCCAGCAGGCCGTCCGCTTCGCCCTCTTCCACGTGCTGCAGGCCGGTGCCCGCGCCGAACAGCGTGCCATCCCCGCCAAGGGGCTCACCGGTTCCGGCTACGACGGCCACGCCTTCTGGGACACCGAGGCGTTCGTCCTGCCGCTGCTGACGTACACCGCGCCGCAGGCCGCCGCCGAGGCCCTGCGCTGGCGGCTGGACACCCTGCCCGCCGCCCGCGAGCGCGCGGCCCAACTCGGGCTGCGCGGCGCCGCGTTCCCCTGGCGCACCATCGAGGGCTCGGAGGGCTCCGCCTACTGGCCGGCCGGCACGGCCGCCTTCCACGTCGGCGCCGACATCGCGGACGCCGTGGTGCGTTACGTGGCCGCCACCGGCGACGAGACCTTCGAGCGCGAGGTGGGCGTGGAACTGCTGGTGGAGACGGCCCGGTTGTGGCGCTCCCTCGGCCACCACGACGACCGGGGCGTGTTCCACATCGACGGCGTCACCGGGCCGGACGAGTACAGCGCGATCGCCGACGACAACACGTACACCAACCTCATGGCCCGGGCGAACCTGCTGGCCGCCGCCGACGCCTGCAAGCGCCACCCCGACGAGGCCGCACGGCTCGGCGCCGACGAGGAGGAGATGGCCGCCTGGCGCGACGCCGCCGAGGCGATGCACGTCCCCTACAACGAGGAACTCGGCGTGCACGAACAGCACGCCGGCTTCACCCGCTACCAGCGCTGGGACTTCGCGCGCACCCGGCCCGACCAGTACCCGCTGATGCTCCACTTCCCCTACTTCGACCTCTACCGCAAGCAGGTGATCAAGCAGGCGGACCTGGTGCTGGCGATGTACACCTGCGGCGGCTTCTTCGAGGAGTACTTCGATGAGGAGCAGATCGCCCGCAACTTCGCCTACTACGAGCCGCTGACCGTGCGGGACTCGTCCCTGTCCGCCTGCGTCCAGGCGGTCATGGCCGCCCGGACCGGTCATCTCGACCTCGCCTGCGCCTACACGGCCGAGGCCGCGCTGATGGACCTGGGGGACCTGGAGCACAACACCCGCGACGGGCTGCACATCGCCTCGCTGGCCGGGACCTGGATGGCGCTCGTCGCCGGCTTCGGCGGCATGCGCTGTGCCGACGGCGGCCTGCGGTTCGCCCCGCGCCTGCCCGACCGGTACAGCCGGCTGGCCTTCACCATCCGGTTCCTCGGCCGGTCCCTGCGCGTGGAGCTGACCCCCGGCCGGGCCACCTACACCCTGCGCTCCGGGCCGCCCCTGACCATCCGCCACCACGGCACCGAGCTGACGGTGAGCGAGGACACCCCCGTGACCCGTCCCGTCCCGCCGCCGCCCCGGCGCCCCGCCCCCGGGCAGCCCGCGCACCGGGCCCCGCACACCCGCTGACCGTCCCGGCGCGTCAGGCGCTTGGCCGTATTCCGCCCCGCACCCCCTCGACCGGCGAGTTAGTTTGTCCGTGTTTGCGGACTTCACGGGGTAAGGGGCGGAACATGGCCGACGGCGCGAACGCCATCCTGGTCCGCGGGCGGCGGGAACAGCCGCCCGCGGGCACGGCCGGCAGGAAGCGCGGCGACCGGGCGCTCGCCGCGCTCGCCGCCGTCTTCACCCTCGCGCAGCTCGCCCTCGTCCGGCCCGTGCTGGGCCTCGGCTGGGACGAGATCGTCTACGTCAGCCAGGTCACCACCCACACCCCGGCGGCCTTCTTCAGCGCACCCCGCTCCCGGGGCGTCTCCCTGCTGGTCGCGCCCGTCGCCTCCTGGTCGTCGTCCGTCCCGCTCCTGCGCGTCTACCTCGCCGTGCTCTCCGGACTCGCCCTCTTCCTGGCCCTGCGCGCCTGGCGCGGCCTGTTCCCGACCCGGGTCCTGGTCGTCGGCGGCGCCCTGTTCGCCTCCCTGTGGCCGACCCTCTTCTACGGGCCGCAGGCCATGCCCAACTACTGGGTCGCCATCGGCGCCCTGATCAGCGTGGGCTGCTTCCTGCGCGCCCGGGAGGAACGTTCCGCCCGGGCGGCGCTGTGGGGCGTGGCCGCGGGCGGCGTCCTCATGGCGCTGATGCGTCCCGGTGACGCCCTCTGGGTCGCCCTGCCCCTGCCGGCCCTCGCCCTGGCCCGGCGCCACTGGCGCCTGCTGTTCGCCCTGGCGGCGGGGCTCGCGGCGGGTGCCCTGCCGTGGGTGATCGAGGCGTGGCTCGCTCACGGCGGCCTGGCGCAGCGGCTGTCGGACGCCTCCCGGATCCAGGGCGGGCTCGGCTGGCAGTTCGCCGTGGACGACCAGCTGCGCAGCCTGGGCGGACGGGCCCTGTGCCGGCCGTGCACCGGCTCGGTGCCCCACCCCGTGGTCACCGTCTGGTGGTTCGCCCTGCCCGTACTGGCCGGGCTCGCGGTGGCCGTCGCGGCCCGGGCCCGCCGCCTGGCACGGACCCTGGTCCCGCTGGCCTGCGCCGCCACGGCCGCCGTGCCCTATCTGTTCATGATCGGCTACGCCGCTCCCCGCTTCCTCCAGCCGGCCTACGCCCTGCTGGCGATCCCGGCGGCCGACGCCCTGTGGCACGTGGTGAAGCGGCCGGGCGGGTCCTGGCGGCCGGTCGCCGCCGCGCTGGTCGCGCTCGGCCTGGCCGGGCACCTGGCCGTGCAGCTCGCCGTCCTGCACGGCGCCGTGGCCCGCAACACCGAAAGCCGCGCCGACTGGGACCGCACGGCCGGCGCCCTGCACCGCCTCGGCGTCCGCCCGCCCTGCCTGCTCACCGGGCACGAGGCCATCCCCATCGGCTACTACACCGGCTGCTCCTCGGGCGCGGCCTCCGGGCACAACGAGAACACCACCGTGCCGGAGATCCTGCGCACCGCCCGCCGGCTGCCGGTCGCCCACCTGGCACCCGCCGGCGGCACCGCGCCCGGGTACGCCCGCGCCTGGCCCGTCCACCGCGTCTCGGACCTCGACGTCCGCGTCGCACCGCGCCCCTGACGCCCCACGCGCGTTTCCCGCCCGTCCCGTCCAGGTAGGACTCGTCAGGACGGCCGCGGACGAGGGGGACCGGTATGGCACGGGGTGAGCACGAGGGCGGGCTGGGCGAGGAGTTCTTCACGCCGGGGTCCTCGTCCTTCACGGAGTTCCTGGCGGCGCACCGCCCCGGTCTGCTGAGCACCCGTCGCGTCCTGCCGGACGGCGTCCGCGCCGAGGGCGTCCCGCACGGCACGACGGTGCTGGCCCTCACCTACCGCGAGGGCGTGCTGATCGCGGGGGACCGCCGGGCGACGACGGGCAACCTGATCGCCCAGCGCGACCTGGAGAAGGTGCACCCCGCCGACGACCACACCGCCGTGGCCTTCGCCGGATCCGTCGGACTCGCCCTGGACCTGGTGAAGCTCTATCAGGTCGAGCTGGCGCACTTCGAGAAGATCGAGGGCATCCCCATGACCCTCGCCGCCAAGGCCACCCGGCTGGCCACCATGATCCGCGGCAACCTGGCCCAGGCCATGCAGGGCCTCGCGGTCGTCCCGCTGCTCGCCGGCCACGACCCCGCGGGCCCCGAGGGCGGACGCGGCCGCATCTTCGCCTTCGATCTCGCCGGCGGCCGCTACGAGAAGTCCGGCTTCCACGCCGAGGGGTCCGGCTCCCCGTACGCCCGGGGCGCGTTGAAGAAGCTGTACCGTCCGGGCATGACCCGCCGCGAGGCGGCCCTGGCCGCGCTGCAGGCGCTCTACGACGCCGCCGACGACGACTCCGCCACCGGCGGCCCCGACCTCACCCGCCGCATCTACCCGGTCGTGTCCGTCATCACCGAGGACGGCTTCGAGCGGCTCGCCGAGGCGGAGACGGAGCGGCTCAGCCGCGAGATGGTCGAGCAGCGGCACGCCCGCCCGGACGGGCCGAACGCCGCCGTGTGACCCGAACGCGCCCGGTCACGTCGTCGTCACCCCGCTCCTCCGGCCGGGCAAGTGGGGGATCCGGCCGTTCGCCGAGGTTAGAGCCCGCGTTACGGGAAACGCGGAACGGACAGCCGAGACGAACGAGTCGACGCAGCGCGACAGGGAGGCAGGAGTGATGGGCACGGAACCGATGCGCCCCGAACCGATGGCGGACGACGCGTACCAGCCCACCGGGACCAACGAGGAGCAGGAGGACGCCGCGCCGCTGGACCTGCAGGACGCCGTCGACGAGCGGACGTACGACGACACCCTCGACGAGGGCTACTCCCCGCCGGAGAAGCCCCTCGGCGTCACCAAGCACGGCACCACCGCCGCGGAGCAGCACGAGGGCGAGACGCTCGACCAACGCCTCTCCCAGGAGGTCC
Organism: Streptomyces sp. XY006; assembly: GCF_002237655.1. Taxonomy (GTDB): domain Bacteria; phylum Actinomycetota; class Actinomycetes; order Streptomycetales; family Streptomycetaceae; genus Streptomyces; species Streptomyces levis. The sequence continues at coordinate 49,274 of NZ_NOKT01000001.1, forward strand.
CCGACGTGAACGCCGAGCCCCTCGGGGACGGCGTGGGCGACAGCCCCGACAGCGACGGCGAGCCGGTGGACCCCGAGGCCGGCACCGCCCGGGCCGGCCGGCTGGTCGCCCCGGACGAGGGCGCCCACGAGGACACCACCAAGGAGACCGTCGCCACCGATGTCGGCATCGACGGCGGCGCGGCCGGCGCGGAGGAGGCCGCCGTCCACGTGGTGGAGGACGACACCACGCTGCCCGAGGACGACGGCAGGGTGTGATCCCGCACCGCCGCTGACCGCCCCCCCCACGAGCGAGGCCACCGCACCCGGCGCGGAAGACGCGACGGGTGCGGTGGCCTGCTACGCGGCGGCGGGGCGGGCTAGGGCAGCAGCTTCTCGAGCGCGGCCGGTCCCTCCGCCGCCAGCTTGCGCTTGGCCCATTCGAGGTTGTGCGGCGTGAGGTCCTTGCCCGAGGCCAGGACGAGGTCCTCCGGTGACACGTCGGTGCCGGTGCGGGCGTGGAGCAGGCGGTCCGGGGTCGTGCTGTCCTCGGGCGGCCGGGACGCGGGGGGCTGTGACGTCGACATGGTGTCTGCTCCTAGGGTCCGGATCGCTGGTGCGGCCCCGGTGCTGAAAAACGGGTCCGTTATCACCATTCACCGCGGGAGCGCGGCGTGCATCCGGAGAGCGCGGCCCCGGCCCCGTGAGACCCCCCGCACCCCGTTCGGACGCTCATGAATGTCGCACCGCCGGTTTCCGGGTGACGGTGGAGACACGTGTCCCTGCGACTGACAGGAGCTTTTCCATGCGCACACGTGTGACCGCCGCGGCCGGCCTGGCCTGCGCCGCCCTGCTCGCCTTCGCCGGTACGGCGAGCGCCGACGACGGCACCGTCGGTATCACCAACGAGAGCGGCGGCTTCCTCTCGGGCAACGTCATCCAGATCCCGATCGACATCAACGCCAACGTCTGCGGCAACTCGATCAACGTGATCGGGCTGCTGAACCCGGCGTTCGGCAACGAGTGCACGATCAAGGACTGACGCACCGGTCGTAACGCTTGCCGGCGGCGGCCCGCGCGATGGCGCGGGCCGCCGCCGGCCGTCGTCAGGGCCCGGTCGGCGGGCACGGCGCCAGCACCAGCATCGTGACGTCGTCCCGGACGTCCGGGCAGTGCCGCACGACGTCGGACCACACCCGCTCGGCGAGTGCGGCCGGGTCCTCGGCGGCCAGGCCCGGCAGCCGCTCGGTCAGCGGGTAGAAGACCCCGTCCGCGTTCCTGGCCTCCGTGACGCCGTCGGACGCGAGGAAGAGCCGGTCACCGGCGCGCAGCCGCACCGAGACGACCCGGGGCGCGGTGGCCTCGGTGAGCCCCAGCCCGAGCGGTGTGCCGGGCTCGACATCCGGCTCCAGCACCCTTCCGTCCCGCAGCAGCAGCGGGCCGCACTGCCCGCACGCCACGATCCGCACCTCCCGGGCGTCGGCGGAGAAGTCGAGCAGGACCGCCGTGGCGAACAGCTCGGCGTGCGGATCGCCCGCCGAGTCCACCGCCAGCCTCCGGTCGAGCCGGGCCGCCACCGCCTCCGGGTCGGGCTGGTCCAGTACCGCCTCCCGGAAGGCCCCCAGCAGCGAGGCGACCGTGGCGACGGCCGACAGACCGTGCCCCTGGACGTCGCCCATGACCGCCCGGACGCCGTAGGGGCCGGCCCGTACGTCGAAGAAGTCGCCCCCGACCAGGGTTCCGCGCTGTGCGGCCCGGTACAGGCCCGCGCACGCCACCGGCCCGACCCGCCGGGGCAGCGGCGGCACGACCGCTCGCTGCGCGGCCTCGGCCACGGCCCGCTCGGTGACCAGCTGCGCGTCCCGACGGCTGCGCACGTACGACAGCAGCACGCTCAGCACCGACACGAAACACACGGTCAGGACGTCGGTGCTGCCCGGATCGTCGAGGTCGAAAACCGGGACGGTCAGCACGAGCACCGCCAGCGTCCCGAGCACGGCCGTGGCCACCGGCCCGTGGGCCAGTACGGCCAGCGGCGGGATGGCGCCCAGCAGGAACCCGATGTCCAGCGGCTCCGGGCTGATCAGCTCCGCCAGGCACACGCCCACCAGCAGCGCCGTCGGAAGCACCCTGGCCCACCCCGGTGGCGGTGCTCCGCGCAGCCAGCCGGGCCGGTCCCGCTCGGGGGCCGTGCGGGACCGGCCGCGCGTCACGTTCACACCACCACGCTGCAACGCCCGACCGGCCGGCGCACGCCGGGGCCGCGCCGCCGCGGCCGGCCCGGCCCGGTCAGAACGGCGTGAGCGTCAGCCGGAAGCCCGTGGGCGCCGTGTCCTGGATGTAGGAGGCGAAGTCGGCCACGTCGTCGAAGGCGAAGCCGTACGCCTTGCCGTCCTCGGCGGCCGCGTGCATGGCCTTGGCGTAGTGGTTGGTCAGCTCGCCGCGGTAGAAGGACGCCGGGTCGGTCGTCGGCTGGGCGGCGGACCCGATCAGCGTCGAGCGGTTGAACCCGGCGCCCAGGATCGCGGCGACCGGGCCGGTCGTGCCGTCGTTGGGGGCGGCGAGGGCGCCGTCGCAGAACAGCACGTCCCGCGTGGAGGGCTTGCCGAAGGAGACCTCGGCGGGCCCGGTGAAGGTGAGCCGCTCGCCGCGCACCCGGCCGGTGAACGTGCCGGCGTTGGTGGTCACCTTCAGGTCCCGGCCGGTGTACGTGCTCCACACCTCGTCGATGGCGGGCGCGAAGTAGTCCTTGGCGAACAGCCCGGCGTCCAGGCCGTGGCCGGGGGCGATGATCCGCGTGTCGTCGACCACCAGCCGGGCGAACTCCGGCACCTGCCGCACGGCGGCGAAGGCGGCCGCCCGGCCCCCGTCGCGCAGCGTGCCCGTCGTCTGGTCCTTGGCGCCGGTCAGCCGGATGCTCATCGGCACGCTGAACATGTCGACCATGGTGGTGTTGCAGAACATGCCCGCGGAGTTGTACGTGAACTCGGCACAGTCGTGCAGCACCCCGTAGTTGGGGTCCGAGGACACCCAGCCGGCCGGGTACTGCAGCGCCGGGTTGCCGGCGCCGTCGGCGACGACCTTGAACTTGAGCTTCGCGCCCAGCGACACGTAGATCCGGCCCGACATGTACGGCAGGGACAGCCGGGTCTCGCCGCTGCCGGCCAGCGGGATCGCGTAGTCGGTGAAGCCGTCGGGGCCGTTGTCCGACAGGGCCACCGGGGCGAGGGTGCCGTCGGGCCGCAGCCGCACCTGACGGCCGTCGGCGTTGCCCACGACGTAGACGTGGACGCTTCCGTTGCCGAACGAGCCGCTGTTGTTGACGAGCGTCACGGGCAGGGCGGCGGCCGCCTTCGGCGTGCTCGGGGTGGTCTCCGCGAGGGCGTGGGGGGCCAGCGCGGCGACCGCGGGGGCGGCGACCACGGCACCGCCGAGACCGGCGAGGAGCGTACGGCGGGAGACGGGGCGGTGGTGACGAGGAGTCATGTGGGGGGCCTCCTGTTGTGCGGGTGGGGAGACCGTCTGAGAGCGCTCTCAGAACGGGTCGCCACGGATGCTACGGACGAGCGGCGTCCCAGCCAACCCGTCCGTCCCGAACAAATCCCCCGTACCACCGCCCACTTGAGCTCCTTAGGGCTCGCTTAACCCGCTCTTAAGGGCCGGTTGAGCCCGGCGGAAAACCCGTGGACGGACCCGCCGGTGATCCCGTAACGTGTGGCCCGCCACGCCCCGAACCGATGGAAGGAGGGCAGAGCCGTGCAGTTCACACCGTTCCCGCGCTCCCTCCCCGTCGACCCGGCGTGTCGCCACTGACCCACCGGGAGCGCTCCTCGCAGCATCCGTCCCGGAGGACATCCCATGACCGAACCGGTCATCCGCGCGCTCGACGCGAGCGACGCCGCACTCTTCGACACCCTGCCCGACCCGCTGGACGCCCGTGAGGGCCACCGGCTGACCCGGTACCGCCCCGACTGGAAGCGCGTGGCGCTGCGCGACGGCCGCGTCGTCGCCCGGGGCGCCTGGTGGGGCGGCCCCGACGACGACGAGCCCGTCAACGTCAACTGGTTCGACGTGGCGGAAGGAGAGGAGGAGGCGGGCGCCGAACTGCTGCGCTCCGCCCCCTGGCAGGTCGAACTGGAACTCAACGCGCCGGCCGGCTGGCGCGACGACCCGGCCCTGCGCGACGCCGCCGAGGCCCGCATCACCGCGGCCCGCAAGGCCGGTTACGACCTCCTCGTCGAACGGCTGCTGTACCGCTGGACCCCCGGCCTGGGCCTGCCGCAGCGGCCGGGGCGCCTGGAGTTCCGCGCCGAACCGGACGACGCCGTCTTCTTCGACGCGCTGCGCCGCATCCACTCCGCCACCCTCGACGCCCACGCGCTTCTGGCGATCGAGGAGGGCGGACTCGACCAAGCGGCACAGCAGGAACTCGACTTCTTCCACTGGTGCCCGTCCCCGCGCGACTGGTGGCAGGTGGCGTACACCCCCGAGGGCGAGACGGCCGGCATCCACATCCCGGCCCACAACCCCTCCGGCCCGTGCGTCGGCTTCATCGGAGTCATGCCGGACCAGCGGGGCCGGGGCTACGCCTACGACCTGCTGGCCGAGTGCACCCACTTCCTCGTCGAGCGGGGAGCGGAGTTCGTCACCGCCGCCACGGACCGGGGCAACGTCCCGATGGCCGCGAACTTCGCCAAGGCCGGCTTCCCGGTGGTCCGCGAGCGCCTCAACTTCCAGCCGCCGCGGGAGGCCCGTACTCCCTGAGGCGGCTAGCGCCCGCCACCGTCCAGCAGGTCCTGGGCCGCCGTGAGGATCTCCGTCACGCGGAGTCCGAACGCCGCGTCGCAGGGGTGCGGGCGGCCCGTCCGGACGGTGGCGAGCAGGGCGTCCGCGGCCCGCATCAGGGCCGGGACGGCGCCGTCGCTCCCCTCCGGCAGCACCGCGACCCCGGCCTCTCCCCGGAGTTCGACGGTGGCGCCGGCCGCGGCGGGCGGCGCCGTCAGGCTCAGGGTGAGGGTGCTGGACGCGCCACCGGCGTGATCGAGGACCACGTACACCGTGTCCCCGGGCCCGTACGCCGCCGCCGTCACGTGCCGCACGTCGCCGAGCACCGGCAGCAGCACGGACAGGGCGTGCGGGCCGACGTCCCACAGGGCGCCCTTCTCCCGCCGCCATGGCGTCGCGAACGGGCTCTCGCTGGTGAACACCGCCCCGAGCCACTGCGCCCGGGCGGTGAACCAGCCCGGCACCGCCGCCTGTTCGGCGATCCACGTCTGCGGCCCGGGCTGGAAACGGGTCGTGAAGAACACGACCGAGGCCACACCGGCCGCGTCGGCGGCCGCCACGACGGCCCGCCCCTGCTCCACCGTCGGCGCCAGGGGCTTGTCGAGCAGCAGATGACACCCGGCGCGCGCCGCCCGCACGGCGAGATCGGCCTGCACCTGCGGAGGCAGCGCCACGGCGACCGCGTCCACGTCGGCCAGGAGCGCGTCCACATCGTCGTACGCCCGCACCCCGTGCCGCTCGGCCAGCTCCTTGGCGGCCTCGGGGCGACGCCCCCACACCCCCGCGAAGTCCAGCTCGTCGTGTCCGCTCAGGGCGGGTGCGTGGGCGATCTGCGCCCAGGGTCCGGTGCCGAGCAGTCCTATGCGCATGCCGCCGCCTCTCCACGCTGCCTGAGGGAAGAGCGTGACACACGCGCCCGACCGGCCGCCGAGAGGGTGCGCGGAAACGGAAAAGGCAAGGAGTCGTCTCCTTGCCACTCTCAACGTATAGCGCACGGGGGGTCTTGCGGCAAGGCCCCCCGGCTCCCGCACACTGTCCGGCCTGACCCCACGACCTGCGGAAACGGGAGCCTGACGTGACCCCTGCGACCACGAGCGCGTTCGACCTTCCCGACCGCCTCGCCCACAAGACCGCACCGGAACTGATCGGCGGGGACGAGCGGCACTTCGCCGCCGTCGCCCGGTGCCTGGAGGAGACGATCGCCGACCTCACCGACCGCCTCGACGCCCAGCGCCGCTCGCCCGGCGGCAAGGGACGGCAGGCCATGGACCGGGACGCCGAGATCCACCGGCTGACCGCGCGGCTGCGCGCCCTGCGGCGCTTCGGGCTCGACCTGTGCCTCGGGCACATGGCCGGCGCGGACGGCTCGCCGCCCGTCTACGTCGGACGGCTCGGGCTGACCGACCGCGAGGGCCGCCGGCTGCTGGTCGACTGGCGTTCCCCGGCGGCCGAGCCGTTCTTCGGCGCCACCCACGCCGACCCGATGGGCCTGGCGGCCCGCCGCAGGTACCGCTGGACCGACGGCCGCGTCAGCGACTACTGGGACGAGGTGTTCACCCCCGGCGCCCTGACCGGGCACGCCGCGCTCGACGACCAGTCGGCCTTCATCGCCAGTCTCGGCGCCGACCGCTCGCCCCGGATGCGGGACGTACTCGGCACCATCCAGGCCGACCAGGACGCCGTCATCCGCGCCGGTTCGCGCGGCGCCCTCGTGGTCGACGGCGGCCCGGGCACCGGCAAGACCGTCGTCGCCCTGCACCGCTCCGCCTACCTTCTCTACTCCGACCCCCGCCTAGGACAGCACCGCCGGGGCGGCGTGCTGTTCGTCGGCCCGCACCGGCCCTACCTGTCGTACGTTGCCGACGTCCTGCCCGGCCTGGGCGAGGAGGGCGTGCAGACCTGCGTCCTGCGCGACCTCGTCGAGGAGGGAGCCACCGCCCGGGCGGAGACCGACCCGGAGGTGGCCCGGCTGAAGTCGTCCGCCGCCATGGTGGAGGCGATCGAGAAGGCCGTCGCCTTCTACGAGGAACCGCCCGCCGAGGCCATGACGGTCACCACCCACTGGTCCGACATCCACCTCAGTCCGGCCGACTGGGCGGCGGCGTTCGCCGCGGTGGAACCGGGCACTCCGCACAACGAGGCCCGTGACCAGGTCCGCGAGGAGCTGCTGACGATCCTCGTCGCCCGGCACGAGGGCGACGTCCCCGACGAGCTGGTGCGGGCGTCCCTGGCGCGGGACCGGGAGCTGATGGCCGCCGTCGACCGGGCCTGGCCGGTGCTGGAGGCGGCCGACCTCGTCGCGGACCTCTGGTCGGTGCCGGCCTATCTGCGGAGGTGCGCGCCGTGGCTGGACCGGGACGAGGTACGCGCGCTGCAACGCGCGCGACCCCGGGAGTGGACCGTGTCCGACCTGCCGCTGCTGGACGCGGCGCGGCAGCGGCTCGGCGACCCGGAGGCGTCCCGGCGCGCGCACCGCCGGCGGGCCGCGCTCGCCGCCCAGCGCGAGCGCATGGCGGACGTCATCGACGACCTGCTCGAAGCGCACAGCTACGACGACGGCGAAGGCGTGCTGATCATGCTGCACGGCCAGGACATGCGGAACTCCCTGGTCGACGAGTCAGCCCTGCCCGCGGCCGACCCGGACCGGCTCGCCGGGCCGTTCGTGCACATCGTCGTGGACGAGGCGCAGGAACTGACCGACGCGGAATGGCAGATGCTGCTGCGGCGCTGCCCCTCGCGCAGCTTCACCGTCGTCGGGGACCGCGCCCAGGCCCGGCACGGGTTCACCGAGTCGTGGCGGGAGCGGCTGGAGCGGGTCGGGTTCGACCGGATCGAGACGGCCTCGCTCGGCATCAACTACCGGACGCCCCGGGAGATCATGGCGGAGGCCGAGCCGGTCATCCGGGCCGTGCTGCCCGACGCCAACGTGCCGGTGTCGATCCGCGCCACCGGCATCCCCGTCCGCCGCGCCGCCGCCACCGAACTGCACGCGATCGTGGACACCTGGCTGGCCGAACACCCCGACGGGATCGCCTGTGTCATCGGCGATCCCGCGTACCGGCCGCCCTCGCCCCGGGTGCGGTCGCTGACACCGGAGCTGTCCAAGGGGCTGGAGTTCGACCTGGTCGTACTGGTCGACCCGGAGGACTTCGGCACCGGCGTCGAGGGCGCGGTCGACCACTACGTGGCGATGACCCGGGCGACCAGGGAGCTCGTCGTCCTCACCGGCTCCTGACCCCCGCCCGGGGCCCACCGCCCACTGGGCCCCGGAACCGTCGCCCTACGGGCTGTCCCGCAACCGCGGTGCCGGGACAGCCGTCAAGGGCCAGGAGTCCTCCGCAGATGTCGCAAGTCCAGGGTCCAGCCTCGAGCATGACGCGGCGGGACCTGCCGGGGAAGCCGCCGCGGGCGCGGTTCAGCTCTCCGGGCTGCTGATGTTGACCATCCACGGGACGCCGAAACGGTCCGTGCACATACCGAACTCGTCGCCCCACATCTGCTTCTCCAGCGGCACCGACACCGAGCCGTCCGCGGACAGCTTCTCCCAGTAGCCGCGCAGCTCGGCGTCGTCGTCACCGCTGAGGCTCACCGAGAAGGGGCTGCCCTGCGGGGCCTCCATGCCGGGCGGGTTGTCCGCGCCCATCAGGGTGAGGCCGCCGGGGGTCTCCAGCATGCCGTGCATGATCTGGTCGGCGTGCGGGGTGTCCCCCTGGCCGAAGTCTCCGTAGGAGTTGAGGGTCAGGGTGCCGCCGAAGACCTCCTGGTAGAACTCCAACGCCTGCCGTGCGTCGCCGTTGAAGGTGAGGTAGGGGTTGAGGCGCGTGGCCATGAGAACCTCCCAAAAGGGGGCAAGGGCATGTGCGCGCAGCGTAACGCCGGGCACTGACAACGGCTCGCCGAGCGCACCCCGCCGGGGGTGGGGCGGGGTCCTCCCGGACCCGGGGGTTTCCCCCAACCGCCCTGCTAGCGTGCCCTGTTGGGCCCAGGGGGAGGACACCGCTCATGACATCGACGTTCCGCATCGGCGGGGACCTGGACGTGCACCGGCTGGGTTTCGGGGCCATGCACCTGCCGACCGGGCCCGGCCCGGACCGGGACCACGCCCTCGCCGTGGCCCGGCGGGCCGTGGAGCTGGGCGTGAACCTGATCGACACGGCACACCTGTACGGCGGGGGAGCCAACGAGGAGCTCCTGGCCGAGGCCCTGCACCCCTACCCGGACGGGCTGCTGATCACCACCAAGGTCGGGGTCGCGCGCACCGGCCCCGGCGGCGACTGGAAGCTGGACGGACGGCCCGCGATCCTGCGCGACCAGGTCCGGCAGGCCCTGCGCCGGCTGCGCGTGGAGCGGATCGAACTGCTCCAGCTGCACCGCGTCGACCCCGGCACGCCGCTCGCCGACCAGCTCGGCACCCTGCGGGAGCTGCAGACCGAGGGCCTCGTAGGGCGGATCGGGCTGTCCGAGGTGTCCGTCGCCGAGCTGGCGCGCGCCCGGGAGATCGTCGACGTCGTGAGCGTGCAGAACCGGTACAGCCTGCTCGACCGCGAGCACGAGCCGGTGCTCGACGCCTGTGCGGCGGCCGGCATCGCCTTCCTGCCGTGGCGGCCCGTCGCCTGGGGCAGGGCCGGGGCCGAGGCCGGGATCGCCGCCGTGGCGGCCGAGCTGGGGGCCACGCCCACCCAGGTCGCGCTCGCCTGGCTCCTGGACCGCTCGCCGGTCGTCCTGCCGATCCCGGGCACGGCCCGGATCGAGCACCTGGAGGAGAACGTCGCGGCGGCCACACTGGAACTGACGCCCGCCCACCGGGCCCGGCTCGACGCACTGGCCGAGGCGGCACGCACCGGGCCCGGCTGAAGGGCCGGGGAGGGCGCACGCCGGTTCACGCCTCCTCGGGCGCCCCGCTGTTCCAGTCGTACGGGCCGCCGCCCCGCCACTCGATCAGCTCGGTGTCGTCGACCGCCGTGTCGGCCGTGGGCAGGCCTTCGCGGTGCACCAGATCGAGCACGTCGAACAGGCTGTAGGCGACGCCCTTGTCCTCGCCGCGGATGGTCACCAGCCGTCCGCCGTCCGACGCGGGCGGCTGCACGACCACAGGGGGTTGACCGTCCATAGCCCCACCATGCGCCCGAAACGGCTGCTCCGCAGCTCGATCGCGTCCACACTCGGTAACGGGCCCGCCCGGAGCCGGCGTGCTTGCCGGAGCCGAAGACCGGTGACAGGGGCTGCTCCGGCACCCTCTGAGGGTCCGTCCGCCACCGCCCGGCCTCCGCGCGCGGGCGGATGGTCACGGGGGCGATGTTCGTGCGCCCGGGTCACCCAACTCCGCCACCTGCCACTGCGGTCCACCCGGGGCGGAGAGGGATTCAGTTGCGTGGCTGCTGAATGCGTTCTCCTTCTTCTATTGGACGTCCGGGGCGCGAGGCGTCCAGGCTGGAGTCGACCATCGCCCGAACAGCCGAACCGACAGCCGGAAGAGGTCACGAGCCCATGCACACCCGCCGCATCGGTGACGTCGAGGTCAGCGCGATCGGCCTGGGCGCGATGCCCATGTCCATCGAGGGGCGCCCGGACGAGGAACGCTCCCTCGCCACCCTGCACGCCGCGCTGGACGCGGGCGTGACGCTGATCGACACCGCGGACGCCTACCACCTGCACGCCGACGAGGTCGGCCACAACGAGACCCTGATCGCCAAGGCCCTGGCCTCCCACGAGCGCGGTGGCGAGGTGCTGGTCGCCACCAAGGGCGGTCATCTGCGCCCCGGTGACGGCAGCTGGACCCTGGACGGCAGTCCCCGCCACCTCAAGGAGGCGTGCGAGGCCTCCCTGCGCCGCCTCGGCGTGGAGGCCATCGGGCTCTACCAGTTCCACCGCCCCGACCCGAAGGTGGACTACGCCGAGTCCGTGGGCGCCGTGCGGGACCTGCTCGACGAGGGCAAGATCCGCATGGCCGGCATCTCGAACGCGAACCCCGAGCAGATCCGGCAGGCCCAGGACATCCTCGGCGGCCGTCTGGTCGCGGTGCAGAACCAGTTCTCCCCGGCCTTCCGCTCCAGCGAGCCGGAGCTGCGCCTGTGCGACGAGCTCGGCATCGCGTTCCTGCCCTGGAGCCCGCTCGGCGGGATCTCGAAGGCCGGCGAGCTGGGCTCGGCCCACGGGGCGTTCGCCCGCATCGCCGAGGCGCGCGGCGTGAGCCCGCAGCGGGTGTGCCTGGCGTGGATGCTCGCCAAGTCACCCGTGGTGGTGCCGATCCCGGGCGCGAGCCGGCCCGAGACCATCCGTGACTCGGCCGCCGCGACCGATCTCGTTCTGACCGCCGACGAAGTGGCGGAACTGGACGCCGCCTGAGCCGACCGCGGGACCCGGGACGGACACGGTCCGCCCCGGGTCCCGCGCTGCGGACACCCCGTGACGTCACCACCCCGGCCCCGGTGTACTCCGGAACCGCACGGGAAGAAAGCGCTTGCCACACTCACGGCAACCGGGGAGGACCACCACCGATGGCGTCGTCGTCAGACAGACCCCTCGACCACCGCTACCGGGGCGAGCACCCGATCCGCACGCTCGCCTACCTGTTCCGCGCCGACCGCCGGCGGCTCTCGCTGGCCGTCGTCGTCTTCACCGTCAAGCACAGTCCCATCTGGCTGCTGCCGCTGGTCACCGCGTCCCTCATCGACACGGTCGTCCAGCACCAGCCGCTGAGCCGCCTGTGGACCAGCACCGGGCTCATCCTGTTCATCCTGCTGATCAACTACCCGCTGCACGTGCTGTACGTCCGCCTGCTGTACGGCAGCGTCCGCCGCATGGGCACCGCCCTGCGCTCCGCCCTGTGCACCCGCATGCAGCAGCTCTCCATCGGCTACCACTCCCGCGTCAGCGCCAGCGTCCTCCAGGCCAAGGTCGTCCGGGACGTGGAGACCGTCGAGCAGATGGTCCAGCAGACCGCCGAGATCGGACTCGGCGCCACCACCGTGCTCACCGGCGGGCTCGTCATCATCGCCGTCCGCACCCCCGAGTTCCTGCCCGTCTTCCTCGTCGTCGTGCCCGCCGCCGCGCTCCTGGTGGCCCGGCTGAGGGCGAGACTGCGCACCCACAACGAGCATTTCCGTCACGAGGTGGAGACCCTGTCGTCCCGCGTCACGGAGATGACCCGGCTCATCCCCGTGACCCGCGCCCACGGCCTGGAGGGCAAGGCGCTGCGCCGCATGGACGGCACCCTCGACCGGCTGCTCACCTCCGGCCTGCGGCTCGACCTGGTCAACGGCCGGTTCGGCTCCCTCGCCTGGGTCGTCGTCAACGTGGTCGGCGTGCTGGTCCTGGCCGGGGCGGCACTCATCTCGTACCACGGCGTCTGGGGCGTCACCCCCGGCGACGTCGTCATGCTCAGCGCGTTCCTGACCACCCTCACCAACTCCACGACCACACTGGCGGGTCTCGCGCCGGTCATTACCAAGGGCCTGGAGTCGGTCCGCTCCGTGGGGGAGGTGCTGCAGGCCCCGGAACTGGAGGACAACCAGGGCAAGGCGGAGCTCACCGCGCTGCGCGGAGCCGTCACCTTCGAGCACGTCGGCTACGCCTACGAGACCGACGGGCGCGCCGCCGTACGGGACTTCACGCTGGACGTGCGGCCGGGCGAGACCGTCGCCCTGGTCGGCGCGTCCGGCGCCGGCAAGTCCACCGTGCTCAACCTCGTCATCGGCTTCATCCGCCCCACCGCGGGGCGGCTGCTGCTCGACGGCACCGACATGAACACCCTCGACCTGCGCACCTACCGCCGCTTCCTGTCGGTCGTGCCGCAGGAGTCGGTCCTCTTCGACGGCACCGTCCGGGAGAACGTCGCCTACGGCATGGACGACGCCGACGAGGAGACGGTGCGGGCGGCCCTGCGCGACGCCAACGCGCTGGAGTTCGTCGACCGGCTCCCCGGGGGCCTCGACACCCTGGTCGGCGAGCACGGCGCCCGGCTCTCCGGCGGGCAGCGCCAGCGGCTGGCCATCGCCCGGGCCCTGATCCGCGACCCCAAGGTGCTGGTCCTGGACGAGGCCACGTCGGCGCTCGACACCCGCTCGGAGGCGCTCGTCCAGCAGGCCCTGGCCCGGCTGCTGCGCGGGCGCACCACGTTCGTCGTCGCGCACCGGCTGTCCACCGTCCAGGGCGCCGACCGGATCGTGGTGATGGGCGACGGCCGGATCGAGGAGATCGGCACACACGAGGAACTGCTGCGCCGGGGTGGGGCGTACACGGCCCTGCACAGCGGCCAGCTCGCCTGAAGGTGATCAGCGGGCGGTCAATTCTCGTCACTTCCGCCTCTGCTGAGGAAAAGGTGTGAATGTTTCCGCGTGGTTCGGGCATACGCAGCGCAAACCACAGAGAGGGGCGCTTCGTGCTCGTACCGGACCGGAAGGCCGTCAGGGAGTTGCTGACGCGGTACGCGTCGCTGAGGATCGCTCAGGCGGAGAGGCACACGCCGGCGACGGCACGCGAGCTGGACGACGTCAGTTACACGCTGTGCGTGATGATGGGGACGTCCGACATCAGCGATGCCATCGCCAAGGCGGACGTGCTGCTGCTCACCAAGGAGCGGTCCACTGCCGCGGACACGGACGGGGAGAACGGCCTGACGCTGGTCGGCTGAGATCAGGAACCCGGGCCCGGACCCGGAGCTGCCCCGGCGGTCCGAGCCCGGACCGCCGGGGCAGCGGTCTTTCCGTGGAACGCCGCGCGGTACGCGTACGGCGTGGTGCCGGCCACCTTGCGGAACCGCTCCCGGAACGCCGTCGGGGAGCCGAAGCCGGCCTGCCGGGCGATCCGCTCGACCGGGTGGTCGGTGTTCTCCAGCAGGTACTGGGCGCGCCGCACCCGTGCCCGCAGCAGCCACTGCAACGGCGTGGTGCCGGTCTGTTCGCGGAAGCGACGGCTGAACGTCCGCTCGCTCATCCCGGCGCGCGCCGCCAGTGTGGCCAGGGTCACCTCGTGCGCCAGGTGGTCCTCGATCCACTCCAGCACCGGCTCCAGCTCCGACCCCCGGGGCACGGGCGGGTGCTCGTGCACGATGAACTGGGCCTGCCCGCCCTCCCGTTCCAGGGGCATCACCGACATCCGGGCGATGTTCGCGGCCACCGCCGAGCCCAGGTCCCGGCGGATCATGTGCAGACACAGATCGAGCGCGGCGGCCGCACCGGCCGAGGTGAGGATCTGCCCGTTGTCCACGTACAGCACGTCCGGCTCCACCTCGACCCGGGGGAAGCGGCGGGCCAGTTCGCCCGCGGCCACCCAGTGCGTGGTCGCGCGCAGACCGTCCAGCAGCCCCGCCTCCGCCAGGACGAAGGCGCCCACGCACACGGACGCGATCCGGGTGCCGGCCTCGGCCGCCTGCCGCAGGGCCGCCAGCACCCGGGCGGACGGCGGCGGCGCACCGGGGGAGCAGCCGGGCACGATGATCGTGTCGGCGTCCGCCAGCGCCTCCAGACCGCGCTCCACGCGCAGCGTGAAACCGCCGTCCGCGCGCACCTCCGGCGTCTCGGCGCAGAGCCGGACCCGGTAGGCGGGCCGCCCGTCCGGCAGGTGCGTCCAGGCGAACGTCTGCTGAGGGGCCGCCATGTCGAACGGCACCACGTGATCGAGGACGAGGATCGCCACAGAGTGCATGAACGCCACCCTAGGCGCATTCCCGCCAGGCCCGGGATCCGGGGACCACCCCGGGGCGAGGCACAACCGGCCAGGTCGGCGCGTTGGCGGGAATCCGTCGGAAGCTGTCGTTCCAGCCCATGGGCGAGCGGGCCGGGGCTCCTTAACGTGAGCGCCGTCGATCGTCTTCGTGGAAAGAGCCCCGGTGACCGAGTTCCTGCTGTCCCTCCATGTCCTCGCCGCCATCGTCGCCGTCGGTCCGGTGACCGTCGCGGCCAGCATGTTCCCGCCGGCGGCCCGGCGCACGGCCCCGGCGGACGGCGGCGCCCCCGACCCCGCCGCGGTCGGCACGGTGGCGCTGCTCCACCGCATCTGCCGCGTCTACGCCGGTGTCGGAGTGAGCGTCCCCGTCCTCGGTCTCGCCACCGGGGCCGTGATGGGCGTCCTGGGCAGCGGGTGGCTCGTGACCTCCATCGCCCTGACCGCCGCGGCCGCGGGAGTCCTGGCCGCCTTCGTCCTGCCCCGCCAGGAGGAACTCCTCGGCCAACTCAGGGGCGAGCAGGCCGTCGACCGCCGGGACACCGTGCAACTCGCCATGTTCACCGGCATCTTCAACCTCCTGTGGGCCACCGTCACCGTCCTGATGATCGTCCGGCCCGGCTCCACGACGGGAGCCTGAAGGCTCGCGCGCGCCTGTCACAGATGTCCGGTCTGCGTCAAGTCATCCCAAGGAATTCACACTCCGGGACTCCGTGCCGCCTACACTCGCAGTCTCGCCCCCGCTCGGGGCCGACGAGCAGAAAGGCACGTTGACGGGTGTTCCAGGATTCCCCCATCTACGACCGACTCATCGCCGAGCGCGGCGACGTACCCGCACAGGTGCGCCGCGAGGCCGAACGGGTGAGCAGGGAACTGGAGCTGGTCATGCGGCCCTCACAGTCCCTGGGCTACGACCGTCCGCACTCCCCGGGCTACGACCGTCCGCACTCCCCGGGCACGGGCTGGCAGCGCACGGCCATGCTGCCCGGCCCGCGGCCGCAGTGACCCGCTGAACCGGACCCGGGCCCGGTGCGGATGCCGGACCCGGCGCTCAACGGACCGTGGAGTCGAGGCCGTTGAGGTGCGACGGCTGCTCCGGAACGGGCCGGGCCAGCCACTCGGCGATGGCCCGGGCGATCGGCTGCCCCGTCTCCACCTCGACGAACCCGAACTGTCCCGACTGGTTGCACTCCAGGAACCACCAGGTCCCGTCCACGTCCTCCACGAAGTCGAAGGCCCCGTAGGCCAGTTCGGCCTCGACCAGGTAGGAACGGGCGGCCGACGCGATGCGCGGCGGCACCTCGACCGGCTGCCAGGGCGAGCCGGGTGCGGCGAATCGCACGTCGACCTCCTCGGGATCGGCGTCCACGGCGGCCGCCTTGCGGGCGGCCAGCATCCGCTCGCCCACGACGGTCAGCCGGATGTCCGCCCGCTTGGCGATCCGCCGCTGCAGCAGCGTCGGCCCGAAGGCCACGGCGGAGAAGTCGGTGTCCGGTGCGACCCGGCTGGTCGGCACGGCCCGCGGCGGATCCTGCGGATGCGCGCCCGACACCGGCTTGACCACCAGGTCCGGATAGCGCTCGGCGAACTCGCGGGCGGCGCGCGGAAACGTCGTAATGAGCGTCGCCGGCACGGGCAGGCCGCACCGCTGGGCGAGCCGCAGCTGCCACGGCTTGTGCCGGGCCCGCCGGGCCGCGTCGGGATGGTTCATCCACCGCGCGTCCGAGCCGCGCAGCGTCCCGTAGAGCGCCTGCGCGGCCTCCTCGGTCAGCCAGGCGGACGGCTGCGCCGCTCGCGCCGCCGGCACACCGGGCCGGCGCACCCAGACCGACCGGAGCCCCCCGATGCTCACCAGCCGCCCCCCGGCGGACAGATGGCCGCGGAACCGGCCGTGCACGTACTCCCCGGACAGCGCGACGCCCGCGGTCAGATCGGCGGGGTCGACGCGGACCACCGGGACCCCCGTCGCGTTCAGGTGCACGACCACCATGTCCGCCGTCACGTCCTCCTCGCAGGTGAGGATCAGTACGGTCATCTTCGGCGGCCCGTGGTCAGTCGTCGAAGTGCGTCTTGGAACCGGCGGTGGACGTCGTGGTGCCGAACTCTCTGAGCAGGGCGAAGTCACAGGCCGCGACCCGTCCGTCGCGGAGTACGTTCAACTGCAGTCCGGCGTCGTACACGTACGGAATGGCAGCGTCCAACTCCACTGCCGGGCGCGCGTAGTTGAGCGCGAACGGTTGCATCGTCTCTCCCTCGTCGGTACTGCGCCGACCGAGTGGGGTCCAGGGGCGTGGCCGTCCGGTCCGCCGGCTCGTTTCGGCTTCCAGAGACTTATACGAATCGAACGGGTGGTTGGTTTCCTTACTTTCCGTAGTCATCGCGCCGGTTGCCGGTCCGGCGGGGGTGCCGGCTTGCGCTCCCGTACGCCGAGGGAGCCGCGGACGGTGCGCAGAGCGAGCAGCAGGACGCCGATGTCGTCCAGGTACACCGGGTCGGGCAGAAGGTCGACGGGCAGCACGAAATAGAGCACCGCGCCCCAGAAGACCCAGCGCGGCCCCGTGGGCAGTCCCGCGCGCCGCAGATCGCGGCGGGTCCGCACGAGCCGTACGAGGATGCCGACGGCGCAGACGAGGACGATCGCCGCGAGCACGGCGGCCACCGTGATCACCGTTGTGGTCGTATCCACGGGTTGCCCCCTCCTGGCGTGCCGCGACCCGGGGTGTCACCTTCTGGATTCCCGTTTCCGGCGGCTGTATTGCGCTCGGGGCCCGACATGTCGTCGTGTCGGCGGATTTTCCCGTGCGGGCGGTCATCCCGGTGGCTCACCCGAGTGGCACGGTGTGTCGGGGGCGCCTAGTAATGGTCACCGTAACGTCGCTCGTCACACGACGGGGGGCGCAGGAGCGGCCGCACTCTTCCCTTGGAGGCGAGTATGACCACCTGCTCTTCATCACCCCGCTCGAACGAACCTGCCATATCCCGGGAGCCGAACGGGTCCGCCCAGCCGTCCGCCGAGACCACCGCCGCCACCGGTACGCACCCGGTGGAGCAGACGAGCGCGCAGC
The DNA here is from genome assembly GCF_002237655.1 of Streptomyces sp. XY006. Classification (GTDB taxonomy): domain Bacteria; phylum Actinomycetota; class Actinomycetes; order Streptomycetales; family Streptomycetaceae; genus Streptomyces; species Streptomyces levis. The sequence continues at coordinate 66,765 of NZ_NOKT01000001.1, forward strand.
CCCCCGCCGGCTTGTACCCGGCGTACGGCCCGTCCCAGGCCGCGCCGGCGGGCCCCGGCCCCGCCGCCCCCGGATCCCACCCGGCGGCCGTGGCGGGCCCGCAGCCCCTCGCCGTGCCGGAGCGGCCGGCCCACGCCCCTTCCGCGGCCCCCGACCCGTACCGCCCGCCCGTGCGGCCCGCTCCGGGCGACGGGGCCTGGACGGATCCCGCGGAGGCCCCGCCGGCCGCTCCCGGCCGGGAACGGCCGCACCCCGGCGAGGCCCCGCCCGTCACTCCCGGTCAGGACTGGACGGACCCGGCGGAGGCCCGGCCCACCGCACCGCCCGGCCCCGGCCCGGACGCCACCTCCGCGTCCGGCCCGGACTTGCCCGCGGCCACCTCCGCGTCCGGCCCGGACCTGCCCGCGGCCGCTTCCGCGTCCGGTCCGGAGGAGCATGCGGCCGCTTCCGCCTCCGGCCCGGACGAGCCCGAGGCGGCCCGGCCCTTCGTCATCCGCTCCCTGGACGACAACCCGGTCGAACTCCGGCCCGGCACCGGCACCGTCGCGGCACCCTACGGCGACGCCGTCAGCGACCTCGTGCACGCCGCCGTGGCCGACCGGCCGCTGGAGGAGGTCGTGGACCTCATCACCTCGCTGGAGGAGTCGACGGACCACGACCAGGCCCGGGTCGACGCGCTCCGCACGGCCGGGGTGGCCCGGCCCGTGGAGGACGTGTCCCGGCTGATCGCCCTGCTGACGAAGCCCCCGCGCGACGCCGACTGCGCGGACGAGGCGATCCGGGCCGCGGCCGCCCACCGCCCCGTCGAGGAGGTGACCCGGCTGGTGACCCTGCTGCACAAGGAGCCGCAGGAGCCCCACGTCCGGGAGGAGGCCCTCCGGGCGGCGGCCACCGGCCGGTCGGTCGGGGAGCTGGTCGAACTGATCGACCGCCTCGGCCTGGAACGCCTGGACCGCAACGGCCGCCCGGCGCACGGCACTTCTCGCCCCGAGGCCGGCGGCGACGGATCCGGGCAGCCGGCCCGCGCGGGCAAGGGCCGCCCGGCACGCGCCGGTTCGGGCGGCACGCACCGGACACTCGACGCCGCCCCGCCCGGCGAGGAGGACCGCGCGAGCGACCGGCTCGCCCGGTCCGTGTCCTGGTCGGGCTGGCTGGCCGCCCTGGCGCTGGCCGTGTGCGCGGTGGCGCACTTCCCGCTGGAGCGCGGGGAGGCGTCCCTGCGCCTGCACGCGTTCGCGCTCGGCCTGTCGGTGCTGTGCACGGTGCTGGCACTGCTGCTGGCCCTGCGGCCCGTCGCCGTGGTGCTGGCCGGGGCGGTGCTGGTGCCCACGGTGCTGGCCGGCGCCCAGGCGTACGGGAGTTCCTTCCCTTCGGCGTCCCTGTCCCGGGCCGTGGATCTCGCGCTCGCCCCACCGTGGCTCGCCGCCGCGACCGCGGTGTGCGCGGCCCTGCTGGCCCTCGTCGCGCTGGTCTTCCGTGTACTGGCGCCGATCGCCGGCCGGGAGTGGGCGGCCGTCCCCGCGCCCGAGGCACCCCGCCCGGCGGAGTGACCCGCATGGGCCTCGTACCGGACCGGATCCGCTCGCCGCGGCCCCGGTCCGGCCCGTGCGCTACGACGTGCCGCGGGCCGGCAGTCCGGCCAGCACCCGGTCGGGTGTGAGGGGCAGTTCGCGGAAGCGGACGCCCGTGGCGTGGTGCACCGCGTTGCCGATCGCCGCGGCCGTCCCCACGATGCCGATCTCCCCGATCCCCTTGCTGCCCATCGGATTGAGCCGGGAGTCGTCCTCGTCGAGCCAGTGCGCCTCGATCTCCGCGACGTCCGCGTGCACCGGCACGTGGTACGACGCCAGGTCCGACTCCACGAAGTCACCGAACGCGGCGTCCATCGTGCTGCCCTCGGTCAGCGCCATGCCCAGCCCCATCGTCATGCCGCCGACGAACTGGGAGCGCGCGGTACGGGCGTTGAGGATCCGCCCGGCGGCGTACACCCCCAGCAGACGGGCCACCCGGACCTCGCCGCTGGCCGTGTCCACGGCGACCTCGGCGAAGTGCGCCCCGAAGGCGTGCCGCGCATATGCGCTCTCGGCGTCCGCCGTCCCCGTGGTGTCCGCGTGGGCGTCGATGCCCTGCAGGGGCAGCGGGCCGGTGTGCCCGGCGAGCCGGTGCGTCAGCCGGGCGCAGGCCTCGTGGACCGCCCAGCCCCAGGAGGCGGTGCCGGACGAGCCGCCGGCCAGCGGAGCCGACGGCAGTTCGGTGCTGCCGACCTCGATCCGCACCCGTTCCAGCGGCACCTCCAGCGCGTCGGCCGCCACCTGCGCCAGCACGGTCCGGGCGCCCGTGCCGATGTCGGTGGCGTCGGTCCGCACCGCGAACGTGCCGTCGGACAGCGCACGCGCCTCGGCCGTGGAGGGCCCAACCAGCACCGGATACGTCGCCGCCGCCACGCCCGTCCCCAGCAGCAGCGGCCCGTCCCGGCGCGAGCGGGGGCGCGGATCCCGCCGGTCCCACCCGAACCGCCGGGCGCCCTCGCGCAGGCACTCGGCCAGGTGCCGGCTGCTGAACGGCCTGCCGCTGTCCGGTTCGACGTCCGGCTCGTTGCGCACGCGCAGCTCGATCGGGTCCATGCCCAGCTCGCCCGCCAGCTCGTCCACGGCGGACTCCAGCGCGTACATCCCCGGTGCCTCGCCCGGCGCCCGCATCCACGACGGCGAGGGCACGTCCAGCGCCGCGACCCGGTGCAGGGTCCGGCGGTGCGGCGCGGCGTACATGATGCGGGCGGGCACCGCCGCGTGCTCGACGAACTCCTTGACGCGCGAGGTGTGCGTGGTGACCTCGTGGGTGAGGCAGGAGAGCCGTCCGTCGGCGTCGGCCCCGAGGCGCAGCCGGTGCAGGGTCGGGGCGCGGTGCCCGACGACGGCCGGCAGGTAGCGGCGGGGGAAGGCCACCGTGACCGGCCTGCCGGTGTGCCGCGCCGCCATCGCGGCGAGCACCACGTCGGGCCGCGGTGTGCCCTTGGAACCGAAGCCGCCGCCGACGTGTTCGGCCGTGACGACGATCCGCTCCTCGGGCAGGCCGAACAGCCCCGCGAGCACGGCCCGTACGGTGTGGGCGCCCTGGCTGGAGGTGTGCACCAGGAGCCGGCCGTCCTCCCAGCGGGCGGTGCTGGCGTGCGGCTCCATGGGGTGGTTGTGCAGCGGCGGCACCCGGTAGGCGACGTCGACGCGGACGGCCGAGTTCTCGAACGCGCCGTCGGGATCGCCCTGTTCGCGTACGCCCGGCTGCCCCGCGCTGGCCTCCTCGGGCACGTACAGGCCCGGGTGTGACGGGGTGAGGACGACGTCGTGCTTCCCGGCCTCGTAGCCGACGCGGACCGCGGCGGCGCCCGCCCGGGCCGCCTCCAGGGTCTCGGCCACCACCAGGGCCACGAACCAGCCGCGGTGCGGGACCCGGGGATCCTGCAGCACGGCGAGCGTGGCGTCGTCCGGCTCCGCGAGCCGCGGCGCGTTCTCGTGGGTGAGGACGTCGAGCACACCGGGCACGGCCAGGGCGGCCGCCGTGTCGATGCCGGTCACGCGCCCCCGGGCCACGGCCGCGGGCACGGGCCAGGCCTGGACCCGGCCGGGGAGCGGGAACTCGGCGGCGTAGCGGGCGGTGCCGCCGACCTTCTCGCGGCCCTCCCGGCGTTCGGCCGGAGCGCCCGTGGTGCCGGTCATGAGGCCCTCCTGCCCAGCGCGGTGTCCGTGAGCCGGGACAGCACGTCCACGGCGAGGTTCCGGGCGAGCGGCACCTTGTAGCCGTTGTCCCGCAGCGGCCGCGCGGCGGACAGCTCCAGGTCGACGGCGTGCTCGAACGCGGCGGCGGTCGGAGCGGCCCCGGTGAGCGCCTCCTCCGCGCGCCGGGCCCGCCAGGGCCGGTGTGCCAGCGCCCCGAAGGCGATCGCGACCCGGTCGGTCACGCCGTCCCGGAGCCGCAGCACGACCGCGACGGACGCGAGCGCGAAGGCGTACGAGGCCCGGTCACGTGCCTTGCGGTACGCCGAGGGCAGCCCGGCCGTCGCGGCCGGCAGCACCACGCCGGTGATCAGCTCGCCCGGGCGGATCTCGGTGTCCCGCTCGGGCCGGTCCCCGGGCAGCCGGTGGAAGTCGGCCGCGGCGACGCTCCGGGCGCCGTCGGGCCCGGACAGCTCGACCCGCCCGTCGAGAGCGGCCAGCGCCACCGCCATGTCGGAGGGGTGGGTGGCGATGCAGTGCGCCGAGTGCCCGAGCACGGCGTGATCGCGGTGGACGCCGTCGCGCGCGCCGCAGCCGCTGCCCGGCTCGCGCTTGTTGCACGGCTTCGACAGGTCCTGGAAGTAGGGGCACCGGGTGCGCTGGAGCAGGTTCCCGCCGGTCGTGGCGGCGTTGCGCAGCTGCCCGGAGGCGCCCGCGAGGACCGCCTGGGACAGCGCCGGGTACCGGTCGCGGACCAGGGGGTGGGCCGCGAGGTCGCTGTTGCGGACCGTCGCCCCGATCCGCAGGCCCCCGTCCGGCAGTTCCTCCACCGCGTCCAGCGGCAGGCGGGTGACGTCGACGAGGGCGGCGGGCGTCTCGACGCCGAGCTTCATCAGATCGACCAGGTTGGTGCCGCCCGCGAGGTAGCGGGCACCGGGGTGCGAGGCGTACGCGGTGGTCGCCTCCTCGACGCTCCCGGCGCGGACGTAGGCGAACTCCTTCATTCGATCACGTCCTCGACGGCCTCGGCGATCCTCGGATAGGCGCCGCAGCGGCACAGATTGCCGCTCAGCCGTTCCCGGATCTCCATGCGGTCCAGGGTTACCGGCGTGCCCGGGGGCGTGGCCGGGTCGGTGACGTGCGACGGGTGGCCGGCCGCGGCCTCGGCGAGCATGCCGGCCGCGGAGCAGATCTGGCCCGGCGTGCAGTAGCCGCACTGGAAGGCGTCGCGCTCCAGGAAGGCCCGTTGCAGCGGGTGCGGTTCCTCCGCGTCACCGGTCAGGCCCTCCACGGTGGTGACCTCGCAGCCGTCCAGGGCGACCGCGAACAGCAGGCAGCTGTTGACGCGCCGCCCGTCCACCAGCACCGTGCAGGCACCGCACTGGCCGTGGTCGCAGCCCTTCTTGGCGCCGGTCAGGTCCAGGTCCTCGCGCAGGAGGTCCAGCAGGACCCGCCGGTGGTCGACGGTGAGCGTGTGGGGTTTGCCGTTGACGCGGAGCGTCGTCTCCGAACGGTGCTGGTCGTTGCCCATGCGTGGTGGACCTTCCCGGGCGGGCCGTACTGCCGTGGGCACCGCGTATCCACGACAGCACGCCTGACACGCGCGCCCGGCGAGGGAGGCGCTAACGCTCGGATCTCACCTGCTGGGCCTCGGCGCTCTCGCCGTCCCGGGACGGGGCCGCGGGCAGGATCGCCTTGAAGCGTTCGAACGTGCGTGTGATCTGCTGGAGCGGGGACGCGGCGGGCGCGTCGGGCGACTGCTCGCGCGGGGGAGCGGCCGCCGCCGTCTCCTGGTAGGCCGCCAGCGCCTCGTGGGCGCGTTCGGCCGCCTCCCGGTACAGGTCACGCGACTTCGTCATGGCCTCCAGCGCCTCGGCGTACATGGCCACCAGGCCGCGCTGGCGGTCCAGCTCCTCCTGGAGCGTCAGCAGGTGCCAGTCCTCGCGCAGCGCCCTGAGGGGCTCCTCGGCGCCGACGGGCAGGGGCCTGGGCAGCGCGGCGAACCGCCGGACCGTGTCCACCAGGTCGGCCGGCTCCGAACCGTCGAGGAAGACCGCCCGCACGGAGAAGTCCCGGGCGTCGTAGCCCTCGGGTGCCGGGGTGCCGGGCAGCACCACGGCACCGCCGCGCGGCACCTCCACGCCCGCGTCCCGCAGCGCCCAGTTCAGCCCGCGCAACTGCTGCGGCGCGGCGCGGTGCTCCACCACGCGGTGCCGCAGCCCCGGCGGCAGCCAGCGCGCCAGCGGCACCCGGCCGCGGTCGTCGGTGGTCATCGCCTCGTGGACGACCACATGGATGTGCCACCCGCCCCGCACCGCACCGCGCAGCAGGCGCCGGACCTCCTTGTCGTCCCGGGGCAGGGGGTTGATCTCGCCGAGGGACAGCTGCGCGGTGGCGTCCTGGTCCCAGGCGGTGTCCGGCTCCTGCGGCCAGAACAGCGCGGCGGGGGACGGCCAGTGGTCGCACCACGGCTCCTCGGCCTCGGCGGCCAGCAGCCACTCCTGGCGGTCGTCCGCCCCGGCCGCGACGCTCAGCCGGGCGCGCACGGTCACACCGTCGCCGGCCCGCCAGCGGGCCTCGAAGACCCGCTCGGCCGGACCGGTCTCGGCCTCGGGCAGCTCCAGGAAGTCGTCGATGTCCCGGTCGTCCTTGCGCCGCTGCAGCGAGCGCCGGAGGACGTCTTCCGCGGCGCCTGAGGCATGGCGGCCGCGCGCCAGCCACACCGTGGCGGGGGTCAGGGGGCGGGCGGTGTCGGATGTCGGCATGGGTCCATCTGTAAGCGGGAGTACGTGCGCCTGCCAGTATCGTCACCGCAGGCAGGTGGGTGTGACCCGGGGTCACGCAGTCCCTACCCCGGCTGCGCCGCGGCATGTGTCCCGGGCGCGGCGCGGTGCGGCATCCGGCGGCGCCCGGCGGTGGAGCGAGGGGCGCGGCAGCTGCGCCGCGCGCACGGGGTGTGCGCGCCGCGCGCACATCGGTGGATCTCACTCGTGGCCCCGCCGGCGCGCGGTCCCGACAATGGTGCGCACGAGCAGGGCCCGCCCTCCATCCGCATCGGGACGGGCCCTGCTCGCCGCGCGTCCGCACGGGGCGAGCACCTCCCACTGGCGGGGGCGCCCGCCCACCCCGCTCGCCGGCCGCGGAGACGACGCAGCGCGCAGAAGCGTCTCGTTCTCCTTCAGCAGACGTCTTGCTCCTCTTATCGGAAGAAGCGCCGTCCTGCCCCGTCCGACCCGCACGCCCGGTGTACACGCCTGGTCCGGTCCGCCGGCCGCCCTGTAGACCGGTGGTCGTGGCTGCGCGTCCCGGCCCGGAGAGCGAAGCGTCTCCGTCCGGCCCGAGATGCTCCCGCGCACGCCGCGATCCCCCGCACGTCGTACGGCCTGCAGTTCCGAACGCCGCGTCACCACAGGGCACACACGGCTGAAGGAGAGTTGAGACAAGTGGGCAAGGACAGCGCGACCAACCCCGTCGGCCGGGCCTACCTCGGCGACGTGTTCATGCGGCACCCGCTCACCACGAGGAACCAGGAAGAGCTCGACATCGCGGCCAAGGCCGATTCCATCCTGGAACGGAACCTGAAGTCGCTGAAGAGAACCCCCGAGGGCGGAGGGGAGCCGATCACTCCGGTGGGCTTCTCCCTCAACGGCGTGCGGTACGGCCGGTTTCCCGAGGAGGAGAACACGGCGCTGGAGCGCGGATGGCGGGCCTACATGAATCTGGGCGTGCCGCTGATCGAGGAGCAGAGCGACATCCTCCAGCCGCCCCCCGACATGCTGTCCAAGCAAACCTACGTGAACGCCACCGACCCCATCGAGATCACCGCGACGGACACGGTCGAGTTCTCGGTCTCGAACACGATCAGCTGGTCCCTCCAGGGCACGGTGCAGCTCACGTTCGGCGCCAAGGCCACCGCGTCGGTGCAGGCCCAGTTGCAGAAGGCCATGGCGCTGAACCAGTCCCAGAAGACGACCGTGAAGAACAGCAAGGACAACGTCGGCGTCGACAACGAGTCACAGGTCCAGGCGACGGGGACGACGACGGCGTCGAGCACCGTCACGGGGACCGGAGAGTTGTCGGCCCAGCTGATGCTCGGGATCACCGCATCGGTCAGCGGTTCGCTGACCACCGCGTGGAAGCACACCTCGTCGCTGAGCCTGAAGGTGCCCAGCCGGGTCGACGTCATGGCCACCACACGACGGCAGATCAGGCGTTTCGACTACGCGATCCCGGTCACCTTCGGCGGGTGGGTCGCCCTGTACTACCCGGAGCCGGTGCCCGTGCAGTGGACGCCTCCGCAGGCGGCGACCCCGCGCCATGCGCAGGTCATCGCCTGGCCGCTCAGTGAGATCGCCCATGCCAGCAACTACTTCGACATGGCGGACGAGAACAGGCGCTTCCTGCAGAAGGGCGTGGCCGAGGTCGTCGCCGTCAGGGTCGGCGAGCACCGGGTGTTCCAGCCCGAGAAGATCGACTACGAGAGCCAGAAGCAGCCGCTCTGACCGCCTTCGGTGTCACCGTCCGTCGAGGAGATCGGGAGACAAGGCCGTGTCCTTCAAGAACGTGTTCGATGCCGGTGGGAGCGAAGCCGGTTCCGCCAGGAAAGCCGCCGACGACCTCAACCGCGACACCCCCGGCGCCGACGGCGTCTCGGGCGATGTGCGCGATCTGGAGAACGAGCGCGATCCGGGGGTGATGCGCCAGACGGCTCACGGGGCCTTCGCCGTGATGGGGTTCCTCGGCCCTCTCCTGCAGAAGTTCCAGGACGTCTCCGCTGCTCAGCGCCAGGTCGCCGAGGACCCCGGTGCGACGTCCGGGATGGCCGCGTCGGCCGTGAAGGCGGCCGGGCCGCCGAAGGTGGACCTCAGCCCCGAGGACCTGCCGAAGCCGGAGGACCTGGCGAAGATGATCGGCAGCCGGACGAGCTTCGCCCGGATCGCCACGGGCCTGGGAGCGTCCGAGGGCCTCGCAGTGGACCCGGCCCGGAACACGGCCTATGTGGCCGACCGGGCCGGCCGGAAACTGTCCGCGGTGAAGCTCGACACCGGCGCCCACCACGTGGTCGCGAGCGGCCTCGGCGACCTGGGCGACGTGGCGGTGGACGGCGAGGGCACGGCCTACACCACGGACTACGCCGGCGCCCGTCTGCTCGCGGTGGACCTCTCCAGCGGCACGTCCCGCAAGGTCGCCGACGTCCCGGGCGCGTACGGCGTCGCCCTGGACGGCGTGGGCACGGCGTACGTCGCCAACTGGGCCGACGGGCACCTGGTCGCGGTCGACCTGGGCAGCGGCGGGAAACGGACGGTCACCGAGGCCCTGCCGGGCGGCATCGCAGGGGTGGCGCTGGACGGGCAGGGCAAGGCGTACGTCGGCCGGCGGGAGGGCGGCGGCGACCTGTTCGAGGTCGACCTGGCGGACGGCACCCACCGCCTGGTGACCAGCCTGGACGGGGCGAGCACCGTACGCGTGGTGCTCGACGGGACCGGTCGGGCCTACACCTGTGACCACAGGGGCGGGCGCCTGTACGAGATCACCCTGGCCGATGGCGCCCAGCGCGTCGTGGCGACCGGTCTGGGCGTCTGCGAGGGCCTCGCCCTGGACGGTGCCGGTGACCGGATCCTCGTCAGCAACCACGCGGGAGAGCTGTGGCAGATCTCCCTGCGCGCGGCCCGGGGCCTGGGCGGCGTCGGCATGGTGGTGGTGCCGCCGGAGCGCAGGGCCTGACGGATCGGCACCGGCGGGCGCCGCGCTCCGGCGGCGCCCTTCCGGCCGGTGCCGAAGGCCGTCCGCCGCCGGTTGCCAGGTCGTGCCGAGGCCGCACAGCGTCGTGTCCCGGTCGTTGCCGGCGCACGCGCGCGCGTCACCGTCTCGAAGGGTGACGGGCGATCCCGGTTTCCGCGGCCGGTGTGCGAGGCTGGAGCCGCGTGGATCGACGCAGAGAGAAAGGGGACGCGCCATGAGCGACGTCGAGGAGAGGGCGCTGCTCGCGGGTGGCTGCTTCTGGGGGATGCAGGAACTGATCCGGTCGCTGCCCGGGGTCGTGCGCACCCGGGTGGGCTACAGCGGTGACGACGGCAAGCCCCACCCCACCTACCGGGACCACGGGCGGCACGCGGAGTCGATCGAGATCGTCTTCGACCCCACGGCCACCGACTACCGCGCGATCCTGGAGTACTTCTTCCAGATCCACGACCCGACCACCCGCAACCGGCAGGGCAACGACGTGGGGCTCAGCTACCGCTCCGCCATCTTCTACCTGGACGACGAGCAGCGGCGCATCGCGCAGGACACCATCGCCGACGTCGAGGCGTCCGGGCTGTGGCCGGGCCCGGTGGTGACCGAGGTCGTACCGGCCGGTCCCTTCTGGGAGGCCGAGCCGGAGCACCAGGACTACCTCCAGCGCTACCCCGACGGCTACACCTGCCACTTCCCGCGCCCGAACTGGCGGTTGCCCAAGCGCGCGGAGTCCTGAACCGCGCGCCCCACGAGCGCGGCCGGGAAGGTCCTCCCTCCCCGGCCGCGCTTGTTTTCTGCTCCTGCCTGGCGCTCGAGCCGGGCCTGTGACGCGGTGAGCCCTCGGCAGGTCACCTTCTCGACCGGTGACGAGCTGCCCGCGCGGCGTCACCGCCTCAGCCGCTCTGCCGGAGCGTCCTCCTGCGGGCGCGGTACGCCGCCGCCTTGATCCTGTTGCCGCAGGACTCCATGCCGCACCACTGCCGCCGCATGCCGCGGGACCGGTCGAGGTAGACCCGGGTGCACTCGGCGTCCCCGCACTCCTTCATCAGGGGCACGTCCGGGCCGCTGAGCAGCTCCACCGCCTGCCGGGCGACCGTGGCCAGCGCCTGCTCCGGAGTGGCGTCGGTGTGCCGGCCCGTCAGCGTGAGCTGCGGCGTCACCGGGGCCTTGCGCGCGGCGGCGTTGAGCACCGCGAGCGCCTCCCGGTCGAACTCCTCGCCGAGGCGGCGGTTGGTGACGAGCCGGTGGACCGCCTCGCGCACGGCGACGGCCGCACGGACGTCGTCCTGCTCCGCGGGAGTGATCGTGTCCACGAGCCCGGACTCCAGATACCAGGCGTTCAGTCTGTCCGGCGTCGTGAACATCTCGCACCGCGTCGAGCGCCGGGCGCGCAGCGTCGCGGCGAAGTCCAGCGCCGGGTGCCCGCAGACGAAGACATGATCACCACGATTCACCTCACCATCCTGACGGGTGACGGTTCGGCCGGGCAACGACACGTCACCGTGCAGGCCGGTGACCGCCCCTACGGGCATGGCCGCTGTCGGTCGTCGCCGCCATCCGTGCCCAGACGGAGCTCACGGCCCTGCCACCGTCCCCGCAGCCGGCGGTCGTGGCTCGCGACCACGATCGCACCCGGCGCGGTGCCCAGCGCCTCCTCCAGTTCGTCGCACAGCCGGGGGGAGAGGTGGTTGGTGGGTTCGTCGAGCAGGAGCAGTTGCGGCGGGCGGGCCACCGGCAGCGCCAGGTCCAGGCGCCGGCGCTGCCCGACGGACAACTGCCCGACGGGCTGGTCCAGGGCCGCCTCGGGCAGCAGACCGAGCAAGGCAAGCGGCACCCGCTCGGCCCGCTCCGGGCCCAGCGACAGCCGATAGGTGTCCCGGACCGTGCGGTCGGGCCGCTCGAACACGGAATCCTGGGCGAGCAGCCCCACCGTCACCCCCTCCCGCCTGCGCACCTCGCCCTCGGCCCGCAGCCGCCCGGCGAGCACGGCGAGCAGCGTCGACTTGCCCGTCCCGTTGCCGCCGGTGACCAGCAGCCGGTCCGCCGCCGGCACGTCCAGGGCGCCCAGGGCGAGCCGCCCCGGCACCCGCACGTCACGCAGCGACACCAGAGGCCGCGGGTCCTCCTCCGCGGGGGCGGCGAGTTCGACGGCCGCGAACCGCAGCGGCCGGGGCGGCTCGGCGACCCGGGTGCGCTCCAGCTCCGCCAGCCGCCGCCCGGCGTTGCGCACCCGGCGGGAGATCTGGCTCTGCACCCGGCCGCCTCGGTGGCCGTAGCCCATCTTCTCGTTGTCGCGCGGCCCCCGGTCCGGAGCCACCCGGCGCGCGGTCACCCCCGTCGAGTGACGCAGCGCCTCCCACTCCTGCCGCTCCTCCTCGTACCGCCGCTCCCAGCGCTCCCGCTCGGCGCGCTTCTCACCCAGATAGGCGCTGTAGTTGCCGCCGTAGCGCACCGGTCCGTGCACCGCCGGATCGAGGTCTACGACATCGGTGCAGACCGCGTCGAGGAACGCCCGGTCGTGGCCGGCGCACACCACGGCCCCGGGCAGGGCGCGGAGCTGCTCCTCCACAAAGGCGGCGGCATCGTCGTCGAGGTGGTTGGTGGGCTCGTCCAGCAGCAGCGCGGACGGGCGCCGCACCAGCAGGGCCGCCAGGGCCAGCCGGCCGCGCTGCCCGCCGGAGAGCGAACCGAGGGTGCGGTCGTGCCGCAGCGCGCCGAGTCCCAGCCCTTCCAGCACCAGGGCCGCGCGGCGGTCGGCGTCCCAGGACTCCCGGTCCTGAGCCTGTTCGAGCCGTCTGCCGTAGGCGTCCAGGAGCCGCTGGTGACCGGGGTCGTCCCGGGGCACCCGGGCGAGTTCCTCCCCGAGCCGTTCGAGCTCCGAGAGGTCCTCGCGGGCCTCGCGCAGGGCCTCGTCCAGCACCGTGGCGAGGGTGGCGCCGGCGTCGAAGGGCATCTCCTGGTGGAGGAAGCCCAGGTCGGCGGGGCGCGAGACGCTTCCTCCGTCGGGTTCGTCCACGCCGGCGAGCACGCGCAGGAGCGTCGACTTGCCGACGCCGTTCTCCCCGATCAGGCCGATGCGCCGGCCGGGGGAGGCGGTCAGGCAGACGCCGTCGAGGACGCGGCGCCCGCCCAGGACGCGGACGAGGTCGTGGGCGATCAGAGAGGGCTGGGTCACAGGTATCCGTCCCTGGGGTGATCGAGCGGGTCGGCCCGCCGGGCGCACGGCCGCGGACGCGGGCCACTGCCGGTCCGGCGGATCACACCGCGGACACCCCTGCCTCCGTGAGCCTGCCGTCCTCCAGCCGCAGCAGGCGGCCGACGCCGATCTCGGCGAGGAACCGCTCGTCGTGGCTGATCACCACGAAGGCGCCCCGGTAGGAGTCGAGGGCGCTCTCCAGCTGGCCGGCGCCGACCAGGTCGAGGTTGTTGGTCGGTTCGTCGAGCAGCAGCAGGTGCGGAGCGGGTTCGGCGTACAGCACGCAGGCGAGCGTGGCGCGCAGTCGTTCGCCGCCGGAGAGCACCCGGACGGGGAGATGGGCCCGGGCGCCCCGGAAGAGGAAGCGGGCTAGCAGGTTCATGCGCTCCGCCTCGGGCCGCCGCGGGGCGTAGGCGGCGAAGTTCTCCGCGACCGTGCGGTCCTCGTCCAGCAGGTCCAGGCGCTGCGAGAGGTACGCGATCCGGCCGTCGTTGCGCCTGATCTCCCCGCCGTCCGGGGTGAGATCGCCGGTGACCAGACGCAACAGGGTCGTCTTCCCTACGCCGTTGGGCCCGGTCAGCGCGATCCGCTCGGGGCCCCGGATCGTCAGGTCGACACCGCCCTCCGCGAACACCGGTCGGCCGCCGAGGCGGACCTGCATCCCCTCGCCGAGGAAGAGGGGCCGCCCGGCGGGCACTTGCGTGTCGGGCAGGTCGAGGGCGAGGCGCTGCTCGTCGCGCAGCGCACGCCCGGCCTCGTCGAGCCGGGCCCTGGCCTCCCCGACGCGGGCTTCGTGCGTCTGGCCCGCCCGGCCCGCCGACTCCTGCGCGCCCCGCTTCATGGTGCCCGCGAAGATCCTCGGCAGGCCTGCGTTCTTGAGGTTCTTCGCCGCGTTGCTCGCCCGGCGCTCGGCGCGCTCCCGGGCCTGCTGCATCTCCCGCTTGTCCCGCTTCAGTTCCTGCTCGGCGGTGCGGACGTTCTTCTCGGCGACCTCCTGCTCCGCGCGCACGGCCTCCTCGTAGGCCGTGAAGTCACCGCCGTAGAGGCGGAGTTCGTCGCTGCCGAGTTCGGCGATGCGGTCCATGCGGTCGAGGAGCGCGCGGTCGTGACTGACCAGCAGCAGACAGCCGCCGAAGTCCGACAGCACGTCGTAGAGCTTGTGCCGGGCCTGCGCGTCGAGGTTGTTGGTCGGCTCGTCCAGGAGGAGGACGTCCGGGCGCTTGAGCAGTTGGGCGGCGAGCCCGAGGGAGACGACCTGGCCGCCGCTGAGCGTGCCGAGGCGGCGGTCAAGGGCGAGGCCGGCCAGGCCGAGACGGTCGAGCTGGGCGCGGGTGCGCTCCTCGATGTCCCAGTCGTCGCCGATGGTGACGAAGTGCTCCTCGCTCACGTCACCGGACTCGACGGCGTCCAGGGCGCGGATCACCGCGGCGACCCCGAGCACCTCGGCGACGGTGAGGTCGCCGGTCAGAGGGAGGGTCTGGGGGAGGTGGCCGAGGGTGCCGTTCACCGACAACGAGCCGATGGCGGGCGGGAGTTCCCCGGCGATCAGCTTCAGCAGCGTGCTCTTGCCGGAGCCGTTGGGGGCGACCAGGCCGGTACGGCCGGCCGTGACGGTGAAGGACAGGTCCTGGAAGACGGGGGTGTCGTCCGGCCAGGCGAAGGACACGTGGGAGCAGACGACGGCGGCGTCGGACATGGGGAGCGACCTCGGAAAGGGCGCGGGCAGAGAGAGCTCCGCCCTGGGCAGACGTGGGACAAGGGGGTATGACGAACCGGCCACTTCGGCTGCGCTCCTCGGCGCGTCCGGCGGCCGTCAGATCCGGATCTCACCCGGAGATGTCGTCGTCACCCACCACGTCTGTGAACCCCTCGTTGCACGGTCAAGGCCACTTACAGCGTAACAGCCGGCCCCGCGAAACCGTGGGCTGCGACGAGCCGCCGAGCGTCGTATCCTGCCCGCTTCCGCTCATGCGCGGTCACGCCTCGCCCGCTTCCCTGCACATTCCTTTGGAAAATGCCAAAGCGTTCACCTGGGCCGTGCACCCACCGTAGTGTCGTGCTCACGTTCGCGGGAACGGCCGTGCAGGGGGAGGGGATTCGGCGTGCCCGGAATCGACGAAAGTCTTCTGGAAGCCATGCGGCTGCCCGGTGCCCGGGGGGCGGCGGTGGTCGACTGGATCAGCGGTCTCGCCCTGGGCGCCGTGGGTGAGGCTCCGGGCGGCGACCCGGAGGCGACGGCGGCGGAGACCGCCGAGCTCGCCCGGCTCGCCACGGAGAGCGGCGTACTCGCCCCGGCGGACGCCGGCCTGGGCAAGGAGCCACCCGTGCAGGACCTGATCCTGACCAACACGGACTCGTACCACCTGCTGAGGTTCGTCACCACGACCTTCGACAGCACGGTGTTCCTGCACTTATGGCTCGACCGCACGGACGGCAACCTGGCGCTGGCCCGCATACGGCTGGCCGAGATGGCGGACAGACTGGTGCTCGGATGATCACGCAGATCCTCACCTCACGCACCGACGAACCGGCCTCGGCCCAGCTCGCCACTCTGGCCGAGCGCAGCGCGAGCGGTGCCCTGTCCACCGAGGCGGGGATCGTCTACCTGGCCGCCGGACACGTCGTCCATGTCGAGTCCGCCCACGCACCCGCCCTCGGCGACCTGCTCACGCACAGCGGAGCGCTCGCCCCGGACGGCTGGTGGGAGGCGATCGACCGGGCCGGCCGCCGCTGCCGCGTGGGGCGGCAGCTCGTGGACAGCGGCCATCTCGCCGCCGGAGCACTGGAGTTGTGCCACCTCGGCGCCCTCTTCGACGCGGCGTACTTCGTCCTCGCCCACGACGGACCCGCCCTGCGCTTCCGGCCCGGAGTCGCGCACTGGCTCGGCGCCGTCCGCTCCGTACCGGTGGACACCGTCCTGCGCGAGTCCAGACGTCGCCGCGAGCTGCTGCACCGCATATGGCCCGAACCGGCCGTCGACCGGGCACCGCTCGCGCGCATAGAAGACGCCGGGTCCGCGGACCTGCCCGCCCGCCGCAGCCGGATACTCGCCCAGGTCGACGGCGTCCGCACCGCCGCCCAGATCGCCACAACCCTCGCCTGCCGCACCTTCCACACCCTGGTCGAACTCCGCCGTCTGGCCGCCGCCGGGATGGTCGCCCCGGCGGACCCGGTGGCTCCCGCAGCCGGCCCGGCGGACTCCGTGGCTCCCGCAGCCCCCTCGGCTCCCGCAGCCTCCGTGGTGCCCGGGGCGCCGCCGGCACCAGGCGCGCCGGTGATGTCCCCGGCCCCCGCCGCCGGGTCCCCCGTGCCGGTGCCCGTGTTCCCGGACGAGCCCGAGACCGCTCTGCTGCGACGGCTCCTGCACGCCTTGGAGGCACTGTGATCCGCGCGCGACGACAGCGTGCCGAAAGGAGACTGCTCATGGCCGTCGAGACCGACGTCCTGGACGAACTGCGCGGGCTGCGCACCCGCATACCCCGGCTGACCGGCGCGCTCGCGGCCACCGTCGACGGACTCGTTCTCGCGCACGACGTGCCCGACACCGAGCCGGAGGGACTCGCGGCCCTCACCGCCGCCGCCCTCGGCGTCGCCTACCGCATGACCGACGCCGCCGCCCGCGGCGACTTCCGCGAACTGCTCGTGCGCGGCTCGGGAGGGTACGTCGCGACCTACGCGGCCGGCGCCACCGCCGTCCTCACCCTGCTCGCCGAGGACCGGGTCAACGTCGGCCGCCTCCACCTGGAGGGCCGGCGCAGCGGGGCCCGGATCGCCGACCTGGTCGCCACGCGCGTCGGCCCGGGCACCGGCCGCCACGCCGACCGGCCGGCCACCGCGCCGACGCCGGAGCCGGGCTCCGCGGCCGGGCCCGACACCGAGGAACACCTCACCGCCGCACCCCCGGCCACCGCCACCCGGCCCATCGGGACCCTGCCGGTACGCACCCCGCAGCGCCCCGCCCACCCGTCGCGCCCCCAGGCCGGCACCTGAACCGCCCGGCGCCCGAACCGCCCGGCCCTCGACTGCCCGGCCTTCGCGCCGCCCGGCCCCGGGACGGCCCGCGCCTGAACCGCGGCGCCGCTCCGAACCCCCCGAACGACCACCCGACCAACCGACCGAGGAAACACCCAAGGAAAGGAACCCACCCATGGCCAACACCGAGACCGCGCTGAAGGAATGCCTGGCCTCCATCGACGGAGCCACGGCCGTCGCCCTCGTGGACTACACGAGCGGCATGGCGCTCGGCACCCTCGGCGGCGGCAAGGACTTCAACCTCGAAGTCGCCGCCGCCGGCAACACCGACGTCGTACGGTCCAAGCTGCGCACCATGGAACACCTGGGCCTGAAGGAGGAGATCGAGGACATCCTCATCACGCTGAACAGCCAGTACCACCTCATCCGGCTGCTCAAGGGACGCGGCGGCAGCGGGCTGTTCCTCTACCTGGTGCTCGACGGGAGCCGCGCCAACCTCGCGATGGCCCGCCACCAGCTCCGCAAGATCGAGGCCGACCTGGAGGTCTGAACCGGCACCACGGGACGGGCCCTCCGCCACGGACACGCCGCGGAGGGCCCCGGCACGCCGGACCGCCGCGTCTACGGTGAGTGCATGACGGCACCCCTGGACGTGCTGGTCGTGGGCGCGGGCCCGACCGGACTCGCCCTCGCGACCCAACTGCGCGCGTACGACACCCCGTTCCGGATCGTCGACCGCTCCCTGGACCGCGCGCGGGAGTCACGCGCCCCGGCCATCCTGGGCTACGTGGCGGGCGGCACCGACCTCACGGGCCTGCGCGCCTACCTCGCGCGCTGGCTGCCGAGCGCCTAGTCCGGCAGACCGGCGAGCCACTCCACCAGCAGGCGGCTGGTCTCGTCCGGGCGTTCCTGCTGCACGAAGTGACCGCAGTCGTCCAGGAGGTGATGGGCCGTCAGGCCGGGGAGGGTGACCGGGAACGCCTCGACGGCGTCGGCCAGCCAGGCCAGCGACGCGTCCAGGCGGCCGGCGAGGAACAGCGACGGCTGGGTGACGGGGGCACCGGCGAATCCCGTCAGGTCCTCCCAGTCCCGGTCCATGCTGCGGTACCGGTTCAGGGCACCGGTCATCCCCGTCCGCTCGAACTCCCCGGCGAAGACGTCGAGATCGGCCTCGCCCAGCCACTCGGGCAGACGCCCCTGGGGGAACCGGTCACGCATCCTCCCGCCACGCGCCACGAAGTACGGCCCGGGCCCGTCGGGCCGGCCGGCCGAGGCGGACAGGGCCGTGTAGAACCCGGCGAGCCAGCCGCGCACATCGGGCTCGATCTCCGCCTCGGCGCGGCCGGGCTCCTGGAAGTAGGAGACGTAGAACTCCTCGTCGCCGCCCATGCCCGCGAAGACGTCGCTGGGCCTCGGACCGCCGGGCGGGGTGTAAGGCACGCTCAGCAGCCCCACCGCTCGGAACACATCGGGCCGTACCAGCGCGCAGATCGCGGCGATGCTCGCGCCCCAGTCGTGTCCGACGACCACGGCCGACTCTTCCCCCAGCGCCTCCACCACGGCGACGGCGTCCTCCACCAGGGCGAGCATCCGGTAGTCCGCCACGGCCGCGGGCCGGGACGAGCGCCCGTAGCCGCGCAGGTCGACGGCCACCGCCCGGTACCCGGCCCCGGCCAGCGCCGGCAGTTGGTGACGCCAGGCGTACCAGGACTCCGGGAACCCGTGCAGCAACAGCACGAGCGGCCCGTCCCCCTGTTCGACGAGGTGGACACGGCCGGCCGGTGACGGCACCAGGCGGTGTGTGCGGTCGGCGGCGGACGTCTGCGGCATGGATCCTCCCGCGGTCGGAAAGGGGCGCTCTGCCACCGATCATCCGGCGCCCGTCCGGCCGGACCCGAACGGCGTTGCCGGTTCGGCAAACCCGGCCGGCCCGGCTCAGGCGCCGCAGCAACCGCCGTCCGGCGCCGGGCCGAGCTGGACCAGGCGCGGCGCCGGTGCGCAGCAGCCGTCCTCGTTCCGGTCGGTCTCCGGGGCGTCGAACAGGCCGGATCCGCCGCAGACTCCCGTGGCGGGAAGGGTGAGTTCGACGCGGTCGGCGGACTCCAGGTCGCCGGCGAGCGCGGCGACGACGGAGCGGACCTGCTCGTAGCCGGTCATCGCCAGGAACGTCGGGGCGCGGCCGTAGGACTTCATGCCGACCAGGTGGATGCCCTGCTCGGGGTGGGCGAGTTCGCGATGGCCGTGGGGGTACACGGTGCCGCACGAGTGCTGGTTCGGGTCGATCAGCGGGGCGAGCGCGACCGGTGCCTGGAGACGCTCGTCCAGGCCGAGGCGGATCTCCGACAGGAACGACAGGTCCGGGCGGAAACCGGTCAGCACGATCACCTCGTCGATCCCGGTGAGACGGCGGCCGTCCTCGG
This sequence comes from Streptomyces sp. XY006, assembly GCF_002237655.1. Lineage (GTDB taxonomy): Bacteria > Actinomycetota > Actinomycetes > Streptomycetales > Streptomycetaceae > Streptomyces > Streptomyces levis. The sequence continues at coordinate 85,799 of NZ_NOKT01000001.1, forward strand.
CGACCAGGACCAGCGGACCGTCGCCGTCCCGCTCGATCGCCTCGGTGCGGAAACCGGTGACGGCCTCCGCGTGACCCTCGTCGACGGCGGCCTTCGCGGCGAGCCCGAGTGCTCCGCGGGCCGGGAGCCGGTCGGCCTCCCCGCCGCCGAAGGTGGCGCCGGAGACGGGGCGGCGCAGGATCCACACCGCCTTGGTGCCCGACCCGCCGTCCGCCCTGGCCAGGTCGGCGAGGCCGGCCAGGGCGGTGAAGGCGGAGGCCCCGGAGCCGATGACGGCGGTGCGCCTGCCCGCGTACCGGGCGCGCACGGCCGGGTCCCGGAGATCGGGCACGCGGTAGGTGATCCGGCCGGCCGCGGCGCCCTCGCCGAGAGCGGGCAGGCCGCTGCCCCCGGCGGGGCCCGGGGTGGCCCAGGTCCCCGAGGCGTCGATGACCGCTCGGGCGAACAGCCGCTCCTGGCGGCCGTCGGCGTGGCTGACGTGCACCACGAACGGCTGCGCCTCACGGTCGGCGTCGACGACCCGGTCCCGTCCGGCCCGGGAGACGCCGGTGACGCGGGCGCCGGTACGCACCGTGTCGCCGAGGGCGTCGGCGAGCGGCTGCAGATACCGCTCCGCCCAGTCGCCACCGGTCGGGTACGTCGCGGGGTCGGGCCTGGTCCAGCCGGCCGGGGCGAGGAGCTTCTCGGCCGCCGGGTCGGTGAGCTCGCCCCAGGTGGAGAACAGCCGGACGTGCGCCCACTCGCGCACCGCCGCACCCGCGGCCGGCCCGGCCTCCAGGACGATCACGGGGAGGCCGCGGCCGGTGAGATGTGCGGCGGCGGCCAGACCGATGGGACCGGCTCCGATCACGACGACGGGCAGCTCGCTGCTGGACGGGTTCACGACGACTCCCTGCGTATTTCGACATTCGTCGATGTGCTGTGGTCGCCAGCATGGCACTTGATTCGAAGGCCGTCAACATAGACACTCATCGAATCAAGGGCCGCTCTTGATTCGACGTGTGTCAACATAGACGCATGTCGAACGCCAAGCCGCTACCGCTGCTCGACTCCACCGCCGACGGTGTGGTGCCCTGCTGCCCGCCGTTGAACGAGCGCCCGATCACCGCCGAGGAGGCCGAGACGGCCGCGCGGATGTTCAAGGCGCTGGGAGATCCCGTCCGGCTGCGGCTGTTCTCGGCCGTGGCCGCGCACGAGGGCGGCGAGGCGTGCGTGTGCGACATCTCCGACGTGGGGGTCTCGCAGCCGACCGTCTCCCACCACCTGAAGAAGCTCAAGGAGGCCGGACTGCTCACCTCCGAGCGGCGCGGCACCTGGGTGTACTACCGGGTCGAGCCGTCCGTACTGGCCGCGATGGGCCGGCTGCTGACGACGACGGCGCCCACGGCCCGAGCCGCCGCCGTCTGAGCGGCGACCGGGCCGGCGGACGGGGCGGGGCGCACCCGGTCCCTGCGCTTCGCGTCAGGCGCTCTCGTCCCGGCCGGGCATGAAGATGACCGCCACCAGCGCGAGCCCGACCGCGGCGCCGATCAGCTGCATGCCGATGAACCCCGCGACGGAGCCGGGCGCGATGCCCGCGAAGGTGTCGGTGAAGGCGCGGCCGATGGTCACCGCCGGATTGGCGAACGACGTGGACGAGGTGAACCAGTAGGCGGCCCCGATGTACGAGGCGACGGCCACGGGGGCGAACCGCAGCCGGTCGGTGCGGGCCAGGCCGAAGATCAGCAGGATCAGTCCGGCCGTCGCCACGACCTCGCCCAGCAGCAGATGCCCCGCCGAACGGTCGTGGGTGGACCACCGCACCAGCGGCTCACCGAACATGGCGTCCGCCAGGATCGCCCCCGCGATCGCACCGGCCACCTGAGCCGGTACGTACACGGCCACCTCGCGCGCGCCGACCCCGGCGCCGCCGCGGCGGGCCGTCCACCACTCGGCCACGGTGACGGCCGGATTGAAGTGCGCACCGGAGACCGGGCCCAGCAGCGTGATGAGCACCCCCAGGCCGAAGACGGTGGCCAGGGAGTTGGCCAGCAACTGCAGACCGACGTCGCCGGTGAGCTCGGTGGCCTGGATGCCGGAGCCCACCACCACCGCGACGAGGGCCGCCGTACCGACGAGTTCCGCCGCGGCCCGGGCCGTCAGCGGGGGTGTCCGGGGCGGGTTCGACCCCGGGGCGGGGCGCGGCTCGGCGCCCGGGGCGCCGACGGCTGCGGCTGCGGCTGTGGCGGACTCTCCGCCTCGGTCGGGCCCGGTCACCCCGGTGGCCTCGGTCGCGGACAACAGAACTCCTCGGTACGGGGGCGGCGACAGTGCGACGGACGCCGCGTCAGGGGCAGGACCGCTTGACGTCGTTCTCGACGGTGGCGCGCGCGGTCGCGGCGAGCTCGGCGAACCGGCCCGCCAGCGAGGAGAGGATCTCGGGCTTCAGCCGGTAGTAGGTGAACCGGCCGCAGGGTTCCGTCTCCACGACACCGGCCTCACGCAGCACCTTCAGATGGTTGGAGAGGTTGGTCTGCCGGGCCCCCGTCTCCTCGATCAGATGCGTGCTGCAGAGCGTCTCCTCGGCCAGCAGCGTGACGATCCGAAAGCGCAGCGGATCCGCGAGAACCCGCATCAGATCAGCGTCGACTGACATCAGCATGGACTGATACTGTCACATCACTCCGAGCCGGCATCACCCCGGCCGGCCCCTCGGGATCCGCGTACGAAGGAAGAACCGATGTCCTCCGACCCGCTCGCCTCCGTGCTGTTCGTCTGCGTCCACAACGCCGGCCGTTCGCAGATGGCCGCCGGATTCCTCACCCACCTCGCGGGCGACCGGATCGAGGTCCGCTCCGCCGGCTCCGTCCCGGGGGACCGGGTGAACCCGGCCGCGGCCGAGGCCATGAGGGAAGTGGGCATCGACCTCTCCGGCGCCACGCCCAAGCTCCTCACCACCGAGGCCGTGCAGGCGTCCGACTACGTCATCACCATGGGCTGCGGCGACGCCTGCCCGGTGTTCCCCGGCAAGAAGTACCTCGACTGGGCCCTGGAGGACCCGGCCGGCAAGGGCGTCGAGGCCGTCCGCCCGATCCGCGACGAGATCCGGGTCCGAGTGGAGGCCCTGATCGCCGAGATCGACGCGGAGCGGACCGCATAACGGCAGCGGGGCCCCACGCGTGCGGCGGCCTCGGCAGGGCCCCGCTCGTGCGGCGACCTCAGTGGGCCCCGCTTGGTCGGCGACCTCACGGGACCCCACGTGCGCGGCGGCCTCAGCGGGGCCCCACGTGTGCGGTGAGCGCCTTGTCGATCGCTGCCGGGTCCGCCGCGTCCGCCGCCCACGCCACGTATCCGTCGGGGCGGACCAGGACGGTCGAGCCCCGGCCGCTGCGCCAGTGCTGCACGGTCAGCCGGTCCTCGCGCCCGCCGCCGCCCCGGTACGCCTGCGGAGCGATCAGCACGAACCGGCCGCCGCGCAGGGCCTCGTAGAGACGGCCGCCCTCCAGGGCCACGTCCGGGACACGCGTGCCGGTGAGGCGGTGGGTTCCGCGGGGCGCCGGGTAGCGGTAGCCGATGCCGGTGATCTCGCCGACGGCCCTGCGCCGCGCCGGGCCGACCGCGTTCAGGAAGCCGGTCAGTGCGGCCCGCAGCGCCAGCGTCCAGGGGGACTTGGCCATGGCGAGCCGGACGATCCCGCCGCTGCTGCGCAGCACGGCCCTGCCGACCGGGTGACGTTCGGTCTGGTAGCTGTCGAGGAGAGCCGGGTCCGCGTGGCCCCGGACCACCGCGGCCAGTTTCCAGCCGAGGTTGGCGGCGTCCTGGAGGCCGGTGTTCATGCCCTGGCCACCGGCCGGGGTGTGGACGTGCGCGGCGTCCCCGGCGAGGAAGACCCGGCCCACGCGGTAGGCGGGCACCTGGCGTTCGTCGCTGTGGAAGCGGGACATCCACCGCGCGTCGTGCATGCCGTAGTCACGGCCGAGGGCGAGCCGGGTGACCTCCCTGACCTCGTCGAGGCCGAGCGGTTCGCTGTCGGGCACGTCGCGGGCGCGGTTCCAGGCGATGACGCGGTGGTAGCCGTCCCCGAACGGCGCGAGGAAGGCGAAGGCGTCCCCGACGGCGTTGACCGTCAGCAGATTCTCCGGCTCCTCCGCGAGCCGGACGTCCGCGAGCACGACGGAACGGATGGCGGAGCGCCCCGGGAAGGGCAGCCCGATCGCCTCCCGCACTGCGCTGCGCATCCCGTCGGTACCGACCGCGTGGGCGGCCCGCAGGCTCTCCGTCCGCCCGTCGGCCGTGCGCACCCGCACCGTCACGCCGTCCATGTCCTGGGTCAGCCCGGTCAGTTCGGTCTCGTGGCGGAAGTCCACCCCGGCTTCGACGGCACGCCGCCGCAGGACCTTCTCGACCTCGTACTGCGGGAGGACGAGCAGGTGGTTGAAGCGGGAGGGGAGGGTGCTCAGGTCGATGCTGAGCCGGCCGAAGAGGCGGAGGCTGCTCAAGGGGCGCCCGGCGGACTCCAGTTCGTCTGCGAGGCCCCGGGCGTCGAGCTGCTCCAGAGTGCGGGCGTGCAGCACGAAGGCGCGGGAGAGGTTGCTGATCCGGTGCGGGCGCTTCTCGAGGAGCGTGACGGGGACCCCGGCGGCGGCGAGGTCGCCGGCCAGGAGAAGACCGGCGGGGCCGGCGCCGACGACGATCACGGAAGGCTGGGTCTGCATGGCATGACCTCCGGTTGCCAACACTCGTTGGCCAACGTCCGTTGACCAACACCTGTTGACCAAAGTAGGGCGCGCCACCCCCTCGCGTCAACAGTTGTTGGCAAACACGTGTTGGCCTACGCTTGTCGGCATGAACGTCAGCCACAGCAGGAGCGCCGAACCGGCCTCCGGCGGCGCCCGCCGCCGCTCCGAGGACACCCGCAGCGCCATCCTCGCGGTCGCCCGCGAGCGCTTCGCCACCGACGGCTACGACCGGGCCACCATCCGCGCGATCGCCAAGGACGCGCGGATCGATCCCTCCATGGTCATGCGCTACTACGGCAACAAGGAGGGTCTGTTCGCCGCTGCGGTCTCCGTCGACCTGTCGATGCCGGATCTCGCCGCACTGCCCCGCGCGGACGCGGGGCAGGCGCTCGTGACGCACTTCCTCGGCATGTGGGAGGAGAACGAGGTGCTGACGGCGCTGCTCCGGGTGGGAGTGACCAACAGCGCAGGGGCCGAACGGATGCAGTCCGTCTTCCGTGACCAACTGGTCCCGGTGGCCCGCGCGGTCTGCCCCGATCCCGAGCAGGCGGCCGCGCGGGCCGGACTCTGCGCCGCGCAGCTGCTCGGACTGGCGCTCACGCGCTACGTGTTGCGGTTCCCGCCCGCCGTGGGGCTGGCCCGCGAGGAGATCGTGGCGTGGCTGGCCCCGACGCTGCAGCGCTATCTCACGGCGCCGAGCCCCTGAGGGGACCCGGGCCGGACGGACTCAGCCGTGGTACGTGATGTACCCGTTGCCGTCCTTGTCCGAGCCGCTCTTGGTGTACGAGTGCACGTCGGCGGGGGCGCCGGACGGCTTGTACACGTAGATCGTGTCCTTGTCGTTGTTCCACATGAAGTTGCAGTTGTCGCGGTAGACGACGTTGCCGGCGTCGGAGTCGGTCCCGTTGCCGCCGCGCAGCTTCACGTAGTCGCCCGGCTGGAGCGAGTGACTCGCGGTGAAGGTGAACCTGTTCCCCGCCGCGTCCTTCACGACGTACCCCTTGAGGTTGACCGTCGTGGACTTCGAGTAGTTCTTGATGGTCAGGTACTCCTCCTTGGTGTTCCCTCCCGAACACCGGTTGGAGTCGCTCCCGGGAGCGTCGTACTGGATGCCTCGGACCTTCAGCGCGGAGTTGTACTCGGCGGCCTGGGCCGGGACCGCGCTCAGGGCGGTCAGGGCTCCGGCCGCGACGGCCGCGGCGGCGGTGGTGGTGACAAGGCGTATGCGCATGGACGTTCGTCCCCCCTGCATGGCCTTCGAGTGAAGGCGATGTGATGGTTCGGTGAAACACCGGGATCGTACATGGTTCAAGTACGCGAAAGGGCGGGTCCGATGACATTGCCACCGGACCCGCCCCGCGGGTGTAAGGAGGTCAGGCGCCGCTGGCGCGCAGCATGTCCTCACGCTCGACGATCTTCACGCGCTCGCGGCCCTCGGGCTCGCCCAGCGCCTTCTCCGCCGCGTCCAGCCGGTACCAGCCGTCCCAGGTGGTGAAGCGGACGTTCCGCTCGGCGAGGAACGCGTCCACCGCCTCGGGGGCGGGGGTGGCGGGCGTCAGCAGCCGGCCGTTGGCATAGTCGTCCAGGAGGTTGGCCACGGTCTCGTTCGCGTCGCCCTTGGTGTGCCCGATCAGGCCCACGGGGCCGCGCCGGATCCAGCCGGTGACGTACGTCGACTGCAGGTGCTCGCCGGACTCCTGGAGGACCCGGCCGCCCTGGTCCGGGACGGTCCCGGAGTCGATGTCCCAGGGCAGCTTGGGGAGTTTGTCGGACAGGTAGCCGACGGCCCGGTAGACGGCGGTGACGTCCCAGGTCTTGAAGGTGCTCGTGCCCTTGACGTTGCCCGTGCCGTCCAGCTCCGTGCGCTCGGTGCGCAGCCCCACGACCCTGCCGTCCTCGCCGAGGATCTCCACCGGCGACTCGAAGAAGTGCAGGAAGAGCTTGTGGGGACGGTCGCCGACGTCGCGGATCGCCCAGTTCTCCAGCGTCTTGGCGACCATGTCGGCCTGCTTGTTGCCGCGCCGGGTGGCGATCGAGCCCTCGTCGTAGTCGATGTCCTCGGGGTCGACGATGACCTCGATGTTGGGGGAGTGGTCCAGCTCCCGCAGCTCCATCGGGCTGAACTTCGCCTGCGCCGGGCCCCGGCGGCCGAACACGTGGATCTCCTTGGCCCGGTTGGCCTTCAGACCCTCGTAGACGTTCGGCGGGATCTCGGTGGGCAGCAGTTCGTCCGCCGTCTTGGCCAGGACGCGGGCGATGTCGAGCGCCACGTTGCCGACGCCGAGCACGGCGACCTTCTCGGCCTCCAGCGGCCAGGTGCGCGGCACGTCCGGGTGGCCGTCGTACCAGGAGACGAAGTCGGCGGCGCCGTAGGAGCCGTCGAGGTCGATGCCGGGGATCGACATCGACCGGTCGGCCATCGCGCCGGTGGCGAAGATGACGCCGTCGTAGAACGCCCGCAGGTCGTCCAGGCTGATGTCGGAGCCGTAGTCCACATTGCCGAACAGCCGGATCTGGGGCTTGTCGAGCACCTGGTGCAGGGCCGTGATGATGCCCTTGATCCGCGGGTGATCGGGGGCGACGCCGTAGCGGATCAGTCCGAACGGCGCCGGCATGCGCTCGAAGATGTCGATGGACACGCCCGGTTCGGCGGCCACTTCGGACTTGAGCAGGGCGTCGGCGGCGTAGATCCCGGCGGGGCCGGATCCGACGATGGCTACCCGCAGGGGGCGGGGCATGGTCAGGTTCCCTTCGAGCGGCGACAAGCGATCTCGACGGGAAGCCTAAACTAAGGCAAGCCTTACTTGGTACGCGGGTCCGGTCTATGGGCTCATAAGGCTACTTTATGAGCAGTCCACAGTATGACTTATGGCAGGGGCTGCTCGGCCCAGATGACCTTACCGTCGGGCAGATAGCGCGTCCCCCAGCGCTCGGCGAGCTGGGCCACGAGGAACAGACCCCGTCCGCCCTCGTCCGTCATGGTCGCGTAGCGCAGGTGCGGCGAGGTGCTGCTGCTGTCGAACACCTCGCAGATCAGGTTGCGGTCGCGCAGCACCCGGACCCGCATCGGGCCGCCGCCGTACCGCAGCGCGTTGGTGACGAGCTCGCTCAGGATGAGCTCGGTGGTGAACGTCAGTTCCTCCAGGCCCCATGCGGCCAGCTGCCGGCTCACCGCCGCCCGCACCTCGCCCACGGCCGCCGGGTCGGCCGGCACCGGCCACTCGGCGATCTGGTCGGCGGCGAGCGCCCGCGTCCGGGCGACGATCAGGGCGATGTCGTCGCTGGAACGCGCCGTGAGCTGCGAGTCGAGCACGACCCGGCAGGTGTCCTCCGGCGACTTCCCGGCCCGCCCCAGAGCGTCGCGCAGCATCTCCAGGCCGACGTCGATGTCCCGCTCCCGGTCCTCCACCAGCCCGTCGGTGTACAGCACGAGCCGGCTGCCCTCGGCCAGCTCCAGCTCCGCCGTCTCGAACGGCAGCCCGCCGAGCCCGAGCGGGGGACCGGCCGGCACGTCCGGGAACTCGACGGTGCCGTCCGGGTGGATGAGGGCCGGCGGCGGATGCCCGGCCCGTGCGACGGTGCACCGCCGGGAGACCGGGTCGTACACGGCGTACACGCAGGTCGCGCCGGTGACCGGTGCGCTGCCCTCCTCCTCGGCCTCGTCCTGGTCGATCCGGCCGACCAACTCGTCCAGCAGGGCGATGAGTTCGTCCGGCGGCAGATCGAGGGAGGAGAAGTTGTGCACGGCGGTGCGCAGCCGTCCCATGGTGGCCGCGGCGTGCAGGCCGTGCCCGACCACGTCCCCGACCACGAGCGCGACCCGGGCACCGGACAGCGGCAGCACGTCGAACCAGTCACCGCCCACCCCGGCCTGGGCGGGCAGATAGCGGTAGGCGATCTCCAGCGCGCCCTGCTCGGGCAGGTTGCGCGGCAGCAGGCTGCGCTGCAGCGTCACGGCCATGCTGTGCTCACGCGTGTAGCGGCGCGCGTTGTCGATGGAGACGGCGGCCCGCGCGACCAGCTCCTCGGCCAGCGCCAGCTCGTCCTCGTCGAACGGCTCCGGCTTCTCGGAGCGCCAGAAGCCGACCACGCCCAGCACCAGCGTCCCGGCCCGCAACGGCACGGTGATCAGCGAGTGGATGCCGTACTCCACGATCTGTGCCGAACGCTCCAGGTCCTGGGCCTGCCAGCCGGGCGCCTCGCCCAGCCGGGGTTCCAGGACGGGCCGCCCGGTGCCGAGGCTGCGGCCCTGCGGGGAGGAGTCCACGAACCGGATCCGCTCGCCGACCGGATAGAGGGGAGCGTCCTTGCGGATGCCGCTGAGCGCCGTGCGGCTGAGCGAGGCCGCGGCGTCCGGCTGCCCGCCCCCCAGGACCGCGTCGAACAGGTCCACGGTGGCGAAGTCGGCGAACCGGGGCACGGCCAGCTCGGCCAGCTCCTCGGCCGTCCGGCTCACGTCCAGGCTGGTGCCGATGCCCACCCCGGCGTCGTACAGCATGTTGAGCCGTTCCCGCGCCGTCTCCGCCCGGCCGGACAGGGCCCGCAGCTCGGTGGAGTCGCGCAGGGTGGCGACGCTGCCCGGTGGGACGCCGGCCCGGTCCGTGGTCCGCTGGTTGACGGCGAGGAGCCGTTCACCGACCAGGTGCACCTCGTCCGTGGCGACGCGGCCCGAGGCGAGCAGGTCGGCGGTGCCCGGGTCGAGGCCCAGAGCGAGCACGGGCCGGCCCTCGGCGTCGTCGGGCAGCCCGAGCAGCCGGTGTGCCTCGTCGTTGGCGAGGACCAGGGTGCCCTTGTCGTCGACGATGAGCACGCCCTCCCGGACGGCGTGCAGCACGGCGTCGTGGTGTTCGTACATCCGGGTCATCTCGTGCGGTCCCAGCCCGTGGGTCTGGCGCAGCAGCCGCCTGCTCACCAGGGCGGCGCCCGCGGTCGCCAGCGCGAGCGCCGCCGCGGCCGCCGACAGCACGAGCGGCAGCTGGCGGTCGGCGGTCCCGCCCACGTTCTTCGTCGTGATGCCGGCGGAGACCAGCCCCACGACCCGGCCGTCCGGGTCCTTCACCGGCACGACGGCCTGGACGAGGGGCCCGATGGTGCCCTCGATCTCCTCGGTCACCGCCTGCCCGGCCAGGGCCGGCGCGATCGTGCCGACGAACTGCTTGCCGATGCGGTCCGGCTTGGGGTGGGTGTAGCGGATCCCGTCGGTGTTCATGACGACGATGAAGTCGACCTTCGACCGCTCCCGGGCGGCCTCGGCGCGTGGCTGGAGCACGGCGGTGGGATCGGGGCTTGCCAGTGCCTCGGCCGTGCCCGGTGCGTTGGCGAAGGTCTCCGCGACGGCGAGCGAGCGGTTGCGCGCCTCCTGTGTCGTGTCGTGCCGCACTTGCAGCACCAGGGCCACCACGGCCGCCACGACCAGCAGCAGCACGATCACCACGACGAGCAGGAACACCTGTCCGGCGACGCTGCGCCCGCCCAGCACCGACCGCAGCCCCGCCAGCGGATGCCACCGTGCCGGACCCGTCTCCTCCGGCTGCCGTGCGGACGGCGTGGAGCCGGGCCGCAGGGGCGATCGAGTCCCGGATCGACCCAAGAGTCGGACCATGTGCCATGTCTACACTGCCCGGCCCCGGGAGGCGAGGGGCGTCACCCGTGGTGGCAGGGGGCCCTCACCGTTTCATCACGTCTTCGGAACACCGCGGGGTTCCGGCCACCGGCCGCGTACGGCCGCCTCAGGCCGCGCCCAGCGAGCGGGCCAGCTCGGTCGTGGCTCTCGCGATCTCGGTGTCCTCGTCCGCCATGAGCCGGTCCAGTTCGCCGCTGCGGGCCCGCACCGCCTGGCGCGCCGCCCGCTCCCACGCCACCGGGTTCTCCCGGTGGTTCAGCAGTTTGGGGTAGACGGCGGCCGTGCTCTCCCACTGCCGGGCGTCGGCGATGCTCTTGAGCAGCTGGATGATCTGGGCGCGCACGGTCACCTGGGGGTGGTTCGCCAGTTCCCACAGGAACGGCACCGTGGCGGCGGTCGCCTGCTCCACGACGAAACCGAACTGGCAGATCCGTTTCCGCAGGTCGTTCAGGGCGGAGCGGGCGGTGTCGGCGTCGCCGCAGGCGATGCCGCCGAGCAGGACGGGAATGGCCGCCGCCGAACCGGTGGAGTCCTGGATGTCGCCCCACGGCACGCGGTCCAGTGCCGTGAGAGGTGTCTTCCGGGCCAGTCCGGCCGGGGCGTCGGGGCGCTGTGGGCGCTCGCTACCCGGGTGTTCCGTCGAAGCGCTGCGCATGGCGAGGGGCCTTTCCGCGGCAGTCGTGTCAGATGGGTGGACAGGTCGACAACCTCGCCCACACCGTCTTGCCCGCCGGGGGAGTCGGGGTCCAGCCCCACTCCTCGGACAGGGCGTCGACGATGCACAGGCCCCGGCCGTGTTCCTCCAGGGCGGAGCCGGTGCCGGGCGCGTACACGGGCGGGTGGTCGTCGGGGTCGGAGACGGTCACCAGCAGATGGGCCGGATCCAGGCGGAATCCCAGCCGGATCTCCGGCGCACCGGGTGCCGCCTGCGCCGCGTGCGTCGCGGCGTTGGCGGTGAGCTCCGTGATGACGAGCGTGGTGTCGTCGCAACGGTGGTCGAGCGACCACAGGTGCAGGGTGTGGCGGGTGAAGGACCGGGCTCGGGCGAAGCCCTCCCGGCTGCACTCGACGCGCAGCGCGACCGAGGGGGCGAGGGAGCCGAAGTCCGGCTCCGTCCCCGGCGGGGCCGGCGGCGTCGACGTCACCCCCGGCGTCCCGCAGGGCGGCACTCCGCGCTGACCGGCCGGAAAGCCGTCGAGCGCCTCGGATGCGCCTGCGTACGCCGCGGCCTCACTCGGCGGCCGGAGTACGTGCTGCGCAGGTGATGACACGGCATCTCCCCGATGCGACGTCAGGACGGGGCGCCAGCACGGGGGTTGACGCCGCGGCTATTATCCACGCTGACGGCGCTTCCGTGCAATTGCACGAGAAATTGCGTGAGTTTCAAGCCGTCGCGGGTACGCGGGCCGGGACCACTTCGGCCGGAGAGCAAGGAGACTGCGGTGCCACCAGTGCGCAACGGAGTGCAGGCAAGTTCACTGGACGCCTGCTGGATCAAGAGCCGGCACAGCAACGCCGAGGGCAACTGCGTCGAAGTAGCCCCTCTCGTGGACGGGGCCATCGCGATGCGCAACTCCCGTGACCCCGACGGGCCGGCGCTCGTCTACACGGCCGCGGAGGTCGCCGCGTTCCTGGCCGGCGCGAAGGACGGCGAGTTCGACCACCTCGTGTGAGACCGCCGGAGACCGCCGTGCGCCGGAAGGCACGCGTGGGAGCGGAGCGAAGCCGGTGAAGGAACCGTGAAGCGGAGCCCAACTCCCCATTTTCCACGGCTCTTCCGGGCGGATGCGCACAGGCCCGGCCGGGTGCGATAGTGTAAATCGCCCTTGTGCCGGTCTGCTGGGAGTCAGGATGTCCGCCGCGTCGCATCGTATCTCCCGTCTGGAACCCTACCTGGACAGGTCCGAGCCGGCGCCGACCCTGCTGAAGATGCTGGTCGGTGTGCAGCTGGCAGGCTTCCGTGAGGACGCCGGGCTGGCCCAGGACCAGGCGGCGCGCGCTGTCGGGTTCAGTGCCGCGAAACTGTCCCGCATCGAGTCCGGCAAGGGCCGCCGCCCGCCGACCGAGAACGACGTCCGCGCGTTGCTGCAGTTGTACGGCACCGACGACTACGAGGCCTCGGTGCTGCTCAAGCTGTTGCAGCGCGCCGGCGAGCCGGGTTGGTGGCAGCGCTACGACAAGCGGCTGATGCCCGAGTGGTTCGACCGGCTGGTCGGACTCCAGGAGGCCGCGGCCACCATCCGTACCTTCGAGATCCAGTACGTGCCCGGGCTGTTGCAGACGCCCGCCTACACCAGGGCCGTCGTCGAGCGGGGCCTGCCGAACGCCCCGGCCGGCGAGGTGGAGCGGCGCGTCGAACTGCGCATGCACCGGGCACGGCTGCTGACGCGAGCCGAGGCCCCGCAGCTGTGGGCGATCATCGACGAGTCCGTGCTGCTGCGGGTCCTGGGCAGCACGGACATCATGCGGGAACAGCTCGCGCACCTGGTGAAGATGGCCGAGCGTTCCAACGTGACGCTCCAGATCGTGCCGCTCAGCGTCACGAACGCCTCGGCCCCCGCCATCCCGGTGACCTATCTGCGCTTCGGCGGCCTCGACCTGCCCGACGTGGTCTACCTGGAGCACATCAGGAGCGCCAACTTCCTTGAGGACCGCGACGAGACGGAGGAGTACCGGATCGCGCTGGACCGGCTCGCGGACGAGGCCCTCAAGCCGCGTGAGTCCGTGGAGCTGCTGCGGCAGACGATGGCGCAGCGCTACCCGTGACGCCCGGATGCCGCGGGCGGGACGTTCACCGTCCCGCCCGCGGCACCCGTCGGGTCACTGCCCGTCGGGTCACTTCTCCAGGGGAAGACGCCCGACGCCGCCGAACTCGATCCACTCGTGGGTGAGCTGACGCGGCGCCACCTCCGTGTCCGGGCGCCAGGTGGACACCTCCACCAGTCCCGGCTCCAGGATCTCCAGGCCCTCGAAGTACGTCTCGACGTCCTTCGGCTCGCGCACCCGGCCCCAGTGGCCCTGCGTCGCCTGATCCATGAAGTTCGTGACGAACTCGCGGACCTCGGCGTCCTCGCTGACCAGCTGGCACATCACCATGAAGCTGCCGGGCGCGAGCCGCTCGCGGACGCGCCGGGCCACCGCCAGCGGTCCGTCGGTGTCGCTGTCCGGGATGCAGTGGAAGACCGAGTTGAACAGCACGCACACCGGCTCGGAGAAGTCGATCAGCCGCTTGGTGTCGGGGTGGTCGAAGATCAGGTCCGTCTCGCGCATGTCCGCGTGGATGACGGTGGTGCGCTCGTCCTGCTCCAGCAGGGCGCGGCCGTGCACCAGCACCATCGGGTCGTTGTCGACGTACACGACGTGGGTGGTGGGGTCGATGCGCTGGGCGACCTGATGCACGTTTTCCTGCGTCGGCAGGCCTGAGCCGTGGTCCAGGTACTGGCGGATCCCGTACTCCTCGGAGAGGGTCCTCACCACGCGCTGGAGGAAGCGGCGGTTGTTCAGGGCCAGGCGGCGTGTGCTGGGGACGACCTTGTCGAGCTCCTCGCACGCGGCGCGGTCGGCCGCGTAGTTGTCCTTGCCGCCCAGGTAATGGTCGTACATGCGCGCTGCCGTCGGCACGGTCGCGTCGATCTCGGTGGACAGCTGCTTCTCGGAGTGCATCGTTCCCCCTGCAAGGGCCGCGCCAAGGGACTGGCTGGACAGGAAGTACATCCTAGGGAGCGGGAGTTGAGCGGTGCCAGCCCGTCGGCGAAGCTGCCCACGATCGAACGACAAGATGATCGGCGCGGAGCGGACGGCGGGGACGTTACGTAACGCTATGCCCGCTCTGTGTCACCGACCGGTGCCGCATCTCCTGGTCGGCGCCTGGCCGAGGGCGGCACGGCATCGACGTGCGGCCCGCCCGGCCCGATCCGAACCGCTAATCTGGAAAAACGACAATTCGCCGCAAGTAGGGAGAGTCCGCAGCCGCTATTCTCACGGCTCCGGCCGCTTTTCCAGGAGAGTCCCATGGGCGACTATTACGACCTCGGCACCCACACCCGTCCCGTCACCACCACGTCCGCCGAGGCTCAACTCTGGTTCGACCGCGGCCTGGTGTGGACGTACGCCTTCCACCACGAGGAGGCCGTCGGCTGCTTCGAAAAGGCGGCCGAGGCCGATCCCGAGTGCGCGATGGCCTACTGGGGCATCGCCTACGCGCTCGGTCCGAACTACAACAAGCCCTGGGAATTCTTCGACGGCGAGGAACTCGTGCGGACGGTGGAGCGCACGCACGCCGCCGTGGAACGGGCGCATGAGAAGGCCGCCGGTGCCACCCGGGTCGAGCAGGCCCTGATCGAAGCCCTGCGGGCTCGCTACCCGCAGGCGGAGGCGGTGGAGGACTGCTCGGTGTGGAACGAGCCGTACGCGGACGCCATGCGCGCCGTGTACGAACTGGCGCCCGGCGACCCGGACATCGCCACCCTCCACGCCGACGCCGCGATGAACCTCACCCCCTGGCAGCTGTGGGACCTCAAGACCGGACAGCCGGCCGAGGGCGCCCGCACCCCCGAGGCCCGGGACGTGCTGGAAGGCGCCCTCGCCACCGAGGCCGGGGCACGGCACCCCGGCGTGCTCCACCTCTACATCCACCTCATGGAGATGTCCCCGACCCCGGAGCAGGCCCTCACCGTCGCCGACCGGCTGCGCGGCATCGTGCCCGACGCGGGCCACCTGCTCCACATGCCCTCGCACCTGGACGTCCTGTGCGGCGACTACCGCCAGGTCGTCGCGGCCAACACCGCGGCGATCGCCGCCGACGAGAAGTACCACCGCCGGGCCGGCGCCATGAACTTCTACACCCTCTACCGGGCGCACAACTACCACTTCAAGATCTACGGGGCCATGTTCCTCGGCCAGGCGCAGGTCGCCCTGGACACCGCCGCCCGACTGGAGGCCGCCGTCCCCGAGGACCTGCTGCGGGTCGAGAGCCCTCCGATGGCCGACTGGCTGGAGGCGTTCCTGGCCATGCGCGTCCACGTCCTGATCCGCTTCGGCCGCTGGGCCGACATCCTCGAACTGCCCGCCCCCACCGACCCGGAGCTGTACGCGGTGACCACCGCGATGCGCCACTACGCCCGGGGCGTCGCCCTCTCGGCCACCGGCGAGATCGACCGGGCGGACGCCGAACGCGCCCTGTTCCACGAGGCGGTGAGCCGCGTGCCGGAGACCCGCATGCTGTTCAACAACACCTGCCACGACATCCTCGCCATCGCCGCGGCCATGCTGGACGGCGAACTCGAGTACCGCAGGGGCCATCACGACCTGGCCTTCGCCGCCCTGGAACGCTCCATCGAGCTCGACGACAACCTCCCCTACGACGAGCCCTGGGGCTGGATGCAGCCCACCCGCCACGCCTACGGCGCCCTGCTGCTGGAGCAGGGCCGGGTGGCGGAGGCCGAGGCCGTCTACCGCGCCGACCTCGGCCTGGACGACACCCTGCCCCGCCCGTTGCAGCACCCGAACAACGTCTGGGCGCTGCACGGCTTCCACGAGTGCCTGCTGCGCACGGGCAAGACCGGCGAGGCGGCCCTCGTGGCCCACCAGCTCAAGACGGCGACCGCCCTGGCCGACGTGCCGATCCGGGCGTCCTGCTTCTGCCGCCTGGACGAGCCGCCCGCCGCCGACGCCTGCTGCCACTGACCCCACGGCTCACGGCCGGTTCGGGCCCGCGTGCTCCAGCGCCCTGGTCATGGCCGGCCGGTCCCGCTGCCGCGCGGCCGGATCCCGGGTGAGGGACATCAGCAGCTCGGGCGTCGGACGGTGGTTGCGGGTGTGCGGGGCGGAGCCGGTCAGCGGCGGCCCCGGTGGCTGTCCGCCGAGGTCAGGCGCACGAGGAACGGCTGCGCTCCGGACAGCCGGAGCCGCTGGGTGTGCGCGGGCGTGAAGCCGTGCCGGATCGCTGCGGCCAGGTCGTCGCGGCCGGGCAGCAGCAGGACGGCGGCGCCGTCGGGGGCCAGGACGCGCCGGACTTCCGTCCACCAGCGGTCGGGGGCGCCGGCGAGCAGACCGCCGGCGGTCACCTGGGCGCCCCACGGCGGGTTGCACAGCACCCGGTCGGCGGCCCCGTCGGGCAGCGGCAGCCGGCCGGCGTCGCCGCGGCGGACGGACACCGGCAGCCCGCCGGCGTTGGCGCGGGCCGCCCCGACCGCCTCCGACGACAGGTCGAACCCCTGGAAGCGGGCGTCGGGCCGGGCGAGCGCCCCCTCGATCAGCAGGGTCCCGGCGCCGCAGCACGGGTCGAGGACGGACTGCCCCGGGCCGATGTCGGCGAGCGCGGCCATGGCGGCGGCGAGCGGCGGGTGGAGGGTGCCCGGGAGGGTGTGCCGCTTGTAGGGGCGGCGGTGCAGCGGCCGGTCGTCGACGCGCAGCATGAGGGTCGCCCGCGTGCCGTCCAGGGTCAGCCGCCAGCCGCAGGAGCCGGGCGGGGGAGCGGCACCCGTGCGGCGCGAGTGGTAGGGGACGCCGAGCCGCTCGGCGAGGGCCTCGCCCACGGCGTCCTCGGCGTCGTAGCGGGTGAAGGCGCGCCGGCCGAGGAACGAGGCCGAGACGTCGACCGCGGTGGGCGCCGTCGCCGTGTGCCGCAGGGGCAGCAGGCCGTCGAGGTCGGTGAGGGCGGCGAGCGCGGTGAGCTCCCGCGGGGCCTGCCGGGCGGCTCCGGCGTCGGGGCGCCGGGCGGCGAGCAGGAACACGTCGTCGGCGGTGCGCAGCGGGGGCGCGGACCGGGGCGCTCGGAAGTGGACTTCGCGGTGCCGCAGATCGGTGACCGCGCCGAGGCCGGACCGGACGACCTCGGCGGCGACCAGGGACTCCAGGCCGCGCAGACAGCGCGCCACGAGGGGCGTGTGCATGGGGTGTTCTTCTTCCACGTCGGCACTCGGGGCAGCGCTCCGCTGCCCCGCGTCGTCGGCGACGGGGGGTCCTCGCTTCGCCGACGGTGCCTAGCGGAGGTGGAAGAAGTACGTCATGGGCGGGAGTGTAATCGGCCCGGTGGGTTTGGACCTCCCCTTTCAAGGTCACCCGGACAGTGACCCCGACGTCGGACACGACTGGGAGTGAACGAAGAGTGGCTGGAGAACAGAAGGCCAAGGCGAAGGCCGAGCAGGCCAAGGGCAAGGCCAAGGAGACGATCGGCCGGGCCGTCGGCAACGAGCGCATGGAGGCCGAGGGCCGCGCGCAGCAGTCGAAGGGCGACGCCCGTCAGGCCAAGGAGAAGACCAAGGACGTCTTCAAGCACTGAGCACGCGGTGAGCACGTACCGCACATGGTGAGCACGTGCCGCGGTGCGCACGTACCGCTCGTGCTGAGGCCATGAGGAAGGCGCGGGGCCCGCACGCCCCGCGCCTTCCGTGTGCTCTCCGCGATCGGACCGCGGGGGATCAGACCGCGGGAGCCGGGAACGTCGGGTACTCCACGCCCGACACGTGCTGCACGACCCGGATCACCTGGCACGAGTAGCCGAACTCGTTGTCGTACCAGAGGTAGAGGATCGCGTTGTCGCCCTCGACCTTGGTGGCGCCGGCGTCGACGATCGACGCGTGGCGCGAACCGATGAAGTCGCTGGAGACCGCGTCCGGGGCGCTGATGAAGTCGATCTGGCGCTTCAGCGGCGAGGTCAGCGAGACCTCGCGCAGGTAGTCGAGGACCTCCTGGCGGGTGGTCTCCCGGGCGAGCTGCAGGTTGAGGATCGCGATGGACACGTCCGGCACCGGCACCCGGATGGAGCTGCCGGTGATCTTCGCCTTGAGGTCGGGCAGCGCCTTGGCGACGGCGGAGGCGGCACCGGTCTCCGTGATGACCATGTTGAGCGGCGCGGACCGGCCCCGGCGCTCGGACTTGTGGTAGTTGTCCAGCAGGTTCTGGTCGTTGGTGAACGAGTGGACGGTCTCCACGTGGCCGCGCTGCACGCCGAACTCGTCGTCCATCGCCTTCAGCGGCGGCACGATCGCGTTCGTGGTGCAGGACGCGCACGACAGGATCTGCTCGTCCGGCTTGATGGTGTCGTGGTTGACGCCGTGGACGATGTTCGGGACGTCGCCCTTGCCGGGCGCGGTCAGCACGACCTTGTCGATACCGGGGCGCAGGTGCTGCGACAGGCCCTCGCGGTCGCGCCACTTGCCGGTGTTGTCGATGAGGATGGCGTCCTTGATGCCGTACGCCGTGTAGTCCAGCTCGGACGGGTCGTTCGCGTAGATCACCTTGATGGCGTTGCCGTTGGCGACGATCGTGCTGGTCGCCTCGTCGACGGTGATCGTGCCCTGGAACTGGCCGTGGATGGAGTCCCGGCGCAGCAGCGAGGCGCGCTTGACGATGTCCTGCTCACCGCCTCCGCGCACGACGATGGCCCGCAGGCGCAGTCCGTTGCCCGAACCGGCCTTCTCGATCAGCAGCCGGGCGACCAGCCGGCCGATGCGGCCGAAGCCGTACAGGACGACGTCCCGGCCCTCACGGCGCTCGATCTTGTTGGCGCCGGTGGCACCGGCGACGGCCTCCGCCGTGAACTCGGCGACCGACAGTCCGCGGTCGTCCTCGCGGTACGTCGCGGCGAGCATGCCGATGTCGATCTGGGACGGGCCGAGGTCGAGCTCGGCGAGCGTCTTGAGGAAGGGCAGCGTCTCGGTGACGGAGAGCTCCGCGCCCGCGATCTGGCGGGCGAACCGGTGGGTCTTGAGGATGCTGACCACCGACTTGTTCACCAGGGAGCGGCTGTGCAGCAGGACCGTCACGTCCCGCTCCCGGTGCAGCTTCCCGATGATCGGGATCATCGACTCCGCGATCTCCTCGCGGTTCTTCCAGTTGGTGAACGAGTCGTCGTTGACAGTCACGAGTCCATCTTTCGAGCTAGGCGGCGCTCATATGTTAAACCGTCGATATTCCGGCCGAGGAAGGGGGTGCCCGCGAGACCCCGGCTGCGGCTTTCCGCGCGCCTCGCACGGCCCGGCCTGAGACGATCGACTCGGAGCTTCGGAGCCGCCGTGCGAAAGGGACGCGCATGGACCTGGATGCCGTGGCCGACGAGCTGTACGCCCTGCGGCCGGAGGAGTTCACCGCCGCCCGGGCCTCGGCCGTGGCCGCCGCCCGCACCGCGGGGGACCGGGAACTCGCCGCGCGGATCGGTGCGTTGCGCAAGCCCAGCCTCGCCGCCTGGGTCAGCAACCACCTGGTCCGCAGCCGCCCGGGCGAGGTGGAGCCCCTGCTCCGGCTGGGCGAGGGGCTGCGCCGGGCGCACCAGGACCTGGACGGTGCCCAGCTGCGGGAGCTGAGCCGGCGGCAGCACGCGCTGATCCGCGCCCTGTCCCTGCAGGCCAGGCAGCTCGCCGCGCAGGCCGGTCATCCGATCAGCGAGAGCGTGCAGCGCGAGGTCGAGAACACCCTGCACGCCGTGCTCGCCGACCCCGAGGCCGCCGAGGCCTGGGCGACCGGCCGGCTCGCCAAGCCGCTCAGCGCGGCCGTCGGCTTCCCGGCCGTCGCCGGGGCCGTCCCCGCCCGGGCCGGTGCGACCGCGCCGGGCCGAAGCAAACCCGCTGGTAAGGGCAGGGCGGTCAAGGACGGCAAGGCGGACGAGCAGCGCCGGCGGCGTCTGGCCGAGGCGAGGCAGGCCGCCGAGGCCGCCGACCGTGAGCTGCGCACGCTGCGGGACGGGGCCGAGTCCGCCGGCCGGGCGGCTCAGGAGGCGAAGCAGCAGGTCGAGCGCCACCAGCAGCGCGTCGACGAGCTCGCCGAGGAGCTGGAACGGGCCAGGGGCGCACACCAGCAGGCCCGCTTCGCCGAGCGGACCGCCCGGGAAGAGGCGCGCGCGGCGGACCGCCGGGTCCGGGAGGCCGCGCGCAAGGCCGCGGCGGCCGCCGAGCGGCTCGAACGCCTGACCTCCTCCGAACCCTGACGGGCCGCTGCCGGGGCCGCTGCCGCGCGGCCGGGTGTTCGGGCCTCATCATGGGGACGTGACGGAGCTCACATCCCGGTGACGCAGCGGTACCCCAAGGGCTCACATCCGCGACACCAAAATTGAACCGTTCGTTTTCTTGAATCGTTCGTGTTTGTGTGGCTAGGTTGTGGGCATGACCGCATCCCGGACCCCGACCACCGCCGAGGAGCTGCGCGGTGCCGGCCTGCGGGTGACGGCAGCCCGCATCGCGCTTCTCGAGACCGTGCGGGACGGGGACCACCTGGGCGCCGAGGCGATCGCCTCCGAGGTGCGCGGACGGGTGGGCCACATCTCCGTCCAGGCCGTCTACGAGGGGCTCCACGCGCTCACCGCGGCAGGACTCATACGCCGCCTCGATCCACCCGGCAGCCCCGCCCTCTACGAGGGGCGGGTCGGCGACAACCACCACCACCTCGTGTGCCGGTCCTGCGGAGCCGTCGCCGACGTCGACTGCGCGGTCGGCCACGCCCCCTGCCTGACCGCCTCCGACGACCGCGGCTTCGCCGTCGACGAGGCCGAGGTCATCTACTGGGGCCTGTGCCCCGACTGTTCCACCGCCGGCAGTTCCTGAGCACGTGATCCACCCGAGCACCGTGATCCACCCCGTCCGGAAGGATTTCCATGACTGAGAACCACGACGCGATCGTCACCGACCCGAAGTCGGAGGAGGCAGGAGGCGGCTGCCCGGTGGCCCACGACCGGGCGCTGCACCCGACCCAGGGCGGCGGCAACCGCCAGTGGTGGCCCGAGCGGCTGAACCTGAAGATCCTCGCCAAGAACCCCGAGGTGGCCAATCCCCTCGGTGAGGACTTCGACTACGCCGCGGCCTTCCAGGCCCTCGACCTGGACGCCGTCAAACGCGACATCGCCGAGGTGCTCACCACCTCGCAGGACTGGTGGCCGGCCGACTTCGGCAACTACGGCCCGCTGATGATCCGCATGGCCTGGCACAGCGCCGGCACCTACCGCATCAGCGACGGCCGCGGCGGCGCCGGTGCCGGCCAGCAGCGGTTCGCGCCGCTCAACAGCTGGCCGGACAACGGCAACCTCGACAAGGCCCGCCGGCTGCTGTGGCCGGTCAAGAAGAAGTACGGCCAGAACATCTCCTGGGCCGACCTCATGATCCTCACCGGCAACGTCGCCCTGGAGCAGATGGGCTTCGAGACCTTCGGCTTCGCCGGCGGCCGCAAGGACGTCTGGGAGCCCGAGGAGGACGTCTACTGGGGTCCCGAGACCACCTGGCTCGACGACAAGCGCTACTCGGGCGACCGCGAGCTGGAGAACCCGCTCGGCGCGGTCCAGATGGGCCTCATCTACGTCAACCCCGAGGGCCCGAACGGCAACCCGGACCCGCTCGCCGCGGCCCGCGACATCCGTGAGACGTTCCGCCGCATGGCGATGAACGACGAGGAGACCGTCGCCCTGATCGCCGGCGGCCACACCTTCGGCAAGACCCACGGCGCCGGCCCGGCCGACCACGTGGGCGCCGACCCCGAGGCCGCCTCCATGGAGGAGCAGGGCCTGGGCTGGCGGAGCACCTACGGCACGGGCAAGGGCGGCGACGCCATCACCTCCGGCCTCGAGGTCACCTGGACCAGCACGCCCACCCAGTGGAGCAACGGCTTCTTCAAGAACCTCTTCGAGTTCGAGTACGAGCTGGAGCAGAGCCCGGCCGGCGCCCACCAGTGGGTGGCCAAGGACGCCCCGGAGATCGTGCCGGACGCGCACGACGCCACGAAGAAGCACCGCCCGAAGATGCTCACCACCGACCTGGCGCTGCGCTTCGACCCGATCTACGAGCCGATCTCCCGCCGGTTCTACGAGAACCCCGACCAGTTCGCGGACGCCTTCGCCCGCGCCTGGTTCAAGCTGACCCACCGTGACATGGGCCCGAAGTCGCTGTACCTCGGCCCGGAGGTCCCCGAGGAGACGCTGATCTGGCAGGACCCGCTGCCGGAGCCCGAGGGCGAGCTCATCGACGCCGAGGACGTCAAGACCCTCAAGACCAAGCTCCTGGAGTCGGGTCTGAGCGTCGCCCAGCTGGTCACCACCGCCTGGGCCTCGGCCTCCACCTTCCGCGGCAGCGACAAGCGCGGCGGCGCCAACGGCGCCCGCATCCGCCTGGAGCCGCAGCGCGGCTGGGAGGTCAACGAGCCCGACGAGCTGGCCCAGGTCCTGCGCGTCCTGGAGGGCATCCAGCAGGAGTTCAACTCCGGCGCCGGTGCCAAGAAGGTCTCCCTGGCCGACCTGATCGTGCTCGGTGGCTCCGCCGCCGTCGAGAAGGCCGCCAAGGAAGCCGGCTTCCAGGTGGAGGTCCCCTTCGCCGCGGGCCGTGTGGACGCGACGGAGGAGCACACCGACGCCGAGTCCTTCGAGGCGCTGGAGCCGACCGCCGACGGGTTCCGCAACTACCTCGGCAAGGGCAACCGCCTGCCGGCCGAGTACCTGCTGCTGGACCGGGCGAACCTGCTCACGCTGAGCGCCCCCGAGATGACCGTCCTGGTCGGCGGCCTGCGCGTGCTGGGCGCCACCTACCGGCAGTCCCAGCTCGGCGTGCTGACCAAGACGCCCGGCTCGCTGACCAACGACTTCTTCGTCAACCTGCTCGACCTGGGCATCACGTGGAAGTCGACGTCCGAGGACCAGACGACCTTCGAGGGCCGCGACGCCGCCACCGGCGAGGTCAAGTGGGCCGGCTCCCGCGCCGACCTGGTCTTCGGCTCGAACTCCGAGCTGCGCGCCCTGGCCGAGGTCTACGCGAGCGACGACGCCAAGGAGAAGTTCGTCAACGACTTCGTCGCGGCGTGGGTCAAGGTCATGAACCTGGACCGGTTCGACCTGGTCTGATCACCCGCTGATCACCCCGCACGACAGGACGCCCCGGGCCGGCCGGCCCGGGGCGTTCCCGCGTCGCCCGAGGGCTCGTCACGTTGCCTGAGGGACCGTCAAAAATGGTTCAAGGCAAGGGCATCACTCACCCAAGTCAGACCATGAAACGGCAAGGAGCGCGCCCGCGCCCGGACTCGGGCGTACGTTCTGGTCGTGAACAACGATTCGACTGCCCACAGAGGCGCCGGCCGTGCACCGCACCCCCTCACCGATGCGCTGCCGACCACCGGCGGCCCCGTCCGCCGCACCCTCCTGCGCACCGCGCTGACCGGTGCCGCCGCGCTCGGCACGGGCCTCGCCACCGCCCGCACCGCCACCGCCGCCGCCCCCGCCCGGGGCACGCACCCGCGGCCCGGCACCCCGGGTGAGGCCTGGCGGGAACTGGCCGAGGGCAACCGCCGCTGGCGCACCTACCGGGAACGTCACCCGCACGAGACGCCCGCCGTACGGCAGAGCCTGACCGCCGGTCAGCACCCCTTCGCCGTCGTCCTCGGCTGCATCGACTCGCGGGTGCCCCCGGAGCTGGTCTTCGACCAGGGTCTGGGCGACCTGATGACCGTCCGCACCGCGGGCGAGGTCCTCGACGAGGCCGTGCTCGGCAGCGTCGCCTACGGCGTGCTGGAGCTCGGCATACCCCTCGTGGTCGTGCTCGGACACCAGTCCTGCGGCGCCGTACGGGCCGCCGTCGAGGCCGAGGAGTCGGGGGGCGGGCTGCCCGCGCACATCCAGTACCTGGCCGACCAGATCAGCCCCGCCATAGACCACACCAAGGAGGGTGACGCGCGCATCGACGCGACCGTCGACGCCAACGTCCGCCTGGTCCGCTCCAAGCTGGTGGCGGAGCCCGACCTCGCCGCCCGGATCACCACCGGCCAACTCGCGATCGTCGGCGCCCGCTACGAACTGACCGACCAGCGGGTGCACCGCCTCGCCTGACACCGCGCCCGGTCCGCCGCACGCGACGGCGGGCCGGGCCGTGCCGTCACGCCCGCAGCGGGTTGTACCGCGCCGCCGCCATCACGTACCAGGCGGTCGCCCCCGTGTGCCGGTACGGGTAGTAACCGAAGCCGAATCCCGTGTCCAGCGGACTGCTCGCGGACACCACCCCGGCGCGCTCGGGCAGCGCCCGGCCGCCGACGGTCTGACCGTCGCCCAGCAACTCCTGGGCCCGCTCCAGCGAGGCGAGCAGCCGCCGGGCCCGGGCCTCGTCACCGCGGGCGCCGCGGTCCCGCAGGGCGAGCGCGAGATGGGCCGTCCCCTCGAACCACACCCCGTTGCGGTCCGGCTTGGGCTGCCCCGCGGCGATCGGCGCGTCCTCGTTCGCCACCAGGCTCGCCGAGCTGAAGGTGACCCCCTCGTAGGTCTGGCCGGCCGGGACCGTGCTGTTCGGGCGTCCCGCGTGGTCGACGACGGCCAGCTCGGCCGCGGCCCAGTCCAGCGAACGGGCGTAGCGGCGGGTGCTCGACGAGAAGGCGAGATGCGTCCAGGTCTGGGTGTCCTCCGGGATGGGCGACGTGTTCACCGTGACCCCGTCGTTCGTGCCGGTGTAGAAGAAGCCCCCGTCCGGCTCCCACATCCGCCGTACGAACGCCTCGGCCCGGGCCCGCCGTTCCCGCCAGACCCGGTCCCCGGTGAGGCGGTCGAGCCGGCCGAAGAGGCAGATGAGGTCCGTGTTGTGCTCGGTCGAGGTGAACGGCAGCCGCTGGTTCGCCCCGTCCACGCCGAACTTGTAGCCGCCGAGCGGCTCGTCGGTCCGGCCGGTCCGCTCGATCCACTCGCCGATGCGCACGGCGCCCGTGAGGAAGCGGCGTGCGCCGGTGCGGCGGGCCAGCGCGCCGAGCGCGATGCCGGCCCAGGCCATGTCGCCCACGGCCGTGCCGGTGAAGCCGAACTGCGTACCGACGTTGACCGTGCCGTCCGGCCGGACGAAGCCGTCGGGCTGCGGGGAGCCGTCGTAGAAGGTGTACGGCCCGACGTTGTAGGCCTGGCGGAGCCGGCCGTCGTCGTACGCCGGGTCGTGCGACTGGGCGTAGAGCAGGGCGTCGCCCAGGGCGGTGGCCCGGGTCAGGCCGTCCGCGGTCCGGGTCGCGAGGTGGGCCAGGACGGCGAGGGCGTTGTCGTAGGTGAACGCGGTGCTGAACAGGCCGGCCTGGTCGGTGTAGCTCTGGGTCAGGCGGAGGTCCCCGTGGTCGGGGTAGGCGTCCATGGCGGCGGCGAGGAAGGCGTGCCCGCGGGCCGGTGCCGAGGCCGGGCGGGTGCCGGCGGAACCGGCCGCGCGGGCCTGCCCGGAGCCGGCCGCGGCGACGGCGGCGGCCCCGAGTCCGGCACCGATGAGCGAACGCCGGCTGAGCGCCGGGCCTTGTCTGCCAGTCATGGATCTCCCCTTGAGAGCGCTCTCAATCAGCGCGCTCATTGTGCTGGCGGCCCAGGGGCGGGTCAACGGCTCGAACGAAAAGGAGAATTGCGGGGACGCGTGGACGGCCGGTGGATCACTCGCAGACGATCTCGTCGCGCGGCGTGTAGTGGGTGCGGTACGGCTCGCGCCGCACCTCCCGGCCGTCGTCGTAGAAGACCCGCTCCACCGTCACGTCGAACCCCTCCAGCGGGGTCTGGGGGACGCACTCCTCGGCGTCGCCGACCTTCTTCGCCGGCTTCTTCACCTCGGTGCGCGGGCCCTTGACCGACTTGATCTCGTCGTACTTGCGGGTGCCGAGGAAGGAGACGGTCACGGACGTGTCCGTGGACTCCGCCTGGATGTAGATCGCCTTGCCGGAGTCGTTGGTGAAGCGCAGGTCAAGGCTGCCCCAGGCCACCGTCGCCTCGCGGCCCTCCGGGTAGCGCTCGATGTAGAAGGAGTGCGCGCCGTGCTCCACGGGCTTGACCCCGGCGAAGAACAGCGCGTTGTACACGGTCGTCGCCACCGCGGAGACCCCGCCGCCGGACGCCTTCGTGAACTGGTCGTCGAGGATGATGATGCCCTCGACGAAGCCGTTCGCCTCGGTGCGTTCGCCGACGGTCCGGTTGAAGCTCCACGTCTCGTCCGGGCGCACGAGCGAGCCGTTGATGAGCTCCACCGCCCGGCCGATGTTCTTCGTGCGGTACGCGGCCGGTTCGAAGTGGACCGTGAAGGAGGACATCGTCTCGGTCAGCCCCAGCCGGGCGGCGTTCTCGCGGGTCACCTCGGGCCGGATCGTGCGCACGTCCACCGCGCCGGCGCGGGCGGCGCCGCCCTTCTCGGTGAGCAGGGGCAGCACGGCCTCGCCGAGCGCCTTGCCGGTGACCTCCCGGCCGAGCACGGCGTCCTCGGCGACGGCGACCCCGTCGCCGTCGGACCGCAGCCTGGCGTCGCGCGCGGTGCCGGTGATCTCGTTCAGCGGTCCGGCCACCGCGGGGTCGTCCCGCAGCCCCTCGGCGTCGAGGCGCGGTTTCAGCGTGCCGCCGTCGTCCGGCCGCATGGTCAGGTGCGCGCCCAGGACCTCGGGGTCCACCGTGATCCGCCGGCCGGCCGCGGTCAGCGTGACGGGACCCGAGACGGCCGGCTCCGCGAACGTCCGCACCGCGCGCCGCACCTCCTCGGCCGTCACCTTCGGCCGGGTCTCGTGCACCGGCAGGGCCGTGACCGCGCCGGCGTCGCCGCGCAGGAACGCGGCACGCAGGGGATCGACGGCGGCCGCCACGTCCAGCGTGTAGCCGGTGCGCGGCGCGACCTGCTCGACGCGCCCGCCGTCGAAGGCGACGGCTCCGTCGCGGACCTTCCGGTCCAGTCCCAGCTCCCCGAGGGCGGCCCGGGCCCGCTCCCGGTCGAGGCGTACCACCGGCTCCACGGCACCGCCGGAGCGGAACAGCCCGCCGAACACGCTGAGCGGGTCGGCGCCGGTGCGCGCGGCACGGTCGACGGTCGCCCCGAGGTCGTAGGAGAGTCCGGCGCGCCGCGGGTCGATCGTGGCCGTGCGGTCGCCGACCTTCACGGAGAGCGCCCGTGACCCGGACGCGTCCAGCTGCCGCTCCAGCTTCCGCACGGCCTCCGCACGGCTCAGGCCCCCGATCTCCACCCCGCGCACGGTCGTCCCGGCGTCGATCTCACCGCCCGTGAGCAGCAGCCCGGCGAGGTACAGACCGCCCACGCCCACGGCCAGCGCGCCGCCGGCCAGGGCGAGCGGTGGCAGGGACGTGAGGCGCGGTGCGGAGGTTATTCGGGGGCGCATGGCTCTCCTGGAGATCGTTCGAGGACGGTGCACCCGTGACGCGACGCTGCTGCGGGCAAACAGATCAAGCTATGCACACTCCGGCCGCCGAGCACTATGGCCCAGACCACTTATGTCCGAGATCATTACGGATTCGTCCGGTCCGGCCCGGCCCGGCGTACCGGGCCACAGAGTGGTAACGGCGAACAACTGTCCGGCTGTTGGCGCCGTCTAGGCCACCATGAAGATCTGTTTCCTCCTCCACAACGCCTACGGAATCGGAGGCACGATCACCACCACGTTCAACCTGGCCGGAGCGCTCGCCGAACGGCACGACGTCGAGATCGTCTCCGTCCTGCGCCACCGGGAGCACCCCAACCTCACCCCCGACCCGCGGGTGCGGCTGCGGGCACTGGTGGATCTGCGCAAGGAGGCGGACCACCCCCTGCACCAGAGACCGGCCAGGATCTTCCCGGCCGCCGAGTACCGCCACCACCAGTACAGCGAGCTGACCGACCAGCGCATCGGCGAGCACCTGACCGACCTCGGCGCCGACGTCGTCATCGGCACCCGGCCCGGCCTCAACGTGCACATCGCCCGCCAGGCCCCGCGCCACGTCCTGCGGGTCGGCCAGGAACACCTCACCCTCGACAACCACTCGCCGCGGCTGCGCACCGCCCTGCGCCGCGCCTACCGCCACCTCGACGTGATCACCACCGTCACGGAAGCGGACGCCGCCGCCTACCGGCGCACGATGTGGCTGCCCGGCGTCCACGTCGAGGCCCTCCCGAACAGCGTGCCCGACCCCGTGCTGCCGCCCGCCGACGGCACCGGGAAGGTCGTCGTCGCCGCCGGGCGCCTGGTCCGCGTCAAGCGCTACGACCTGCTGATCGAGGCCTTCGCACCCGTCGCGGCCGCCCACCCGGACTGGCAGCTGCGCATCTACGGCAAGGGCGAGGAGCAGCCCGCCCTGCGCGAGCTCATCGAGCGGCTCGGCCTGTGGAACAACGTGTTCCTGATGGGGGCCGCCACCCCCATGGAGGCCGAGTGGGTCAAGGCCTCCATCGGCGCGGCCGCGTCGGACTTCGAGCCGTTCGGCATGACGATCGTCGAGGCCATGCGCTGCGGGCTGCCCGTCGTGAGCACCGACTGCCCCTACGGTCCCGGCGAGATCATCCAGGACGGCACCGACGGCCTGCTGGTCCCGGTCGGGGACCGGGACGCCCTGGCCGCGGCCCTGCTGCGCCTCGTGGGCGACGACGAACTGCGCCGCCGCATGGGCACCGCCGCCCGGGAGAACGCGCACCGCTTCGCCCCCGCGCCCGTCGTCGCCCAGGTCGAACGCATCATCGACCAGGCGCTGACGGCACGCGCCACCGGCCGACGGGACGCTCCCGCGGCCTCCCGGACCGGCAGCCCCCTGACCGGCCGGATCCACGCCGCCCGCGACACCGCCCACGCCGCGGCCGCCGGCGCCCTGCGCGCGATACGGAAGGGCCGACGATGACCACCCAGGACACCACCCCGCGCACCGACTGCGCGATCGACGCGGACGGCCGCATCACCTTCCGCCTCCCCGCACCCGCGGACGCCGCCGGGGCCCGCCTGCTGCTGCGCCTGCGCCCCAAGAAGGGCCGCCCCGAGCAGACCCTGCTCCACCTCGGCCTGGAGTCCGGTGCCGCCATCGGCCGCGCCCACGCCGTGCTGGAACCGCACCCGGCGCTGCCCGAGGGCCGCTGGGACCTGTACCTGCTGCCGGAAGAGGGGGCCGAGCGGCAGCGGCTGCGTCCCGGTCTGCGGGACCTGCGCGCCCTGGTCGACGGGCACCTGCGCGACCGCCGCTCGCCGGTCGCCGTGCGGGTCCCGTACGTCACCAAGGACGGCTTCCTCGCCCTGCGGACCTGGCTGCGCTCCGCCCACGCCGAGGCCCTCACCCTGGGCGTCGAGGACCGGGCGATCACGGTCACCGCCCGTCTGCACGGCGCCCGCCTCCACGACACCGCCAGGGTGCGGCTGCGCCTGCGGGGCACCCACACCGTCCAGGAGGTGCGCCCCCGGATCGACGACGACGGGCGCGGCTTCTCCTTCACGGTGGACCCCGGCGACCTGGCGGCCGGCGCGCCGCACGCCGGCCGGGCGTGGGACGCCTTCGTCCGGCCGGCCGCCGACGCGCCACCGGTGAGGGTCGGCCGGCTGCTCGACGACGTGGCGGACCGCAAGCACGTCCACGTCTTTCCGGAGGTCAGGGCGAGGGGCTCCGTCCTGCGCCCCTACTACACGGTCGACAACGACCTGGCCATCGAGGAGACGGTCCATTCCCCGACATGCCCGAAATGAAAAAACCTGGGGTTTCGGATGGGTATTCCGGAGGTGATCCGCGACCCCCGTGTGTGGATTCTGTGTAAAGCGCGGGCGCAAAAGGGCCGGACGCCGCTCTTCAACACCCGCACCGGGCAGGGGGACTTGCGGCCATAACCAAACTCAAGTACCTAGATGAATCATGAACCTGTTCAACCGCGTCGTGCCGTCCCGGCGGCATGCGCCCGCCGTCCCCCCACAGCGCCCCGTCGGCGCGCCGGCTCCCCACACCGCCGGCCTGCCCGATCCGGGCCTGGCGAATCTGACCGGTGAATGGGTCGTCGACCCTGCTCACAGCAGGATCGGCTTCTCCGTCCGGCACGCGATGGTGACGACCGTGCGCGGTTGTTTCCCGGAGTACGAGAGCCGGCTCTACTTCGACGCCCACGACCCGTCCCGGTCGCGGGCCGACATCACCGTGTTCACCGCCAGCGTCGACACCGGAGTGGAACAGCGCGACGCCCACCTGGTGGGGCGCGACTTTCTCGACGTCGCGACCTATCCGCGGATGCGTTTCACGAGCACCGGTGTGGAACAGGCGGGCGCCGATCTCTATCGCATGTCGGGCGAGCTCACCATCAAGGGAATTACCCGGCCCGTCGTACTGGAGATGACCTACATCGGGCATGTCACCGACCCGTTCGGCTACGAGCGGGTCGGATTCGACGGCACCACGACCATCAACCGCTCGGACTGGGGCCTCACGTACAACAGCAGGCTGGCCGAGGGCGGCGCGATGGTCAGCGAGAAGGTGCGTCTGCAGTTCGACATCGCTGCCATCCGCACGGCACCCGGGGCGGGCTGACCCTCCCGGGCGCTCGGGGCGCTCAGGGCGCTCCCAGCGCTCAAGGGCGCTCAGAGACGCTCAGGGCGTGGCGTCGGGCCCGGTCACGACCCGGAACGCCGCGGGGCCGACCGCGAGGACGCCGTCGCTCAGAGGCGTGCACCGCACCCCGCCCCGGCCGCGCAGGGCGCGCTGTGCGCCGGGGCCGATGGTGACGTCCATCCAGGCGCAGGGCCGGGCCGGGCGCTTCACCGCGAACAGCACCGGCCCGGTGCCGCAGTCGAGGGAGATCGTCGCGCCGAGGTACGCGTCGATGTCGACGCCCCGGAGCAGGACGTTGCGCCGGGTGTGCCGCAGGTCGGCGCCGGGCGGGAGGTTCTCCGCCGCCATCATGGTCACGGCGGCGTTCCGGTGCGCGGGCCGCGCGTAGTAGCGGTCGCCGACCAGTCCGAGGCCGCCGCGTACCTCCACCCGGGGGACGCGCTCGTCCGCCGGGCCGGGGGCGGGCCCGTCCGCGGGCCGCCCGGCCAGCCGGTGCGCGGGTGACACCAGCAGCTCCAGTACCTCCGCCTCCGTCATGCGCCCACCCTACGGCCGGCGGACCCGCGGGTTTCCGAGCCGTCGGGGCGGCTCAGCCGTCCCGACGCCGCCCCGGCCCGTCCTCCTGCGGCGGGGCCCGGCCGTCCGCCGCCTCGCCCGCGGTGAGGTGTTCCAGGACTTCCACGAGTTCCTGGCACGCGCGCTCCACCGAGCGCCGGGTGTTGATCTGCTCGGTGATCACGGCCGACAGGATCAGGGCCGTCAGGGCCATCGCCCCGTTGAAGGCCTGCAGCTTCATCAGCACTTCCACGCGGGTGAGCCGCTCGAACGGGCCCACCCGGTCGGTCGCCGACACCGTGGCCATGACGGAGGCGAACAGGGCGCACACCATGCCGCCCGCCAGCTGGAAACGGAGGGCCGCCCAGATCACCAGGGGGTAGACGAGGTAGAGCAGGCTCAGCCGGCTGTGCGTGGCGAACGGCACGACACAGCAGACGATGACCGCCAGCCCCGTGGCCTCCCGCCAGCGCGTCAGCCGCAGCGGCGGGCGGATGCGGGCCAGCAGGAGCAGCACCGGCGTGACGATCAGTACGCCCATGGCGTCGCCCACCCACCAGGCCAGCCACACGGCCCAGAAGCCCTCCCAGGCGAGCCGGCCCGTGAGCAGCAGCAGACCCGCGCCCACCGTGGAGCTGATCAGCATCGCGGTGAACGCGCCCAGGAACACCAGGGCGAGGCCGTCGCGCAGCCGGGCGAGATCGGTGCGGAAGCCCACCCGGCGCAGCAGCAGGTACCCGGCGACGGGCGCGGCCGTGTTGCCGGCCAGGACGCCCAGTGCGGACGGCGACGGGGACGTGAGGGACAGGATGATGAAGAACGCGCCCAGGGCGATGCCCGGCCAGCAGCGCAGCCCGAAGAGGAGCAGGCAGGCGACCGAGACCCCGGTGGGAGGCCAGATGGGGGTGACCACCGCGCCCTCGACGACCAGCTCCCGCAACAGGCCCAGCTGCCCGGACACGTAGTAGCAGACGGCGACGGCCGACGTCAGCAGAGCATGGACGACCGGCGCGCGCAGATCCTGGCTACCCACCACAGCAGCCATGAGACACCGGGGCCGTCGGCTCGGCGAGGCGGAGGCGGGGCCGTGCGGCCCTATGGCTGAGGCGCTCGCGCCCGTTTCCCCGCACCGGCCGGCCGGGGCGGCACGTCCGGCCCGTCCAGCCCGACCACCAGGACGGCGGCGTCGTCCTCGTGTCCCACCCGCTCCGCGCCCTTGATCACGGCCGCGGCCAGCGCGTCCACGTCCATGCCCGCCACCGCCGCGATGCCGGCGAGTCGCGTCACCTGGTCCAGGCCCTCCTCCAGCGGCATCGACGGTCCCTCCACGACACCGTCGGTGAGCAGCACGAACACGCTGCCGGTGGTGAGTTCGTACCGGGTCACCGGGTACGGCATGGCCCCCAGGACCCCGAGCGGGGGCCCGCACTCGTCCTCCGTGACACCGGACTTCCCGTCCGCCGTGGCCCAGACGCAGGGCAGATGTCCCGCCCGCGCGCTCTCCAGCACCCCGGCGCAGGGGTCGAGCCGCATGAAGGTGCAGGTCGCGAACAGGTCGGAGTTGAGCGCCAGCAGCAGGTCGTTGGTGCGGGCCAGGACCTCGCCCGGTTCGCTGCTGACGGAGGCCAGCGCCCGCAGCGCGGCCCGCACCTGCCCCATGAAGGCGGCGGCCTCGATGTTGTGCCCCTGCACGTCGCCGATGGACAGACCGATCCGGCCGTCGCCGAGCGTGAAGGCGTCGTACCAGTCGCCGCCCACGTTCAGGCCCTGGCACGCGGGGGTGTACCGCACGGCGAGGTGGAGTCGTCGCGCGACGGGCAGGTCGCGCGGGAGCATGCCGCGCTGCAGCGCGAGAGCCAGCTCGACGCGGGAGCGCTGCATCTCGGCCTGCGCGCGGGCCTGGGCCGTCAGGGCGCCGAGCCGGGTCAGCAGCTCGTCACCGTCGTCCGTCGTGCCGGTGCGGGACATGGATCACTCCGGCGAGGATGGCCACGGTCGGTGACGACCCTCGAAGGCAAATCACTCAATTTACGTTCATAGGATGATACTCAGGCCGGGGGCCGGGCGACGACTCGCGGCCGACGGCCGCCAGCACGAAGGTCACGCTGATCAGCAGCGCCCAGGCGCCGAACTTCTCGATCCCCACCGGCTCCCACCCGTGCTGCTGGTACGGGTAGCGCCAGGCGCCGACCAGGGTGGCGAGGTTCTCCGCGACCCACAGGAAGAACCCGATCAGCACGAACGACACCGCCAGCGGCATCCTCCGGCGCACGCCCCGCACGGTGAACCGCACCGACGTCCCGGCGGTCACCGCGACCAGCAGTACGGCCAGCGCCCAGCGCACGTCGGGCAGCCAGTGGTGGCTGAAGAAGTTGACGTAGATCCCCGCGGCCACCACCGCCGTCGCCCGCGGCCGGTAGCGCAGCAACTCCAGGTCGAACAGGTGCCAGGCCCGGCAGACGTAGCCGCCCACGGCCGCGTACAGGAATCCGCCGTACAGGGGCACGCCGGCGAACTTCAGCACGGCGGGCTCGGGATAGCTCCAGGAGCCGAGCGACACCTTCACCAGCTCGAACGCCAGGCCGATGACATGGCAGACCGCTATCACGGCGACGTCCCGGCCGTTCTCCCAGCCGCGCAGCCAGAACAGCAGCGTGAGCAGCACGCCGTAGACGACCAGCAGGTCGTAGCGCGCCACCGGGAGGTCGGGGAGCAGGGCGGAGACGGCGACGCCGGACAGCAGGGCGATGGCGAAGGCGCAGGCGCGAGTCTGCGTCCACGCGAAGTCGAGCAGGTGCCGGACGACCGGTGCGGCCCAGGGGCCGCCGACGCTGGGAGGGATCATGGTGCCCAGTAGGACGGGCCCTGCCCGTCACCGGTTGCAGCGCACCTCCGCGGCCCCGGACGCCTCGCCGCGCGCCGCGGCCACCGCCTGCCGCAACAGCCCGGACAGCCGTCGATCCGCGTCCGGCGCGGCGCTCAGCACCCGCACGGCATGTTCCAGACGCCGGCTGCCCGGGCCGCGCCACCACAGCAGGTCGGCGACGCGGCCCGCGGGACCGGCCGCGGAGGAGCGGGCCACGCGCTCCGCTCTGCGGCGGCACGCCCGGCCCTGCCGTGCCAGGGCCCGGGATGAGGGGCGCACCCGGCGGGCCGCGTCCACCGCCATGCCCACGAGCAGCGGTCCGTGCGCCCGCCCCGGGGGCCGGGCGTCGGCGAGCTCGGCGGCCAGCGGCCACAGGGCGAGCCGGGCCTCGTCGCCGACGCTGTCGTCGACCGCGCGGGCCAGGGCCGCGAGCACCGGGTGCGTACCGGCCGGGCTGTCGGTGAACCGGTCGCCGGCCAGCAGCGCGGCGGCCTCCATCAGACAGGCGCCGTCGTCCGGATGCAGATGGGCGAAACGGCCGGGCAGCGGCAGGGCGTCCGGCACTCGGCCGCCCGACGGTTCGGAAGGCTGAGGAGGAGGCTGAGGAGAAGGCGGAGGAACGGAGGAAGGTCTCATGACAGCCTCCGGTTCGGGACTCACACCCCGGCGACCCGGACTCACACTCCGGTGACGGCGTGCAGTAGGAGATACAGCGCGGCGGCGGGAATCCCGGCGCCGGGGAACGTGAACACCCAGGCGGTGACGATGGAACGGGCCACCTGCCAGCGTACGGCCGAGGCCCGCCGGGTGGCACCGGCACCGAGGATGGCCGCGGTGATCGTCTGCGTCGTCGAGATCGGTGCCTTCACCAGGAACGCCGTGGTGTAGAGGACGGCCGCCGCCGAGGTCTCCGCGGCGAAACCGCGCGGCGGATCGAGGTGCACGATCCGCCTCCCCAGGGTGGTGATGATGCGCCGCCCACCGCTGTACGTACCGGCGGCCATGGCGAGCGCCACGGCGACGATCACCCACACCGGCACGGAGAAGTCCTCCTGCCAGCTCGCCGTGACCAGGGCCAGCACGATGACGCCCATGGTCTTCTGCGCGTCCTGCAGCCCGTGCCCCAGCCCCATCGCGGCGGCCGAGACGGTCTGCGCCATCCGGAAGCGCCGCATGGTGCGCCGGGGCACCGTATGGCGGAAGAGCCACAGGATGGCGGTGTGCAGCAGGTATCCGAGGGCCACGCCGACCAGCGGGGACAGCAGCATCGGCAGGACGACCTTGTCGAGGATCCCGGACCAGTGCACGGTCGCCGAGGCGGCCAGCGCGGCACCGACCAGCCCGCCGATCAGGGCGTGCGAGGACGAGGTCGGCAGCCCGCGCCACCAGGTGAAGACGTTCCACCCGATGGCACCGAGCAGCGCGCACAGCACCAGCAGCAGCCCCGAGACCCCCTCGGGCGCCCCGATGATGCCCTGGCCCACCGTCTGGGCGACCTCCGTGCCCAGGAAGGCGCCCAGGAAGTTCATCACCGCGGCCATCGCCAGTGCCACCCGCGGGGTCAGGGCCCGGGTGGAGATCGAGGTGGCGATCGCGTTCGCGGCGTCGTGGAAGCCGTTGGTGAAGTCGAACGTCAGCCCCACGACGATGATCAGCACCACCAGCGTGAGCTCCATGCCGATCACCTTTCGCCGCGCCGCTCGCTTCCATCGTGCGCCCCCATGGGCGGAGCGGACGCCGCGACTACGCCACGCGAGGCGCCCCCGTCCCGCGAGAACACGGCAGCACCCCTTTACGGTGTCCTGGTGAGATCTGTGCCCAAATGGGTCCTTCTGTCATCGGGGTGCGCCCCCGTGGCCCTGATCCTGGGCTGGCTGTTGGCGGCCTCGCTTCAGGGCTCGCAGTACGACCCGGCCGCCCAGACGATCAGCGTGCTGGCGGCGCCCGGCGCCTCGGGCTACTGGGTGATGACCGCCGCGTTCGTCGCCCTCGGCGTCTGCCATCTGCTCACCGCGTGGGGGCTGCGCCCGGCCGCGACCCCCGGGCGGCTGGCGCTCGCGGCCGGCGGAGTGTCGGCGCTGGCGGTGGCCGTCGTCCCG
Source organism: Streptomyces sp. XY006 (assembly GCF_002237655.1). Lineage (GTDB taxonomy): Bacteria > Actinomycetota > Actinomycetes > Streptomycetales > Streptomycetaceae > Streptomyces > Streptomyces levis. The sequence goes on from NZ_NOKT01000001.1 coordinate 121,884, forward strand.
GCGCCGAGCAGCGGCGGCTCCCTCAGCCACGGCTCGGTGGCCGCCGTGGGTTTCACCGTCCTCGCGGTCTGGCCCGTCCTGGCCGCCCGCACCGGCGACGCCGTCCCCTGGGGGCTGCGCCCCCTGCCCTCCCTCGGGGCGACCGGTGTGATGGCGCTCGGCGCGGCATGGTTCCTGATCGAGCTGCACCAGCGCGGGGCGGCCGGCGCGGCGGAGCGCGCGGTGACGACCGTGCAGTCGGTGTGGCCCTTCGTGGTCGTCCTCTCCTGCTTCCGCGGCGCGGGCCGCACGGCACGGCAGGCCAGGCTCGTACGCCGGTAGTCGTGCGGCGGTGGTCGTGTGCCGCCGGACGTGTGCCAGTGGTCGTCCACCGGCCGGTTCACGGACGGGGAAGGCCGGGAGTGCGGTCCGTGGGCCGCTGATCGGCAGCGGCCGCCGCCCCGAAGTAGTCGCCGCCCTTGCGGCGGACGTCGTCCGTGCCCCAGGCCCGCTCCCCGCCGGTGCTCCGCCGCCGCTGCGCCGGGACGAGCCGGGGTATGTGCTTCGAGCAGTGGATGTACGCCTCCTCGACCTCCACCCGCACCCAGAGCCGGGGACGGCGCCCGGGCACGGGGTCGACGGCGAGACGGCCGGGGTGCCTGCGGCGCATGACGTCGTCCGGGACGAGCTCGGCCCGGCCGTTGACGTGCAGGCCGATCCGGTCCGTGGCGAAGTCGATCATCAGCAGGCCCACGTGCGGGTTCTCCCGGATGTTGCCGAGGGAGGCCATGACGCCGTTCCCGCGGTACTCGGGGTAGGCGAGGGTGGTGTCGTCGAGCACGTGCAGAAAACCGGCAGGACCGGCCCGGAAGGTGTTGTCGCACTCACCGCCGGCGTCCGCCGTGGCGAGGAAGAACATCTCCTGGCGGGCCACGAACTGCCGCATCCGCGGGTTGAGCCGGTCCAGCACCTGTTCGTCGTAGAAGCGGTCGGCCCGGTCGGTGGTGCCCAGCTCCTGCTGGATCCGGTGTTCTCCGCGGCTTCCGGGGCGGTCGGCCCGCTCGTCCTCGTACAACGGTCCTCCTGACGGGCGGCACGTGGCATACGGTCATCCCGCCGGCCGGGAAGACCCCACGGGCCGCGCCCCCGAGACTAGAGCAGCCGGGTGAGGGCCATGTCGGTGGCCGGGGCACGCACTGTGCCGCACGCCACGGCGAAGACTCCTGCGACACCGAGGCGCTGGACGGGAGTGGGCCTCCTGTGCGGCGGTGGACGGGAGTCGGCCTCCGCGCGGTGCGGGACGCGAGTCGGCCCGGTGCGGCCGGTGGCTCAGGCGGTCGGCCGCTCCCGCAGCGCCTGGCACACCGACCAGACGACGGCCACCAGCGGCACGGCCACCACGGCACCGATCACGCCGGCCGCGACCGCCCCGCCGACGACGGCCAGGGCGACGACCACCGGGTGCAGCCGGACGGCCCAGCTCATCACCAAGGGGTGCAGCACGTGCCCCTCGATCTGCCCGATGACCACGATCAGCGCCACGACCACCAGGGCGATCAGCGGCCCCTTCGACGCCAGGGCGACCACGGCCGCCACCGCCAGGGCGATCGGCGAGCCGATCAGCGGGATGAAGGCGGCCAGGAACTCCAGCAGCGCCAGCGGCACCGCGAGCGGCACCCCGAGGGCGAACAGGGCGATGCCCACCAGGACGGCGTTGGTCCCGGCCACCAGCAGGATGCCGTGGGTGTATCCGGTGAACGTCCGCCAGGCGGCCCGGCCGGCCACCGTCACCCGCTGCCGGGCACCGGCGGGGAGCTGGTCGCAGACCCACTGCCACTGCCGCTCGCCGGAGTGCGTGAAGAAGACCGCGCAGAACACGGCCAGCGCGAGGACCGTCAGCACCTCCAGCAGCCGGCTCGCGCCGCTGAGCGCCGTGCTGATGAGCGTGGAGCGGTGCTCGGACAGCACCCTGCCGATCCGGGACTGCAGATCCGCGAACGCGTCCGCCGGGAGCCGGAACGGCGGCTCCTCCAGCTGCCGTTCGATCCGGTCGATCCCCTCGACGAACTCCCGCTCCAGCCCGCTGCGCTGCTCCGCCACGGTCTCACCCATCAGGGCCAGCGCCCCGAAGACGAGGGCGATGCCGCCGACGAGCGCCACGGCGACGGCGAGCGACCGGGGCAGGAACCGGGCCAGCAGACCGGCCACCGGCCGCAGGACCGCGGTGACGACGAGGCCCAGGAAGACGGCGACGGCGATCCGGTGGAACTGCCCGAGCAGCGAGAAGGCCACCCGGACGACGACACCGACGGCGATGAGCCGCCACGCGTAGGCGGCCGCGGTCCGCAACAGGGCGGGCACGCGCGCGTCCTCACCGGCGAGGCGTCCGAGCGGCGGAACGGGCGGTTCGGAAGGCGAGGACACGACATCCCCGTACCACCGCGTGGTCCCCGGCCCGCACCACGCCCGCGCAATTCCCCCGAAGGCCGGTACGACAGGTCAGAGGAAGCCCTGGTGCCGCAAGCGCGAGTGACGGCAGCCGGGTCTGCCGCAAAGGTTCGTGTCGCCCTTGAACTCCTTGCAGGTGCACAGCAGGCAGTTCGTGGCGTCCGCAGCGAGGGTCAGGCCGAGCTCGGCGTCGGGTGCCCTCCCCACCCCCGGTTCGGGTGTGCCGTCCCTCTGTCTCCACGATGGCCCGGGGAGTTCCGCCCCGCACGTCGGCCGCTGACGTGTTGCGTTCGATTTTCGTGTCATTGCATCAAAATTGGGGGAGCAGCCTGGTCCTGTTCGCGGCGGGCCTCGACACCACCGCCAACATGCTGTCCCTCGGCACCTTCGCGCTGCTGCGCAACCTGGACCAACTCGCCGCGCTGCGCGCCGATCCCGGGCTCACGGACGGTGCCGTGGAGGAGCTGCTGCGGTATCTGACCGTCGCCAAGACCTTCATGAGGACGGCGCTGGAGGACGTCGAGCTGGGCGGCCGGACGATCGAGGCAGGGACGACGGTCGTCCTGTCGTACCACACCGCCAACCGCGACCCCGAGCGCTTCGCCGACCCCGATGTGCTCGACCTGCGCAGGAAGTACGACGGGCACCTGGCGTTCAGTCACGGCATCCACCAGTGCCTGGGGCAGCAACTGGCCCGCGTCGAGATGCGGGTCGCCTTCCGCGCGCTGATCGACCGCTTCCCCACCCTGCGCCTGGCCGTCCCCGCCGAGGAGGTCGCCCTGCGTCCGGAGACCGCCGACATCTTCGGGGTGAAAAGCCTTCCCGTGACGTGGGACGGAGGGCGGGCGTGACGAGGCCGCACCTGCGCGTCGACCGCGAGCGCTGCATCGGCGCCGGCATGTGCGCCCTGACCGCCCCCGAGGTCTTCGACCAGGACCCCGACGACGGCCTGGTGCTCCTGCTGCACGCCGACCCGCCTGTCGCCCAGCACGCCGCCGCGCGCATGGCCGTGGGTGTCTGCCCCGCGCGGGCGATCGCGGTGCAGGAGGAGTGATTACCTGTCAGTAGCTCGTGCGCTCCCGCGTATTGACTCGTGCGGCGGCAGGGGCGATTCTCGTCGCACCTTGGGCGAGGTCATGACAAACAGACAGCACCGCCTGCGGCCTCGCCTCCCGCTGACCGAGGGACAGGGCTGTGACCAGAGCCGAACGCCCGTACCGCACGCGCAAGAACCTGACTGTCGTGTCGCTCCTGCTGCTCGTGCTGGCCGTCGCACTGGGCCCGACGCCGAGTTCGGCGGCCGGGACCGACTGGTGGAACCCCACCGCACGGCCCGCGCCGGACTCGCGGATCAACGTCACGGGGGAGCCGTTCACCGGCACCGACGCCCGGGGCGAGGTGCGCGGCTTCGTCGACGCGCACGACCACATCTTCTCCAACGAGGCCTTCGGCGGGCGCCTGATCTGCGGGAAGCCGTTCTCCGAGCAGGGGGTGGCCGACGCGCTCAAGGACTGCCCCGAGCACTACCCGGACGGATCGCTCGCGATCTTCGACTTCATCACGCGAGGCGGAGACGGCAAGCACGACCCCGTCGGCTGGCCCACCTTCAAGGACTGGCCGGCCCACGACTCCCTGACCCACCAGCAGAACTACTACGCCTGGGTGGAGCGCGCCTGGCGCGGCGGGCAGCGCGTGCTGGTCAACGACCTCGTCACCAACGGCGTCATCTGCTCGGTGTACTTCTTCAAGGACCGCAGCTGCGACGAGATGACGTCCATCCGGCTCCAGGCCCGGCTGACGTACGAGATGCAGGACTACATCGACCGGCTGTACGGCGGGCCGGGCAAGGGCTTCTTCCGGATCGTCACCGACAGCGCCCAGGCCCGTCAGGTCATCGAGCAGGGCAAACTGGCGGTGGTCCTGGGCGTCGAGACCTCCGAGCCGTTCGGCTGCAAGCAGATCCTCGACATCGCGCAATGCAGCAGGGCCGACATCGACAAGGGTCTGGACGAGCTGTACGCGCTGGGCGTGCGCAGCATGTTCCTGTGCCACAAGTTCGACAACGCGCTGTGCGGGGTCCGTTTCGACTCCGGCAGCCTCGGAACGGCCATCAACGTCGGGCAGTTCCTGTCGACCGGCACCTTCTGGAAGACGGAGAAGTGCACCGGGCCGCAAGCCGACAACCCCATCGGCAACGCGACCGCGGCCGGGGCCGAGGCGAAGCTCCCGGCGGGCGTGGAGGTTCCCGGCTACAGCGCGGACGCCCGGTGCAACGTCCGCGGTCTGACGGACCTCGGTGAGTACGCCGTACACGGCATGATGCGGCGCGGCATGATGCTGGAGGTCGACCACATGAGCGTCAAGGCCACCGGCCGGGTGCTCGACCTCTTCGAGGCCGCGTCCTACCCGGGAGTCATCTCCTCGCACAGCTGGATGGACGCCGACTGGACCGAACGCGTCTACGGCCTGGGCGGTTTCATCGCCCAGTACATGCACGGCTCCGAGGGCTTCGTCTCGGAGGCCAGGCGCACCAAGGCCCTGCGGGACAAGTACGGCGTGGGCTACGGCTACGGCACCGACATGAACGGCGTCGGCGGCTGGCCGGCCCCGCGCGGAGCCGACGCCCCGAACAAGGTCGAGTACCCGTTCAAGAGCGCCGACGGCGGTTCCGTCATCGACCGGCAGACCACCGGCGAGCGCACCTGGGACCTCAACACCGACGGGGCCGCCCACTACGGCCTCGTCCCGGACTGGATCGAGGACATCCGCCGGGTCGGCGGCCAGGACGTGGTGGACGACCTGATGCGCGGCGCGGAGTCCTACCTCGACACCTGGGGCGCCTCCGAGAGCCACGAGCCCGCGGCGAATCTCGCCACCGGCTCCACCGCCTCGGCCGGCTCCTCCGAGTGGAGCCTGTTCACGAGCTACCAGCCGCACCGGGCCGTCGACGGCGACCGCCGCACCCGCTGGGCGAGCGACTGGAGCGACGACCAGTGGTACCGGCTGGACCTCGGCTCCCTGCAGACCGTCCGGCGGGTCACCCTCGACTGGGAGCGCGCGTACGCGAAGTCGTACCGCATCGACCTGTCCACCGACGGCACCACCTGGCGCACCGTCTGGTCCACGACGGCGGGTGACGGCGGCCTGGACACCGCGCGTTTCGCCGCCACCCCGGCCCGGTACGTCCGCGTCCAGGGCCTCGCCCGCGGCACCGGCTGGGGTTACTCCCTGTACGAGGTGGGGGTGCACGGCAGCTGACGGTCGGGCCCCGGCCGGAGAAAAGGACTCCGCAAGAAGTGGACGCCGCGTTCATATAGTGGTTATATGGACGCAGCGTCCACTTCTCGCGGAGGGGAAAGCCATGACCAGCACACCCAGCACCTCCGGCACCTCTGGCACCTCGCCCCGCGTCGCGCTCGTCACCGGCGGCTCGGGCGGTATCGGCAGGGCCGTCGTCGAGCGGCTCGCCGCCGACGGCTTCGCCGTCGCCGTGCACTACGCCGGGAACAAGGCGAAGGCCGAGACCCTCGTCGAGGAGATCACCGCCTCCGGCGGCCTGGCCGTCGCCGTCGGCGGCGACGTCGCCGACGAGCACGCGATGGCGGCCGCCTTCGAAGCCGTCGAAACGGCGTTCGGCGGAATCGACGTGGTGGTCAACACCGCCGGGATCATGGTGCTCGCGCCCATCGCCGAGCTGGACCTGGACGACCTGGACCGCATGCACCGCACGAACATCCGCGGCACCTTCGTCGTCGCCCAGCAGGCCGCCCGCCGGGTGCGCCGCGGCGGCGCGATCGTCAACGTGTCCACGTCCGTCACCCGCACCCAGCTCCCCGCCTACGGGGCCTACGTCGCCAGCAAGGCCGCCGTGCAGAGCATCACCCTGATCCTCGCCCGCGAGCTGCGCGGCAAGGACATCACCGTCAACACCGTCGCACCCGGCCCGGTCGCCACCCCGCTCTTCCTGGAGGGCAAGGACGAGGCCACCGTCGCCGCCTTCGCCAGGGCCACGCCGCTGGAGCGGCTGGGCGAACCGCGCGACATCGCCGAATCGGTCGCCTTCCTCGCCGGCCCCGCCCGCTGGGTGAACGGCCAGGTCCTCTACGCCAACGGCGGCCTGGCCTGACCCCGCCGCACCGCTCGGCAGGCCCACCGCAGCCCCCAAGGAGCAGACCCATGTCATCCGTCGTCCTCATCACCGGCGCCGCCACCGGCATCGGCAACCTCACCGCCCGCGCGCTCGCCGCCGAGGGCCACACCGTCTACGCCGGCATGCGCGACCTCCGGGACCGCAACGCCGGGCGCGCCCGGGAACTGCTGGACCTCGGCCGCAGCGAGGGGCAGGACCTCCGGGTCGTCGAACTCGACGTCCTGTCCGACGCCTCGGCGGAAGCGGCCGTCGCCACCGTCCTGCGGGAGGCAGGCCGCCTCGACACGGTCGTGCACAACGCGGGACACCTCTACGTCGGCTACGTCGAGGCGTTCACCCCCGAGGACATCCAGCACCTGCTGGATGTCAACACGCTCGGCATCCAGCGCGTCAACCGCGCGGCCCTGCCGCACCTGCGCGCCCGCCGCTCCGGCACCCTCCTCTACGTCGGCAGCACCACCTCGGTCGTCGTACCGCCGTTCCTCGGCCCCTATGTGGCGTCGAAGGTCGCCGCCGACGCGCTCGCCCAGGTGACGGCGTACGAGGTGGGCCGGTTCGGCATCGAGACGACCATCGTGATGCCGGGCCCGTTCACGCAAGGGACCGAGCACTTCCCCAACGCCTCGCGCGCCGGTGACGCCGAGCGCACCCGTGCCTACGCCGCGCTGGACCCGATGGTGGCCCGCAACGAGGCGGCCACCGAGGCGCTGTTCCCGCCCGGCGTGGACGCCCATCCGCGCGCCGTCGCCGACGAGATCGCCCGGGTCCTGGCCCTTCCGGCGGGCACCCGGCCCTTCCGCACGGTCGTCGACTTCAGCCAGGCCGGTGTGGAGGAGGTCAACGAGGTGCTGCGCCGGGCCCAGGAGAGGTTCGTGACCCGCCTCGGCTTCGGCGAGCTCCTGCACGTCGCGGGGCCTGAGCCCGTCCGGGCGCCCTGACCCGCCCCGGCCGCGCACGGACCGCACGGCTTCCTAGACTGATCGACCCCGGACCGAGCGAGGGAGAGACATCGTGACGAAGCAGGCCGAGGGCGCCGCCGAGCGCCCGGCCCGCGGGCGCGGGCGCCGCCCGGCCGACGAGGTCCGCGCGGACGTCTTCCGCGTGGTGGGCGAGGTGCTCCTCGAGGAGGGCATCGCCGACCTGACCTTCGAACGCGTGGCCCGCCTGTCCGGGGTCAGCAAGACGACGCTGTACAAGTGGTGGCCCTCCAAGGGAGCCCTCGCCCTGGACGGCTACTTCCACGCCGTCGAGGAGACCCTCGCCTTCGAGGACACCGGGGACATCCGCGCCGACCTCACGCGTCAACTGCTGTCCTTCGCCCACCTGATGACCCGGACACCGGCAGGGCGGGTGCTGACCGAGCTGATCGGCCAGTCCCAGACCGACGAGGACCTGGCCACCGCCTTCCGCTCCCTGTACTCCTCCGGGCGGCGACGGCTGGCGGGGGAGCGGCTGCTGCGCGCGAAGGAGCAGGGACAGATCCGCGAGGACGTCGACGTCCAGGTCCTCGTCGACCAGCTCTGGGGGGCGGTGTACCACCGGCTGCTGATCCCCGACGAGCCCGTGACGGACGAGTTCGTCCTCGCCCTGGTCTCCCACCTGTTCGACGGCATCGCTCCACGGCCCGGGGCGTAGCCGACCCCGGGCCTGGTCGACCAGGGCCTGGGCTGCCCGGGGTCGGGGTCGGGGCCTGGCCGGGTCAGGTGGTCGCGCGGACCGCCTCGCGGATCAGCTCGGCCACGTCCTTCGGCCGGGAGACCGCGACGGCGTGCGAGGCGCCGTCGATCTCGACGACCGTCGCACCGGCCCGCTTCGCGCCGAAGCGCTCCACCTCCGGGTTGATCGCCTCGTCCGCCCCGGCCACGAGTGCCCAGGACGGCTTGTCCTTCCAGGCCGCGGCCGACGCCGTCTCCGTGAACGTCGAGGCGGCCAGCGGGCGCTGCGCCACCGCCAGGACCTTGGTGACGGCCGCCGGGACGTCGGCGGCGAAGATCGCCGGGAACGCCTCGGCCTCGATCGTCACCTCGACCGCGCTCTCCCCGCCGTCGACCGGGTACGTCTTCTCCTTGAGGCTGCCCACCAGCGGCGAGAGCGGGAAGCGTCCCTGCAACTCGCCGAGACTCTCGCCCTGTTCCGGTATGTACGCGGCGACGTAGACCAGGCCCACGACGTTCTCCGCGGTACCGGCGACGGAGATGACGGCCCCGCCGTAGGAGTGGCCGACCAGGACGACCGGGCCGTCGATCTGGGAGGCCTGGGAGGCGATGTACGCGGCGTCGGACGCCAGACCGCGCAGCGGGTTGGGCGGTGCCACCACGGGGATGCCGTGGTTCTGCAGCTCCGCGATGACGCCGGACCAGCTGCCGGCGTCGGCGAAGGCGCCGTGGACGAGCAGGGCGGTCGGAGTGGTGACCATGTCGGTGCTCCTTGGAACGGTCGGGCCCGGGTGCCGGGTCATCGGGTGTGCAGCGCGGCGTGGAGGACGGCGGAGGCCTGACGGATGGCCGCGTCGGCGGCGTGGGTCCCGCGCAGGGCGTTGAGCATCACGAAGTCGTGGATGACGCCCTGGTAGCGCACGGCCGTGACGGGCACGCCCGCCTGACGGAGCTTGTTGGCGTAGGCCTCGCCCTCGTCGCGCAGCACGTCGGCCTCGGCGGTGATCACCAGGGCCGGGGGCAGCCCGGTGAGCTGCTCGGTGGTGGCGCGCAGCGGCGAGGCGGTGATCTGCGCCCGCTCGGCCTCGTCGGTCGTGTACTGGTCCCAGAACCACTGCATGCCGTCGCGGCGCAGGAAGTAGCCGGTCGCGAACTGGTGGTAGGAGTCGGTGTCGAAGCTCGCGTCGGTCACCGGGTAGAACAGCACCTGCTGCACCGGCGTGACGTCGCCGCGCTCCTTGGCCATCAGGGTGAGCGCGGCGGCCATGTTGCCGCCCACGGAGTCGCCGGCCACCGCCAGCCGCGCACCGTCCAGGCCCTTGGCGGCGCCTTCGGTCACGACCCACTGGGCGACGGCGTAGTTCTGCTCGATGGCGACGGGGTAACGGGCCTCGGGGGAGAGGTCGTACTCGGGGAAGACCACGGCCGCGTGCGCGCCGACGGCGAGTTCGCGGACCAGGCGGTCGTGGGTGTGGGCGTTGCCGAACACCCATCCGGCGCCGTGGATGTAGAGGACGACGGGCAGGACGCCCTCCGCGCCGGCGGGCTTGACGATCCGGGCGCGGACGCTGCCGGTCGGACCGCCGGAGACAGTGATCCACTCCTCGTCCACGGCGGGCTTGGCGATGTCGCCCGACTGCACGTCGTCGACGGCCTTGCGGCCCTCGGCCGGGGCGAGGTCGAACAGGTAGGGCGGGTTGGCGGTCGCCTTGGCGAACTCCGCCGCGGCCGGCTCCAGAACCGGCTCGACCGGCTCAAAGGTGTGGGACATGCGAACTCCTGGGACTCTCCGCTCGCCGGTGTCTCCGGCGAGGCGGCCCGCAGCGCATCGAAGATCCGCCGGGCCGCCTGCGGCCACGCTAGGTCCGGCAGGCCCGGTGCCCTTGCCCGCCCGCGCACGGTGTCTGCTCCCCGGGCGCACGGTGCGTCCCGCCGGGGCGGTGGGCAGTCGTGCCGGGGTCCTGCGGGACGGTCGCCGGTGCGCGGGTCGTACGAGACCGGTGACATTGCCGGTCCGCGCGCGGTGTCCGGTCCCCGACAGTGGCACGGCCAGCCCAACGGCGGTGCCCGGAGCCGCGGGCACGCGGTGGACGCCCCAGGTCCCGCGTGCCCGCCGCACGGGCCGCCCGCCACGACAGAGAGGACGACTCGTCGTGCACCTCCACCCCCACACCGCTCCCCGTACCGGGTCCCGCGGCTCCCTCGGACGCCGGGCCGGGCGACTGGCCGCGGCCGCCGCGACCCTCGCCGTCGTCGTCGGCCTGGGCCCTCTGACCAGCCCCGGCGCCCACGCCGCCGACAACCCCTACGAGCGCGGCCCGGCCCCCACGACGTCCAGCATCGAGGCGAGCCGCGGCCCGTACGCCGTGTCGCAGACGTCCGTCTCCTCGCTGTCCGTCACCGGATTCGGCGGCGGCACCATCTACTACCCGACCAGCACCAGCGACGGCACCTTCGGCGCGGTGGCCATCTCGCCCGGCTACACGGCCTACGAGTCGTCCATCGCCTGGCTCGGACCGCGCCTGGCCTCGCAGGGCTTCGTGGTGTTCACCATCGACACGCTCACCACGCTCGACCAGCCCGACTCGCGCGGCCGCCAGCTCCTGGCCGCGCTGGACTACCTCACCGAGCGCAGTTCGGTGCGCGGTCGCGTCGACGCCTCGCGCCTCGGCGTCATGGGCCACTCGATGGGCGGCGGCGGCAGCCTGGAGGCGGCCAAGTCGCGTCCGGCGCTGCAGGCGGCGATCCCGCTGACGCCGTGGAACCTCGACAAGAGCTGGCCCGAGCTCACCACGCCGACCCTGATCTTCGGAGCCGACGGCGACACCATCGCCCCGGTCTCCTCCCACGCCGAGCCGTTCTACTCCAGCCTGTCCTCCTCGCTGGACCGGGCCTACCTGGAGCTGAACTCGGCGACGCACTTCACGCCCAACTCGTCGAACACGACGATCGCGAAGTACAGCATTTCCTGGCTCAAGCGGTTCATCGACAACGACACCCGCTACGAGCAGTTCCTGTGCCCGCTGCCCCGGCCGAGCCTGACCATCGAGGAGTACCGGGGCAACTGCCCGCACGGCTCCTGACCGTCCCTCGCCCCGGGCCGTGAAGCCGCGGCGGCCCGGGGACCGGCGGCGGACGCGCCACGCGTCCGCCGCCGGTGTCGTGCCGGGGCACGGCCGGGGCGGCCGGGGGTTGGGCCGGAGCACAATCCGCCGCCGTGCCGTACCCGCACCTCACCCGGCCATTCTGAGCAAACTCGCAGGTGCCGCCGGGGTTCTTGGCGTTCCGCAGCGCGGACGTAAGCCTTCCGGTCTTCCTTACGCGCAAGTAACCTCCGTGGAATGACGGGAGACACAAGCTGGGTGCGCACGGCTCCCCGCGCGAGGAGCCCGCACGGACGCGACGCCGTCCGGTCGGCCGCGGAGACCCGCGGCCACGCCGAACTCGCGCGGGGCCGACGGCAGTTGTACGACGGTCCGGTGGGTGACGCGCGCGAGTCCCTGCTGCTGGCCGCGTCCCTCCTGGCCGCCGACGCGCCGGACGGGGCGGAGACCGCGCGCCTCTTCGCCGCTGACGCGGCGTGGGCGGCGGGCGACGTGCCGGCCTGCCTGGCCACCCTCGACGGCGCCGACACCGCGGCCCGGGCATCCGACTACGCCGCCCTGGACGACGCCCCGGTGAGAACGGGCGCGGACCGTGACGACGCCTCGCCACTGACACGAGCCACCGCCGTCCCGGCGCCCCCGCCGCCCGACGCCACGGCCCGCGCCGCCGCTACGGCGACCGACCCGGGCCGCGACGTGGCTCCCGCGACCGGCCCGGGCCATGCGGAACCCGGCCCCCCGGCGGGCGCGGCCGGCCCGGGCAACCGGGAACCGCGTCTGTCCGGCGGCGGGGGCGGCCCGGAATCGCGTCTGTCCGGCGGCGGGGCCGGCCGGGAGCTGCGCCCGTCCAGCGACGAGGGCGGCGGTTCGGACGTTCGAGAGCCGGGTCCGTACGGTCGCGGGGGCGGCCCGGACCGTCGAGGACCGGATTGGTCCCGTGGCGAGGGCGGCCCGGACGTTCGAGAGCCGGGTCCGTACGGAGGTGGGCCCGGGCCCGGCTGGCCTCGGGATCCGTTCGTGCGGGATTACCGCGACGGGATGCGCGCCCTGCTCGCGCGGCGGCCCGGGGAGGCCGTCGGCCCGTTGCGGCGGGTGCTGGAGCAGGCGTGGGCCGACGGCCGCCCGGAGCGGCTGCTGCGTGCCGCCGCGGCCGCCCTGCTCCTCGGGGACCTGCACGCGGCCCGCTCCGCCGGAGCCCGCGCGCTGGCAGCCGCCCGCAACGCCGAGTGCACCGCCTCCGAAGCGCGGGCCCTGGAGTACCTGGCCTACGGCGAGCTGCGGGCCGGCCGTCACGCGCAGGCGCGCCACCACGCCGAGGAGGGCGTACGCGCGGCACTGGCGGCCGGCCGGCGCAACACCGCGGCGAGTCACCACGCGATGCTCGCCCTGGCCGCCTCGATCGAGGGGGACACCGCCGCCGTCGCCGGATACGCCGGGGCCGCCCTGCGCACCGCCCGCCGCCACGGCCTGGCCCAGGCGGCCACCCTGGCCGAGTGGGCCATCGCCCGCGCCGACCTGGCCCGCGGCCGGCCCCTGGACGCCGCCGACCGGCTCGGCCCGCTCGTCGGACCGGGCCCCCGGCGCGGACACTTCGCCGTCTGGATGCTCGCCGTACCGTGCTTCGTGGAGGCCGCGGTGCTGGCCGGGCAGCCGGACGACGCCCGGGGTGTCGTCGCGGACCTGGCCCAGTGGGCGGCCTTCGGCGCCGACCCGCACGCCCCCGCCCAGCTCGCCCGCTGCGGCGCCCTGCTGGCCGTGGACGACGCCGAGGCCGACGATCTCTACCTGCGCGCGCTCGCCCTGCACGACGCGTCGGGCGGCGACTTCGAGCGCGCCCGCACGGAGCTGCTGTACGGCCGGTGGCTGCGGCGGCGCCGCCGGCTGCGCGAAGCCCGCGCCCGCCTCGGAGCCGCCCTCGTCGGCTTCGAACGCTGCGGCGCCGGCGCCTGGGCGGCCCAGACGCGCGGCGAGCTGCGCGCCAACGGGGCCGCGTCCGGGGCCGCCTCCGGGTCCGAGCCGGCCGGAGGGCTGTCCCGCCTGACCCCGCAGCAACTGCGCATCGCCCGCCACGTGGCCGAGGGCGCCACCAACCGGGAGGTCGCCCAGCGGCTGGCCGTCAGCACCCGCACGGTCGACTACCACCTGCGCAACGTCTTCGCCGTCCTCGGCGTGCGCTCCCGCGTCGAACTGGCCCGCATGGTGGACCAGGAGAGCCGCTGAACGGCCGCCGAACCCTCGCCGATCATCACGCACCCGTCGAGAAGAGTGCCGCACGACTCTGGGGACCGACCGGACGGTATGCCATTCTTCGGAGCAGGACTGTAGGGGTGACTAGGGCCGCCCGCGCAGCGCACCCGCCGGACGCCGCCTTGGCGGGCCGGCGACGGGCGCCGCCGGAAGGCCGATGTTGGGGGAGGACCGCGATGCATCCTGCCGCACGCACACGCACGACGTTCCGCAGCGGGCCCATGCCCGTTCCGCAACCGCGGACACGGCGGATCCGGTCGCTGATCGACGCCGACGCGCTGCGCGTCCTGCACCGGGCGGCCCGCGTCCTGCTCGACGAGCTGCCGGAGCTGACCGACCGGCTGCTGGTGGTCCTGCGCGAGCAGGAACCGGCGTACCGGACCACGCTGGAGAACGACCACGCCGCCACCTGGCAGGAGACCCACCGCTCCCTGCGGCACAGCGTGACCTCGCTGCTCGACCCGCGCGGCGCCCGCGAGGCCGCCCACCGCTGCACCTGGCGGATCGGTGCCACCCGGGCCGAGCAGGGGCTGCCGCTGGACGCCCTGCTGCACGCGTTCCGGCTGGGCGGCTCCCTGGTGTGGCAGCGGCTGGTCGAGGAGACCGCCCGCGCGGAACCGGACGACATCCGCCTCCTGGTGCACGTGGCCACCGACGTGTGGAACTTCGTCGACGAGCACTGCACCCTCGTGGCCGACGCCTACCGGCAGACGGAGCGGCAGCTCGCCTGGCGGCGCGAGAACCGGGTGCGCCTGCTGGCGGCTGCCCTGCTGGACGGCACCAGCCGGATCGCCGACCTGCCCGAGACCGCCGACGGGCTGGGGCTGCCCGAGCACGGCCGGTACGTCGTCGTCGCGGTCGCCGGCGTACGGCCGCAGGGGCCCACGGGCCTGCGGGCCTGCGTCCGCGCCGCCGGCACGAGCGCGTACTGGCATCCCGGCGCGGAGGTGGACTACGGCATCGTCCTGGTCGGGGAGGCGGGGGACGGACAGGACGACCGCGACCCGGCCTCGGCCCTCGGGCTGCCGGGCGACGGGCAGGCCGCCGGATGCCGCGTCGGCGTCGGCAGCGCCGTGACGGGACTCGCCTCGGTCGGCGACGCCCGGCGCCTGGCCGATCTGGCCCTGGGTATCTGCCCGCCCGAGGGCGGTACGGTCCGCCTCGCCGAGCACCTGCCCGAGGCGCTGGTGTTCTCCTGCCCGGAGCTCGGCGCGACCCTGACCGAGCGGGTGCTCGGGCCCCTGCTGCGGCTGGAGCCGGCCGACCGGGACGTCCTGCTCGACACCCTGGTCGCCTGGTTCGCCTCCGAGGGGTCCGCCCAGCGCGCCGGTGAGCGGCTGTACTGCCACCGCAACACCGTCCTGAACCGGCTGCGCCGCTGCGAACAGCTCATCGGCCGCTCCCTGGCTCGCCCGCTCGACGTGGTGGAGATCAACCTCGCCCTGACGGCCCACCGCCTCCTACCCGGCTGACCGGCCCCCGACGACCCGACCGCTCGCCCTGACCGGCTGCTCGTCGGGTCCGGCCGCTCGCCCTGCTCGGGCCCGCTCGCCCTGCTCGGGCCCGCTCGCCCTGCTCGGGCCCGCTCGCCCTGCTCGGGCCCGCTCGTCCTTCCCTGCGGTAGCGCGCCCCGGGCGGCTGCTCGTCCCGCCCCGCGGCAGTTCCTCCCGCGCGGCTGCTCGTGCTGCCCGGTCGCCGCACCGGGCCCACCCCTACCCTCGCCCCTCGCCGGAAGGCGCTGGGCAGCCGCACAGTCACCGCCGAGCCGCGTTGGGACCGCGCAGCCACCCGGCCCGAACACCTGTACCGCGTGTCCGCGCCCGTGCTGTCGTGGGCTGCCCTTCCCCCGAAGCACCCGTGCCGGACGGCACGGACCCGAGGAGCCGTGATGCCCGAAGCACCACCGGACGAAGAGCCCGCCCTGCGCGTCGAGGGCCTCGACGTGACCTACGGCCGCGCCGTGTCCGCCCTTCGCTCCGTGACCCTGACCGTCCCGCACGGCCAGGTCGTCGCCCTCCTCGGCGCCAACGGGGCGGGCAAGACGACCCTGCTGCGGGCGGTGTCGGGCACCCTGCGCCTGCACCGCGGCGCGATCACGGCCGGCCGTGTCCGCTACGGCAGCACGGAACTCGACGGACGCGACCCGGTCGCCGCGGTGCGCGCCGGAGTCGTCCAGGTCCCCGAGGGGCGCCGGGTCTTCGCCGGCCTCACCGTCGACGAGAACCTGCGCACCGGCGGCCTCGGCCTCGGCCGCCGCCGCCCGGACCAGGTCGCCGAGGCACGGGACCGGGTCTTCACGCTCTTCCCGCGCCTCGCCGAACGCACCCGGCAGGCCGCGGGCCTGCTCTCCGGCGGCGAGCAGCAGATGCTCGCCATCGGCCGGGCCCTCATGACCGCGCCGCGCCTGCTGCTGCTCGACGAGCCCTCCCTGGGCCTCGCCCCGCAGATGGTCTACCGGATCGCCGAGGTCGTCCGCGAGATCAACACCCAGGGCACAGCGGTCCTGCTCGTCGAGCAGAACGCCGGCATGGCGCTGTCCCTCGCCGACACCGCCCACGTCCTGGAGGTCGGCGAGGTCCGCCTCTCCGGTCCGGCCGACGAACTCGCCCGCACGGACGCCGTGAAACGGCTGTACCTCGGCGAGACCACCGACGACACCGCCACGACCGGCACCGACACGACCGGGACCGACACCGCACAGACCGCCGCAAGAACCGAGGGGCAGGGAGCCGCGTGACCGTCCGCACCACCGCACCACCCGAACTCGCCGTGACGGACGTGACCGTCCGGTTCGCCGGTCTCACCGCCCTGGACGCGGTGTCCTTCACCGTCGCCCCGGGCTCCGTCCACGCGCTCATCGGACCCAACGGAGCGGGCAAGTCCACCTGCTTCAACGTCCTGTCCGGACTGTGCCGCCCGGCCACCGGCACCGTACGCCTCGGCGACGCCGACCTCACCCGGCTCGCCCCGCACCGCATCGCCGCCCTCGGCGTCGCCCGCACCTTCCAGAACATCGTCACCACGCAGGGCACGGTCGCCGACAACCTGATGCTCGGCCGCCACGCCCTGTCCCGGGCCGGCTTCGCCGCCAGCGCCCTGCGCCTGCCGCAGGCGCGGCGCGAACAGCGCACCCACCTCGACCGGGCGCGCGAGATCGCCGAACTCACCGGCCTGGCAGCGCACTTCGACCGGCCCGTGGCCCTGCTCTCCTACGGCGACCGCAAGCGCGTGGAGTTCGCCCGCGCCCTCTGTCTGGAGCCCAGCGTGCTGCTGCTCGACGAGCCCGTCGCCGGGATGAACGCGGCCGAACGCGCCCGCACCGTCGAGGTCGTGCACGCCGTGCGCGCCGAACTCGGCCTGTCCGTCGTCCTCGTGGAGCACGACATGGGGCTGGTGATGCGGCTCGCCGACGAGGTCACCGTCCTCGACTTCGGCCGGGCCATCGCCCACGGCACCCCGGACGAGGTCCGCCGCGACCCGGAGGTGCTGCGCGCCTACCTCGGCACCGGCTCCGAGACCGAGGAGGACGCGGCATGACGACCTTCCTCGACAACGTCTTCAACGGCCTCGCCCTGGGCGCGGTCTACGCCCTCGTCGCCCTCGGCTTCGTCATCATCTTCAAGGCCTCCGGCGTCATGAACTTCGCCCACGGCTCCCTGCTCCTGCTCGGCGGCTACCTCACCGCCGTGCTCCACGACGACCTCGGCTTCGCCGGCGCCCTGGCCGTGTCCGTCCTGGTGACCGCGGCCGTGGCCGGCGCCATGGACCGCTTCCTGCTCCAGGCCGGCGGCGGCGCCGACCCGCACGCCGCGCACGTGCAGACCATCGTCACCATCGGCGTCGACATCCTCATCCTCACCGACCTGTCCCGGCGCATCGGCGGCGACCTGCTCTCGCTCGGCGACCCGTGGGGCGACTCGGTCAGCGGGCTGGGGCCGGTGACCGTCGCGGACAGCCGTATCGCCGCGATCGTCGTCTCCACCGTGGTCATCGCCGGGGTCTTCGCCCTGTTCCGGTACACCTCCTGGGGCCTGTCGCTGCGCGCCTCGGCCGAGGACGTCGAGGCCGCCGCCCTGATGGGCGTGCGCCTGGTGCGCATCCGCATGCTCGCCTGGTGCCTGGCCGGGGCCCTGGCCGCCCTGGCGGCGGTCTTCCTCGCCGCGTTCCCCGCTCCCGGCCTGGAGCGCACCACGGGGCAGATCGCCCTCAAGGCGTTCCCGGCGGCGATCCTCGGCGGGATGGCCTCGCCGCCCGGCGCCCTCGCGGGCAGCCTGCTGATCGGCATGACCGAGGCGCTCGTCGCGGGCTACCAGTCCGACCTGCACGTCCTCGGCGAGGGCTTCGGCGACGTCGCCCCCTACGCGGTGATGGTGCTGGTCCTGCTGGTGCGGCCCACCGGCCTGTTCGGCGGAAAGGCGGCGGTCCGTGTCTGACCGGCTCTCCGGAATCCGCACCGGCACCCCGCGCCTGTGGTGGACGCTCGCGGTCGTCACCGTCCTGTGCGCGCTGCCCTTCTACCTCGACGCGTTCTGGCTGCGCATCGGCCTGTTCTCGATGGCGGCGGCCGTCGGCGCGGTCGGCCTCGGCCTGCTGTCCGGCACGGCGGGCCAACTCTCCCTCGGCCACGCCTTCTTCCTCGCCGTGGGCGCCTACGGCTACGTCTGGCTGGCCGGCGAACCGGGCCCCGGACTGCCGACCGCCGTCGCCGCCGTGCTCGCGGTCCTGCTCGCCGGGGCAGCGGGCGGACTCTTCAGCCCGGTCGCCGGCCGGGTGCGCGGCGTCTACCTCGGTGTCGCCACCCTGGCCCTGGTCTTCCTCGGCCACCACGTCCTGCTCACCGCCGACTCCGTCACCGGCGGCTTCAACGGCCGGTCCGTGCCCCCGCTGGAACTGGGCGGCTTCTCCTTCTCCGCCGACTCCGAACTGACCGTGCTGGGCGTGCCGTTCGGCGCCGAGGAACGGCTGTGGTACCTGGGGCTCGCCCTGTTCGCGCTCACCTGGTTCACCGCCCGCGGACTGCTGCGCGGCCGTCCCGGACGCGCCCTGGTGGCGCTGCGCGACAGCGAGACCGCCGCCGCCGTCATGGGCGTGGACGTCTCCCGCTACCGCTCGGCGGCCTTCGTCGTCTCGTCGATGTACGCCGGCCTCGCCGGGGTGATGATCGCCCTGTCGTTCCGCCGCGTCGTGCCCGACTACTTCGGCCTCGTGCTGTCGGTGGACTACCTCGCCATGATCGTCATCGGCGGGCTGGGCTCGGTCGCCGGAGCCACCGCCGGCGCCGTCTTCGTCACCGCGCTGCCCCTGCTGATGACCCGCTACGCCGACCAACTGCCCCTGGTGGCCGCCCCCGGCACCACCGGCGGCACGGTCGGCCCCACCGAGGCCGCCCGCTACCTCTACGGAGCGGCCATCGTCCTGATCCTGCTGTTCGCCCCCGACGGGCTGCACGGCCTCGTCCGCCGCCTGCGCGCCCGCCTGCGCCGCCGGTCCGCCCCGCCACCCACAGCCGCCACCTCCCCGACACCCTCACCCGCGCCCGCCGCACGAACCAAGGAGCCCACCCCGTGAACTCCACGCACCACACGCACCGCGTACGCCCCAGGACGCTCCTGGCCACGGCCCTCGCGGCCCTGCTGCTCACCGCCACCGGATGCAGCTCCAAGGCCGACTCCTCCCAGGGCACCGGCGACGGCGCCGACGGCGTCAAGACCGGGCCCGGAGTGACCGACAAGGCCATCAAGCTGGGCGCCCTCACGGACCTCACCGGCCCCTACGCCACCCTCGGCAAGAGCATCGTGCAGGCCCAGCAGATGTGGGCGGACGAGGTCAACGCCCGCGGCGGCATCTGCGACCGCCGCGTCGAGATCGTCGTCAAGGACCACGGCTACGACGTCCAGAAGGCCGTCACCGCCTACGCCGACCTCTCCGCGGACGTGGTGGCGCTGCCCCAGGTCATCGGCTCGCCCGTGATGGCCGCGCTCCTCGACGACATCGAGCGGGACAAGGTGCTCACCTTCCCGCAGGCCTGGGCCGCCTCCCTGCTCGACCGGGACTCCGTCCAGGTCCTGGGCACCACCTACGACATCGACATGATCGCCGCGGTCGACTTCCTCACCCGCACCAAGGGCCTGAAGAAGGGCGACACCATCGGCCACGTCTACTTCGAGGGCGACTACGGCGCCAACGCGCTCGAAGGCGCGCAGTGGGCGGGCAAGAAGGCCGGCCTGAAGGTCGTCGGACAGAAGATCAAGGCAACGGACACCGACCTGTCCGCGCAGGTCTCCGCCCTGCGCAAGGAGGGCGTGAAGGCCATCCTGATCAGCGCCGGACCGGCCCAGACCGCCTCCCTGGTCGGGGTGGCGGCCTCGCGCGGCCTGAAGGTGCCCGTCGTCAGCAGCGCCCCCGGCTACGCCCCGCAGCTGATGAAGACGCCGGCCGCTCCCGCCCTCACCGCCCTGCTGAACGTGGTCAGCGCGGCGCCCGCGGTCAGCTCCGACCTGCCGGGCGTGCGCAAGATGGTCGCCTCCTACCAGAAGAAGTACCCGGGCTCCCTCGTCGACTCCGGCGTGCTGTCCGGCTACAACGCCGCCCGACTCCTGGGCAACGACCTGAAGAAGGCCTGCGAGAACGGCAGCCTCACCCGCGAGGACGTGGTCAAGGCCCACCGCTCCCAGTCCGCGGTCGACGTCGGCCTCGGCACCGCGCAGAACTTCTCCGACAAGGCACAGCCGGCGAGCACCTCGACGTACGTGCACAAGCCGGACGCCAAGGCGGTCGGCGCCGCGGTGAACGTGGAGGACGCGCACACCGCTCCGGGCGTCAAGGAGTACCTGGCCTCCCGCTCGTGACCGGCGGGGCCCGGCCGCACGCCGGCCGGCCGGGCCCTACAACCCCGCGATGGCGTTCCACCGCCGGGCGAACTCCACGCGTTCGCCCGACGTGATGTCCCGGGCGATCGCCAGCCGGCTGCGCATCCGCGCGTCCGGGAAGATCAGCGGGTGCTCGGCCAGGGCGGCCGTCTCCTCGTCGCTCGCGGACGCGAGGACGTCCCGGGCGGCCGGGACGGGGCACACGTAGGTGACCCACGCGGCCAGCTCGGCCGCGACCTCCGGATCGTAGTAGTGGTCGACGAGCCGCTCGGCGTTCGCCTTGTGGCGGGCGAGGTCGGGGATCATCAGCGACTCGGCCCACAGCTCCGCGCCCTCCTCCGGGACGACGAACTCGATGTCCGGGTCGTCCGCCTGAAGCTGGATCACATCACCGGAGTACGCCTGACAGGCCAGGACGTCACCGCTGGACAGGTCCTTGATGTAGTCGTTGCCCGTGAAGCGCCGGATCTGCCCGCGGCGCACCTGCTCCTCCACCTGGTCGCAGACCCGGTGGAAGTCGTCGGCCGTCCAGCGTGTGATGTCGACCCCGTTGCCCTGCATCAGCAGCGCGAACGCCTCGTCCAGCCCGGACAGCAGGGTGACGCGGCCCTTCAGGTCCTTCGCCCACAGGTCGGCGACCCGCCGGATCTCCCGGCCGGTCCTGCGCCGGTTGTACGCGATCCCGGTGATCCCGGACTGCCAGGGCACCGAGCACATCCGGCCGGGGTCGAAGGAGGGCGAACGCAACTGCATATCCAGGTGCGCGGCCACGTTGGGCTGCCGCGCCCGGTCCATCTCCTGCACCCAGCCCAGCCGTACGAACCGCGCGCACATCCAGTCGCTGACGACGATCAGGTCGCGCCCGGTGGGCTGACGGTTCATCAGGGAGGGGCTGATCTTGCCGAAGAACTCGTCGTTGTCGTTGATCTCCTCGACGTAGTCCACCGCGATGCCCGTGCGCCTCTCGAAGGCGTCCAGGGTCGGGCGCCGCGCCGCGTCCTCGTCGTCCGTGTCGATGTACAGGGGCCAGTTGGCCCACGTCAGCCGGCGGTCGGTGGCCGAGAGATCGGGGGCGGCGCGGTCACCGGGCCGCACGTACGCGGCCGGGACACCGCACCCGGCGAGTCCGCCGAGCGCGGCCCCGGCGCCGAGGGCGCGCAGCAGTAAGCGGCGGGAGAGCGGAGGGATCGTCTTCAGCGGCATTGAGGCAGCATGGCGCGCCCCGGCGCGGCGCACCATCGACACCCCGTCGAGCGCTGCGGCCCCGCGGCCCGACACCCTGTCTCGTCGGCGGGCCCGACGTCACGTCAGCGCGGTTCGAGCGCCGCCTCGGCCGCCGCCCTGATCCGGGCACCGAAGGCCGGGGCGTCCCGGCGGGCGGCGAGCAGCGCCAGACCGACGAGGAGCTTGCCGAGTCCGTGGCCCTCCAGGACGTTGAAGATGCGCACCCGGGTTCCGCCGCCGGCCAGCGGCTCCAGGTCGTAGCCGCCCTCGTCGACCGTGACGCTGTTCTTCGACACCTCGGTCCAGCGGATGCGCACCGGCTCCCGGAGCTCCGTGATGCGGAACTCCCGGGCCGTCTTCATCCCGGCGTCCTTGACCGTGCTGCGGAACACCGTTCCCACGGCGGTGGGCGTGTCGGGCACCCGCTCGATCTTCTGCACCCGAGGGCTGAACTGCGGATCGTTGCGGCCGTCGGCGAGATACGCGAAGACCGCCTCGATCGGCCGGTCGATCTCGACGACCGCCTCGAACTGACCTGACATGGAAGCTCCCCGATCACTCGAGCCATGGCGAAGTGCCGTCGGTGCGTCCCGCCGTAGCGGCACCGCGACCCTACGCGACCGCCGGGCATCCCGCGAGGCGACGGACGCGGTGCGAGCACCGCCCCAGGGCGCCGCAGGACCGGTGAGGACCGGTGGGAACCGGTGAGGACCGGGGGGCTGTCCCTTCGTCCCCGTCATCGGCCGCGTGGGTCTGTAGGGTGGTCGGAGAGGCCTGGCCCACGACACGACGCCTACGAGGGGCCGACGGCCACCTGGAGGAGCACGCGGTGACCTCTGACAACGCCCACGACAACGCTTCCGTCAGCGCATCCGTCATGGATTGGCTCCTGGAGACGGAGTCGCTGGAGGACTTCCTGCAGTCCCTGGCCGAGGCGGCGCTGGAGCTGTCCCACGCCGAGGGAACCGGCGTGACGATCGAGCGCGAGCACCGGCCCCTCACGGTGGCCAGCGCGGGCCCGCCGGCCCCCAAGCTGGACGAGCGGCAGTACGGCCAGGACGACGGCCCGTGCCTGCAGGCCGCCCGCACCGGCGAGGAGGTCATCGTCCGGGACATGCTCGCGGAGACACGCTGGGGCGACTACCCGGCCTACGCCGCGGCCTGCGGGATCCGCTCCTCCGTCTCCCTGCCGATCGCCGCCCGCACGCACACCGTCGGAGCGCTGAACCTATACGGCGGCCCGGCCCGCGCGTTCGACGACGCCGACCTGAGCGCGCTGCGCTCCCTGGCCGCGCAGGCCACCGGGGCGATCGCGCTGGCCCAGCGGATCGCCGACGCGGAGGCGTTCGCCGACCAGATGCAGACGGCGATGCGGTCCAGGGGCGTCATCGACCAGGCCATGGGGGTGGTGATGGGCCAGCGCGGCTGCACCGCGGACGAGGCCTTCGCCATCCTGCGCTCCGCCTCGCAGCACCGGAACATCAAGCTCCGTGACCTGTGCACGGAACTGATCACCAACCTCACCGGCCACCGCCCGGACGACCCGGACCTACGCCCCCGCCCCTGAGCCACCACGCACCACACCGGCCCGGCTCGGCGGCGGCACCGGGGCGTGGAAGCCGCAGAGGGCGCCGTGGCGATGAAGTGCCCGGACAGCGTTAGTGGAGCAGGTGGGGGGCCTTTTACGTCGAGACGTCGTGTCGAGATGCCGTGATTGAATGCGCCTACCACGAGCCTGACCAGCTCGTTCGCGCCATCTGCGCGACAGCTGTCAGAAAGCGCAGTGCACTTACAGGGGGGATTCCATGGCGACCGGCAATGCCCAGCTCTCGTGCGGCGCCTCGGGGGAGCCGACCCGCGGCAAGCGCAGCTTCCTGCTCGTGCTGGTAGGCGTCGTGGCCGTCAGTGCTGGGGCCTTCTGGTTTCTCTCCAGGGACAGCTACGAAGGCGGCTACCGAGTCGGCAGCGCACTCGACAGCGGCATCCAGTCCGGGCTCGAGGTGACCAGCCCGCACACGCAGGTCGGCAAGGAGTACTGGGTCGCACTGCCCACGGCCGACAACGTCTCCGACCGGCCGCTGACACTGCTGCGCGGGGAAATCACGCAGGTGCCCGAAGGCCTCGAGGTTGTCGGCTACAAAGCCATCAGCCACGAGGACACCGACGGACACCCGCTGAGCGCCTCCCCGGTCGAGGGCTCACCCGGCGTACCCAAGCTGACGAAACTGCCGGATCACTCCAGCCGGCCCTCCCTCGTACCAGCACACGAACCCGGTGACGTCTTCTGGGCGGCCCGAGTCCGCGTGACAGGCAAGGTCACCGGCGATCTGACGGGATGCCGCTACTACTACCGCCAGGACGGCACCGAGTACGGGCAGAACGTGGCCTGCACCTCCAGGATCCGTCTCGGACCGGCCCTGGACTAGGGGGCGCAGAGCGGGGAAGCCCGTACCGAACTGCATATGGCGGGTCTCTGTGCGGGTGTGCACTGCCCGACTCCCATGGGGTAGTCGGGCAGTGCGTATGTCGGACGAGTGCGCCAGCCGGGGGTTGACCCGCAACGCCGTACGGTCGGCCGGTGACCGGGCCGCGCGGTGGCCGGCGCACGCGGAGCCGGGTTCAGTCGAAGCGCTGGACGCGGGGTGCGAACGTGTTCTCCGGTCCTGCGGCGCGGCCGACCGACCACACCGTCTCCGTGCCCGGCACCGGGGCCAGCTGCAGCAGCTGGGAGTCGCCCTCCCCGGCCACGGCCGGTTCGTCGTACGCGGTGAACGACTGCCCGTTCCAGGCGAGGAAGTCCGGCCCGGGGACGAGCGGAGGTGTGCTGCCCGGCGGACCCCACTTCTGCGAGCGGGACACCGCGACCCACCCCAGGGAACCGGACGCGGCCGGTGCCAGTGAGGTGATCGCCCCGAAGTCGGCGGGCAGGCTCACCCGGCTCCAGGTCTGTCCGTCGAAGCGGACCAGCAGTGGTGGTATCGGACGGCCGGCCGGGCCGCCGATGAAGCCGGCGGTGCCGCCCGCCCACACCTCGGTCGGTGAGACCGCCAGCACACTGCCCACGGCCGCCCGCGGGAACCCGTCCACGATCGTCTGCCGCCACTCCCGCCCGTCCCAGTGCGACACGGCCGCGCCCGTGCCGGTGGCGCCCGCGGCCCACACGTCGTCACGCGCCAGAAGGTGCAGGCCGTACACGGATCCCGGCGGGGCCGGCACGTCCTGCCAGCTGCGCCCGTCCCAGCGCAGCAACGCCTGCGTGCCGTCCCGTGAACCGATCAGCCAGACCTCCCCGCCGCCCGCGACGGCCCGGGTCGGCACGACACCGCGCGGCGCCCGTCTCTCGTGCCAGTCGCGTCCGTCGAACCGGAGCAGACGGGTGCCGCCCGCCGTGTCCCGGCCGACCGCCCAGACGGAGGACGGTGAGGTCCCCGCGACGGACAGCAGCTCTCCTTGCCGGCCGGCCCCGGGGACGCTCTGCCGCTGCCACGCTGTTCCGTCCCAGCGCAGCAGCAGCGGGAAGCCCGGCGCCTCGCGGCCTACGGCGTCGGTGCCCACCGCCCAGGCCAGGCCGGGCCCGAAGGCCACGGCGTCGTTCAGCGCGGCCTGGGGGCGTACCCCGTCCGGGACCGGGACGTGCTGCCAGGACCGGGTGCCGGCCGCGGCCGGGCCCAAGTGGGCCAGGAGGGTCAGGGCGAGGGCGAGTGCCGCGACGACGAACCTGCGTGTCATGACCGGCCTCCCCGCCGCTCGCTCATCAGGTTCGGTTTCGAGCCGTAGATCTCGACGGTCCCGAAGGACAGCAGGGAGGACCCGGCCCGGGCCAGGGCGCGCGGCCTGACGTCGATCGCGTCCTCGCGCTCCGGGCCGTAGGAGAAGGTGGTCCGCGCTCCGTCCACCCGCGCGTACTTCGACTGGAAGGCGCGGTCGCTGCGCACCGGCAGCCACAGCGCGCCGTCCGGGCCGCGCACCAGGCCCTCGACGGGTGTGCCGTCCAGCGGCGGGTGGGTGGTGTGCCAGGCGCGCCCGTTCCCGGTCATCAGGAAGGTGCGGGTCGTGCCGTCGGTGTACCGGCTGCCGCCGATCGTGACCCGCCCGGAGGCCTCCGCGAGGATCACGTGCACATTGCTGTCCGGCGGCAGCGGCACCTGCGCGTCCCGCCACGCCGCGCCGTCCCAGCGCAGCACGGTGGTCCCGGCGGCGGTGTCCGCCCAGGCCCAGGCGTCGGTGGCGGTCCGCGCGGTGATGCCCATGACGTACAGCACGCCGTCCGGGGTGGCCTGACGGGTCCAGCGGGTGCCGTCGTAGTGGAGCACCTGCACTCCCGTGTCGTCCTCGCCCACGACCCACGCGGCGCCCGGAACGGCGGCGAAGTCCTGGTACGTCCACAGCGTCTGAGGCAGCGCGACGGTGCTCCACCCGGCCGCCGAGCGGCGCAGGAGTTCCCTCATGCCCGCGCGGTCGCGCAGGAACCACACCTCCTCGCCGGCGAACTGCGCCGTGCCGAACCAGCCCGGGTCGCCGGCGCCGGGGAAGGAGGTCTCCCGGCTCCACGCCGCGCCGTCCCACCGGTACAGCATCGGCCGCAGCCCGTCGGCGGCGTGCTCGTACCCGCTCGCCCACGCCTCGTCCGGCCCGCGCGCGGCGAGGCCGGACACGGTCACCGGCGACACCGCCGCCGGCGGCACCGGCAGCGCGGACCAGCCAGGCGTCACCGCCACGGCGGGCGACACCACCGCGGCGCACACGAACACCAGGCAGACGACCACCGCACGCAGAGCGTTCACGGGCCCCCCCAACGCGAAGGCCGCACACGCTAGGCGCGACGGCCCGCCCGTGAACAGACGTCATCCGGCCGAAGGGCGACGGGAAGTGGGACGTGCCCGGCACGCCCGTGCGGGCGAGTGCATAAGATTTGATCCCATGTCGAAGCCTGACGAGCTGATCGTCTCCATCGCCTCCCTCGTGGAGAGCGGGCAGAGCACCCAGATGTCCCTGACGGTGGTCACCGGCGGTGCGGTCATCACCGGTCGCCTGGCCCCCGAAGCCGTGTGGAGGCAGCGGGTGTCGGAGGTCCTGACGGACTCCGCCCGGCTGGGCGAGTTCTCCGCCGTGTTCGACGCCCCCGGGACGAAGGACGGGCCGCCCACCCATCTGCACTTCCATGTCGCCCGGATCCTGCAAGGCACGGTGGGCATCCCGGAAACGGGCGGGATGTACCGTGTCGCGATCGAGGACGTCAGCGCCTGGACGGTGGGTGACTTCAGCTACTCCGACCAGTTGACCCGCTGACCGACCGAGTTGCCGTCCCGCGGTGGGGCCGACCGGTGGGTCACCGGGACAGCTCCACCTCGATGTGCCGGGACAGCGCGCGCAGGAAGTCGGGCGCGTCGAAGATCTCTCCGGCGGAGACGACACCGACGGCACACGTCCGGCCCGTGAGGACGCGGTCGAGGGCCTCCACGACGAGGGGCGCCGTGACGGCGTAGATGTCCCGCCCACGGGCCACGGCGCGCCGCTCGGCACCTCCCGCGCGGACGACGACGTCGACGAGGAAGGTCTGCGCGGACCGCCCGCGCTCGTCGACCGGGGCAGGTTCCGGGGTGTCCGCGGCAGCGATGTCGCGGGCCGCCTCGACCGTCATGTAGGTGCAGACGGCGGGGATCTCCAGATGGCTGGGGAGGGTCACGACGTCGGCCATGGTGAACTCCCCGATGACCGCGCGCCGGCCCAGCGGGCGCGGGAAGGCCCACTCCAGGGTCGGCGGGGCGTCGTCGCGGTACTCCAGGCGTCCGCCGCTGTAGCTCAGGCGCCGGCCGTCGCGGCGCTGCCGGGAGACCGCGCCCGACGTGCGCGTTCCCGTGGTGGGGTGCCAGCTGTTCAGCCCGTAGGCGATGTGCGCCTCGTCCGCCGAGGTCCAGTCGCCCAGCGCCGCGGTGGCCAGCAGATCGCCGAGACCGCCGAAGAAGGCCATCGCCGGGACCACGACCGCCCCGGCCTCCCGGGCCCGGTCCGCGAAGTGCGCGAACGTGTCGAGGTTGGCCTCGATCTCGGCGGCCACGTCCAGGTAGGGGATTCCGGCGCGCAGGGCCGCCTCGATCACCGGGGCGGCCGTCGCGGCGAAGGGCCCCGCGCAGTTGATCACGGCCGCCGTGCCGGCCAGCGCGCGGTCGAGCGAGGCGGCGTCGTCCACGGAGGCCGGACGGGCGTCGAGACCCGTCTCGTGCGCCAGCTTCCGCAGCCGCTCGGCGTCGCGGCCGGAGAGAACCGGGACGAACCCGCGCTCCCGCAACTCCGCGACCACGAACCGCCCCGTGTGCCCGTACGCGCCGAACACCGCCACCGTCTGGCCCGGTCCCATGGATTCCCCCTGCGCTCGAATGATCCGCCGGTCTCTGTCCCCCCGATCCTGGCGACTACGGCCAGGACACCGTGAGTGTCCGGAACGCCACGCCCCATACACTTCCGGACATGACCACCGTCGCGCTGGCCGTCACCGACGGCATGCTCCACTTCGAACTGGCCCTGGCCTGCGAGGTCTTCGGGGCCGGTGTGAGCGGCCCGGACGGTTCCTGGTACCGCCTGTCGATCTGCGGCCCGGGCGCCGTGCGGGCCGGGCGCTTCCGTCTGGAGCCCGACCACGGGCTCGACCGTCTCGCCGGGGCCGACACCGTGATCGTCCCGGGCTGGGCGGACATCGACCGGGACCCGCCGGCCGAGCTGGTCGACGCGGTGCGCGCGGCCCACGAGGCGGGCGCCCGCGTGGCCTCCCTGTGCACGGGCGCCTTCGTGCTGGCCGCCGCGGGCCTGCTGGACGGCCGGCGCGCGACCACGCACTGGGCACACACCGGGGAACTGGCCCGGCGCCACCCCCGGGTGCGCGTGGACCCGGACGTCCTGTACGTCGACGAGGGCAAGGTGCTCACCTCGGCCGGCAAGGCCGCGGCCATGGACCTGTGCCTGCACCTGGTCCGCCTCGACCACGGCTCGTCGGTCGCCAACACGCTGGCCCGGCGCCTGGTCGTGCCGCCCCACCGGGACGGCGGCCAGGCCCAGTTCGTGACCACGCCCGTCCCGGCCCCGGACAACCACCCGCTCGCGGCGCTGTTCCCCTGGGTGATGCAGCGGCTGGACCGCCCGCTCACCGTGGAGGACCTGGCCCGCCGGGCGGGGATGAGCTCGCGCAACCTGGGCCGCCACTTCAAGTCGGTGACGGGCACCAGTCCGTTGAAGTGGCTGCTGACCCAACGCATCCGCCACGCCCAGGTGTTGCTGGAGACGACCGACGACACCGTGGACGCCATCGCGACGGCCACGGGCATGGGCACGGCCACGACACTGCGCCGGCACTTCCACCGCACGGTCGGCGTCCCGCCCGACGCCTACCGCCGTACGTTCCGCTCCCGCGGCCGGGACGGAACACGGGCGTGACCGCGTCGGCCGGGACGGAACACGGGCGTGACCGCGTCGGCCGGGGCGGGACCGTCCGCGGGTGCGAGAGGGACCCCTGCCCTCCAGCCGGACCGTCGGGCGGGGCGAGGTCAGGCCGGGGCGCCGAGCGGGGCGAGGTCAGGCCGGGGCGCCGAGCGGCGGGTGGTCGAGCACGCGGGGCTTGTACTCGACCAGCTGGATGCGGCCGTCGAAGGTGCGGTGCCCGATCATGTCGAGGGCGACGTCCGGATAGCCGTCGTAGATGCGTTCCTGGCCCGTGGCCCCGGTGATGACCGGGAACATCACGACCCGGAAGCGGTCGACGAGTCCGGCGCGCAGCAGGGACCGGCACAGGCTGAGGCTGCCGATCGTGCTGAGGAGCCCCTCGCCTTCGGCCTTCATGGCCCGGACCGCCTCGACGGCGTCGTCGCGCACGAGCGTGGAGTTGGCCCACGTCAGCGGTTCCTCGAGCGAGGAGGAGAACACCACCTTGGGCGCTTGCGTGAGCTCGTCGACGGACGCCTCTTCCTCGGGCCGGAACTCGTCCTGGCCGGCCGGGACGTCGCCTGCCGCGAAGCCCGACATCAGGCGGTAGGTGTTCGCCCCCATCAGGTAGGTGACCGCGGGCTGCTCGCCGAGCCACGCGAGGTACTCCGGGCCCTCCAGGCCCCAGAACCCGGGCCATCCCTCTCCGGACGCGTAGCCGTCGAGGGAGGTGATGAAGTCGACCAGAAGTTCCGACATGACGGTGTCCTTTCCTGGGTGTCATCAGGTTGGACCGGCCGAGAGCCCCGAACTCATCGGCCGCGCTGAGGAGCAACGAGAAAACCCCTGACGCAGCAGCCGCTCAGGTGGGCGTCTCCGTGTAGCGGGCGACGATCGCGGCGGCACGGTCGCGCAGCGCGGTGCGCACCGACCGGGGGGCCAGGACCTCCACGTCCGCCGTGAGCTGCCACAGCGCCCATTCGGCGTGCCGTGCGTCCTGGAAGGTCACTTCGAGGCGCAGCCGGCCGTCCGCCTCGGGTTCCTCGGCTCGTACGGCCAGTGCCGTGCGCGCCAGCTCCTCACGCCGCTCGGGGTTCACCCTCACCAGCACCGTGAGGTGAGGCCCGTCGGACAGGAACTGCGCGCAGCGGTCCCGCCAGACGCGGTCCAGATCGACCTGGTGCGGTCGCCGCGCCGGCTCGGGCAGTTCCTCTGCGGCCAGCATCCGCGACAGCCGGTACGTACGGTCCGCGCCCGCCCTCGTGGCCAGCAGATAGGCCCGTTCGCGCACGGTGACCAGGCCGATCGGGTCCACGGTGCGCCACGTGGGCGCCTGGTCCGCGGCCGCGTAGTGGATGCGCAGCCTGCGCCCGGCGAGCACCGCGCGCCGCACCACGGCCATCGTCGTGCCCGGCACGGGCTCGGCGGCCTGGCGACGGGAGAGCAGATCCGTCTCCGGGTCGATCAGCATGCGCCGGGCGGCGTCGCTCGCGGCGGTCCGGTGCCGGTCCGGCAGGGCGTCCACCACCTTGCGCATGGCGGAGGCGAGCGCGGAGCCGAGGCCGAAGGCCTGCTCGCCGCGCCCCGATCCGGCGACGAGCAGGGCGAGGGCCTCGTCGTGGTTGAGCCCCGTGAGGTCGGTCCGGAAGTCGGGCAGCAACGCGAAACCGCCGCGCCGGCCGCGCTCGGCGTAGACCGGGACGCCGGCCGCGGACAGCGCCTCGATGTCGCGCAGCACGGTCCGGGTGGACACCTCCAGCTCGCGGGCCAGCGCGGTCGCGGTCATCCGGCCGCGCTGACGTAGCAGCAGCACCAGCGAGATCAACCGGTCGGCGCGCATGCCGGAACGCTAGCCGAATACGTGACGGTGGGTGTCGTCATTCGCCGGGAGGCTTGTCGGTGTGAGGACGGGGCCGGTGGCTGCCCCGAGCCTTTTGACGGTCATGCCGACGCATCGAATGGAGCTGATGTGGTGATGGAGCGATCGACGGTCGACCCGTGGAGGTGGTCGGTGGAGATGGGCTACAGCCAGGGAGCGGTCGTCACCGGTCCGGCCCGGACCCTGTACTGCTCCGGCCAGGCCGCGATGAGCGGCGACGGCAAGCCCGAGCACGCCGATGACCTGGCGGGGCAGCTGGCGCTCGCCGTCGACAACCTGGAGGCCGTGCTCGGCGAGGCCGGCATGTCCCTCGCGCACCTCGTCCGGCTGAACGTGTACACGACCGACGTGGACCGGCTCTTCGAGCACTACGGCGTGCTGGCCGCGCGGTTGGGCGCCGCCGGGGTGGCGCCGGCCATGACGCTGCTCGGGGTGACACGGCTGGCGCTGCCCGGCCTGATGGTCGAGCTGGAGGGCACGGCGGTGGCCTGAGGCGACCGGGCCGGGGAGGGCCGGGGGAGGGCCGTGTGTCCCCGAGAGCCGCGTCAGGCGCTTTCCGACGCGGCCGGGGGAGCGGGCGGCCGCCCGGGGGAGCGGGTCCCCGCCCGGATCTGCCGGGCGCGGGTGACGGCCTCGCCGAGCGCCGGCGTGATGGTCAGCACGGTGTCCAGGCCGAGCACGTCCATCCGCCGGCGCAGGCCCTCGTCGGGCACGGCCAGGACGAGAGCGCCGTCCGCGGCGTGCAGACGCTGCCAGAAGGCCAGCAGGACGGTGATGCCGCTGGAGTCGATGAAGCCGAGCGACGACGTGTCCAGGACGAGGTAACGACAGCCGTCGTCCAGCAGGGCGAGGCCGGCGTTGCGCAGGCCGGAGCTGGTGTAGAAGTCGACGTCGTCCGCGAGAGCGGCCACCGCCAGATCCCCGTCGCGTTCGATGAGCTGGAGCACGGTGTGACCCCTCAACGCGTGGAGTGGAGCCGGGCGGACCCGGCGGCACGGGGACCGTGTTCATCTGCCGCCTGATTCCTAAGCGGGATGATCATGTTCTTCCTAGGGCTGGTGAGAGAGCTTCCGGTCACTGATCGTTTCTGTTGCGCAGTTTTCGCTTACCCCCGGTGGCCGCCCCTGATGTGGTGACCGCCGGCACGTCCCGTCGCCACAGGGGCCGCATACCTCGGGTCATCCTGACACGGAACGCAGGCCGACGGGCACGAGCCGGGGCGGGACGCCGCACACTCGGCGTCCCGCCCCGGGGAAGATGCCGCTCAGCGGTCGGCGCCTGCCGTGGGGCGGGCGTCGGCGGCCGTCGCCGCGCTCCAGCGGGAGCGGACGTCGGCGAGCCGGCGCCGCGATCGCTGCAGCGGAGTGGGCGGCAGCGCGCGCGAGTCGCCCCGCGCGTAGTACCGCTCGACGTAGTACTGACCCGCGCTGAGCACGCTGGTGACCGCGATGTACCAGAGCGTCGCGACCATGAGCAACGGGATGACCTGGTACGTCTGGTTGTAGATCAGCTGCGTGGAGTACAGCAGGTCGTGCACGGCCAGCACGCTGACGATGCTGGTGCCCTTCAGGGTGCCGATCAGCATGTTCCCGGCCGTCGGCACGATGGAGCGCATCGCCTGCGGCACGACGACCCGGCGCAGGGTGCGGCCCCTGCTCAGGCCGAGCGCCTGAGCGGCCTCGGTCTGGCCGGGGTCTACGGAGAGGATGCCGCCCCGCACCACCTCGGCCGCGTAGGCGCTCTCGTGCAGGGTCAGGCCGATGACGGCGGTCAGGGTCGGACCGAGCAGGTTGACCGTCTTGACGGTGACGAACTCCGGGCCGAACGGGATTCCGAACCCCAGCGTCGGGTAGAGGGCGCCGATGTTGAACCAGAACAGCAGCTGCACCAGCAGGGGAGTGGAGCGGAAGATCCACACGTAGCCCCAACTGAGCGTGCGCAGCACCGGGTTGCCCGACAGGCGCAGCACCGCCAGCACGGTGCCCAGCAGGAAGCCGAGCACCATGACCGCCCCGGTCAGCCACAGGGTCAGCAGCAGCCCGTCCAGTACGGCGGCGGTCGTGAAGTACCGCCCCACCACGGCCCATTGGAACGCCTCGTTGCGGACGACGGAGTGGAGCACCATGGCGAACACGAGCAGCGCGGCCGCGGCGGTGGCCCAGCGGCCGGGGTGCCGGCGCGGCACGATCCGGGGCAGTTCGTGTTCGGGGGTGCCCGTGCGCTGCGGCGGTGCCGTGGCGGGAGCGGGCGAGAGGTCGGACGGTGTGACCATGGGGAGGCTCTCCGGGGGAGGGAATCACAGGCGTGGGTGACCACCCGGTGGCGCGCGTGGTGCTGCACTGCGGCAGCACCGCCGCGGTCCGGTGCGCGGTCGGGATTCCGCGTCGTCACGAACGCCGCGTCCCTCAACGCGGCCGGAGCGGCGGCCGCGCGGGGCGGAGCCGTCCGCCGACGATCGTATGTGTCCCGGGCACGGATCTGTCAACAGCGCGTGGCGGGCGCCGGATCGGTAGGTCCGGCATCCGGGCGCTGCTTGACGGGAAGCACGCGGTACTGCTCAATTAATCGCATGAATGCCCAGCAGCGCTTGGTCTCGCGCGACCACATCGACTTCGGTCGGGTGTGGTCCGCGGCGTGTTGCGCCTGACTCGGCAGCGGGCCGTCTGACCGGCCCTTCCCTCCCTCGGTGACCCCGTCGCGGGCCGAGCTCTCCTCCTTGCGCGCGCTGCCGCACCCCCGTTTCTCCCGACGCACGGCGTCGTCACATCCGCACTTCCCGCTTCTCTGACGCTCGGTCATCTCTGCCCGCACGCACGGCGGTTCCGCCATGCCTGCGTGCGGTCGCTCCCGAAAGGGCCACTGTCATGCCCGTGGAATTCCTCGGCATCGCCGCCACCAACGACGGCTCCGAGACCACCCCGCGCTCCGGCGCCGCCTTCGACAAGGAGTACACGCTCCGCCTCGCCCGGGCCCATGAGGACCACGGCTGGGACCGGGTGCTGTTCGCCTACGGCTCCGGCTCGCCCGACCCGGCACCCGCCGCCGCGTACATCGCGAGCAGGCTGGACCGGTTGCAGATCCTGCTCGCCCACCGGCCCAACGTCTCCTACCCGACCTTCGCCGCGAAGACCTTCGCCACCCTCGACCAGATCAGCGAGGGCCGGCTGACCGTCCACTTCATCACCGGCGGCAACGACCACGAGCAGGGCCGCGAGGGCGACACCCTGACCAAGGACGAGCGCTACGCCCGCACCCGCGAGTACATCCGGATCGTCAAGAAGATCTGGACCACGCGCGAACCCTTCGACCACGAGGGCGAGCACTACCGCTTCCACGACTTCGTCAGCGACGTCTTCCCCGTCCAGCAGCCGCGCCCGGGCGTGTCGTTCGGCGGTTCGTCGCCCGCCGCGTACGCCGCCGGCGGGGCGGAGGCCGACATCTACTGCCTGTGGGGCGAGCCGCTGGAGAGGACCGCCGAGCAGATCGAGGCGGTACGGGCCGCCGCGAAGGCCGCGGGCCGCACCGACGTGCCGCGCATCCAGGTGGCGTTCCGCCCCATCATCGCCCCGACCGAGGAGCTGGCCTGGGAGATGGCCCACCGCACGGTCGGCGCCATCCGGGAACAGGGCGCGGCAGGGCTCAAGCGGCGCCATCGCACCGGCGCCCCGCAGAACACGGGCTCGCAGCGGCTGGTCGCCATCGCCGAGGCGGGGGAGCGCTACGACCGGGCCCTGTGGACCCCGACGGCCGCCGCGACCGGTGGCGCGGGCAACTCCAACGCCCTGGTCGGCACCCCGGAGACGGTCGCGCAGGCCCTCCTCGACTACTACGACCTCGGCGTCGACATCCTGTCCGCCCGCGGCTACGACCTGCTGGGCGACGCCATCGACTTCGGCCGGTACGTCATCCCCCTGGTCCGCGAGGAGGTCGCCAAGCGCGACGCCAAGCGCGACGCCGAGCGCGACGCGGGCGCGGAACGGAACCGCGGGGAGCACGACCGCGCGGTGGTGGGCGCGTGACGTCCGTAGCGCCGACACCGCACCGGTCGGCGGACCTGACCGTCGTGCACGTCCCGGTCGGCGACCGCCGTGTGCGACCGCTGCTGCGCGAACTGGGCCACGAGTACTCCACGCGCTACGGCAAGGACGCACACGCCGAGATCTCCCGCTACCCGGACGAGGAGTTCACGCCGCGGTACGGCGGCCTGCTCCTGCTGCTGCTGGAGCACGGCAACCCGGTCGCGGGCGGCGCCTTCCGCCGGTACGACGCGGCCACCGCCGAGCTGATGGGGGTCCCCCCGGACGAAGTCTGGGGGAGGATCTGGACGCACTCCGCGCACCGCCGGCGCGGACTCGCCCGCCGTGTGCTGGACGAGCTGGAACGCGAGGCCGGCGCACGCGGATACCGCCGTGTCTTCCTCACCACCGGGCCGCGCCAGCCCGAGGCCCGCGGCCTCTACCTCGCCACCGGCTACACACCGCTGTTCGACACCGAGGCCGACCCGGAGACCATCGGCCCGCTGCCGTTCGAGAAGCACCTGCCACCCGGCACGTCCCCTGTCACGCCCCCCGTCACCACGCCCCCCGTCACCTCGCCCCCCATCACCACGTCCCCCGGAAAGGCCACGGACCTGTGAACCTCCCTGCCCTCAGAGGCCGTCTGCGCGGCGCGGCCGTCCTCGCGGCGCTGCCGCTGCTCGCGCTGACCGCGTGCGGCTCCGGCGACACCGGCGGCACCGCGGCCGTGGGTGCCCAGGCCTCGCCCGCACCCACGGCCGACCCGGTCGCCTCCGTGCGCAAGTCGGACGCCGTCGCCGCGCTGCTGCCCGCCGACGTCCGCCGGGCGGGCACGCTGCGGGTCGGCAGCTCCATCGGCTTCCCGCCGGGCGCGTACTACCCGAACGGGCCGGACAAGGCCCCCGCGGGCCAGGACATCGACCTCGCCGACGCCGTCGCCAAGGTCCTCGGAGTGAAGCTGCAGCGTCAGGACGCCTCCTTCGAGACGATCCTGCCCGCCCTCGGCAGCGGCAAGTACGACGTCGGCACGGGCAACTTCGGGGTGACCACCGAGCGCCTGAAGACCATCGACTTCGTCACCTACATCAACGACGGCCAGGGCTTCGCGGTGAAGAAGGGCAACACCGCGCTCAAGAAGGTCACCGACCTGACCCAGCTGTGCGGACTGACCGTCGGCACCGGCGCCGGCACCACCTTCGAGACCACCCTCACCGAGCAGAAGGGGGTGTGCGCGAAGGCCGGGAAGAAGCCCTACGACGTGAAGGTCTACTCGGAGAACGCGGCGACCCTCACCGCACTCCAGCAGGGCCGCATCGACGTGATCATGTCGACCATCAACGGCCTGCGGTACCAGGCCTCCCAGCCCGCCGCGCAGACCACGTTCCTCGGCGAGTACCACCGCCTCGACGTGGGTTTCGCCTTCAAGAAGGGCTCCCCGCTCACCAAGGCCTTCCGGGCCGCCGTCAACGAGCTGATCAAGGACGGCACGTACGCCCGGATCCTGCAGAAGTGGGGCACCTCAGCCTCCGCGATCGAGACGTCGCGGATCAACCCGCCCGAGCACGCCTGAGAAGCGACCAGGAACACCACGATGGCATCCACCACCGGCGCCGCGCCTCCGGGCCCGGCCACCGCGGACCTGCGCCCCGGCGCCCCGCCCGCCCCGGACGACCCGGCCTCCCTCAAGGTCGTCCCCGCCCGCCACTACGCCCGCTGGGCCGCGGCCGTCGCCGTGGCCGTGCTGGTCGCCCAGTTCGTGCACGGACTGGCCACCAACCCCGTCTGGGAGTGGGGCGTCTTCCGCGACTACGTCCTGTCCGAGACGATCGTGCGGGCGGTGTGGGTGACGCTCCAGCTCACCGCCTACGCCACCGTCCTCGGCTTCCTCCTGGGCACCGTCCTGGCCTTCATGCGGCTGTCCCGCAGCCCGGTGCTGCAGACCGTCGCCTGGACGTACATCTGGATCTTCCGGTCGATCCCGATGATCGTGCAGCTGGTCTTCTGGTTCAACCTCAGTGCCCTGTACCGGGAGCTGGGCGTCGGCATCCCGTTCGGGCCGGTGTTCTGGTCGGTCGACAGCAACAGCCTGATCGGCACCATCGGCGCCGCGATCATCGGGCTGACGCTGCATCAGGCCGCGTACGCCGCCGAGATCGTCCGCGGCGGGGTCATCGCCGTCGACCGCGGACAGCTGGAGGCCGCGGCCGCGCTGGGCATCCCCCGGCTGCGGCAGATCCGGCGCATCGTGCTGCCCCAGGCCATGCGCGCCATCCTGCCCACGGCCGGCAACGAGATCATCGGCCTGCTCAAGGGCACCTCGGTGGTCTACGTGATGTCCATCGGCGAGCTGTTCTACCAGGTGCAGGTCATCTACGGCCGCAACGGCCGGGTGATCCCGCTGCTGCTGGTCGCCACCGCCTGGTACGTGGTGCTGACCTCCCTGCTGTCCGTCGCCCAGTACTACGTGGAACGCCGCTACGCCAGGGGAGCCGACCGCACCCCGCCCCCGACGCCCGTCCAGCGCGCCCGGCGTTTCGTGCGCACCCTGCGCGAGGCGGCCACCCGGCGCGACCGGCCCGTCGTACCGCTGAAGACCCTGGGACCCGTGGGGGAGAGCCGATGAGTGAGGTGATGGTGGACGTCCACGGCGTCCACAAGAGCTTCGGCCCGCTGGAGGTGCTGCGCGGCGTCGATCTGCGGGTCCGCGCCGGCGAGGTCACCGTGATCCTCGGCCCCTCCGGCTCCGGCAAGTCCACGCTGCTGCGCACCATCAACCACCTGGAGAAGGTCAACCGCGGCTGGATCAGCATCGACGGCGAACTGATCGGCTACCGCCGCTCGGGCAACAGGCTGCACGAGCTCAAGGAGAAGGACGTCCTCAAGCAGCGCACCCACATCGGCTTCGTCTTCCAGAACTTCAACCTCTTCCCCCACCTGACCGTCCTCGACAACCTCGTCGAGGCCCCTGTCTCCGCCCTGCGCCGCCCCCGCAAGGAGGCCGAGGAGACGGCCCGCCGGCTGCTGGAGCGGGTCGGGCTCGCCGACAAGGCCGGCGCCTACCCGCGGCAGCTCTCCGGCGGCCAGCAGCAGCGCGTGGCCATCGCCCGCGCGCTCGCCCTCGAACCCAAGGTGCTGCTCTTCGACGAGCCCACCTCGGCGCTCGACCCGGAACTCGTCGGTGAGGTCCTCGACGTCATCAAGGACCTGGCCCGCACGGGCACCACCATGATCGTCGTCACCCACGAGATCGGCTTCGCCCGCGAGGTCGCCGACACCGTGGTCTTCATGGACGACGGTGTCGTCGTCGAGCAGGGCCCGCCCGCGGCCGTCCTCGACGCCCCACGGCACGAACGCACCCGCGCCTTCCTCTCCAAGGTCCTCTGACCCCCTGCCCGTCCGCACGCAAGGAGCACCACCGTGGCCACCACCCTCACCGCCCGCCGCACCACCACCGGGGCGGCCCTCGCCCTCGCCACCGCCCTCGTCCTCGCCGGCTGCGCCGATCCCTCCGAGGGCGGCACCACCGAGGTGGCGGCCACGCCCGGCGGCAGGACCACCATCAAGATCAACACCAGCCCGGACCAGAAGCGCGTCAGGACCGGCAAGGTCGCCTCCATCGCCGCCGAGGTCCCCCAGCGCATCCGCGACAGAGGCACGCTGGAGCTCGTCGCCTCCTCCGGCTCCGCCGCGCCGCTCACCTTCTACGCCACCGACAACAAGACCGTCATCGGCGTGGAACCCGACATCGCCCACCTCGTCGCCGACGTGCTCGGCCTGAAGCCGCGCATCAACACCGTCTCCTGGGAGAACATCTTCGTCGGCCTCGACAGCGGCAAGTACGACGCCGGCCTGAGCAACATCACCGTCACCGAGGAACGCAAGGAGAAGTACGACTTCGCCACCTACCGCGAGGACAACCTGGGCTTCGAGGCGAAGAAGGGCAGTGGCCTGAAGATCACCGGGCCCGAGGACGTGGCGGGCAAGACGGTCGCCGTGAGCAGCGGCACCAACCAGGAGAAGCTGCTCATCGAGTGGAGCAAGGAGAACGAGAAGGCCGGCCGCAAGCCGGTGGACATCAAGTACTACCAGAACGACAGCGACACCTACCTCGCCCTCCAGTCCGGCCGCATCGACCTCTACCTCGGCCCCAACCCGACCGCCGCCTACCACGCGGCCACCAGCGGCAAGACGGAGGTCGTCGGCACCTACTCCGGCGCCGGCGCCACCCTCCAGGGCCTCATCGCCGCCACCACGAAGAAGGACAGCGGCCTGGTCAAGGCGCTCGCCGACGCCCTCAACCACGTCATCGCCAACGGCACGTACGCCAAGGTGCTCCAGCGCTGGGGCCTGTCCGGCGAGGCCGTCACCACGTCCGAGATCAACCCGCCTGGCCTGCCCAAGACCAACAAGTAGGCGACCCCCAGCAGGAAGGCACCCCATGTCCTCGACCCCGCCCGCACCACTGCACCTCGCCGTCGCCCTGGACGGCACCGGCTGGCACCCCGCCTCCTGGCGTGAGCCGGGAGCCCGCCCCCGGGAGCTGTTCACCGCCGCCTACTGGGCCGATCTCGTCACCGAGGCCGAGCGCGGACTCCTCGACTTCGTCACCGTCGAGGACGGCCTCGGCCCCCAGTCCTCCCACGCCTTCGAGCCGGACGAACGCACCGACCAGGTGCGCGGCCGTCTCGACGCCGTGCTCGTCGCCGCCCGCGTCGCGCCCCTGACCCGGCACATCGGCCTCGTGCCGACCGTCGTCGCCACCCACACCGAGCCGTTCCACATCTCCAAGGCGATCGCCACCCTCGACTACGTCAGCAACGGCCGCGCCGGCCTGCGGGTGCAGATCACCGCACGCCCCAATGAGGCCGCCCACTTCGGCCGCCGCACCGTCCCGCGCATCGAGGCCTACGACAGCCCCGACGCCCTGGCGACGGTGACCGACCTGTTCGACGAGGCCGCCGACCACGTCGAGGTGGTGCGCCGCCTCTGGGACAGCTGGGAGGACGACGCCGAGATCCGCGACGTCGCCACCGGCCGCTTCATCGACCGGGACAAGCTGCACTACATCGACTTCGAAGGCAGGCACTTCAGCGTCCGCGGGCCCTCCATCACACCCCGCCCGCCGCAGGGGCAGCCGATCGTCAGCGCCCTCGCCCACGACACCGTCCCGTACCGGCTCGTGGCCCGCGCCGCCGACGTCGGCTGCATCACGCCACGCGACGCCGACGAGGCCCGCGACACCGTCGCCCGGATCCGCGCCGAGCAGGACGCCGCCGGGCGGGCGTCCGAGCCCCTGCACGTCTTCGGCGACCTCGTCGTCTTCCTCGACGACGACGCGGCCACCGCGCGCGCCCGCCGGGAGCGGCTCGACGCGCTCGCCGGAGAGCCGTTCACCAGCGATGCGCCGGTCTTCACCGGAACCCCCGCACAACTCGCGGACCTGCTGCTGGAGTTGCGGGCCTCCGGACTGACCGGGTTCCGGCTGCGGCCGGGCGTGGCCGCCCACGACCTGCCGGCCATCACCCGCGGCCTCGTCCCCGAGGTGCAGCGCCGCGGTGCCTTCCGCCGTGCCTACGAGGCCGGCACCCTGCGCGGTCTGCTGGGCCTGCCCCGCCCCGCCAACCGCTACGCCGCCGCCTGAGCCGGAAGGATCCCGCACCGATGACCAAGCCCCTGAAGCAGATCCACCTGGCCGCGCACTTCCCCGGCGTCAACAACACCACCGTCTGGAGCGACCCGCGGGCCGGCAGCCACATCGAGTTCAGCTCCTTCGCGCACTTCGCCCGCACCGCCGAACGCGCCAAGTTCGACTTCCTGTTCCTCGCCGAAGGGCTCCGCCTGCGCGAACAGGGCGGCCAGATCTACGACCTGGACGTCGTCGGCCGGCCCGACACCTTCACCGTCCTCGCCGCGCTCGCCGCCGTCACCGAGCACCTGGGCCTGACCGGCACCATCAACTCCACCTTCAACGAGCCCTACGAGGTGGCCCGCCAGTTCGCCAGTCTCGACCACCTCTCCGGCGGCCGGGCGGCCTGGAACGTCGTCACGTCCTGGGACGCCTTCACCGGCGAGAACTTCCGCCGCGGCGGCTTCCTGCCGCAGCAGGAGCGCTACTCCCGAGCCAAGGAGTTCCTGGCCACGGCCCACGAGTTGTTCGACTCCTGGCGCGGCGACGAGATCCTCGCCGACCAGGAGACCGGCCGCTTCCTGTCCGACGCCAAGGCCGGCGCCTTCGTGCACTCCGGCCGGCACTTCGACATCCACGGCCGGTTCAACGTCCCCCGCTCCCCGCAGGGCCGGCCCGTGATCTTCCAGGCCGGTGACTCCGACGAGGGACGCGAGTTCGCCGCCGCCGAGGCGGACGCCATCTTCAGCCGGCACGGCACCCTCGAAGCGGGCCGGGCCTTCTACAGCGACGTCAAGAGCCGCCTGGCCAAGTACGGCCGCGGGCGCGACCAGCTGCTCATCCTGCCGGCCGCGACCTTCGCCCTGGCCGACACCGACGCCGAGGCCGAGGAACTCGCCCGCGAGGTGCGCCGGCAGCAGGTCAGCGGCGCCACCGCGCTCAGGCACCTGGAGTTCGTCTGGAACCGGGACCTGTCCGCCTACGACCCGGACGGCCCGCTGCCCGACATCGACCCGGACATCGGCGAGGACCACATCTCCCAGGGCCGCGCCCAGGTCCGCATGTACCGGGACCCGCTCGCCACCGCCCGCGAGTGGCGCGAACTGGCCGAGGCCAACCGGTGGTCCATCCGCGACCTGGTCATCCACACCGGCAACCGGCAGAACTTCGTCGGCTCCCCGGCCACCCTCGCCCGGACCATCGACGCCTTCGTCCAGGCCGACGCGAGCGACGGCTTCATCCTCGTCCCGCACCTCACCCCGACCGGCCTCGACGAGTTCGCCGACAAGGTCGTCCCGCTGCTGCAGGAGCGGGGTGTGTACCGCACCGAGTACGAGGGCACCACCCTGCGCGACCACCTCGGCCTGGCCCACCCGGACGGCAGGCGCACCGAGCGGGCCGCGTCGTGAAGTTCCTCGCCGTCACCCTGATCGTGCACCGCCCGGACCCCGTCACGGGAATCCTCACCTCCGCCCATGACCGCTTCCGGGAGGTCGTCGGCAACGCGGTGCTCGCCGAGGAACTGGGCTTCGACGGTTTCGGTGTGGGGGAGCGGCACGAGCGGCCGTTCCTGTCCTCCGCCCCGACCGTCGTCCTCAGCCACGTCGCGGCGCTCACCCGGCGCATCCGCCTCTTCACCGCCGTGACCACCCTGAGCCTGCTCGACCCGGTGCGCGCCTACGAGGACTACGCCACCCT
The DNA here is from genome assembly GCF_002237655.1 of Streptomyces sp. XY006. Taxonomy (GTDB): domain Bacteria; phylum Actinomycetota; class Actinomycetes; order Streptomycetales; family Streptomycetaceae; genus Streptomyces; species Streptomyces levis. The sequence continues at coordinate 164,192 of NZ_NOKT01000001.1, forward strand.
GGACCATCTCTCCGAAGGCCGCCTGGACCTGATCATCGGCAAGGGGAACGGCACCGCCCAGCGCGAGCTGTTCCACGTCACGCCCGAGGACCAGTGGGACCGCAACGCCGAGAGCTACGAGGTCTTCCGGCGTCTGTGGCGCGAGGAGAAGGTGACCGCGGCGACCCGCTTCCGCCCTCCGCTGACCGACGCCGAGGTCCTGCCGCGCCCCTACCAGCAGCCGGTGCGCGTCTGGCACGGCAGCGCCACCAGCAAGGAGTCGGTCGACCTCGCCGCACGCTACGGCGACCCGCTCTTCTCGGCCAACGTCACCCACCCCGTCGAACCGTACGCCGAGCTGGTCCGCCACTACCGCGAACGCTGGGAGCACCACGGCCACGACCCGGCGCGCATCGCGATCGGCGCCGGCACGGCCGGCCTGCACGTGGCGCCGACCTCCCAGCAGGCGCTCGCCGCCTACCGGCCGGTCTTCGAGGCCAACCTGGCCTTCGCCCGCCGCACGGGCCTGCCCGTGGTGTTCGAGACCCTGGAGGACTTCGCCGAGCGCAGCTCCGCCCTGATCGGCAGCCCCGAGCAGGTCATCGACAAGGTGCACCGCTACCACGAGCGGCTCGGGCACACGGTGCTCCACGTCCACGCGGACGCGGGCGGCCTCGGCGACAGGCGGCACCGCCACTCGCTGGAACTGTTCCAGTCGGCGGTCGTGCCGGTGCTGCGCCGGAGCATCCCGGACCCGCCGTTCGCGTGGGCCCCGGCCCTGCCCGCATCACCGACCACTCGTTCAGAAGAAGGGCTGGCCCATGCCTGACATCCCCCTCGGCGTCCTCGACCTGGTCCCCGTCTCCTCCGGCTCCACGGCGGCCCAGGCGCTGCACCACTCCATCGACCTCGCCCGGCAGGCCGAGCGGCTCGGCTACGCCCGCCACTGGTTCGCCGAGCACCACCTCAACCCGGGAGTGGCGGGCACCTCCCCGGCGGTCGTCCTGGCCCTGACCGCCGCTGCCACCTCCACGATCCGGCTCGGCTCCGGGGCCGTCCAGCTCGGCCACCGCACCGCCCTGTCCACCGTCGAGGAGTTCGGCCTGATCGACGCCCTGCACCCCGGCCGCCTCGACCTGGGCCTGGGCCGCTCCGGGGGCCGCCCGCCGGGGGAGAGCGCGCCCCTGCCGGACGAGCCGCCGGCCGCCGGCCGCGCCCCGAACGGCCTGCTCATCCCACCCCGCTTCTCCTTCACCCACCTGCTCGGCTCGCCCCGCGTCGCCCTGCAGCGCAAGCTGCTCCTGCTGCCGAACGCCGAACCGCAGGACTACGCCGAGCAGATCGACGACATCCTCGCCCTGCTGGCCGGCACCTACCGCTCCCCGGAGGGCGTCGAGGCACACGCCGTGCCGGGCGAGGGAGCCGACGTCGACCTGTGGATCCTGGGCAGCAGCGGCGGCACGAGCGCCGAGGTCGCGGGCGCCCGCGGTCTGCGGTTCGCCGCGAACTACCACGTCAGCCCCGCCACGGTCCTGGAAGCGGTGGACGGCTACCGCTCCTTCTTCAAGCCCTCCGAGTTCCTCGACCGGCCGTACGTCAGCGTCTCCGCCGACGTCGTCGTCGCCGAGGACGACGCCACCGCCCGGGAACTGGCCACCGGCTACGACCTGTGGGTGCGCAGCATCCGCACCGCCGAGGGCGCCATCCCCTACCCGACGCCCACCGAAGCGCGCGCCCATCCGTGGAGCGACGAGGACCGCGAGCTCGTGCAGGACCGCGTCGACACCCGGTTCGTGGGCTCACCGGGCCGGGTCGCGGACCTCCTGGAGCAGCTCCAGGAGGCCACGGGGGCCGACGAGTTGCTGATCACCACCATCACGCACGCACACGCGGACCGGGTCCGCTCCTACGAACTGCTCGCCCGGGAATGGCGCCGTCGCGGACACCTCTCCCGGCCCGAGGCGCCCGCCCGGTGACGGCCGCGGGCCCCGGCCCGCCACGTCCGCTCAGGGGCGCAAAGCCGCCCGGTACGTCCCGGCGTTGCGCACGAACAGCTCGTGCAGGTCCCGGACGGCCCGCGGGACGGAACCGGCGTGCCGGCGCTGCAGCACCAGCAGCACCTCGGTTCCCTCCTCCGCCAGCGGCCGCACGGTGATCGTGCCCCGCCGCTCCAGCGGGTCCCCGACGACGCTGAAGTCCGGCAGCACCGTCGCGCCCAGCCCCTCCGCGACCATCAGCTTCCCCATCTCCGCACCGTCCGTGGAGTACGAGAACGCCGGGGCCCGCCCGCGCAGCAGACGGTGCAGGAAACGGTGCATGACATAGCCGGACCGCATCACGACCAGCGGTTCGGCCAGCAGACTGTCCGTGTCCACCCGCTCCAGGGCCGCCAGCGGACTGTCGGGGCGCACACACACCACGGGCCGGCCCCGCAGAAGCTCGGTGGTCTCGAACCCGGGCGGCATGTCGTCGCCCTCCAGGTAGTTCACCAGGCCCAGGTCGAACGAGCCCTCCAGCAGCCCGCGGTGGATCCGGGACTGCTGCGCGCCCACCAACTCGACCTGGGTGAGCGGATGCGAGGAGCGGAACTCCCGCACGGTCGGGATGACCAGCGGAACCGTGGCCGTGTTGACCGTGCCGAGCCGGACCATGCGGCTGATGCGGTGCTGGTCGTCGGCCGCGCCGCGCAGCCGGTCGACCGCGTCCAGCACGCTCATGATGTGGGGGAGCAGCTCCCGCCCCTCATCGCTGATCTTCGCCCCGGACCGTTTGCGCTCCAGCAGATCCACCCCGAGCTCCCGCTCCAGGTTGCGCACGGTCTCGCTGAGCGCCGGCTGGGACAGATGCAGTTCCTCGGCAGCGCGCCGCAGCGACCCCAACCGGGTGACGGCGGCGATGTATTCGAGCTGTTCGATGCGCACGGCAGGAGACTGCCGACCGCACCGCGCCGGGTTCAAGGGAATCCCTGTCACAACCTCGTGAATACCGAAGCCCAGCATGTGAAATCAGGCCGGGCATTCTTGACCGGCCGGACGTCGCGCTGCTTTGATCGAGGACATGAAGCGACAGGACCTCACGCGGCGACGCCACGTCGACCTCGCGCGTGTCTGCAGCTCCCGCTGTCGCTGTCGGGCCTGAGCGCACCGAGGGAAACCCTCGCACCCGCGCCTCCCGTCCCTCCCTTCCGTGAATTCCCGTCCCGGCCGCGTCCCTGTGTGACGGCGGTTTTCCCGGGACCGCCGACCCGGCGCGCCTGAATTCCGGAAGATCCCCCGTCACGCTTTCGCGCAGCATTCGCCGGCCAGGAGTTCTCCCATGCCCGAATTCCCCGCAACCGACCCCGTCCGCTTCGCCTACTGGGTGCCGAACGTCAGCGGCGGCCTGGTCACCAGCACCATCGAGCAACGCACCGACTGGGGCTACGACTACAACCGCGAACTGGCCGTGCTCGCCGAGAACAACGGCTTCGACTACGCCCTCAGCCAGGTCCGCTACATGGCCAGCTACGGCGCCGAGTACCAGCACGAGTCGACCAGCTTCAGCCTCGCCCTGCTCCTCGCGACCCAGCGGCTCAAGGTCATCGCCGCCGTCCACCCGGGGCTGTGGCACCCGGGCGTCCTCGCCAAGCTCGGCGCCACCGCCGACCACCTCTCCGGCGGCCGCTTCGCCGTCAACGTCGTCAGCGGCTGGTTCAAGGGCGAGTTCACGGCCCTGGGCGAGCCCTGGCTGGAACACGACGAGCGCTACCGCCGCGCCGAGGAGTTCATCACCGCGCTGCGCCGCATCTGGACCGAGGACCACGCCGAACTCGCCGGTGACTTCTACCGGCTGCGTGACTTCTCCCTCAAGCCCAAGCCGCTCAACACGCCCGAGCGCCCGCACCCGGAGATCTTCCAGGGCGGCAACTCCACCGCCGCCCGCGCCATGGCCGGCCGTGTCTCCGACTGGTACTTCAGCAACGGCAAGGACTTCGACGGCGTCACCGAGCAGATAAGAGACGTGCGCGCCTCCGCCGCACAGGCGGGCCGCACGGCACCGAAGTTCGGCCTCAACGGCTTCCTCATCGCCCGCGACACCGAGGCCGAGGCCCGCGAGACGCTGCGCGAAATCGTCGCCAAGGCCGACACACCCGCTGTCCACGGCTTCCGCGACGCCGTCCGGCAGGCCGGGCAGTCCACCGGCGACGGCAAGGGCATGTGGCAGGACTCCACCTTCGAGGACCTCGTCCAGTACAACGACGGCTTCCGTACCGGGCTGATCGGCACGCCCGAGCAGATCGCCGAACGGATCGTCGCCTACAAGCGGCTCGGCGTCGACCTCTTCCTGCTCGGCTTCCTGCACTACCTGGAAGAGGTCGAGTACTTCGGCAAGCGGGTCCTGCCGCTGGTGCGCGAACTGGAGGCGCAGCAGCCCGAGTTCGAGCCGGCCGCCGCCGCGCACGTCTGACCAGCCCCCCCCACGAGAGGAAGACGCTCATGAGCACCGTCGCCCGCACCGACTGGCAGACCGCCCCCGTACCCGAGGACGCCGAGGGCTGGATCAGCCGCGCCGCCGAGGTCGCCGCCGTCCTCGCCACCGACGCCGCGGCCCGGGACAAGGCCGGCGCCACCCCCTACGAGGAGATCCGGCTGCTGAAGGACTCCGGCCTCGTCACCCTGCTCGGCCCCGTCGAGCACGGGGGAGGCGGACAGGACTGGCCCACCGCCTACCGCGTCGTGCGGGAGGTCGCCAAGGCGGACGGCTCCATCGGCCAGCTGCTCGGCTACCACTACCTGTGGAACTGGGCCGCCCGGCTGGTCGGCACCCGCGAACAGTGGGAGCAGGTGGAGGCCGAAGCCGCCCGCAACCGCTGGTTCTTCGGGGGCGCCGTCAACCCGCGCGACGCCGACGTGGTCGTGCGCGACGAGGGCGACACCCTCACCTTCACCGGCCGCAAGACCTTCTCCACCGGCAGCAAGGTCTCCGACGTCACCGTGCTCGAAGGCGTCCTGGAGGGCACCGAGGACCATGTCTTCGCCATCGTCCCCTCCGACAGCGAGGGCCTGACCTTCCACGACGACTGGGACAACATCGGCCAGCGCCTCACCGAGAGCGGCGGCGTCACCCTCGACGCCGTGCGCGTCCCCTGGTCGGCCGCCGCCGGATACGTGGACAAGCGGTTCCGGCCCCGCGTGTACAACACGCTCAACGTGCCGACCATCCAGCTCGTCTTCGTCAGCTTCTACCTCGGCATCGCGGCCGGTGCCCTGGAGACCGCCGCCACCTACACCCGCGCCAAGTCCCGTCCGTGGCTGCACGGCGGCCACGAGCGGGCCGTGGACGAGCCGTACGTCATCGACACCTACGGCGACCTCACCGCCAAGCTGTGGGCCGTCGAGGCCCTGGCCGACGCCGTGGCCGCCGAGGGCCAGAAGCTGCACGACGACCCGGACGCGGTCACCGAGCAGGCCCGCGGCGAGTTCGAGGTGCGGGTGGCCGCGGTCAAGGCCCGCGCCACCGACGTCGCCCTGGAGATCACCCACCGCATCTTCGAGGTGACCGGCGCCCGCGCCACCGCCTCCGCCGAGGGCCTCGACCGCTTCTGGCGCAACGTCCGCACCCACACCCTCCACGACCCCGTCGCCTACAAGCGCCGCGAGGTCGGCCGCCACGTCCTGACCGGCGAACTGCCGCAGCCCACCTGGTACTCCTGAAAGGTCCCTCCCATGGCCACGATCCTGTCCGTCTCCGGCAGCCCCTCCGCCACTTCCCGCACCGCGCGACTCCTGCGCCACCTGGACCAGCGGCTCACCGCGCAGGGACACGAGGTGATCCCCTTCGACGTCCGCGACCTGCCCGCCGAGGCCCTGCTCGGGGCGGACTTCCGGCACCCGGCCATCGTCCAGGCCACGGCGCTGGTCGAGCGGGCGGACGGGGTCGTGGTCGGCACCCCCGTCTACAAGGCCGCCTACTCCGGTCTGCTGAAGTCGCTGCTCGATCTGCTCCCGCAGTACGCGCTGGCCGGCAAGACGATCCTGCCGCTGGCCACCGGTGGCTCCGTCGCCCACGTCCTGGCCATCGACTACGCGCTGCGCCCCGTGCTGAGCTCCATGGGCGCCACGCACATCGTCCCGGGCTGGTTCACCCTCGACAAGGACATCACCGCGGGCGACGACGGCACCCTGACCGTCGCGCCCGGCTCGGCGGAGGCCCTGGCGCAGGTCACGGACCAGTTCTCCGCCGCCCTGGGCGGACGCACGACACTGCTGGCGGCCACCGGATGAGCGCCGCGCACGTGATCGCCGACGACAGCGAGGCGCTCACCGTCGCCGCGGCACTCGCCGCGGAGTTCCGCAAGGACGCCGCCGAGCGGGACGCCCGCCGGCGGCTGCCGCACGCGGAGCTGGACCGGCTCTCGGCGTCGGGGCTGCTCGCCGTCTCGGTGCCGGCCGAGTCCGGCGGCGCGGACGTCGGCGCGGGCACGCTCGCCGAGATCTTCCGGCTGCTGGCCACCGCCGACGCCAGCCTCGCCCAGATCCCGCAGAGCCATTTCGTGTACGTCAACGTGCTGCGGCGGCAGGGGACCGACGAGCAGCGGGCGTTCTTCTTCGGCGAGGTGCTGGCCGGCAAGCGGCTGGGCAACGCCCAGTCCGAGGCGGGCACCCGGCACGTACAGGACCTGCGCACCCGGCTCGTGCCGCGGCCGGACGGCTCGTACGTCCTCGACGGCGTCAAGCACTACTCCACCGGCGCCCTGTTCGCCGACTGGATCCCGGTGCTCGCCCGGGCCGAGGACGACACCCTGCACGTCGCCTACGTGCCGCGGGACGCCCCGGGGCTCACCGTGGTCGACGACTGGGACGGCATGGGGCAGCGCACCACCGCCAGCGGAACCGTCCGTCTGGAGTCGGTGCCCGTCCCCGCCGGCCGGGTCGTCCCGCACCACCTCACCTTCCAGGGGCCGCAACTGCACGGCGCGGTGGCCCAGTTGCTCCACGCGGCGATCGACACCGGGATCGCCGCCGGAGCACTGGCCGAGGCGGTGGAGTTCGTCCGCGCCAAGAGCCGGCCCTGGTTCGAGAGCGTGGAGGAGGGGCACGCCACCGCGGCCGAGGACCCGCTTCTGATCCAGCGGTTCGGTGAACTGTCGATCCGGGTCCGCACGGCCGAGGCGCTGCTGCGCGAGGCGGCCCGCACGGTCGACGCCGCGGACGCCGACCTGACCGACGACTCGGCAGCCGCCGCCTCCATCGCGGTGGCCACCGCCAAGGTGGCGGCGGCCGAGGCGGCCGTGGAGCTGGGCAGCGCCCTCTTCGAGGTCGCCGGGACCCGCTCGGCGCTCGACTCCCTTGGGCTGCACCGCCATTGGCGGGACGCCCGGACCCACTCCCTGCACGACCCGGCCCGCTGGAAGGTCCAGCACATCGGCCGCTACGTGCTGAACGGCACCAGGCCGCCCCGGCACGGACTTCTCTGACGACCCCCAGCGCACCTGATCGGAGCCCCCGCGTGTCCCTGACCTTCCACTGGTTCCTGCCCACCAACGGCGACAGCCGCCATGTCGTCGGCGGCGGCCACGGCACCCCGGCGACGGAGACCGGCCGCGACCGGCCGCCGACGGTCGGCTATCTGAGCCAGATCGCCCGCGCCGCCGAGGACCTCGGCTTCGTCGGTGCCCTCACCCCGACCGGCGCCTGGTGCGAGGACGCGTGGCTGACCACGGCCATGGTCAGCCAGCGGACCGAGCGGCTGAAGTTTCTCGTCGCCTTCCGGCCCGGTTTCGTCTCGCCGACGCTCGCCGCGCAGATGGCCTCCACCTTCCAGCGCCAGACGGGCGGACGCCTGCTGCTCAACGTCGTCACCGGCGGCGAGAGCCACGAGCAGCGCGCCTACGGCGACTTCCTGGACAAGGACGCCCGCTACCGCCGTACCGGTGAATTCCTCCAGATCGTCCGAGAGTTGTGGGCCGGCAAGACCGTCGACCTGCACGGCGAGCACCTCCAGGTGGAGGACGCGCGCCTGGCGCGGGTGCCCGACCCGGTGCCCCAGGTCTACTTCGGCGGCTCCTCGCCGATCGCCGGAGAGGTCGCCGCCCGGCACGCCGACGTGTACCTCACCTGGGGTGAGCCGCCCGCACAGGTCGCCGAGAAGATCGCCTGGGTACGGGCGCTGGCGGCCCGGGAGGGCCGCGCCGTCCGCTTCGGCATCCGGCTGCACGTCATCACCCGGGACACCTCGGAACAGGCCTGGGCGGAGGCGGAGCGGCTGCTGGCCGGCTTCGACGCCGAGACCGTGGCGTCGGTCCAGGCGGGGCTCGCCCGCAGCGAGTCGGAGGGACAGCGGCGCATGCTCGCCCTGCACGGCGGCGGCAGCCGCGACCGCCTGGAGATCCACCCCAACCTGTGGGCCGGCATCGGCCTGGTGCGCGGCGGCGCGGGCACCGCCCTGGTCGGCAGCCACGACGAGGTCGCCGAGCGTATCCAGGAGTACGCGGCCCTGGGCATCGAGGAGTTCGTGCTCTCCGGCTATCCGCACCTGGAGGAGGCGTACTGGTTCGGTGAGGGCGTCCTGCCCCGGCTGCAGGCCCGGGGAGTGTGGCAGCACCCCTTCGGCCGGCCGACGGCCCCCTCCGCGCAGGTGCCCTTCGCCGACGCGGGACGTCCCTGAACGCACCACCCTCCCCGGAACCACCCACACCGAAGGAGAACGTGTGAGCCCGTACAGAACCCGTCCCGCCGCCGTCGCCCTGGGCGCGGCGGTGCTGCTCGCCGCGTCCCTCGCCGTGCCGGGGGCCGCCGCGGCCGACCGCGGCACCACCGCGCTCACCTGGTACGACGCGACGGCCGAGACCGTCGCTGCCGCCGGGGCGTCCACCCAGATCACCAACAGCCGCACCTGGGCGATCGGTTGGCTCGCCGCGGCCCGGGCGACCCGGAGCGTGCCGGCGGGCGTGGAGCGCGCCCCCTACCAGGAGGCGGCGCTGGCCGCGGCCGTGCACCGGGCGCTGGTCACGCTCGTGCCGAGCCGGACCGAGCAGCTCGACGCGACGTACGAGAAGACACTCGACGCCGTGCCCGACGGCCCTGCGGAGCGGCGCGGGATCGCTGCGGGCGAGCGGCAGGCGAACCTGCTCCTCGCGGCGCGGCAGGGCGACGGCCTCGACCCCGGCTCGGTCAACGCGCCCTACCCCGTACGGCCCGCGGCGCCCGGTGTGTGGCAGCCGACGCCACCCGCCTACGCCCCGGCGGCGCAGTACGGCAACCGTCTCGCCGAGCCGTTCGTGCTCAGGGCGGGCGACCAGTTCCGGCTCGGCCCGCCTCCCGCACTGGACTCCGCGCGCTACGCCGCCGACCTCGCGGAGGTACGGGCGTACGGCGGCGCGGACAGCACGGCACGCAGCGCCCACCAGACCGAGACGGCCACCTTCTGGCTCGGCTCCTCCCTCACCCTCTACACCGAGCCGTTGCGCGTGGCCCTCTCCCGCGCGCGGCAGGGGCCGGCCGGACAGGCTCGGCTGGTGGCGCTCTTCCATGTGGCGCTCGTGGACACGCAGATCGCCACCTCCGACAGCAAGTACGCCTACGAGCGCTGGCGTCCGGTGACCGCGATCCGCACCGGCGCCCTCGACCCCGACCCGGACTGGACGCCGCTGCACGCCACCCCGGCGCATCCGGACTACCCGAGCGGCCACAACACCTACTCGGGCGCCGCGGAGACGGTGCTGTCGGCGCTCGTGGGCCCGCGGACCGCCCCCTTCGACCTGACGAGCCCCACCGCGCCCGGCGTGACCAGGACGTACACCACCTGGCGGCAGCTGTCGGACGAGAACGTGGACGCCCGGGTCCTGTCGGGCATCCACACCCGCTCCGCCGACGAGGCCGGCATCACACTCGGCACGAACGTGGCCCGCCACGTCCTGCGCCACGCGGGACACCTCCTGGCTCCTGTCCAGCACACGGCGGCGGACAGCCACTGACGCGCACGTCCCGGCCGGTCACGCGACCGGCCGGGACGTCTGTGGCTTGCGCCCGCGTCCCGCGCCGCCAGGGCGCGGGCGCTGCTTTCCGGTCCCGGGTCAGCGGCCCGTTGTCGCGGGGCCGACCGGGGTGTCGCCGCGGAGTGTGATGCGGTGCATGACGCGGTGCCGGTCGCCGTAGTCGCGGTTGGCGTAGTGGGCCGTGCTGCGGTTGTCCCACAGGGCGACGTCCCCCTGCTGCCAGCGGTGCCGCACCACGTGTTCGGGCTTGGTGAGGTGCGCGTACAGGATGTCCAGGATGCCCCGGCTCTCGTGTTCCGAGACGCCGACGATGTGCGAGGTGAAGCCGGGGTTGACGAACAGTCCCTTGCGGCCGCTCTCCGGGTGCACCCGCACCACCGGGTGCTCCACCGGCTCCAGGGCGGTGAACACCTCGCCCTCCCACAGGTTGCCCCGGCCCTGACGGCGCTGGGCGAGGTAGTAGCCGAACTCGCGACTGCCGTCGTGCACGGCGGTGAGCGTGTCGACGTACTCCCGCAGGCCCGGTGACAGCGACTCGTAGGCGAGCTGGCTGTCGGCCCAGTTGGTGTCGCCGCCCAGCGGCGGCAGCACCACGGCACGCAGCACGGAGATCGCCGGCGGCCGCCGCACGAACGTCACGTCCGTGTGCCACACGTCGGCGAACCCGTTGTCCTGGCTGTCCAGCGAGTACACCTCGGGCGCCACGTCACCGGAGTCGTGCACCGGGTGGCCCACGGTGACCTCGCCCAGCCGCCGGCCGAACTCGATCTGCGCGGCGTCGTCGAGGCCGTGCTGCCTCCGCACGAAGAGCACCTTGTACGCCACCAGGGCCTCACGCAGCGCCAGCACCTGGTCGTCGTCGAGGCGCGCGAGGTCGATGCCGTCGATCTCGGCACCGAAACCGGGTCCGAGCCGGGTCAGGGGCAGCCGGGTCACGGCGGGCCGCTCGCTGAGAACGCTCACTTGTGGATCCTTCCTGTTCGTGCGTTACCTGTCCGTGTGATACGGGACTCAGGCCGCCGCGGCGGCCTTGACGGCGTGGGACACCTGCGCGCGCAGCTCGGCGAACTCCTGTGAGCCGCGCAGCTCCTCGGCGTCGACGTCGCCGCGCGGCAGGGTGATCGGCAGATCCAGGGCCACGGTCCCGGGACTCCGGGTCAGCACCACGATGCGGGAGCCGAGGAACACCGCCTCGTCCGCCGAGTGCGTCACGAACACCGCGGTCCGCCCGGTCCGTTCGGTCATCCGGCGGACGTCCTCCTGGAGCCGCTCCCGGGTCAGCGCGTCCAGCGCCGCGAACGGCTCGTCCAGCAGGAGCAGCGGGTTCTCGGCGGCGAGTGCCCGGGCGATGGCGACGCGCTGCTGCTGGCCGCCCGAGATCTCCCAGACGCGCCGCCGCTCGGTGCCCTCCAGGCCGACCCGGGCCAGCAGCTCCGCGCGCCGCTCGGGCCAACGGGCGCGCTCCACGCCCGCGTACCGCAGCGCCAGGTCGATGTTGCCGCGTACGGTCCGCCAGGGGAACAGCCGCGGTGTCTGGAAGACCACGCCGGCCGCTTCCCCGGGCCGCGGCTCGGCGCCGGAGACCCGTACCGAGCCGTGCGTGGGCCGTTCGAAACCGGCGATCAGCCGCAGCAGCGTGCTCTTGCCGCAGCCGGAGGCACCCACCAGGACGAGGAACTCCCCGGCCGGCACGGTCAGATCGACCGGCCCTACGGCGGTGAAGGTCTCGCCGCCCCGGCCGTACCGGTGGGTGACGTGGTCGAGCCGGACCGACCCGGCCCGCGAGGTGTCCGCCGAGGTCGCTGCCTCGGTCGTCTCACTTGAGGACATCGGGCAGCCCCTTGAGGTAGAAGGCCTTGCGGACGACGTCCTCGGACGGCGCGGCGGGGATCTGCTGCTGGTCGGCCAGGAACGCCCCGGTGTCGGTGACGTAGCCGAGCAACTTGCCGGGGCTGCCGTCCGTGCCCAGCCAGTCGGCGGAGACCACCTGCTCGGGAGTGAGGAACACGCCCTGGGACAGCTGTGCCTCGGCGTCCTTCTCGGGGATGCCGAGTTCGGCGGCGACCGCCTTGACCGTGCCGGCCGGGTCGGACTTGATCAGGCGCAGCGCCTCGGCCTCCGCCTTGCGCCAGGCGTCGATCGCCTTGGGGTCCCTGGCGATCAGGTCGTCCGACACGACGGCCAGGTCCAGCGTGGGCTTGCCCGCCGCCCCGATCTCCTTGCTGCTGGTGAGCTGGGTGCCGGTGGCGCGCAGTTCGTCCAGGGTGGGCAGCCAGACGTAGGCGGCGTCGATGTCCCCGCGTTGCCAGGCGGCGAGGATGGGCTGCGGCTGCAGGTCGATGAGTTCGACGTCCGACGGCTTGAGGCCGGCCGACTCCAGCGCCGCCAGCAGGCTGTAGTGGGAGGTGGAGGCGAAGGGCGTGGCTATCTTCCTGCCCTTGAGCCCGGCGATCTCGGTGATGCCGGTGGCCTTGCGCGCCACCAGTGCCTCGTTCTCGCCCGCGACGTCGAGGATCCACGCGACCTTGTACGGAATGGGTGAACTGCCCGACACGCCACGGGCGAAGGGGCTGGAGCCGAGTGCGGCGATGTCGAGGGACTTGCCGATGAAGGCCTGGTTGACCCCGGCACCGGAGTCGAACTTGATCCAGGTGATCTCGTGGTCCGGCAGCGCCTTCTCCAGCAGCTTTCTGTGCTTCACGATCAGGTCCCCGCTGGGAAAGGCGAAGTAGCCGACGCGCAGCCGTTTCGAGCCGCCGGACGCGGACGCCTCACTGCCGGAGGAGCAGCCGGTGACGGCCGCGGACACCGCGGCGAGGGCCCCGGCGAGGAGGAGGCGGCGGGACGGGCCGTGCGAGGCAGGGGACATGGAGGAGCCGTTTCTGTGCGGAGGAGCGGGAAGGGAGAGGCAGGCAGGCGGATCAGGCGCGGCCGCGCCAGGGAACGGCGACGCGTTCGAGCCGGAGCAGCAGGCCGTCGATGATCAGGCCCGAGACGCCGATGGCGATGATGCCGACGAGCACCACGGGGGTGTTGTTGTAGTTGGCGGCGTCCTTGACCATGCCGCCGATCCCGGGCAGACCGTTGACCAACTCGGCGGCGACCAGGGAGGAGTAGGCCACACCCACGGCGAGCCGGACTCCGGTGAGGGTCTCCGGCAGGGCGGAGGGGACGACGACGTCCCTGACCACGTCCCAGCGGGACGCGCCGAGCGCCCGGGCGGCCTCGATCAGCTGCTTCGGCACGGCGGCGACGGCCGTGGTCGTGGACACCGCGACGGGTGGGAAGGCGGCCACGGCCAGCAGCGTCACCTTCGGCTCCTCGTTGATGCCCAGCCAGATGATGAGCAGGGAGAAGTACGCGAGCGGCGGCAGGGTGCGCAGGAACGTGATCCAGGGCTCGAACAGCGAGCGCACCCAGCCGACGGTGCCCATCAGCAGCCCGAAGACCACGCCGGCGACGACGCCGATGCCGGCCCCGAGCCCGATACGCCGCAGGCTGATGCCCAGGTGCTCGACGAGCGTGGTGCCGTTGTAGCCCCGGATGCCGTCGTGGGTGGTGGAGACGTCGACGAACGCGTCCCACACCCTGGCCGGCGGAGGGACGAGCGTCTCGCTCCACGTCCCGCTCGCCGCGAGCAGCTGCCACAGCAGGAGGAAGAGCAGGAGCGAGCCCGACGGCAGCGCGACAGGGCGCACACGCAGCCACACGCTCCGCGCGGGCGCGGCGGGTTCGGGTGGCGCGTCGGCCGGGTCGGCGGGTTTCAGGAGTGCGGGAGTCGTGGACACGGGGGTCCTCCAGGGGTGCCGGGGACATGCGCGGCCGACCCCGCGCGGGCGGGGGTGGCGGCGGTCCGGGGCAGGGTCGGGCCGAACGAAGGGGAGCGGGCGCGCGTCTCAGCGACGGAGCGTGGGAACGGCCCCGGTGCGGGTGGCGTCACCGCACGGCAAGGGCGTCACCGAAGCGGGTTCAGCGACAACACGAGCCCGGGCGTCGGCACAGGTCGATGACCAGGCGTCGCACCAAGGACTCGGAATTCATGAGGCATATTTCTACCGCAGACGCGGCCCGGCACCAACAGGCGTCCACTTCCTGGAACACACCGTGCGGCGCACGCCGCTCGCCGCCGCGCACAGGGGATCTGCCGGGCGAGGAGTGAAAACGCCGTACCGGGGTAATCGCTCGCAGCTGGAAGGAGGGGCCGCGACACCTGGGGAGGTCGAAGCGGCCCTTCCCTTCCGGTGACCGTGCGGGAGCCGCCCCTGCCCGAGCGGACGGCCGCCGTCACCACCCACACCGGCCCGCGCGCCACCGACCGGCCCGATCGGTGGCGCACGCTCGTGGCCTACTTGCTCCGCAGCTCTCCCAGCGGGTGAGGGGCCTCCTCCAGCTCCGTGGCCGCCGCCTTCCAGCCGGTGTCGTCCAGCTGGAGGGCGTCGCGCAGGTAGGCCGTGGTCAGTCGCTGGAGCAGGGCGACGCGTTCGGGACTCTCGTCGGTGGTCTCGGCGACCTCGTAGCCGGGGATGCCGCCCAGTGAGTGCTCCGCGCCGAACAGGGTGAGCAGGGTCTTGCTGCCCGGGCTGTGGGTGTAGGGGTCGGTGAACCAGTCGGGTCCGCGCGTGGACAGGTGGGACCGGTCGCTGTCCCCGGCGACGATCAGGGCCGGTGTGGTCATGGTGTCGAAGGAGGGCCTCATGAAGGGGAAGTGTTCGGCGGCGAAGGGTGTCAGGTCGTCGCCGAGACCGGTCAGGGCGAGCAGGACACCGGCCTTGACGCGGGCGTCGGACAGGTCCTCGCCGGGAACGCCGTCGGGTCCGAGGACCCGTGCGCCCAGCAGCGTGCTCGCCGTCTGGGCTCCCCAGGAGTGGCCGGCCACGGCGACGCGGTCGCGGTCGAGGCGTCCGGCGAGGCCCGGCACGGCGGCTTCCAGCACGTCGAGTCCGTCCAGCACGCGCTTGAGGTCCTCGATGCGGATGCGCCAGATGTGCGGGGTGCGCGGGTCGTCGGCGGGCAGGGCGAGTGTCCGGGAGTCGAGGTGGGTGGGCTGGACGACGACGAAGCCGTGGGCGGCCCAGAAGTCGGTGAGCGGGGCGTAGCCGTCCATCGACCAGCCGAAGCCGTGCGAGAAGACGAGGACGGGCAGATCGCCGCCGGTCGCGGGGGCGGACACGCGTACGCGCAGGTCCTCGCCCCGCCCCGGGGCGGGCAGGACCACGGGCTTGGCGGACAGCACCGTGACGGGCGCGTCCGCGGTCCACGGGGTGTGCGCGGGGTTGGCTTCGGGCATGGAGGGGCCTTCTCTCGGCTCTGGAGTGCTGCTGATGGGCGGGCCACGTCGGCTCGCGGGCGGACGGGCGCCTGGTCGGCCGCTTCCGGGTCTGTCATCATGAATGAAGCGGAACGTTGTTCCACTTACGATACGGAACATCGTTCCGTTTTTCAACGGCACGGAAGGAAACAGCGGTGAACGACAGCGACGAGCGCACGGGAGCCCCGGCGAAGCCCCGGCGCAAGGACGCCCGGCGCAACCAGCAGAACCTGCTGGACGCGGCCGCCGCGGTCTTCGCCGCCTCGGGCGTCGAGGCGCCGGTGCGCGACATCGCGGCCCAGGCGGGCGTCGGGACGGGCACGATCTACCGTCACTTCCCCACCCGGTCCGACCTCGTCATCGCCGTCTACCGGCATCAGGTCGACGCCTGCGCCGAGGCCGGTCCCGCTCTGCTGGAGACCGGTCCCACTCCGTACGCCGCCCTTCAGCGGTGGGTCGACCTCTTCGTCGACTTCCTGGTCACCAAGCACGGTCTGGCCGCGGCGATGCAGGGGGACAGCGCCGGCTTCGAGACGCTGCACGCCTACTTCCTCGATCGCCTCCTGCCGGTGTGCGGCCGGCTCCTCGACGCCGCTGTGGCCTCCGGCGAGATCCGTCCGGGCCTCGACGCCTACCAACTGATGCGTGGCATCGGGAACTTGTGCATCGGCGCCGACAGCGACGCCCGTTACGACGCGCGCCGGCTCGTCGGGCTCCTCGTCGCGGGTCTGCGCCGGACGGAATGAGTCAGGAGTGGCCGGGTCGGCCCTGCGGCTCTCAGGCCGTGCGGCTCTCAGGCCGTGCGGCAGAGCGCCGCCGGGCCGACCGCCGTCGGAACCCGGACGGGAGGCGGGCAGGGCGTGGCTGCGCGGCCGCGGCCGGTGGCCTCGGTCCGCGTCTGCTGCCGTGCGAAGACGACCAGGCGCAGCACGGCGAACCGCGCGACACCGGCCAGCGCGGAGGCGGACAGGTAGACGGCCTGTTCGAGCGCCGCGCCGGGCGACGGTGCGAGGTGGTGCAGAGCGAGCATCGCCGCGCAGGTCACCGCGTAGGCGGCGACCGCCGACCCGGCCGACTGCGTGTGCTGGCGCCAGGTCGCGTGCCGGCCCGCGCCGAAGGTGAAACGGGCGTGCAGCTCGGTGGCGAGGAGCGTGGACGCCGTGGTGACCAGCGCGTTGGCCACGATCCAGGGCACCCAGGAGGCGAGGGCCACCACGGCGAAGCTGGAGGCGAGTCCCACTGCGCCGCCGCAGAGCACGAAGCGGGCGAAGGTGGCGAGAGCGCCGGGCCCTGTCCGCTGTCCCTGTGCTGTCTCCATGATCCCCCCGATCGCCCACGCTGTTTCGTCAAGCGGAAACGCTACGTTGCGTTCGCTGATCTGGCAACTCATTTATTGCACTGGTGATGCGTAGATGCAGCTCAGTGCGGCTAAATCGTTGCAACCGGTCCCCGTAATGCAACTGCCTTAGTGTCGGCGCATTGCAATGAAGAGGCGTGAAGGCAATGGGGTGCTCACGACGGGCCTGTCACGCGTGGGACAGGGCGAACGAGACCAGGAAGCCGCTGACGGTCACCAGCCCGATCGCCAGGTGAGCCTCCTGGAACGCCTCGGGAATCATCGTGTCGGCGATCATCGCCAGAATCGCGCCCGCGGCCACGGCCGTCACCGCCGCGATCACCGCCGTGGAGAAGCCTCCGACCACGGCGTAACCCAGGACGGCGGAGACCGCGCTCGCCGCGGCGATCGCACCCCAGACGCCGAAGACGTAGCCCTTGCCGCGACCGGCCTTCCGCATGCCGGCCGAACTGGACAGCCCCTCGGGGATGTTGCTGATGAACACCGCCGCCACCGTGACCGCGCTGACGGCACCCCCTTGGAGCAGCCCGACCCCGATGACCGCGGATTCGGGAACACCGTCGAGCAACGCGCCCAGCGCCAGGGCCAGGCCCGATCCCTTGTCCTGCTCCTCGGAGGGCTGCGCCTGGTCGGGGTGGTGCCCGGAGCGTTTGCGATGCCGGGCGCCGCGGCGGGCCAGCCACAGATTGCCGGCCGTGTAGGCCAGGGCCCCGGCCAGCGTTCCGAGGGCCGCGGGGACGAGCCCGGCCTCCTCGTAGGCCTCGCCGACCAGCTCGAACGAGACGGCCGACAGCAGCACGCCGGCTCCGAAGGCCATCACCAGGGCGATGACCTTCTGCGGGACGCGCAGCCGGTAGCCGAGCACCGCTCCCAGCAGCAGGGCGGAGCCGGCCACGATTCCCCATCCGCCGGCTTGGATCACTTCAGGCATGCTGCCTCGTCTACCCCCGCACGACGCCGTTCCACCCGCTTGGGCCTGCTTGTGGTGGGCCCGGACTGTGGGGGCCCGTTCCGGGGAGCGGCTCGGCGGAGTTGAACGTCGAGCGAACACTGGCGGGACAGCAGTGACGGACTGTTCGGACAGACGTACGGTGACCCCACCATCGGAGCTCTGGGAGTGGCGGGGGACCACCAGTGGAGTGGCTGAGTCTTGAGAACGTCATCGCCATCGGCACGTCCGTCCTCGGTCTCCTCGTGCCCATCGCGATGTTCCTCTACGACCGCCGGGTGCCGCGCCGCAAGCTGATCGGCTACCGCGTGCAGATGGACAGCCCCATCGGCGACGGGTCGTTCAACCCCCGTCTCGGCGATTTCGACGTACCGAACATGGCGGACGCGTCGCTGGTGCTGCTGCGCATCGAGAACGACGGTTCGCAGAGCGTCGCGGACAACGACTACACCTCCTCCGAAGTCCACGGCCTGACCGCCGAGTTCACGGGCCGCACGGTCCAGGCCGTCTCGGTCACCCAGCCGTCCGGCATCGAGCACCTGAACAGTCACTTCACCAACGCCAACGGCTTCGAGCACGTCGGCAGCACGGTGACCATCCCGCGCGTGCCGCTCAATCCGGGCGACCACTTCAAGCTGCTGGTGCTGCTGTCCGGCGGTCCGGCCGAAGGGGAGGTCAAGCTGATCGGCGGCCTCCGGGACGGCCGGGTCCACCGCAACAGCGCTCCCAAGCCGGACGAGAAGCAGCGCACGTTCAGCCTGCCGGCGCGGCTGCTCAGTGGTGCGCTGGCCCTCGCGGTGCTCGCCCTCGCCGGCATCATCGTGCTGCGCGTCGGCAATCCGATCGAGTGCGAGCAGGGCGAGTTGACCCTGACGGGCTCGACGGCGTTCGAACCGGTCGTCCGCACGATCGCCGCGCAGTACGCGGATAAGTGCCAGGGCGCCGACATCTCCGTCGAGGCGCGCGGCAGCGAGGACGGGGTGTCCCAGCTCGCGGAGCTGGGGGAGCGGTCGCCGAGCGCCGCCCGGTCCGTGATCGCCTTCTCGGACGGGCCGATGGGGGAGCGCTGGGACCTGACGGGCACCGAGGTCGCACTGTCCTTCTTCACCCTGGTCGTCCACAAGGACGTCGACCTCGGCCCGCGCGGGCTGTCCCCACAGCAGGTACGGGACATCTACGCGGGCGAGTACCGGCGCTGGGGTGAGGTCGTGCCCGGCCGGAAGGAGCTCGCCGACCTGCCGATCGTCCTGGTCAGCCGGGGGGACGAGTCCGGGACGCGGCAGATCTTCCAGGACCGGGTGCTCAAGGGGTGGGAGCGGGCGCCGAGCACGTCCCTGGACTGCGGCCCGGCCGCGGCGGCCGGCGACACCGTCACCCGCTGCGAACTCGGCTCGACCCGGGCCGTGCTGGACAAAGTGGAGGAGCAGCCCGGCGCCATCGGCTACAGCGAAGTCGGCCTCGCCGTCGAGCGCGGCGCCGGGCTGAACAGGGTGCCCCTGGACGGCGACTGGCCGAACCCGGAACAGATCGACCTGGGCGCCGGCCCCTACCCGTACAAGGACGTCGAGTACGCCTACACCTACGGCCCCGCCCCGGCCGGCTCCCTCGCCGCAAGCTTCCTGGCCTACCTGGACGAGTCCACCAGCCAGAAAACCATCAGATCCAAGGGCCACCTCCCCTGCCTACGGGAACCGGAACAGTGCCGGTGACGGCACGCGCCCGCCAGGTTCATCGATCGCGGACCGAGGCCCCGTACGCATCGCTCTGCCGCAGCACGGCCGTCTTCCCCGGAGGTTCCGGCCAGGACTGGACGAGGTACCACTCGCTGACCTCGTCGGGTGCGAGATCGACGGCACTGTCCCGGCCCCGGGCATGGATCCGCAACCGGTAGTCCCCCGGGCCGAGGAACGACAGGACCGGGAGTTCTTCGTCGAGGTCGTCCATGATGCCGCTGACCTTGAGCTCCCCGGAGACGGAACGTGCCGAGATCTCGACGATCTCCTGCCAGTCAGCGCTGTCCGGTTCGGGCCGCGTGCTGTGCAGGGTGACCGTGACGCCGACGTCGCCGGTGTGGATGCCGGTCAGTACCGTGATGGCGTCGACAGCGACCGACACCAGCCCGTTGTGCTTCTGGTCCAGGGCAGTGGCGGCCGGAGCGTCCTCGTCCTTGATGTCGAACTGGTGGTACTGCACGGGCACGAGGGCCTGGGCCCGTTCGATCGGGTCGTTCATCTCGACCTCACATCCGGCGGGCATGAGCCTTCCGGGGTCACCGGACGGAGCACCGTCAGGGACTTCTCGTGTCGGATCCTCATGGCGAAGGGGAATCTGTCCAGTTCCAGGCAGAGGGCGACGTCGTCGGGGTGGGTGCCTTCTCGTGTGCCGTTGGTGAGTTCCGCCGCGGCGCGGGACGTTCTCGCGCGGTGGAGGTAGGGGGCCGGCGTGACGTCGGTTCCGGACATGCGGTGGCTGATGTACTCGGCGCAGGCCAGGTCCTCCTCCGCGCGTCCGTCCTCCCCGGTGACGACGAACGTCACCGGGCCCGGGCCATGGGCCCGCAGGAACCGTGCGGTCGGGCCCGCCACGACGAAGCTCGCGCACAGCACCAGGGGCGCGTCGGCGACGGCCAGGGCGCCGACGGTCCCTGCCGTCGTCTTCTGCACCAGCGTGCGACCGGTGAAGTCACGCGACCGCAGCCGCCCGGGGGAGTTGACCGCGTCGAAGCCCGCCGCCGGAGGACCGTCCTTCAGCGCCAGCCAGCCCGGCCGGCTCTCCTTGAGGGCGAGTGCCTCGTCCACCGTCGACGCCAGCACGATCCGCTCGGCGCCCCGGGCGAACGCCCATGCGGCCACGGTGAAGGCCCGCATGACGTCGATGACGACCGCGACACGGGGAACGCCGGTCACCTCCGGTATGCCGACGAAGTGATGAGTCGTCGTCTTCCTCGTCTTCATCGCCTCCATCGCCCCATCGTCTTCATCGCCTCCATTGCCCCCGTCGCCTTCGTTGCCTCGATGGACCCGGTCAGCACGGGCTGCGCCATACCCCCAGCTCCGGCTTCTTCAGCATCGACGAAAGGCCCAGCCGCCGGGACTGGGCGCAGAAGCCGCTGCGCCGTTGCGTGTACTCCACGTGGAACACCGCCTTGCCCGCCTCGACGAACGGGGAGAGCGCGTCGCACTCGTCGTACTGGGCGCACTCCTCGTTGACCGCGAAGTCGAAGTGGGACACGAGCTGGGGGATCTGGGGGAGGTCGTTCTTCAGTCCGACGGACAGGCCCCGCTCGTGGGCGATGGCCGCGATCATGCGGTTGTACGCGAGCTGGTCGCCCGCGCTCAGCGGAAAGCCCGTGTCGTTGCCGTAGCCCTCCATCAGATCGGGCTCCACCGCGTCGAAGCCCTTGTCGCGGCACATGTCGAAGCGGCGTTCCATGATCGGGCGCAGGACGTCCCGCTGCCGGATGTCCAGCCAGCGTTCGCCCTTCCAGCCGTTGGGCTCGCCCAGCACCGAGCGCGGGAAGGCGCCCCGGTCCGGCCGGAAGTCCTCCCACGCGCCGACGTTGACGTAGCAGATGACCTTCCGGCCCGCGCGGTGCAGCCGGGTCACGTCCGCCGCGGAGTTCTCGAAGCCGTCGATGTCGTAGACGGGCACATCGGCCGACGGATCCACCCTGCCGTCGAGTTGCCACTGCCAGGCGAGGCCCGGACGGGGCTTCCACCGCGGCTCGGCGGTGCCGGAGCCGCCGTCCGAGCAGCCCGTCAGCACCGCTGCCGCCAGCCCGGTCAGCAGGGCCGCGCCGGCCAGGACCCGCCTTCTCATCGCTCCGCCCCGGTGAGGGCCGGCGTCAACCGGGCCCAGGGGTTGGGCGGTTCGCCCGTCACCGGCCCGCAGACCGCCGCTCCGCGCTCGTGCGCCGTACGCACGGCGAGCGGAACGAGCGCGTCGGGCACGCCGTAGACCAGGTGGCACAGCCGCTCGGGCGGATGGCGTGCCGTCCACGCCGGGCGGCTGAACGCGGAGACGTACGTCGACCAGTGCCCCTCGAAGGTGACGGTCAGGTCGGCGAGGCGGGCGTACCCCGGCGCCGGATGGACCCCGGGGTTGAGGACGACCGTCCCGGCACCCAGCCGGCGCACCGTCCGCACCAGCCGGCGACAGGCCGCGAGCCCGTCCGGCGTCGCCGTCACCCGGTCCAGGAAGCAGCCGTCCGCCGCGTACCACTCCCGGTGACGGCGTACGTCCTCGGTGATCTCCGCTAGGTCGCGCACCCCGTAGTCGGTGTCGACGTAGCCCAGCAGCCGCGCCCCCGCGGCCCGCAGCGCACCGGCCGCGGCCGTGAACCCCGGGTCGGGGACCTCGCCCGGGCCGCTCGCCGGGTTCAGGACGACTCCGTAGGTGCGGTCGGCCGCGGTGATCAGCCGGTGCCAGGCACCCGGGTCCTCGGCCGGGTGGACGTACAGCGGAATCAGCAGACTCACGGGGTGCGGCCGCCTTCCCACAGGGCGAGCAGCGCCTCACCGAGGCTGTGGGCCGGGCGCCAGCCCAGTGCCTCCTCGGCGGCGCCGATGTCGGAACACTGCCACGACACCAGCGCCGACCGGGCCGAACCCGCCGTGGTCTCCTCGATCCGGCCCCGGAAACCGGCGAGGTGGGCGAGGGTGCGCACCAGGTCGCGCACCGGCACCGCCCGGCCCCCGCCGATGTTGAGGACCGGCGGCAGCGGGCCGGGGGCCGTGGCCGCGAGCAGGGCGGCCCGTGCCACGTCGCGTACGTCGACGAAGTCGCGGTGGGCGGACAGGTCGCCGAGCCGCAGCACCGCCTCCGGGTCGGACCCGGCCTCGCGCAGCAGCGCGGCGATCCGGCCGGGCAGCCCGGTGGGCGGCGCTCCGGCACCCACCGGGTTGCCCACCCGCAGGACCACCGCGTCCAGGCCCGAGGTGGTCACCGTGACCGTGCCCGCGAGTTTGGTCGCACCGTAGGGGCCGACCGGGCGGGTGGCCGCCGCCTCCGTGACCGGCGCGTCGGGGATGCCTGGGCCGTACTCGGCGGCCGAGCCCAGGTGCACAAGGCGGGCGGCGGGGGCCGCCGCCCGCAACGCGGCGCACAGGACGGCCGGACCGCGGGTGTTGACCTCGGCGAGGGTGACGGCGTCGCCGCCGGTCGCGCCCGCACAGTTGATCACCGTGTCGGGCGCGGCCGGCGCGAGGGTCTTCGCCAGCTGCTCCGGGCCGACCCGGGCGAGGTCGACGTCGAGGTCGGCGGCCGGCGACCGGCCGCCGGTGAGGACCAGCGTGCCGGGCAGGGCACGCAGCCGCTCGGCGACGTGGGCGCCCAGATAGCCGGTGGAGCCCAGGACGAGAATGCGCATGGCGTGCTCAGGCTCCCTTGAGCAGAAGCGACTTGCGGGTGGTGAACTCGGCGTTGGCCTGGTCGTAGTCGTCCGGGCGGCCGATGTCCAGCCAGTAGCCGTCGAACTCGTAGGCGTGCGGCTGGTTGGAGGACTTCAGCAGGTCGAGGACCAACTCGTCGAAGCCGAGCGGGAGTCCGGGCGTGTACCCCTCCAGCGTGGAGCGCGACAGACCGTACACGCCCATCGAGACGCGGTAGTCCATGCTCGGCTTCTCGGTGAACGCCACGACCTTGCTGGCGTCGGTGGTCAGCACCCCGAAGTCGATGTGCACCTTGCGGGCGTACGTGGCGATGGTCAGCGGAGCGCCGGAGTCCCGGTGGCGCCGCAGGACGTCGGCGTAGTCGAGGTCGGTCAGGACGTCGCCGTTCATCACCAGGAAGGTCTCGGGCAGCCGGTCGCGCAGGGTCAGCAGCGGGCCCATGGTGCCGAGCGGGCTCTCCTCGGTCGCGTAGTCGACGGACAGGCCCCACTGGGAGCCGTCGCCGACGTAGGCGCGGATGATCTCGCCGAGGTGGCCGATCGCGATGGTGCAGCTGGTGAAGCCGGCGGTGGAGAGCTGGCGCAGCACGATCTCCAGGATCGCGTGCTGGTCGCCGATGGGGACGAGCGGCTTGGGCAGCGCCGTGGTGTACGGCCGCAGCCGGACGCCCTTGCCTCCCGCCAGGATCACTGCGTGCATGGGGCTCCTCCTTCGTGAACGTGCGCTGACGTGCCGGACAGGGTCAGATGTTGTAGATGCCGGTCTTGTAGCGGGCGAGGTTGGCCGGGTCGCGGAAGAACGCCACGGTGTGGGCGAGGCCCTCCTCCAGGGTGTGCGCGGGCTGCCAGCCGGTCGCGGCGGCGAGCCGGCTCGCGTCGGCGACCAGGCGCATGACCTCGGAGTTGGCAGGCCGGATGCGCGCCTCGTCCTCACGCACGTCGAGCGGCGTGTCCATCACCTTGCCGATCAGCGCGACCAGGTCGCCCACGGAGATCTCCCCGCCGGTACCGGCGTTGAAGGTCCGGCCCACGACCTGCTCGGCCGGCGCGGTGCCGACGGCGAGGAACGCCTGGGCGGTGTCCTTGACGAAGGTGAAGTCCCGGGTGGGGCGCAGGTCCCCGAGCGTGATGGTGCGCTGCCCCGCCGCGACCTGCCCGATGACGGTGGGGATGACCGCGCGCATCGACTGGCGCGGCCCGAAGGTGTTGAAGGGCCGCAGGGTGACGACCGGGGTGTCGAAGCTGGCGTGGTAGCTGTCGGCCAGCCGGTCCCCGCCGGCCTTCGAAGCGGCGTACGGCGACTGGGTGTTGATGGGGTGGTCCTCGGTGATGGGCACGGTCTGCGCGGTGCCGTAGGTCTCACTGGTGGAGGTGTGCACCAGCCGGGGCGTGCCGAGGGCGCGGACGGCTTCCAGCACGTTGAGGGTGCCGGTGACGTTGGTGTCCACGTAGCTGTGCGGGGCCTGGTACGAGTAGGGGATCGCGATCAGGGCGGCCAGGTGGTAGGCGGTGTCGGCGCCGTCGAGGAGGCCGCGCAAGGAGCCCGGGTCCCGGACGTCGCCGAGGACGATCTCCACGTGGTCCAGCACGTCCGGGGCCAGGGTCTCCAGCCAGCCGTACGACGAGAAGGAGTTGTACTGGGCCATGGCGCGGACGCGGTGCCCGGAGGCGACCAGGGCCTCGGTGAGGTGCGAGCCGATGAAGCCTTCGGCTCCGGTGACGGCGGCGAGCGGTGCGGAGGTCAACAGGGGTGTCCCTTCGTAGGGTTGGGAACGTCGGGGATCAGGCGTGCGGGGCGGGCCGGCCGAGTAGCCACAGGGCGCACGCCGCCAGGCACAGGGCGGCGGCGCCGCAGCCGAGCGGCAGGGCCAGGCCGGTGCCCGGGGGCAGGCGGAACAGCACGACCGCGCCGGCTCCGGCGGCCGCCGCCAGGCAGATCAGGGCCGACGGCCAGGCCGCCCCGAACGCCTGGAGCAGCAGCGCGGTCCACAGGACGGCCGCGAGGAGCAGCAGGGCGACCGGGTCGGCGCCGGTGAGCCAGGCCGCGGGCAGCAGCGGTGCGAGGTAGCCGAGCAGACAGAGGCCGAGGATGCCGGCCGAGCGCAGCAGGAACGACAAGGGCGTTGCGGTGACCCGCAGCGCGGCGACCGACAGCCCGCGGTAGCGGTACAGCAGCCATTCCGCGGGCCCCATGCTGAGGGTCAGCACGATGACGGCGTACGGTTCCTCGCGCCCTTCCAGCAGCACCAGCACCGCGGCGGCCAGTCCGAACAGACCGTAGGGCAGGGACCACAGCAGACGCGGCCGGGTGGCACCGGCGACGGCGGGAACGGCGAGGGCGCCCCGCAGGACCAGGCCGGTGACGGTGAGCGTGGCGAGCAATGCCAGCAGGGGCAGCCCGGCGCGGAGCGCGGGACCGGGTTCCCACCACGGCAGGACGGCGGCGCCGGCGAGCAGCGGACTGAGCGCGGCCAGCAGCAGCCGTTCCCTGCCCAGCACCAACAACACACCGGCGGCGGCCAGATAGGCCGACTGCGCGGCCGCCACCAGGGTCACCGGTCCGCCGCCCGCGGGCAGCGCGGCGACCGCCGTGGCCACCGCCGCCCCCACGGGCGCGCCGGCCAGGAGGGTACGGCCCGCCTCCCGGCGCCCGGCCGCCAGCCGCAGATGGGCCCGGTGACCGAGGGCCTGCCCCCACGCCCAGGAGACGACTCCGGCCACGACGAGGGCGGGGGCGTACCCGCCGGCGTCCCACAGGGGCGCGGTCAGCAGGTAGGCGAGCCCGGGCAGGGCGAACAGCACGCCCCGCAGCAGACAGCGCACGGTGTCGGGGCGCCAGGGGTCGGCTGGCGGGGCGGGTTCGGGGAAGGTGCGCGGCACGCGGTCGTACAGCGCGGAGGCGAGCGAGAACAGGTTCGGGTGACCGTAGCGTTCGTTGATCACCGAGGCGGACAGTCCCTCCGCCTCCAGCAGCGCCGCCACCTCGTAGGGGTGGACGGCCGGGCCGATGCGGTCGGCGAGTTCGGCGGCGAGTTCGCTGACCGCCGCCTCGTCGGGTCCGCGCCGGGGGAGCCGGATGGCGAGCGTGGTGTCGTCCAGGGCCCAGCGTGGCCGGCGGCGCGGCGGGCGGGTGGCGGCCAGCCGGATGGCCAGCGTGTCCTGTTCGGAACCCCCGGGTTCGAGGGATATCGGCCCGCTCACAGGGCGAGGCTCTCGGCGCCGTCGACGGCCGGGGCCGCCATCGTGACCCTGGGCGGCATGACCGTCGGCTCCCTCTTCGGATCGGCCAGTTCCAGATAGACGGAGCGAAAGGTGTCGATGGTCTGGCGCAGGGTGAACTGCTCGATGACCCGCAGCCGGGCCGCCTCGCCCATGGCCCTGCGCCGGCCCGGATCGCCGAGCAGTTCCAGCGCGGCGCCGGCCATGGCCTGCGGATCGCGCGGCGGCACCACGAGCCCGGTGTCGCCGACGGCCTCGCGCACCCCGCCCACGTCGGTGGAGACGGTGGCCCGGCCGCAGGACATGGCCTCGATCAGGGTGAAGGGGAAGCCCTCGCTGATGCTGGAGAGCATCACGACGTTGCCGGCGGCGTAGGCGTCCTTGATGTCGTCGACGCGCCCTTCGAAGGTGACCGCGTCCGAGTGCCCGAGCTCGGCGGCCAGGGCCTCGCAGCGTTCCCGGTAGGCCTCTCCGCCCCGCGGTGTCCCGCCGAACAACCGCAGTCGCGCCTGCGGGAGCCGGGCGCGGACCAGGGCGAAGGCGCGGATGAGGGTCTCCAGGTCCTTGATGGGGTCGACGCGGCCCGCCCAGCTGAGCGTGGGCGTGTCCGGTTCGGGTCCGGCCGCGGGGAACGCGGCGGGGTCGACGCCGTTGTAGACCGTGCGGATCGACTCCGGGGCGGCGCCGCCCTCCTCCTCCCACAGCCGGTTGTAGCGGTTGCCCGGGGTGATCAGGGCGGCCCGGCGGTAGCTCTCCCGCGCGAGCAGCCGGAAGAACCCGAGGATCACGGCCTTCACCGGCCAGCGGTAGGGCGCGGTGCGGTAGCCGAGGTAGCGCTCGCGCAGGTAGACCCCGTGCTCGGTCAGCAGCAGCGGCACGCCGTGGTTCTCGAGGGCGGCGAGGCCCGGCAGCACGGCGACCCCGCCGCTGACCGCGTGCGCGACCCCGCTCTCGGGCGCCGGGGCGGCCAGCGGACGCAGGGCGTGCTCCAGCAGGGCGGTCACGGTCAGGGCGTCGTGCAGGGTCGGCCGTGCCTCGCGGACGGCGAGGCCGGGGCGGTTCCACAGCGCGGTGAGGATCGCGACGGCCCGGTCCCCGCGCAGAAAAGGGCTCAGCGTCCCGTCCGCGGCCGCCCGGGCCAGCGCGTACAGGGCGGGCGCGAAGCCGTCCTCGGCGCGCGGGTCGAGCAGGGCGGTCAGGAACCGCTCGTAGGCGGCGGCGAGTTGGTTGCGGGCCCGGCCCCGGGGCGGGCGGCCCTCGGGCGGGGCGCCCCACATCGGGACGGACAGCACGCCGGTGACGTGCGCCGGCAGGTCCCAGACGACCGGTTCACGCCCGGTGCCGGTGACGGCGATGACGTCGAAGGCGAGGTCGGGCATGCCCTGGACGAGCTGGTCGCACCAGACGCTCACGCCGCCGTGGCTGTGCGGGTAGGTGCCTTCGGTGAGCAGGGTGACGCGCGTCGCTGCGGTGCGTCGCGCGCCGTGGGGAACGGGCATCGTTGTGCTCCACGGCTGAGGTGTGGGGTGGTTCGGGCCGGTCCCGGCCGCCACGGGGCGGCCGGGACGTTCGGTCGGAAGGAGGCGCGTGGGCGCCGCTCAGCCGTCTGCGGTGTGGCCCACCGGGTCGGTGACGCCCGCGGGGATGCGGGTCCGCGGTGCGGGGCGGGTGGCGGGTGCGGGTGCCGCGGTGTCGTCGGCGGCCGGGGCCGGGGTGGACGCCGGCAGCGTGAGCGTCAGCGGCGTGCCCGTGCCGGGCGTCCAGCCGGACACCGCTCCCGCGTATGCCTCGCCGAACGCGGCGCCGGCCAGGGTGGTGCCGGTGGGCAGGGTGGCGGTGACCGCCAGTCCGTCCGGCGCCTCGACGGTGACCGTGCCGCCGACGCGGTAGGCGGTGACCTCACCGGCGCGCAGCGCGGTCTGCCAGGCCGCCCGGCGCCGCAGTTCGGCGCCGATGTCGCGCATCCTCGGGTTCACCAGGGGCGTGTTGTCCGCGAAGAGGGCCGCGTAGCCGTCCAGGACGCCGTCGAGGACGGGGTAGGCGATGCGGTCCTCGGCCAGGTTCGACTGGTGGATGAAGTGCGGCTTGGGGTCGTTGGCCAGGACGTGTCCGAGGGCGATCCGCGTCTCCAGCGGCACGATGTGGTCCGCGTAGCCGGTGGCGGTGTCCAGGGGCGCCGGCAGACACGTGGTGGTCTCGGGGTTGTCCTCGCAGATGCCGCTGCCTCCCTGGGCGCGGCTGGTGTAGATCCAGTTGTACTCGTCGACCTGCTCGGCGGCCCGCCCGGCGTTGTAGAAGACGTTCATCGGGTAGCGGGGGACGGTCGTGGCGGGGCCGACGCGGCGCTGGTCGGGTTCACGGGAGTTGTCGGAGCCGAGCCAGGCGATGTCGTTGTCGTCGAGGGCGAGCGCCAGGTTGGGGTTGTCCTCGGGCTGCTGCGGCAGCACCTTCATGCCCGAGTGCTCACCGGTGACCAACTCGTCGTCCAGCAGCGGCAGTCCGGCGCTCCGGCCCCAGACGCGGTTGGTGGCGATCTCGTCGGAGATCTCGTTGCGGCTCGTCCACTTGGTGCTGCCGTCGGGGTTGGTCGCGCACTTCCACGGCACCACCGTGGTGTCCTGCACGCAGCCGAGGAAGGGGTGCGAGTAGGTGTGGTTGATCCAGCGGAACTCGCCCCGGCGCGCGATCAGCCGGTCGGCGAGGGCGTCGGTGCCGTTGTTGTCCTCGCGGTGGTCGACGCTGCCGGCGCCGTTGTAGGCGAAGTCGAGGGTGAAGCCCTTCCCGGTCTGCCACTGGACGGCGTGGTCGACGTCGGCGGGCGTCATCCGGATCGGGTCGGGTGTGGCGTCGGGGTCCGTGCAGTCGACGTCGCCCGGCGTGCAGTTGAGCGTGCTGTTCCACCGGTCGTCGGCGGCGAAGACGTCGTCGACGTGGACGGAGAAGTAGTTCCGCGCGGCGCCCAGGTGGACACCGTCGGTTATCCATTCCACGATGCCGCGGGCCAGGAGGCGGAACTGCTGCTGGTACTGGTTGTAGACGAAGGTGACGACCAGCTCGCGCCGCCCGTCGTGCCGGTACTCGCCCACCAGCGTGCCCTTGCCCGGCTGCCCGGGGATCGCCGCCTCGACGTACGGGGTGAAGTCGGCCCCCGCGACGGGCTTCGACAGGTAGGCGTAACTCTCGCCGACGGCCGGGTCGTTGTCCTCGAAGGGCACCGCCCCGTCGAGATAGCCGAAGGGCCCCGCCTTGCCCGCGGCGGTCACCTCCGCCCGCCTGCCGTCGAGGCTGCCGGAATAGCCGCCGTGGACCGGGTACTGCAGACCGGCTTCGGGACGCGCGTAGGTGTACGCGTCGACCTGGGGGACGTCATACGTCCGCTCGTACGCCGTGAGTGCCGCCATCTCGGCGGAACCGGCCGGGAACGGGTTGTCGTTGGGCAGCACGACGGCCTGGAACCGGGCGCGCGGCCGGCCGTCGACGGTGTCCGCGAGGAAGTCGGCGTCGATCACGGTCCGGCCCGGCTGCGTGAGGTCGATCCGGGTGTACGGCGTGCCGGCCGCGGCCAGTTCGGCGGCTATCGCGTCGGTGGACGGGCCGCCGTCGCTCACCACCAGCACCCGCAGGTCGATGCGGGGCGTGGGGTCGGCGTGTGCCGCTCCGGCCGGCAGGCCCAGTGCGGCGATGAGCGCGCCCACCGTGATCACGGTGGTGCGTAAGGTCCGCTTCATGCGGTGAAGTCCCCTCCCGGGCAGGGGCGAGCACGGCTCCCGTGGAGCGGACGCACCCCCTTGCGTGCCGCCGGCGTCCCCCTCAGAAGCCGGTTCGTCACGCATCCGTTCGCGTCACATAGTGAGGTCTCTGTGGAGATTTCGCGGTCATGTTGCGCAACATGACGAAAAAGCGCAGGTGTCGAAGCGGGTGGTTCCGGAAGCGAAACCGGTCGTTCGCGGTCACCGGGGGAGAGGGTTCCAAAGCCCGCGCCGGGCCTGCGGCGCTGGTCCGGGTCCTGTACGCCGCACCGGCGGGCCCACGGGGCCCGCCGGTCGTCCTGCCAGTGGTCCAGACCGGACCGTATACCTGGCCAGGGCATCTTTCAGGTCACGGCCGTGGTCTCCCCGGGGGCGTCAGGGGCAGAGCACGCGCGTCACGGGCGTGTAGACCGGGCCGCCGCTGACGTTCGTCGAGTCGCTGAACTCGGCGTAGAAGTACGAGTAGAAGCCGATGTTGCCGTTGCAGCCGGAGTCCGCGGCGATGTCCAGCTTCAGGGTCACCGTGCGGCTCTGCCCGGGCGGGATGGTGGTGCCGTAGTTGGCGCCGAGGTTGGCCGGGCCGGTCCCGGAACAGGGCGCGGCGCCGCTCGCGGTGGCCAGGCTGCACCCGGAGAAGGTGTACTTCAGGTCGGGGCGCTGCGTGGTCAGCCACGTCGGCTCGATCGTCTGGTAGACGAACCAGACGTCGTAGGTGTTGTTGTTCTTCAGGGTCATCGACAGGTTGACCGTGCCGCCGGGCGTGGTGGTGGCGCTGTCCGTGGCGAAGGTCAGCTCGGCCGGTGCCGGGTCGGCCGCGCTCGCGCCGGGGGCCAGGCCGAACACGGCGAGGAAGAGCGCGAGGACGGCTCCGAGACCGAAACGTCTCATCAGGGGTGATCGCATGGCCAGGGAGGCTAGGCAGGGCCCGGCCGCGGCGTCTGCCCCGCGGAACGGGCCCCGCCCACCGCCCGGCCGGAAGTGTTCACGGCGTGAAGCCGGTGTGACGGAGATGTGGAGCCCGGATCGGGGCGGACATCGGCCCAGGTGGCGCGCGTGGCGCGGGCGCGGTGCGGTGGGCCGGACATCGGCGGCTCCCGCGGGCAGGCGCGGAGACGACATTGGCGCGTTACGGATCAGCCGGGGCTCCCCGCCGGGGTGCCGGAGGACCCGGCGGACCCCGGCGGGGCGGTGTCACCTCATCGCGTTGACCGGCCCGCGTCAGACGTTGCAGCGGGTCTCGATGGTCTCCTCACCCGTGATGTTCCCGCCGTAGATCCAGCCGTACGGCGCCGCGCCTCCGGTGCTGACGTAGTACCAGAGGTTGCCGGCCGAGTTCCTGTAGTAGCACCAGCCGCCGAGCCGTTGCCCCACGAGGAGCTTCGGGTAGATGTCGTCGCAGGCGCTGCTCGGACCGGTCCTGAGGTAGATGGACTTCGAGACGGTGGCACCCCCGTAGCCGTTCGTCGTGGGCTCCACCCCGCAGGCCTGGGCGCCGGCGGGAGCGTTCGACGGCGTCCAGTCCGGTGCCTGGTCCGCGGCGCTCGCGCCGGCCCCGGCGGGCGCCGCGTGGGTGGGCGCCGCGTGGGTGGGCGCGGCCACCGCGCCGAGCGCGAGCAGGCCGCCGAGGGTGGCAGCGGCGAGGGAATGACGTACACGCATGGTGAGCTCCTTGTCCGTGTGTCGGTTGCGGCACGTCCGGGGACGTGCCGCTCACGCTGCCGGGGCGGGTGTCGGCAAACCTTCGGAAAAGCTTGAATCCGCCTGGAACACCAGGTCGTCGGCGCTCAGAGTGTGGCGTGGAGACCACCGGGTGTCGCAGGGGGTGTGATGGTCACGCGCTTCGGGGTCCTGGGCACCGTCGAGGTGTGGCGCGACGGGGTCCCGGTCGACGTGGGGCACGCGATGCAGCGGCGCGTGCTGGCGGCGCTGCTCGTCGACGCGGGCCGGGCGGTGCCGGCCGACGCGCTGATGGACCGGGTGTGGGGGGACACCGAACCGGCGTACGACCGGCGGAAGCTGTACGGCTATGTCTCCCGGCTGCGGCAGGCTCTGGCGGCCGGCGGCACGGTCATCGCCCGGGAGCGGGGCGGCGGTTACCGGCTGGAGGCCGAGCCCGCCGCCGTGGACGTGCATCGCTTCCGCCACCTGTCGGGCCGGGCCCGGCAGGCGACCGCCGACGCGGAGGCGGAAGCGCTGTGGCGGGAGGCGCTGGCGCTGTGGCGGGGCGCCGCCTTCGCCGGGGCGGACACCCCGTGGTTCAGCGCCCAGCGCGACCTCCTGGACGGCGAGCGGCTGGCCGCGCAGCTGGAACTGGGCGACGTCGGGCTGCGCCTGGGGCGGCACGAGGCGATGGTGAGCGAACTGACCGCCCGGGCCGAGGCGTACCCCCTGGACGAACGCGTCATCGGGCAACTCGTCCTCGCCCTGTACCGGTGCGGCCGCCAGGCCGAGGCGCTCCGCGTGTACGAGCAGGCCCGGCGAAGTCTCGCCACCGAGCTGGGCGTCGACCCCGGCCCGCCGCTGCGGCAGCTGTTCGAACGGATCCTCGCCGGCGACCCGGACCCCGCCGCGCCCCGCGCCACCGCAGCGCCGACCGCGCCCCGCGCCACCGCAGCGCCGACCGCGCCCCGCGCCACTGCTGCGCCGACCGCGCCACCCGCCACGGCATCGCCCGCCACGGCATCGTCCGTCGCCGCATCGCCCGCCGCCGGGAAACCGGCCGGCCCGAGCGGCCCGGCGGCGAAGCCGGCGCAGACCCGCCAGCTCGTGCCCCGGCTCCTCCCGGCGGATCTGCCCGTCTTCGTCGGCCGGGAGGACGAGGTGGCGAAGGCCTGCCGGCTGCTCGGCGCGGAACAGCCCGGTCCGGTCACCCTGCTGGTCACCGGGCCCGCCGGAGTGGGCAAGACCGCCTTCGCCGTCCGCACGGGGCATCTGCTCGCCTCCCGCTTCCCGGACGGCCAGCTCCACGCGGACCTGCGCGGCTTCGACGACGAACCGGCCGAGCCGTTCACGGTCCTCGGCACCTTCCTCCGCGCGCTCGGCATCCCCGGCGGCGCCGTGCCGCCCGAGCTGACCGGCCGCGTCCACCTCTACCGCACCCTGCTGGCCGGGCGGCGGATGCTCGTCGTCCTGGACAACGCGGCCGGGGCCCGGCAGGTGAGCGACCTGCTGCCCAGCGGCGGGCGGTGTGCCACCGTCGTCACCAGCCGGACGACGATGGCGGAGCTGACCGGCCGCCGCCTCCCGCTGGACGTCCTGGACCCCGCGACCGGGCTCGACCTGCTGCGCGCGATGCTGGGCCGGGAGCGCACCGACGCGGAGTCGGGCCCGGCCCGCTCGATCGTGGACACCTGCGGCGGCCTCCCGCTGGCGGTGTGGGTCGCCGGCGCGCGGCTGGCCGCCCGGCCGCACTGGCCGCTGGCCAAGGTGGCGCGCGCCCTGGCCGACGAGCAGCGCAAGCTCGACGAGCTGGCCGTCGGCCACATCGCCGTGCGGGCCGGTCTCGAACTGACCTACCGGCAGATGACGCCGCGGACACGGCACGCGCTGCGGATGATCGCCCTGCTGCCCGGACCGCACTTCGCCGCCTGGGCCCTGGCCGCGCTGCTCGACACGAGCCTGTCCGAGGCCGAGGCCGTCCTCGACGACCTCGTCGAGGTGCACCTGGTACAGAGCGGCCCGGCGAACACCACCGGCATCCGCCACCACCTGCACGACCTGGTCCGGCTGTTCGCCCGGGAACGCCTGGAGCAGGACGTCCCGGAACGGGAGCGCGGGGCCGCGCTCTCCCGCCTGCTCGGGGCGAGCCTGCACCTCGCCGACCTCGCGGCGGAAGCCCTCAGCGTCGACTTCCAGGGCATCTCCCAGCGGGACCTGGCCTCCTGGCGGCCCGCCCCCGCCGAGACCGGCCAGCTGCTCGCCGATCCCCTGGCCTGGTTCAACGACGAACGCCGGTTCCTGATCGACGTGACCGAACAGGCGCTGGACGGAACGGAGAGCGTCGCCCCCGCCGCCGGGCTCGCCACCGCCCTCACCACCCTCTTCCAGGTCGGCAGCCACTTCGACGACTGGGAAAGGCTCCAGAACCGGGCGCTGAAAGCGGCCCTGAGCAGCGACGACCGGCACAGCGCCGCAAAGGTGCACCGCTGCCTCGGCGAACTCACCACGATCCTCGACCGCTACCCGGAGGCCCTGGACCACTTCGAACAGGCCCTGCGGCTCTCCGAGGGCCAGGGCCCGGTCTACCGGGCCGGTGCCACGGCCGGGCTCGCCTATGTGCACCGGCTGCTCGGCCGGTACGCCTCGGCCGCGCGCCACTTCGAGGAGGCCGCGGCCCTCGCCGAGTCGGCGGGCAACGTCAACTGTCTCGTCTACGCGACCAACGGCCTCGGCGTCATCGACCTGGAGCAGGGGCGGATCGAGGCCGCCGTCGAGCGGTTCACGACCTGTCTGCGGGTCAGCCGGGCGGCGGGCTACCGGCCGGGGGAGGCCCAGGCCCTGCGCTGCCTGGGCCAGAGCCATCGCGCGCTCGGCGCCCACTCCGCCGCCGCGGACGCCTACCGGCAGGCCGTCGCGATCAGCGAGGACCTCGGCGACCGGCTCAGCGCCACACACGCCACCTGCTGGCTCGGGGACGTGCTGGTACGGCAGGGCGAGCACCGGGAAGGCCGCCGACTGCTGGCCCGGAGCCTGTGGACCTACCGCGAGTTCGGCAACCTCTGGGGGGGAGGCGGCCACGCTGTACGCGCTGGCCGAGGCCAACCTCGCGGTGGGCCGTCCAGGACCGGCCCGCAAGCGCGCAGAGGCCGCCGTCGGGCTGTGGCGGCAGATCGGCTCCAGCCGATGGCTGGCTGTCGGCCTGGACACGCTGGCCACGGCCCACGACCTGACCGGCGACCACGAGGCGGCGGCGCGGGCCCGCGCGGAGGCCGAGAAGGCACGCGCGACTTGAGCGGCCGCCGGGGCGCCGGGGCCGAAGGTGCCCCGCCGGACACCCGCCCGGGGTACGCCTCTGCCCGCCCGGCGCACGCCGACCCGGGGCGCGCCCGCCCTGCACGTGCCCACGCGGTGCACGCCCGCCCGCCGCGCGCGCAACGGCCCCGGCGGCTCATAGGGCCGTTGTCTGCGCAACAGCCCCGGCGGATCACCGAGCCGTCGCCCCCAGGAAGACGACGGCGCCTGTGATCACGAGCAGGGCTGAGGCGAGCGTGTGCCGCCGGGCCGTGCGGAGCTTCTCCCGTACGAGCCAGGCGTGCGCGGTCGCCAGCAGCCACCGCAGATACGGGTCCGTACGCGCGATGTTGCGCCGGGCCGTGGCCAGACCGCGCTCCAGCGCGACCCGCTCCGCGGGCCCGGCGGTGGCCAGCCGGCGGCTGATCTCCATGGCGAGGTGACGGTGCCGCAGGAGGTCCTCGACGTCCGTGGCCAGCGCGCCGAAGTAGTAGCCGGGCGCCGCGTCGAACTGCTCCCGCAGCTCCCGCAGCGCGGGCGAGGTGAGGACGTCGGGCGTGGTCAGCGGCGGGACGAGCACCTCACTGGTCTGCCACACGGCCCAGGCGACACCGAGCAGCGCCACGACCAGCCCGCCCCCCGCCCAGGCCGCGTGCACCCAGTCGTCGATCTTCCCGACGGCGAGGAGCGGGCCGCCGCCGAGCAGCAGGGCGCCCACGGCACCGCTGGACGCGAGGGTCCACCGCGCGGCCTCCCGGCTGTCGGCGACTGAGTCCAGGGGCGAGGGCAGCGCCTCCAGCACCCCCGTGTCGGACGACCCGGCCGGTGGCACGGGGCTCACCGGTCCTCTCCGCGGAAGACCACGCCGAGCGGGCCCGGATCGTCGTCGGGCAGGTCCAGATACGGTGCCCAGCGCTCGCCGTCGAAGTACTCCAGCACACCGGACTCGTTGACCCGGACCGCGTTCGGCTTCGGGTGCTCTTCCTGCGCGTCTGACATGAACTCAGTATGCCCGGATGGCCCGTTGGCGCCTTTGCCCGCGGGGCACGGGACCGCCATCCTGATCGCAGGAACGGGGGCAGGCATGATCAGGCTGACGATCGACACCACGCGTGTGACAGGCGTGATCCGGGGCGCCGAGGTCACCCAGGCACCGAAACCGCCGGACCAGAGCACGGGCGACCTGCTCTGGAGGCTGCGCAGACAGCCGTCGGAAGGCCTGTTGCGCGAGGCGGGAACCGCGCTCGGGGACCGTTTCCTGGACGGACCCGTCGGCGCGGCACTCCGCGACGAGCTGCGGCGGCCGGGACGCCACCGCATCGGCGTCGAGGTCCGGGACGCCACGCTGGCGGACTTCCCCTGGGAGACCCTCGTTCCGCCCGGCCGTACCGTCCCACTGGCCCTGGACCCCGGCGTCGACCTGTACCGGACGACCCCGCACACCGGACGCCCGGCCCTCGTACCCGGCGGCCCCCTGCGGATCCTCGCCGCGGTGGCCGCCCCGGACGACAGCCGGGGCGAACTGCTCGACTACGAACGGGAACTGGGCAGGATCCTCGACGCCGTGGAGCCCGGCCACCGCACCGGACAGCGGGTGCGCCTGCTGGAATGGGGCAGCGTGGCCGCGATCCGGGACGCCCTCGACGAGTCGCCGTGCCACGTGCTGCACATCTCCTGCCACGCCCGCCCAGGCGCGCTGCTGCTGGAGGCGCGCACCGGCGCGGAGGACGCCGTGGACGCCGCACGGTTCCTGCGTGACGTGCTGCCGTCCCACGGCAGCCTGCCCCTGATCGTGCTGGCGGGCTGCTCCACCGCCCTGGAGGGCGCGTCGCAGCTGCCCGGACTGGCCCGCAGCCTGCTGGACCACGGCGCCCCGGCCGTGCTGGCGATGACCACCGCCGTCAGCGACGACTACGCCACCGAACTCTGCGCGCGGCTCTACCGCAGCCTGGCCGACCACCCCGACAGGGACCTCCTCGGCGCGTTCTGCGACATCCGGCGGCAACTGGCGCGGGAGCCCCGGCCCTTGCCGGAGTGGGCCACACCGGCCCTGTTCCTCGCCGACCCGGAGCTGCGCCCGGCCCACGGCGGCCCGGCCCCCGCGGAACCCGCCCCAGCACCCTCAGTTCGGCAGCCCGTCATCCTGGACGGCATGGTGCGCGCCCGGCACGACTTCGTGGGGCGCAGGAGCACGCTGCGCCGACTGGCGGGCCCCGAGCCGCGGGTCCTGCTGCACGGCATCGGCGGCGTCGGCAAGACCAGCCTCGCCGCCGAACTGGTACGGCGCTTCGAGGCCGTCACCCCGGACGGTGTGGTCGTGGCGGTCGGCGGGGAGACGGCCGCGGAGGCGATCCTGGACGAGCTGCGCCGCCGGCTGCACGCCCGCCTCGTGCGCGACGACGTCGACCGGAGCGACCCACTGCACGAGCTGCTCCGCACCCTGGGCGACCACGGACGGGACTGGCGGGAGCGACTCGCGGCGACCACCCGGGCCACTGTGCCGCTCCTGCTCGTCCTCGACAACGCCGAGGACAACCTGGACGGCGACCACCATATGGCGGACCCGGATCTCCCGGCGTTCCTGCAGAGCTGGGCGGAACACCATCCCGCCATCGTCACCAGCAGGTTCCCCTTCCCGGTGCCCGGCCTGGAGACCTGGCATCTCGGCCCTCTGACCTGGCAGGAGACCCGGAAGCTGATCTGGCGGCTGCCCGGCGTCGACGCGCTGTCCCCTGCCGAACAGTGGCAGGTGTGGACCCGGCTCGGCGGCCATCCGCGGTCCCTGGAGTACCTGGACGCCCTCCTGCGCGACGGAGACGGCCGCTTCGGCGAAGTCGCCGCCCGGCTGCGCGCCGCTGTGGCCGAACGCGACGGCGCACCGGGCGAGTTGGGGCGGAAGCTGGACGAGACCGGCGCCCTGATCGCCCAGGACGTGCTGCTCCCGGAGCTGCTGACCCGCCTCGACGACATCCCCTCGGCCAGGGAACTGCTGCTGGGCGCGGCCGTGTACCGGTTACCGGTGGACCGGGCCGGACTGGCCTGGCAGCTGGCCGCCCCGTCCGCGGAGGAGGAGCCGCCCGCCGAGCCCGACGGCCTGGACGAGGCCGTGGCCCGGCTCCTGCACCTCGGACTGCTCGCACCCACAGAGTCCGGCTACCTGGTCCACCGCTGGACCGCCGCCGCCCTGGCGCGCCTCGCCGGCCCGCACCGGCTGACCGAGGCACACCGCAGGGCGGGCGCCTACTGGGGCCGGCGCTGCGGCAGGACGACGGACCAGGCCGCCTACATCGGGTACGCACTCGAAGGCAGGTACCACGAACTGGCCGGCGGGAGCGTGTCGGGGGCCCTGGAGTACACGGTCCTCGCCTGTCACGAGCTCGACAAGGCCGGTCAGTGGGTGCGTGAGGAACGCCTGCGACGCGAGGCGCTGGCCCTGGCGGCGCCGGGGACGCTGAAAGCCGCCGAGTGCCTGGCCGACCTCGGCGGCCTGGACGCCCGCAAGGGGCGCTACCGCCAGGCCGAGACGCGGTACCGGCAGGCGCTGGCGGCCTTCGAGGAACTGGGCGCCGACGACCGGGCCGGACGTGTGCTGCACCAACTGGGCCTGCTCGCCCAGCATCGCGGGGACCGCGCCGAGGCCGAGCGCCTGTACCGGCAGTCCATGTCCGTCAAGGAACGCATCGGCGACCGGGCGGGCATGGCCTTCACCCTGCACCAGCTCGCCGGCCTGGCGATGGACGAGGGCGACGACCGGCGCTCGGAGCGGCAGTACCTCGAAGCGCTCGCCCTGTGCGAGGAGTTGGAGGACCTGGAGGGCATCGCGGCCGCGCAGCATCAGATCGGCATCCTGGCCTTCCGCGCCAAGGACTACGACAAGGCGGCCCGCTGCAGCGAGACGGCTCTGTCCCACTTCGCCAGGCTGGGTGACCGGATCAACGTGGGCAACGGCAGGACGGCCCTGGCGAAGATCGCCCTCGCCCGCTTCGACCACACGGCGGCGCAGGAACACGCGCGCGCCGCACTGGAGATCTTCGAGGACATCGGAAGCATCCGGAACATTGCCGAGAGCAGCCAGATGCTCGGCGAGATCTCCCGTGACGCCGGTGACCTGACCTGGGCGGAGACCTGCTTCTCCCGGGCGCGGGAGACGTTCCGCGCCCTCGGCGAGAAGGGCCACACGGCCTCGTGCAACCGCCAGCTCGGCGCCCTGCGCACCGTCCTGGGACGCGTGGCCGACGCGGTGCCGTGCACCCTGGAGGCCTGGCTCGACGAGCAGCGCGACCCACGGGGCCGCAGGGACATCGAACTGCTCGCCATCCAGCGCAGGGAACTCGGCGCCGCCGCCTTCGACCGGCTCGTGGCCCGGCTCGTCGACGAGCCGACCGCGACCGATGCCATCCGGTCGACCGTGTCGTTCGACGCGTTCTACTTCTCGTATCCCAGCCCCACACCGCTGGGCAGCGCCTACGTGAAGCTGGGGATCGCCGCGTACGAGCGCGGTGCCGTCGGCACGGCCCGGATGTTCCTCCAGCACGCGCTGCCGCTGTGCGAAGCCGCCGACTATCCCGAGGGCGTCGCCAAGTGCCACGAGGACCTGGGGCACGTGAACCTGGAGGTCCGCCGGCTGGAGGAGGCCAAGCAGCGCTACCGGTCCGCGCTCGCCGTCTACGAGCGGCTGGGGAACGACACCAACGCGGCCATCGTCATGCATCAACTGGGACAGGTCTGCCAGGAGCAGCGGGCCTACGCGGAGGCGGAAGGGTACTTCCGTGCCTCGGTGGCCCTGAAGAAGCGGCTCGGCAACCGGCAGGGCGTCTCCAACAGCGTGTTCCACCTGGGCCGCGTCGCCCAGCTGCGTGGCGACCGGCAACTGGCCGAACAGTGCTACCGGGAGTGCCTGGCCATCGACCAGGAGCTGGGGGCCTGGGCGGAAGTGGCCCTCGACTACGCCGAACTGGGCAACCTCCGAGCGGAGCAGGACCGGCCGGGCGAAGCCCTGCTCCTGATGGTGCAGGCCCTGTCCATCAACCGTCGGATCGGCTCGGACAACGCGGTCCGCAACCTCAGTGCCCTGCGCGCCCAGCGCGCCCGGCTCGGTGACGAGCAGTTCGTCCGGCTGCTGCGCCGGGACGTCGACGAGGAGTCCGTGTCCGCCGTCCTGTCCCTGACGGCCCTGCTGCCGACCGCCACCGACCGCCCCGGCGGCGCCCCGACGCCCCCCTGACACCCGGCGCGGTCACGTCCCGCGCGACGGCCGGGTCACGCCCAGGTCGGCCCGCATGGCGATGCGCATCCGAAACAGATCCCGCCGGCCCCGCTCGACCGCATCCCGCACGGTGACGGTGGTCGTTGAGGTCGCCAGATAGCCTTTGGCCGCCGTTCCCCAGTGTCCCAGTAATGAGGTGAGGCGAGACGGTCCGTCTTGCTACGGTGGGGGCATGGCTTTCCTCTTCTTCGCCTGAGCGCGTGCCGCGGCCGATGCCGCCGCTTCCGCCCCCCCCGGACCGTTCGCATGGCCCAGGGAAGCCCCCCCCGGGGGAGCGGCTGTCGGCGGAGCGCTGTGACCGGTGGCCGACCGACCCCACATACCTCTACGGAAAGCGATGGAGCATGACCACCTTCCTCACCCCCCGGCAGCTCGCCGACCGCACCTCGGCCGCGGTCGAGGCGGCCGTCTCGGCGTCACGCGCACTCGGCCTGGCCGTCAGCGAACCCGCGGTGCTCCACGACGTCTTCTCCGTCGTCGTCCACCTCGCGCCCTCCCCGGTCGTGGCCCGGATCCCCACGGTCCTGCCCGATCCCGGCGACCTCGCCGCCCTGGCGCGCCGTCAGCAGGACGAGTTGGACGTGACGCGCTGGCTCGACGGGCAAGGAGTGCCGGTGATCGCGCCGAGCCCGCTCGTGCCGTACGAGCCCGTGCAGCGGAACGGTTTCTCGATGACGTTCTGGACGTTCGTCGAGGAGGACCGGGACGCGGAACCCGACTACGTGGCGAACGCCGAGCGCGTCGCCGACCTGCACGCGGCCCTGCGCACCTACCCGGGCCGCCCGGAGTTCCTGTCCGCGGCTGACCCCGAGTTCATCACCGACAGCCTCGACCGGCTCGGCCGGCACCCCACCCTGATCGGCGCGGCAGAACTGGCCCGGGCCCGCCGCGAGTGGCAGGCCCTGGAACCCCTCGTGCGCTCAGGCGCCGCTTTCGAGGCCCGGTTCCCCGGCATCGGCCTCCAGCCCCTGCACGGCGACTCACCCGCCGCGAACGTGTTCCCCGGCGTGGACGGTCACCGCTACGCCGACTTCGAACTGGTCACACTGGGGCCCGTGGAGTGGGACCTGGCCGCCCTCGGGCCCGAGCACCGCGCCGCCTACGATCGCGGCGCACGGCGCAACGGTGCCAGGCCGCTCGACGAAGAGGTTCTGCGCCTCGTCGACACCCTGGGCATGATCCGGGTCGTCGCCACCCTCACGCTGGTCCCGCAGCTTCCCCGCCTGTGGGAATACCTCAAACCCGCCTTGGAGCAGTGGAAATCCAAATAGCCTGCAAATTCAGCTCCCGAATCGATCCCTTTCCGATCCCCCATTCCTCCCGCCCGTGAAAGGTTGACCGCGTCAATCACCCTCCCTAATTTTGCCGCATGACAACCAGTCACTGGAATCCGAACGCCCATTACCACCCCGAAATTCTGGGATTCGTTCCCGAAAACTGCCGCGAAGCGCTGGACGTGGGATGCGGCGACGGGGAACTCGCCCGTCTGCTCGCCGCCCGGTCCGGCCGGGTCACCGGGATCGATCTCTCCGCCGAGATGGTCGAGTCGGCACGCGCCCGCAGCGAGGACGTGGACAACGCCCGCTTCCTGGAAGCGGACTTCTTCGAGGCCAGCGGGACGGAGCTTCCGGAGCTTCCCCTGGGCCACTACGACCTGATCACCATGGTCGCCGTCGCCCACCACCTCGGCACCGAGCGCGCCCTGAACCGGTCGGCGGAACTGCTCGCCCCCGGCGGGCGGCTGGCCGTCATCGGCCTGGCCGACCCCGGGTCCGTCCTCGATCTGCTGCACCTGGCCGTAGCGGTGCCGTCCGTGAAGGCCCTCGGCCGGCGCAGGGGCGGCCGTCACGCCCCGGAGAAGATGCCGGTCGCCGACCCGGACACCACCTTCCGCGAGGCGCGGGACATCGCCCACCGGGTGCTGCCGGGAAGCCGGTTCCGGCGCCGCCTGCTGTGGCGCTACACCCTGCTGTGGGAGAAGCCGCGCGACGTTCGCGCCTGACGTCCGGGGTGCCCTCGTGCCCATTTCCGCAGCCCTGGCCGGCAGTTCCCGTTCGGCCCGGCGGGCGGGGTATCGGATCGGGACCGGGCCGGGAATCGGCTGCGCCACTCTCAAGTCATCGGAAGGCGGCCCCGCCCGGGGGAACCGCCCGGACGACAGGGAGACCGGGGTGACCAGGATCGTACTGATGTCCGGCAGCCTGCGGCGCGGCTCGGTGAACACCACCGCAGTCGCGACCCTCGGCCGGCTGCTGGCCCGGCGGGACGCACGGGTGCACACGCCCCTGCTGGATCCACGGGTTCTGCCGTACTACGACCAGGACCTCGACGTGGCGGACGGCCCCGCGCCGGTCGCCGAGGCCCGACGGCTGCTCGCCTCCGCCGACGCCCTGGTGATCAGCACCCCCTCCTACAACGGAGGAGCCCCCGGTGTCCTGAAGAACGCCCTGGACTGGCTCTCCCGCCCCTGGGGGGACAGCGCCCTGACCGGTCTGCCGACGGCGGTGCTGAGCGCTTCCCCCGGACCCCGTGGCGCGGCGGACGCCCAGCCGGGACTGCGGGTGAACCTGGAGCGCTCCGGAGCGGTCCTCATCGACCACCGGCCCCTCGCGCTCGGCGACGCGGAAGCTCTGCCGCGCACCGGCCAGGGGTTCACCGACCAGGCGACCGTCGCCCTGCTCGACGAGGTGGCAGCCGCCGTGTGGGCGGCCCGGCGCACCGTCGTCGGCGTGGACGTCGTCCGGCCGGCGGCCGGTGACGGCGCACCGCGCCCCGCCACCGTCGCCTGACGTCCACCCGCCCCGCGACCGTCGCCTGACGTCCACCGCCCCGCGACCGTCGTCCGACGTCCGTCCGCCCGGCGCCGCGGCCCCGACCGCCGCGCCCCTCCCCAGACTTGCCCCGCGCGTCGTGCCCACGAGGCCTGCGCCGGCGGCAGGAAAGCCCGCCCGACCAGGGACGGTGCACCGGTCCGGCCCCACGCGCGCCGTGGAGCCCGAGCCATGAAAGGGGGTGCCCCTCATGACGAAGCTCGTCCGCCGTGTGACCCGCGCCGCCATCTGAGGCGCCCTGTCAGATCCCTCGTCACGAGCACAGCAGGAAAGCGAAGGAGGTGCAGTCCCATGACCAAGCTCGTCCGTCGCGTGACCCGCGCCGCCATCTGAGGCGCCCCTCACCCTCCAGTGCAGTGAGGATTCGCCCCCTGGGGCAGGCTCGCCCCGCCCCGGGGGGCGCATCACGTCCTCCTCTTGATCCCACGACAGGAGTGGAGTTCCGCCATGGGCATCCCCGAACGGATCACGCGGATCGTCAGCCTGCCCGGTCGCGGGCTCCTGGCC
This sequence comes from Streptomyces sp. XY006, assembly GCF_002237655.1. Lineage (GTDB taxonomy): Bacteria > Actinomycetota > Actinomycetes > Streptomycetales > Streptomycetaceae > Streptomyces > Streptomyces levis. Next base: position 207,672 of record NZ_NOKT01000001.1, read on the forward strand.
TGTGACGTCCGCGGTGGTCTGCACCTGCTCGACCACGACCTCACCCTGCGCCGCTCCTCCGGCGTCCCCGCCCTCGCGCAGGACCCGGCCGGCCACCCGGTGTACGGCGTCGCCCTCGCCGGCGACTGGATCATCACCCGCGACAAGGCCGGCACCCTCTGCCGCTGGCACGCCGACACCCTGCACCTGGCCGACCGCCTCGACGCCCGCGCCACCGCCGACCGCTCCCTGCTGCTGGAGGGCGAACAGCCGTCCCCCACCATGCTGCGCGGCATCGGCCTGTGGAACGGCAAGGCGTACGTCGACAACGGGTACTTCCAGGTCGTCGTCCTCGACGTGGAGACGTTCGCCGTCGAGCGGATCGTCCCCTGGCCGCACGGCTACGACATGCTCGAATGGTTCTGCACCGACGCACCCGGAGTGCACGCCGTCGCCGACCGGCACGGGTGCGTCCACCTCGGCTCGCTGGAGGAGTGGTCGTTCCCGACCACCGTCCGCATCGACACCTCCAACGTGCACCGCGTCGTCTACGACGCCCGGCACCGCCGCTTCTGGGCCATCGGCGACGCCGGCATCGGCGACACCCACAACATCTCCAACGGCGTGGTGACCCTCGGGCTCGACGGCACCGTCGGCCAGCGCATGCACTTCGCCCGCAACGACGTCGAAGGGCTGGTGTTCTCCCCGGACTTCACCACCGCCTACATCGGCGGCTTCGACGGCGAACTGCTCCTGTTCGACAACACCACACCCGAACTGACCGTCCGCAAGCGGGTCACCGGCTTCAGCCACCAGATCATCGACGTCACCATCGACGAGCAGGGACGGGTCTACACCCTCACCCAGGACGGCGAGATCACGGCCCTGTCCCCGGAGGGCGAGCTGCTCCACCGGCTCGCCCACCCCCGCCAGTGTGTGTGGGACCTGCGCCCGCTGCCCGGCGACGCCACCACCGTCCTGGCCGCCACCGACGACGGAACGGCACTGCTCCGCCTCGAAACCGGCGGCGACCACGCCCGCCTCGACCTCGTCGAGCAGTACCAGGACGCACCGGGCTTCGCCCGCCGGGCCGAACCGTGCGGCGACGACCAGGTCGCGATCCTCTGGCCCGACACGGTGCGCCGCACCACCCCCGGGGGCACCCTCGTGTGGGAGGCCCGCCTGCCCGGCATCGTCCACACCGTCTCGGTCTCGCCCGACCACAGCCGCGTCCTGGTCGCCTGCAACGCCGGCGGCTTCGAATTCGACGCCGCCACCGGCCGGCAGCTCCTCCACATCGGCCAACTGCCCGCCAGCGCCTGGGCGTCGGCGTACCTGCCCGACGGCCGCCGGGTGCTCGGATGCCGCACCGGCCGCCTCGCCGCCTACGACGAACACGGCTCCGTCTCCTGGGAGACGGAGCTGGAGAGCTACCCCAAGCGGCTGCTCGTCGACGGCGACCGGCTGCGCGTCACCGGCGGCGGAGGCGTCAAGGAACTGGTCGTCGGCGAGGACAAGCCCCGGCGGCAGTTCGTCGAACTCCTCGACAACACCGCCGAGAACTGCGCGCTCATCGACGGCACCCTGTGCGTCGTCACCTACGGCATGCAGATCGCCGCCTACGACCACGACAGCGGCGAACTGCTCGCCCTGCACGAGGACCTGCCCGACTTCCCCAAGGGGATGACCGCCCTGCGCGGCGCGGACGGCCGGGCCTACGTGGTGGTCGGCGGCCGGGGCGGCTACCTGCGCCTGTACCGCCTGGACCGCGGCGGCGAGGGACCCGTCCTCACCGTGCTGCGCGACCTGTGGCTGCCGCGGTCCTCCGGCGCCCGTCCCTTCCCCGCCGCGGCCGGCGCGGCCCGGCCGTGACCACCGCCGACCGGGTGCGCGGCGCGCACGGCACCGCACGCGGCGACGAGGTGGTGGAACCCTCGCCGTTCGCCGAGCGCGCCTTCCGGGTCTTCGCCGCCGGCAACTCGGTCAACAACCTCGGCGAGGCGCTGTACGCGACCGCGCTGCCCCTGCTGGCGTACCGCCTCACCGGCTCGCTCGCGGTGATGACCTGGCTGGCGGCCGCCGTGCCGATGAGCATGCTGCTCGCCCCCTGGTTCGGCTCGGTGGCCGACCGGCGCGGCACCGCCGGACTCGTCCTGTACGGACTGCTGGCGCAGGCGTCGGCGGCCACGGTGATGAACCTGCTGCTGTGGCAGGGCGATCCCGAGCCGTGGGTGCTGTTCGTCTGCGCCCTGGTGGTGGCCGCCGGCGGCGTCGCCTACCGCGTCGGCTGGATGACCGACGTACCGGTGATGTTCCCGCGCTGCCCGGCCCGCGCCCGCGGCACCCTCAACAGCCTGTTCCTCGCCACGACACTGGCCGGGCCCGTCCTGGTCGCGGCCACCCTGCCCCTGCTGGGCTACCTGGGCGTGCTGTGGCTGAACCTGCCCACGTTCTTCGCGCCGCTGGCCGTGTGGGCGTTCGGCGTCCGTCCGCCGCGCCGCCCCGCGGCGGACGGACGCCGGCGCGAACCGGCACGGCTGCGCGGCGTCTGGCGCGACACCCTCGCCGACCGGCGCATCGCCGTCACGCTCGTCCTGCAGATGGTCCTGGAAGCCGTCTGCGGCACCGGCCTGACGTCCCTGGTCCTCTTCGAGCTGCGCCACTCCTGGCAGCTGTCCGCACAGCAGGCCGGCTGGGTCGTCGCGGCCGTCAACCTGAGCCTGCTGACCGGCAACCTGCTGGTCTCCCAGCGCGAACGCCTGCGCCCCGCGACGCTGCTGCCCGTGGCCGTCGTCGTCCGCGCGGTCTCCCTGGCCCTGCTGGCGGTGCCCGTGTGGCCGCTGTTCCTCGTGGCCCTGGCCCTCGGGGCCGTCGCCCAGGGCGCGTTGCTGGCCGCCGTGGTGATGCTGCGGGTGCGGTACCTGCCGCAGCGGGTCATGGGCCGGGCCTCGGGACTGATGTGGCTGCTGACGGGATCCGCCGCACTGCTGTCCCCTGTTGTGATCCCCCCGCTCGAACACGCTGCGGGCCCGCACGCCACGTTCCTGGCGCTCGGCGTCGCCTCGTCGGTGGTGCTCGTCCAGCTGCACCGCGCCCGCACCGCCTGGACCCCGACGAACCCGGCGACGACCGAGCCGGCCTAGGAGGAGGAAACATGCCCCACATACCCGGCGACACCCGCACCACCGACCTCCCGGCCGCCTCCGTGCCCGCGCTGCGCCACCCCGACGGCACCGGTGACGCACCACCCCGGGCGGAGGTGCGCCAGAGCGTCCGCATCCCCCTGTACCCGGCGACGGGCGACCCCATCACCGCCCGCGTGACGACCTTCCGCGGGCTCGTGGACGGACGCGAACACCTGGCGCTGCGCCTGGGCGCCGTCCAGGACGGCGTACCGCTGGTGCGGGTGCACTCCGAGTGCCTGACCGGCGACGTGTTCGGCTCCGCGCGCTGCGACTGCGGCCCCCAGCTGCGCGAGGCGCTGCGGATGATCGACACCGCCGGCGGACTGCTGCTGTACCTGCGCCAGGAAGGGCGCGGCATCGGCCTGTACAACAAGCTCGACGCCTACGGGCTGCAGGACCGGGGCCTGGACACCTACGAGGCCAACCGGGCCCTGGGGCTGGGCGAGGACGAGCGCGACTACGCGGCGGCCGCCCAGATGCTGCGGGCCCTCGGCCACGACGAGATCGACCTGCTCACCAACAACCCCAACAAGTGCGAGCAGCTGCGCCGTTACGGCATCCGGGTGCGGCGCACCGTCGCCACGGGCGTCTTCGTCAACCCGCACAACACCGGCTACCTGACGGCGAAGGTCGCCCGCACCTCTCACACCATCCGACTGGAGGAGTCAGCGTGATACGCCATCACGGGCCGATCAGCGGCGTCGCGGCCTTCGGCGGCGCGTACGTGGCCACGGCCGGCTACGACAACCAGGTCATCCTGTGGGACGCGGCCCGCCGGGCGCCGCTCGCCCGCGCCGTCCACGACCACCTGGCCAACCAGGTCGCGTTCAGCCCTGACGGGAAGCTGCTGCTGACCTCGTCGAGCGACTACACCGCCCGGCTGTGGTCCGTGCCCGACCTGAAGCTCCGCGCCGTCCTGAGCGAGCAGAAGGACGACGTGGAGATGTCCGTCTTCCACCCGGTCCGGGAACTGGTCGCCACCGCCTCACGGGACCACCTGGTGCGGGTCTACGACTTCGCCGGCGCGCTCGTGGCCCGGTTCGAGGGGCACACCGCCGACGTCATCTCCGTCGCCTGGCTGGGTGAGAGCGACGAACTGCTCACCTCCAGCGACGACGGCACGGTCAAGCGCTGGTCCCTGGCCTCCGGCGGCATGGTCGGCGAGGTCGACCTCGGCGGCGTGGAGACCGACACCATCGCGATCACCCGGGCCGGCGTGGTGTACGCGGGCAACGACGACGGCGAGATCATCACCATCGCCGACGGCCGCACCGGCAAGGCCCCCGCCCACGAGGCCGGCATCAAGCGGCTGGTGTACCACGCGGCCACCGAATCCCTGGTCAGCCTCAGCTACGACCGCACCCTGCGCGTCTGGGACGCCTCCGACGCCGAGGCCGGGCTGCGGCTCACGCACACCGCCGAGTTCCCCGCCGAAGTGTGGGCCCGCTCGTGTGCCTTCCTCGACGACACCACACTCGTCTTCGGCACGTTCGGCTCGTCGTACGCCCTCTACCGCGTCACCGACGGCACCTGGGACCTCACCGGCGTGGAGCCCACCGCCTGCGTCAACGCCGTCGCCACCACCGCCGACGGCGCCGTGTGGACGACCGGCGACGCCGGACTGGTGTGGGTGGACGGCTCACAGCGCGCCGACACCGGCAGCCTGTGCAACTTCCTGGTCGAGGTCGGCGACCGGGTCCTGACCGGCGGTCAGCTCGGCCGGGTCTTCGACGCCCGCGACGGACGCGTCCTGCACCAGCACCGCTCACCGCTGAACTGCGCCGCCGCCTTCACCCGGGACGGCGTGCCGCACGTCGTGGTCGGCGCCTACACCGGCGAGGGCCTGGTCTTCGCCGTCCGCGAGGGCCAGGAACCCGAGCACGTCGCCACGCTGCCGCTGCACACCAACGCGGTCAAGGGCGTCGCGGTCTCCGGCGACACGCTGTTCGCGGTGTGCGCGGACGCCTCGGTGTCCTGGTTCTCCCTGGAGACGTTCACCGAGACCGGCCGCGTCGACGAGGCCCACGCGCGCATCGCCAACGGCTGCGCCCCGCTGCCGGGCGGCCGCTTCGCCAGCGTCAGCCGTGACCTGACCCTGCGGATCTGGGACGGCCGCACCAGCCGTACCGTGCCCACGCCGCACGACCACTCCGTCAAGTGCGTCGCCGCCTCCGCGGACGGCCGCCTCGTGGCGACGGGCTCGTACGCGGGCACGGTCGCCGTGCACGACGTGACGACGGGGGAGTGGCCCCTCGTGGTGCGGCCCACCACCGCGGGCATCTCCAGCCTGCACTGGGACGCCGCCCGGGGCCGCTTCCTCGCCTCGTCCTACGACGGCCGGGTCTACCCGCTGGACCCGCCGGCGACGGCGGAGGCACCCGTGGAGCGGGCGGCATGACCACGGCCGAGGCCACCGTGGTCAACCCCAACGAGCTGGACGACCGCACGGCGATGGGGCTGCCCGCGTCCTTCACCGACCGCGTCGACCAGGACCGGCTCCGGCATCTGACCGGCCGGCTCGCCGGGTCCGGCCCCCGCGAGCTGGCGCTGCGGGTGTCGGACCCGGCGGCCGAGCCGCTGCTGCGGCTGGCCGCGGGCAACCTGCTGGCCCTGCTGGGCGATCCGCGGATCGACCCGCTCGCGCCGGCGATGGCGGACGTCCCGGCCGCCCGGGTGCGGCTGGGCCTGGCCGAGGACCGGGTGGACGCGGTCGCCGCCGCCTGGCGGCACGTGGGCGTGACCCGGGCCTGGATCGCCAAGGAGGCACCCGAGTACGAGGCCGACATCGCCGCCTTCCGCATCGCCCGCTACCCGGTCACCAACGCGGAGTACCGGCTGTTCCTGACCGAGAACCCGGACGCCGGACTGCCCACCTCCTGGCGGTTCGGCGTCTACCCGCCCCACCTGGCCAACCACCCGGTGTGGAGCGTGTCGCCGCAGGACGCCGACGCGTACGCCGCCTGGCTCGCCCACCGCACCGGCCGGGCCTTCCGGCTGCCCACCGAGGCGGAATGGGAGTACGCGGCCTCCGGCGGTGACGGACGCGCCTACCCCTGGGGCGAGGAACCCGGCGAGGACCGGGCCAACACCGTGGAGTACGGCCCCCTGACCACCACCCCGGTCGGCATGTACCCGGCGGGACGGAGCCCGTTCGGCACCTACGACATGGCCGGCAACGTCGAGGAGTACGTCGCCGACGACTACCGGCCCTACCCGGGCGGCCGGACGGTCGACGACGACCTGCACGAGAACGCCGGGACCTCCTACCGGGTGGCCCGCGGCGGCAGCTTCACCCGCTACGCCGACCTGTCCCGCTGCCGCCGCCGCCACGGCTGGTACCGGCGGGACCTGTACGCCATGGGGTTCCGGCTCGCCGAGACCCCGCCCGCCGGCGGCACCGGAACGGGGTGGGACCGGTGAACCGCCTTCCGTGTCCGGCGGCGGCCGGGGCGGCGGTCCGCAGGGTGCCGCCGTGACGGGCCGCCGCGACAGACCGGGCCCCGGGAGCGACGCGGAGTGGTTACGGCGCGCGGTGGAACTCTCCCGCCGCTGCCCGCCGTCGCCGACCGCGTTCTCCGTCGGGGCGATCCTCGTCGCCGCGGACGGCCGGGAACTGGCCCGCGGGCACTCCCGCCAGGACGGCGGCCGGGTCCACGCCGAGGAGGCCGCCCTGCGGTCCCTGGGCAACCCCCGGCCCAGCCTGCGCGACGCCACCCTCTACACCTCCCTCGAACCGTGCACCCGCCGCGCCTCCTCCCCGTCGCCGTGCACCCGGCTCGTGCTGGCCGCGGGCATCGGGCGGGTCGTCGTCGCCTGGCGGGAACCACCGCTGTTCGTGGCGGACTGCACCGGCGTGGAGACCCTGCGCGCGGCGGGCGTCGAGGTGGTGTGCCGGGACGAACTGGCGGAGGCGGCCCGGGCGGTGAACCGCCATCTGCTGCCCTCCGGCCCGGCGGGAGGGTGAGCGCACATGTCCCTGCCACCGCGCCGGGGTCCGGCCCCGCTGGTCGTGACCGGTGACCCGGTGGAACAACTCACCGACCCGGCGCCCGCCGGGCTGACACAGCGGCTCGTCGACGCGGTCACCGCGTTCGACGGGGTCCGCACGGGTCCCTCGTACGTCTGCGTACGGGGGACCCGTGCGTTCCACCTCGCACCGGTCCTGGCCCACGGACCGGCCGAGGCGTTCCTCGCGGGCTCGGAGTTCGGGCACGTGCATCCGCCCTACGACGGCAGCCTCCACCTGATGCTGCCCGCACCGTGGGGCAAGGCGGTGGTCGCGGCCGGCTGGGGCACGGCCGCCGCCCCCTGCGGTTCGCTGCTCGTCTACGGCCCGCGCGACGAGACCGAGACGGCCGTCGTCGCGCGACTGGTGACACGGGCGTACCTCTACGCGCGCGGCACCTGGACCCCGGCCCCGCCCTGACCCCGGCCCCGCCCTGACCCCGGCCCCGTCCTGACCCCGGCCGTCCGTTCACCGGCCGGGGTATCGGGCCGGTATCGCACCGGGACGCCGCCGGGACCGGCCCGGCGCACTGTCGACGCAGACAGAGCGCGAACGGACGGCAGGAAGGGAACGACATGCGGTGGTTGGGGCACGCGGCGGTGGCCGTGGTCATGACGGCGGTGATCGGCTGGGCGGGCGCGACGGCGGGAGCCGCCGGTGCGCACGCGCACGGCGCGGACGGACACCACCGGGTGCTGGCGACCGACGTCGGCCCCACCCACTGACCCCCCTGTCGCCCCGAGCCGGGAGGAGACCGACATGACGGTGGACGCGGGACGGTTCCCACTGGTGCTCCTGCCGGGACCGGACACCCCGGCGGCGGACGTGACCGACCTGGTCCACGCCCTGCCCGCCGCCCTCAGACCGGTCGTCCTGCGCCCCGCCGCCGACGCGGCCACGCGCGACCTGCTTGGTCCGGAGGGCGATCCGGTGAGCGACCCGGTGGCCGGTCCGGTGGTCGATCCGGTGGCAGGGCTGGTGGCCGGTCTGGTGGTCGATCCGGTGGCAGGTCTGGTGGCCGGTCTGGTCCGCCGGGTCCGGGACGCGGGCGTGACCGGCCGGTTCGCCCTGCACGGCTGGGGCACCGGCGCTCACCTCGGGCTCGCGCTGGCCGGGGCGGTCGAGCGGGCGGCCGGACACGCCGTCTGCACCACCCTGTTCGTGTCGGACGCGGTCGCCCCCGGCCGGGCCCCGGCGCACGGACCCCTGACCCACGCCGTGCGCCGTACGGTCACCGAGAGCCGGCTGGTGGTCTGCGCGGGCCCGGTGCCCGGCCGCGGGCTCGCACCGTGGAGCCGGCACTCCACGTCGGGCACGGAGTTCGTCACCCTGCCGCCCGGGCCACGGCCCACGGCCCTGGCCTCCCTGATCGCCACGCGGCTGCTCCCCGCCACGACCCGGGCACCCCGCACACCGGCGGCACAGCAACGGGACGAGTCCAGGGCGGCCCACGCGACTTCCTGACCCGAGCCCACTCCCACCTCCGGCCGCCGGCCCCGGCCCACCCCGGGACCGGCGGCCGACTCCATGCCACCGACACCCCCGGGACACCGAGCCTCACGACCGCTCCTCCAACCGGGTTCCTCGCCGGGTCGCTCACGAGGCTTCCGTGGCCCGGCATCCTGTTTCCCTGGCCTGGGGCGGTGCTGCCCCGGCTTGCCTGCCGGGGGACCGACCGCCCCGCCTCCACCGGCGGGGCGGTCGGTCCGGCTTGGCCCGGTGGGGTCAGGGCGTCGTGCCCGGCGCCGTCGCCCTCACTGCTCCCCGCTCAGCGCTCTCGCGTCTCCTCGGCGCGCCCCATCGCGGCGGCGTGTTCCCGCGCCGCGCGCCCGTGCCGGTCCGCACCCGCCGCGTCCCCCAAGGCCCGCAGCGCCTCCGACAACCCCCGGTGCGAGCCGGCGATCTCCGCGCGCAGCCCGATGGACGCGGCCCGCGCCAGCGCCGCCCGGTGACGTTCCGCGGCCCGCCGGTGCTCGCCGCGCGCCCCGTCGATTCGCCCGAGCACGTTCTCGGCAGCGGTCTGCCGGGCCCGAGAGCCGTGCCCGCGCGCCAGGTCGAGCGCCGCCACCGCGTGCTCGTGCGCCTGCTCCACACGCCCCGCCGCCAGTTCGGCCTCCGCCAGATTGCTCAGCACCAGGGAGGTCAGCGCCGGCGACCGCAATGGCTCGCACAGCGCCCGGGCCCGCTCCAGGCACGCCACCGCGTCCTCGATCCGTTCCAGGCCCAGCAGGGCCAGCGCCAGATTGGCCAGCGCCGTCACCTCGATCCCCGCGTCGCCCGTGCGCCGGGCCAGGGCGGCGGCCCGTTCCCCGGCCTGTACGGCCTCCGGCAGCCGCCCCAGACGCTCCCTGGCGAAACACAGGTTGGCCAGGGCCTGCGCCTCCTCCCGCGCGGAACCCAGGGCGCGGTGCGCGTCACCGGCACGCTCAAGAGAGGCCACGGCGTCCGTCAGCCGTCCGACACTGGTGCACAGCACGCCGAGCCGGCTCAGGCAGGCCGCTTCGGTGCGGGGATCGTCGAGGCCGGAGGCGATCTCCAGGGCCTCCTCGGCGGAGGCGATGCCCTCCTGGAACAGGTCGCGCTGCCACCGGGCGACCGCCTGGTTGATGAGCGAGACGCACAGCAGTTCCGGATCACCCTCCTTGCGCGCGCTGTTCACGGCGAGCCCGGCCGTCCGCTCGAAGTCGGAGAAGTGGTTCTGGGCGTGCAGATGGAATCCGATGCCCCGGCTGAGCCACGCGGCATGCCGGTGCAGTCCGTGCTGGTCGGCGAGGTGCACGACGGCGACGACGTTGCGCCACTCCTGGGCGAACCACTGCTGCGCCTCCTGCTGGCGCAGAGCCGGCCCGGCGTACCGCGCGTCGGTCACCGGCGCGCAGGCGTAGCGCACCCGGCCGGGGAACAGGGCGTCGCACGCGCGCTCCAGGTCGGCCACCATGCGCTCGGCCAGCCGGCGCACCGCCGCGGAGCGCCGCGCGGCGTCGTCGGCCGGCAGGGTGCGGGCGAAGCCGTGCACCAGGTCGTGGAAGGAGTAGCGGCCCCACTCGAACTCCTGCAACAGATGCACGTCCAGCAGGTGTTCCAGCGTCCGCTCGGCGCTGTGCGGATCGGTGTCCAGCAGGGCCGCCGCGGCCGGTACCGCGAAGTCGGATCCCGGATGCAGGCTCAACAGCCGGAAGTGCGCCCGGTGTTCGGGCCTCATGGCGTCGTACGACATGCGCAGGGCCGTCGCCACGCTGCGGTCCCCGGACTCCAGTTCGCCCATGATGCGGGCGTCGTCGCCGAGGCGCTCGGTCAGGTGGTGCAGCGTCCAGTGCGGGCGTTTGCGCAGCCGGGCGGCGGACACCCGCAACGCCAGCGGCAGCCGGCCGCACAGCCGCACGAGATCCGCGGTGGCGTCCGGTTCGGCGGCGACACGGTCCGCGCCCAGGATGCGGCGCACCATCTCCACGCTGTCCTCCTCGGTGAGCAGACCGAGCGAGAGCCCTTCGGCGCCCTCCAGCTCGGGCAGCCGGACCCGGCTGGTGATGAGGACCAGGCTGCCGGGGGAGGCGGGCAGCAAGGGGCGGACCTGGGCCCCGTCCACCGCGTTGTCCAGGACCAGCAGCAGCCGGCGGCGAGCACTGGTGACCCGCCACAGCGCGATCCGGCTGAGCAGGTCCTCGGGGACGGACCTGCCGGGCACGCCCATGGCCCGTAACAGCACGCCGAGTGCCGAGCCCGTCGACAGCGGCTCCTCCTCGGGGGTGAAACCACGCAGGTCCAGGTAGAGCTGCCCGTCGGGGTAGGTGTCGGCCAGCCGGTGGGCGGCGTGCACGGCCAGGGCCGTCTTGCCGCTGCCGCCCATGCCGTCGATGAGCAGGATGTGCGGGCTGGTGCGGTCGCCGTCGGCGGGCGGTGCGGCGGTGAGCTGCCGTATCTCCTCCTCGCGCCCGGTGAAGTCCGCCAGGTCGTACGGCAGCGTGCACGGTGAGGTCCCGGCGACCGCGAACGGGGGTTCCTTCGTGTCCTGCGGCACCGGCGGCGTGTCCAGCTCCGGGTCGGCGCGCAGGATCTGCTCGTACAGCGCGGCGAGTTTGGGACCGGGGTCGATGCCGAGCTCCTCGGCCAGCGAGGTCCGCAGCCGTGTGTACTCCTCCAGGGCCTCCGCCTGCCGTCCGGCGCGGTAGAGGGCCAGCAGCAGGTGGCCGCGGAGCACCTCCCGGTAGGGGTGGGCGGTGACGGCCTCGCGCAGCTCGCCGATGAGCCCGCTCGACTCGCCCTGGTCCAGGCGCAGTTCGAAGCACTGCTCGGAGGCGGTCAGGCGCCGTTCCTCCCACACCGCGGCTGCGGCGTCGATGACCGGGCCGCCCGCGCCGCCGAGGATGGGACCCCGCCACGAGTCCAGTCCGGCCCGTAATTGCATGACAGCGTTGTCAAGAAGCCCTTCGGCACGGGCCTCCTGGGCGCGGCGCACCCGGATGTCGAACATCCGCAGATCGAGCTGGCCGTCGTCGAGCGCGACGCGGTAACCGGGTGGCTCGGTGACGATGACCTCGTGGCCGGACGGCAGCCGCCGGCGCAGTTCGGCCACCGCCTTGCGGACCTGGTGCACCGCCGTGGGCGGCGGCTCCTCCTCCCAGACCGCCTGGACGAGCCGGGAGACGGGTACGATCCGTCCGGCCTCCAGCAGCAGCATGGCCAAGACCCGTTCGTTGACCGGGCCACCGGGCTTGATCCGTCTCTCACCCTCCCAGATCTCCAGAGGACCGAGAACATGGAAGTGCACGCGGGGGGTGGTGTGCATGGTCGGTGCTCCAACTCATGGTGTATTCCCACTGGTTCCCCCGCAGGCCGGTGACCTCATATGTCCGTGCTATGTGCCGGTTGAACATACATACACTTCCACGCTCGGCGGCCGACATGCGCCGGTGTGCGGGCGGACCGGGACGGCACGGTGAGGACAGAGGGGAGCACGCGCTCCCGTCGGGGCGGGGCGGGACATCGTGCCGACGGCCCAGCACCGGCTCGGCCCCAGCCGGGCTTCACCCCGGGGCGACGACGCCCTCCGGGGCGGACCTGCCGGGGCACCCCCTCCCCTGACCACCACGACGGAGCTGCGCGCGTGATGCAGCAGCGCCCGGCTCACCGAGCCGGGCAGCAGCCCGGCGAAGCCCCCGCTTCACGCCGGGCCGGGGCGGCGTCGAGTTCGCCCCGGCATGAGAGAAACCTCACGCGGCGGCGCCGGGGGCGATCAGGCGGTGAGGGCCTGTTCGGTCGTGGGGTGGCACGGGATGAGCGTGTCCACGCCGACCAGCTGCAGGACACGCAGCACGGACTGCTGAGCCCCGGCGATGCGCACCCAGCCGTCCTCGGTGCTCACCTGCTGGTGGGCGGCGACGAAGACGTTGATGCCGCTGGAGTCCATGAACGTCACACCGCTGAGATCGGCGACGATCCGCGCCGGCCCCGCCCCGTCCGCACCCAGCAGGGCCCCCTTGAGCACGTCCTGGACGTCGTGGTCGATCTCGCCCCGCAGGGTGACGACACGGACCCCCTCGACCACGCGATGGTCCGCGGAGAGCCGGCTGGGCCGGTCGGCTTGCTCGGTGTGGGTCACGGTCTCCTCGACTGCAATCTAGGCTTGCCCCCTCGGGGCAGGACGCGCGGGTGATTCTGCCCCACGGACACGGTCGGATGCATCCAGGTGGCCATTTCGTGCCCCCTCTGTGCTGCATGCCACGGCCGCGGTGGGGTACTGGCGCGCGCATGACGGGGAGTGAGGACGAGACCGAATGGGATCTGATGGCGACGGTGACGACGACTGTACGGCGCCGGACGAGCCCGTGATGCGGGCCGGCTACGCACTGGGCGGAGAGGACCGCTGCATCGCGGACGCCCGGCACCACGCGGCCGCCTTCCTGGACCAGGCCGGCCACGACCATCACGTGCCCGTGTCGGCTCGTGCGAAGGACCTCACGCAGCTGGTGGTCAGCGAGCTGGTGACCAACGCCCGCAAGTACGCCCCCGGCCCCGTCCTGATGGAGCTGCGCCTCACCGCACGTGCGGTGGAGATCGCGATCTGGGACAGCGACCCCACGGTCCCCGCGGCCCGGGCGGCCGATCCGGGCAGAATCGGCCAGCACGGCCTGGAGATCGTCAAGGCGGTCACCGAGAACCTCTTCATGGAGCAGGAGGCGGTCGGCAAGCGCATCACCGCCCGTATCGCGCTGGCCGAGGGCTCCCGCAGCGACACCGCCGCCCCGTCCTCCAGGTAGCCGGCCGCCGCGACGTCCCGGATACCGGATCCGGGTGATCACCCGGGGCATCCTGGTAGCCCTGACCGGGGCGGCGCACCGCACGCGTGCCGCGTCGCCGGTCGAGCCGGGACGCCCGACCGCGTCCCTTCAGACGTGAGGGGCACCGGATGGCGGCTGACCGGGGAGCGGGTGCGGATCCGGCGTCCGGCGCGGAGGCGGCCGCCCTGGCGGACCGTCTCAAGGAGCGCATCTACGCGACGATCACGATGATCGCCGTGGTGGTCGGTCTCTCACTCGGTGAGGTGGGCGCCCTCGGCGCCGTCGCCACGGTCGTGACGACCGCCGTGGGGCTGTGGCTCGCGGCGTTCGTCGCGGACCAGCAGGCGCACCGCACCGTCCATCGCCGGTTCGCCACCGGCCCCGAACTACGCCGCATGCTGTACGTCAGCAGCCCGCTGTTGTCGTGCGCGGTGGGCCCGGCCGTGCTGATCGCCCTGGCCGCGCTCGACGTGCTGTCCCTGCACGCCGCCTTGTCGGCCGCGGCCGGTGTCGGGGTCGTCTCCCTCTTCCTGTGGGGCTGCCTGGGCGGGCTCCGGATGGGCGGCGGCACGCTGACGGCGGTGGCGGCCGGCCTCGTGGACGCGGTGATCGGTGTGGCGGTGGCCCTGGTGAAGGCGGCCGCCGGGCACTGAGAAGGCGTCACACGGCCGTCCCGCCCTCACGCCGCGACGGCGGTCAAGGGAGCACGCGACCCGGCCGGTCAGGGAGCACGCGACCCGGCCGGTCCGGGATAACGCGGCCGCGGCGTTCTCTTCGGCGGCGCCGGGGTACACGGAGAAGCAGTACCACTACGGGTACCACTACGAATCGGAGGCGGTCATGCTCCTCCTCGGCATCATCCTCTTGGTAATCGGCTTGATCACCGGCGTATCGATCCTGTGGACGATCGGGCTCATCCTCGCCGTCGTCGGCGGGGTCCTGTGGATCCTGGGCTCCACGGGCCGCGCGGTCGCGGGGCGCCGGCACTATTGGTGACGCTGCCTCGGCAGCCGGCAGGGCACGGGTGGTAGGGGCTTCCTGACGGGGCCCCTACCACCCGTGTGTCGGGGCCCTACAGCCCGTGCCGCAGGATCAGGCGTGGGGTCCGGCGCACGAGCCAGGCGCCGGCCAGCCCGATCGCGGCCCCGGCGACGACGTCGCTGGGATAGTGCGCGCCGGACTGCACCCGCTCCAGGGCCACCGCGGCCGCCGGAACGGCGCACACCGCGCCCATGACCGGCCAGACGGGTACGACGGCGGCGGTGAAGGCGACCGCCGCGGCGGTGTGCCCGGAAGGAAACGAGGAGGAGTCTGGGCGGTCGTCGACCTCGTCGTGCGGGATCCATTCCGCCGGCGGTCTGGGCCGGTCGGCGAGTTGTTTGCACAGGCCGTTCGACGTCAACTGGGCCACCACCACGGCCCCCAGTCCCGCGGCGGCCGCCCGGCGCCCCCGCCATCCGCCCAGCGAGGCCATGACGACGGCGGCCCCGCACCACAGTTTCGTACTCTCCGCGGACTCCTCCACGGCCGACAGCACCATCGCGACGCCCCGGGGGATGCGGGACGCGGCCTGCTGGGTCAGCACCCGGTCAGTTTCGAACAAGCCCGTCAGCAACTTCATGCAGTGTGGTTATCCCGAACCGGGCGAGTGAAGCGGCCGAATCGCTCCGGACCTGTTCGCCAGGACATCGGCCCCCGTCATGCCTCGTCCAGGCGGCGCACGTCCTTCTCGGTCCACTTCCTGGTGTCGCGCGGCTCGGTGTACGGCTCCTTGTCCGGGGGCAGGCCGCCCGCGATCGACCGCTGCCGGACGATCTCCGCGTCGAACTCCAGGCCGAGCAGGATGGCCAGGTTGCTGATCCAGAGCCAGACAAGGAAGACGATGACCCCGGCCATCGTGCCGTACGTCCGGTTGTACGAGGCGAAGTTGGCGACGTAGACGGCGAAGGCCGCCGACGCGATCATCCAGATGAGCAGGGCGACGAAGCTGCCGGGGGTGATCCACCGGAACCCCTTCACCCTGGCGTTCGGACTGGCCCAGTACAACAGGGCGATCATGACCGTCACCAGGACCACCAGCACGGGCCACTTGGCGATCGACCACACCGTCAGCGCCGTGTCGCCGATCCCGAGAGCCGTCCCGGCCTGCCGGGCCAGAGCACCGGTGAAGACGACGATCAGCGCGCTGGCGACGGCGAGCACCATCAGGGCGACCGTCAGCCCGACCCGCACGGGGAGGATCTTCCACACCGGACGGCCCTCGGGCATGTCGTAGACCTGGTTGGCCGCGCGCATGAAGGCGGCCACGTACCCGGAGGCCGACCACACCGCCAGGACGAGACCGACGAGCGCCATGACCGACCCGACGCCGGCGTTGGCCTGCAACTGCGTGACCGCGCCCGTGAGGATGTCGCGTACGGAGCCGGGAGCGAGCCGCCCGAGGTTGTCCACCACCGCGTCCGTCGTGGATCCGCCGGTGAGACCGAGCAGCGACACCAGGACCAGCAGAGCCGGGAACAGCGACAGCAGACCGTAGTAGGTCAGCGCGGCAGCCCGGTCGGTCAGTTCGTCGTCCTGGAACTCCCGCAGACTGCCCTTGAGTACCGCCGCCCACGCCCGCTTCGGCAGCTGTGTCGGGGCATCCGGCGCGCGCCGCTCCACCGCGGGCCCCGGCCCCACTTCCTCGGGCGGCGGGATCGCGTGCTCCGCGGTCTCATGGTTGCCGTGGTGCTCGCTCCGCCCGGGAAGATGCAGCTTCATGCACCGCGGGTACCCACGGATCCCCGCTCCACCACGGGCGGCCACGCCCTGGGCGCCGTCAGGCTGCCGCGCCCCGCCGTGCCGAATGCCGGGCCGAACGGCGGGCCGCCCGACCGCGCCCGGCGGGAGAGGGGCCGGCGTCGTGGACCAGGCGCAGGTGGCGTTTGCGGGCGTGCCGCGCCGCGCGTGGGCGGCCCGACAACCGGTCCTCGATGCGGTCCATGGCGTACAGCAGCACACCCAGGGCCGGCAGCAGCAGCACGGCGACAGCGATCACAGCCCCGTTCCCTCCCGGTCGGCGACACGGACCGGGTTCCCCTCCCGGAGCGTTCGGCAGCGCGGGGATGTGAGGGTCCGGTGACCACCGGGTGCAGACGGCGCGTGGGCCGCGGGCCCGTGCCCCCTGCGTGCATGGAACGCCGCGGCCGGCGCAACCGAGAGAACATGGAGTGCGCGATCTACCGAGAGCAGACAGGCGAATGCGAGCGGCTCGACTGCCGGGAGGAGGACGACGGGTGCCACGTCACCCTCGACCGGCTGGCCGAGCTGAAGCCGGACGAGTTCGCCTGGATCCGGATGGACGAACCCGGCCAGGACGAGCTGCAGCGGCTGGGGGAGCACCTGAAGTTGCATCCGCTGGCGATCGAGGACGCCGTGACGGCGCACCAGCGGCCCAAGCAGGAACGCTACGGCGATGTGCTGGCGGTCGCGCTGAAGACGCTGTGGTTCGTCGAGCGGACCGCGGACGTGGAGACCGGCGAGGTGATGATCTTCCTCGGCCCGTCCTTCGCGCTGACCGTCCGGCACGGCACACTCGACCCGACGGTGGAGGCGGAGCGCCGGCTGGCACAGGACCCGGAGATGGCCCGGCTCGGACCGGCGAGTGTCCTCCACGCGGTCACCGACGTGATCGTCGACGCCTACGCGCAGGCCGCCGCCCAGGTCCGCGCCGACCTCACCGACCTCGAACGGTGTGTGTTCTCACCCGCCAGGGACGATCTGACGGAGCAGATCTACTCGCTCAAGCGGGAGGTGGTGGAGTTCCGGGACGCCGTGCAGCCCCTGGTCCCCGTGCTGCAGGACTTCACCAGGCCCGCCGACGCCTGGCCGCGGCAGCTGGTGCCGTACTTCCGCGACGTCGCCGACCACCTCACCCGCACCGACACCGAGGTCCGCGCTCTGGACGACCTGCTCGGCTCCGTCCTGGACGCCCACCTGGCGAAGGTGGGCACCTGGCAGAACGACGACATGCGCCGCATCAGCGCCTGGGCGGCCATCCTGGCCATCCCGACCATGGTCGCCGGGATCTACGGCATGAACTTCGCGGACATGCCCGAGCTGAGCTGGCGCTACGGCTATCCGTGCGCGCTGGCCGTGATGGCCCTCGGGGCGGGACTGCTGTACCGGGCCTTCCGCCGCAACGGGTGGCTGTGACACCCCCGACCCCACACGGGACACCACCGGCACCACGGACGCCACCGGCACCACAGACGGACACCACGGACACCACGCACACCACGGACACCACCGTTCCCATCGAGGCCGGCCGGGCTCGCCCTGATCACCCCTGAAATGCCGCCCCGTCCCGCACCGGCCGGAAGGCGTCCTCAGCCGTAGCCCCCTGGGACCAGGCCGCCGTGTACGCGCCGGGGCCGAGCAGCGCGCGGACCCGTGCCTCGGCGGCGACGTGCGCCTCATGGAACGGGCGCAGGCCGATCAGCGCCACCCCCGTGTCCTGGCGCATGCGGTGGGCGGCCCCCAGCAGCCACGCCGCGCGCGTGCCGTCGCCGGTGGCCGCCACCGCCCAGGCCAGCGTCTCCAGGCCCCAGACCGGACCCCAGCTGTCCCCGATGGCGCGCTGGCGCACCAGAGCGGACCGCAGGGAAGGCAGGGCCTGCTCCGCCGCACCGTGACGCAGCTCCACGAGCCCCGTGCACCACTGGGCCCAGGTGCGCGCCCACTCCGCTCCGCTCGCCTCCGCCTCGGCGACGTACACGTCCCGGGCCGCCGAGGCCGATGCCCGGGTGCCGAAGAACGCCTCCGCCATGGCCCACAGCATCGTCGCCATGTGCGCGTCGCCGGCCTGCCCGAGCGCACGGAACCGGTCCCGCGCCACGGCCAGCAGCGCGACACTGGCGGGATCACCGCGCACGAGCATGGCGTACGCCCCCTCGATGTACGTCACCGGCGCCGCCGCCGGGCCGTCCGCCGACTCCCGGGCCGCCGCCCGGCATTCGGCCAGGAACCTCTCGGAGGCGGGGTTGTCCCCCTGGCAGAGGGCGATCCACGCCTTCATGGCCAGCGCACCGACGACCGGCACGGACTCGACCCCGTGCGGCGGGCCGGCACCCTCCTGCGCGGGGTGCCCACCGTCCGGGCCGGTGGCGAGCAGCCGTTCCAGCCAGTGCCGCCCCTCGCCCAGCGTGCTGCTGAAGAACCAGCAGCGGGTGCGCGCCAGGCTGACGGCGATCTCGACCCCGGCCGCGCGGAGGTCGGGCCGGCTCGCGCACTGGTCCAGGGCGGTGCGCAGATTGGGCAGTTCGGTGCGCAGCCGCAGCAGCCAGTCGACTTCACGCGGCCCGCACCACTCGTGACCTGCCCGCACCGCCGTCCGCCGGTAGAACTCGCAGTGCCGGACCCGCAGCCGCGAGGTCGCGCCCGCTTCCCGGAGCCGCTGCCCGCCGTACTGGCGGATGGTCTCCAGCATGCTGTACCGGGCGCGGTCGGCGCCGTGGCTGACCGCCACGATCGACTTGTCGACCAGTCCGGCCAGCAGGTCGAGCACGTCCTCGCGGGCCACGCCCTCGCCGGCGCAGACCACTTCCGCCGCCTCCAGGTCGAAGCCGCCGGAGAACACCGACAGCCGGTCCCACAGCAGCCGTTCGCCCTCGGTGCACAGGTCGTAGCTCCAGTCGACGACGCCGCGGAGGGTGTGGCGGTAGCGGGCCGACACGGGCGACTGCGGCAGGGACAGCAGGCGGAACCTGTCGTCGAGGCGCTCCAGGATCTCTTCGGCCGTCATCGCGCTGAGCCGCACCGCGGCGAGTTCGATCGCGAGCGGGATGCCGTCGAGACGCAGGCACAGCTGGGCGACCGCCCGGCGGTTGCGGGCGGTGAGCCGGAACGCGGGAGCGGAGCCGGCGGCCCGGTCCATGAGGAGCCGCACGGCCTCGGAGCGCAGCAGCGGGTCGTCGGCCTCCGCCGCGGCCGGGTCCCCGGGAGGAGCCGGGTGCGCGTCCCGGGGTGCGACGCCGATTCCCCGCCCCGTGGCCGGGGCCCCGGCCGCGGCCGTGGGCGACTCCTTGGGTCCGGCTCCGATTCCCCGCCCCGCGGCGCCAACTTTGCTGCCGCCGCCCACGGGGTCGTCCGCGTCGGGCAGGGTGAGCGACGGCACGGTCAGGACGTGCTCGCCGGGTGCGCCCAGGCGCTGCCGGCTCGTGGCCAGCACGCGCAGTCCGGGCGCCGCGCGCGCCAGCCTCAGGACGAGCGCGGCGACGCGTTCCACCAGATGCTCGCAGTTGTCCAGCACCAGCAGCAGGCGACGGTCGCGCAGATGGCCCGCGATGGCCTCCGCCGCGGGACGCGCGGACTGGTCGCGCAGGCCGAGCGCCTCCGAGACGGCCCGGTCGAGCAGGTCCGGGTCGCTCAGCGGGGCGAGATCGGCGAGCCGGACGCCGTCGGCGAACGAGGGCGCGACATCCGCCGCGACCCGCAGCGCGAGCCGTGTCTTGCCGACCCCGCCCACTCCCGTGAGGGTGACGAGCCGGGCCGCCCCCAGCAGGCGCCGCACCTCTGCCACCTGCGCCTCACGGCCGACGAACGTCGTCATCTCCAGCGGCAGTTCACCGTCCCGGGCCGGGGGAGCCGTCCGCACGCCCCGGACCTCGTCCAGGTTCGGAGCGGCCGCCAGCAGCCGCTGGTGCACCTGCCTCAGCTCCGACCCGGGGGCGACCCCCAGCTCCTCGGCGAGCAGCGCCGTGACCTCGCGATAGCTCTCCAGCGCCTCGCCCTGCCGTCCGCAGTCGAAGAGCGCCAGCATCCGCTGCGCCCAGAAGTGCTCGCGCAGCGGGTGGGCGTCGATGAGGCCGCGCAGTTCCGGCAGCACGTCGGCGGCCCGGCCGAGCGCCAGGTCCGCGTCGATCCGCAACTCCAGCGCGTCCAGGCGCTGTTCGTTCAGCGTCGCCACGACGCTCTGGAGGAGATGCCCGGGCAGATCGGAGAGCGGCTCGCCCCGCCACAGGCCCAGCGCCTCGCGCAGCAGGGGCGCCGCCCGTGCCGCCGCGCCCTCTTCGAGAGCCGTCCGCCCTTGGCGTACCAAGCCGGTGAAGCAGTGCAGGTCCAGGGCGCCCGGCGCGGCTTCGAGCAGATAGCCGTGGGGGCGGGTGAGCACGGGAGCGCCACCGGCCCCGCACCCCAGGGCGCGGCGCAGGCGCAGGACGTAGTTCTGCAGGGTGTTGCGGGCGCGGCCGGGCGGGCTCTCGCCCCACAGCCGGTGCACCAGCGTGTCCACGGTGACCACCTGGTTGGCATCGGCGAGCAGGGCGGCGAGCAGCAGCCGGACCTTCGCTGCGTCGATGCGTAAGGGCCGCTCGTCACACAGGACTTCGACGGGCCCCAGAACCCTGAACTCGTACCGCCCGCTCACCGTTCCCCCGGTCGTTCGCCCCGGGCGGTCACCCCGGAACACGACAAGTGACCACCCGGATACGCATTGTAGCCACCGCGTGACCGGGAGGTGACCGCGCGGAGGCCGGGGGCGGAGACGGTGGGCCCGGCGTTCACGGCACACCGTCCTGGAGTCCGCACCATGGCCTTGAGCAATCCCCGGCACCCGTATGCCGCCGTCGGCGAGACCCCGCCGGCGCGGACGGGCCCACGTACGACCCTGGGCGAGCACCTGAGAGGCCAGGTGCGTCGCCTGTGCGAGGCGGCAGGGCTCGCGGTCCCGGCCGACGGGTCCGCGCTCCCGCTGCTCGACCTGCTCGACCTGCTCGGTCCCGCGGCTCGTCGCCCCCTCGGGGCCGGCCCGCCCTCACCCTCGTTCGTCTGCGACGACCACTCGCCCGCCGAGCTCTCCCTCGCCCTCGGCGCCGCGACTCCGGTGGCCGTACGCCTCCTGGTCGAGCCCGGCTGCACGGCGACCACCCTGGAGGAGAACGGCCGCATCGGCCGCCGAGCCCTCGCGGCACTGGCCGCGCGCCGGGGGTTCTCGACCGAACCGGTGCGCCGGGTGGAGGACTTGTTCTTCCCGCCGGTCATGCACGGCTCCTTCGCACTGTGGTGTGCGATGGAACAGCGCCCGGGACCCAACTCGCCGGCGGGCGTCAAGGTCTACGTCGACCCGCGCGCCCATGGGCGCGAGCGCTCCGGCGAGGTCGCCGAGGAGGCACTGGCCCGCTTCGGCTTCGGCCGGGCGTGGCCCGCCCTCCGGGAACGCGCCACGCGGCGCGGCCCCGGCCGGGACGAGATCCTCTTCTTCGCCCTCGATCTCGGCGACTGGCACACCCCGCGGGTCAAGGTCTACGTCGCTCATCACGAGGTCACCGCCACGCAGGCGCAGGACGTGGCGCGCCTGCTGCCCGGGGAAGCGGCGGACCGGGTGAGGGAGTTCTGCCGCACGGTCGGCGGCGATCCCGGACGCTTCGCGCACCGGCCCCTGGTCTCCTGCCTGTCGTACACCGGCCGGGACCTGGAACGCCCCGGTGGACACACCCTCCATGTCCCGGTGCGCGACTACGCCCCGCACGACGGGGTCGCCCGGGACCGCGCCACCGCCGCCCTGCGGCGCCTCGGCACGGACGACGGCGTCGTCGACCGCGCCCTGGCAGCGATGACGTCCCGTCAGCCGGCCGACGGGGTGGGGCTGATCACCTATGTGTCCCTCGTGCAGAGCACCTGGCAGCCGCCTCGCGTGAACGTCTACTTCTCGCCGGAGGCCTACGCGGTCCGTCCTCCACGCACCGCCGAGCCCGGCCCGGGAGGAGTGAGGTAGTGGAGCCGTACAGGATCAAGGTCGTCGAACCGATCCCGGTGACGACGCGGGCCCAGCGCGAGCAGGCCCTGCGCCGGGTGCACTACAACCTGTTCGGGCTGCGCGCCGACGAGGTCACCATCGACCTCCTCACGGACTCGGGCACGGGAGCCCTCTCGGCGGCGCAGTGGGCCGCGGCCATGGCCGGTGACGAGTCGTACGCCGGTTCGCGGTCCTTCTTCCACTTCCGGGACGTGGTCCAGGACCTCACGTCCTACCCCTGCGTCCTCCCCGTCCACCAGGGCCGGGCAGCGGAACGCATCCTCTTCTCCGCGCTGCTCACCCCGGGGCAGATCACGCTGAGCAACACCCACTTCGACACCACCCGCGCCAATGTGGAGCTCGCCGGCTGCCGGGCCGTGGATCTGCCCTGCCCGCAGGCCGGAGATCTGGACAGCACGGAGCCGTTCAAGGGCGACATCGATCTGCGCCGCCTGGAGGAAGCCCTGCGCGGCCCCGACGCCGGCCGCATCGCCCTGGTCGTCATGACGCTGACCAACAACGGCGAGGCCGGCCAGCCCGTCTCCATGGACAACCTCTCCCGGGCCGCCGCGCTGTGCCGGGAGCACGCCGTCCCGCTGTTCCTCGACGCCGCCCGGTTCGCCGAGAACGCCTGGCTGGTCACCCGGCACGAGGACGGCTACCGGCACCTGAGCCCGCGTCAGGTCGCCGAGCAGGCCTTCCGGCTGGCCGACGGCTGCCTGATGAGCGCGAAGAAGGACGGCATCGTCCACATCGGCGGTTTCCTCGGCTTGCGCGACCGTTCCCTCGCCGAACGGTGCGAGCTGCTGCTCATCGCCACGGAAGGCTTCCCCACCTACGGCGGTCTGGCGGGCCGGGACCTGGACATGATCGCCCAGGGGCTGACCGAGGTCACTGATCCCCGTCATCTCCAGGCCCGGGCCGACGCCGCCCGGCACCTCGCCCGCCTGGCCCGCGACGCCGGCATCGACATCGTCGAACCGCCGGGGCTGCACGCCCTCTACCTCAACGCGGGCCGGCTGCTTCCGCACATCCCCGCACACCGCTTTCCCGGCCACGCGCTCGCCTGCCAGCTCTACCTCGAAGGCGGCATCCGTTCGGTCGAGTTGGGCTCCCTCTACCTCGGCCGCGAGGACGAGAACGGCACCCCGGTGACCTCGGTGCCCTACGAACTGGTCCGGCTCGCCCTTCCCCGCCGGACGTACGGTCTGAGCCACCTGAACCACGTCGGCGAGGTCCTGGCGGCCACGGCCCGGGCCAAGGAGCGGATCCCGGGCTACCGCCTGATCGAACAGCCCTCACTCCTGCGGCACTTCCGCTGCAAGCTGGAACCCGACGTGGACGCCGGTGGCGCCCGTTAGCGGAGACCGGCCAACTTGAGTCGACTGGTATCAACTTGATCCAGTCGGCACTTGTCAACCATGCTCCCGTTGGGTTATACGAGAGGGGCGGATCTTGCCGTCACGGTCGCGACCGTGACGGCTGTCAGCCAGGAGTGAAGGGAGAAGTGGGAATGCTTGTGCGTACCGGCGCTCCGGGGGACCTGGACCGGCTCACGCGTGAGCTCGCACGGAGCGCCACGGCCGGCACCGTCATCCCGGCCGATGTCTGGCGCGACGACGAGGCGTTCTTCGTCCAGTTCGATCTGCCGGGCATGGACCGCTCCAGCATCGAGGTGACCGTGGAACGGGGGACCCTCCTGCTGAGCGCCGAGCGCCCGTCCCCGGTCCCGGCCGGAGCCAGGCCCGTCCTCACCGAGCGTCCCACCGGCCGGTTCAGCCGCCGTCTCACCCTGTCCGACGCCCTCGACGCCGACGCTGCCCAGGCGGTCTACGACAACGGCGTGCTCACCTTGCGCATCCCGCTGGCCGCGCACGCCAAGCCCCGCAAGATCGCCATCACGGGTGGCGAACCCAAGCAGGTCACCGCCTGAGCGACGCTTGGTGGTTCCCTGTCCGTGCTGTTAAGCGGTCGCCGTCGACCCGTGACAGCCGATAGCGTCGGACTCCCGGCCGCCCGCACCCGGCGGTGGCCCGACCAGGAGCGATTCCCGTGACCGACCAGCGAGCGACGACGACCTTGTGGCGCCCGACCGGGCCCAAGGAGCTGGAGTTGGTGCGGGAGTCGGACTGGCGTGCCTGGCCGCCCCGTCTCCCCGAGCAGCCGATCTTCTACCCGGTCCTCAACGAGGACTACGCCGTCAGGATCGCGCGCGACTGGAACGTCAAGCACGACGGTGCCGGCTACGTCACCCGCTTCGAGGTCGAGTCCGCCTTCCTGCGCAGGTATCCCGTACAGCAGGCGGGCGGACGGACCATTCTCGAACTGTGGGTGCCCGCCGAGGAACTCGACGAGTTCAACGCCCACATCGTCGGCAGGATCGAGCTGATCCACGAGTTCCACTGAGCCGCCGCCGGTCTCCGGTCCCCGCCCCGGGACCGGGAAGCGCCGCCCGCGGGCCTACCTGATGCGGTAGGCCCGCAGGAACGTCCGGACCCCTTCCACGACGAGCGGCCGGACGCGGGGGTCCTCCGCGGCGTTCGCCGATCCGAGCCGGTCCAGCGCGACGCCGAAGGTCAGCGCGATGAACTGGTCGGCCGCGAGCCGGGCGTCGGGCACGTCGAGCAGCCCCGCGTCGGCGAACGCGGCGAAGCGCTCGGCGACGGCCTCGTCGGGCGTGTCGGCCATGGAGTTGTAGCCGCGGTGCGGCAGATGCCCCGACTCCGTCCGCACGAGGCGTTGCAGCGTGGCGTACTCCGCCGAGCCGAGCATGTCGGTGGCGATGCGCATCGAGAACTCGACCAGCGCGTCCTCGAGTTCGCCGGCGTCGGTGAGCTTGCTGAGGGTGTCGTCCAGGGTCTGCCGGATGGTCGTGATCATCGACTGGCCGATGGCGTCGACGACGGCCTGCAGCAGCGTCTGCTTGTCCCCGAAGTAGTCGTAGACCGTCCGCTTGGACACCTCGGCCCGGGCGGCGATCGCGTCGACGCTGGACCGGTCGAAACCGTCGGCGAGGAACAGTTCCCGGGCCGCCTGGAGGATGGCGGCCCGCTTCCGCGCGGAGCCCTCGCGCAGGGTCTTCGTGGTCGGCATGAACACCATCCTAACCGTTCTACACTGCACGGTGTAGTGTAGTTTCCGAACCGGTCGCACCTCACCCTGCTCGGCCGTCTCGGAAGGACGTCCATGACCGCAACTCTGGCTCCCCCCTTACGCATCGGCAAAGCCGCCGTCGCCGCCCTCGGCGCGCTGGCGGTCGCCACCGGCGCCCTGGAATCGGTGGTGACGCCGACCCTCCCGCTCCTCCAACGCGAACTGGGCATGAGCCCGGCCGAAGGAGCGCTGCTCAGCATCGTGCTGCTCATCACCGGCGCGCTCGTCACACCGATCGCGGGCAAACTGGGCGACCGCCACGGTGGAAAACGCGTCCTGATCCGGCTGATGGCGGTGGTCTCGGCCGGTGGTCTGGTGTCCTCCCTGGCGCCGAACCTGCCGGTGTTGCTGCTCGGCCAGGTGCTCCAAGGGGCCATGGTGGGCGCCCTGCCCCTGTCGTTCATCCTGGTGCGCAAACTCCTCCCCGCCGGCGAGTCCAAGGTGGCCATCGGGGTCGTCAGCGGGTTGTTCGTCGCGGGCGGGATGGCGGGAACGCTGGCGGCCGGGCCCGTCGCGGAAGGGCTGTCCCGGCACTGGATGTTCGCCCTTCCCACGATCGCGGTCATCGGCGGCACCCTGCTGGTGAACAGGCTGTTCCCGCAGGATCCGCCGGGCCGGCCGGACGGCACCGGGATCGACTGGCCCGGCCTGCTTCTGCTGAGCGGGACGCTCGTGACGCTCATGCTCGTGCTGGCCCTGGCACCCGACATCGCCGCCCAGCCCCTCGTGCTCGGCGCCCTCCTCCTCGCCTTGGCCGGCTTCGTGACCGCGTGGGCAGCCGTCGAACGCCGTGCGGCCTCACCGATGGTCGATCTGCGCATGCTGGCGCGGCCCGCGATGTGGAAGGCGTGCGTGCTGACGTTCGTGACGTGCGTCGGCACCTCGCTCGCCGTCTATCTCGTCCCGCAGCTGTTCGCGGTGCCCGCCGACGCCTACGGCTTCGGGGCCGGCGCCACCGAGATCGGCCTCTTTCTGCTGCCCGGCGCTGTCGCCGCCGCGCTGGCCGGGCCGGTCAGCGGGATCGGGGCCCGGCGTCTCGGCTCGCGCGCCGTGGTGACCGCCGGGATCGTCCTCATGGCGGTCGCCCTGGTGGCCCTGGCCGCCGTGCACACGGAGATCTGGCACCTCGTCATCGGCAAGGTGATGATCTCGCTCGCGAGCGGCCTGTGCGTGACGGCGCTGGTGACCGGCACCGCCGCCTCCGTCGACCAGGGCGACACCGGCATCGCCACCAGCCTGGTCCTGGTCACGCGCGTGGTCGGCTACGCCGTGGGCGCGCAGCTCGGGGGTGCGCTCCTGACCGCCGGGACCCCCGCCGGATCGGACGTCCCGGCCGAATCGGCCTTCGTCACCGGCTTCGTCATAGCAGGCGCCGTCACGGCACTGTCCCTGCTGGTCAGCCGCACCATGAGCAAAGGAGTCGAGGAATGACCCGCACCGATCCGCCGAGGCCCGTCGCCGATCCGCCGAAGCCCGTTCCCGATCCGCCCGGGCCCGTCCGCGGCAGGCCGGGGCGCAGGGTCCTGATCTCCGGGGCCAGCATCGCGGGGCCCGCCCTCGCGTACTGGCTCCACCGCCACGGGTACGCGGTCACGGTCGTCGAGAAGGCGAGTTCACCGCGTGACGGCGGCTACCCCGTCGACGTGCGCGGCCCCGCGCTGGAGGTCGTCCGGCGGATGGGAGTCCTGCCGGAACTCCGGGACGCGCACGTCGACCTGCGCCGGCTCACCTTCCTCGACGAGGACGGGGGAGAGGTCGTCTCGGTCAGCCCGCACACCGTCACCGGCGGTACCGCGGGCCGGGACCTGGAGGTGCGGCGCGGGGATCTGGTCGCCGCCCTCCACGCGGCGGTCCGTGACGACGTGGAGTTCCTGTTCGACGACTCCATCCACACCCTCGACGCGTCCGGCCACGCGGTCGACGTCACCTTCAGCGGTGGCAGCACGCGCACCTTCGACATGGTGTTCGGTGCGGACGGGGTGCACTCGCGGACACGCGAGCTCGTGTTCGGCCCGGAGGAGCGGTTCCACCGTCACCTCGGCTACTGCTTCGCCGTTTTCACCATGCGCAACACCCTCGGTCTCTCCCACGAGACGGTGATGTGGAACAGCCCGGGCAGAGCCGCCGCCCTCTACGCCGTCGGGGACGCCGACGAGGTGCACGCCTTCCTGAACTTCGCCCACCCGGAACCACCCTTCGACGCGTTCAGGAACCCGCAGGCCCAGCGGGACCTCATCGACAAGGTCTTCGCCGACGCGGGCTGGCAGGTCCCGGGCATGCTCACCGCCCTTTGCGACGCGGACGACCTGTACTTCGACGCGGTCGGCCAGATCCGGATGCCCCGCTGGTCCAGCGGCAGGGTCGCGTTGCTGGGCGACGCCGCCTACGCGCCCTCGTTCCTCACCGGCCAGGGCACCAGCCTCGCCCTCGTCGGCGCGTACATGCTCGCCGCCTCCCTCGCCGGCCGCGACCACGCCACGGGCTTCGCCGCCTACGAACGCGACACCCGGGAGTTCGTCACCGTGAACCAGGACCAGGCCGGTGCGGGCGAGGCCACGCTCTTCCCGACCACCGCACGGGCCCTGGAGCAGCGCAACGCCATGCTGCGGCAGCTCACCACCCTGCCCGCCGCGCCGGAACGACCGGCCCATACGGCGCTCACCCTGCCCGCCTTCGCGCCCGGGAGGTGAGCCCGCGCCCCGGGTGGTGACGGCGGTGCGATGATCCCGGAGCGCTACTGTTCCAGGGCACCGACAGCGGTATGGACACTCGGCGGACACGGGACGGGCGGGGAACGAGGATGGAGCCGGACGGATCAGCGCCCCTGCTCGCCTTCACCGCCGGTGTCCTCATCGCGCTGGTCACCGCACCGGTGGGTGTCTCCGGCGCCGTGTTCCTGCTGCCGGTGCAGCTCAGCGTCCTCGGTGTCCCCAGCCCCGCCGTCACCCCCACCAACCTGCTCTACAACGTGGTCGCCGGCCCCGGCGCACTGCTGCGCTACCGCCACGACGGCAGCCTCTACGGCCCGTTGACCCGCAGACTGATCGCGGGCACGCTGCCCGGCGTCGTGCTCGGCGCCCTCATCCGCGTGTTCGCCCTCCCCGGACCCGCCGTCTTCCGGCTCCTGGTCGCCGTCCTGCTGCTGCCGCTGGGACTCTGGCTGATCGCCCGCACGCTCCGCGCACCGGCCACCCCCACACCGCACGAGCCCGCACCGCGCACCCTCACCCTGCTGGCGCTGGCCGTCGGCACGATCGGCGGGGTCTACGGCATCGGCGGCGGCTCCCTGCTCGGCCCCGTCCTGGTGGGCCGCGGCATGCCCGTCGCGCAGGTCGCCCCCGCGGCCCTCGCCTCCACGTTCCTGACCTCACTGGTCGGTGCGGGAACCTACGGACTGCTCGCCCTCACCGGCGGCGAGGACATCGCCCCCGACTGGTTCCTCGGACTGGCCTGCGGACTGGGCGGCCTGACCGGCGGCTACCTGGGAGCCCGCCTGCAGCCCCGGCTGCCCGAGGGCGCACTGCGTCTCCTGCTGGGCTCCCTCGCCGCCGCGATCGGCGCCCTCTACGCGGCCCAGGCCCTCGCCTAGGAGCCGGCCGGGGAACAGCACGACCGAGCGCCCCGGCCGGACCGAACGGCCGGCCGGGGCGCTCCAGGGACGTGCGGGCCGGGGCAGGGCGCCGCCCCGGCGCGGGATCAGGCGGTGGCGAGGAACTCCAGCGTGTCGATCACGCGGTTCGAGAAGCCCCACTCGTTGTCGTACCACGCGACCACCTTGACGTGGCGGCCGTCGACGCGGGTGAGCGCCGAGTCGAAGATCGACGAGGCGGGGTTGCCCACGATGTCGGACGACACCAGCGGGTCCTCCGAGTATTCGAGGACGCCGGCGAGCGGCCCCTCCGCCGCAGCGCGGTACGCCGCCAGCACGTCCTCGCGCGTCACCTCGCGTGCGACCGTCGTGTTGAGTTCGACGATCGAGCCCACCGGCACCGGTACGCGGATCGAGTCGCCCGACAGCTTGCCGTCCAGGTCCGGCAGCACCAGGCCGATCGCCTTGGCGGCGCCGGTCGTGGTCGGCACGATGTTGACGCCGGCGGCCCGGGCACGACGGGCGTCGCGGTGCGGACCGTCCTGGAGGTTCTGCTCCTGCGTGTAGGCGTGCACCGTCGTCATGAACCCGTGCTCGATGCCGGCGAGTTCGTCGAGGACCTTGGCCAGCGGCGCGAGCGCGTTGGTGGTGCAGGAGGCGTTGGAGACGATCGTGTGCACGGCCGGGTCGTAGGCGTCGGTGTTGACCCCGAACGCGAGCGTGACGTCGGCGCCGTCCGACGGCGCGCTGACGAGCACCTTCTTCGCACCCGCGTCGAGGTGGGCGCCTGCGGCCTTCGCCGAGGTGAAGCGGCCGGTGGCCTCCAGGACGATGTCGACGCCGAGTTCGGCCCACGGCAGCTGCGCCGGCTCGCGCTCGGCCAGCACCTTGATGCGGCGCCCGTCGACGACGAGGGTGTCCCCGTCGACGCTCACCGGACGCCCCAGCCGGCCGGCGGTGCTGTCGTAGGCGAGCAGCCGGGCGAGCGTGGCGGGCTCCGTCAGGTCGTTGACGGCGACGATCTCCAGGGCGCTGTCGCGCTCCAGCAGTGCGCGCAGCACGTTGCGCCCGATGCGGCCGAATCCGTTGATGGCGATGCGAGTCATGAATGAGGTCCCTTCCCTTCGCGCCACCATGCTCGTCCGCGGCCGACACTCCTGACAGTGGCGGTATCGCCATGGTTCAAAAGGATCCCGCCACCCCGCGGTGGCGTCTCACTCGCCCCGGGTGAAGGTGCGCCGGTACTCGCTCGGTGTGGTGCCGAGGATGCGCTGGAAGTGCAGGCGCAGATTCGCGCCGGTGCCGAGCCCGACGTCGTCGGCGATCTGCTCGACGCTGCGCTCCGAGCGCTCCAGCAGCTCCCGCGCGAGGTCGATGCGGGCCCGCATCACCCACTGCATGGGCGTGTAGCCGGTCTCCTCGACGAAGCGCCGGGAGAACGTACGCGCCGACACTCCCGCCTGCTGCGCCAGCACGTCGAGGGTGAGCGGCTCACCGAGCCGGTGCAGCGCCCACTCACGGGTGGCGGCGAACCGCTCGCCGAGCGGCTCGGGAACGCTGCGCGGCACGTACTGGGCCTGGCCACCACTGCGGTAGGGGGCCGCGACCAGCCGCCGGGCCGCGTGGTTGGAGGCGGCCACTCCGAGGTCGCCGCGCAGGATGTGCAGGCACAGGTCGATGCCGGAGGCGGCGCCGGCCGAGGTGAGCACGCTGCCCTCGTCGACGAAGAGCACGTTCTCGTCGACCCGTACGAGCGGATGCCGGGCCGCGAGGGCCCGTGTGTAGTGCCAGTGGGTCGTGGCACGCCGGCCGTCGAGCAGGCCGGTGGCGGCGAGCGCGAAGGCACCCGTCGAGATGGCGGCCAGCCGCGCGCCCCGCTCGTGCGCGGCGATCAGCGCGTCGACCACGGCACGCGGCGGATCGTCCCGGTCCGGGAACCGGTAGCCGGGGACGAAGACGAGGTCGGCCCACGCGAGCGCGTCCAGGCCGTGGGCGACGTGGTAGGCGAGCCCGTCACCGCCGGTCACCAGACCGGGAGTCGCCCCGCACACCCGCACCTCGTACGGCATGCTCGCGCGGGTGGTGAAGACCTGCGCGGGAATCCCGACGTCGAGCGGCTTCGCACCCTCCAGGACGAGGACGGCGACGCGGTGGAGGCGGGAGGATGACACGGGAAGAGACTAGTCAGGGCGGCCGGGCTCGGGCGTGACCTGGTCCGCCGCCACGATGCGCTCCACCGCGGCCGCCACGAGCTGGTCGCGCTCCGCCTCGGTGAAGACGTCCGGCAGGGTGAGCTGCTCGACGATCAGCCAGTTCAGGGCCAGGATGAGCAGCTTGACGGCCGTGGCGTCGCCGAGGAGGCCGGAAGCCTCGTGAAAGGCGACGTTGGCGTCGACGTCGGCCCGGACGCGCGCGGTGAGGACCTTGCGCAGTTCGGGGCGGCGGGTGGCCTCCAGGCGGAGCTCCAGCAGGGCGAGGTAGCCGGTGCGGAAGGAGGCGACACGGCCGACGAGTTCGCGCATCAGCTCGGTGTAGGTGTCCCGGCTGCGGTCGGCCGTCTCGTGCCGGGCGAGGGTCGCCGCGTCGGGCTGCAGCCGCTCGTACACCCGGGCGCCGGCCTGGGTGAGGAGGTCGTCCCGGTTGGCGAAGTAGTTGGACGCCGTGCCGACGGGGACGGCGGCCTCGGCGTCGACGGCCCGGAAGGTCAGCCCGCGCGCGCCCTCCCGGGCCAGCACCTCGATCGCCGCGTCGACGAGAGCCGCACGCCGCTGATCGTTCCGTCTCACCATGAATGCCACTCCACCTGTAGTACTACGCGCATGCCACTTCGATCAGAGTACTCCTGACCGGGGGTGACCGGGTCGGCGGGCGAGCAGTTCAAGGGAGGCGTGAACGCGGCGCGCAGAGGAGTCCGGCATCCTTTCCCGTTCCGTCCGGGGGCCGGTCCGGGGCGTGTTGTGCGGCTCGCGTTGGGGGCAGGCGTATGGGGACCCGACGTAACCTCACGATGGAGAGCCGGTGATGACGACTTCCCGTGGGCAGCGGTCCCTGCACGAGGTCAGGGAGGATGCCGTGCCGACCCGACTGGAGCGGGAGAACGCGCAGTTGCGGCAGGCGGTGGATTCCCATGCGACGGTCGATCAGGCCATCGGCGTCCTCGTCGCGGTCCACCGGCTGACCCCGACCGCCGGTTTCGACGTGCTCCGTGAGGTGTCCCAGCACGCCAACATCAAGCTCCACGCGGTGGCGGAGACGGTCATCGACTGGGCGCTGGGCACTTCCCTGCCACCGCCGGTGGGCCGGCAGCTGGACGCGGCCGTGCAGCGGCGCCTGCGCGCGGAGAACGACCCGGATCGGCCCGGGTAGGGCACCGGCGCGCAGGACCCGGCCGGCCGACCGGCAGGGCGGCGTGGCCCCCCAGGGCACCTCGGCGAACGGATGTTCGTCCCATCGTGGAGACCCCGCGGAACATGTGAGGCATAGTGCGGGGTACGCGCAGGCGTGTGAACGGGGGTACAAGGGTGGAGCCGGCTGAAGCAGTCCCCGAGGGTGAGGGCCACGTGGTGCCGGAAGCCGGCCCCGCGATCCAGGAGACGGTCGCCCTCGACGGCGACGGACACGTCATCGCCGTGGCACGTCATCGGGCGGCCGGTTTCCTCGCGCGGGTCCAGGCCGAGCACGGCATTCCGGTGTCCGCTCGCGCGATGGATCTGACGCAGCTGGTGGTGAGCGAGCTGGTCACCAATGCGCGCAAGTACGCTCCCGGGCCTGTGCTGATGGAGCTGCGTGTGGCCGGTGACGCGGTGCTCGTCATCGTGTGGGACAGCGATCCGGTCATGCCGGTGGCGCGGGCGGCGGACGCGGGCAGGGTGGGGCAGCACGGTCTGGAGATCGTCATGGCGGTCGCGCAGGGCTTCGAGGTGCAGCGGGAACCGGTCGGCAAGCGCATCACCGTCCGCATCGCCCTGCTGGACGATCCCGGCGGCGACATCGCCGGCCGCAACCCGGTGTAGCGCACGCCGGAGCCGCTCGCGCTCGCCTCACGTCACACGTGGCCCGGACCCGGCCGGAGGAAGTCCGTCAGGGCCGAGGCCAGTGCCTCGGGCGCCTCCTCGGCGACATGGTGGCCGGAGTCGATGCCGAGGCCGCGGACGTCGTCGGCCCACAGGTGCCAGATGTCCCGGGGGTCCCCGTACAGATCCTCCAAGTCGTCCCGCAGCGACCAGAGGACGAGCGCCGGGCAGGTGATGCGCCGACCGACGGCGCGGTCGGCCTCCTCGTGGCGGCGGTCGACAGTGAGACCGGCGCGGTAGTCCTCGAGCATCGCCCGTACGACGTCGGGATCGCGCGTGGCCTGCCGCCACTCCTCGTAATTCTCCCGTCCCATCGTCTCGGGGTCGCCGCGGTACCAGCTGTCCGGATCGGCGGTGATGACACGCTCGGGGATGTCCGGCTGCGCGAAGAAGAACCAGTGCCACCACTGGGTGGCGAAGTCGACGCTGATCCGCGACAGGTGCTCCGTGAGCGGCACACAGTCCGCGAACGCCACCCGGGAGACGCACTCGGGATGGTCGAGAACGAGACGCAGCGCCACATAGCCTCCGCGGTCGTGCCCGAGGAGGGCGAAGCGGCGATGGCCCAGCCGGCGCATCACGGCCACCACGTCCCCGGCGACGGCGCGCTTGGCGTAGCCCTCGTGGTCCGCGGTGAAGTGCGGTCCCTTCGAACGTCCGTAGCCCCTCAGGTCCGGGCACACCACCGTGTGCCCGGCCGCCACGAGCAGCGGGGCGACCCGGTGCCACGTCGCCGAGGTCCGGGGATGACCGTGCAGCAGCACCACCGGCGGGCCCTCCCCACCGAAGCGGACGAAGACGGAAGCCGGACCGACATCGATCTGCGCCGTCTCGAATCCCTCGAACACCGGGCCTCCTCGGGGCTCAACCGGCGTACCACGTCGTCCCGTCGCGCGGCGCCGACCTACCCGGTGCCCCGGCCGACGGCAACCATGTCCCCGATCCCCACCCGCCCCCCTTCGCCCCGGTACCCGCACACGCCCCCGCCCCTCCCGGCAGCCGCGCGCGATTGTCGGCCACGAGACGGTAGACGCCGTGGGCGGCCCAGCGCACGGGCGGCAGGGTGAGGAGCGCTCCGGCGACGGCCCACACGCCACCCCCGCTCAGCAGGATCTTCGCCACGGCCTGGGCGCCGCCGTACACCCGCCCGATGGGGGTCACCCACAGGGCCTCGTATCGGGCCCGCTCCTCGGTGACGCCGAGTGACGTGAGATCTGCCTGCTGCCATGCCACGACCTCGCACCGGGGCCGCACCAGGCGTTGGACGACACCCACCGACATGGTGCAGAAGCCGCAGTCCCCGTCGAAGATCAGCACTGGTCGCGTACGCACCTCTCCATCGTGCCGCACCCTGGGCCGGACTGTTCCGACGTACGGGCGTACGGGCGCACGCGCAGGGGGGCCGGCGGCCGCAGCCACCAGCCCCGCTGCGGCAGCGGCTCAGTGCAGTGGCCGCACCTGGATGTTGCGGAAGCGGACCTTGTTGCCGTGGTCCTGCAGCCGGATCGCTCCGGCCGCCGGTGTCTCGGACCGGCCCGAGGCGGTGGGACCGTCGAGGGCGACGTCGTCGTGGACCGTGCGGCCGTTCCACACGACCGTCACCCGGGCGTCGGCGGTCTTGTCGCCGTCGTCGTCGAACCGGGCCGCGCGGAAGACGATGTCGTAGGTCTGCCAGGTCTCCGGCCTGGTCGCCATGTTGGCGTCGGGTGCCTTCTTGAGGTAGATCGCCCCGGCCTCGTTGGTGTCCAGGGAGGTGTCACCGTAGGAGTCGAGGATCTGCAGCTCGTAGCGGTCCTGGAGGAAGATGCCGCTGTTCCCGCGGTCCTGGCCGGTGACGTCCGGTGGCAGCTGGGGGACGCGGAACTCGACGTGCAGGGCGAAGTCCTGGTAGGCGTACTTGGTGCGGATGTCGCCGCAGCACACCTCCATCGACTTCTCCTCGGTCAGCGGCCACGCCACCTTCCGTCCGTCCGTGTGCTGCCACTGGGACTGCGACCCGGCGGTGCCGTCGAAGAGCGTCACCTCGCTGCCGCGCGGACGCACGGTGATGAGGTCGAGATTGACGTGGCCGGTGTCGCCGGCGTCGAACCGGTAGGAGATCGCGTTGTGGCCGGCGCGCAGAGTCAGTTGTTCGGTCCGGGTGGACCAGGAGTCCCAGTCCCCGGTGGAGGGCAGCAGGGTCTGCCGGACCTTCGTCCCATTGGCGTACAGGGAGAGGGACTTGGTGCCGGCGAACGGGTTCGGGCCGTTGGAGTAGCGCAGGTTCACGTCGTACGTGCCGCTCTTCGGGACGGTCACGTCGAACGTCGTGGCGACCTTGCCCTCGGTGGCGTACCGGTCGACGAAACCGCTGCCGGAGTAACCGGAGTGGTCGGTGTTGATCCCGGCCTTGCCGGTCAGCCGCGCTTCCTCCGCCTCGTACAGCGTGGCGGCGGGCGGCTGCTTTCCGGGCAGCGCGTTGAGCGTGTACCAGGCCTCGGTGCTCCACAGCGACGCACCGGAAGCCGAGGTGAAGGGGCGCGGGGAGCGCACGTGCACCACGTGGCCGGGCTTGAGTCCGTCCGTGCGCAGCCGGACGGTGCGGCCGTCGTCGGAGAGCGTGGCCGAACGCACGGCGAGCCGCTCCTCGGCGATCTTCGGGCCGCCGTAGTCGGCGGTCGGGGTGTAGCGCCACTGCTCGACCCGGTAGCGCGCGGCGAGCTGCGCCGCGGTCTCCTCGGACACCGGCTGGGTGTACGTCAGGTCGAAGCCGCCGGGCACGGCACGCATCGTCTTGATGTCGAAGGCGTTGCCGCCGTTGGGCGTCAACTTCTGGAGGCCGAAGCGGAGTTTGCCCTCCTGGCCCCAGTTGCCGTCGGCGCCCAGCCCACCGGCGTAGATCGCGCCGTCGGGGCCGAGGGTGAGACGGTTGACCCCGGCCTCCAGACCCTGGGTGTAGCGGAAGACCGCGCCCTGGTACTGGCCCTTCACCTTCTCCAGATAGGCGCGCTGGAGTCCGCCGTACGTGACGTCACCGATCAGCATCTGGCCCGCGAACTGCCCCTTCTTCAAGTACAGCGGTGTCGAGGGCGAGTTGGCGATCTCGTTCTGCGGCAGCCAGAGCACCGGCGCCGTGACGGGGGAGGACTCGAAGGGGCCGGCCGGCTCGGTGTAGTGGTTGAAGAAGCGGTCCTGTCTGATCTGGACGAGCTTCGACGAGGGCAGCCAGCCGCCCTGGTTGTCGGTGGTGAACAGGCCGCCGTCCGGGCCCCACCCGATGCCGTTGGGCGTGCGCAGGCCGCCGGCGACCGGGCTGATCCTGCCGGTCTTCTTGCTGATCTTGTAGGTGGTGCCGCGGCCGGGAGCGGGCTGCGGGGTGGTGGTCGCGCCGCCGTAGTCGATCGCGACGGAGAGATTCACGTAGAAGTACCCGTCGCGGTAGAGCAGACCGAACGCGAACTCGTGGAAGTTGCCCCCGTAGGGCCAGGTCGCGACCGTACGGTACGTGTCGGTCACGTCGTCGCCGTCTTCGTCGACCAGCCGGGTCAGCTCGTGCTTCTGCGAGACGTACAGGGAACCGTCGACGTACTTGATCCCCATGGGCTCGCGCAGCCCTTCGGCGACCTTCTCGACCGTCACCTTGTCGCGGCTGGTCCGGCCGGTGACGTTGTCGAGCAGATACACCTCACCGGCAACGTTGTCAGTGCCGCCCCAGGTGCTGATGGCCAGTCGTCCGTCGGGCAGCCAGTCCATGCCGGTGACCTGCGGCTCGAACCCGTCGGGGCGCAGGTCCGTGAGGTCGAGGTCGGGGCGTACGGATGTGAGGGGCAGGCCGTCGCCGGGGGAGTCCCCGCTCGCCTCGCACTCCTTGCGGCCCGGCGCCGTCACCCGGACCACGTCGGCGTCGGTGCTCAGCGCCTCGCGGGGCACGACGGTGAACTCGCTCTCACCCGGCGGCTTCCAGGACAACTGCACCTGCTGCCCGCCGTCGCGTTCGAAGTGGTCGACGCGCAACGGGTGGGAACCGGCGGTGAGATGGACGGTGCCGTCCTTGGGCTCGGCGCCGTGCAGACCGTCGTGGTCGATCACCGTGGAGCCGTCCAGTGACAGCCGGGAGCCGTCGTCGCTGGTGAGCCGGAACACGTACGAGCCGTCGCGCGGAGCGATCAGATAGCCCGTCGCCTCGGAGACGAAGCGGTCCTCGAACCCGCCGAAGTCGGCGGCCGTGGACCAGTCGACGGTGGGCATGAGCTTGTCGTGGTTGGGGGTCTGCCCCGGCTTGAGGGTGCACAGCTTGCTGAGCGGAGTCTGGACGTCGTAGACGCGCAGCGTGACGCCGGGCTCCTGGGGCGGGATGTCGGCGGCAGCCGACGGGGAAGGGGTCGCGGGCGTCGGAGCGGGGTCGGCCGCCACCGCCGGGGCGGCCAGGACACCGCCGGCCAGGACGGTGGAGGCGAGCACCGCGAGGAGGTGTCTTCGGGCTCGTGGGAAGGGGTGTTGGCGCATTGGTCCTCCTGTGCTGGGGACCGGACCGTGCCGGATCGTTCCGGTCGTTCACGGGGGTGGAGCGCGGGTTGCGCCGCAAAGGTAAGAGACTTTCGCTTGTCATGTCCATACTTTGTCATCACTGTGTTCAAAGTCGGTTCGCGCGCCCTGCCGGACCTCCGGATGCCTCCGTGGGTTCGTCACCGCCCGATGGTGGAACTGATCATGAGTGGGCAGCATCTCAACCACGGGGAAGCTTCCGGGAGTGCGCCCGGGGGAGAGGCGGTGACGACGGGTGAGTGAGCAGGGTGGCCGCGACTGGGTGCGGATGACGCCGGACGACTTCGACCGTGAGGCGCCGCCGCGTCCGGAGGTGGACGGACGGATCCCGGCCGAACTGGACGAGTGCGGTACCGCCCCGCTCTTCGGCGACGAACCGCCTCCGGCCAGAACAGGCCGCACCACCGCACGCACCCTCCAACGGGCACGCCAGGAACGCCTGTTCTGAAGCCACCGCATCGCCAGGGACCGGGCAGAGCGGGCACCCTGTCAGGGTGGCTGCTTCCCACTCTCCGCTGCCGGTCCGCGACGACGACGGCAACGCCCTGATCTCCTTCGCCCCGGGAGCCGAGGACACGCCGCCCGACGACGCGCCGCTGCCCCTCGCGCTGGTGGCCCTGTGGCACGGCGATCGCGTCCTGATGGCGTTCAACCGCTTACGGCAGGCATGGGAACTGCCCGGCGGGCTGATCGACCCCGGGGAGACCCCGCGCCAGGCCGCCGAGCGCGAGTTGCTGGAGGAGACCGGCCACGTACCCGAAGGGCGGCTCCACTTCGCCGGGTTCGCGTACTTCACCCTGGCACCCGACGGGCGTCGCGAGTACGGCGCCCTGTTCACCGGCCGGGGTGCCGACGTCTCACGGTCGTTCCGCCCCAACGACGAGATCGAGGCCGTCCGGTGGTGGGACCTGCGGGAGCCCCTGCCGGGACGGCTCCAGCCACTGGACGCTCACCTCGCGGAGCTCGGCCGCGCCACACCGCCGAGCACCCGCCACGACACGCCGGGCCCGGCGTCCGGTCCGCCCCGCCGGCCCGGGCGACCATCCGGGTGAGCGGCGCCCCGGTTCGCGCCGGGGACCGCGTGTCGGCAGGATGGGGCCATGACCGAGATCCGCACGCCCCGCCTCCTCCTGCGCCGATGGTCCGACGACGACCTCGTCGCACTGTCCGAGATCCACGCCGACCCGGCGGTGATGCGGAACGTCGGCGACGGAAGGCCGCGCTGCCTGGAGCAGACCGCCCTGGACATCGAGGCGTGGGAGGAGGAGTGGGACGAGGAAGGGTTCGGGACGTTCGCGGTCGAACTCCTGGGCTCCGGTGAGCTGGCGGGTGCCGTCGGCCTGACCGTGGCCGGCGCACCGGACGAGATCGCGGGCCAGGTGGCGATCGGATGGCGTCTGGGACGGGTGTTCTGGGGACAGGGCTACGCCTCCGAAGCAGCCCATGCCACCCTGGAGTTCGCGGTGCAGGACCGGGGGCTCGACCGGGTGGTGGCGGTGTGCCGCGCGGAGGACAGGGCGTCGATCAACGTACTCGGCAAACTCGGCCTGCAGGCGGAAGGCACCGCACAGGACCCGCTCGACGGCCACGTCTTGCGGCTGTACGGCATCGACCTGACGCAGTACCAGGACTAGGACGTGTCGCTTTGATGAGCGTGGCGCGCGGAGCGGATGGCGGCACTTCCACCGTCGCACCTTGGGGCGCGATCTGCATGACAGCTGGCGGTCGCAGAAAGCGAAGCACCTACGCCACGGGTCCTGCCCCTCATGTGAGGGGCAGGACCCGGTCGACAGTTCTTGTGCCACATACCGCCTGGCACTCCCCTGAT
The DNA here is from genome assembly GCF_002237655.1 of Streptomyces sp. XY006. GTDB lineage: Bacteria > Actinomycetota > Actinomycetes > Streptomycetales > Streptomycetaceae > Streptomyces > Streptomyces levis. The sequence goes on from NZ_NOKT01000001.1 coordinate 247,060, forward strand.
CGGGATGTCTCAGCAGTCCGCGACCCACTTGTGGGAAGCGATGTTGTCGTTCAGTGACGTGCCGCCTCCCGTGCCGTTGTTCGGGAAGTAGTGATGGACGATGTTCTCGAGATACACGCCCCGGTTGAGGCAGTAGCGTGCGCCGGTGTGGTCCGGTCCGTAGTAGAGCCAGACATCATGGGTCCTGCCGTTGTTGTGGAGGGAACTGCCCCGGTTGCGCATGCCGCAGATGTCCCAGTTGGGAATGTCACCGGGCCACGCGCAGTGCCGGCCCCCCTTCTTCTCGTGCTCCCACACGTGGAGGTTGCCGTCTGCTGCGACGACCCTCGGCGCTCGGTCGGCGTGGGATGCCAGTGCGGTGGAGGGTAAGGCCGTCAGCACCAGGGCGGTGATGCCGAGTGTCGTGAGGCCAAGGCTGATCCCGGATGTGGTCATGCTTCTCCTTTGCCGCGGCGTAGTGAGCCTTTGGTCGAACATGGTGAAGGTCGGGGTGCGCAGGACCAGAAGCGTCTGTGGGTCGGCCATTGCCGCTCACGGCCCCATCTCGATCTCGGGAAGCCCGTGCCCACCAGGGCTGCGGGCTTGAAGCTCTTCTCTGTACGCACACTGCGGCGGCACGATGGTCCCGGTTCTGACACTGAAGGAGGCAGGCAGATCGGGGCCGTGCAAACAGGGGTCATCCAGATAGCAGTGTCTCGAGGGCCACAGTCCATCCCGCCGCAGTGCACTCACTGCATCTGTGCGGGCCAAAGCACGCAGGTCAAGGCGCTCGCTCACAAGGGGGCCGACCTGACAGACCTCAACCCCTCTCCCCCAGGCCGCTGTTTGTCATGCGCATTCGCACCTAGGGGGACAGGGGCGAGCTCATGCCTTCGGCTGGGTGAAGCGGATGCTGTTGCCGAAAGGGTCCCTGAGTCCGCAGTCGATGCATAGGGACGCTCGGTCGGCTCCTCGGTGAACTCGACGCCCTTGCCGCGCAGCGCCTCATACGTCTTGCGGCAATCATCAGTACTGAAGATCAGGTGGCCACCCATGGCTCCCTTCGTCAGCAGGTCGCGGACCTGCTGCGCGGTTTCCGTGGACAGGCGCGGCGGGCCCGGCCGCTCGAGGAGGATCTGACGCTCGGGCTGGTGCGGGATGCTGACGGTAAGCCAGCGCATGAAGCCCAGATCGGCGTCAGCGGCGACCTCCAGCCCGAGCTTGCCGACGTAGAAGTCGAGTGCCTCGTCCTGGTCGAGGACGTAGATCTGCGAGTGCGTGATGGCCGTGAACATGTCCATCACGCTACGGGCAGCTGCCTGGCAATACTTATCCAGAACTGCTCAGCCGGCCGTCGGTCGGATCGCTGGCCGCATCCAGGCCATGGTGAAGCATGTGGGCACGTCGGCAGCGACCGCATGCTTGCGGTAGTCCCTTGGGCATTGGCCCACTATGCCGCGGAATGTGCGGCTGAAGGTGCCGGTGCTGCTGAAGCCGACCTCGAAGCAGATTTCTGTGACGCTGTGGTCGCTCTCGCGCAGCAGGAACATCGCCCGTTCGACACGACGGCGCTGCAGGTAGCGGTGCGGCGTCTCGCCGAAGGTGGCGCGGAAGGTACGTGCGAAGTGGGCCGGTGACACGTGGGCGATCCGGGCCAGCGCAGGCACGTCGAGTGGTTGTGCGTAGCAGCGGTCCATCAGGTCCCGGGCGCGGAGCATTCGGCGATTGGTGTCCAGGGCGGCATGTTGCACCGTGTCATGACAGCACGGGGTCTGGCGGGCCGGCGAGATGTCGGCCGGACAGATGCACAGGGCGTGGCTGTTGCTTGGGACCGGTTCAGCGGGGGCGGTATGGCGGGCAGCGGAGACGGCCTGTCGGGGAGTGGCGCCGGCAGGGCAGTGAGATCAGGAGGCCGCGTTTGCCGCCGAGCGGTCCGATCGCGGCCCATGTTGAGTGACGTCCGCTCCTGGTGATGGCCAGGACGTAGGTGCCGTCTTCACCTCGATGCGCGACGGCGCCACCGGAACTAGGTCGGCCTTCTGATGACGGAGATGCGCAAGGACGGCGATCTCCCGATCGCTGGCCCCCGCTTACGCAAGCCGGGCGTTGGCCCCGTCTCCCTGGCCGGCATCGCCATTCGGGCCGACGCCGGCCCGCTGTGCGCGGCGCGCCCCTACCTGACTCGTTGCGTTGTGCCGACGCCGGTCTGGTGGGTTCGGGTGACACCTGCGATAACCAGGTCGCTTCGGGTGCGTCTAAGGCTCTTCGTGGCCGTCTGCACGAGTCGACTCGGGTGTGGCTGCTTCCAAAACAATGCGAGGCCGCTCGGTGGTAGCCGAGGGGGTCGCCTCACTGGTGCCCTGGCAGGGCAGCGTCCCTGCGCCGCGCTCCGGCAGTGGGGAGGGATGTCAGATCGCTCGACGTCGGTGTCGTTGTACGGCGAGAACGACACCGAAGAGGCCGCTACCCAGGCTGGTGTGCATGTCAATCTCGGCCAACGGCGGGCGCGATCGCGTCATCTGTGGCGTGTCGCCGACGCGTCTGATCACCGGACCGATAGACCTCCTCTCGACCATATGTTCGGATCGCTGACTCGATCCGCAGAAGCTCGGGGGTTTCCAATGCACATACCGTGGTTCAGGCGCGCCGGCAGACAGGCACTCACCATGGGGACCGCGATCGCCCTGCTGTCGGCCGTGCCATCTATGGCACAGGCAGACGCGTCGGCTGATCTCGAGGTCGAGTCTTACGTTCTACCGATTGGCGCAGCGACGCCATCTCTACAAGAGTTGCAGAGCGGCGACGGTATGGAACGTCTGCGAGACGTTGCCCGTAAGGCGGAGCCGATGGCGCAGCTGCCGCACGAGACGGTTGGTCCTGCGGCGTCGTACGCACGGCTGGCGACTCAGCCCTCTCGCACCACGCCTGTCGCATCGACCGCCTCGCCGACGCCCATGATCGCGGCTCCGGAACCGGCCCGCACCATGTCGCTCGACGAGTGCAAGAAGGGCCTCGGCACCACCAACAAGTTCTACTTCACGTCCCGGTTCGCGGCCTGCTCGGGCGCTTCGTTCGTGCAGACCTGGCTCGTCAACGGCAGGCCCTCCGGCGTGAGCATGTTCAACGTCCGGGTCGTAGGGACGATCGCCAAGAACAGTCGCACGATCGGCTTCAAGTACTACTTCACCGAGATGGAGTCGCAGGGCACCACTGAGGCGCCTGCGATGAAGATCGGCACCAAGGGGAAGATCCCCAACAGCTGGCCGTCCACGGTCCGCTACACCCGGGGCGGCAACATGCCCGGAACGAAGACCTTCGCCGAACTCAAGGTGCTGCGCTCCTTCAATGAAACCGTCAACGCCAAGCCCGGACAGGGCAGTCAAGGCACAACGGATCTGATCGCAGCCGTCTACCAGCCGTCCATCACCATCACACCGCCACCCAACGCCCAGATCACCGGCGACCTCAAGGGTGACCTGTTCTTCCTGCCTCCGCGCTGGGACGCCGCCAAGTACCTGGCGAACTCCACCGGCGGCGGCAACCCCGACAAGAGAGGCGCAGCCTCCTTCGCCTACATCGGGATGCTGAACTACAGCACGAAGGACGGCGCCGAGGAGCGAGCTGCGGCACAGCACATCAAGACGGCGTTCACGAAGCCACAGGACACCAAGCCGTACATGTCGGCGAAAAAGGTGCCAGGTCAGACGCCCGACCAGCCGCTGCATCGAACAGTCAACAAGGCACGCAAGGAAGACAACCGCAAGGCAGCGGTGAAGCAGTGCAAGCGGTACTGGGGCGCCAACTACACGCACGGCGGCACGCGCGAGTGCGACGAGTACCCCTTCGCCACCACCTATGAGGGCGCAGCGGAGCACGACCACGACCCGGACGCGAAGAAGTTCAACTTCTCCGTGAAGCCGATCGCGAAGGAAGACAACGGTGCGGGCGGCAGCCTGCTGCTGAGTTTCTACGCCAAGAACCGGATCATCGACGGAATGGAAGACGGCTTCATCGTGAAGATCGTCTCCTGAGTACTGAGGGCGGGAGCGCCACCCCGTTGGCGCTCCCGCCCACGGTCCGCGTTCAGGTCTTTGCGGGCCAGAACTGCACGAGGTACTTCTCCACGCCTTCGCCCGTACCTTCCTGTTCCGACAGTGCCGCAGCCTCCCTGCGCCCAGCGCAGCTAACCCGCACCCGCCACGAGCCCCCCGAATCGGCGAGCGTGATCACGTCATCGGCACGCCCCGAACCCATGGACCACAAGGCCACTTCGCCACTGGCCGACTCGAAGTCGGCCTCAGCCTGCTCATCCCACAGCGAAGCATCCTGCGCAGGCGGCTCGCCGTCCCACACCTCCACGCTGACCGCAGCGGTATGCGTGTGGCCGCCACTGTAGATGTCGAGACGCCCCGGGAAGGCGTTCAGGAACACGCCTTGCGCGAAGTCGTCGGGAAACGGCACGGGCAGATCACCGTCATCGGACTCTTGAAATCCGAAGCCGTGGTACTCCACGTCAGCATCAAGGTGTCGCCGCCGGACAATCTTGGCCATAACAGCCCCTTTGCGTGAAGAACGACTGGTCATCAACCGTGATCCTAGGGCGGCCCCTTCCAGAGCGCACTGGCATCACCTTCCAGGCCGGTGGGCAACCGTTCTGACCGCCACGGAGGGTGAGTTGAGGGTTGTGCAGTGGTCGTCACGGACGGCTCTCCCGTGCTCTCTGGTAGGCAATGCGCGCGAACTCAGGCGCCAGGCCCTGCCCGGAGAGAGCGAGCGCGGCGCTGTCGTGGGTGCGAGCTGTGCTCAGGGCATTGATGCCACCCCCCCCGTTGAGGATGGCGGCGTGATCGAACGCGAGTCGTTCGGGGAGGCGGTCCAGGGGCCACCAGCGGCCCCTGCGGGCATCATCCCCGACGACGATCGCGGTGCCGACGGGGACTACGACCATGTACGCGACGGTGATGTACCGGCCGCGCGGGTCGCGGTCGGGGGCGTCCCAGGCGCCGATGGGGCGCAGGCTGTCGGTGGTGACGTGGACGTCGGTCTCCTCAGCGAGTTCTCGCGCCGCGGCCGCGAGGCTCACTTTGCGCAGGCAGGCGCCAGCTTGCGCAGCGACCAGCGGGTGAACGGCTGGCTACTTGACCAGCCGGAAGGCCGGGTGCCCAACCCAGGCCCGCAGGAACTCCGCCGATCCCAGCGCCATCCAGTCGTCGCCCGCGATCCCCGACACCCCCGGAAGGCCGGCGACGACCGACGCCTGTCCATCCAGCGGCTCGACATTGGCCACGCCCCCGATGACGTCCATGACAGCGGCGGTCAGCAGGGCCGTGGTCACGTGGTCGATCTCGCGATTGCAGCCGGCGCTGACATTGACGGCATGGGTCGGTCTGAAGCCGAGGATGGCCTCCACCACGGGCTCGTCCGCGTGCTCAGCCTCGAAGGTGCTCTCGTCGCCGACGCCCGGCCCCATCAAGTGGACCAGGAAGGGCCGATGCCAGTCCTCGCGCTGCGGATTGAATCCCACCAGGGCTGTGAGCTCCTCGTCCGCGGAGGTGTTGCCGACGAGTGGCAGCGGGAACGGCTTTCGCCAGTCCTTCTCTCGCCTGTCCTCGACGCCCAGTCGCTCTGCGGGCACGTTGACGTCGAAGAAACCGGGCCGCTTCTCGTCGAAGTGAGAGGAGAGCCCCACCATCAACGCGCGGAACTCCCGCAGCGCAGCCGGGGAGAGCGGCTCCGCCAACTCGATCACCAACGTCGGACCAGACATGCTGGGAGCCTGGTTCGATCGGCTCCGCGACCGCTCGCATTGTTCCCACACCGAGTCCAGCCGGTCCGAGCACCGACGCCGCCAACCCGGCGCAATCTGACCAGCCCATCAAAGAGACACGTCCTAGCGTGCTCGGCCCCCCGGCCCCGGTCGGCGCTCCAGCCGCCGGTCAGCCCTTCTTCAGTGCCTCGGCGAGCATCACCAGGATGCCGCTGGGGCCGCGGAGGTACGTCAGCCTGTAGAGGTCCTGATAGGTGGCCACACCGCGCAGCGGACGGCAGCCGTGCCGCGCGGCCGTTTCGAGGGCCGCGTCGAGATCGTCGACCTGGAAGGCGACGCGGTGCATGCCGATCTCATGGGGACGCGTGGGCTCCGACTCGATCGCCTCGGGGTGGATGTACTCGAACAGTTCCAGGCGGCCCTGACCGTCCGGCGTCTGGAGCATCGCGATCTTGGCGTGATTGCCGTCGAGGCCGACGGCGATGTCGGTCCACTCGCCGCTGACCGTGTCACGGCCGATGACCGTGAGGCCGAGATCGGTGAAGAAGGAGATCGCCGCTTCGAGGTCACGCACCGCGATGCCGACGTTCTCGAGTCTGATGGCCATGCGCCGCATGCTACCGAGCCAGGTCGGTGCGCATGGCGATCCGAGGCGGTGACGGGGCCGACTAGGGACGGCCGTCAGCGCAGCCACTGCCCGTCGCGCATGACGACTCTTCCCCGCAGTTCCGGCTCGCCGCGCCACGCCCGCACGACCCGGGGAACCACGCGCAGATAGACGAAGGAACCCTCTTCCGCGCGTGGATCCCACCCGAATCTGCCGGCGAAGGCCTCCGCCGCGTCCGCGGGCACCTCCCGGTCGGGGAAGCACTCCGCCTCGCCCTGGAGGAGCACCACGTCGAAGGAGTCGGGCAGTGCCAGACGCACACGCGGCTCCGCGCGCACGTTCCGCGCGGTCGCGGACGCGGCGCCGGTGCACATCCACACGGCTCGCCCGTCCCACATGAACCACAGCGGCACCTGGTGCGGCCCGTGATCGGGGTGGGCCGTCGACACCCACATGTCCCGCTCGGCGGCGAGCCGCTCCAGTACGTCGCGCGTACGTTCCGCCGTCGGGCGAGGGACGATTCCCGTGCTCTCCATGGGAATCGACCCTAGCCAGCGGGTGCGGAGCGCGCCTGCGGCGCAGGACCTACATCGCGCGACCGAGGCGCCCCCCGACGGGCCCGTACGGGCGTCACCTGCATGTACCGCCAGGCGGGCTGTCCGGGGGCCCGCCCACTCGTCGTAGGCGGGAGGCCCCGTTGCATGGCCGAACGCGGCGAAACCGGGCCGGGTGGCGCCCGGGGCGGTGGTGTTGGAGACGGTGCGCGGACGATCATCGATAGGCTGCGGCGGTGCGCACGGTCGAGCTGTTGTTGGACGGGGAGGCGGAGCGAGCCGTGCGGGAGGCGTGGCGGCGGCTCGCGGACGCGGGGCTGCCCAGTCAGGCCCGCCACCGCTCACCGACCAACAGCCCGCACCTCACCCTGGCCGCCTGCCCGGAGCTGACCGCCCCGATCCGCTGGGAGCTCGCCGAGGTGGCCGCCGGTCTGCCCCTGCCGGTGCGGTGCACCGGCGTGGTCCGCTTCGAGCGGCCCACCTCCGTGCTCGCCTGGGCGCTGGACCCGGACTCCGCACTGGCCGGGCTGCACCGCCGGGTGTGGGAGGCGGTGGCCTCCGACAGCCCGCCCGAGACCCTCAACCCCTTCCACGCACCCGGACGTTGGACCCCGCACATCACCCTGGGCCGGACCCGGCGGGCCGGCGCCTTCGCGGACCGGCGGGTCCCCGACCTGCTGCCCGCGCCGCCGCTGTCGATGCACCTCACCACCCTGCGCAGCTACGACACCGTGACCGGCGCCCTCGAGGTGCTGCGGCCCCGCCCCTGAGCCCGGCCCCTCCCACCGCCCTGACCAGGCGACCCGGGCAGATGAGGTGATGTCGCGGAAACTCGGGGAAAAAGGTCCGGAAGTCGACGGGAGGTTGTCGTGGAGCGTGGAGACCTGGAGCTGGGCCATGTGCTGGCCGCCGCGGAGGCGGCGCCGCCCGGGGAGTCCGTGAACGTCGTCGCACGCGATCTGCAGAAGCGCTTCGGCGCGACGGGCGTCTCCTTCCTGTTCGCCGATCTCATCGGCCAGCGGCTGGTACGGCTCCCCGCGGCCGGCGGCGAGGCACCGGACCACGCCGGGCCGCTCGACCTGCGGGGCAGCGTCTACGACAGCGTGCTCCAGAGCCAGCGACAGCACGTGGAATCCGACGGCCAGGGCGGACTGCGCGTCATCACACCGGTCACCAACCGCGGCGACTGCATCGGCCTGCTGGAGGCGACCCTGCAGTCCGCCGACGACACCGTGCTCCGACAGGTCCGCGACGCGGCGCACGCGCTGGCGTACATCATCGTCACGGACCGCCGCTTCACCGACCTGTACCACCTGGGACGGCGCACCACCGAGACCAGCCTGGCCGCGGAGATCCAGCACCAGCTGCTTCCCTCGGCGTCCTGCTGCGAGGCGCCCCAGTTCACCCTCGCCGCCGGGCTGGTCCCGGCCGACGACATCGGGGGCGACACCTACGACTACACCCTCGACCACGACACCCTGCATCTGTCCGTCACCGACGCCATGGGCCACGACACGAACTCCGCTCTGCTGGCGACGTTGCTGGTCAGCGCGTTGCGGCGGGCACGCCGCAGTGGCTGCGACGCGCTGAAGCAGGCGCACCACGCCCATCAGGCCCTGCTGAGCCACAGCCGTGGTCTGGCCACCGGGCAGCTGCTCTGCGTCGACCTCGGCACGGGCCTGTGCGAACTGGTCAACGCCGGCCATCCCTGGCCCCTGCGGCTGCGCGACGGTGTCGTGGAGGAGGTCAGACTCGCGGTCAACCTGCCGTTCGGCGTGGCGGCACCCACTCCCTACCGCGTACAGGAACTCCAGCTGCGCCCGGGCGACCGGCTGATCCTGCTCACCGACGGAATGCAGGACCGCGGTGCCGCGGCCGTCGACCTCGCCTCTCTCGTGCACGACACCCGCGCGCAGCATCCGCGTGAGGCCGTCCGGAGCCTGACGGCGGCGGTGCTCGCCGCGTGCCACGGCAACCTCAGGGACGATGCCACGGTGCTGATCCTGGACTGGCACGGCAGCCCCGTCGGACCGGCGGAGACCGGGCCGAGCCCGCAGTAGCGGGCGAGGAAGTTGTCCGAACAGATTCCGCGGAGTCCGATCATTCGCGTCTTGGGTACACCCGCCTGTGTACGCGGCAGTGACGCAGCTCACATCGCGCTCCGGGAAGGATCGGAAGGTAGTTACCTGTTCGAACAAGTAACACTCTCCGTCCTACGAGAAGAGACGACGATGTCGAAGGCATTCGAGCCCTACGAGCTGAGCGGTCTGCGCCTGGCCAACCGTCTGGTGATGGCGCCGATGACCCGCAGCCGTGCCCACGGCCCCGGTCAGAGCCCCACACCGCTGATGGCCGACTACTACACGCAGCGCGCCTCCGCCGGGCTGATCGTGACCGAGGGCGTGCAGCCCTCCAGGGTCGGCCAGGGCTATCCCGACACTCCCGGCATCCACACCGCAGAGCAGATCGCCGCCTGGCGCCGGGTGACCGACGCGGTGCATGCGCGGGGCGGCGTGATCTTCCTGCAGATCATGCACACCGGGCGGGTCGGGCACCCCGCGCTGACGGGCCTGCAGCCCGTCGGCCCCTCCGCCGTCGCGGCCGCCGGGCAGGTGTACACCCACGAAGGCCCCAAGGACTTCGTGACCCCGCACGAACTGACCGACGCCGAGATCCACGCCACCATCGCCGACTACGCCACCGCCGCCCGCAACGCCGTCGAGGCCGGCTTCGACGGCGTCGAACTGCACGGCGCCAACGGCTACCTCATCCACCAGTTCCTCGCCCCGAACAGCAACCGGCGCAGCGACGCCTGGGGCGGCAGCCCCGAGAAGCGCACGCGCTTCGCCGTGCAGACCGCCACGGCTGTCGCCGACGCCATCGGCGCGGACAAGGTCGGCTTCCGCCTCTCCCCGGGCAACCCCTACAACGACATCGACGAGTCCGACACCGCCGACACGGAAGCCACGTACACCGCCCTGGTCGACGCCCTCGCCCCGCTGAACCTCGCCTATCTGCACCAGTTGGAGGCCCCCGGCGCGCACGACCTGATGCTCCGCCTGCGCAAGACGTGGCCGACCACCTTCATCCTCAACCCCTTCACCGGCCGGGAACCCACCGGCCCGGCCGCACTGGAACTCGTCGAGAACGGCACCGCCGACCTGCTCGCCTACGGCACCCTCTTCCTCGCCAACCCCGACCTGCCGGCCCGTCTGGCCCGGGGTGGCCCGTTCAACACCCCCGACCCGGCCACCTTCTACGGCGGCGGCGAGAAGGGATTCACCGACTACCCGACGCTGGAGGAAGCCGGCGCCTGACGGTTCCGCCCCGGACCCGCCCGCGGAGCACGCCGCGCCTGAGCAGCACATACCCTGTGCTCTCAGGACGCGGACCTGCGGCCTGCCCCGGCAGTCGGCTCTCACGCCGGCCACCGGGGCAGGCCCCGTACGGACGGCCGCTGGGCGGACGGCAGAAGGAAGCGCGATGGAACCCGAGGCAACGCCCCAGGCCCCGGCGGCCGGTGAACTCCCCGAGGCCGCACGCCGCGGACCGATCAGCCATGCGATCTTCCGAGTGGCCCGTCTGCACCGCATGCTCGCCGGGCAACTGCTGCGCGAGGTGGGTCTGCACCCGGCCCAGGAGCTGGTCATGATGCAGCTGTGGGACCGCGGCCGGATGCGCCAGACCGACCTGGCCCGGCACGTCGGTGCCGACGCCGCCACCATGACCCGCACCATCCAGCGCCTGGAGAGGGCCGGGTTCGTGCGCCGCGTTCCCTCCACCAGCGACAAGCGTTCCGTCCTCGTCGAACCGACCGCCGCCAGCCAGGCCCTGCGCCGGCAGGTCGAGGACCTCTGGGCCCGCCTGGAGGACTACGCCGCCGGGGACCTCACCGACGCCGAACGCGCCGAGGCCCTCGCCGTCTTCGAGCGCCTCGAAGCCAACCTCGCCGCCCGCACCGGCGGTGCCGAAGCGCCAGGACCGGGCGCACCCGGGGTCTGACCGCCGGAATCCTCGGCCCTCGCCTCAGGTGTTACCCACAGGAACCCTTTCCTCACGGGCTTCCGTCCTCCACTATGAGCCGTCATACCCGCCGGTACGTCAGGTCTCCGCGCGGGTCGCAAGGCTGCGAGGAGGCGGCGGGCATGGCTCGGGCGGACGAGGACAGGGACCCTGGGGGTGCGGAGCCCGGGCACGGGATCCACGCGGGCGCGTCCGACGTGCGGCTCACCGAACTGCTGCGCGCCGACACGGGGACGGCGTATCCGGCCCTGCAGGAACTGCGCGCCCGGCATCATCCGCACGTCCTCGCCTACGCCCGGCTGTGCACCCCGAACGAGTCCATGGCACGGCAGTTGGCGGGCCAGGCGTTCACGCTGGCGGCCCGCCAGAGTGCCCGCGGCATCGACTCGCCGCTGCCCTGGCGTCACCAACTCCTCCTGCTCGTCGCACAGGCGGCCGGGTCGTGGGCCGCGGACGGACGGGCGGCGGGGCTGGACGCGGGGCTGCTGCTCGTCCTGAACACGGCCGGTCCCTCCGGCCCGGTGCCCTCCATGCTCACGGCGTTCCGGTCCGTGCCGTCCCGGACCCAAAGCCTGATCTGGTACGGGATCGTGGAACAGGAGCCCGCGGAACGCACGGCCACTCTCCTCGGCCTGTCCCGGGAGGACGTCACCTACGGCACGGACCCGGCGCTGCACCAGCTGGCCCGGGCCTGCCTGCGCGTCCGCCTCGCCGCCTCCGAGGACCCGGACTGCTCCGACTTCGGCCGCCTCATCGAGGAGTCCGTACGGCCCGGCAACTCCCGGGCCAGCGCCGATCTGCACGCCCACATGGCGCACTGCCCGCACTGCACGACGGCCCACGAGGAACTCTCGGCCCTGCGGGACGCCCCGCGCACGGCGCTGGCCGAAGGGCTGCTCCCGTGGGGCGGCACGGCGTACGCGGCGGACGACGCGGGGGCGCGTGCGGCCGCTGGTGCCGCCCTGAGCCGGATGCCGTCCGGAGCTGCCGGTGCCGGGCGGGGTGCGGGGGAGCGGGCCGGGGCACCGGATCGCCGGCGCACCGTCCTGGTGTCGGCGGTGCTCGGGGTGGCCGTGCTGCCGCTGGCGGTGTTTCTCCTGACGCAGGGCGGATCGACCCCGCAGGACCCGGTGAGCTCGGCGAACGCCCGGCCGAGTGTGCCGCCGGTGGCCGTGACGGTGACGGCCACGGTGTCGGCGACGCCGTCGACCGCACCGCCCTCGCCGTCGCCCGAGCCGTCGCGGAGCACGAAGTCGCCCTCCCCGACCCGCAGTCCGTCCCCGACGAGGACCGCGAGCCCGAAGCCGACGCCCCCTCCCACACGCCCGCCCTCCGGCTCCTTCGCGCAGATCGTGAACGTCGGCTCGGGGCTGTGCCTGGACGTGGACGGTGCCTTCTCCGACGGGACCGACGTCATCACGGCCCGTTGCTCCTCCGCCCGCACCCAGCGCTGGCGCGTCGACCACGAGCGTGGGGTGCTGCAGTCGGCCGCCGATCCCGGCTTCTGTCTCGACAGCCGCGGCGCCACGCACCGGGGCGTCGGGATCTGGGACTGTGACTCGGTGGAGGGCCGCAACGGCCGCAACCTGACGTTCGTGGTGGACGGCAACGGCCTGATCCGCCCCGCCATCGCCTTCGACACGGCCGTCACCCCGGACGGCGGCGCCGGGGACGGGGTGTCGCTGAGCTCGGCGGACGGGGGCACCGAACAACGGTGGCGGGCGGGGGCCGCCTGATCAGCCGTCGAGCGACATCGACGGCCGCGCTCCGTCCCCGCGCTCCACTCCGAACCGGGCCACCACCCGTCCGTCCAGGTCCGCCGGGCCGGTTCCCCGTCCTGTATGGTCGCGGCCGCGACGCGAGAACGGGAGCTGCGATCCTGGTCGGGGCGTGACCGGAAGTGCCGTGGCCTGTGCGGGGATCCGACGGCGGAGGTGCTCCGGCAGAGAGCGCATCGCCGTGCGGAAGTCCTCGGCCCGGTACGCCCCCGGCTTCCTGCGCAGGCTCCACACGCGCTACGGCCTGAGCGAGAGCGGCCCGGACCCCGATGCCCGCGCCGGCCCCCGCCGTGGCGGTCCCGACGGACACCGTGACCAAGGTCTGACCGACAGCGGGACGGGCCCTTCACATCACCGGGGAGACGAGCGAAACGGCTTGTGCCGCAGCCGTTTACATCGATGTACATTCCGCTCTAGCCTGGCGCGCATCTCCCCACCCGGAAGGAACACCATGGTGATCCCGCGCCTTCGGCATGCCCTCGGGCGGCGTCGACTCCTCGCGTTCGCGCTCACCGGCGTACTGAGTCTGCTGCCGGCCACCCCGGCCGCCACATCCCCCCTGACCAGCGGCCCGGCGCCCGCCACGCCCTCTCCGGCGGCGACCGGAACACCGCTGCGCGACGGAACAGCCCTGTACCCGCGGCTCGTTCGGCTCGCTCACAACGGCGCGGCCAACGGGCGTGTCCTCGCGAGCGCCGTCACCTTCGACGGCAACAACGGCATCGGAGCCATCCACGAGAGCACCGATTCCGGAGCGACCTTCCGCGAGGTCGGGCGGGTCGCCGACCCCGACTCCGCGGCGGGCCAGGGGCTCTGCTGTGCCACCCTGTTCGAACTGCCTCGCCAGGTGGGCGTGTTGCGGGCCGGCACCCTGCTGTGGGCCTCGTCCGCCGGCCAGGACGAACCCGACCGCCGCATGGCACTGCGGATCTGGCGCAGCGACGACATCGGCCGCACCTGGTCCTACCTGTCGTCCTGCGCCGTCGCCGGAGGTACGGGCGGGCTGTGGGAACCGGAGTTCTCCGTGGCCGCTGACGGCGCTCTGGTCTGTCACTACTCTGACGAGACCGACCCCGCGCACAGCCAGAAACTCGTCGCGGCCCGCAGCTACGACGGAGTGAACTGGCAAGGCCACCACGACACCGTGGCCAGTACGTGGGCGCCCGACCGGCCCGGGATGCCGGTGGTGCGACGGCTGCCGAACGGCACCTACTTCATGAGCTACGAGATCTGCAATCCCGGCGGCCAGTACCAGTGCGTCGTGCACTACCGGACCTCGGCCGACGGCTGGAACTGGGGCAACCCGGCCGACCTCGGCATCCGCCCCGAGACGGCGGACGGCAGGTACTTCCGCGCCGCCCCGACCATCGCCTGGGCGCCCACCCCGGGCGGCGGGGGCGACGGCCGCATCCTGCTGATCGGGCAGCGCCTGCTCAACCGGGACGGCACGCTCGCCGCGGGGAGCGGACGGACGATCCTCACCAACTCCCGCAACGGCAGCGGCGCTTGGTCCACGATGACCGCACCGGTGACCGTGCCGAACCCCGAGATCAACTACTGCCAGAACTACAGCTCCCCGCTGCTGCCGTCGGCGGACGGCCGCAGGGTCCTCCACATGGCCACCGACTTCGAGGGCTCGGTATGCCGCACGTACTACGCGACGGGCGCCCTCCCCTAGACCCCTGAGAAGCCAGAGCCGGCCCGCGGGACGTTCCCGCGGGCCGGCTCAACGCGTACCCCTGTCTCTCCCCCGGATCGGCTCCGCAGGAGCAGCGCGGGCATCGGCGATTCAGGAAAGAACCCCGAGACGGCCCTCCTCGCCAACGCGGCGGAGGCCGTGCGGAGCTTGGAGATCGGGATTCTCACCGGCGGTATGCCGACGTCGATTCGGACGCTGCTCGGGCTGGCTCCCATGGGCGGAGGCGAGCTCGGTCTCCCCGCCACCGAGCGCAGTCGTCCCCGGCGTGATCAGCCGGCCCGTCCGGAGACACCGGCATGCCCTGCCCGGGCGGTGCGCAGCCCGGGGATGCTGCCTCCGCGTGGACCCTCGCCCCGGCCTCGGCGCGGATCAGTGTCGAGGTGGGGCAAGGGGCCCACGCGGGTGGGTCGGTGTCGCGGTCAGTCCTCCGGCGGCTGCTCGATCGCTGCCGGGCGTTGCTGTGCGGCGCGGATGCGGTGGATGTCGAGTTTGGAGCCGCGGTCGAAGCGGTAGATGCCGTTGCGTTCCTGGAAGACGTCGGTCAGCTGGGTGTAGCAGTAGCCGAACATGTCACGGTCGCCCAGGAGCACGCCCGTGAGGCCGGCGAAGCGGGCGTGGAACTCCTCCTCGTCGCGGACGCGTTCGCCGTAGCCCCAGGACTCGGTGCGGTCGTCGCCGGACTGGGCCGCGGCCGCCTCCGGATCCCACCAGATGCCGCCGAATTCGCTGACGAAGTACGGCTGGCCGCGGTACGGCACCGACCAAGGGGCGCCGTTCTCATGGGCGTTGACGAACGGGGCGTCCTTCGCCAGCCCCGACATGAGCGCCCGGAACGCCTCGGGGTCCTGTTCGTAGTGGTGGGAGTCGTAGATGTCGGTCTCGGCGACGCGGTGCGCGTAGCCGGAGGCGTCGATCACCGGACGGGTGTTGTCCATCGCCTTCGTGGCGAGGAACATCGCCCGGGTCACCGCGTCGAGCTGCGTGAGGCGGTCGTGCAGCTTCTGGTACGTCTCGTTGAGCGGGCACCAGCCGATGATCGAGGGGTGGGAGTAGTCCCGCTCGACGGCTTCGAGCCACTGGCCGACGTACGAGGCGTCGGGCTGCTGGTTGTCGCCCGACGAGCCGCCCACCTCGCAGCCCCAGTCGCCGAACTCGCCCCAGACCAGATAGCCGAGACGGTCGGCGTGGTACAGGAAGCGCTCCTCGAACACCTTCTGGTGCAGCCTGGCCCCGTTGAAGCCGGCCTCCAGGGCCAGCTCGATGTCCCGGATCAGGGCCTCGTCGGTCGGGGCGGTCATCAGCCCGTCCGGATACCAGCCCTGGTCCAGGACGAGACGCTGGAAGACCGGCCGGCCGTTGAGCAGGACGGCCTTGCCGCTCACCCCGACGGCCCGCAGACCCGCGTAGCTCTCCACGCTGTCGACGACCCGGCCGTCCGCGTCGAGGAGTTCCAGCCGCAGGTCGTACAAGTACGGGTCCTGCGGGCACCATTCGCGGCGCCGCCCGTCGGGGACCGGCAGATACAGGCGCGGCGCCAGGTCCAGGTCGGCGCGTGCCTCGGCGCGGCTCACCTCACCGGAGCCGTCGGCGAGAACCGCGCGCACCCGGTGTCCTGGACGGTTGCCGGACAGCGGCAGTTCGAGGTGGAAGGCGGAGCCGGCGAGGTCGGGTGTGATGCGCGGGCGCCGCAGGTGCGCCTCGGGGACCGGCTCCAGCCAGACGGTCTGCCAGATGCCGGTCACCCGGGTGTAGTTGCAGTCGTGGTTGGCGTACCGGACGGCCTGCTTGCCGCGGGCCTGCGGCCCGGACTTGGGGTCGCGGGCCCGGACGGTGATGACGACCTCCTCGCCGCGTCCCGCGATGTCGCCGAGGTCGGCCGTGAAGGGGGTGAAGCCGCCGCGGTGCCGCGCGACTTCCTCGCCGTCGGCCCACACGGTGGTGTCGTAGTCGACCGCGCCGAAGTGCAGCAGCACCCGGCGCCCGGCCCAATCGGGGGGCAGGGTGAGGGCGCGCCGGTACCAGACGGCCTCCAGGAAATCGGTGTCGCCGATGCCGGACAGCTCCGACTCGGGCGGGAACGGTACGAGGATCTCGTCGCGCAACTCGCGGCCCAGCAGACCGCGTTCCAGTCCGCTGTCCCCCCGGTCGGTCTCGAACTGCCAGACACCGTTGAGGTTGAGCCAGTCGCGCCGCACGAACTGCGGTCGCGGGTACTCCGGGCGCGGTACGGAGTGAGTGGGCACACATGCTCCTGTCATAGGGGGGCCGGCGAGAGGCCGCCGGCCTGGTGCGTAGGGCGAAGAGGGCGGGTCAGGAGCCGCCGAGGCCGGTGGTGGCGACCGAGTCGACGATGCGGCGCTGGAAGAAGAGGAACACCACGATCAACGGCAGGGCCGCCAGCAGCGCGGACGCCATGGACTGGGCGTACTGGATGCCGAAGGCGTCCTTGACGGTCGCCAGGCCGACGGGCAGGGTCATCAGGTCCGGGTCGTTGGTGACGATGAACGGCCACAGGAAGTTGTTCCAGGCGCCGATGAAGACGAAGATCGCCACGGCGGCGACGATGGGCCGGGACAGCGGCAGCACGACCGACAGGAAGACCCGCAGCTCGGACGCCCCGTCCACACGGGCCGCGTCCTCCAGCTCCCGGGGGACCGCGTCGAAGAAGCGCCTGAGGATGAAGACCATCATCGGCGCCACGACCTGCGGCAGGATGACCGCCGCGTAGGTGTCCACGAGGTTGAACAGCAGCATCTGCTCGAAGAGCGGGACGATCAGCATTTGGGGCGGGACGAGGATCGCGGCGAGGGTCAGCGCCAGCAGGACCCGGCGACCGCGGAACGTGCCGCGCGAGAAGCCGTAGGCGGCGAGCGTCGAGACCACGACCGTGATCAGCGTGACGAGCCCGGCGATCAGGAAGCTGTTGAAGGCCCACACGGTGACGTTCCCGCGTTCCAGGATGTGCCGGTACGCCTCCGTCGTGAGGGCGCCCTTGACCGGGGACAGGCCGGGGGAGGCCGCGTCCTGTTCGCTCTGCAGCGAGGTGGCGACCGCCCAGACGAACGGCAGCAGCCAGACGGCGGTCAGGACGGCCAGCGCCGTACCGGCCAGCACGCGTGGCAGCCGGCCGTGTCCGAGGAGGAGGGAGGACGCACCGGCTGCCGAGGGCGGACGGCGCCGTGAGCGAAGGGGCGTTGCGGTGGCGGACACGGTCAGTCCTCCTGGCGGAAGAGACGCAGTTGCACGAGCGAGACGACGATGACGAGGGCGAAGAAGAGGTAGGAGACGGCGGAGGCGTAGCCGAGCCGGTAGCCGGTGAACCCGACGTCGTAGACGTATTCCAGGACCGGGCGGGTCGAGCCGTTGGGTCCGCCCTTGGTGAGGATGTAGATCTGGTCGAACACCTTGAGCGAGGCGAGGATCTGGAGCATCGCGACCAGCGCGGTGGTGCGGCGCAGCTGCGGCAGCGTGATGGACCACAGGCGCCGCCAGGCTCCGGCGCCGTCCAGCGCCGCGGCCTCGTAGGAGGTCGAGGGCAGGGACTGCAGCGCGGCGAGGTAGAGCAGGAAGTTGAAGCCGACCGTCCACCAGACGGTGAGGGCGGCGATCGACCACATCGCGACGGACTCGTCGGAGAGCCAGCCGACGGGCCCCACACCGAGGGTGTCGAGGAACTGGTTCGCCAGTCCGAGCTCGGGCTGGTAGAGCCAGGTCCAGATCAGCGTCACCACGGTCACGGGCAGCAGATAGGGAGCGAAGAAGGCCAGTCGCCACACCCACTGCCCGGCGATGCCGCTGTGCACCAGCAGCGCCATCGCCAGAGCGATCAGCACCAGCGGGACACTGGACAGGGCGGTGAAGACGACCGTGTTGCCCAGGCTGCTCCAGACGTCCGGATCACCGAACGCCTCGGCGTAGTTGTCGAAGCCGACGAACGTGGTGTCGCGCAGGGCCAGTGAGCTGTCGGTGAAGCTCATCCAGAGCCCGTGCAGGATGGGCCACACGAGGAACACGGCGAAGACGAGCGAGAACGGCAGGACGAAGACGAGGCCGGGGCCGTGCGAGGTCCGTCCGCCTCTGCGGCCGATACGGCCGAGGCCCCTGCGGCGGAGGCCGCCGGTACGCTCGGGGGCCGGGCCGCTCACGGCATCGGCACCAGCGGGTGCGGTGGTGGTCACGTGGGTCACTTCCTCTGCTCGTCAGGCGACCGGGTTGGGCTGCCGGAGCAGCGCGTCCGCCTCGCGGACCATCTGGCGTACCGCCTTCTCGGCGGAGGTGTTGCCCAGCAGCGCCGACTGCAGCGGCTGGCACATCCGGTTCTGGAAGTTCGAACCGGCCCCGGCGAACCAGTTCGGCGGGTCGAGGACCGCCACCTCGGCCGCCCCCGCGTAGGAGGACTGCGGGTCCAGGGCGGCGTACTGCGGTTCCGCGAGGACGGGCTGGTAGGCGGGGATGTGGCCGGCGCTCGCCCAGGTGAGGCTCTGTTTGACCATCTCCGCGACGTACCGGTGGGCCCGGCGGCGCCGCGCGGGGTCGGGGTTCTTCTGATGCGGAAGGACGAAGGCGTGGCTGTCCGTGTAGACGGCCGGCTTGTCGAAGACCTGCGGGAACGGTGCGGCGCCAAGAGGGATGCCGGACTTCTTCAGCGTCGGCAGCTCCCACTCGCCGAGCATCACCATGCCTCCCCGGCCGCCGAGGAAACCGGCCAAGGCGCCGTAGTAGTCCAGGTTGTTGGGATTAGTGCGGCCGTCGAACAACTGCTGCATGAAGGTGACCACGCGGACGGCCGCGTCGACGTCGATCCGCGGCGGGCCGCCGTCGGGCAGGGAGAACGCGGCGCCGGTCTGGGCGTAGAGGGCGGCGAACTGCCGCCAGGTCTGGGCCGTGTCGGTGACGTGGCCGAACAGGATGCCCTTCTGCCCGGTCGCCTCGGCGAGCGCCTTGCCGGCGTCGAGCAGGGCGTCCGGGGAGCCCATGGGGGCCAGTTCACCCGATGAGTCGAGCAGGCCCGCCTTGTCGGCGGCCTCCTTGTCGTAGAACACGATGAAGGGGTGGACGTCGAGCGGGATGGCGAAGACGGTGCTGTCGTGCTGCGTCCGGGCCCAGACGGCCGGTGCGAAGTCCTGCCGGCGGACGCCGAACTCGGCGAGCAGGTCCAGGTCGAAGGGGTCGAGGAGACCGCCGGGCGCGTAACCGGCCAGCCGGGAGAGGTGCATGATCGCCACGTCCGAGGCCCGGCCGCCGGCGGCCGACATGGCGAGTTTCGTGTAGTACGACGGCCCCCAGTCCAGGATCGTGCGCTGCACCTCGAATCCCTCCGGGCCTGCGGAGACGGCCTTGATCATGTCGTCCATGAGCATGCCGTCACCGCCTTGGAACAGGTCCCAGACGCTCAGCGCCGAGGCGTCCGCGGCGGCCGGTGAGGCGCAGCCGGACAGCGGGCCGGCGGCGAGCACCGCCCCCGCGGCGGCCGTGCCGTGACGCAGGAGCCGGCGGCGGGTGAGAGCAGCGCCCGCACCGGAGGCGGGCGTTGGGGGTGGGGCAGAGGGGTGGGTGAACATCGCGGACCTTCCGACGGCCGGACACGCATGCCGGACCGGCGGGAAACACCCGGGAGGGGTGCCGCACCGCATGGGTCAGGCGAGGGGCGCACCGGAGGCGCCGATGCGATGGCTCGTTTTTACATCGATGTACATTGGCTGTAAAGAGCCTGAGGCACGGCCGGAATCCGAGGGCCGACCGGACCGGGGAGCGTGCCGCCGTTCCGCGACCAGCCGGAACATATACTCGGCAGCGCGGTGGGGCAGGGAGGTTCCGGTGGCACGACCGAAGATCAAGGACGTCGCGCGTCTCGCGGGTGTGTCGGAGAAGACGGTGTCCAACGTCATCAACGACTACGCCCACGTCTCCGACCGGACCAGGCGCGCCGTCCGCGACGCCATCGAGGAACTCGGCTACAAGGTGAACCTGGCAGGCCGCCATCTGCGCCAGGGCCGCACCGGCATCATCGCTCTCGTCATCCCCGAACTGGACGTGCCGTACTTCGCGGAGCTCGCCCGGCACGTCATCCGCGAGGCGGAGCGGCGCTCCCTGACGGTGCTGATCCACCAGACCGCCGCGGACCGCGATCACGAGCTGGCGGCGCTGACCGGCTTCGGCTCCAGCTTCGTCGACGGGGTGATCCTCAGCCCGCTCGCCCTCACCGCGGACGACCTGCGTGAGCGGGCCGGCGCCCCGCCCACCGTCCTCATCGGCGAACTGCTGGAGGAAGGCGCCGATCACGTCGCCATCGACAACGAGAAGGCGGCACGCGAAGCGACCGAGCACCTGCTCGGCATGGGGCGCCGCTCCATCCTGGTCATCGGCGGACGCGACGACGCGGCTCCGGGCACGGCCGAGGCCCGGACCCGCGGCTACCGCGCCGCGCTCACGGAAGCGGGCATCGCCCACGACCCGGCCGCGCTCCTGCCCGTCACGTCCTTCCGCATGCCCGACGGCGCCGAGGCGGTGACCCGGGTGCTGAGCGAGGGCGTCCGCCCCGACGCGCTGCTGTGCCTCAACGACCAGTTGGCCCTGGGCGCGTTGCGGGCCCTGCACGAGCACGGCGTCCGGGTTCCCGAGGAGGTCGCCGTCATCGGCTTCGACGACGTCGAGGCCGGGCGCTACAGCGTCCCCACCCTGAGCACCGTCGCCCCGGACAAGGCCGCGGTCGCCCGGGTCGCCGTCGCACTGCTGCAGCGCCGCATGGACGAGGCGGCGGGCACCACCGCGGCGGACGCCTCATCGGCCGACGCGCGATCGCCGCAGGACCTCGTGGTGGCGCACCGGCTGGTGTTGCGGGAGAGCACGGAGGGGGCCGCCGGGTCGAGGCCCGCGGGCGCGCGGCCGGCGCCGGCCTGAGCAGGGCCGCGCACCACAGACTGTCCGGCCGGCCGACCCGTCGGTCAGTCGGTTAGTCGGTTAGTCGGTCGGCCTGTCGGCCGGTACCGGGAAGAGCATGCAGCTGCTGGTGGCGTGGGCCAGCAACCGGTCGTCGGAGTCGCGGAGTTCGGCTTGGGCGAGGGCTGTGCGGCGGCCGAGGTTGAGGATCGTGCCGACGGCACGGATCTTGCCGCTGTCGACCGTGACCGGACGGAGGAACTTCACGTTCAGGTCGATCGAGGTGTAGGCCGTGCCCAGGGGCAGCGCGGACTGCACCGCGCAGCCGGCCGCCGAGTCGAGGAGCGTGGCGTAGACACCGCCGTGGACGCTGCCGATGGGGTTGTAGTGCTCCTCGCCCGGCACCAGCGCGAAGACGGCCCGGCCGTGCTCGGCCTCTTCGAGGGTGAAGCCGAGCGCCCGGGCGATCGGTGGGGCGGGCAGACGCCCGTCCAGGATCTCGCGGAGGAACGCGAGGCCGCTGTGCTGAGCGACGGCACCGGCGGAGACCCGGGGGTCCTCCCAGTCGAACGTGCGTGACCTGCGCATTCCCGCTCCCTGCTGCATCTGGCTTCTCCTGGCGAAGCTAGCCGGGCCGGCATCTGGCTGTCAATGGTGAAGCCAGCCTAGGATGGGTGCATGAGGTGGTTGGAGACGAGCACGGCGAACTGCACGGTCCAGCGGACCTTGGACCTGGTCGGCGAGAAATGGTCCTTGCTGCTGCTGCGGGACGCCATGAACGGCGTCAGGCGCTTCGACGACTTCCGTCGTCATGTGGGGCTGTCCGAGGCGGTCCTGGCGGACCGGCTGCGCAAGCTGGTGGCGGCCGGGATCCTGGAGACCGTCGCCTACCGCGAGCCGGGCAGCCGCACCCGCAACGAGTACCGCCTCACCCGCAAGGGCTGGGACCTGTGGCCCGCGATGATCGCGCTGAAGCAGTGGGGCGACCGGTACACGGCCGACCCGGAGGGCCCGCCCTTGGCGGTGCACCACGCGGAGTGCGGAGAAGACGTGCGCGCGGTGGTCGTCTGCGGAGAGGGCCACGGACCTCTGACACCCCCGGAGGCCGGCCTCCGCCCCGGCCCCTCGGCGCGACCCGTCGGCTGACGGGCGGCGCGGCGCAAGGCATCAGCCGCCGTGGCAGCGGCCCCTGACGGTATCGGTCCCTGACGGCATCGGCCCCCGACGGTATCGGCCCCTGACAACACCGGCCCCTGACAACACCGGCCCCTGACGGTGCGTCAACCTGTGTGCGCGGCCCCGGAGATCCGCAGACGAGCGGCCGCTGAGCCGGGGGAGGAGCGCACGGCCAGGCTGCCACCCCGCCCGGCAACTACCGTCCCGGCCAGGCGAGTCGCCCTGTGTCAGGAGGACTCGCGCACCACCAGCTCCGTCGGCAGTGTGACCTGCTGCCGGGGCGCGCCGTGCCGGGTGATGTCGGTCAGGATGCGCGCCATGGTCCGGCCCAGTTCCTCCACCGGCTGGCGGACGGTCGTCAGGGGCGGGTTGGTGTGGCGGGCGAGGATGGAGTCCTCGAAGCCGACGACGGCGACATCGCCGGGCACCTGCCGTTGCGACCGGCGCAGTTCGGCCAGGGCGCCGACCGCCATGAGGTCGGAGGCGGCGAAGACGGCGTCCAGGTCCGGGACGCGTTCAAGAAGCAAACGCATGGCGCGGGCACCGCCCTCTTCGGTGAAGTCACCGGCTTCGATCATGCGGTCGGAGACGGGAACGCCCGCTTCCTCGTGCGCGGTGCGCCAGCCGGCGAGCCGGCTGCGGCCGACGTCCATGTCCAGCGGGCCGGTGATCGTGGCGATCCGCCGCCGTCCGCGCTCCAGCAGATGCCGCACCGCCGCGGCGGCACCGCCGGCGTTGTCGGAGTTGACGTAGCTCAGGCGCTCGCCCGCGTCGCGGCGGCCGGCTAGCACGGTGGGCAGCCCCATCTCCTCCAGCATGCCCGGCAGCCGGTCCTCCGAGTGCACCGAGACGAGCAGCACGCCGTCCACGCGGCGGGTCGCCACCGACTCGGTCAACTGGTCCCGCTCCGCCTGGTCGCGGACGAGCATCAGCTGCAGCTGGGTGCAGCTGTCGGCGAAAGCGCTGCTGACACCGCGGATGAGGGCCGCGAAGAACGGCTCGGAACCGAGCCGGCTCTCCGACTCCGGGATCACCAGGGCCACGGCGTCGGTGCGGTTGGTCACCAGGCCGCGCGCGACCGAGTTGGGGACGTAGTTCAGCTCTTTGATCGCCGCCAGGACCCGGGCACGGGCGTCGGCGCTGACCAGGTCCGAGCCGTTGACGACCCGGGACACCGTGGTGCGGCCCACGCCGGCGCGGGCGGCGACCGTTTTGATCGTGGGACGGCGGTTGCCGCTCATGTGCTCCCCCCTCGGCGCCGCGGAGGCAGGACCTGCCGCGGAGGTGACCTGCGGCAATTCTTGCAGACTCGGCGGCCGGCGGAGCACCCGCCCGCCTCGGCGCAGCCGGCCGCCGTCAGCGGCCGCCGCGACGAGTTGCGTTCAAGTCATTGACAGATCGGCCCCCTCCAACGAGTCTTCGATGCGCGATGGGAACGTGCCCACCCACAAATGGGCACGTTCCCAATCTGTGAGCCGTCAGGAATGTCACCGCTGTAGCCATCGCAGTAGTCAGCGCAGAACTCGTCACTCCGATGTGTCAGCGCGGTCGCTAGGAGGAGATCAATGGGCACTTTCGGTTCGTTGCGCAGAAGGGCGGTGGCGACGGCCGCGACCGTCGGCGCGCTGGCGCTCGTCGTCGGCTGCGGCGGCAGCGACGACTCCGTCACCGGGGGCGGGAAGAAGGACGGCAAGGTCACCATCACCATGGGCCTGTACGGCGTCATGGGCATCAAGGAGACGGGCCTGCTGGAGCAGTACGAGAAGGAGAACCCCGGGGTCGACATCAAGGCGGAGATCGCCGGTGACGAGCAGACGTACTACACCGCGCTGCAGACCAGGCTCGCCGCCGGCAAGGGCCTGAAGGACATCCAGGGCATCGAGATCGGGCGCGCCAAGGAGATCACCGACACCCAGGCGGACAAGTTCGCCGACTTCGGCGACGTGAAGGGCACCGACCACTTCCTGCCCTGGAAGGAGTCGCAGATCAGCACCGGGGACGGCAAGGTGCTCGGCCTCGGCACCGACATCGGCCCCATGGCCGTGTGCTACCGCAAGGACTACTTCGAGAAGGCGGGCCTGCCCACCGACCGCGAGGAGGTCGCCAAGCTCTGGGAAGGCGACTGGAAGAAGTACGTCGAGGTCGGCCGCACCTTCAAGAAGGACTTCAAGGGCGACGGCGTCGCCTACATGGACGCGGCCAGCGGTCTGTTCAACGCCATGATCTACGGCCACCCCGAGCAGTTCTACGACGACAAGGGTGAGCTGATCTACGACAGCAACCCCGTCGTCAAGGACGCCTGGGGCCTCGCCGCCGACGCGGCCGAGGACGGGCTGACGGCCAAGCTCCGCCAGTTCCAGCCCGGTTGGGACCCCGGTCTGGCCAACGGCACGTTCGCCACGGCCGTGTGCCCCGCGTGGATGCTGAGCCACATCAGCGAGAAGGCCGGCCCGGCGAACAAGGGCAAGTGGGACGTGGCGAAGGCCCCCAAGGGCGCCAACTGGGGCGGGTCCTTCCTCGGCGTGGTGGAGCAGAGCCCCGTCAAGGAGGAGGCCAAGAAGCTCGTCGCCTGGCTGACCGCCCCGGAGCAGCAGACCCACATCTTCAAGGAGATCGGCAACATCCCCTCCTCGCGGCAGGCCCTGGACAGCGCGGACGTGAAGGGCGCGAAGTCGGAGTACTTCAGCGACGCGCCGATCGGCCAGATCTTCGGAGCCGCCGCTCAGGAGATACCGGACAAGCAGGTGCTCGGCCGCAAGGACGGCACGATCAAGGACACCTTCTCCCAGGGACTGACCCTGATCGAGCAGCAGGGCACCGCCCGTGACAAGGCGTGGGAGACCACCGCGGAGCGCATCGAGAAGGCGGTCGGCTGACCGTCGGCTCCCCCGTGGTCGTCCGTGCCCGCTCCGCCTCCCCGCGGCGGGCACGGACGGCCGGCTCAACCATCCGCTCTCAGGAAGGATTTCCGGTGGCCACCTCCACCACCAAGGCCCTGACCGGGGACGCGCCCCGGGGGCCCGCCCCGGACGACCGCACCGCCCGGCGGCGCGGGGCGCTGCTGCACCGGCTCGACATCAAGGGCGCCCCGTACGTGTTCGTCGCGCCGTTCTTCGTGGTCTTCGCCGCGTTCAGCTTCTACCCCCTCGTCTACACGTCGTGGATCTCCCTGCACGACGTGGAACTGGCCACGCTCGACGTCATGGAGTGGGTGGCGTTCGACAACTACGTCGAGCTGTGGGGCGACTCCAGGTTCTGGAACGCGCTGCAGAACACGATCACCATCGGTGTCATCTCCACGGTGCCGCAACTGCTGATGGCACTGGGGCTGGCGCACCTGCTCAACTACCGGATGCGCGCCTCGCTGTTCTTCCGCGTGGCCTCGCTCGTGCCGTACGCGACGTCCGTCGCCGCGGCCGCCCTGGTCTTCACGATGATCTTCGAGCGGGACTTCGGGATGATCAACTGGGCCCTCGGCGCGGTCGGGATCGACCCCGTGGACTGGGAGGCCGACAAGTGGCCCGCCCAGGTCGCCATCTCCACCATCGTCATCTGGCGGTGGACCGGCTACAACGCGCTGCTCTACCTGGCCGCCATGCAGGCCATCCCCGCCGAACGCTACGAGGCGGCCTCCCTCGACGGCGCCTCCCGGTGGCAGCAGTTCACCCATGTCACCGTCCCCGGGATCCGCTCGACCATCGTCTTCACCATCGTGCTCTCCACGATCGGCGCCACCCAGCTGTTCGGTGAGCCGCTCATCTTCGGCCAGGGCCCGAACGGGGTCAGCGGCGGTGCGGACAACCAGTACCAGACGCTGGGACTGCTGCTGTACGAGGAGGGCTGGAAGAACTACCAGATGGGCCGCTCGGCGACCGTGGCCTGGGCGATGTTCCTGCTGCTGGTCCTCGTCTTCCTCGTGCAGCGCCTCGTCAAGCGCGCACGCTCCCGTACGTCCTGACCTGGAGTCACCATGACCACTCAGAGTCTCCCGGCCCGGACCAGCACCCCGGCCCGGAACCCCGAGGACAAGCCGGCCGGCCGCGGGGGCCGCCGGCTGCTGCGCCAGCGCGCCGGCCGCCAGCACCACGCCGGCCCCCTCTCCTACGTCCTGCTCGGCCTCATGGCGGTGCTGTCGATCTTCCCGCTGTACTGGACGATGGTGGCCGCCTCCACCGACAACACCCGGGTCAGCCAGACACCGCCGCCCTTCCTGCCCGGCCCGAACCTGTTCAGCAACCTCGCCCGGGCCTGGGACGAGGCGGCGATGGGCAAGGCCATGATCAACAGCCTGATCGTGGCCGGGGTGATCGCCCTGTCCACGGTGATGTTCGCGACGCTCGCCGGGTTCGCCTTCGCCAAGCTGCGCTTCAAGGGGCGCAACGTCCTGCTCATGCTGGTGATCGGCACGATGATGGTGCCGCCGCAGCTCGGCGTCGTCCCGCTGTTCATGATGATGGCCGAGCTGGGCTGGTCGCAGCAGCTGCCCGCTGTCATCTTCCCGACGCTGGTGAGCGCGGTGGGCGTGTTCTTCATGCGGCAGTACTTGTCGGAGGCGCTGCCGGACGAACTCGTCGAGGCCGGACGTGTGGACGGGGCGCACTCGCTGCGGATCTTCTGGAGCATCGTGCTGCCCGTCGCCCGGCCGGCGATGGCCGTACTGTTCATGATCACGTTCGTGCACGCCTGGAACGACTTCTTCTGGCCGTTCGTGGTCCTCGACATGACCAACCCGACGGTCCCCGTCGCGCTGACCCAGCTGAGCGCGGGCTACGTGCGCGACCAGTCGCTGATCATGGCCGGCGCGCTGCTCGGCACCCTGCCGCTGCTGGCGATGTTCATCGTCTTCGGCCGCCAGATCGTCAGCGGCATCATGGCGGGCGCCGTCAAGGGCTGACCCGCGAGCCTCACCGGCCGGACCACACCCACCTCCCTCCGCCCCCCCGGGCACTTCGAACCCCCTCCCGAAAGGACTTACGTGGTCACCGCAGCACAGCAGACCGCATCCGCCCCCGACGCACCTCGCACCTTCCCCAAGGGCTTCCTGTGGGGCTCCGCCACCGCGGCCTACCAGATCGAGGGAGCAGCCGGCGAGGACGGCCGCACTCCGTCCATCTGGGACACCTACGCCCGCACCCCCGGCCGGGTCCGCAACGGCGACACCGGTGACATCGCCACCGACCACTACCACCGCCGCAGCGAGGACGTCGCCCTCATGGCCGAACTCGGCCTGGGCGCCTACCGTTTCTCCCTCGCCTGGCCGCGCATCCAGCCCACCGGCCGCGGTCCCGCCGTGCAGAAGGGCCTGGACTTCTACCGGCGCCTGGTCGACGAACTGCTGGAGAAGGGCATCAAGCCCGTCGCCACCCTGTACCACTGGGACCTGCCGCAGGAGCTGGAGGACGCGGGCGGCTGGCCCGAGCGTGCCACGGCCGAGCGGTTCGCCGAGTACGCGGCCCTCGCGGCGGACGCCCTCGGCGACCGCGTGAAGACCTGGACCACGCTCAACGAGCCCTGGTGCAGCGCCTTCCTCGGCTACGGCTCCGGCGTGCACGCCCCCGGCCGCACCGACCCGGTCGCCGCCCTGCGCGCCGCCCACCACCTCAACCTGGGACACGGCCTGGCCGTCCAGGCCCTGCGCGACCGCCTCCGCGCCGACGCCCAGGTCTCGGTCACCCTGAACATCCACCACGTCCGCCCGCTCACCGGCACGGACGGCGACGCCGACGCCGTACGCCGGATCGACGCGCTCGCCAACCGGGTCTTCACCGGTCCGATGCTCAACGGGGCCTACCCGGAGGACCTGTTCAAGGACACCGCCGAGCTGACCGACTGGGCCTTCGTCCAGGACGGCGACCTGGCACAGATCCACCAGCCGCTGGACTTCCTCGGCGTCAACTACTACAGCCCGACCGTGGTCTCCGAGTCCGACGGCCGCGGCACCCACACCTCCGACGGGCACGGCAACAGCCCGCACAGCCCCTGGCCGGGAGCCGACCGGGTCGCCTTCCACCAGCCGCCCGGCGACACCACCGCCATGGGCTGGGCGATCGACCCCAGCGGTCTGTACGACCTGCTGCGGCGACTCGCCGCCGACTTCCCCGGGCTGCCGCTGGTCATCACCGAGAACGGTGCCGCCTTCGACGACTACGCCGACCCCGCCGGCCAGGTCAACGACCCGGCCCGGATCGCCTACGTGCGCGGCCACCTCGCCGCCGTCCACCAGGCGATCCTGGACGGCGCCGACGTACGCGGTTACTTCCTGTGGTCCCTGCTGGACAACTTCGAATGGGCCCACGGCTACAGCAAGCGCTTCGGCGCCGTGTACGTCGACTACCCGACCGGCACCCGCATCCCCAAGGCCAGCGCCCGCTGGTACTCCGAGGTGGCCCGCACCGGCGTACTCCCCGGAGCCTGACCGGTCCGGTGCGGCACCTCCGTCGCCCCACGGGGTGCCGCACCGGACCTCCGCTCCCGTCCACCACGTCGTGCGTTCCGAGGCCGACGGCCCCCTGCCGCCTCTCTGGAGGCACGGGCCAGTGCAGTATCGTCCGAGACCTGAACGCGCTGTCGAACCGGGCCACCCATCTCAAAGGGGGCCGGGACGTGGGAAGTTCGAGGGGGAGCGGAAGGCATGGCCCAATTCCTGAGACCCTCCACACCGCAGTTCGCCGTCGACGTCCACCAGAACGCCTATCTGCCCGAGGGCGGCCGCGAGGTCGACGCGATCGTCACGGTCACGGCGACCGGCGGCCCTGCCGCCGGCGCGCACCCCCACCCGGCGGCGTCCGCGCATCACGCGGCGGTGGCGATCATGGTCGACTGCTCCGGTTCGATGGGTCACCCGCCCGCCAAGCTGCACGCCGCCAGGGCGGCGGCCGCCGCCGCGATCGACGCCGTGCCCGACCGCGCGTACTTCGCCGTCGTCGCCGGCACACAGCACGCCACGGAGGTGTACCCGGGCGGTGGCACCCTCGCGGTGGCCGACGCCCGCACCCGGGGGGAGGCCAAGTGGGCGCTGCGCACGCTCTCCGCGGGCGGCGGCACGGCGATCGGCGCCTGGCTACGGCTCGCCGACCGGCTGCTGCACTCCGCCGACGTGGAGACCCGGCACGGGCTCCTGCTCACCGACGGACGCAACGAGAACGAGTCCCCGGAGGACCTGCGCGCCGCGCTGGACGCCTGTGCGGGCCGGTTCACCTGCCATGTGCGGGCGGTGGGTACGGACTGGGCGGCACAGGAGGTCGACGGCATCGCCTCGGCGCTGCAGGGCAGCGCCGAGGCGATGCCGGCCGACCCGGCCGGTGCGGCCGACGACATCACCCGGGTGATCACGGAGGTGACGGGCAGGGGGGCCGTCGATGTCGCGCTGCGCCTGTGGACGCCCGTCGGCACGGAGACCGTGTTCGTCAGACAAGTCCTGCCCACCGTCGTCGACCTGACCGGCCGGCGCATGGAGGCCGGGCCGCGCGCCGGTGACTACCCCACGGGCTCCTGGGGCGGCGGTGAACAACGCGACTACCACGTCCGTCTCCGGGTCCCCGCGGCGGACGTCGGCCTGGAGATGCTGGCCAGTCGCGTCTCCCTGGTCACCCACGCGAGCGACGGCAGCGCCCACCCCACGGCTCGGGGTCTGATCCGTGCGGTGTGGACCGACGACCCCGCCGCTTCCGCCGCGATCGACCCCCGGGTCGCCCACTACACGGGACAAGCCGAGCTGGCCACGGCCATCCAGCAGGGCCTCGACGCCCGCAGAGCCGGTGACGGTGCCGAGGCCCGGGCCAGGCTGGGCCGCGCGGTGCAACTCGCCGGTGCCCTGGGCGAGGACGGCATCAGCAGACTGCTGGCCAGGGTCGTGGACGTGGTCGACGCCGCGACCGGCACGGTCCGGCTGAAGCCGGAAGCCGCGGACACGGACGAGCTGACCCTGGAGACCAGCTCGACCAAGACGGTCCGCGTGGTCCCGTACCCCGGCGCGACGAGCCACGGCGGCGCCCCGGCACAGCACGGCCCGCCCGGTCACGGCCTGCCCGGGCGGCCGGGCGGCGGCGGTGCCGGACACGGCGGGGAACCGCGTTTCCTGCAGGCGGAGTTGGTCGAGCAGGCGCCTCCGGGACGCGAGGTGCCCCTGCACGTCCGGGTCACACGCGGGTCCGGTGACGCCGGCGTGGCCCTGCGCGGTTTCCCCGTCACGGCGGCGGGAGCGCGGCTCCTCATCACCGTGCACGCGCCCGGTCTGCTGGCCCTCGGGGATCTGCAGCAGGTGCTGACGGTCCATCCCGGTCAGGACTCGCACTGGCTCCAGTTCGGGCTGCGCACCATGAAACCCGGACTGCACACCGTCACCGTGCGGGCCTTCCACCAGGGCACCTTCCTCGGCGAACTGCGCGCACAGGTCTCCGTACAGCCCGGCACGCCGGCCAGGGACGGCCTCCCGCGCACCGCGCCCCTCACCTCGCTCGCCTTCGACCCCGGGGAGGTGACCCTCCAGGTCCTCAAGGGCGCGGACGGCGCCTACAGTTTCCAGCTCCTCAGCGAGACCACCTACGCTCCCGAGTCCTTCCGCCTGCTGGCCGGCGACTCCCAGGGCGCGCGGGAACGGATCTACGACGAGCTGCGACGCACCGCCGCAGCGGCCGGGCAGCCCGGCGGCACCGATCAGCACGCGGCCCGGCGCCGGCTGGTCAACCTGGGGGTGCAGCTGTGGGCGACGGCGGTGCCCGACGCCGTGCGCCGGCAGTTCTGGGAAGAGGCCGGGCACGTCACCTCCCTGACCGTGCTCGGTGAGCACGACGTCGTCCCCTGGGAGCTGCTGTACCCCCTCGACGGCCACCAGGAGGGCGACGGTTTCCTCGCCGAGTGGCTTCCCGTGGTCCGCCGCGTCTTCGGACAGGACCGGGTGCGCGAACTGCCTTTGTCCACAGCGGCGTTCGTGGTGCCGCCCGGCTCGCCCCCCGAGGCGGAGCGCGAAGTGCTCGCGCTCCGGGCCAGGCTGGGCGCTGCCGTGACCGACGGCGGCACCCTGACCCGACGCGCCGCCGTCAGCGACCTCATCGACGAAGGGCTGCACGGGCTGCTGCACTTCGCCTGCCACAACTCCTTCACCAGCGCCGGCTCCCACGTCACCATGGCGGACGGCCCCTTCGACCCGATCGACCTCGCCTACGCCACGCACTCCGGAGCCCTGCGCACCACCCACCCGCTGATCTTCTTCAACGCCTGCCGCAGCGCCGGAGAGATCGACTGGTTCTCCACCAGCCTCGGCTGGGCACCGCAGTTCCTCCGGGCCGGCGCGGGCGCGTTCATCGGCACCCTGTGGCCCGTACGGTCCGACTCCGCGCTGCTCTTCGCCGACACCTTCTACGCGCAACTGGTCACCGAGGGACGGAGTCTGGGGCAGGCGTCCCTGAACGCGCGACGTGCGCTGCGCGACCACGGCGGGGACCCCACCTGGCTGGCGTACGCCGTGTACGGCAGCCCCGCCGCCCGCGCCGCCACGCCCGGGACGTCGGCCCCACGGAGCTGACCTCCGGTCCGGGATCAGGCCCACGCGCCCGACAACCGCCGTGTCACCACGGCGCTGAGGGTACGGACGCCGTGCACCGAGCCCGGGTCGATCCCGGTGAGTTCGCCGACCCGGCGCAGTCGGTAGTCCAGCGTGCGCGGGTGGACGTTGAGCGCGGCTGCCGCCGCGCCGCGCTGCATGTCGTGGCGGTAGTAGGCGTCGAGCGTGGTCACGAGGTCCGGTCCCGGTTCGAGCCGTCGGGCCACCGCGCGCAGCCAGGCGTCGACGAACGGCACGTCGGAGACGCCGAGTTCGACGAAGACGTCCGCCACGGTGCACGGCCGCACCCGGCGGGACGGCTTCCGCAACGGCGCCGATCTGCTGATCCGCCGGGCCCGTTCCAGGGCGTCGGGAAGGTCGTCGAGCGGCGCGGCGGCGGTGCCGGCGGCGCAGGGGCGGCCGAGTGCCTCGGCGAAGTCCCCGACGAGGTCCGCCGCGGCGGCGGGGGCGTCGTACCGCCGCACCTCCTCGTCGGCGCACGGGACGACGGCGATCAGCTCGCCGCCCCTCGTGCCGTGCTCCGGGCACCAGACGGCAGGCACCCGGTGGTTCCGCACGAGCGTTTCGATCTCGAGGTGCAGATCACGGTCGCCCGCGGGGCGGTCCGGCACGCGGATCACCGTGACGGCGCAGTGCGCGGGGAGTTCCAGGTCCAGGGCGGTGGCGAGGTCCGCGGCGAGGGCGTCGCCGGTCAGGAGCGACCTGGCCAGCAGGGCGACCTGTTCGACGTACGGCAGCCGGCGGCGGAGCACCGTCACGAAGCCCTGCCGGTAGGCGACGATGCCGCGGTCGCCCTGCGGGGCGAACCAGGCCATCACCTGCATGAGTTCCTCGACATTGCGACCGCGCAGGACCTCGGCCGCCTCCTGGATGTCGCGCAGCATGAGCATGGTGTGCAACTGCAGCACCTGCTGGCGTGAATCCGAGGACATTCCGGCTCCGGCCCGCACCTCGCCGATGGCCGCGATGTAATGAAGATCCTCGGCGCTCAGTTCGCTGTTGTCCGGAGACAGTT
Organism: Streptomyces sp. XY006; assembly: GCF_002237655.1. Classification (GTDB taxonomy): domain Bacteria; phylum Actinomycetota; class Actinomycetes; order Streptomycetales; family Streptomycetaceae; genus Streptomyces; species Streptomyces levis. Next base: position 280,099 of record NZ_NOKT01000001.1, read on the forward strand.
CGATCGTGCGCCGCCGCAGCCACACCGAGTATTCCATCGTCTCGGCCCGGGCACGCGGGTTGGTTTCCCACGAACGGAACTCCGGAATCTCACGCAGATACGTCTCGACCTCGCGGCGGGCGTTGGTCGGCGCCTGCCGGGCCAGTTCGGCGAAGAGGCTCCCCATGGGTGGGAGCCTGCCACCGCAGATGAGCGGGTCGACAGGCGAAATCCGGACGCGCTTTGTCACTTCGCGTGAATCGGCGATCTCTGCTGCACCGGGCATTTGTCATGGTGCGCAAAGTTCCCGGATCCCAGCGGTGTGGTGTCCCGATCCGGTTGTGGAGCTGCGGTGCGGGCAGCTAAACAGGAGTCGGCAACCCACCGGAATTCGCACGCGCAGACATATGTATCGCGCGTGCAATTTCGCACGATGATATTCGATCGAAGGGGAGGGGAACACCGATGAAACCGATGAAAGCCGGAATCAGGAAGAGACTCGCGGCGACGGCAGCGGTCCTGTCCGTTTCCGCGGCACTGCTGGTGAGCGCGCCCGGCACCGGTTCGGCCGCCACCACCGCGACCCCCAGCCTGAGGGCCTTCGGGCTCACCGGCGACGGCACCCTGATGGCCACCTTCACCACCGACCGGCCGAACGTGCTCGACTGGGTCCGCGCCGTCACCGGCCTCAGCGGCGACACCAGACTGCTCGCCATCGACCACCGGGTCCAGAACGGCCTGATGTACGGCCTCGGCGAGAAGGGCGGCCTCTACACGATCAAGACCCCGCCCCAGACCACGGACGTGGTGGTCACCAAGGTCTCCCAGCTGCAAGTCCCGCTGTACGGCACCAACTTCGGCTTCGACTTCAACCCGGCTGCGGACCGGCTGCGCATCGTCAGCGACAACGGCCAGAACCTGCGGCACAACCTGAACGACCACACCACGGTCGAGGACACCACCCTGACCACGCCGCCGCTCACCGGACCGGCCCGGGGCGTCACCGCGTCCGGCTACACGAACAACGACCTGGTCGCCGCCACCGGGACGGTGCTGTACGGCATCGACACCACGACGGACAACCTCGTCCTCCAGGCGCCGGCCAACAACGGCACCCTGTCCACGGTCGGCTCCCTCGGCTTCGACGCGCAGCCCAACGCGGGCCTCGACCTCTTCAGCCAGCTGACCAACGGCAAGACGACCTCGGTCGCCGGCTTCGCCTCGCTCACCCCCTACGGCGCGAGCACCCCGACGCTCTACAGCATCAACCTCTTCACCGGGGAGCCCACTGCGATCGACCGGTTCCCGCTGAACATCACGTCCCTGGCGATCACCCTCACCGGGAGCTGACGCCACCGGCCCGCAGGTGGTCCGCCGGACCGTGCACGCCCGGCGGGCCACCGTTCCGCCGGGCGGACGCGGCGCCCGTCACGGCGTCGGCGGCTGCGCCGCGCCACCTTCCCCGCGGTGAGCGACCCGGCCCAGCGATCGGTCGGCCAGGCAGAGGACCAGGAACGACGCGGCCACACCGGTCAGCATCCACGCCATGGCGTGCAGTCCGGCGTCGGTGGCCCCGTCGTGGAAGAACACGGCGGTCGCCGCCGCCGCGAGCAGAGCGCCGATGTACATGAACGTGCGCAGCAGCCCCGCGGACGCGCCCATGCGGGCGGGATCGGCCTGCGCGTACAGGGCGTTCTGGTTGGCCAGCCCGATCAGTCCGTGCGGGATGCCGACGACCGCGCTGAGTGCGATGAGCAGCCACGGCGAAGTGTCGGCACGGAGCAGCAGCAACGCCGCGCAGCCGAGGCACTGGAAGAGCGCGCCGACGACGAGCTTCCCGCGCACCCGGCCCCGGCGTCCCGTCAGCGCGGTGACGCCGATCGCGGTCGCCGACAGCGGCAGCAACAGCAGACCGGCCTGCGAGGCGCTGAGTCCCCGGCCGTCCTGAAGCCACTGGCTGAAGCCGTAGAAGAAGGCGTACGCGGTGATGTGGGCGAGGCACTGCCGAGTGAACGTGACGAGCAGCGGTACGTTCCCGGCGAGGACCCGGAGATCCAGGAACGGCTGGTGCGCGCGGAGTTCGCGGTGGACGAAGACGCAGCCCGCGGCCAGGCCGAGCACGGGCAGGTACCAGAGGGCGGCTGCCGGGGCCATCAGGAAGACCATGAACGCCGTCAGGGACCCGGCGAACCACAGCATGCCCGGTACGTCGACGTGTGACGCGCCGACCGAGGGCGTCCCGCGCGGCAGCCGCAGGGCGCCCAGGACGAGGCACATGAGGGACAGCGGCACGTTGACGGCGAAGATCAGATGCCAGTCGCCCGCGCCGATCAGCAGTCCGCCCAGGGCCGGGCCGACGACCGCGACGACCTGGTTGGAGATTGACAGCGCGGCGAGGACGCCACTGGGGTTCTCACGGCCGGTGCGCTCGGACTCGGAACGCAGCAACGACATGGCGGCCGGGAACGCCGCCGACGTCCCGAACCCGAGGAGCACGCGGGAGGCGACCAGCACCCACAGGTCGGGGGCGAGCGTGCCGAGCAGTCCGGCGAGACCGGCCAGCGCGGATCCCACCAGATAGAGCCGACGCGGCCCGAACGCGTCGACGAGCCGGCCGATCACCGGCTGACCGACGGCCGTCGCGAGGTAGAGGCCGGACACCAGCCATGCCGTCTGCGACGGCGGCACGCCGAAGGCGCGGCCGATGGGGACCAGCGCGACCGCGAGCATCGAGGAGTTGACGGGATTGAGAACCGACCCCAGGATCAGCGGAGCGATCAGACGTCGGTCGAATCCGCCCCGCTCGGGCCGACGGCGCCTCACGGCCGGGTGACCTCCGGCGCACGGGGCCGCGGGGACGCGGACACATGGGCTTCGAGGAACTCCTGCACCACCGGCAGGACCTCGACGTGCCGATGGCCGGTGCCGGGGACGATGTCGAGACGTGTGTCGATGCCGTGCTCGCGCCAGTTGGCTCGCAGCGCGTTGATGCGGTCGATGCGGTGGGTCCCCGCGGGCGCCGTCCCGTCCCCGTCGGGCGCGAGTTCGCCCGCGTCGGTGTCGTGCTCACCGATGACCAACTGCACGGGCAAGCCGCGCAGAACTGCCGGATCGGCGTCGGTGCCGAACTGTTCCGCCATGTCGGCGGTGCCGCGCCACCAGTGTGCCGTGGGGTCGAGGAGGGTGACGCGCCCCGGGGCACCCACCGACAGCGACGCCAGCCGGCCGGGGTGGAGGTAGGCGAAGCGGTGGGCGAACTGGCCGCCGCCGGAGAAGCCGTGCAGGTGGAAGCGGTCCGTGCGCACATGCCAGCGCGCGGCGACCGCGTCGACCATGTGGAGCAGGACTTCGTCGGGGCGGAACCCCGCGGGGGAGAGCAGCTTGTAGCTGTCCACGTCGTTCGGACCGGTGATGCCGGCGGGGAAGAGCGGGGAGAGGACGACGCAGCCGAGGCGTTCGGCGAAGCCGGCGAAGGCGTCGCGCAGGGTTTCGGCGCGGCGTCGTGTGCCGTGGACGGTGACCACCAGGGGCAGGGGCGGGCCGTCGGGGGTGTGGTCGGTGGGGACGTAGAGGCAGTAGGAGAAACGAGGGTCGGGGGCGAGGGCGAAGAAGGGGGTGGCGCCCGTGAGGAAGGCGACCCCGGGGTGCCCGGCGGGCAGGTCCCAGGGGGCCAGGGGGCGTTCGGCGGTCATGCGGGGCGCTCCTCCTCGTCCCGGTTGTTCCGGTCGCTCACGACGAGGTCCATCAGGGGGCCGTACTGCTGGCCCGCGTAGCAGTCGCTGTCGCGCAGGTCGCCCTGGACCGTCGGGCGGGGCAGGGAGACCTTGACGGCGAGGGCCAGGGGGTGGTTGACGAGCAGGACGTCGGCCGGGTCGGCGCCGTAGAGGCGTGCGAAGAGTTCCCGGTCGAGGAAGCCGGTGGCCACGAGGGCGTCGTAGGCGGCCTGGTCGTGGCACATGAAGTCGAAGGTGAGGGTGAAGGGGCCGGCGTTCTTGGAGCGGACCAGAGAGCAGTAGTCGAGCAGGGTGGTCATGGGTCACAGCTCCTCGGTGGTGGTGCGGAACAGTTCCGTGGGGCCGACACCGGTGACCACGTGGTTCAGGGTGAACCGGTAGAGGGGGCCCCGGTCCGTCTCGGGCGGGGAGTAGGGGTAGGCGAGGGTGGAGACCAGCCCGTCGTACTCCGGTATCGGCAGGTGGCTGCAGGCATGCGCGACGAACGTGGCGACCGCGTGCGCCGTCGCCTGGTCGGGTGCCGTCACCGTGATGAGGACACCCAGTTCGCGGGGGCGCAGCGGTTCCGGTTCCACGGCGGCCAGTACGGCTCCGTCGCCGTAGAGACGGAAGTCGATGTCGACGTCCTCGGGCCGCACGGCGCCGCCGAACACGTCGAGGATCTTGTCCGCGAAGTACTTCCTGGCGAAGGGGAGCAGTTCGGGCAGGCGGCGGATGACGACCTGGTCGCGCACTCCTCCGACGATGACGGTCTGGTAGCCGACGAGTTCGGCGCCCTCCAGCTTGTTGCTGTAGCCGTCGGCGGGAACGAAACGCGCTCCCCGCACCCGGACGGTGCGTTCGTCGATCGCCTCGTAGGTGGCGTCGCGGGTGTCCAGCGTGCCCGACGGCTCCGCCACCCGGTACGGGTCGGCGTTCTCGTACAGCGTGTGCGCGGCGACGGACCGGGGCGTGAGACGGCTGGCCTCCGCGAGCGTGGTGACGTCGAAGTGGTCGTCCCGCAGGTGGACGAGCAGGCCGTTCGCGGACGGGGGGATGGCGCAGGCGGCGCCGCACTCGATGGTCTTGGCCATGTGCCAGGTCAGGCCGGGGTCCGCGCCGCGCATGTGGGGGAGCGCGGCGAACAGCGCGGTGTCGCTGGCGCGCCCGGCGAGGACGACGTCGCAGCCGGCGCCCAGCGCCTCCTGGATGGGTTCGACCCCCATCATGGCGACGGTGTGGCTGCGGGCGAACAACTCCCGGTCGATCTCGGGAGCGTGCGGCAGCGGTCGGAGACGACCGGCTTCATAGAGGTGCCGGAGACGTCCGGCCGGCTGGTCGGAGTAGATCAGGGCCATCCTGAAGTGCAGGTTCTCCGCCGCGGCGATGTCGCGCACGAGAGCGGCGACGTGGTCGACTCCCGTGTCCCGGCCGCTCGTTCCACAGGATCCGATGATCAGCGGCACGCCCAGTTCCGCACGCGCGGTGAGCAGCAGGCGCAGATCGCGGGCGACGGCCTGGGCGGAGAGCTTGGGCCGGCCCGAGCCGAGCGCGGCCGGCCCGGAGTCGGTCGATCCGGCGTCGCACGCGATGACGTGCGGGCGGGCGGCGACGCCGCGCCGGAAGGCGGCGGCGTCGAAGCCGGCGCCGAGTGCTCCGGTGGGAGCGAGGATGCGCAACTCCATGGGGTTCGTGTCCTTCGCGAGGGGTGACGGGTGACGGTTCACTGCGGGGGAGGGGGGACGCGTCGGGCCAGGCGGGTGAAGACGGCGAAGGTGATCGCGGCGAACACCGCGCCGTCGAGGAGCATGAAGCGCCAGCCGGTCGCGTCGACGGTGAGGCCGAGCAGGGCGGGGCCGAGTGCCGCGCCGGTGGACGAGGCGACGGTGTACAGACCGGTGTAGGTGCCCAGGACATGGCTGTTGGGGGCGAGGTTCCACAGCGAGACGAGGGCGTTGACGGCGAAGGCCGCGTAGCCCACCGAGGTGATCACCATGGAGACGGCCGTGCCGGGCACCGTGGGGACGGCGAAGCCGATGAGCAGGCCGACGATGAACACCCCCACGCCGTAACGCATGGCGCGTGCCTGCCCCAGCCGGGACGAGGCGTAGGCGAGCGGGATGACGCAGAGCAGGAACGCGACGGCGCCGGGGAGCGCGAGCCCGCCCGCCGAGCCACGGGACAGGTGCAGCACCTCGGTGCCGTACGGGGTCAGCAGCGAGCGCAGGGCGGACCACATGCCGGAGAAGCAGAAGATGCCGAGCATGAGCAGCGCCCGGGCGCGGGACGGGTCCCGCACCATGTCCTTGACGACCGCCCAGGGTGATGTGAAGTCGGCCGACGGCTCGGGCGGCGCGCCCGGGTCCACGGCGCGGTGCCGTCGGCCCAGGAAGAACCAGGACGTGGTGAGCAACAGCAGCATCAGCAGGGGCGGGAGGGCGAACGCCAGCGTGATGCTGCGGTCGACGACGAGGAGGCTGATCAGGGAGGAGACGACGATCGTGAGACTGACCCCGGCCTTCACGAAGCCCTGGGCCTTGCCCCGCCGGGAGGGGGCGACGTAGTCGGAGACCAGGGTCTCCGTGATGCCCTTGAACGCGTTGGCCGTCGCCGCGAAGCCGACGACGCAGAGCAGGAGCAGGGGCAGGCCGTGCGTCCACGGGATGAGAGCGAAGGGCACCGAGGCCAGAGCCGCTCCGGTCAGGATGATCGCCCATCGGCTCTTGCCGTTCCGGGCGCGTCGATCGGACAGGAATCCCGTCCAGGGCTGGATCAGGACCCCGAGGACGTTGTCCATCCCCATGATCAGTCCGACGAGACCGGCGGAGGCGATGTACTGCCTCAGCTCGGACGGGACTTGGGCGTCATAGAAGTTCCACACCGATTCCTGGGCGAACACGGCCAGGGACACCCACAGGACCGTCCCGGCGTTCAACCGCCGCCGGGCGGTGGGCGTTTCCTCGGGGTGGTCGACCGGGGTTTCCTCAAGCGGCTCGGACTGAGGCGCGATGTCGGGCACGGCGGCTCCTTTTGCCATATGCCATAGCACGTACGTGGTGGGTCCACCGCTCCGGCCGCCCGGGGATCGCTCGGGCATGCTCGCGGGCGCGGGATGGGTCTGTGCTCGCTATTTGCTATAGCGTGCGGGGTGAGCGGAAGACGGCTTCGCTGGCGCTCAGTGCGAGAAACGCGCCGTGAGCAGGGAGGAGCTCGACGCCCGACTGTGCGCGTTCATCAACTCCTCCGCCCGCCTGCCGTCCCCGGCGGCGATGGCGTCGTAGATGGCGCGGTGCTGGTGGTAGCGCGCATCCACGGCGCTGCGCCGTTCGTCGCCGACCTCGGACAGGACGGTGTCGCGTCGTTCGTCCGCGCCGAAGGCGTCGACCATGTCCAGCATCTGAAGCAGAGTGGCGTTCCCGCATGCCTGGTCCACCAGGCTGTGGAACTCCCGCATGCAGTGCAGGATCTCCTCGATCAGCCTCCGCTCGTCGTCACTGCCGGGAGTCACCTCGATCACCTGGCCGCGCAGGCGGTCCGCCCGGTCGAGGGCGGCCCGCATCTGCCGCCTCTGCGCAGCCGTGGACTTCTCCGCGGCCAGCCGGGCGGCCAGCGCGCGCAGCGAGTCCCCGATCATGGAGAACTCCCGCAGCTCCTCCTCCGCGTACTTCGCGATGCGCACGGACCGTGGACCGGTCCGCTCCACCAGCCGGTCCTGCTCCAGGCGGCGCAGTGCTTCGCGTACCGGCGTCGGGCTGATGTCGAGCGACTCGGCCAGCCCCCGCTCGGTCACCTTCTGGCCCCGTTCGAGGACGCCCGAGACGATCGCCTCACGGATCGCCGTGTACGCCTGGTCGCCCAGTGTCGCGGAGACCGTGAGCTGCGGAAGCTGTGCCATGCGCAGTACCGTATTTGCTACAGCAGAATTGTCAACCGGTCGCGCGCGAGAATCGTCAACCGGTTGCGGGCGGGTGAAGCCCCACCGGCCGCACGGCGGACTCCATTCCCAGCCGGAGCGGGAGACGCGCGGCGAGATGGTCGACGAGTGCGCTGACACGGCGCGGGACATGCCCGTCCTCCTCCAGGAGGGCGTAGATGTCGGCGGCCGGTGTCGACACGTGCGGCAGGATCCTGACGAGTTCGCCCCGCTCCAGATGCGGCCTGACATGCCATTCGGAGCGCATGATCACACCCCGGCCCTCCAGCGCCCAGCCGGTCACCACGTCACCGTCGTTGCTGGACAGGCTGCCCTGCACGCGCACATGCCGGGGGCGGTCGGCGTCCCCGAAGCGCCAGACCGCGAAGTCGCTCTCGTTCTCCCGCAGCACGATGCAGTTGTGGTGGGCCAGATCCTCGATGCCGGCCGGGGTGCCGTGCTCGGCGAGGTAGGACGGCGCCGCGCAGGGCACGCGCCGGTTCCTGGCCAGACGCCGCATGCGCAGCGACGAATCGGGCGGCATGCCGACGTGGACGGCCACGTCGAACTCACGCTGATGCGGCCGCAGCGGGAGCGCGGACGTCTGCATCCTCACGTGCACGTCCGGATGGGCCGCGGCGAACTCGCCGAGCAGCGGCGCGATGTGCGCACGGCCGAGGCCCAGAGTGGCTTCCACGGCCACCGATCCGCGCAGCCCCCCGCCCGTGTCGGTGATGGTGTCCTCGAGTTCGCGCACCTGGTCGAGGATCGCCTCCACACGCGTCGCGTACAGCTCGCCTTCCGAGGTCAGCACGAGCCGGCGGGCACCGCGCTGGACGAGCCGCACGTCCAGCCGGCGCTCCAGCGCGCTGAGCCGCTTGCTGACGACGGGCAGCGAGCAACCGAGTTCCCGAGAGGCGGCCGTCAGCGTCTCGCTCGAGGCGACGACGTGGAAGAACTGCAGGTCGTCCACGGCCGAGCGGCTCTTGGACCAGGAGCGACCGGAACGCGGGGAGCTTTCCATGCGGGAAAACGTACCTTGCCGGTCACGGGCTTGTGACGACAGTCGCCGCTGGCCAAGGTGGGACCCGGCCGCGCCGTGGCCGGAACGCCCGCGCACACCGTGCCCCCGCCAGCGGCCTTGCGCATCGATCACATGACTGGGAGTGGACTCGTGCCGCAGACGTATCGCATCGCAGCGATTCCGGGTGACGGGATCGGCCGCGAGGTCGTCCCTGAAGGACTGAGGTGCCTGCGGGCAGCCGCCGAGGTGCACGGCTTCGCACTCGACGTCACCGAGTTCGACTTCGCCAGCGCCGACTACTGGCTGAGGAACGGCACGATGCTGCCCGACAACTGGCGGGAGGTACTCGGCGTGTTCGACGCCCTCTTCTTCGGCGCGGTCGGATGGCCGGAGGTGGTCCCGGACCACGTGTCGCTGTGGGGCAGCCTGCTGCAACTGCGGCGCGGCTTCGACCAGTACGTCAATCTGCGGCCCGTGCGGCTGCTGCGCGGCGTGCGCAGTCCGCTGCGTGACCACCGGCCGGGCGACATCGACTTCTACGTCGTGCGGGAGAACACCGAAGGCGAGTACTCCAGCATCGGCGGCCGGATCTTCGAGGGCACCGACCGCGAGACGGTGGTCCAGGAGACGGTCATGACCCGGACCGGCGTCGACCGCGTCCTGCGCTACGCCTTCGAACTCGCCGCGTCACGCCCGGACAAGCACCTGACCTGGGCCACGAAGAGCAACGGCATCTCGATCTCCATGCCCTACTGGGACGAGCGCGCGGCCGAGATGGCCGCCCGATACCCCGACGTGACCGCGGACAAGGACCACATCGACATCCTGACCGCCAAGTTCGTCCTCCAGCCGCACCGGTACGACGTGGTCGTCGCCAGCAACCTGTTCGGTGACATCCTCTCGGACCTCGGCCCCGCCTGCACCGGGACGATCGGCATCGCCCCCAGCGCCAACATCAACCCGGAGCGCTCCTTCCCCAGTCTCTTCGAGCCGGTGCACGGGTCGGCGCCGGACATCGCCGGCCTCGGCGTCGCCAACCCCGTCGGCCAGATCTGGAGCGGCGCCATGATGCTCGCCCACCTCGGCGAGCACGAGGCGGCCGCGCATGTGGTGGCCGCGATCGAGAGCGTCCTGGACGAGCAGCCCCAGGCCGTCACCCCCGACCTCGGAGGTCCGGGGACCACGGTGGGGCTGGGGAAGGCCATCGCGGCCCGCATCGCAGCCGGTTCGCACCCCGGGCACGGCCGAGCGGCACCGACCGGTTGCACCCTCGAAGAGGGGATCGCGACGCCATGACCCGGCCCCTCCCCGAACCCGCCGGCCCCGGCACCGGGGGCCGAGACCGACCGGACCCGACCGGGCCGGCCGAGCAGCGCACACGTACCCGGCGCATCACCTTCCTGGTCGCGCTCGCGGTCTTCGCCCAGGAGTCGACCTGGAACTTCTACGAATCCCAGGTCCCCCCGCTCCTGCGGGAGCACCTCACCAGCGCGGCCCTCGTGGGTCTGCTGATGGGCATGGACAACCTGCTCGGCATCTTCATCCAGCCGTGGATCGGCAACCGGTCCGACCGGACCAGGACCTCCTGGGGGCGACGCATGCCCTACCTGGTGGTCGGGATGCCGGTCGCCGCCGCCCTGTTCGTGCTCATCCCGCACAGCGCTGCCTCCTTGCCGCTCCTGATCGCCGTGCTCTTCTCGTACGCGCTCGTCGCCAACACCTTCAAGCCGATTGCCGAGGCACTCGTACCGGACTTCATCGCACCCGAGCGACGCAGCCGGGCCAACGCCGCGGTCAAGATCGCCTCCAGCATCACGGCCATCGTCGCCGCGCTCCTCAGCATCCTCCTGGTCGACGACCACCTGAGCCTCGCCTTCGCGATCCCCGCGGTCATCATGCTGATCTCGATCGGGGTGCTCGCGGCCACCGTGCGCGACAACGGGTCCCCGGCCTACCGGGCGGCGGTGGCCGAGAGCGGCCAGAAGCACGGAGCCGAGCGCACCGAACCACGGGTCCGGGACACCTTCGCCGACATCCTCAAGGACACCGACCGCAGCCGGCTCCTGCTGCTCCTCGCCATCCTCCTCTTCGGCAGCGCATGGGCCGCGTCCCGGTCCCTCATCACGCCCTACGGCATGGAAGCCCTCGGCCTGTCACGGGGAGCCGCGGGCGGTGTCACCCTGCCCAGCGGCATCGCCTTCATCCTGGCGGCGTACCCGGCAGCCGTGCTCGCCGAGCGCTACGGACCGCTCCGGGTCATGGCCGGGGGCATGTCGGTCTTCGCCGGCGCGATGGTGCTGGGAACGATCGTCCAGACCCCGACGGGAACCACGGTGGCCCTGTGCCTCGCGGCGGCCGGCGCGACCTGCTTCCTGGTCAACGCTGTGGTCGTCCTGTGGAACCTCGCACCCTCGGCGCGGGTCTTCGGGACCTACGCCGGGATGTACACCGTCGGCTGGGCCGGCGGCGGCTTCCTGGGGCCGGCGGTGGTCGGCGGGATGGTCGACATCACCGGCTGGCCCCTGATGCTCGTCGACATCGCCGTCGTCGCCACGCTGTCGATCGTCGTCGTGGCCCGGATCCGGGTGCTCCAGCGGCGCACCGCCCCGACCCTCGCGCAGTGATCAGCCCATCCCCGCGGCGCGGCGCCGACCCGCGCCCGGCGCAGCCAGAGACGAGGAAACCGTGCCCCGCATCCTGATCACCACGGACTACCTGCGGCCCGGCGACGACGTCGATCAAGCCCTGCGGGCGCACGGTCACTCGACGGTGCACGCCCCGCTCGTCGTACGGCGTGGCCCCGAGCAACTCGTCGCCGCCCTCGACGGGATCGACGCGGCGCTCGTCGGCCACGACCCCCTGACAGCCGAAGTACTCTCCGCGGCACCGCGCCTGCGGGCCGTCGTGCGCACCGGCGTCGGCTACGACTCGATCGACATCGCCGCCGCCGGCCGGCTCGGCATCACGGTGAGCAACCTGCCGGGCATCAACGCGAACGCCGTGGCCGAGTACACCCTCGGACTGCTGCTCACGGTCGCCCGGCGGCTGGTGCACAGCGCGGCAGGAGTCGCGGCCGGCCGGTGGCCGAGGGAGGACGGGCACGAACTGCGCGGCTCGACACTCGGCCTGATCGGCTACGGGGCGGCAGCCCGCGCCGTGGTGCCACTGGCCCGGGCCTTCGGGATGCGCGTGCTGTGCACCACCGGAGTGCCGGAGGATCAGCGGACGGACCCAGCGGTGCGGTTCGTCGCGCTGCCCGAACTGCTGGCGGCCTCCGACCACGTGTCGGTGCACACCGCGCTGACGGACCGCACCCGCGGTCTGCTGGACGCCTCCGCCTTCCGCCGCATGAAATCGACAGCGGTCCTGGTCAACACCGCGCGGGGCGCCGTCGTCGACGAACGGGCCCTGGCCCACGCCGTGCGCACCGGTGAGATCGCCGGGGCGGCCCTCGACGTCGTGAGCGAGGAGCCGCTCCCGGCCGACAGCCCGCTGCGCGGCGTCGACGGAATCGTCGTCCTCTCCCATCTCGCGGGGCAGACCGCCGAAGCCCGTGCCGCCGCCGGTCTGGAGGGGGCGGCGGAGGTGATGGCCGCCCTGGAGGGCCGCCCCCGGTTCGCCGTCAACGCCCACCTGCTGTCCCGCGACCCCACCGCCCGGGCCGGCGGATGACACCCGCCGCCACGCACCCGGCACCAAGCCGCGCGCCCGGCACAAGCCACGAGCCCGGCACAAGCCACGAGCCCGGCACCAAGAAGAAGGAGCACCATGGAGAACCAAGGGGTCGACCAGGTCAAGGTCCTGGCACCGACCGGCATGCTCGGAGCCGGCTTTCCCGAGGCCACGATCGAACGAGGTCTGGCGCTCGGTGCCGACGTCATCTCCGTCGACGGGGGCAGCACCGACTCCGGTCCGCACTACCTCGGCGCGTCCCAGCCCAAGACCACCCGGGCGGCGGTCGCCCGTGACCTCCGCGTGCTGCTCAAGGCCGCGGCGGGCGCCGGGATCCCGCTGATCGTGGGCTCGTGCGGCACCAGCGGAACCGACGCCGGTGTCGACTGGGTCGCCGGCATCGTCGCCGACATCCTGGCGGCCGAAGGACTGCGGATGCGGGTGGCGCGGATCTACAGCGAGCAGGACACCGGAGTACTCCTGGAGCGCCTGGACGAGGGCCGGATCCATGCCCTGCCGCCCCTGGGCGAACTGCAGCCGGAGACCTTGCGGAGCTGCACGCACATCGTGGGCGCGATGGGCCACGAGCCGATCGTCGCCGCCCTCGAAGCCGGCGCCCAGGTCGTGCTCGCCGGACGAGCCACGGACACCGCCATCGCCGCCGCCTACCCGCTGATGAAGGGCATGCCGGCCGGGCCCTCCTGGCACGCTGCCAAGATCATCGAATGCGGTGGGCAGTGCACGAGCGATCCGCGCGCGGGGGGCGTGCTGGCTACCGTCGACGCGGACGGCTTCACCATCGAACCGCTCGATCCGACGGTCGCCTGCACCCCGATCCTGGTCGCCGCCCACATGCTCTACGAGACGGTGAACCCGTTCCGGATGCGGGAGCCGGACGGCACCCTGGACGTCGGCGAGGCCGAGTACACCGCTCTGGACGAGCGCACGGTGCGGGTCGAGGGCTCGCGGTTCGAGGTCGCCGACCAGCACACCATCAAGCTCGAAGGCGCCCGGATCACCGGCTACGAGACGATGTCGTTCAGCGCGATCCGGGACCCGCACATCCTGGCGCACATCGACGACTGGGCCGATCTGCTGCGCTCCATGATCAGGAAGCGGGTGGCGCAGACGATCGGCCTGAGCGAGGACAAGTACGCCTTCGACCTGCGCCTGTACGGCCACAACGCCATCCTCGGCGAGCTCGATCCGGCCTCGGGCCCGCCGCGCGAGGTGGGAGCCATGCTCCTGGTCAACGCACCGGACCAGAGCACCGCCACCGCCGTCGCGAAGATCGCCAACCCGTTGCTGCTGCACCTGCCGACGCCCGACATGGACTACCTGCCGAGCCTGGCCTTCGCCACGTCACCGGCCGAGGTCGAGCGCGGCCCGGCGTACGAGTTCGTGCTCCACCACGTCGTCGACACGCGCACCCCCACCGAGATGTTCCGTACCGAGATCGAGGAAGTCCCCCACCATGGCTGAGACCACCCCCACCACTCTGGGCGACCTGGCGTTCGAGGTCCGGTCCAAGAACGCCGGGCCCTTCTGGGTGACCATGGAGCTGTTCCTGCGCGACGCGGAGGGATACCGCGTCGCCGCCGACGAGTCGTTCCTCGACGAGGGCACGATCGCCCGCCTCTACGGAGTCGACGCGGCCGACGTGCAGATGTTCCGCATCCCGTCGCTGAACGTCGTCAAGATCTCCTTCCCGCGCCCCGTCGCCCAGGCCTCGCTGCGCGACCGTGACATCCACTCCGGTCAGCACCACGTGCCGCTGGCGCTGCTGCCCCTGCCCTCCTCCGCTCTCACCCCTTCACCGACCCCGAGGTGAGCCCCTGGACGATGTGACGGCTGGCGAAGGCGAACAGCAGCATGGTGGGCGCGATCGTCAGCACGGCCGCCGCGGACATCGAGCCCCAGTCGATGTTGAAGCTGGAGATGAAGCCGTTCAGCGCGGTCGGGACGGTCTTGTTGCTGTCGCTGTTCATGAGCGTCACCGACAGGAACAGCTCGTTCCAGCAGTTGACGAAGTTGAAGATGAACGCGGCGATGATGCCCGGGCGCATCACCGGCAGCAGCACCCGGAACAGCGCCGCGAAGCGGGACAGGCCGTCGATCATGGCGGCCTCCTCCAGCGCGTCCGGGATGTTCTCGAAGAAGCCGCGCAGCATCACCGTGCAGAAGGGGACGCACACCGCGATGTAGACGACGATCAGCCCGAAGCGGTTGTCCACCAGCTTCAGGTCGGTCATCAGCAGGTAGAGCGGTCCGAGCGCGATGAACGACGGGATCATCTGGGTGACCAGCGCGGCCATCAGCAGGGCGGACTTGGTGCGGAACTCGAAGCGGGCCAGCACGTACGCCGAGAGCATCGAGATCGCCGTGGCGGTCACACCGGCCACGGTCGAGACGACGAGGCTGTTGGTGAGGTACGTACCGAAGTCGGCCGTGCCGAACAGACCGCGGTAGTTCTCCAGGGAGAAGCGCTCGGGCCAGTACGCCAGGGGGAAGTGGAAGATGTCCCCGGGCGCCTTCAGCGAGGTGACGGTGATCCAGTAGAGCGGGAAGACGGTGAACAGCAGCCACACGCCGAGGAAGGTGAACTTGACGGCCCGGCCGGCCACCGAACCCTTGCCGGTCACGACCTCACCCCTTTCTTCTCGCGCGTGGCCATGAGGAAGAACACCGCGAACACCAGCAGCGCGGCCACCACGAGCAGGCCGAGCGCGGAGGCCCTGCCGTAGTCGCCCTGCTGCGTGATCTTGATCATCCACGTGGTCACGATGTGCGTCTCGTTGTTGGGCCCGCCGCCGGTCATGCCGAAGATCAGGTCGGGGAAGTTGAAGATCCAGATGACCCGCAGCAGCACGGTCAGGGCCAGGGTGGTGCGGATGTAGGGGATGGTGATCTGGAAGAGGGTGCGGGCCTTGCCGGCGCCGTCCAGCGCCGCCGCCTCGTAGAGCTCGTCGGGGATCGACTGGAGCGCGGCCAGGATCATGATGGTGAAGAAGGTGACGCCGTACCAGATGTTGGCGATGAGCACGGCGACCATCGCCGTCTTCGGGTCGGCCAGCCAGGCGATCGGCTCGTCGATCAGACCGGCCTTCTGCAGCAGGTCGTTGACGACCCCGAACTCGCTGTTGAACAGCCAGCGGAAGAGGATGCCGATCAGGAACCCGGAGATCGCCCAGGGGAAGAAGATCAGCGCCTGGTACAGGCCGCGCAGGCGGAAGCGCCGGCGCAGCCACAGCGCGAGGGCGAAGCCGATCAGCAGCTGCGGGACGATCGAGCCGAGGACCCACACGGCGGTGTTGCCCAGCACGGTGCCCCAGGCGGGGTCGGCGAACACGTCGCCGAAGTTCTTCAGGCCGACCCAGGACGTGTCGGTCAGGTCGGTCAACTTCCAGTTGCGGAAGGCCATCTGGCCGCCCGCGAGCACCGGGTAGTAGGTGAAGACCGCGACGAAGACCGCGGCCGGCGCCATGAACGCGGCGATGGTCAGACCGCGACGCGTGGTGAACTCGCGCCTGCGCCTGTCCCCGTGGGGGAGACCCCTCCTGCCGGAGGCCTCCCCCGTACCCGTCGTCGACGTCTTCGACGTCGTGGTGGAGGTGACGGACATGCCTACTGCTCCTGCCGCCACTTCTCGGTCCAGTACGCGTCCCAGCCCTTGAGCAGCTGCTTCGGCGTCGTCTTGCCGAGGATCAGCTTCTGCACGTCGGCGTCCGCCTTCTGCTGCCACTCGGCCCACCAGCTCACGCCGCGCGGCTGGGTGACGACCAGGTACTTGTCCGGCTGCTCGGTCATGGTGACGTAGCTCGACCAGGGACCCGTCTTGTAGAAGGGGTCGCTGACCGCGGACTTGAGGATCGGCACCAGGCTGTTCTTCTTCGTGAACGACGTCGACGCCTCGCCCTGGGAGAGGAACTCGACCAGCTTCACGGCCTCGGCCTTGTGGCCGCTGCCCTTGGTGACGCCCCAGCCGGCGGTGGCCAGCGGCTGCACGGTCTTGCCGCCGGGCCCGGCCACCAGCGGGGCGGTGGCCCACTGCTCCTTGGAGATCGACTTCGACTCCGAGACGGTGGCGATGACTTCGGGGTCCTGGAGCAGGAAGGCCGTGGAGCCGTTGGAGAAGGCCTCCACCATCTCCGGATAGCCCCAGGAGACGGACGACTTCGGCGACGCCTGCTTGAACAGCTTCAGGTAGGTCTCGATCGCGTCCTCGGCCTCGGGAGCGGAGAAGATCGTACGGCCGTCCTTCAGCTTGAAGCCGTTGGCCGGGTCGACCTGGTCGGCGAGGTAGGCCTCGATGGCGGCGGTGGCGTTGCTGTTGGAGTTGGCGCCGCCGCGGAAGGCGTAGCCGTAACGGCGCTCGCCCGGGTCGTGGATGGCGGACGCCTGCTCCAGCAACTCCTGCCAGGTGGCCGGCGGCTTGTCGAAGCCCGCCTTCTCGATCAGGTCGGTGCGGTAGAAGAGGCTCAGCCCGTAGAAGCCGTACGGGACGAAGTAGGTGCGGCCCTCGGCGTCCTTGGAGGCGTTGACGGCGTTCTCCGTCATGGCCTGCCAGCCCTTCCAGCCGTCCAGGTCCTTCCTCATGTCGTACAGCCAGCCGTTGTTCGACCAGGGTCCGACGGTGATGTCCCGGACTTCCAGGACGTCCACGCCGCTGCCGGACTGGAGCATCTGCTGGAGCTTCTGGTCGGCCTGTTCGGTGGGCGGGGAGACCAGGTTGACCTTGATCTTGGGGTTCTGCTGCTCGAAGTCGGCTATGAGGTCCTTGAGCAGGTCGGTGCGGGTCGGGTTGGTCAGGCTCTCGACCATGTTGAGGGTGACCGTGCCGCTCGCCTCGGGGCTCATGGTGGAGCAGCCGGTGAGGAGGGTCGCGGCGGCGGTGCCGAACGCGAGGACTGCCGTCCTTCTTCTCATTGTGCTGACCTCTTTCCGATGTTCTCTCGTGCCCACGCGCCGAGGACGGGGACGCAGTCCTCGGCGAAGTACTCGTAGTCGGCGGCGATGTTGTAGACGTGGGCGGACAAGCGCAGATACCCGATGCCGTCGAAGCTGGTGAAGGCCGCCTCCACGCCCAGCTCCCGGGCCACCCGGTCCCGCAGGGCGTCGGCCTCGATCCGGTCCGCGGCCAGTCCGTCGGGCAGGCGGACCAGGCGCATGCCGGGTACGGGCATGCCGACGTCGGCCGAGGGGTCCACGCCGGTCGCCTCGGCGAACGCGGCCCCGATGACCCGGGCGCCGTAGTCGGCCAGGTCGTCCATGTAGCGGCGGGCGGCCGGCCAGCCCCAGGTGCGCTCGACGAAGTCGAGGGACGCCGGCGCGGCCAGATGGGCGGTGGCGTCGACGGTGCCCTGCTGGTCGAACCGGTCGGGGAAGGGATCGGCCGCGGCCCAGGAGTCGATCAGGGGGTGGAGCCGCTCACGCAGCGGGCCGCGGGCGATCAGCGCCGCGGTGCCGCGCGGGGCACAGCCCCACTTGTGCAGGTTGCCGGTCCAGAAGTCGTACGTGGCACCGGCGAGCGGCGCTTCGAGCAGGCCGGGCGCGTGGGCGCCGTCGACGAGGACGGGGATGCCGCGCCGCCGGGCCTCCGCCCCGATGCGTTCCACCGGCAGCCGGCGCGCGGTCGCCGAGGTGATCTGGTCGACGACGACGAGTTCCGTGGCGTCGCCGAGTTCGGCGACGACCGCCTCGTACGCCCGGTCCTCGTCCGCGTCCAGCGGCACCCGGGCGGTACGGACCCGGCCGCCCCAGCGGCGGGCCAGCCGCTCGGCGCCCATCGTCACGGCGCCGTAGCCGTGGTCGGTGACGACGATCTCCCCGCCGGGGCGGAGGGTGAGGGCGGCGAAGACGACACTCGCGCCGGCGCTGGCGTTCGGCACGAGGGCGAGATCGCCGACGTCGACCCGCAGGAAGTCGGCGATCTCGACCCGGGTGGCGGCGAGCCGCTGGGGCAGGGCCGGGAACCACACGACCGGTGAGCGCTCCATCTCCCGGCGCAGCAGTTCCTGCCGCTCCTGGGCGACGAGCGGAACGGCCCCGAAGGAGCCGTGGTTCAGGTGTTTGAGGACAGGGTCCAGCGACCAGGCCCGGTCGGCGGGCCTGCCGTCCGCCAGCAGCAGGGGGCGCGGTGCGATGGTCACCTCGGTCTCGCTCACAGGACTCCACATCTGGGCAGGGCGGTCCTGCGGAGGCTCACGCTCCGCCGGACACATCTGATGACTGGGCATCCTGCCGACCTTCTGCGGCGGAAACAAGGGTCGTACAGTGAAAGTCATCAGATGACTTTCCGGGGAAACCGACCCGACACGTCTGACGACCCGCAGGGCCTCGCTACAGTGCTCCGAGGGGCGCGGCCTGATCGCGACCCGTTCAGGGGAGGAAGAAGGGGACGGATGTCCGCAGTCGAGAAGGCCTTCCACGGCCTGCGGCACATGATCGGCACGGGACGCCTCGGCCCCGGCGAGCGCATCCCGCCCGAGGGCGAGCTCTGCGAGGAACTGGGCGTCTCACGGGGGTCGCTGCGCGAGGCGGTACGGATGCTCGCCGCCCTGGGCGTCATCGAGCCGCGCCACGGCTCGGGCACGTACGTCTCCCAGCTGAGGCCCCAGGACGTGATCGGCAGCCTCTCGCTGACCCTCGAACTGCTGCCCCTGTCGGGCCTGTTGGAGGTCTACGAGATCCGGCGCGTACTGGAGGCGCACGTCGCCGCACAGGCGGCGGCCCGCAGCACACCCGAGACGGTGGACACGCTCTTCTCGCTGATCGAGGACATGGAGGCCACGACCGACCCCGCCAAGGCGTCGGAACTGGACCACCGCTTCCACGCGGAGATCGCCCGCGTGGGGGGCAACCCCACGCTGGCCACCCTCCTGGCGGTCTTCCGCGCCCGCTCGCGCAAGTACCAGGTCTTCACCCTGCCCGAAGGCCCCGAGCTGCGCAGGAAGAGCGACGACGACCACCGCGTCCTGGCCACCGCCATCGCCGACCACGACCCGGTCGCGGCAGCCGGCGCGGCCCAGGCCCACGTCGCACAGACCGAGCGGTGGCTACGGGCGTTCATGCCGCCGGTGGAGGAAACCGGCGACGCGGACTGAGGGCTCCCGGGGCGCTCGGCGGTCCTGGTCAGGCAGGACGGGGCACCGGTCACGCGACCAGCGCCCAGGCCGTGACGCCGATCGACACCGCGGCGAGCCCCGTCGGCCAGACCATCCTGGACAGCCGCCCGGCTTCGAGGAACGCGGCTGCCAGTACCTCCGCGGCCGCCGCCAGTGCCGCCGCCGCGGCCAGGTACAGCCCGCGGTCCCCGGCCGCGTCCGCCAGGTCCTTGTGCCGGTTCTGCTCGGCCCGCATGCCCGGCCAGTCCTCGGACCCGGACCGCAGGGCGGCCACCGACGCGGCGGAGACCCCGTCGGCCGCTTCGGGCGCCCGGCCCATGTGCTCCGCCATCGCCCGCAGCCGGGAGGCATGGTCCGTCTCGGCCGCGGCCACGGCCCGTTCGTGCCGCACGGCGGGGGAGTCCTTCTCGTACAGCACCGCGATCTCGCGGGCGGCCGCATGGATGTCGGCGGCCTGTGACGCGGTGACGGCCTGCGTCAGAAAGGCCGAGCGCTGGCCGCTGGCCACGATGGCGGCGCCGAGCCGCAGCGCGTGCCGGGACGCTTCGGCCTGGGCGCGCTGCTCGCCGCCGGCCGCCGCCAACTGCAGCAGGGGCAGCAGGAAGAGCAGCCCGACGGCGAGCAGGTGCAGCCGCGTGCCGCCGCGGCGGTCCGGCGGGGCCGTCGCCGGCTGCGGAACGGGATCGATACCGCGCAGGAGGCGGCGCGGCCCACCGGCGGACGGTGGCGGGATCCGCCATGCCTCGGGACGCAGGACGTTCGCGGCGGCCAGCGCCGCGAGGATCGCCGCAGCGGCCAAGGCCAGCGAGACGCGTCCCCACAGCGCCCAGCGGTCGCCTTCCGCCATGGTCTCGCCGGGCGCGAGGCGCTGGTCGGCGGGTTGCCGTTCTTCCTGATCGCCGAGGCGGCGGGGAACGTCGTAGCCCCTCTGGGCGTCCAGGTACCGGTCACTGCCGACGAGGCTCTCCGGCCGGGCGCGGCCCTGGAAGGCGACCGCCTCCTGCTCGGCGAGCGCGAACTCCGATGCCGCGAGCCGGCCGTCGTCCCTGAGCGGTCCGAGAGCCTCGGCCCGGGCGGCCGCCGCCGCCACGCGGAACGCGAGGGGCGCCTCGTCGGCATAGACGTACCGGGCCACTTCCTGGACCGCCGTCTGCAGCTTCAGCTCCTCGGCGACCGCGTCCTGATAGCTGTCACCGGCCTGCTTGAACTGCCAGGTGGCCAGCATGGTCGCCAGCGCGATGACGGCGATCAGCCCGAACTGGACGCGGGTCCGCAGACAGAACCGCCGCCGTGGCGCAGCGGTGCCGTCGGGATCCGCAGGCGTGGGATCGGTCGTGGGATCGGTCATGGGATCGGTCATGGCGACACCCACGTGAAGACGAACTGCGTTCCGTCCCGGCGGACGAGCGACAGTTTCCGGTCCGCGACCGTCCACCGGTAGTGCTGCGTCTCCACCGGGGCCGGCCTGTCCGTGTAATCCTGCTCGGGATTCTCGGGGTTCTTCCGGGTCACGGTCGAGGAGTCGGGCTTGAGCGTCAGCATGTCCGCCGACGCCTCGTACCGACCCTGGTCGATCCGGGTGAGTTCGTACGTTCCGTCCGCCCCCGTCGGGTAGGAAAGCAGACCGACGTACTTGTACGTCCCCTCCTGGGTGAACCGGTACGCGAGTGTGGTGTTGCTCCCCGGCAGCGCGCTCTCCCACGCACCGACCAGGCCCCGGGGCCCGGCGACCGCCGTGGTGGGCGAAGGGGACGGCCCGGTGTTCTTCTGCTCCCCGGGATCCGAGCAGGCGGCGAGGGCGCACAGCAGCAGCGCGGAGAGCGACCGTATGCGGAAGCGATTCCGTCGCGTGGCCGTCCCGGACGGCACCTCGTACGTCCACCGCATACGCCCCCCACTGATTCGAACCCCCGGGCCGAGCCGCACCCGCTCAGCAGCCCCAGCGTCGCAGCCCCCGCCGAAGCCGTCGGAGATTTCCGGCGAAGTGCTGTCACGGGGCCGGGGACCGTGTAGGGGAGTACCGGCGCGGGACAGCAGCGACGGCGAGGGGACAGGAGTACCGGCGCGGGACATGTGGCGGGAGCGCCTGCCGAGGTCCGCTCTCGCCGCGGTCTTCACCCGACCGGGCCGGGTGTTGGTGACCGGACCGCTCCGCCCGCCGCGTGACCATGGAGCCGGAGCTCATGCCGCTGCGCCGGGCTCCGGCCGGACCGGCCGGCCCGCGCGGATGCCGGCGGCCGGCGCCGCACGACCGAGGACGGGTGAACGTGCACGACAACTCCGATGCGGCCGACGACGGCCCCGACGCAGCCACGGCATCCCGGGGCCGCCGGGCCCGGTTGCGTGATGCGCCGTGGTGGCCGGCGAGCGTGCTGGTGTTCATCCTGGCCGCGGCGGCCGGGCTGTTCGCCTGGTCGTACACCTACGCCATGGCCGATCCGACCCCGCATCAGCTCCCGACGGCCGTCGTCGGGTCCTACCAGGAGGAGCGGGGCCGGGCGTTCCTCGCCGGACTCGGCAAGGCGCTCAACTCGTCGATGCGCACCGAGGCCTACGACTCGCGGGAGGCGGCCCTGGAGGCCGTCGAGGAGCAGCGCGTGTTCGCGGTCTTCGAGGTGCGCGGCGGCGGGCGCAGCGTACTGCTGGACGTGTCGTCGGCCTCCGGCGCCTCGGTGGCGGAGCTGCTGGAGCAGGCGGCCCCCGCGGTGGGGCGGGCGGTCGGGGTGTCGGTCACCGTCCGGGACGTCAATCCGCTGCAGGACGGCGACCCGCGAGGGCTGGCGATCTTCTACATCTCGCTCGCCGCGGTGATCATCGGCTTCGTCGGCGCGATCCAGCTCAGTGTGCACGCGCGGGCCCTCACCCCGCTGGAGCGGATCGCCTTCACCGCCGCCTACGCGCTGCTCGGTGGCTTCGCCATCGCGGCGGCCGTGGACTGGCTGCTCGGCGCGCTCGACCTGCCGTTCACGGAGTCGTGGCTGATCCTGGCGCTCACGATGTTCGCCAGCGGGATGACCTTCACGATGTTCAACACCCTGGTGGGCCGCTGGGCGATGCTGCCGACCTGGGGCGTGATGGTCCTGCTGGGCAATCCCTCCTCGGGCGGCGCGGTCTCGTGGCCGCTGCTGCCGTCGGCGCTGGGCGTCATCGGACGGTGGCTGCCGCCCGGTGCCTCCGTCAACGCCCAGCACACGGCGGTGTACTTCGCCCGGCACCAGCACGCCTTCCCGTTCCTGGTGCTGACCGGCTGGGCCCTGGTGTCCTGCGCGGTGTTCTGGACCTGGCGGCACCGTCACCCGGGCGGGCGGGAACGACAGCCGGCCGACGACATGGCACCGGACAGTGGCGGGGCCTGAGGCGGTCGACGCCCCCGAACCCTCCCCGGTCCCGCCCCCGCCCCGCCGTCACCCGACCGGCACCCTCACCCGACCCGCACCGCCACCCGACCCGCCCCGCGATCACCCGACCGGCACCGTCACCTCGCCGACGCCCTCCGCGCTCGCCCCGTCGGCGACCTGGACGGTGAACGGCCGGTCCGTGCCCACGGCGGTGACCCGCAGGGCGTCGCCGTCGCGGCGTACCCGGAACGTCGCCGCCGGCTCGCCGGTCAGGTCCGGCACGGTGACCTCCGCGGTGAACGCCGGTGCGGCCGACGGGTGGACGAGCAGCGTGGGGCGGTCCAGCCAGTCCCCGTCGGGCCGTCGGTCGTCCGCGGCCAGCGGCAGGACGGCGCCCTCGCGGACGTACAGTGGCAGACTTTCGTAGCCGTGCCGTTCGGTGCGCCAGGCCGGGCCGGTGACACGCTCGCCGGTGAGGAGGTGGGTCCAGGTGCCCGCGGGGACGTAGACCTCCACCTCCCCGTCCTCGCTGAGGACGGGCGCGACCAGGAGGTCCGGGCCGAGCATGTACTGCCGGTCCAGCGGGCGGCAGGCCGGGTCGGCGGGGAACTCCAGGACCATCGGCCGCATCATCGGCACGCCCGTGCGGTGGGCCTCGGCGGCGGCGCCGTAGAGGTAGGGCATCAGCCGGTGCTTGAGCAGGGTGAAGCGGCGGGCGACGTCCACGGCCTCCTCGCCGAACTCCCACGGCACCCGGTACGACGACGAGCCGTGCAGGCGGCTGTGGGAGGAGAGCAGGCCGAAGGCGAGCCAGCGCTTGAAGACGGACGGGTCGGGGGTGCCCTCGAAGCCGCCGATGTCATGGCTCCAGAAGCCGAAACCGCTCAGCGACAGGGACAGTCCGCCGCGCAGTGACTCGGCCATGGCCTCGAAGGAGGACCAGCAGTCGCCGCCCCAGTGCACGGGGAACTGCTGGCCGCCGGCGGTCGCCGACCGGGCGAACACCACGGCCTCGCCCTGGCCGCGTTCCTCCTCCAGCAGCTCGAAGACGGTCCGGTTGTACAGGTGGCTGTAGTAGTTGTGCATCCGCTCCGGGTCGGAGCCGTCGTGCCAGACGACATCGGTGGGGATGCGCTCGCCGAAGTCGGTCTTGAAGCAGTCCACGCCCTGGTCGAGCAGTGGCTTCAGCTTCGACTGGAACCAGGCGCGGGCCTCGGGGCTGGTGAAGTCGACCAGGGCCATGCCGGCCTGCCACAGGTCCCACTGCCAGATGTCGCCGTCCGGTCGGCGGACCAGGTGCCCGAGGGCCGCGGCCTCCTCGAACAGCGGGGACTTCTGGGCGATGTAGGGGTTGATCCAGACGCTGACCTTGAGGCCCCTCTCCTTCAGCCGGGCGAGCATGCCCTCCGGGTCGGGGAAGACGTCCGGGTCCCACGTGAAGTCGCACCACTGGTACTCGCGCATCCAGAAGCAGTCGAAGTGGAAGACGGACAGCGGGATGCCGCGCTCGGCCATGCCGTCCACGAACGACGTCACGGTCGCCTCGTCGTAGTCGGTGGTGAACGAGGTGCTCAGCCACAGGCCGAACGACCAGGCGGGCGGCAGGGCCGGACGGCCGGTGAGGGCCGTGTAACGCGACAGGACGTCCTTGGGGGTGGGGCCGGCGACGACGTAGTACTCCAGCGTCTGGTCCTCGACGCTGAACTGCACCTGCCCGACCGACTCGGAGCCGATCTCGAAGGAGACCTTGCCGGGGTGGTTGACGAAGACGCCGTAGCCGCGTGAGGACAGGTAGAAGGGGATGTTCTTGTACGCCTGCTCGCTGCTGGTGCCGCCGTCCGCCTGCCAGACGTCCACGACCTGGCCGTTCTTGACGAACGGGGTGAAGCGCTCGCCCAGCCCGTAGATCTGCTCGCCGACGCCGAGGGAGAGCCGGGCGAGCAGGTGGTGGGCGCCGTCGCCGGTGGTGGCGAAGGCGGTGCTCTTGGCGTCGGCCCGGGTCACCTCGCGCCCGTCGGCGTCGCGGAAGGTGAGGGTGAAGGGGGCGGACCGGTCCAGGCGCAGGGTGAGGGGGCCACTGGTCAGTTCCGTGACGGGGCCCTCCTGGCGCACCTCGCCGGCACCGTCGTCCGCGCCCGCGAGCGCGAAGTCGGGGCCCGGGTGGCGTTTGCCGGCGTGGTGGGTGATCCGGACGCCGATCACGCCCTCGGCGGGGGAGAAGCAGTGGGCCGTGAGCAGCGGCGCGTTCAGGGTGTCGCCCCTGCGTGTGACCCGTTTGACCGAGGCGTGGGTGGTGAAGCGCTTCGATTCCACGCGTACGTCGCGGACCTCAGTGGCGTAGGAGAGCTGCACACCGTCGCGGACGAGCCAGAAGCCGTCGGTGAACTTCATGATCTTCCTTGGGTGGGGGCGAGGGCGGTCGGATGGGGAGGGCAGGCGTCTCGCATGCAGGCTGATCGTACACAAGCCGACTCCGTCCGCCAGGGGTCTCGTCCAGGTTTTCCCGCTCTGAGCAGGGATGATTGCCGCTTCGGGCGCGACGCTCAGCCGGCGGTCGGGAAAGGCGACGGCTGCTGAGGGCTAGCGCCCGGGCCGGGCCGTGACGTATTAGTCATGGCATCAAACAAAACCGACCGGCGAAGGAGCCGGCAGTGCCACAGCAAGAGCCGCATGTCGTCGAAGCGCTTCAACGCAAGGGTCTCGGCCGATCCCGCAGAGCCGCAACCTCGCTCGCCGCCGTCACCGCCCTGGTCGCCGGGGCGGCCCTGTCGGGCTGCGGCCAGCAGCGCGACCCCGGCGTGTACACCGTGATGAACTCCTCGACCGACGAGTCGTACCACCGCTGGGACGCACAGGCGATGGCCCGGTGCGGCGAGCGGCTGGGCGTCACCATCGAGCAGCAGAGCGTCCCGGCGGCGCAGGTGATGACCAAGGCGCTGCGCATGGCGTCCTCCAAGTCCCTCCCGGACATCGTCCAGTTCGACGCCTCCGAGATGCCGACCTTCGCCGAGGCCGGAGGTCTGACCGACCTCAGGACCCTCGGGCTGAGCACCGAGGACATCCCCGACGGCATCGTCGACTTCGGCTCCTACCAGGGCACCTACTACGGCGCCGCGCGCTCCGTGAACACCCTCGCGCTCTTCTACGACCAGGACGCCCTCGACCGGGCGGGCGTCCGGGTGCCGACCACCTGGGCGGAGCTGCGGCGGGTGGCCAAGAAGCTCACTCAGGGCAAGCGCTACGGCCTCGCCCTCAGCGCGGGCGGTGCCGAGGACGGCGTCTTCCAGTTCACGCCCTTCATGTGGTCCAACGGCGGCGACGAGACGAAGCTGGACGGCCCCCGGGTCGTCGAGGCCCTGGACTACTGGAAGGCCCTGCTCGCGGACGGCTCCCTGTCGAAGTCGACCGTCAACTGGACCCAGGCGGACGTCAACGACCAGTTCATGGCCGGCAACGCGGCCATGATGATCAACGGGCCGTGGCAGGTGGAGACGCTCAACACCAAGAAGTCCCTGCACTGGGGCATCGCGCGGATCCCTGTTCCCGAGACCGGCGCGGACTCGGTCGGCCCGCTCGGCGGAGCCGTGCTCACCGTGCCCGACACCGGTGACGAGACACGGCAGAGGACGGCCGGCCGGATCGTCGCCTGTCTGGCCGGGGAGAAGGAGCAGCTCACCTACGCGCTCAACAGCTGGATGGTGCCCGCCCATGCGAAGGCCGCCGCCGTGTGGCGCGAGCGGGTGCCGGAACTGGACGCGCTGGCCGACCAGGTGGCCGCCGCCCGGTCGCGGACCGCGAAGCTCGGCGCCGGCTGGTCGAGCGTGTCGCTCGCCCTGCAGAGCGCCTTCCAGTCCGCCCTGACCGGGCAGTCCAGCGAGGCCGCACTCAGGCGCGCCCAGCAGCGGGCGACGAGCGGGAACCGAGGTACGCGCACATGACCACGTCCACCGTCACCGCCCCGGCCACCGGCCGGGCACCGAAGCCGCCCGCCGCGCCGGACCCGGCCCGGCTGCGCCGCCGGCGCCGGATCGCCCAGTGGGGGTTCGTCGCCCCCGCGGTCGTCTTCATGCTGCTGTTCTTCGGCTACCCGCTCGTCCGCAACGTCGTGATGAGCTTCCAGGACTACACGCCGAGGACGTTCTTCACGGGCGAGGCGCCGTTCAACGGCACCGACAACTGGGCCGACGTCTTCCAGGACGCCCTGTTCGGCAAGGCGCTGTGGCACACCCTGGTGTTCACCGCGGGCTCGCTGCTCGGCCAGTTCTGCGTCGGCCTGGCCCTCGCGGTGTTCTTCAGCCGCCGCTTCCCCCTCAACGGGGTGCTCCGGTCCCTGATCCTGCTGCCCTGGCTGGTGCCCATGGTGGTGTCCGGCATCGTGTGGCGCCGCATCCTCGACCAGGACACGGGCGTGCTGAACTCGTTCCTGGACATCGTGGGCATCGGCGGTCACACGCCCTGGCTGACCGATCCGCAGACGGCACTGCTGTCGGTGATCCTGGTCAACATCTGGATCGGCATCCCGTTCAACATGGTCATGCTGTACGGCGGCCTCCAGGAGATCCCGAAGGAGCTCTACGAGGCGGCCTCGCTGGACGGCGCCTCCGCCTGGCGGACGTTCCGCTCCCTGACGCTGCCGATGCTCAAGCCGGTCGTCACGGTCGTACTGGTGCTGGGCTTCATGTCGACGGTCAAGATCCTTGACCTGATCCTCGCCCTCACCGACGGCGGCCCGGCCGACGCCACCCAGACCCTCGGCACGCTCACCTACCAGAACTCCTTCGTGCAACTGGACTTCGGGGCGGGCGCGGTCGTCGGCAACGTACTCATCCTGATCTCCGCGGTGTTCGCGGTGTTCTACCTGCGGGCCAACCGCACCGAGGGGAAGTGACGTCCATGGCCTCCCACCCGACCGCCGCCGCACGGCGCCGCTGGGGCTCCACCGTCGCCGGCGCGCTGATCCTGTGCGTCATGCTCTTCCCGCTGTACTGGATGGTCAACACCGCGCTCCAGCCCGCCTCGGGCCTGCTGGAGGTCGACCCCGTACCGGGCTCGCTCGACCTGTCCGGCTTCGCCAAGGCCATCGGCGACCAGGGCGGCAACCTGCTGACCTCGCTGGCGGTGTCGCTCGGGGCGGTGCTGATCTGCCTGGCGATCGCGGCGCCCGCGGCGTACGGGCTGGCGCGGTTCGGGCTGCGCGGCTCGAAGACCATCGTGTTCGGCACGCTGATCACCCAGATGGTGCCGGGCATCGTCGTCGCCAACGCGCTGTACACCTCGTACGTCGACCTGGGCCTGGTCAACTCCTACGCCGGCCTGATGCTGGCGGACGCCTCGCTCGGCATCCCGTTCTCCATCGTGCTGATGCGCTCGTTCATGGTGTCGATCCCCGGCGAGGTCATCGAGGCCGCGCAGATGGACGGGGCCGGGCCGCTGCGCACGTTCCTCACGGTGGTGCTGCCGATGAGCCGCAACTCGCTGATCACATCGGGGCTGTTCGCGTTCCTGTTCTCCTGGAGCGACTTCATGTTCGCGCTCACCCTGAACACCACCGACGACGTCAAACCCGTCACGCTGGGCATCTACCAGTACATCGGCGCGCACGTCGGCGACTGGGGCTCGGTGATGGCCGCGTCCGTGCTCTCCGCGGTCCCGGCGGCGATCCTGCTCGTCCTCGCCCAGAAGTACATCGCCGCCGGCATCACCGGCGGTTCGGTCAAGTGAGTCCCCGCGGTCGCCGCCGTGGCAAGCCTGACGGGAGGGGCCGCCGGGCCACGCCGCGGGTGAGGGTTAGGTGCGCGACGAGGGGATATACGCGTGCGTGACCGGGTGGACGCGGCCTCAGGGGTGGCCGTTCGGAGGGGCGGGTAGCGCGTGGAGGAGTCGGACGTGGCCGGACGGGCGCCGCGGCCCACGTCGGCCGGCGGTGACGTGTTCGCCGCCGACCGCGAGGTGGGCGGCGATCTCGCCCTGGTGGACTGGGCGGCCACCCCCCTCGGCCCGCCGGGGCAGTGGCCGCAGAGCCTGCAGACGGCCGTCAGCATCCTGCTGTCCTCGCGCTTCCCCATGTGGATGGCCTGGGGCGAGCAGCTCACCTTTTTCTGCAACGCCGCCTACCGGCGCGACACCCTCGGCCGCAAGTACCCGTGGGCGCTCGGACGGCCCGCGAACGAGGTCTGGGCGGAGATCTGGGACGACATCGGCCCCCGCATCGACACCGTGCTCCGCACGGGCGAGGCCACGTGGGACGAGGGCCTGCTGCTCTTCCTGGAACGCTCCGGCTACAGCGAGGAGACGTACCACACCTTCTCCTACAGCCCGCTGCGCGACGACGCCGGAGCCGTGGTGGGCATGCTGTGCGTCGTCAGCGAGGACACCGACCGGGTGATCGGGGAGCGGCGGATGGCCACGCTGCGGGACCTGGGCTCGGACCCGACCGTGATCCGCACCGAGCAGGAGGTGCTGGCCTTCACCGGCCGGCAGCTGGACCGCAACCGCAAGGATCTGCCCTTCACCCTGACCTATCTCTTCGACGAGGGCACCGCCCGGTTGTCCGCCGCCACGGGCATCCCCGCGGGCCACCCGGCGGCACCCGCCGTCCTCCCGGCGGACGACCCGGACGCGCTGTGGCCGGCCGCGGCCCCGGCCCGGGGCGAGACGGTTCTGGTACCCCTGACCGGCGGTGCCTTCACCGACCTGCCCGCCGGGGACTGGCCCAAGCCGCCGCGGCAGGCGCTCGTGGTGCCGCTCGTGCAACAGGGCAGCGCCCCCTACGGCTTCTGCGTCGCGGCCCTGAACCGCTACCGCGAACTCGACGAGGGCTACCGGGGCTTCATCGAGCTGGCGGCCGGATACATCGCTTCCGGCATCGGCAGCGCCCGCAGCTATGAGGCCCAGCAGCGGCGGGCCGAGGAACTCGCGGAGCTGGACCGGGCCAAGACCGCCTTCTTCTCCAACATCAGCCACGAGTTCCGCACACCGCTGACGCTGATCATGGGACCCGTCGAGGATCTGCGCGGCCGGTTCGCCGACGCCGAGGAGGCCGTCCGGCAGGACCTGGACGTGGTGCACCGCAACGGCCTGCGGCTGGGCAAGCTGGTGAACACGCTGCTGGACTTCTCCCGCATCGAGGCCGGGCGCATGCAGGCCTGTTACGCGCCGGTCGACCTGGCCGCGGTGACCGCGGAGCTCGCCAGCGTCTTCCGCTCGGCCGTGGAAAGAGCCGGGCTCGCCTTCGACGTGGACTGCCCGCCCCTGGACGAGCCGGTGTACGTCGACCGCGGCATGTGGGAGAAGGTGGTGCTCAACCTGCTGAGCAACGCCTTGAAGTTCACCTTCGACGGTTCGGTACGGGTCCGCGTGCGCCGGTCGGACACCCATGCCGTCGTGATCGTCTCCGACACCGGTGTCGGTGTGCCGGAGGCGGAGATGCCCCGGCTGTTCGAGCGCTTCCACCGCATCGAGAACGCCCGCTCCCGTTCGAACGAGGGCAGCGGCATCGGACTCGCCCTGGTGCGGGAACTGGTCGGGCTGCACGGCGGTTCGATCACCGCCGAGAGCCGCCCGGGCGAAGGCACCGCCTTCACCCTCCGGATACCGTTCGGGACCGCCCATCTGCCGCCCGGCTCCGTGGCGCCCGAGGCGAGCGGCGCCACCGTCTCGGCCACCGCCGACCCGTACGTCCAAGAGGCCCTGCGCTGGCTGCCGGTGAGCGACGGCGCGGCGGCCGACGGCGCGGCGGCCGACGGCGCCCGGCTGCCGCACGACGTCAACCCCCCGGTGCTGCCGGGACCTTCTGCCCGGGGCCGGGTGCTGGTGGCCGACGACAACGCCGACATGCGCGAGTACCTCTCCCGCACCCTCGCCGCGGGAGGCTACGAGGTGCACGCCGTCGCCGACGGCGTCGAAGCCCTGCAAGCCGTCCGCCGGGACGTGCCCGATCTCGTCGTCAGCGACGTCATGATGCCCCGGCTGGACGGGCTCGGGCTCCTGGCGCGACTGCGCGCCGACGCCCGCACGGCCGCGGTGCCCGTGCTGCTGCTGTCGGCGCGGGCCGGGCAGGAGGCGTCGATCGAGGGACTTCAGGCAGGCGCCGACGACTACCTGGTCAAGCCCTTCGCCGCCGCCGAACTGTTGGCCCGCGTACGGGCCAACATGGAGCTGGCCCGGCTGCGCGGCCATCATCTGCGCTGGCGCGCCGCGCTGATCGACTCGCTGCAGGAGGCGTTCTTCGTCTGCGACGACGCCGGCTCCGTCGTGGAGATCAACACCGCCTTCACCCGCATCCTGGGCTACGGTCCCGAGGAACTGCCCTACAAGCCGGCCCACCCCTGGTGGCCGGACGCCGCCGTCGATCCCGACGCCCACCGCCGGGTCGGAACGGCCTTCGCGACCCTGCTCGAACGCGACCAGGGCTCCTCCACCGTTCCCGTCACCCACCGGGACGGGCGACGGCTGTGGGTGGCCGTCACCTGGAACAAGGCACAGGACCCGGACACCGGGCGCCGGGTCACGGTCGGCACGCTGCGCGACGTCACGGCCGAACACCACGCCGTGCAGCGCACGACGGCGCTCGCGGCACTGAACACCGTGCTGTCCCAGGCCGCCAGCCTTCCCGAGGCGCTCGCCAGCGCCCTGACGGAACTGAAGACCCTCTGGCGGGCGCGTTCCGTGCTGGCCGTCGTCTTCCACCCCGGCAATGTGCCGGCCCTGACCGCCACGGACCCGGACGCGAACTGGAACGAACTCCCCCCGGAACGCCGCGACTTCCTCGAAGGACTGCGCGACCGGCCCCCGCTCACCCCGGTCATCGAGGGCAGCGGTGCGGGCGTCCTGCTCGAACACCCCGACGGACCACTGGCCGTCTGGATCGACCTGGGCGAACACCGGCCGTTCACCGCCGAGGACCAGGTCCTGCTCTCCCTGCTGGCCGGACGCCTCGCCCAAGGACTGGTCCGCGCACACCAGATCGACCAGCAGCGCGAGACCGCCATCGCGCTGCAACGCGCCATCCTGGGCCCGGCGCGGCTCCCCAACGGTTTCGCCGTCCGGTACGAGCCCGCCACGCCCCCGCTGGAAGTGGGCGGCGACTGGTACGACACCGTCGCCCTGCCGGACGGGCGGATCGGCATCGTCGTGGGCGACTGCGTCGGGCGAGGCCTGGAGGCGGCCAGTGTCATGGGCCAACTGCGCAGCGCCTGCCGGGCGTTGATGCTGCAGGAGCCCAGCCCGGCCCGGACGCTGATGGCACTCGACCAGTTCGCCGCGAGCGTCCCCGGCGCCCTGTGCACGACCGTGTTCTGCGCAGTCTTCGACCCCGGGGCGGGAGAGCTGACCTACTCCACCGCCGGGCACCCGCCGGGCATCCTCGCCCACGCCGACGGCACCGTCCAACTGCTGGAGGAGGGGCGCTCCGTGCCGCTGGCCGTCCGCCCCGGCAAGCGGCGCCCGGAAGCCCGGTGCACCCTGCCCGCACGGTCCACGCTGCTGCTGTACACCGACGGTCTCGTGGAACGCCGGCGGCGCTCGCTCGGCACCGGCATCGAGGAAGCCGGCAAGGCCCTGCAGGAAGGCCGCGACCTGCCCGTCGACGAGCTCGCCACCGAGGTGATGACCCGGCTCGCGCCGGCCGGGGGCTACGACGACGACGTGGCGCTGCTGCTCTACCGGCACCCGGCGCCGCTGGATCTCACCTTCCCGGCCGAGGCCTCTCAGCTCGCGCCCGTGCGCAACGCGCTGCGGGCCTGGCTCGCCCAGTGCGACCTGAACCGGATCGACGTGCAGAACGTGCTCGTCGCGGCGGGGGAGGCGTGCGCCAACGCGATCGAGCACGGGCACCGGCACGCGCCGGGGGAGGCCGTGCGGCTGAGCGCCGAGGCCTTCGCCGACACGGTCCGCCTGACGGTCGCCGACTCGGGCCGGTGGAAGGACCCGCAGCCCGAGCCCTATGCCAACCGCGGGCGAGGCGTGGCGCTCATGCGGGCCACCATGGAGGACGTGACCATCACCCCCGGCCCCGTCGGCACCACCGTCGACATGCAGATGAGGATCGCCCGATGACCACTCCGCTCACTCTCACCACCGGTCGGCGCGCGGACGGCACACCACGGCTGTCGGTCAGCGGCGAGATCGACATGAGCAACGCCTCGGCTCTGGCCGAAGCCCTCGACACCGGTTCCGGGCACGTCGTCGTCGACCTGACCGCGGTCGAGTACCTGGACAGCGCCGGTCTGAGCGTGCTCTTCGCCCGCGCCGAACGGCTGGAGCTGATCGTCACGCCCCTGCTGGAGCCCGTCCTCGCCGTCTCCGGACTCGCGGAGCTGGCCACCGTCCACCGCCACGGCGACGACGGTGTGCGGTAGTCCCCGACCGGCGCCACCCACCGCACGCATCGATGAGTCCCAGCCCCCGCCAGGAGTGATGACCACCGTGTCCGACGCGCTCGACATGACCGTCCGGCACATCGACGATCGCACCGCGGTCGTCGATGTCTCCGGAGACGTGGACCTTCATACGTCCGTCGCGTTGCGCGCGTACGTCTCGGCGCTGCTGGCCCAGGGAGTCCGGCATCTGGTGCTGGACCTGTCGGCGACGCAGTACATCGACTCGACCGGTCTCAGCACCTTCATCAGGCTCCTGCACGCGGCCCAGAGGTGCGGCGGTTCCCTCCGCCTCGCCGCCGTCCCCGAACGACTGGAACGCATGGTGGCCATGACCGGCATCGAGCAGCTGCTCCCGGTCCACACGACGGTCGACGACGCGCTGGCCGCCGGTACGGGCGACCCCGTGCCGGACGGCACGGGGCGCACGCCCGACTGACCACGCCCGGCTCAGACCCGGGTGAGGCGGACCGCCACCGTCTCGCCGACCGTGACCGCCCGGTCGTAGTCGGGGTCCGACGCCGTCGCCCGGCCCTCGACCTCGACGTTCCCCTTCTGGAAGGGAACGGCCCCGGTGGGCACGGCCACACCCGTCCAGGCGACCGGGGCGCCCGGGGTGCAGGCCACCGACGTGGTGAAGGAACCGCGGATGAGGTCCCGCTTCTTGACCTGCGCGACGTCGCCCGCCACGGTCACCTGCACCGGCTTGGTGCAGGTGACCGTGCCGTGGAGGGTGGCCTTGCCGTTGAGGGCGCTCGCGGTGCCGTCCAGGGCGATCCCGAGGCCGAGACCGAGTTCGGCCGGCGGGGCGGGGTTCTCGATGCGGACCTCACCGCGCGCGGCGGGCGTGCCCCCCTCGCAGTGCTGCTCGAAGGTGGCGTCGAGCTTCTTCACATAGCCCTGGGGGCCGAACTCCACCGCGGAGATGGTGAAGGTGCCGGTGAGCTGGTTGCAGCCGCGGCCGTTGCCGCTGAGCGACAGGCCCGGTTCGGTCCCTTCGTTGAACGGGTAGCGGGTGGCCCCCGTGTAGGTGCCGGGCGTCAGGACCTTGCCGGCCGGCGCCGCGAGGTTCAGGGTCCACCAGTCGCCGTTGGCTCCGTCGACGGAGACGGTGACCGCCCCGTTGCCGGTGTCGCCGGAGACGTTCAGCCGGTCCTGGGACGCCGTCGTGTAGGCGTAGGACCGGCCGCCGCTGATGTAGTCGTCCGCGTCGCCGCTGAAGCCGAACGAGCCGTCGGTGACCGGCTGCGCGTGGGCCTCGGTGCCGGCGATCAGGCCGGTGGTGCCGGTGGCCATGGCCAGCGCCAGCGCGAGGGTGGCCGTGGCGCGGGCCAGGACGCGTCCGGGCAGAGTGAGGTTCAAGGTTGTTCCCCCTGGTGAGATGAGACAGTCCCCGTTCGCCGACGGCGTGCTGGTCCGCAGGTCTCGTCGGCGCAGTGAGTCTGCCCAATCAGTGGGACGGGCGACAACTGTGTTTCAGGTGAGGCGAGTTGAGGTTCCAGCCAACCTGCGGTGCGGGGCGAGGGACCTGGGGGTGCCGGTGCCGGTGGTTGTTAGGCCGTTCGGAGTCCTTCGGCGGGCTCCGGCACCGTTTCCGTGTGAAAGATCGAAAACAGGGAGTGGCAGTCGGATAATCGGCGGCGATGAGGGTAGAACGATCAGCGGGTGTCTTCCGGTGACGGTAGACGCTCCCCACAGACCAGCCGGGACCCCTCGGCAATATCGAAGGACAAGCAGCATGGCCAGCGGCACCGTGAAGTGGTTCAACTCCGAGAAGGGCTTCGGCTTCATCGCCCAGGACGGCGGTGGACCGGACGTCTTCGCTCACTACTCCAACATCTCCGGCAACGGGTACCGGGAGCTCGTCGAGGGCGAGCCGGTCACGTTCGACGTCACCCAGGGCCAGAAGGGCCCCCAGGCCGAGAACATCGTGCGCGGCTGACCCACGCCCGACGCGCAACCGGAGGCCGCAGTCGTCTGCTGTCTCGCATGCCAGGGGCCCGGCATCAGCCGGGCCCCTGGCCGCGTCCGGTCTCCCGTTCGCGCGTTCGCCTGTCCCGTTCGCGCGTTCGCCGTCAGGCTCCGCCGTAGTAGTCGATCTTCTCGTCGAGGACCTTGATGGCGCGGCGCAGCGCCTCCACCCTCTCCTCCAGCACGGTCCGTCGTTCGCGCAGGAAGGCGACCCGGTCCTGTACGGAGTGCTCGGCGCGCAGCATGGCGACGAAGCCGCGCAGGTCCGCGATGCCCAGACCCGCCTCGCGGAAGCAGGTGACCAGGCCGATCCAGAAGACGTCGTCCTCTGTGTACTGCCTGCGCCCGCCGGCCGTGCGCCGGATCGGTCCGATGAGACCCTCGCGCTCGTAATAGCGCAGTGTGTCGAGGGAGACGCCGGTGCGGTCGGCGGTGGCCGCCGGGGTGAGGGTGGTCATGCAGCTCCTTCATAACCGCCGCTAGCGCGCCTGGGCGAAGCGCGCGAGATGCTGCTCGCCGAGCCGCACCCGGTGCGCGGCGAGGGCCTCCTCGATCTGCTCCACCCGGCTGGCGCCGACGATGGGGTCGATGCCCTGTCGCATCAGCCAGGCGAGGACGACCTGGTTCGGTGTGGCGGACAGCTCCGCGGCGACCTCCGCCAGGACCGCGAGCACCCGGGCGGTGCCGGGGTGATCATAGGTCTTCGGAAGTGGCTTGTCCGCGCGCACGTACGAACCCCACAGCAGCGAGCTGTAGGTCCACACGTCGAGCCGCTCCGACCGTGCCAGGTCGAGGTCCTCGGCGGTGAGCATCCGGTGGCCCGCCTCGGCCAGCGGCGTGGACGGGCGCGGTTGCACCAGTGAGTGGCGCAACTGCAGGGCCGTCCAGGGCTCCACGCCCTGCTGCCGCGCGAGCGACCGGGCGCGCTCGACGCGCCAGGCGGCATGGTTGGCCGCCCCCACCCGCAGGGCCGTCCCCTTGGTGACCAGTTCACCGAAGGCACCGACCGTCTCCTCCAACGGCACGGCACGGTCCTCGGCATGGGCCCAGAGCAGATCCACGTACTCGACGCCGAGCCGGTCCAGACTCTGCTCCAGCCCGGCGTGGATCGCGCGGGCGGAGAGACCTTCGGCGCTGTCCGGCCAGGAGTGCGGCACGAGCGGGTTGTGCCGGACCTTGGTGGCGATCCGCACTCTCTCGCGCATGCCGGGGCGAGACCGCAGCCATGTGCCGATGAGGCGTTCGCTCGCGCCGCCGACACCGGCGGGGTCACTCCAGAAGGAATAGCAGTTGGCGGTGTCGAGCCAGACTCCCCCGGAGGCGACGAAGGAGTCGAGGATCGCGAAGGCACGGTCGGGCTCGACGCGCGTGCCGAAGTCCATGGTCCCGAGGACGATGCGAGGGTCGCTGGTGTTCATGCCCTCCATGCTCGGATCTGGAGCGCGCTCCAGGTCAAGGCCTCGATGGCGAGCGACCGCCGGGAGTGCGCGAGCACCCCGGCCGGTCCTGGGAAAGGGGTCAGTGCTCGCAGAGGGAGAACTCGCGTTCGTAAAGCTGCTCGTTGTGCTCGTCGACGAAGAACTTGCGTTCCCGCATGAGCTGTTCGCGGTATTCCCTGGCCTGCTCCAGCGTCATGGTCGAGGTCTCGGCCCAGGGCTGCTGCGGTGGCACGTCGGAAGTCGAGACGATCCTCTCCGACGGGTCGACCAGGAAGAACGCGAGGATCTTGCGGTGCCCAGGGCGGGTGGGGTCCGCGAGGCGGAACGATCCGACACGGTGCTGCAGGATGTTCGGGAACGCCAGACAGCGGCCCGCCGGGGTCCCGGCCGACCCCAGCACCTGGTTCAGCGCGTCCTCGTCCTCCAGCCCGTAGACCTCGCGCATACCGTCGTCGTCGTTCTGCTCGTAGTCCGGGTCGTCCAGCGCCGCCCGGAAACTCAGGCTGCTCTCGGTGATGTTCTCGCTGTCCCAGTAGTAGATGCCGGTCGAGACGATCCGCTCGTTCAGCATGCCCTCGACATGCCAGGAACCGCCGGGGTACTCGGGCTTGTCCGGGGTGAGGTGAACGGTGGCGAGCTTGACGATGACCTGGAGGCGGCGGCCGCGCAGATCGACCCGCGCGGCCGCGTCGATCCCCTCGGGCGGTGTGAAGTCCGGGGCGTCCGGAACGACCGGGCGGCGGTTCTCCCACCAGTCGTCCTGGGCCGCTTCCCAGGCGCCGACAGCCGCCGCGTAGGCCTCGTCGTCGCTGTAGGAGGACTTGACCGGGTACTCGGGCCTCGACTCGTACCATCCCCACGGGTCGGCCTCGATCCGCAGGGGTCGCGGATGGCGCAGATCGGTGAGCACGTTCTCCAGAAGCGGGCGCATGCGTGCGAACAACTCCGGGAGGACTGCGGCCAGTTCACGATGCCGCTCGGGGTGGACGTTGTTGACGTACGAGCGGAAGTCGACATCGCCGTCGGCACTGACGTCGACCTCGGTCGGCAACCACTGGAACTGCTCGGAGAACTCGTGCTTCGAGTAACCGTTCGTCGGGTTCTGCCAGGCCTGCTCGGGCGCGCCGCTGACCCCGCGCACCAGACAGAACAGTGAGGGATGCACGAGGTCCAGCACCTGGCCGTCGGAACCCGGGTGCCAGTCCCGCTCCGCTTCGGGGACCTGCTCCAGCACCTGAACCGCCTTGCGCAGCCGGGATCCGAGCTCCTCGTCGATCAGTGTGTCCGACTGCCACACCCCGTCGACGGCGGACACCTCGATGCCCGTACGCCCGTCCCGCAGCGCGGCGTAGTGCGCGAGTTCGGCGAGCACGTAACGCACCTGTGCCTCGGTGAGGCCCTGCGCGACCGCCTCTCGCGTCCACCTCGCCACGATGCCGGGGTCGTTCATCTTGTCGAACCACCCCGGCTTGGCCCGGATGTGCGCGCTGCACTGCATCATCTGGAGCTCCCGCAGCGTTCTGGGGGTCGCGAACGCTATGGAGCGGGACGCCTGAAAGGGCAAGGGGAAAGCGGACGAGCCGGTCACTTCTTCTGGTCCTCCCTGTCGTTGTGCGGTGGCGGGAAGACTACGTGAGCCGACTGACATCGCCGCCCTGGTCAGACATGCCGTCAGCCCCGCCGGACCGCTCCGAGGTGGGCGCGGTGCAGGTCCGGGGCGGTGAAGCGCTGCGCGACCGTGCGCAGGACCCGGGCCATCGCCTGGGCGGGTGGGGTGGCGGGGCGCGCCGCGGCCCGGGCCAGGAGGATGCGCCGCGTGGGGGCCGGGACGTCGGAGGCGAACGGCAGGAGCCGTACGTCACTGCGCCGGCTGGTGAGGGCCAGACGCGGCGCGAGGGCGATGCCGAGTCCGGCGGCCACCATGGCCTGCGCCTCCTGGTAGTCGTGCGAGGAGTAGGCGATGCGCGGCTCGAACCCCGCCTGACGGCAGCTTCGGCGCAGCACGTCGGCGACGGGGTGGTTGTCGGCCCGGATGATCCACTCCTGGTCGGCGAGGTCGCCGAGCCGCACGGAGGGACGGGTGCGCAACGGAGAGTCGGCGGGCACGACCAGCACCGTGGGGTCGTCCAGCAGGTGGGTCAGGGCCAGCGCCGGATCGTCGAGACGGTTCCATTCGTAGTCCCAGAGCAACCCCTGCTCCACCTCGCCCGTGTGCAGCATCTCCCTGAGCTCGGCGAGGACTCCGGCGCGCACCTCGATGCGGATGCCGGCGTGGCGGCGCCGGAAACGCGTGAGTGCCAGCGGCAGCAGGGACGCGCTCGCCGTGGGGAAGGAGCCGAGGCGCAGAGTGCCCTGGTCGAGAGCGGCGTAGGAGTCCAGATCGGCCTGGGCGGCACGCAGCTCCCGGCGGATGGCCTGACCGCGTTCGGCCAGCGCGGCACCCGCCGGGGTGGGACGGATCCCGCGCGGCAGCCGCTCGATCAGGGGCTGGCCCGCCTCCCGCTCCAGCAGGGACATCTGCTGGGAGGCGGCGGAGGTGGTCATGCCGAGCGCGTCGGCCGCAGCGGTGAGCGAACCGCGTTCGGTGGCCTCGGTGAGCAGCAGCAGACGGCGCACGTTGAGCATGCCGCCGACTTTAGCCGAGCTAAACCCTGGTGAAGCGAACTGCGATTGTTCCGAAGTCACGGCTCTGCGAGGGTCTGCGCCATCGCCGAGCGGTTCACCGGCCCGCCATGTGTCCGTAACCGCCGCATCGGCCCTGTCCCCGACTCCGCTGATCCAGGAAGAGCCTCAGACGTGCACATTCCCGCGACCCTGGTGCGTGGCGGCACAAGCAAGTGCTGGCTGTTCAACCAGGTCGAAGTCCCCGCCGACCGTGACGCCCTCGAACGGCTGCTCGTCGCCGCGTACGGCGCCACCGACCCCGTGGAACTGGACGGGGTGGGCGGGGCGACACCCACCACCTCGAAAGCGGCCGTGGTCGGCGCCTCACCACAGCCGGGCGTCGACGTCGACTACCTGTTCGCCCAAGTCGGCATCGGCACCGGCTCGGTGGAGTGGACGAGCAACTGCGGCAACTGCGCCACCGGTGTCGCCCTGTACGCCGTGACCAAAGGAATGGTCCCGGTCACCGGTGACCGGACGCGCGTGGTGATGCGCAACACCAACACCGGCGCGGTCCTCGAAGGGATCGTCGACACCGAGGGAGGAGTGGTGCACCACTTCGGCCGCCAGACGGTACCCGGCACCCGGGCCGGCGGAGTCGCGGTCGGCCTCACCTTCCGCGACCCGGCCGGTGGCGCGGCCGGTCCGCTCCTGCCCACCGGCCGGTCCGCCGAGGACCTGCGGGTCGGTGCCGCCGCGCCGGTCCGCGTGAGCATGGTGACCGCGGGAGCTCCCGTCGTCCTCGTCGACGCCGCCGGTGCCGGACGCACCGGGGCCGAGTCACCGGAGCGGATGAGCGAGGACGTCCCCTGGCTGCGCACCGTCCGGCACGCCGCCGCACCCTTGATGGGGCTCCTCCCGCCGGGCGGGGAACCGGGCGACGCCGTGCCCAAGGTGGGCCTGGTCGGGCCGCCGGTGCCGTACACCACCACCCTCGGTGAACCGATCGGCGCCGAGGCGTACGACGTCTCCGTGCGCATGCTCACCATGAACGCCCCGCACCCCGCGATCGGCCTCACGTCCGCTGTCGCCGTCGCGGCGGCCGGGCTGCTGAAGGACTCCGTGGTCTCCCGGATCACGGGCGGCCCGAGCGACGAGTGGCTGCGCCTCGGCACGCCCGCCGGCGTCGTCGAGGTCCGCTGCACGGACGTACGCGACGGTCTGCCGCACCGGGTCACCGTGCAGCGCGCGGCCCGCCTGCTCGCCGATGCCCGCATCTACGTACCGGACCCGGCCGGCCGTCGAGCCGCCTGAGCCGCGACGGACATCACCACGCCCGGGCCGGCTCCCAGCCGTCCGCACCGGGATACCCTCGCGCCCCCAGGGGCGCGCCACCCCGTCCCCACCGCACCAAGGACAAAGATGTCTGCTGAAGTGATCTCCATAGGCGCCTTGCTGGTGATGTTCGTGGTCGGCACCGTGCTGCCGATCAACCTGGGCATCCTCGCCTTCGTCGCCACCTTCGCGGTCGGCACCGCCTCGCTCGGCCTCACCGAGGACGAGATCTTCGAGGGGTTCCCGGCGAAGCTCTTCGTCACCATCGTCGGAGTCACCTACCTGTTCTCCGTCGCCCGCCGCAACGGCACCATCGACTGGCTCGTGGCGGCCGGGGTGCGGCTGGTCCGCGGGAAGGTGCAGCTGATCCCCTGGGTGCTGTTCCTGGTGGCAGCCTTGCTGACGGCGTTCGGCACGTTCACCCCGGCGGCGGTCGCGATCCTGGCGCCGATCGGCATGAACTTCGCCTACCGCTACCGGCTCAACCCGCTGGTCGTCGGCATGATGGTGATCAGCGGCGGGCACGCGGGCGCCTTCTCCCCGCTGGCCGTCTCCGGAGCCCTGGTGCTCGGCCTCGTCGAGGAGACCGACCTGCAGGTCTCCGCGGTCACCCTCTTCAGCGCCAGCTTCCTGATCAACCTGGTGCTCTCGATCCTCACCTACGCCCTGCTCGCCAAGCGTCCGGCGCCGCTGACCGAGGCCGCCGCGGAGGCGGCCGAAGACGAGGACCCCACCGTCACCGGCCGGCCCGACTGGCGGCAATGGCTCACCCTGGCCTGTCTGGTGGCCCTGGTCGTCGGCGCGCTCGGCTTCCACCTGGAGATCGGCTTCCTCGCGCTGGCGGCCGGCGCCCTGCTGGCCCTGGTCGACATGAAGCGGCAGGAGAAGGCCGTGGACGGCGTCAGCTGGCCCACCCTGCTCCTGGTCGCGGGCATGATGACCTACATCGCCATGCTGGAGAAGGCCGGCATCATCGAGGAGATCTCCGAACACGCCGCAGGCCTGGGCGCCCCGCTCGTCGTCGCCCTGCTGCTGTGCTTCACCGTGGCGGTCACCTCCGCCTTCGCCTCCTCCACCGCGATCCTCACGGCGATCATCCCCATCGCCGTACCGCTGCTGCTCTCCAGCCACCTCAGCGCCGCCGGGCTCATCGCCGCGCTCGCCGTCTCCACGACGATCGTCGACACCTCACCGTTCTCCACCAACGGAGCGCTGGTCCTCAGCAACGCCCGTGGCGTGGACACCCGCCGCTTCTACCGCCAGGTCATCGGCTACACCGGCGGACTCGTCGCCGTCGGCCCGGTCGTCGCCTGGGGCGCGCTGGTGCTGCCCTGGTCCTAGGGCGAAGACCGGGAGCCGTGGGTGTCGGCCCGGGCAGGCGGCGATGCCCGTCACTGACGGAAGACGCGCTGCCATCGGATCTCGCCGTCCTGCTCCTGGTCGGTGGGTGCGAGCCCCGCGGCCCTGGCGACGGCGGCGGACGCCCCGTGGTCCGGGTGGATATGGGCGATGACGTGACGCACCCGCTGTTCTTCGAGCCGGGCGACGAGTCCCCGGGCCGCCTCGGTGGCGATGCCCCGGCCCTGCCAGCCGGTCCCGACCACCCAGGCGATCTCGGCGGTGTGGCCGTGGCCGGAGGGCGTGACCGTCGCCTGGACCGTGCCCGTGAGGCGGGACTCGTCGCGCAGCCGGATGACCCAGTTGAGCCAGGACACGGCCGGATCGGGGGAGCCCGCTGTCATGCGCGCGTACCGCGCGCGCAACTCCTGTGGGGAGTCGGGGCTGCCGCCGATGTAGGTGTGCAGGGCGGGATCGGACAGCACCGCGGCCATCTCGTCGGCGTGCCGGGGGTGCAGCGGCAGGAGGTCCAGCCTGGGGGTGGCGAAGGGCCGGGCCGTGAAGGGGTACATGCGGCTCACTTCTACCCGACGGCACGGCCGGGGCCCACCCCGGACCCAGGTGGCGAGGTTTCCCCCAGGACCTTGGCGGACCTCAGCGGCCCGGGCCCACCCACAGGCCCTTTGAGGCGTCACGCCGTCAGGTGGGTGACCACCGTGCGCAGCGCGCGGCGCATGGCCGGGCGTGTCTTCTCCGGGGCGTCGACCGTCTCGAACCCGTGATGGCCGTGGGGGACGTCGACCAGTTCCAGCCGGGCCGCACCGGCTTCGGCCGCCCTCACGAACTCCTCGACGGTTGCGGCGATCTCGGGCGTCTCCAGTCCGGCCCGGAGGAGGACGACAGGCAGGTCTCCCGCCTGCGCGACCGCCCGGACGGGGTGGAAGCGGCTGCCCGCCATCCCCCAGGCGGGAAGGGGGGCCAGGACGGGGTAGGCGGCGGCGAGGCAGCGCAGCCAGGCGGGGGGTTCCGCCAGCCAGTCGGTGGTGAGCAGACCACCGCCGGAGAAGAACCACAGGGCGATCCGGTCGCCGTCGACCCGGGGGTCGGCCCGCACCTGTTCGACGCCGGAGGCGACGTCCGCGGCGGCGCGCTCGTAGTCGGCGATGTCGTGCAGGCGGTGCTCGACGGTCGCACCGACCAGGCCCTCGGTCGCGGCCAGGCGGGCGTAGCCGACCAGGGTGGGCCACTCGCGGGGGCGTGGCCGGGCCCCGGCGGGCACGGGTCCGCCGTGGACGAAGACCACGGCCGGTCGCGGCCCCTCGCCGTCGGGGACATACAGGTCGACGGGGCCTCGACGGTCCCGTGGCAGCTCGGGCAGGTCCCACGGGAACGGGCGCAGGTGGGCCGGT
Source organism: Streptomyces sp. XY006 (assembly GCF_002237655.1). Lineage (GTDB taxonomy): Bacteria > Actinomycetota > Actinomycetes > Streptomycetales > Streptomycetaceae > Streptomyces > Streptomyces levis. Next base: position 323,334 of record NZ_NOKT01000001.1, read on the forward strand.
GGCGCGTCGTCGGCGGGCGCGCGCAGCCGGTGCCCGGCACCTGTCGCGGCCCGCAGCAGGACATCCGCCAGCGCCGCGGGACAGGACAGCATCGGCCAGTGCCCCGTGGGGAGTTCGAAGAAGGTGACCCGAGGACCGGCCAGGCCGGCCAGCGCGGGATCGCCGAAGTCGACGAGCCGCTGCACGGAGGCGATGCCGGCACCGTTCTCGGTACACAGCACGCCGGTGACGGGCACCGCGGCGACCGACCCGCTCAGCCGCAGCGGCTGCAGCAGGGTGTCCAGCGGCTGCGGCGTCGCCGACGAGGTCAGCCGCTTCAGCTCGGTCTCGCCCAACCCGGCCGTACTGCCCCAGCGTTCCCACTCCGCGTCGAGGGCCGGCGGCGCCAGCACACCCCCGCGCTCGCCCCTTCGAGCGCGCTCGGCCAGCTCCGCGCGCAACTCCTGGTCCGGTACGGCGGCCAGCGCCGGGACGCCGTTCTGCGGCATGCCGCAGTCCAGGTACACGACGCGCGCGATGCGCTCGGCCCGCCGGTCGGCGGCGCCCAGCACCGGGTGGATGCCGTAGTCGTGACCGACCAGCACGATCTCCCGTCCGGACGTGACGTCGACCGCGTCGATCGCCGCGATCACGTCCTCGATGTGCGTCTCCAGACCGACACCGTCCGGCGGGGCGGGCCGGGCCGGGTCGACGCCCGTCAACGGGACCGCGTGCGCCTCGCCGCCCGCCGCGGCCAGCCGCGCGGCCGTCTCCCGCCAGACGTGGGCGCCGGTGAACACACCCGCCACCATGATGAACACCTGCACGACAAACCCCTTCCCGGACACGTGACATGACGCGCGCCGGTCGCCCACGCCATGGTCCGCGGACCGCCGCTCACCTCGGGCCCGCGCCCCGGTACCGTAGGAACTCCCCCTGAGGGAGGTTCAACTGTCCACGTCCAGCGAGCTGTTCTGGAGCATCGGAGAACTCGCCGAGCGGGCCGGTGCCACGGTGAAGACCGTCCGCTTCTACTCCGACCACGGACTGCTCCCCGAGGCCGCCCGCAGCAGCGGCGGACACCGCCGCTACGGGCCCGAGGCGCTGGAGCGACTGCGGCTGATCCGCTCGTTGCGCGGCCTCGACCTGCCCCTGCCCGTGATCCGCCGTGTCCTGGAGGACGACGACGAGGTCGCCGGCCGTGAGCTGGAGGCGGCCGTCGACAGCCGTCTGCGCGCGCTCGGCGACGAGCGCAGAGCCCTGCGGTGGCGGGAAGCCGCCCTCGAACTGGTACGGGACTGCCCGCCCGCCCAGCGCGCCGCCCGGCTGAAACTGCTCGGCGCGCTGGACACCCCGCCGAGCACCGCACCCCTGGCCAGGTTCTGGCGCACCTGGCTGCCACCCCGGATGCCGCCCCGGGCCGTCGCGGCCTTCCTCGAGGTGGCCGTCCCACAGCCGCCCGACGAACCGCACCCGGAGCAGGCCCTCGCCTTCGCCCGCCTCCACGCGATGACGACCGCTCCCTGCCCCGGCGGCCGGCAGCCCCAACCGGAGGTGCACCGCGTCGCGGGGGCCCGCGGCGCCGCCACGCTGTACCAGGGCCTGGCCGAGGCGTACGAACGGACGGCACCGGAGCTGCGCAGAGGGCGCGAGCCGCGTCCGGGGGAGGCCCTGGACACCTACGTCGCGGCGTACGCCGGCGCCTACCGCTGCCGGGACACCCACGACTTCCGCCGCCTGCTGGTCACCCGTCTGGCGGCAGAGCCACGCTTGGACCGGTACTGGCACCTCGCGGCCGTCGTCCTGACCCCGCCGGGCAGCCGCCCACTGCCGACCCCGGGCTCAGCGGACGACTGGCTGCGCGCGGCCCTGCGCCAGGACACGGACACAGCCGCCTAGCCGCCCAGCCGTCCGACCAGGGATTCCTCCGGCATAACCGGGTACCCGGCGCCGACCAGGCAGCCCCCCACCCACAGGGTCGCGCCGGTCGCGGCCGGTCGGAAGCAGAGGAACGATAGCCCCATGAGCGAGCCCAACCCCATCAAGCGGGCGGCGGACAAGGTCACCGAAGCCCTCCAGGGCAGCACCGGCGACCCCGAGGACGGCATCCCCGGCAAGCCCGCCCCGGAATCCCCGGGTGCCGCGGAGCCGGTGGAGCCGCGCGAGCCGCTGCCGCCGAAGCCGGACCAGAGCGGGCCCGACACGATGTCGCCCACCGGGCAGGCGACCGGCGCCGCCCAGGCCCGCGCGGCCCAGTCCGGCGCCTACCTGACGGACGCGCAGGGCACCCGCCTGTACGACACCGACCACTCCCTCAAGGCCGGTCCGCGCGGCCCGGTGCTGCTGCAGGACCACCACCTGCGCGAGAAGGTCATGCACTTCGACCACGAGCGCATCCCGGAGCGCGTCGTGCACGCCCGCGGCGCAGCCGCGCACGGTGTCTTCAAGAGCTACGGCACCGCGGCCGCGGTCACCAAGGCGGCGTTCCTGGCACCGGGCGCGGAGACCCCGGTGTTCGTGCGCTTCTCGACGGTGCTCGGGTCCCGGGGCTCCGCCGACACCGTGCGGGACACCCGCGGCTTCGCGACGAAGTTCTACACCGAGGAGGGCGTCTTCGACCTCGTCGGCAACAACATGCCGGTCTTCTTCGTCCAGGACGCCATCAAGTTCCCGGACATCATCCATGCCGGCAAGCCGCACCCGGACCGGGAGATCCCGCAGGCGCAGAGCGCGCACGACACCTTCTGGGACTTCGTCACCCTGCACACCGAGGCCACCCACCACACCCTGTGGAACATGTCCGACCGGGGCATCCCGCGCTCGTACCGGATGATGGAGGGCTTCGGCGTCCACACCTTCCGCCTGGTGGCCGCCGACGGTTCCACGACGCTGGTGAAGTTCCACTGGAAGCCGAAGCTCGGCGTGCACTCCCTGGTGTGGGAGGAGGCGCAGATCGCGGGCGGTGTCGACCCCGACTTCCACCGCCGCGACCTTGCCGACGCCATCGAGGCGGGCGCCTACCCCGAGTGGGAGCTGGGCATCCAGACGTTCCCGGACACCCCCGACCAGACCTTCGAGGGCATCGACCTGCTCGACGCGACCAACCTCGTACCCGAGGAACTCGCCCCCGTGCAGCCGATCGGACTGCTGACCCTCAACCGCAACCCGTCGAACTACTTCGCCGAGACCGAGCAGGTCGCCTTCCACGTCGGTCACCTCGTGCCCGGCATCGACATCACGGACGACCCGCTGCTCGCCGGCCGGCTGTTCTCCTACCTGGACACCCAGATCACCCGGCTGGCCGGCCCCAACTTCGCGCAGATCCCCATCAACCGGCCGCACGCGCCGGTCAACGACATGCAGCGGGACGGCTTCCACCAGGACGCGGTGCACCGCGGCGTCGCCCCGTACCGGCCCAACTCGCTCGACGGCGGCTGCCCGTTCCTGGCGGGAGCCGACAACGGGGCGTACATCGAGACGCCGGTCCGGGTGCCGGAGGCGACGAAGGTCCGGGCCGCCCCCGAGTCGTTCTCCGACCACTTCAGCCAGCCCCGCCGGTTCTGGCTGAGCATGAGCGCGGTGGAGCGGGAGCACATCATCGGCGCCTACACCTTCGAGCTCGGCAAGTGCTACGAGCAGGCCATCAAGGAACGGGCGCTGCAGGTACTGGCCAACATCGACGCCGAGTTGTGCGCCCGGGTCGCCGAGGGCCTCGGCCTGCCGGCCCCGGAACCGACCGTGCCGCCGGCCGACGTCACACCCAGCCCCGCACTGTCCCAGATCGGACAGGCCTGGCCCACCGACGGCCGCCTCATCGGCATCGTCACCGGCCCGGACGGGGACCTGGACGGCGTACGCGCCGTGCGCGAGGCGGTGCTCGGCGCGGGCATGGTGCCCCTGGTCGTCGCCCCCACGGGCGGCACGCTCGGGGCGGGCGACGACGCGCTGACCGTCCAGCGGACGTTCGTGACCGCGCGGTCCATCGAGTTCGACGCCCTGCTCCTGGCAGGCGCGCCCGCCCCGGGCGGTGACGCCCACGGTTCCCGCGACGCCAAGGCGCTGCCCTCCGGCCGCCCGGGCGCCGTCGACCCGAGGGTGAGCCTGCTGCTGACCGAGGCGTTCCGCCACGGCAAGGCGATCGGCACCTGGGCGGGCGGCGAAGCGGCGCTGGAGGCGCTGGGGATCCCGTCCGACGCGCCCGGCGTCGTGGTCGGACAGAACGGCACCTCCGTACTGGAGCGGCTGCGGGAACTGATGGCCGCGCACCGCGCGTGGGACCGCTTCACCACGACGGTCTGAGACGGCGGGGGACACGACGGTCTGAGACGGCGGGGGAGTGGAGCGGCGGTGCCGGACGCAGCCGCTCCACCCCCCGTTCGGCATTGACAGGGCGATCTCACCTCACGATCCGTTAAACCGGCTTCAACGGATTGTCACTGTTTCGAGGTAAGCACCTCGTCTCCCTGGTGGATGCGGGCCCTTCAGCGGCTAGCTTGCTGCTCGTGGACGGAACCTCCTGGTCCCGCCCGCTCGTTGCCCACTCCTCCCTGTCTCCCGGTCGCGCACCCGTGTGTGCCGGACGCCCCGTCGTGCAAGGAGAAGCTCCTTTCGATGACCGTCGACAGCAGTCCGGAAACTCGGATCACCTCCGACACACAACAGCAGTCCCTGAGTACCGCCGCCGCCCGCAACCTCGCCACCACCACCAAGTCCGTCCCGCAGATGCAGGAGATCACCTCCCGGTGGCTGCTGCGCATGCTGCCCTGGGTCGAGACCAAGGGAGGCGCCTACCGGGTCAACCGGCGGCTGCGCCACACGGTCGGGGACGGGCGCATCGAGTTCGTGCAGGAGGGCGCCGCGGTCCGGGTGATCCCGCGCGAGCTCGGCGAACTGGCCCTGCTGCGCGGGTTCGAGGACACCGACGTCCTCGCCGCCCTGGCGGATCGCTGCGCACAGCAGGACTTCGCTGCGGGTGACGTCCTCGTCGAGCGCGGCAGCCCCGCCGACCGGATCCACCTGATCGCCCACGGCCGGATCAGCCAGACCTCCGAGGGCCCGTACGGCGCAGAGACGGCCATCGCGATGCTCGCCGACGGCGAGCACTTCTGCACGAGCGCCGCCCTGCTGGACCCCGACGCCCGCTACGACAGCACGTACACCGCGCAGACCGCCGGCACCCTGCTCACGCTCTCCCGCGCCGACTTCGCCGCCGTCCAGGCCTCCGCACCCCACCTGCGCAGCCACACGGACGGGTTCGCCTCCCGCAGCAGGCAGCGGCAGAACAAGCACGGCGAGGCGGAGATCGCCATGTCGGCCGGCCATGTCGGCGAGGTCGACGTACCCGGCGCCTTCGTCGACTACGAGCCGGCGCCACGCGAGTACGAACTCTCCGTCGCACAGACCGTGCTGAGGATCCACACCAGGGTCGCGGACCTCTACAACGGCCCGATGAACCAGACGGAGGAGCAACTCAGGCTCACCGTCGAGGCCTTGCGCGAGCGCCAGGAGTACGAGCTGGTCAACAACCGCGAGTTCGGGCTGCTGCACAACGCCGACTTCAAGCAGCGCATCCAGCCCCGCTCCGGTCCGCCGACCCCGGACGACATGGACGACCTGCTCTGCCGCCGGCGCGGCACCAAACTCTTCCTCGCCCACCCCAGGACCATCGCCGCCATCGGACGCGGTTTCAACGCCTGCGGTCTCTACCCCGACCACGTCGACCTCGGCGGGCAGTCGGTGCCCGCCTGGCGCGGGGTGCCCATCCTGCCCTGCAACAAGATCCCGATCAGCAAGGAGCAGACCAGCTCCATCATCGCGATGCGCACGGGGGAGGAGAACCAGGGCGTCATCGGCCTGCGGCAGACCGGACTGCCCGACGAGTACGAGCCGGGCCTGTCCGTGCGGTTCACGGGCATCAACGAGCAGGCGATCATCTCCTACCTCGTCAGCACGTACTACTCCGCGGCGGTGCTGCTGCCCGACGCCCTGGGCGTCATGGAGAACGTGCAGATCGCCCCCAGGCCGCACTGAAGTCCCCGACCGACTGAGGTCACCACGGGCGCCCCTCTCACCGCACCAAGGAGTCGCCGATGCCCGACCCCGGGCCCCTCGGACCACCCCCCCACCCACAGCGGCCGACGCCGCCCTCCGCAGCCGACTTCCTGGCGGCGCTGCATCCGCCCGTCGGGATACCCGCCCCGTCACCGCCGCCGGCGGACGCCCCCACGCGCACGCCCGAGGCATCGGCGTCGGACACCGCCCTCCAGCGGATCCTGCGCGGGCCGACCGGTCCGGGCACGAGTTCCCTCTCCCTGATCCCGAGGGACGTCCCCCCGGTGCCGGATCCGGTGCTCCCCGCAGCCGCGCCACCGGGCGAGGGCCGAGCCGTCCCCGGTCTCTACCACCACCCCGTCCCGGAGCCCGACCCCGTACGCGTGGAGGAGGTGAGCCGCCGGATCAAACGCTGGGCGGAGGAAGAGGTCCAGCTCTACCCCGAGGAGTGGGAGGGGCAGTTCGACGGATTCTCCGTAGGGCGCTACATGGTCGGCTGCCATCCCGACGCCCCGACGGTCGACCATCTGATGCTCGCCACCCGGCTGATGGTCGCGGAGAACGCCCTGGACGACTGCTACTGCGAGGACCACGGCGGCTCACCCGTGGGCCTCGGCGGGCGCATCCTCCTCGCGCACACCGCGCTCGACCACCTCCACACCACCGCGGAGTACACCCCGGCGTGGCAGGAGTCGCTCGCCTCGGACGCCCCACGCCGGGCCTACCACAGCGCGATGGAGTACTTCGTCGGCGCGGCCACGCCCTCCCAGGCCGACCGCTACCGGCACGACATGGCCCGGCTGCACATGGGCTACCTCGCCGAGGCGGCCTGGGCAGAGACGGATCACGTCCCCGAGGTGTGGGAGTACCTGGCGATGCGCCAGTTCAACAACTTCCGCCCCTGTCCCACGATCACCGACACCGTCGGCGGCTACGAACTGCCCGCCGACCTGCACGCCCGGCCCGACATGCAGCGGGTCATCGCCCTCGCCGGCAACGCCACCACCATCGTGAACGACCTGTACTCGTACACCAAGGAACTCAACAGCCCGGGCCGGCACCTGAACCTGCCGGTGGTGATCGCGGAACGCGAGAAGCTCTCCCCCCGCGACGCCTACCTCAAGGCCGTCGAGGTCCACAACGAACTCATGCACGCCTTCGAGGCCGCCGCGGCCGACCTCGCCAAGGCCTGCCCCGTGCCCACCGTGCTGCGTTTCCTGAAGGGCGTCGCCGCCTGGGTCGACGGCAACCACGACTGGCACCGCACCAACACCTACCGCTACAGCCTGCCCGACTTCTGGTAAAGAACGGATCTCTCTGTGACCACTGAAACGACCACCACCGCCACCGCGAAGATCCCGGCCCCGGCGACGCCGTACCAGAGGGACATCGCCCAGTACTGGAACAACGAGGCGCGACCGGTCAACCTGCGCCTGGGCGACGTGGACGGGCTCTACCACCACCACTACGGCATCGGCGCCGTCGACCACTCCGCACTCGGCGACCCGGCCCACAGCGAGTACGAGAAGAAGCTCATCGCGGAGCTGCACCGGCTGGAGTCCGCGCAGGCGGAGTTCCTCCTGGACCACCTCGGCACCGTCCAGCCCGGCGACACCCTGGTCGACGCCGGCTGCGGGCGCGGGGGGTCCATGGTGATGGCCCACCGCCGTTTCGGCTGCAAGGTCGAAGGAGTCACCCTGTCCGCCACCCAGGCCGATTTCGGCAACCGGCGCGCCCGGGAACTGCGCATCGACGACCACGTCCGCTCCCGCGTGTGCAACATGCTCGACACCCCCTTCGACAAGGGCAGCGTCACCGCCTCGTGGAACAACGAGTCGACCATGTACGTCGACCTGCACGACCTGTTCGCCGAGCACTCCCGGTTCCTGAAGGTGGGCGGCCGGTACGTGACGATCACCGGCTGCTGGAACCCCCGCTACGGCCAGCCGTCGAAGTGGGTGTCCCAGATCAACGCCCACTTCGAGTGCAACATCCACTCGCGCCGCGAGTACCTGCGCGCCATGGCCGACAACCGGCTCGTGCCGCAGACCATCGTCGACCTCACGCCCGACACGCTGCCCTACTGGGAGCTCCGGGCCACGTCCTCGCTGGTCACGGGGATCGAGAAGGCGTTCATCGAGTCCTACCGCGACGGCTCCTTCCAGTACGTCCTGATCGCGGCCGACCGCGTGTGAGCCGCGTGTGAGCCGGTCCTCGCGGGGCCGGGCGACCCACGGCGGGCCCGGCCCCGCGAGGCCGTGCCGTCCCGGCCCGGCAGCCGTGGCGCACAGCCGCGGTGCCGGGCCTGTTCTGCCCGGCGTGTCCGGGCGGTAGCTTGGTGAGGAGGGCCCCTGAAGGAGGGCGATGCCATGCCGTGGTTCGTCTGGCTGCTCGCCGCCGCGGCACTGGGTGTCGCGGAGTTCTTCACCCTGACCCTCGTCCTCGGGTTGCTGGCGGGGGCCGCGCTGGTCGCCGCCGTGGTCGCCGGAGTGGGTGTCGGCCTGCTCGGCCAGCTCGTGGCGCTGGCAGCGGCGGCGGCGGTGGGCCTCGTCGTCATCCGTCCCGTCGCGCTGCGGCACATGGAGCAGCAGCCTCTCGTCCGCGACGGCAGCGACGCCCTGATCGGCCGGCGGGCCGAGGTCGTGCAGGAGGTCACGGCGACCCGTGGGCTGATCAAGCTCTCCGGCGAGGAATGGACCGCCCGAGCCCTCGACGAGAGCCTGGTGATCCCGGTGGGCGCGTGGGTGGACGTCATGGAGATCGAAGGCGCCACGGCCATCGTCTACCCGCGGGCCCTGCTGCCATGAACGGCTGAACACGAAGCTGAAGCTACGGAGGCGCTGTGGATCCGGTTGTCGTCCTCGCCCTGGTGGCGGCCCTCGTCGTCATCTTCCTGGTGGCCTCCACCGTCCGGATCGTGCCGCAGGCGCGCCGCTACAACATCGAGCGGTTCGGCCGGTACCGCCGGACCCTGCAACCCGGGCTGAACCTCGTCGTGCCGGTCGCGGACCGCATCAACACCAAACTCGACGTGCGCGAGCAGGTCTACTCCTCCGACCCCCGGCCGGTGATCACCGAGGACAACCTCGTGGTGAACATCGACACGGTGCTCTACTACCAGATCACGGACCCGCGGGCGGCGGCGTACGAGGTCGCCGACTACCTCCAGGCCATCGACCAGCTCACCGTGACGACGCTGCGGAACGTCATCGGCAGCATGGACCTGGAGGAGACGCTCACCTCACGCGAGGAGATCAACTCACGGCTGCGCGCCGTCCTCGACGACGCCACCGGCAAGTGGGGCATCCGCGTCAACCGCGTGGAGATCAAGGCCATCGATCCACCGCACACGATCAAGGAAGCGATGGAGAAGCAGATGCGGGCCGAGCGTGACAAGCGCGCGGCCATCCTGCATGCCGAGGGGGAACGGCAGGCCAAGATCCTCACCGCGGAGGGCACGAAGCAGAAGGACATCCTGGAGGCGCAGGGAGCGCAGCAGGCCATGATCCTGCGGGCGGACGGTGAGGCGAAGGCGGTGGAACTCGTCTTCCAGGCCGTCCACCGCAACAACGCCGACCCGAAGATCCTGGCCTACAAGTACCTGGAGACACTGCCGCACCTGGCACGCAGCGACAACAACACGTTCTGGGTGATCCCGGGAGAGCTGACCGAGGCGGTGCGGACGGTCACCCGTGCGTTCGGCGACCAGCCGGCGGAGGCCGCGCAGTCCGGGGAAGCGGGGACGGCAGGCGCCGGAGACAGACAGACGGAGGGCCGGACTCCGGAGCTCGGCACGAACTGGACGCCCTCGCTCGACGCGGCCGCGGCGGCCGACGAGGCCGGGAAACAGGCCGCCGCCGCGGTGAACGACGCGAAGGCGGAGGCAGAGGCCGCGAAGTCCCCCCAGAACCCACGCCGGGGCCACACGCCCGACGCCTGATCCCACCTTCAGGCGGATGGCAGTCGAGTCTCGGCCCCGCGTCCGGGGCCCGACCAGGATCATGTCAGAGGCGCGCTCTACGCGTTGGGAGTATCCCGCGCCACGTGCTATCCAGGGGCGATGGTGATCCCCAGCTCATCGGGCAGACCGTTCGACGCGGTGCTGTGCGACCTCGACAACGTGATCCGGTTCTACGACATGAGCCACGTGGCGGCGCTGGAGCGCTCGGCCGGACTGGCCGAGGGGACCACGGCGGAGGTGGCCTACGCTCCGGAGGTGGATCAGCCGCTGCTCCTCGGCCGCATCGGCAAGGAGGAGTGGGTCGAGTCCATCGCACGCGGACTCCGGCGCGCGGTGTCGCCCACGCAGGCCCGTGAGTTGGCCGTCGCGTTCGCCGCTGCGCCCTCCTGGGCGGACCAGGCGGTCGTGCCTGCCCTGCGTCGGATCAGAGAGCACATGCCTGTTGTCCTGGTGACCAACGCGACGTCGGATCTGGAGGAGGAACTGCTGTCACTGGGGCTGTCGGATCTCGCGGACCACGTGGTCAGCAGCGCGCGTGTGGGGGTCGTCAAGCCCGACCGCGCGATCTACGACATCGCGGTCGAGCGAGCAGGCGTGCCGGGGGAGCGGTGCCTCTTCGTGGACGACAGGCTGGAGAACGTCGAGGCCGCAGCCGCCCTCGGGATGACCGGGGTGCACTACCGTCGCCCTCAGGATCTCCACACGGCCGTGGCTCCCGTACTCGGTGCCTGAGAGGGAGCTGCACTTTGCACAGGCCGCAGCGGGTCAGGTGCTCTTCGTCTGGGAGCGCTGGTCGCCGCGGCGGCGGAGGTACAGCGGGAGGACGTACCAGCAGAGGCCGAACCACAGCATGACTCCGCCCGCGAGGATTTCCGCGAAGACGCCGGGTACGACGAAGCGGAGGATCAGCAGCAGCGTGCAGCCGATGGTCAGGGCGAGCAGGACCATGCCGCACATCATCAGGCGTCCGGCGGCCTCCACGACTTCGTCCTTCATGCGCTGACCGGACAGGAAGCGATGGATGGAGACGGGCGCGATCAGCGTGCCGGTGGCCGCGGCCCCGAGCACCACGGTCGTGACGTAGAGGGCACGGTCCAGCGTCTCCAGCTCCCGGAACAGCGGGGTGAAGGCCACACTCAGCAGGAAGCCGAAGAGGATCTGCACGCCCGTCTGGGTGACCCGGGTCTCCTGGAGTATCTCGTTCCAGCGTCGGTTGACGCGTTCCTGCGGGCTCTCGTCCTCCCCGGCTCCGGTTCTCGCGTCCGCGCCCTCGTGCCGCGCACCGAGCGTGCTCTCGTCCTCCGGCCCCGCGTTCCGCTGTGTCGTCGTCACGGCTTCCCTCCCATGTCAGAGGGTCCGTCTGCCCCGCCGGTACGGCTTTCATGCAGGCTGACCGCCCGCGGCCCGCCCGTCCGTGCCGGCCGCGCCGGGCACGGGGCCGGCCCGGGGGAGCGGACGCCGGCGGCCAACGTGGTGGCGAGGGCCTGCCAGACGTGCGCGGCGAGGTCCACGTTCCCGGACCGCGTCGCCTGCGCCGCGAGCCGCTGGAGGGCGGCGACGCCTTCCCCGACCCGGCCGTCCAGGATCGCCAGCCGGTTGTCGAGGACCGACAGCCGCACCCGGTCACCGTAGGGGAGACGCAGGTCCTCCTCGGACAGCACGGCCCGGCTCAGCGCGCCGGCGTGCTCCAACCGGCCCTGGGCGAAGGCGAGATGAGCCTGGAGCGCGTGCAGTTCCTGACGTTGTGCGGGGGTGCCGACCGGGCCGAGGACCGAGGCGGCCTCGGCCAGCCACCGCTCGGCGGCGGCCACCCGGGGCGGTGACATCCGCACGGCCGCCGCGGCGGCGGCCATCCGCAGCCGGACCCAGAGGGCCAGGTCCTGCCCGTCGTCGATCAGGCCCAGCGCGGTCTCGAGACGGGCGAGGGCGGCCGCGTCGTCCCCCTTGCGGCTGCCGACCACGGCGGCCGTCCACAGCGCCTCGGCCGCCTGACCGGCCGAGGCCCGGGGCAGCAGGTCCCGTTCCAGTTCGTCGACGTGCCGCGAGGCCGCCTCCCACCTGCCGAGTTCCGTCTCGACGCTGATCAGCTCCAGCAGAGCGGCCAGCGTGTCGGCCACGCACAGCCCCTCGGCGCGGGCGACGGAGAGCGCCTCCCGCGCCGCCGGTTCCGCGGCGCGCAGGTCGCCGAGGGCGCGGGTGCAGCGGGCGTACCGGGCGAGCGACCTGACTCGCAGGTCCGGGGCGTTCAACTCCCTGCTCAGCGAGAGGAGTTCCCGCAGCCGGGTGCGCTCCAGCTCGTGGTCGCCGTCGCGGCCGGCGGCACCGCTCAGCAGCCACAGGGCGTGCCAGCGGGCGGCGGGCTCCTCGCCCGGGTCCTCCTCGACCGCGCGGCGAAGCATCGCGGTGCCGTCCGTCCCGGGTGGTGCCGAGGCCACGGCGGCCAGCACCTCGGTCAGGGACCTGCCGTCCGACGGGCCGGCCAGGACCGGGACATCGACGCCGAGCCGCTGGGCGAGGTAGGCCACGATGCGCTCGGTGGGACGCCGTTCGCCGGACTCCAGGCGCGACAGGTGCCCCGTCGACATGCCGTCGCCGACGACGTCGGCCTGGCTCAGGCCACGGGCCACTCGGAGCCTCCTCAGCCGGCGGCCGAACTGCGGCTGGTCGAGCATCTCCCTCCTCGGATCGGGGGCCCGGTCGGCACGGTACCCGTGGTTCCGCTTGCCCGATCGGGCACGTGAGGTGTCATCACTTTATGAAGCACGCCAAGGGGCGACAAGCCGTCGGACACGGCCCGACCGCGCATTGCGGAGGCGGTGCCGAGACCCGCCGGAATTGCTTGAACCGGGGGTTCCCGCTGCCCGAAATAGGCCCGCTCGCACCACAGTTGGCGAGTTGCCGAGGTCACCTGACAAACTCTTGCCTCGGGGGTTTCCTGCCCTTAGTCTCAAAGGCGACCCCCTTGAGCGATCCCCCCTTCGTCCTATGGAGGTTTTCGTGCTGCGCAGTAACCGGCCGGGCTTTTTGCCACGGCATGACTTACTCGCACCCGGCCGTCCCGCGGTGCACGCCGACGAGATCGCGCATCGGGATGGAAGGCTCATGACAACGTTATCCGTCTGACCCGGATGCCGGTCGCCCAGGCGCCGCTTCCTCTGCTGACCCTGACCCGACCCGGGAGTCCGGCGCCCATCGCCGGCCCGGGACGACGCGGACACCCGGCCCCGGCCACCGACGAGGTGGCGCGTGCCGACACCGGGCGCTCGTCTACACCCAGGCACAGCGCATCGGTCCGCTCCGCGTCCGCTCACCCTTCCCAGCCCCCCACGCGCAGGAAGAAGGACGGTACGTCCGTGGCGACCACGAGTTTCCCCGACGCCTCGCCCCGCAAGAAGAGCACCGCACCTCCGGCGGCCCCGGCCCGGCGCGACCTGATCCGCGAGCCGGGCGGCGCCCCCCGGGCGGCCGCCTGCACAGCCCATGTGTCCCCCGCGGACCTGGTCGTCACGGCCGCGGAACCAGAATTCGCCCGCCAATTCGGCCTGAGCGCCGACGAGATATGCGGACGCGAACTGCTCGAACTGCTGCGTTCCCCTGATCCGGCTGAATTGCGGGAACAGTTCACGGCTCTTTCCTCAGGGCGTAGTCGAAAATTCAAGGAAAGGGTGACGGGGCGGGACGGCGCAGGCCGTGCATTCCCGGCAGAAGTCACGGGGGTGGCCGTGCGGAAGCCCTCGGGCGAGATGGCCGGGATCGTCGTCTTCCTGCGCCGGACCGCAGAAGCGGCCACCGGCGGGCCCGTACTCAGCGCCCTCGACGCGCAGGTCCTGGAAGGGGTGGCGAGCGGCGAATCCACGGTGCAGTTGGCCTCCCGTCTGTATCTGAGCCGTCAGGGCATCGAGTACCGCGTCGGCCAGATGCTGCGGCGTTTCGACGCCCCGAACCGGCCCGCTCTCGTGGCGCGGGCGCACGCGCTCGGGATGTTCGCCGCCGGGCAGTGGCCCCCGCGTGTCCTCCCGGAACGCGTGCGGTAGTAGGCAACGGAGCGGGGCCTGCCCGGCCCCGCCGCGGCGGCCGTGGCGGACAGACTCCGCCACGGCCGCCGCCGTATCGGCCCGGGCCCGCGAGCGCGGGCGCCGGCCTCACGCCGCCGAGGGCTGCCACGCCTCCTGGAACCGGCGGCGGGCACGGAAGAGCCGGGAACGCACGGTGCCCACCGGCAGGGCGAGCACCTCGGCCATCTCCTCCTCGTTCAGCCCGTAGGCGCGCAGGGTGAGGACCTGCCGGTGGGCCTGGGACAGACGCTCCAGCACGTCGCTGATGTACACCGCGTCCATGGGGTTCGTCTCCGCCTGCGACTCCACCTCGGAGCAGCAGCTCTCGGCGCCGTAGCGTCTGGCGGTGCGGACGGCCTCCCGCACCGTCACCGAGCGCACCCAGCCGTAGAAGGCCGCCGGTTCGCGCAGGGAACCCAGACCGCGGTAGATGGCGAGCAGTGCCTCCTGTGTGGCGTCGGCACCGTCGTCGCGGGTGATGGACCTGCAGATGCGCGCGACGTACGGCGTGATGCCGGTCAGCAGGTGGTTCATCGCGTGCTCGTCGCCCGCCTGGGCTCGGGGGAGCAGCGTCAGGGGAGAGGGGAGTTCGCTGACGGTGGTCATGTCGGGCTGGGGTTCCTTACGCAACCGGGCGGGCGGGGGTCGGGAATCGGGTACGGGCCGCGCTCAGCCGCCGGCGGCCCCGGCGAGCCCGGGTTCCGCCGCGGTCGTGAAGAGCAGGAGCCCGGCGCGCACGTCGTCGCGGAACGCCCGCATGAAGGACGGGCTGTAACAGGCGGTCGAATGCGGGAACTCGATGCTGAGCCGGCCCTCGAAGGAGACGACACAGGCCATGACGGGGCTGCGTCCGGCCTGCGGGAAGTAGTGCTCGCGGGCCGGGACCAGCCGCACGTCGACCGCCCGCAGCCCCTCCGGCAGCCGCGGGCCGGGGACCACCCCCATGTTGGTGGCGATCACCGTGGCCAGTTGCAGCTGGGGGTTGCGGGGGATCTCCGGCGTGATGCGCATCTCGTGGACGTGGTCGCCGCGGGAGAGGAAGTCGCCGAGGCGGGCGTGCACGGCACGGGCCACGTCCAGCGGCTCGGAGGCCTCGGACACCTCCAGGGTCTGCAGATGGGTGGTGACCGCGGGGACCAGGGCGGAGGCGGGCAGCGGCGGGGTCAGCCGCGAGCGCAGGTCGACGGGGGAGAGACAGCCGAGGGTGCGGGCTCCCGCGCCTTCGGGCAGCCGCCGCCGGGCGGTGACCAGCAGTGTCGCGGAGATCAGGGCGTGCACGGAGACGCCCGAGTCGCGCGCCGTCCGGCGCAGCCGTGAGGTGAGCTCCGGGTCCAGGGTCAGCCTGCGCACCTCGATGTGCCCGTCCGCGCCGGCCCCTTCGCCGCCCGCGACGTCGTACGGGACCAGTTCGACCGGGTGCCGGCGTATCTCCTCCAGACGGCCGTCGAGGTACTTCGCCGTGTCGGCGTCGTCGACCGGAGGCAGCAGCCGGCTCACCGGCTCGGGCCAGCGCGGGAGTTCCGGATCGGCGGTCACGTCGGTGGTGCCTTCGACGAGCGCCCGGTAGCGGTCCCACAGGGCGTTGTGCAGCGCGATGCTGCTGTGGCCGTCGGTCACGGTGTGGTCGACCACCAGCACGAACAGGTGGCTCTCCCCGTCCGGCGCGCTGACCAGCACGGCACGGCTCAGCGGGCCCCCGACCGGCAGCGGCCTGTTCAGCTCCGCCGCGTAGGCCTCGTGCTCGTCGCCGGTCCGGGTGATCAGCCGGGGCCGCTCGTCCGCACCGAGGACCCGCAACACGTACTCGCCGCCGTCCTGTTCGATGCGGGAGCGCAGCGGCGGGGCGGCCTCCGTGGTGGCGTCGAACGCGGCCGACAGCGCCGCGACGTCCACCGGTCCACGCAGGGTGCAGGACAGTACGGCCCTGCTTCTCTGGCCCACGTAGAGCGTCTCGACCGGACACAGCACACGGTGCATGCCGTCAGCCTTCTTTCCGTCGTTCGTTCCGGAAGTGCACGGCCCCGGGACAGGTCCGCCACCGCGGCGGTCCGCGGGGAGGTCGGGGGGCCCTCCGAGAGTGCACGGCGGACCGCGGCCGAATCCAGCGGAGCGGGCGGCATGCGGGGAAGTCGCGTGATTTCCCTAGAAGTTGAGCCGCGACCCGCACTCCCCGGCCCCTCGAAATTCAGGGAAACCCTTGAATCGTCGGTCGGAGGGCCGGTTCGCCTTGACCTCCATGGCGCCGGTGCACCACCGTGCTGTGACGTGAAACCGGGGCGGGCGAGGTATCCCCCCGCCCTCGGTGTGCGGCCTCCTCTCCTCCCTGTGGGCCGGCCCGGCGCGCCGCCACACGGCACGCGCGGGCGCCCCGGGGGTGGCCGCACCCGTCCGATCCGGCCGGGCTCCGCCGTCCGGGACATTTACGGCTTGCCACGTGAGGGTTGCGCTATGTCACTCCAGGAGGACGCACGTCGACCGCTGTCCGGGGCCCAGGAGGGCCTCTGGTACGCCGGACGGCTCGCACCGGACAGCGCCGCGTACAACACAGCGGAGGCCGTCGAAATCCACGGGCCCCTCGACACCGCCCTGTTCGAGACGGCGCTGCGGCGCGTCGTCACGGAGGCCGACACCTTCGCCCTGCGCTTCGCCGACACCGACGACGGGCCCCGCTGCCATCCCGCGCCCGACGCGGACGACTGGACCCTGCACCGGGCCGACTTCAGTGCCGCCGCGGATCCCGAGGCCGCCGCCTGGGAGCACGTCCGCGCCGACCTCGCGACCCCCGTGGACCTGGAGAAGGGCCCGCTGTTCGCGCACACCCTGCTGACCCTCGCCCCCGACCGCCACCTGTGGCTGCTCAGGGCCCACCACCTGCTCCTGGACGGCTACAGCTACAAGCTCCTCGGGCGCCGCCTGGCCGAGACGTACAACGCCCTGGCCGAGGGGCGGGAACCGGAGCCCTGCCCCTTCGCACCGGTGCGCCGGCTCCAGGAGGAGGAGGCGGCCTACCTGGCCTCCGAGCGGTACACCCGCGACCGGGACCACTGGGCGCGGCGCCTGGCCGACCTGCCGGAGCCCGCCCGGCTCACCTCCCGCACGGCGGCTCCCACCGCACCCTTCCTGCGCCGCACCGCCGAGCTGACGCCCGCCGAGACCCAGGTCCTCGACGCCGCGGCGACCCGCCTCGGCATCCGGCGCACCGACCTGCTGACCGCCGCGACCGCCGCCTACCTGCAGCGGATGACCGGCGTCGGCGACCTGGTGCTCGGGCTGGCCACGATGAGCCGCCTCGGCAGCGCCGCTCTGCGCGCCCCCGGCACCGCCTCCGACGTCCTCCCGCTGCGCGTGTCCGCCGCCTCCGGCACCTCCGTCGCGCAACTGGCCCGGACCGTCGCGGACGAACTGCAGGCCCTGCGCCGCCACCAGAGGTACCGCGGCGAGTTCCTCCGCCGCGACCTCGGTCTGCTGGGCACCGGGCGCCGGCTGTACGGGCCGGTGCTCAACATCATCCCGTTCGACGAGACCCCGGTCTTCGGCGGGCACCCCACTACCTGGCACCACCTGTCCGGCGGAGCCGTCGACGACTTCCAGATCTCGGTGCGCCCCGGGGCCCACGGCGGCCTGTGGCTGGCCTTCGACGCCAACCCCGCCCTCTACGACGAGGATGAACTGGCCCTGCACCGCGACCGCTTCCTCACTCTGCTGCGCCGGCTGGCCGAGGCCGAACCGGCGACACCGCTGGGCGATCTGGACATCCTGCTGCCGGGGGAACACCCCCGCGACACGCCCGTCCGCAGCTATCCGGTCGAGCGGTCCCTGACGGAGCTGTTCGAGGAGCGCGCGGCGGCCGGGCCCGAACGGACGGCCGTCAGCCACGGGGACGAACAGCTCACGTACGCCGCGCTCAACGCCGAGGCCAACCGGCTGGCCCGGCTGCTGACCGAGCACGGCGCGGGCCCCGGCCGGGTCGTGGCGCTCGCCCTGGAGCGCGGCATCCGGCTGCTGCCCGCCCTGCTGGCCGTCCTCAAGACCGGCGCCGCCTACCTGCCCCTCGACCCCGGTCAGCCGGCCGGGCGGCTGCGGCTGGTCGTCGAGGACGCGGCCCCCGTCGTCCTCGTCACCGAGCACGCCCACGCCCACCTCGCCCAGGACGCCGTCCCCGCCGTCCTCCTGGACGATCCGGACGTGGCCGCGGATCTCGCCCGGCGCTCCGGCACCGACCTGACCGACGCCGAACGGCACGGCCCGGTGCGCCCGTCCGACACCGCGTACATCATCCACACCTCCGGCTCCACCGGCCGCCCCAAGGGCGTGCCCGTGCCGCACGCCAACGTCGTACGGCTGTTCGCCGCCGCGGCCGAGCACTTCGACTTCCGGGCCGACGACGTGTGGACGCTGTTCCACTCCTACGCCTTCGACTTCTCGGTCTGGGAGATCTGGGGCGCCCTGCTGCACGGCGGCCGGGTCGTCGTCGTGCCGTACGCCGTCAGCCGTTCGCCGCGCGACTTCCTCGACCTGCTGCACCGCGAGGGCGTGACCGTCCTCAGCCAGACGCCGTCCGCGTTCGAGCAGCTCGTCGACGCCGACCTCGAACACGGCCGCGGCACCGGGGCGTTGCGCTACGTCGTCTTCGGCGGGGAGGCCCTGCGCCCGGCGCGGCTGCGCCCCTGGGCCGAACGGCACGGCCTGGACCGCCCGGCGCTGGTGAACATGTACGGCATCACCGAGACCACCGTGCACGTCACCCACCACCGCCTCACCCCGGCCGACCTGGACGACCCGCGCCGCGTCAGCGTCATCGGCACACCGCTCGCCGACCTCCGGGTGCACCTGCTGGACGCCGAGGGCCGCCCGGTTCCGCCCGGCGCGACCGGCGAGATGTACGTCTCCGGCGCCGGCGTCGCCACCGGCTACCTGAACCGGCCCGAGCAGACCGCGGAACGCTTCCTCGACGATCCCTACGGGCCGCCCGGCACCCGCATGTACCGCTCGGGCGACCTGGCCCGGCGCCGCCCCGACGGCACGCTCGACTACGTCGGCCGCGCCGACGCCCAAGTGCAGCTGCGCGGCTTCCGCGTGGAGCCCGGGGAGATCGAGGCCGTCCTGGCCGCCCACCCGGGCGTCGCCCGCGCCGCCGTCGTGCCCCGCCGCTCCGGCAACGGCACAGTCCATCTCATCGCCTACACCGTCCCCTCGGGGGACACACCGGCGGACCCCGGCGCACTGCGCGCCCACGCCGCCGCGCACCTGCCCGAGCACATGGTCCCGGCCGCCTGCGTCCCGGTGGACACCCTGCCGCTGACCGCCAACGGCAAACTCGACGTCCAGGCCCTGCCCGAGCCCGACTTCACCGCCGCCGCGTCCGGCACCCGTCCCGTCACACCGCAACAGCGCCTGGTGTGCGCCCTGTTCGAGGACGTGCTGCGACTGCCGCGCGACAGCGTGGGCGTGGACGCCGGCTTCTTCGACCTGGGCGGCGACTCCCTGCTCGCCACCCGGCTGCTGGCCCGTCTGCGGCACGAGACCGGCGCGGAGATCCCCATCACCGCCCTGTTCGAGACGCCGACCCCGGCCGCACTCGCCGAGCGGCTCGCCGCGGGGGCGGACGGCGCCCCGCCCCGGCCGGCCCTCGGCGCCGCCGCACGCACGCAGCGGGTGCCGCTGTCCTTCGCGCAGGAACGCATGTGGTTCCTGAACCGGCTCGACGAAGGCGCGGCCACCTACCACATCCCGCTCCTCGTCCCCGTGGGAACCGAACTCGACACCGAGGCGCTCGACGCCGCGCTCGGCGACCTGGCCGACCGGCACGAGAGCCTGCGCACGGTGATAGCCGAACACGACGGGGTCGCCCACCAGCGCATCCTCGCGCCGGGAGAGCTGCGCCCGGTGCTGCGCCACGTCGACTGCCCCGCCGCGGAGACCGCCGCGCACGTGACCGCCGCGCTGCGCCGCCGCTTCGACCTGACCGCCGAAAGCCCCCTCGCGGCCTGGCTGCTGGGCAGCGGCAGCGAGCGGGTCCTGCTGTTCGTCCTGCACCACAGCGCCGCCGACGGCTGGTCGCTCGGCCCCTTCGCCGCCGACCTGTCCGCCGCCTACGCGGCCCGCCGGGCCGGGCGGGCCCCCGACTGGACACCCCTGCCGGTGCAGTACGCCGACTACGCGCTGTGGCAGCGCGCCCTGCTCGCCCCCGGACCGGACGGCCCGGGCCGGCTGGAGCGGCTCACCGCCCACTGGCGCACCGCGCTGGACGGCCTGCCCGAGGAGTGCACCCTGCCCGGCGACCGGCCGCGGCCCGCCACGCCGCGCGGCGCGGGCGCCCACGTCGAACTCGCCGTCGACAGCGCCCTGCACCGGGCCCTGCTGCGCCTGGCCGACCGCGAGGGAGCCAGCCTGTTCATGGTGCTCCACGCCGCCCTCAGCGCCCTGCTCACCCGCTGCGGCGCCGGCGAGGACATCGTCCTCGGCACCCCCGTCGCGGGCCGCACCGAACCCGGCCTCGACCCCCTGATCGGCCTGATCACCAACACCCTGGTGCTGCGCGCCGACACCTCCGGCGACCCCGCCTTCCGGGACCTCCTCGCCCGGCTGCGCACCGCCGACCTGGCCGCCCTGGACCACCAGGACCTGCCCTTCGACCGGCTGGTGGAGGACCTCAACCCGGTCCGCACGCCCGGGCGGCACCCCCTGTTCCAGGTGATGCTGGCCCTGCAGAACAACGCGCCCGCCGTCCTCGAACTCGACGGCACGCGCACGCGGCTGCGGCCCACGGCCACGGGCACCGCCAAGTTCGACCTGTTCGTGGACGTCCTGGAGAGCCACGACCCCGAGGGCGCCCCCGACGGCCTGACGCTGCACGTCGAATACGCCACCGACCTCTACGACGCCGGGACCGCCGAGGCGTTCGCCCGCGCACTGCACGACGTCCTGCGCACGGTCGGCACCGACCCCGGCATCCGCCTCGGCCGGCTGCCCGCGCTCCCCGAGCGCGCCCCGGCCCCGGCCGCGACCGACCCCGCGGACCTGGCGGACACGGCCCGGTCCGTGCCCGGCATCCGCGACGCCCACGCCCTGCCCGGCAGCGGCGACGCCCCCGCACGGCTGTACGTGGTGCCCGGGCGGCCGGACGCCGCCGCACGCGTCGAGGAACTCCTGGAACGCGCGGGCCACGGATCCGTCCGCGTCACGGCGGTCAACGCACTGCCCCGGACCGAGGACGGCACCGTCGACAGCGCGGCGCTGCGCGCCCTGCCCGCCGTCGATCCGGCCGCGGCCGGTGCCTGGCGGGAACGGCTGGCCCGGCTGCCCGGCGTCACCACGGCGGACGTGACGGTGGAGAACGCCCCCGAGGAACTGGACCGCCGCCACACCGGCCGGCCCGAGCGCCCCGCCCCAGCCGCCCCCGCCGTCCGCCCCGAGCCGGCCGGCGCCGTCCCGGCCGTCAGCGAGGGCCCCGCCCTCGCCGAGCCGTCCGTGCCGAGCTGGGCCGAGGCCCTGCGCCGCGCCGCCGCACTGGACCGGGGCGACATCGTCCACGTCCACGCCGACGGCAGCGAGCACCGGCGCACCTACGCGTCCCTGATCCCCGAGGCCTCCCGCGTCCTGGCCGGTCTGCGCCGCGCCGGCCTGCGCCCGGGCGACCAGGTCATCCTCCAGTGCGACGTCACCGAGGACTTCCTCGCCGTGCTGTGGGGCTGCGTCCTCGGCGGCTTCGTCGCCGTCCCGCTGACCGTCCCCGCCTCCTACGACACCCCCTCCGCGGCCCTGACCAAGCTGGAGGGCATCTGGCGGATGCTCGGCCGGCCCTGGATCGTGTGCTCCGCCGGCCGCGAGACCGGGCTGCGCGCGGTCGCCGCCCGGCAGAACTGGCCCGGGCCGCGCATCACCACGGCCGACGCGCTGCGCGAGGCGCCCGAGGACCACGACTGGCACCCCGCCGACCCGGACGACCTCCTGCTCATGCTGATGACGTCGGGCAGCACCGGCCTGCCCAAGGCGGTGCGGCTCACCCACCGCAACGTGCTGACCCGCTCCGCCGCCACCGAGCAGATGAACGGCCTCGGAGCGGACGACGTCTCCCTGAACTGGATCCCGCTCGACCACGTCACCGGCGTGGTCATGTTCCACCTGCGCGACGTGTACCTGGGCTGCCGGCAGATCCACGCCCCCACCTCCTGGATCCTTCAGGACCCGCTGCGCTGGATGGACCTCGCCGACCGGCACCGGGTCACCGTCACCTGGGCGCCCAACTTCGCCTTCGGGCTCCTCGCCGAGCAGTCCGGCCGCTTCACCGGCCGCACCTGGGACCTCTCGCCCATGCGGCTGGTGATGAACGCCGGCGAGGTCGTCGTCGCCTCGGCGGCCCGCGGGTTCCTGCACACACTGCGCCCCTTCGGCCTGCCGCAGGACGTGATGCACCCCGGCTGGGGCATGTCCGAGACCTGCTCCGTGGTCACCGACGCCGTCCTGCCCGCCGAACCGGTCCCGGGCGAGGGGACGTTCGTGAGCTGCGGCCGGCCCTACCCGGGATTCGCCATGCGGATCGTCGACGAACAGGGCACGGTCCTGCCCGAGGGCGAGGCGGGCCGCTTCCAGGTCCGCGGCACCTCGGTGACCGGCGGCTACCACGACAACCCGGCCGCCAACGCGGAGGCGTTCACCGACGACGGCTGGTTCGACACCGGCGACCTGGCGTTCCTGCGCGACGGCGAGCTGTACATCACCGGCCGCGCCAAGGACGTCATCATCGTCAACGGCGTCAACCACTACAGCCACGAGATCGAGGCGTGCGTCGAGGAACTGCCCTACGCGGAACGGAGCTTCACCGCCGCGGTCGCGGTGCGCACCGACCCCTCGTCGCCCACCGACGAACTCGCCCTCTTCCTGCACCTCACCCCGGACGCCTCCGCCGACCCGGCCCGCGCCCTGCGGGAGATCGCCGGCAAGGTCACCCGGGAGATCGGCGTCAGCCCGGCCTTCCTCATTCCCGTCGCACGGGACGCCGTCCCCAAGACGGAGATCGGCAAGATCCAGCGCACCAGGCTGCGCAAGGCCTTCGAGGCAGGCGACTTCGACGACGAGGTGCGCCGCACCCAGGTGCTGCTCGGCACCGCGGCCACCGTCCCCGACTGGTTCCTGCGCCCGGTGTGGCAACGGGCGGAACGCCCGGACGTGCCCGCCGCGACGCCCGGCCGGCACACCCTCGTCCTGGCCGGCGCCGACCCACGGGTGGCCGCGCTCGCCCGACGGGTCGCCGACGCCCTGCGCTCCGCCGGTGGCCTGTGCACGCTGGTCGAGGAGGGCCCGTCGTACGCCCG
Organism: Streptomyces sp. XY006; assembly: GCF_002237655.1. Taxonomy (GTDB): domain Bacteria; phylum Actinomycetota; class Actinomycetes; order Streptomycetales; family Streptomycetaceae; genus Streptomyces; species Streptomyces levis. The sequence goes on from NZ_NOKT01000001.1 coordinate 346,694, forward strand.
GACCGACGCCGCGCACTACCGCGTCCGGCCCTGCGAGGACTCCGGCTTCGCCGCGCTGCTGCGCCGGCTGGAGGACGACCAGCGGCCCGTCGACGCCGTCCTCCACCTCGGCGGGCTCGGCGACACGGAAGGACACCGGGCGCCGGACGACACCACAGGAGTCGAGCGGCTGCTCGCGTTCGCCCGGGCCCTCGCCGCACGGCCCGGCCCGCGGCGACCCGTCGACCTGGTGTACGTGTCGGCCGGTGCCCAGGCCGTCCGCCCCGGCGACCGGCCCAGCCCGGCCCACGCCATGGCCGGAGCCCTCCTGAAGTCGCTGGCCGAGGAGTCCGGTTCACTGCGCGCCACACACCTCGACCTGCCCCCGGACGACGGCACGGACCCGCTTCCCGTCCTGACGGCCGAGGCGACGGCCGCCGGGGACGGCGCGGACGTGGCGTACCGCGACGGACACCGGTACGTGCGCCGCCTCGCCCCCCTGCCCGACACCCCCTCGCGCGCCGAGCCGCCCGCGCGCGACGGCTTCACCCTGCTCACCGGGGGCCTCGGCGGCGTCGGCACCGAGATCGCCGCCCATCTGCTGCGCACCCCCGGCACCCGGCTGCTCGTCCTCGGGCGCACCCCGGAGGACGAGGCCCACGCCCTGCCGCGGCTGCGTGAACGCGGAGAGGTCCGCTACGCCCGTGCCGACGTCACCGACGAACACCGGGTGCGCGCCGCGGTCCGGGCAGCCGCCGAGGCCTGGGGCGTGCCCCTGACGTCGGTGCTGCACCTGGCCGGAACGCTCACGGAACGCCCCGTCGGCGAACTGGACACCACCACCTGGCGCCGGGCGCTGGAGGCGAAGGTGCGTGGCGCGTGGACGCTGCACCGGCTCACCGCCGACCACCCGGTCGCCTCCTTCGTCACCTTCTCCTCGGTGAACGGCTTCTTCGGCGGCGCCATGAACGCCGCCTACGCCGCCGCCAACGCGTGCCTCGACGCCCTCGCCGGATACCGCCGCAGCCTCGGCCTGCCCGCCCAGTCGCTCGCCTGGAGCATGTGGCGCGACCGCGGCATGAGCCGCGGCTACGGCCTCACCGCCCTCACCGAGGCCCGGGGCTACCGGCTGCTCGACACACCCGCCGCGCTGCGCTCGTTCGACTTCGCCCGCACCCTGGACGAACCGCACCTGCTGATCGGCGCCGACCGCACCGCCCCCTGGGTCCGCAGCCACGTCGTGGCCCCCGTGCGCCAGACCCGGCGCCTGGCCGCGCGGGTGGGCCTGGAGGACGGCACCGACCTGGGCGCCCTCTTCCAGGCGGCGGGCGACAGCGCTCGCGCGGCCGGGCTGCGCGACGCGTGGGTCGTGCGCGCGGCGGGCACCGCGGCGCCCGCGGACCCCGCCGAGACCGGCGAGGAGCCGCGCGAGCTGGAACGCCGGCTCGCCGAGGTCTGGTGCGCCGTCCTGAGCCGCGACCAGGTGGGCCGGGACGACAACTTCTTCGACCTGGGCGGCAATTCCCTGCTGCTCGTCACCGCGCAGACCGCCGTCAACCGCGCCTTCGGCACCGACCTGTCGGTGGTCGACCTGTTCGCCCACCCCACCGTGCGCGACCTGGCACGCCACCTGTCGGCCACCGTCGCCGGCCGTACGGCGGCCGCCGTACCGCCGCCCCGGCCGCAGGCGACGGCCGGCCTGGACCGCGCCAAGGAGCAGGCACAGCGCCAGCGCGCCGCCCGCGCCCGCCGCTCGGCCCGGCAGGGCAGGGAGAACGGCCGTGCCTGAGACGGCGAACCCCGTGCCGCACACCACCGATCCGGGAAAGGACGACACACACGCCGTGCACGAGACCAGCGCACCCCACGACGACGACCTCCCCGCCGTCGCCGTCATCGGCATGGCGGGCCGCTTCCCCGGCGCCGACGACCTCGACGCCTTCTGGGAGAACCTCGCAGCCGGCCGTGAGTCCGTACGGCCCGTCACCGACGAGGAGTTCCTCGCCGCGGGCGGCGACCCGCGCGACCTCGACGACCCGGCACTGATCCGGATGGCGTCGGTCGTCGAGGGCATCGACCGCTTCGACTCCGGCTTCTTCGGCTACAGCCCCGCCGAGGCCGCCGTCGTCGACCCGCAGCAGCGGCTGCTGCTGGAGACGGCCTACCACGCCCTGGAGGACGCCGGCTGCCTCGGCGGTGACCGCGCGGGAGAGGCGTTCGGCGTGTACGCGGGGGCCGGCGACAGCCGCTACTACCCCGCCCACGTCCACCCCCGCTACGCCGGACAGCCCGGCTCGGTGGCGCTCGTCCACGCGGCCACGGCCAACTCCCTGGGCACCCTCGCCACCCGCGTCTCCTACGAACTCGGCCTCACCGGCCCCAGCGTGTCGCTGCAGACGGCCTGCTCCACCGCCCTGGTCGCCGTGCACACGGCCTGCCAGGACCTGCTGGACCACCGCTGCGACACCGCGCTCGCCGCCGCCGTCTCCCTCAACCCCTCCGCCGTGCTGGGCTACCGCCACGTACCCGACGGGCCCTTCTCACCCGACGGGCACTGCCGGGCCTTCGCCGCGGACGCCGCCGGCACCTCCTCCGGAGACGGCGTGGGAGCCGTCGTGCTCAAGCGCCTTGAGGACGCCCTCGCCGACGGCGACCGCATCCGCGCCGTCATCCGCGGCAGCGCCGTCAACAACGACGGCCGCCGCAAGGTCGGCTTCAGCGCGCCCAGCGCCGCCGGACAGACCGAGGTCATCCTCGCCGCGCAGGCCCAGGCCGAGGTCGACGCCGCCAGCATCGGCCTGATCGAGGCCCACGGCACCGCCACCAAACTCGGCGACCCCATCGAGGTGTCCGCCCTGACGGAGGCCTTCCGGCACAGCACCGACCGGACCGGATTCTGCGCGCTCGGCTCGGTCAAGACCAACATTGGCCACCTCGGAGCCGCCGCCGGCATCGCCGGACTCATCAAGGCCGTCCTGGCCCTGGAACACCGGCAGATCCCGCCGAGCCTGCACTTCGACCGGCCCAATCCGCTCATCGACTTCGACGCGAGCCCCTTCCGCGTGCCCACCGCCCTGGAGGACTGGCCCGAGGGCGACCACCCCCGCCGCGCCGCCGTGAGCGCCTTCGGTATCGGCGGCACCAACGCCCACGTCATCCTGGAGGAAGCCCCCCGCACGCCCCCGGCCCCGCCCCGCCCGCCCCACGACGGCCACCGCCTGGTGCTGCCGCTGTCGGCGCGCACCGCCGGCGCCCTGCGCGGCCAGGCCGAGGCCCTCGCCCGGCACCTCGAACGCCGCCCGGAGCTGCGCCTGGACGACGTGGCCCACTCCCTGCGCACCGACCGGCCCGCACTGCGCCACCGGCTCACCGTCACCGCCGCCACCTGCGAGGAGGCCCTCGACGCGCTGCGCTCCGCGGCACCGGCCACCCCGCCGCTCGCCGACGACCCGGCCCGCGTGGCGTTCCTGCTGCCCGGCGGCGGCACCCAGTACCCGGGCATGGGCAAGGAGCTGTACCGCGACCACGCCGTCTACCGCGACACCGTCGACGAGTGCGCCCGCATCCTGCGGCCCGTCCTCGGCGCCGACCTGCGCACCGCCCTCTTCGAGGAGCAACGGCCCGACGACACCTCCGCGTTCCTCGGGCTCGTCGTCACCGAGTACGCCCTGGCCCGCACCCTCATGGAGTCGGGCGTACGCCCCGACGCGCTGATCGGCCACTCGCTCGGCGAGTACACCGCCGCCTGCCTGGCCGGTGTCATCGACCTCGCGGACATGCTGCCCCTGGTCACCGAACGCATCCGGCTCATCAGCTCGGCCGGCGGAGCCACCGTCGGTGTCGCCGCCCCGGCCGAGGAGATCCGGCCGCTGCTCGACACCGACCTGTCCCTGGCCGCCGTCAACGGACCCGGCGCCTGCACCGTCGCCGGGCACCTCGACGCCGTCACCCGCTTCGAGGCCGAACTCACCCGCCACGCCGTCCCGTTCCGCCGCCTGCGCATCCCCGTCGCGGCCCACTCCCACGTCCTGGACCCGGTCCTGCCGGCCTACGAGACCCATCTGCGCCAGGTCACCCTGCGCCCGCCGCGCATCCCGTACGTCACCAACGTCACCGGCACCTGGGTCACCGACGCCCAGGCCACCTCCGTGCGGCACTGGCTCGCCCACACCCGCGACACCGTACGGTTCGCCGACGGCATCACCGCCCTGTGGGACCGGCTGCACCCCGTCCTCGTGGAGATCGGGCCGGGCGACACGCTGACCAAGCTCGCCACCGGCCGGCTCACCGACGAGACGCCGGTGACGGTGACCACCATGCGGCACGCCAAGGCCGAGGCGACCGACGGGTTCGTCCTCGCCGAGGCGCTGGGACGGCTGTGGAGCGCGGGCGTCGACAGCGCCCTGCCCCCGGTGCCGGGCACGCCCCGGCGGGCGCCGCTGCCCCCGTACGCCTTCGAGCGCCGGCGCCACTGGATCGACGCGCCCGGCGCCCGGCCGGACCCCGGCACGTCCGACGACACCCCGGCCACGGCGGACCCCGGCCTCGCCCCCCGGCCCCGGCTGACGACCGAGCACGTACCGCCGCGCACCGACCGCGAACGGGAGGTCACCCGGTTCTGGGAGGAGACCCTCGGCATCGGCGGCATCGGAGTGCACGACAACTTCTTCGACCTCGGCGGCGACTCGATGCGTGCCGTGCTGCTGGCGGGCCGGCTGCGCCAGGCCGGTGTCCTCGACGTCCCGGCGGCGACCCTGCTGGCCGCGCCCACCGTGGCCGGGGTCCTCGCCACGACCGGCCCGGCGGACCAGGAGACGCCGGACGGCACCGCCTCCGCGCTCGGCCCGCTGCTGCCGCTGCGCGCCGAGGGCACCGCCACGCCCCTGTTCTGCGTCCACCCCGGCGCGGGCGTCGCCTGGCGCTACACGGGCCTGCTGCCGCACCTCGGCGGCGACCAGCCCGTGTACGGCATCCAGGCGGCCGGCCTCGACGGCACCCGGCCCCCCGCCCCGGACGCCGCCGCCATGGTCGCCCACTACCTCGACCTGGTACGGAAGGTGCAGCCGCACGGCCCCTACCGGCTGCTCGGCTGGTCCTACGGCGGTTTCGTCGCCCACGCCATGGCCTGCTCCCTGCAGCGCGACGGCGAGCGGGTGGAACTCCTCGCCATGCTCGACGCGCCCCAGCCGCACGGCATCGCCCACGACCCCGAGGCGGCCGAACGCCAGGTCGCCGCCCTGCTGTCCAGGGTGGCCGGGCTCGCCGTCGACGGGGCGCCCGTGGACACCGTCCTGGACCGGATCGACGCCCGGGTCGCGGCCGACCCGTCGAGCGTCCCCGTCACCCGTGCCGAGGCCGCCGCCATCGCCGCCGTCATGCGCAACAACCTGCGCATCGCGCCCCAGTTCGCGCCCGGGGTGTACCGCGGTGACGTGCTGTTCTTCAGCGCAGCCGAGGAGCAGCCCACCGGCTTCCCGGCGGACCTGGCGGTGCTGCCGGGCAAGGCCGACAGCTGGCGGCCGTACGTCGACGGCACCCTGCACGACCACCACGTGCCGTGCGGCCACTACGAGATGACCGAACCCGAACCGATCGCCCGCATCGGCGAAGCGGTCGCCAAGGCCCTGCGCGGCCTCGACGGCCCGGCCGCCGCGGCCCCTTCCCCCTGAACCCGCGTCGAGGAGAACCAGCGTGAGTGTGACCCAGGACCTCTACGAACTCGGTGACGCGCCCGAGATCGGCACCGCCCCGAAGAAGATGTACGCCTCGCTCATCCGCCGTGAGCGCTACGGACAGCCCGTCGACGCCTTCCGCACCGAGGTGGTCGACGTCCCGCCCGTGGGGCGCGGCCAGGTCCTGGTGAAGGTGATGGCGGCCGGGATCAACTACAACAACGTCTGGGCGGCGCTCGGTGAGCCGCTCGACGTGATCGCCGCCCGGCAGAAGGCGGGCGCCGGCGAGGACTTCCACATCGGCGGCTCCGACCTGTCCGGGATCGTGTGGGCGGTCGGCGAGGACGTACGCGGGGTGAAGCTCGGCGACGAGGTCGTCGTCCTCGCCAACCGCTGGGACGAGAAGGCCGAGGACATCCGCCTCGGCGGCGACCCCACGTGGTCCACCAGCCAGCGCGTGTGGGGCTACGAGGAGAACTACGGCTCCTTCGCCCAGTTCGCGGTCGTCGACGACTACATGCTCCACCCCAAGCCCGCCCGGCTCTCCTGGGCGGAGGCCGCCTGCTACATGGCGACCGCCGCCACCGCCTACCGCCAGCTCTTCGGCTGGCCACCGCACACGGTGCGCCCCGGTGACCCGGTGCTCGTCTGGGGCGGTGCCGGCGGCCTCGGCTGCATCGCCATCCAGCTGGTCCGGCACGTCGGCGGCATCCCCGTCGCGGTCGTCTCCAGCGAGGAACGCGGCGAGTTCTGCCTCAAGCTGGGCGCCGAGGGCTACATCGACCGGCGGCGGTTCGACCACTGGGGGCGGCTGCCGGACACCTCCGACGAGGCCGCGATGGGCCGCTGGCTGTCCGGGGCCCGGGCCTTCGGGCGGGCCTTCTGGGAGGTGCTGGGCGAGCGCCGCAGCCCGCGCATCGTGCTGGAGCACTCCGGCGCCGACACCATCCCCACGTCCCTGTACCTGTGCGACAACGGCGGCATGGTCGTCCTGTGCGGCGGCACCACCGGCTACAACGGCGACGTCGACCTGCGCTTCCTGTGGATGCGGCAGAAGCGCCTGCAGGGCTCCCACGTCGCCACGGCCCGCGAGGCACGGGAGGTGACGCGACTGATCGACCAGGGAATCATCGATCCGTGCCTGTCCAAGACCTTCGATTTCGATGAGATCGGCCTGGCTCACCAGCTCATCCATGACAATAGGCACCCGGCGGGGAACATGGCCGCACGGGTGGGCGACCGGGGCTGATTCGCCTGCGCCCTGAGGGGTACCTGCGGCGGGGTACGACGCACGCGCACCTCCCGGAGGTACCCCATGGGCAAGCTGGGCGACATGATGAACAAGGCCAAGCAGATGGCCAAGGGCCACCCCGACCAGGCCGACAAGGGCGTCTCGGGCGCCGAGCGCATGGTCGACGAGCGCACGGGCAACAAGTACGACGCCAAGACCGACAAGGCGGCCGACGCGGTGCGGCGTTCCTACCGGGACGGCGGCACGCAGGGGCACTGACCCGAGCCCTCCTCCCGCCCCCGGTGCGGCGCACGCACCGGGGGCGGACCCGTATCCCTGGTCAGGCCCGTCCGCCCGCTCAGGCCCGTCCGCCTGCTCAGGCCCGGCCGACGACGTGGCTGAAGACGCCGGTGCCGACGCGCACGACCCGCACGGCCACCGCCTGAGCGGGATCGGCGCGCAGATGAATGCGCAGACCGCCCCCGCAGGGCGCAGCCCCCAGCTCCCGCAGACTTCCCTGCGCGCCGGGCAGGGCCTTCCACGCCGCCTCCTTGGCGGAGAACAGCTCCGTCACCGACCAGGCCGCGAGCAGCCCCTCCTCGTCCGCGCGCAGGACCAGCCGGGCCGCTTCGCGGGGGAGGGGCCGCAGCTCCAGGTCGCAGCCGAGCGGCTGGTCCCGGCCGGGGGCGCGGGCCACGGCGACGGCGATCCCCGCGCTGTGCGAGATCGACGCGGCGCTGCCCGGCGGGAACACCGGCAGGCGCCCCACCCGGGGGATGTCACCGCAGTCCAGCCCCACCGCGCGCAGGGCCCGGCGGGCGGCCCGCCGGCCGGCCAGGAACTCCAGCCGCCGCCACGACGGCATCGACGCCGCGGCGGCGGCCTCGCCGGGCCCGGCCGGCTCCGCACACGGTTCCGAGACGGCCGCGACACCGAGCCCGAGCCCGGCGGCGGCCACGAGTGAACGCAGCACGGCCGTGTCACTCCCCGCCATGAACCGTGGCTCTCCGCGGTGACGGTCCTGCCCCGCGAGCTCCACGTCGCCCTGTCCCGTCCACGCGGGCTCCCGGTCGTGGACCCCGGTCTCCACAGCCTCCCGGTCGTGGACCCTGGGCTCCTTGGCCTCCCGGGCCACTGACGCGGGCCCTTCACAGGCCCGGGCCGGCCACGACGCAGTCGTCGTGGCCGGCCCGGGATGCGTGGGGCGCTCGGTCCTCACCGTCCGCCGTCGCACGCGCTCACGCCCGCAGCAGCTTCTTGATGATCTTCCCGGCGGGATTGCGCGGCACCTGCTCGATGAACTCCACCCGGCGCGGCCGCTTGTACGGCGCGAGCAGCCCCGCGACATGGGCGAGCAGCTCCGCGGTACCCGGCTGCGCACCCTCCTCCAGGGCGACGTAGGCCAGCGGCACCTCGCCGTAGTCCTCGTCGGGCATGCCGACGACCGCCGCGTCCCGGACCGCCGGGTGGGTCATGAGGGCGCGCTCGATCTCCGAGGGGTAGACGTTCTGGCCCGCGCGGATGATCACGTCCTTGGTGCGGTCCACCAGGCTGATGCGGCCCTCGTCGTCCATGAAGCCGAGGTCGCCCGTCCTGATCCAGCCGTCGCGGGTGATCTCGCGGGTGGCCTCCGGGTCGTTCCAGTAGCCCTGCATCACGCCCGGCCCGCGCACCACGATCTCGCCGATCTCGCCCGGCGGCAGCTCCCGCCCGGCCCCGTCCACGGCACGGGCGGACATGCCCGGCACGACCCGCCCGCACGGGATGCGGGCGGTGACGTCCCCGGGCGCGGGGTGCTCGTCCGGACCGAGCGTGACGAACGGGCCGCCCACCTCGGTCATGCCGTACACCTGCCGGAAGCCGCACCCGAGCCGTTCGACCGCGTCGGCGTAGACGTCGAGCGGCATGGGAGCGGCCCCGTACAGGACCTCCCGCAGGGTGGACAGATCGGTGTGCCGGGACGCCTTCGCCTGGAGCATGAAGCGCAGCATCTGCGGCACCAGCCACATGTGCGTGGCGCGGTGCCGCTCCACCGCCGACAGCGCCCGCTGCGGGGTGAACCCGGGCATCAGCACGACCGTCGCGCCGGCCGCCAGGTAGGTCAGGGACACGACCATGCTGCCGTGGTACAGCGGGCAGCAGTTGACCATGACGATGTCGTCGGTGGGGCGGGCCATCACCAGCCAGCCGAGGGCGATCGCGCGGAACGACGCGCTGTCGACCGTCACGCCCTTGGCCTGCCCGGTGGTCGCCGAGGTGTGCAGCACGGCGATGGGGTCCGTGTCGGCGACGTCCGGCAGCTCCCGTTCGGCCGCCAGGGTGCCCAGCGCCGCGAAGGCGGGCTTGTCGAAGGCCAGCCGGAGGCGCACCGAGGCCGGCAGGCCGGTGTGCCGGTCCAGCAGTTCGGACTCGCCGAGGACGGCCACCGCGCCGACGCGCTCGACGATCCCGGCGACCTCGGGCTCGGCCAGGCTGTGGTTCAGCGGCACGAACAGGGCACCGAGCCGGGCCAGCGCGAAGTAGCTCTCCAGGACCTCGATCCGGTCCTTGGACAGCACGGCCACCCGGTCACCCCGCTCGATGCCCAATTCAGCCAGCCCGTGGGCCAGTTGCAGCGTACGGTCGTGCAGTTCGGCCCAGGTGACGCTGCGCTCCTCGTCCACCAGCGCGGTCCGGCCGGGATGGCACTGGCGGTTGCGCTCCAGCAGCTGCGTCAGCCACATCACGCACCGCCGCTCGCGCCGGCGCCCGCGCGCTCGGCCACGAAACGCTCGTAGTCGCCGATCGTGCGCAGCTCCTCCATGTCCTCGGCGGTGATCTCGACACCGAGCCGCTGCTCGACCAGGAGGACGAGACGCACCAGGTCCCCGGAGTCGATGCCGCTGGCGGCCAGGTCGGCGTCGTCGCCGATCCGGTCGGCGTACTCGGCCGTGCCGGTGAGTTCGACCAGCAACTCCCTGATGGTGCTCATGGTTTCCCCTTTCGCCTCGGCGTGCCGGCCGCCGCGGTCTACGACTGTCACCTCCTCAAGAGGCGGCTGAATCCGGCGGCACTCCCCGGGCCGTCCCGTGAGCTTTGTCACGCGCCCGAACCTCGCCCGGCGGGGATAGCCGGGCCGCGGCCCCGGCCTCTTACCGCAACGAAGCAACCCGCTCCGCCCGGCGCCCCGCGCGGGCGGTTCTCGAACCGAGGGAGTGATGTGCGTGCCCAGGCAGCCGGTACGGGTCCGGGCGGCGGGACGGTGCCCGCAGCACGGCACCGCCACGACGGCCGGCCAAGGCCCGGGGGGGTGCCCGGTGACCACGTCGACCACCACCGCCACCGCGGACGCCGAAACCGCCGCGGACGAGGACGAGCTGCTCGCACGTTTCGACGCGCTCATCGCCGGCGGCGAGACGATCGAACCGCGCGACTGGATGCCCGACGGCTACCGCCGCATGCTGGTCCGTCAGATCGCCCAGCACGCCCACTCCGAGATCATCGGCATGCAGCCCGAGGGCGCCTGGCTCACCCGCGCCCCGTCCCTGCACCGCAAGTCGGTCCTGCTCGCCAAGGTGCAGGACGAGGCCGGCCACGGTCTGTACCTGTACTCCGCGGCCGAGACACTCGGCGTGGACCGCGCCGACCTGCTGGACGCCCTGCACCAGGGCCGCCAGCGCGCCTCGGCCACCTTCAACCATCCCGCGCTGACCTGGGCGGACACCGGTGCCATCGCCTGGCTGACGGACGGCGCCGCCGTCATCAACCAGGCCCCCCTGTGCCGCACCTCCTACGGGCCCTACGCGCGGGCGATGCGCCGCGTCTGCCAGGAGGAGGCCTTCCATGTGCGGCAGGGCTACGACCTGATGCGCGCCCTGTGCGAGGGGACGCCGGAGCAGAAGGAGATGGCGCAGGACGCGGTGGACCGCTGGTGGCTGCCGGCGGTGGCGCTGATGTTCGGACCGCCCGACACCGAGGCGGGCGGCGCCGACGCGCGGACCGCCGCGCTGGGAGCCGCCGTGTCCCGCCGCGCGATGGCCTGGGGCATCAAGCGCCACACCAACGACGAACTGCGCCAGCGTTTCGTCGACACCTGCGTCCCGCAGGCCGAGCGCCTCGGCCTGACGCTGCCCGACCCGGCGATCCGCTGGAACGAGGAACGCGGCCACTACGACTTCACACCCGTCGACTGGGACACCTACCGCCGGGCCCTGGGCGACGAGACCCACTGGGCGCGACAGCGCCTCGCGAACCGTCGGGCCGCGCACGAGGACGGCGCCTGGGTCAGGGAGGCCGCCGTCGCGTACGCCGCGAGGACGGACGAGCCGCGCGGAGCAGACGCGTGAGCGCGGCACGGGAGGGCGCGCCGGCGTCCTGGGAGGTGTTCCTGCGGGCTCGCAGGGGCCTGGCCCACCAGCACGTCGGTTCGGTGCGCGCCGCCGGCCCGGACGCCGCACTGGCCGCCGCCCGCGACCTGTACACGCGCCGGGGCGAACCCCTGTCGCTGTGGGTGGTCCGCTCCGACGCCGTGCACACGGCCTCCCCGGACGAACGCGACCCGTACTTCGCCGGCGCCCGCCACAAGCCGTACCGCTACCCGGAGCACTACGCGCCGCTGACCGAGAAAGGCCCCGAAGGTGAGCACCACGAGTGAGGTCGCCGCGGTGCGTCCCGGCACCCCGCCGGGCGAACCGCCGTCCGCCGCCGATCCCGACCTGGCCCGGCACCTGACGCGCCTCGGCGACGACGCCCTCGTCCTCGGGCAGCGGCTGTGCCAGTGGATCACCCGCGCGCCGACCATCGACGAGGACCTGGCCCTGTCCAACGTCGCCCTCGACCTGATCGGGCACGCCCGCGTGCTGCTCACGCGCGCCGGCCGCCTCGACGGAACCGGCCGCACCGAGGACGACTTCGCCTACGCGCGTTCGGAGCGCGAGTTCACCAACGCCCTGCTGACCGAACTCCCCAACGGGGACTTCGCCGTGACGGTGGCCCGGCAACTCGCCTACACCCACTACGCCGTCCTCTACTACGAGACCCTCGCGCACTGCGCCGACCCCGAACTCGCGGCGTTCGGCGTCCGGGCCGCCAAGGAGGTCGCCTTCCACCGGCTGCACGCCGACCGCTGGACGGTGACGCTGGGCCGCGGCACCGCCGAGAGCGCGCGCCGCATGCGGCACGCCCTGGAGCGGGTCTGGCCCTACACCGGCGAACTCTTCGAGGAGGACGACGTGCTGCGCCGCCTGGCCGCGTCCGGCGCCGTGCCCTCACCGGCGCCGCTGCGCGACACCTGGCTCGGGCGGGTCACCGAGGTCGTCACCGAGGCGGGACTCGCCGTGCCCGCTCCCACCTGGTCGGCCACCGGCGGCCGCTCGGGCCTGCACACCGAGGAGTTCGGGCCGCTCATCGCCGAACTGCAGTCCGTGCGGCGGCAGTTCCCCGGAGGCACCTGGTGACCGGGCCCGTACCGGCCACGGCCCGCCGCTCCGCCGAGGAGGTGCGCGAGCGGGTGGCCGCGCTCCCGGACCCCGAACTGCCGATGATCGGCCTCGGCGACCTCGGCGTGGTGGGCTCCGTCGCCCCCGCCGCGGACGGCGTCCTGGAGGTGGAGATCACGCCCACCTACCTGGGCTGCCCCGCGCTGCCCGAGATCACCGCCGCGGTGCGGGAGGTCCTGACCGCCTGCGGACACCCCGACGGACGCGTCCGGCACGTCCTCACGCCCCCCTGGACGACGGACCGCATCACCGCCGAAGGGCGCCGCGCACTCGCCGCGCACGGCATCGCCCCACCCGTGACCCCGGCCCCCGAAAGCCCGGTCCCCGTCGCACTGGGCGCCGTGCCCTGCCCGCACTGCGGCTCACGGGCCACCCGGCCGCACAGCGCCTTCGGACCGTCCCGCTGCCAGTCGGTGCTGTGGTGCACGGCGTGCCGCGAGCCCTTCCCCCACCTGACCGCGCTGTGAGGCACACCGTGGACACCACCCCGCCCGCCCTCCTCGACGAGGCACCGGCCGGCCCGCCCCGCCGCACCGGCTGGCACCCGCTCGACGTCACCGAGGTCCGTCACCTGAGCGCCGACACGGTCGCCGTCACCCTGCACGTGCCCACCGAGCTGCGCGACGCCTTCGCCCACGAGCCCGGCCAGCACGTCGTCGTCCGGCACCGCCCGGCCGGCACCGAACTGCGCCGCAGCTACTCGATCTGCCCGCCGCCGCACACCCCCGCGGCGCTCCGACTGGTGATCAAACGGTCCGGCCCCGGCGGCTTCGGCGAACACGCCACCACCCGCCTCGCGCCAGGTGCCCGCCTCGAACTCTCCCCGCCCACCGGCACCTTCGCGCTGCCGCAGCTGCCGGGCGCCCACCACGTCCTGCTCGCGGGCGGCACCGGCATCACCCCCCTGGCACCGATGGCCGCCCACGTGCTGCGCCGCGACCCCGCCTGCCGCGTCAGCCTCGTCCACTCGGTCCGCACCTCCGCCGACGCCGTGCTGGCCGATGAACTGGCGGCCGTCAAGGACGAGTTCGTCGACCGTCTCACCGTCCTGTACGTGCTGACCCGGGAGGACCGGGGGAGCGGGAACGGTCCGCTCGCACGGCGGCTGGACGCGTCCGGGCTGCGCCGGGTGCTCACGGCCGTGGACGCCCGGCCGGGCCCGGACACCACGTTCGCCCTGTGCGGACCGCCCGGCCTCGTCGCGACCGCGCGGCACGTCCTGGCCGGTCTGGGAGCGGATCCCTCCCTCGTCCGCTGGGAGTTGTTCACCGCCGACGGCACGCGGCCACGGACGCCCGAGCCGGCCGGCCGGGCACCGGGGGCGGGGGAGTACCGGGTCACGGCCCTGCTCGACGGGCGCCGCCGGGCCGCCACCGTCCTGCCGCACGACCCGGTCCTGCTCGACGCACTGCTGCGCAGCCACCCCGACGTGCCGTACGCCTGCCGGGAGGGCGTGTGCGGCAGCTGCCGCGCGAAGATCCTGTCCGGTCAGGTGGCGGCGGACGGCCAGCACGCCCTGGACGAACGCGACCGCGCCGCCGGCTACACACTCGTCTGCCGCGCCCGGCCCCGCACCCCCGAGGTCACCCTCGACTTCGACGCCTGACCCGCCCCCCCGGGATCCGCACGCCAACCCACCCCTCAGTGAAGGAGACCCACGATGACCGCCACCGCCCGCCACGCGGGGAAGACCGCCCTGGTCACCGGAGGCAGCCGGGGCATCGGCAGAGCCATCAGCCACCGCCTCGCCCGCGAGGGCGCCCTCGTGGCCGTCCACTACGGCCACGACCTGACGGCGGCCGAGCGGACCGTCAAGGAGATCCAGGCCGAGGGCGGCCGCGCCTTCCCCGTACACGCCGAACTCGGCGTCACCGGCGACGCCGACACCCTGTGGTCCGCCTTCGACGAGGCCCTCGCGCAGCAGGACGCACCGGCGGGCCTGGACATCCTCGTCAACAACGCGGGCATCACCGTCCCCCGCCCGATCGCCCAGGTGACCGAGGCCGACTACGACCGCGTCTTCGCCATCAACACCAAGGCGCCTTTCTTCATCATCCAGCGCGGCCTCGACCGCCTGCGGGACGGCGGCAGGATCGTCAACATCTCCTCCGTCGCGACCCGCGTCGCCTTCCCGGCGATCGTCTCCTACACCATGACCAAGGCCGCCCTGGACTACCTCACCCTCTCCTTGGCCCAGGAACTGGGCCCCCGGGGCATCACCGTCAACGCCGTCGCACCCGGTTACACCGAGACGGAGATCAACCCCACCCTCGCCGTCCCGGAGATCCGCCGCCGCTACTCCGAGGCCTCGACGTTCGGCCGGCTCGGCGACCCGGTGGACATCGCGGACGTCGTCTCCTTCGTCGCGAGCGACGACGCCCGCTGGGTGACCGGCCAGTGGATCGACGCCTCCGGTGGCGCCCACCTCGGTGTGTGACCCGTACGCACCCCTAGGAGAAGTGATGAACGACCGCACGACCACGCTCGACGGGCCGGCGGCAAACGACGCCCTGACCCGCCCCTTCGAGGGGGCCAGTCCCTACGACACTTATGTGCACGCGTCCGTCCTCAACACGCTGCAGCACCCGCTCACCGAGGCCCCCGACGAGATGGGGTTCCTCGTCACCACCCAGGTGATGGAGCTGTGGTTCACCCTGATCGTGCACGAGTGGCGCACGGCCAAGGTGGCCTTCGCCAAGGACGACCTGCCCGCGGCCATGGACGCGCTCGTACGCAGCCGCCGCGCGCTGACCGCCCTGGGCGGCGCCTGGGCGCCCATCGCGGCCCTGACCCCGGCCCAGTTCAACGGCTTCCGGGCCGCGTTCGGCCGGGCCTCGGGCTTCCAGTCGGCGATGTACCGGCACATGGAATTCCTCCTCGGCGACAAGTCCGCCGGGCTGCTGCGCGCCCACCGCGGCGACCCGGCCGTCCACGAGGCGCTCGCCGAGACCTACCGCGAACCGTCCCTGTACGACGAGGTGCTGGCCCACCTCCACCGCCAGGGCCTGCCCGTCCCGCGCCACGTCCGCGAACGGGACGTGACCAGCCCCTACGACAGCGACCCCGGCGTGGTGGAGACCTGGCGGCACGTCTACGCCGGACCCCAGCACCATCCGCACCTCGCCCTGGGCGAACTGCTCACCGACATCGCCGAGCTCGTCACCCGCTGGCGGTTCGAGCACGTCCTGGTGGTCCGCCGTGCCATGGGAGCCAAGCCGGGCAGCGCCGGATCCGCCGGGCTGGCCTGGCTGGAACAGCGCGCGGCCCGGCCGGTCTTCCCCGAGCTGTGGGAGGTGCGCGGTGACGTCTAGGACGATCTCCGCCTTCGCGGCCGAGGAGGAGCAGCGGGTCCTGAGCCTGAAGCCGGTCCTGGCCCCGGTGCACGGCCGCTACGGGGACCACCCCCACCAGTCCTACGACGCCTGGCCGTCCGAGGACCCCGGTGCCCCGCTGGTGATCCTGCTGCACGGCGGCTACTGGCGCTACGACCGGATGCATCTGACCCCGTTCGCGGCCTGGCTCTCCACGCAGGGGTTCCACGTGCTGCTCCCCGGCTTCCGCCGGTCCGGCGGCGCGGGCGGCTATCCCGAGACCTTCGACGACATCGCCCGGATCGTCGACACCCTGCCCGAGGGGCGGCCCTACGTCCTGGCGGGCCACTGCTCCGGCGGGCACCTGGCCCTGTGGTGCGCCGCCCGGGGCCTGCTGCCGCCCGGCTCCCGCTGGCACACCCGCACCCTGCCGACGAGCGTGCTCGCCCTCGCTCCGATCACCGACCTCACCGCGACCCGCCGCGACCGGCTCAGCAACGACGCCGCCCTGCAACTCCTGGGCGGTGAGGAGCGGTTCGCCGCACACCTGGCGGAGGTCGACCCCCTCACCCTGCTGCGCGACGCCGGCACCACCGGCGTCCCCACCGTGCTGCTGCACGGGGCCGCCGACGAGGAGGTCCCGCTCACCCAGTTCAGCGACTACGCGGCCGTGCACCGGGACCTCAGGACGGTCGTCCTGCCCGGCACCGGCCACTACACCCTCATCGAACCCGGAGCCCCCGGCGCCCGCGCGGTCGCCGACACCCTCCGGGACATGGCGGCCGCCTTCACCCCGGCGCAGGCCGGCCGCGCGGGCGAGGAGGCCGCACACCGATGACCACCGCACTCTCCGCGACCGCCGCCCTGCACGAGCGGGCGGCACAGCTCGACAGCGACGACGCCCTGGCCGGCCTGCGCGCACGCTTCCTGCTCCCGCCGGACGTCGTGTACCTCGACGGCAACTCCCTGGGCCCGCTGCCCGCCGCCGTGCCGGCGGCCCTGGACGACGTCGTCCGGCGCCAGTGGGCCACCGGACTCATCGGCTCCTGGAACGCGGCCGGCTGGTGGGAGGCACCGCTGCGCGTGGGCGACGCCATCGGCAGGCTCATCGGGGCCGAGCCGGGGCAGACCCTCGCGGGCGACTCCACCAGCGTGCAGTTGTTCACCGCGCTCGACGCCGCAGCCGCCCTCCGGCCGGACCGCCCGCTGCTGGTCACCGACCCCGGGCACTTCCCGACCGACCGCTACCTCGCCGAGGCCGTCGCCCGCCGCCGCGACCTGGAGGTACGGCACGTCCCCCCGGCGGAGCTCCCGCGCTTCCTCGCCGCCGAGGGCGAGCGGGTCGCCGTCGTCAGCTACTCGCCCGTCGACTTCCGCACCGGCGAGCTGTACGACATGCGGGCGACGACCCGGGCCGCCCACGACGCCGGGGCTCTCGCCCTGTGGGACCTGTGCCACGCCGCCGGCGCCCTGCCCCTGGACGTCGACGCCCTCGGTGTGGACCTGGCGGTGGGGTGCGGCTACAAGTTCCTCTCCGGCGGCCCCGGCGCCCCCGCCTTCCTCTACGTGGCCCGGCGCCACCACGCCGCGCTGGAGACGCCGTTGCCCGGCTGGACCGGCCACGCGGATCCGTTCGGCCTGTCCCGGACCTATACGCCGGCCCCCGGCATCGCCCGCGCCCGCATCGGCACCCCGCCGATCCTGTCCCTGCTCGCCCTCGAAGCGGCCCTCACCGCCTTCGACGGGGTCGACCTGGCCCAGGTCCGCGCCAAGAGCCTGTCGTTGACGGGCTTCTTCCTGCGCTGCGCGGACGAGCTCCTGGCCCCGCTGGGCTTCAGCAGTGTCACCCCGGCCGACCCCGGCCGCCGCGGCAGTCAGGTCACCCTGCGCCACGCCCACGCGCGCGGTCTGGCCGTCGCCCTCGCGGAGCGCGGCGTCATCGCCGACATGCGCGCCCCCGACCTCCTCCGCTTCGGCGTCAACGCCCTCTTCACCAGCCACCGGGACATGCTCACCGCTGCGTCGCGCCTGCACGACCTCACCCGGGAGGCCGCCTACGATCCCGCACCGCCCACGGAGGGTCCGGTGACCTGACCGGGCCGAAGCCGGGCGAGTCTCCCTCAGCCGCTGCCCTCGTCCGTCAGAAGCGCGGTGGCGACCACGTCGAAGAGGTGATCGGCGCGTGGCGTGAGCGAGGGCTGGTCGCCGAGCCAGGCCAGCATGGCCACCAGTGCGAACAGGTCGGCACCGTCGAGGTCGCCGCGCGCCACGCCCGCGGCCTGGGCGCGCCTGAGGAGCCGCGCCCCGGCCGCGCGCAGGGTGGCGCACGAGGCGTGGAGCGCGGACTCCGTGTCCTCGATGGCGGCGGCCATCAGCACGGTCGCCCCCCGGTACTCGGTCGTCCACCCGACGCAGTCGCGAAGCCACGCGACGAGAGCGTCCCCGGGCGCCTCGGACGTCTCCAACTCCTCTGCCCTGGCGGTCAGTTCGTCGAAGCCGGTGCGCAGCAGCGCGTCGAGCAGGGCCTCGCGCGTCGGGAAGTGCCGCAGTAGCGTGGCCAGGCCGACGTCCGCCCGGCGGGCGATGTCGCGCAGGGACACCTCGACGCCCTGTTCGCTGATGGCGGCGCCCGCTACGGCGAGCAGGTGTTCACGGTTCTTCCTGGCGTCGGCCCGCATCCGTCCCTGTCCCTCTTGCTATCCGGATCAGTGGTCCATATATTCGGATCAGTGGTCCGTTTTTCCGGATCGCTGATCCGCTTCAGCGTATCCCCTGACGGGGGGCAGGAGAAGACGATGCCGACACACACGATGAGGGCGGTCCGGCTCCACGAGTACGGCGGCCCCGAGGTCCTGCGCTTCGAAGAGGCGCCGATCCCAAGCCCGGGGCCGGGCGAAGTGCTCGTACGGGTGCACGCCGCCGGCGTCAATCCCCCGGACTGGTACCTGCGCGACGGGCTGACCACGATGCCCGGGGAGACGGAGTCGACCGTCACGCTGCCGGTGATCCCGGGAACCGACGTGTCGGGTGTCGTCGAAGCCGTCGCCCCGGACGTGGACGGGCTCGACGTGGGCGACGAGGTCTTCGGACTGCTGCGGTTCCCGAGCTTCGACGGCCGCGGCTACGCCGAGTACGTGGCGGCGCCCGCGTCGGACCTCGCCCGCAAGCCGGCCGGCGTCGACCACGTGCACGCCGCCGGTGCTCCCATGGCCGGGCTGACGGCCTGGCAGTTCCTGATCGAGGTCGGGCACGACCACCCGTCACCCTTCCAGGAGGCGCCGCACCGCCCCGCGGCGCTGAACGAGGACACGACGGTGCTCGTCAACGGCGCCGCCGGGGGAGTGGGGCACTTCGCGGTGCAGCTGGCCAAGTGGAAGGGCGCGCGCGTCGTCGCGGTGGCGTCCGGGGCGCACGCGTCCTTCCTGGACGGACTGGGCGCCGACCGTTTCATCGACTACACCAGGGACCGCCCCGAGAAACTCGTGCGCGACGTCGACGTCGTACTCGACACGGTCGGCGGCCCCGGCAGCAAGGCCCTGCTGCGCACGCTCAAGCGGGGCGGGTCCCACTTCCCCGTGTTCCCCGGGGAGTTCGACGCCGCGGAACTCGCGAGGCTGGGCGTCACGGTGTCGAGCGCCCAGGTCCGCTCCAACGGCGCCCAGCTCGCCGAACTGGGCCGTCTGCTCGAAGCGGGCACGGTGCGCGTCGGCATCGACAGCACCTTCCCCCTCGCCGAGGCGCGCGCGGCACACGAACGCGCCGCCCGAGGACACATCCAGGGCAAGATCGTCCTCACGGCCGTCTGAGAACGCGTCGCAGATGCCCGGGGCCGGCGGTTCGACGCTGTCGATCAACGCGAAACGACACCTGAGGCGAACCGCGGGAACAGCGGTCGACGTCCCGTCGCCGAGTACGCCGCCGGTCCGGTCAGCGCCCCACGGGATCGCCCTCGGCGCCGTCGTCCCGGCCGCGCAGTGTCATGTGGCCGCCGTGCTGGAGCGCTGTGTCCAGGCGCAGACGGGCCGCCTCGTGTCCCGTCTCCGCGTCGACGAGGTGCACCTCGCCGTGACCGCCCCGGGTCACGGCGATCCAGTCGGAGCCCGGTGAGGCGGCCACCGCCCGGCGCTGGACGCCCTCCCAGGGCGTGCCGCCGCGGCGGGGAGCGCCGTCCATGGCCGGCAGGGGCACGCGGCGAACGGTGTCGTCCGCGTCGAGGAGGACGAGTTCGTCGCCGTCGGGGTGGATGCGGGTGAAGGCCGTGTGGCGCCGGGCGAAGGCCAGCCGGAAGACCAGTCCGGGACCGAGTTCCGTGCGATGGGTGCGGTCCGTCCCCAGGTCGTGACGCCAGGCCTGGTTGGTCCACTCCGGCCACCGCAGTGGGTCCGGGTCGCCGCCCCGCAGCGTGCTCCACAGCGTCTGCCTGCGCGTGTCGAGCCGGAGGTACCAGCCCCGGGCGGGCGCGCCCCAGGGTATGGCCGCCTCCGCCGCGAGCGCGTCGCCCTCCCTGCGCGCCCGGTGCACACCCTCGCCCGTGGCCGCGAACACGACTTCCGCGCCCGGTGCCTGGGCGTCCCCGTGTCCGTCGTCCGGCAATGGCAGGAGTTGGCGGGGCGTGGCGGGAGGGCAGCCGGGCGGAGCCGAGAGAAGGTCGGCGAAGCGGTGGACGGCCAACGCGCCGGGTTCCCGGTGCCGCAGCACGACCAGCGGGTCGCCGCCGCCCAGCACCGTCACGCCCGGTTCGCCGACGCGCGTGCGGACCCGCGCGGCCTCTCCGGTGGCCAGGTCCACGACCGTGAGCAGGTCCGACCACGGCACGCCGTTCTTGCCCAGGCCCGTGGTCACGGCCAGCCGGCGCCCCGACGGATCGCAGGCCAGGTGCTCGGCCGGCACGGCGACCGGCACTGCGCGTTCGACGAACTCCTCGGTGTAGGGGTCGAGGACCAGCAGTTCCCCTCGGCGGTCGTCGACGCAGGCCACCCGCCCTCCCGGCAGCGCCAGGAACCCGGCGTGCTCGGAGAGGTGACGGCCGGTGAGGCGCCCGACGACGGCGCCGTCCGGCACGGTCAGGGCGAGAACGGATCCCTCCACATGGTCGGAGACGAACAGAACGGGCGGGGCAGCGGGCATGAGGTCCTCCGGAAACCGAGATAATGAAAACGATTATCATGTATGTTCGGTGCGTTCCCGGTACCTGAAAGAAGCGAGGACATCGATGCTGGGCTCACCGTCGAGACGCGTTCGCAGCTGGCTCACCGCAGTGGCGGTGGGCTCGCTCCTGGCCGGCTGCGGATCGTCCGCGGAAGAACCCGCGGGCGACCAGGCCAAGCCCGCGGCGACGACGGACGTGACCGTCGAACCCATCAAGGCGTCCAAGGAGTTGACCGACACCAACGGCGTCAAGGTCTCCCTGAAGAAACAACCCGAGCGGATCGTCTGCCTGTTCGCCCTGTGCGACGACATCCTGACCGAACTGGGCATCGTGCCGGCGGCCACCAACAGCACGCTGCTCGCCCACCCGGACTTCCTGGGGGAGAAGAAGTCGAAAGAGGTCGACGTCATCCCCGGCGGCTTCATCGCCCCGGAGGTGGAGGCGATCCTCTCCCACAAGCCCGACCTCGTGATCGGCCTGGGCGACACCCACGGCAAGCTCGCCCCGGCCCTCAAGGGCGCCACCACCTTCTGGCCCATGCAGCCCGAGACGTGGGAGGACAGCGTGGGATACCTGCGCGACGTCGCCGCGCTCACCGGGCGCACCGCCGAGGGCGAGAAGGCCGAGAGGACCTTCCGGACGAAGCTCGCCGCGGCCGAGAAGACCCCGAGTGACAAGACCGCGCTCGTCATCTACGGCAGCGACGAGAACTTCGGCGTCGCGACCCCGGAAGGAGACGTGGCCGCCAGCCTGTTCCCCAAGATCGCCGACTACCCGTGGAAGTCCCGTGGTGTGGAGGGCAGTTACAGCCTCGAGGAGATCCTCGCCCAGGGCGTCGACGTGCTGTTCGTCGAGACGATGAGCTTCGGCGACGCGGACGGCAAGCTGTCGGAGAAGCTCGCCGAGAACCCGCTCTGGAGCAAGATCCCGGCCGTCGAGAACGGTGACGTCCACGAGGTCGACCCAGAGGTGTGGGCCAAGGGGCGCGGCACCCGTTCGCTGGGCATCGTCCTCGACGAGGCCACGGCCGCGCTGCGGTGAGCCGGCACACGGTGCGCCCGGTGCCCCTCCCGCCGTCCGCCGCGGCCGGGGACACCGCGGCGGACGGACGGCGGCCGTCGCCCGGTGCGCGCAGGGGGCAACCACTGCTGGTGGTCGTCCTCCTGGCCGTCTCGTCGGTCTGCGCGCTCAGCCTCGGCACTCCCTACGTCCCCCCGCACCGGCTGGTCGCCGCCCTGCTGGACGGGGACACCACCCTGGCCGGGATCGTCGTGAGCGAACTGCGCGTCCCCCGCCTGCTGTTGGCGCTCGTCGCCGGAGCCTGTCTGGGGGCGGCGGGACTGGTGCTCCAGGAGGCGCTGCGCAATCCCCTGGCCGTGCCGGAGATGCTGGGCGTGTCGTCCGGGGCCGCGCTGGGGGTGGCCGCGCCGCTGGTGCTGGCCCTCTCGCTGCCCGCCGCCGTCCAGCCGCTGCTTGCCATCGCAGGGGCCGTGCTCGGCGGCGGACTCACGCTGCTCGTCGCCGGGTTCGGCCGCAGTCCGTCCGCCGTGCTCCTGACCGGGGCGGCGGTGGCGGCCGCGTTGCAGGCGGCGCTGCTCGTGCTGATGGTGATGGCCGACCAGCTCGACCTCCAGCTCATCTACCGCTACCTGCTCGGCTCCCTCTCCGCCCGGACCTGGGACGACGTGACGGGCCTGTGGCCGTGGCTGCTCGTCGCGGTGCCCGCACTCGTGCTGTGCGCGCCGGTGCTGTCGGTGCTGCGGCTGGGAGACGAGGACGCGGAGGCGCTGGGCGTGCGCGCGCACCGAGCCCGGCTGGCCGCGCTGGCCATCGCCGTGGTGCTGATCGCCCCGGTGACCGCCGTGTGCGGACCCGTGGCGTGGGTGGGTTTCCTCGCCCCGCACCTGAGCCGTTGGTTCGCTCCCGCGGCCGGGGCGGTGCGCTGGCTCCCCTGGTCCGCGGCCTGGGGCGCGGTCGTGGTCATGGCCGCCGATGTCCCGGCCCGGCTGGCGCTGGCCCCCGTGGAGACACCGGCCGGTGCGTGGACGGCCCTGCTGGGGGTGCCGGCCGGCGTGGCACTGATGCGGTCGGGCAGCCGACGCCGGCCGCTCCGGCGCGGACCGTTCGCGCCGGCCGCGGCGCACGCGCCGCTGCCCGGGCCGCGTGAGACGCCTCGCGATGCGGCGGACGACGTACCCGGCACCGCGACTTCGCATCACGCCCACCGGAGCGCCCCCGGTCGCGACGTTCCCCCCTCGTCCCCGCGCGATGCTCCGCCCTCCTCACCGCGCGGCGCTCCGCTCGCGTCCCCCCACAGGACCACCACCACGGAGGACACCCCGTGACCCGGCGTTTCACCCTCCTCGCCGTACTGGCCCTCGTGTGCGCCGCCGTGGAGGTGGTGGCCGGGCGCGGCATGTCCCCGGGGGCGGCCTGGGACGTCCTCAACGGCGGGGGTGACGCGACGCAGCGCCACATCCTGTTCCAACTGCGCCTGCCCAGGCTCCTGGTGGCCCTCGGCGCCGGGGCCTGCCTGGCCGTGGCCGGGCTGGTGCTGCAGTCCGCCCTGCGCAATCCCCTGGCCGGGCCGGAGGTGACGGGCGTGACCCCCGGTGCGGTGCTCGGCGCCGTCACCGCGACCGCCCTGGGACTCGCCGGCTGGGACTCGCCCCTGGCCGTGGTCCTCGCCGCGTGCGCGGGCGGGTGTGCCGGAGCGGCGCTGCTGTGGCTGCTGGCCGGCCGCGGCCGCGGTGATCCCGCCCAGACGGCCGTCCACGGGGTGCTGGTCTCGGCGGTGCTCGGCGGGCTCACCGCCATGGTGCTGCTCGTGGAGCCCGGCGAACTCGGCAGCGTCGTGCAGTGGCTGGTGGGCACCACGGAGGGCCGGGTCTGGCAGCACTGGCACTTGTTGTGGCCGTGGGCGCTTCTCTGGGGAGTCGCCGCCTGGCTGCTGGCCGGGCCGCTGACCCTGCTGCGCTGCGGGGACGACATCGCCCTCGCCGCGGGCCTGGCCGTACGCCGGGCCCGGACCCTGGCCCTGCTGTGCGCGGTGGCCCTGACCGCGGGCGCCGTGGCCGCCGTGGGCGCGCTGGGCTTCGTCGGGCTGCTCGTCCCGCACCTGGCCCTGGCCGTCTTCGGCGCGGATCTGCGCAGGAGCCTCCCCGGCGCCGCCCTGACGGGCGCGGTGGTGGTGTGCGGGGCCGACGCGGCCGCGCAGCTGGCCTCGCGGCTGCCGGCGGCGGTGCTGGACTCGGGCCGCCTCACGCTGCCGGTCGGGGCGCTGGCCGCCTGCCTGGGCGCCGCGCTGCTGCTGGTCGTCGTGCGCCGCACGCCGGGCCGTACGTTCTGAAGTCGACTGAAGGACAGAGCATGACCGAGTCCGTAGGGATCCACGTCGAGAAGGTCCGCTTCGGCTACCCCGGACGGCCCGTACTGCGAGGCGTCGACCTGACCGTCCGCCCGGGTGAGTTGACCGCCCTCATCGGCCTGAACGGCTGCGGCAAGTCGACCCTGCTGCGGCTGGCCGCCGGGTTGCTGCGGCCCGACGAGGGGCGCGTGCTGCTCGGCGGGGACGACCTCGCGCGGCTCTCCCGACGCGCGACGGCGCGCAGGGTCGCCCTGCTGCACCAGTCCGCCCCGGCCGTCCCGGGTATGACGGTGCGTCACCTCGTACGTCAGGGGCGGTACGCGGCACGGGGCCCGCTGGGCATGCTGCGTGAGGGCGACGATCCCGTGGTGCTCCGGGCGTTGCGGGACGTCGGCGTGGAGGACTGGGCCGACCGTGACGTGGACGCGCTGTCCGGTGGCGAACGGCAACGCGTCCGGCTCGCCATGGCGCTCGCCCAGGACACCCGCGTCCTGCTGCTGGACGAACCGACCACGTACCTCGATCTGCACCACCAGCTCGACGTGTTGCAGACCGTGGTCCGCCTGCGCGAGGAACGCGGGCTCACCGTGGTGATGGTGCTGCACGACCTGGCTCACGCCGCCCGGTTCGCCGAACGCATCGTCGCCCTGCGCGACGGCCTGGTGGTGGCCGACGGGCCTCCGCAGGAGGTCGTGACCCCGCGGTTGCTGGCGGACGTGCTGAAGGTGGCCGGCCGGGTCGGCCGGGACCCCGAGGGGGGCTGGCCCGTGTGTTATCCAGATCACCCTCTGGCCGCACTTGAATATGAAAATCAGATTCATTAGGTTGAGTGCAGGCGCTCAACCGAACGCCGCATCTCCCTGCTGATGAAGGAGAGTTCATGGACAACGAGCAGGTCTTCGCACCGATCGCCGACCCGGGTCAGCTGGCCCACGACTCGGCTTCCCACTCCAACGCGCTCGTGGAGAACCCCTTCGAGGACACCGAGGAGTAAGCCAGGGCCTCACCGCCCCAGACCGTGGGCCCGCCCGATGCCTTCCGGGCGGGCCCACTCCCGTCCCGACTCCCGCCCCCAGGAGGAACGCCGTGTCCCGCAGCCGACTAGTCCCCGGTGCCGACGTCGTCGCCGTGCCCGGTCGAGGCCTCGCCGTCCGCACCCCGGAAGGGGAGTTCCTCAGCGTCAGGACAGCGGACGCGGACCAGGACGCGCTGCTCTCCCTGCTCACGGGCGCGACCGCACCCCCGCGGGACGAACGACTGGCGCGTCTGGTGCGGGCGTTCGAGGAGGCCGGCTACCTGGGGGAGGAACCGCGGACCGCGCCCTGGCCCGCCGCCCGCCGGGACGTCCGGGTCCTCGGCGACCCGGTCCTGACCGAACCGCTCGCCGCGCAGCTGACCGCTCTGGGCGCGCGGCCGCTCACGGCCCCGGCCGCCCCCGGCGAGGCCCGACTGACGGTCGAGGACCTGCTCGACGGCGGCCCCGCCGCGGTCGTGTGGTGCCTGGACGGACCCGTGCCGGACGGGCTGTGGGACGCCGCCGACCGGTTGCCCGGCCACGGCGTCGCCTGGCTGCGCTGCCACCGCGAGGGCTGGCAGGCGTACGTCGAGCCGGTGGCCGCCGCTCCAGGAGACGTCACCTCGGCCCACGTCCGGTCCCGCCGGCTCGCCGCCACACCCGCTCACCGCGAACTGGCCGCGTACTGGACCGGACCGCGTACCTCCGGCGCATCCGTCCGGCTCACCCCTCCCGCCGTCACGCTGCTCACGGCGCTCCTCGCGGACGACCTGACCCGGTGGGCCACCGACGCCCCCGCTGTGTCCGGCCTCCCGGCGCGGCGCCGCCTGCGCCAGGTGGACCTGCGCAGCCTGACCGTCACCGAACACCCCGTCCTGCCGGTGCCCGAGGTCGCACCGATGCCGAGGAAGGACCGATGACGGCGTCCTGCGCGACGGTGGGGGGACTCGCCACCGACGTCCGCCTCCCGGCCGGCGACGGCCCCTTCCCGGCCGTCCTGGTGCGCACCCCCTACGACCGCACCCGGCACGGGGCCGAGGCGCGCGACTGGGCCCGCCGCGGGTTCGCCGCCGTCGTCCAGGACGTGCGGGGCCGCTTCGCGTCACCGGGGGAGTGGCACCCGTACACCCACGAGGCCGCCGACGGAGCGGACGCGGTCCGCTGGATCCGGCGGCAGCCGTGGAGCGACGGGCGACTGGTGGCCGCCGGCGCCTCCTACGCGGCCCACTGCGCCCTCGTCCTCGCCCTCGACGCCCCCGAGGACGCCCGGCCCGACGCCGTCATCGCGGCCGTGCCCGCCCTCGGGCTCGCGGACACCGCGCGCGAGGAGTCCGGCGCCGAACGCCTGCTGTCCCGGCTCGGATGGTGGGCCGCCCACGGCGACCGGCGGAACTCCGACGAGAACGCGCTGGCCACAGCCCTCGCCGCCGACCCCGCACTGCTCACCCACCTGCCGCTGACCGGCCTGCCCGAACGGCTCGGCCGCAGCCTGCCCTCCTGGACCGGCCTGTGGCGGGCCCGGGACCGCGGCCGACTCGTGGCGAGAGCGGTCCACGCCCGGCTGCCGCTGCTCGCGGTGGGCGGCCACCACGACCACTTCACCGAGGACACGGTCGCCCTGTGGCGCGTCTGGGGCGGACCCTCGGCCCGGCTGCTGCTGGGCCCCTGGGGGCACTCCCTCCTCGCCTCGCCCGGCCCCGGCGCCGGCCCCGCCCACCGCGTGCACCTCGGCGAGCTGTACGTGCGCTGGGCCCGCCGCGCCCTGGCAGGCGCACTCGCCCCCGGCCGTCACGGCGCCCAAGGCCTGGGCGGCGCCGACCTGTGGCTGCCCGCCACGGCGGAAGGAGAACCCCGCATCCACCGCACGCGACTGCTGCACGGCCGCACCTTCACCGCCGACCCCGCCCGGCCCGTGCGCTCGGACGACCTGACCGTCCCGGCCGACGGCCCGCCCGACCGCTGCCTGCTGGTCACACCGCCGCTGCCCCGCCCGCTCGACCTGGTCGGCCCCGTCGGCGTGCGCCTGCGGGCCACGGCCCACGACCCGTCCGCGGACTGGGCCGCCCGGCTCGTCACCCTCTCGCCGCAAGGACGCGCCGAGCGACTCGCCGTGGGCATCGTCCGAAGGGCCGAACCACCCGGCCGCGAGAGCGAGTTCACCATCGGTCTCGGCCGCCTCGCCCGCAGGCTGCAGGCCGGCACCCGGCTGCGGCTGGAGATCACCGGCCACCACTTCCCGGCCCACGCCCGCAACCCCCACACCGGGCAGGACCCCGTGACGGCCGACCGGCTGCTCCCCTCCCGGCGGGAGGTCGACCCGGACAGCGTGGCGCTGATCCTGCCCGTACTCCCGTCCCGCCCCACCCCCACCGACCCCGCCCAGGAGATCCTGCGATGACGACGCTGCCGCTGGAAGCACTCGTCGACCCCGTCTGCGGCATCGTCCGCAAGGTCAAGCCCGTCGAGCACCCCGCGGGCGCCCCACCCCGGTACACCGCGCTCACGGCCGAGATATCCGACGCCCGCAGACACGGGCTGTGGCCCGCCGACCGGGTCTCCCTCGGCACCACCTTCGGCGACCCCGAACAGGCCCGCGTGGCCGCCATAGCCGAAGGGATGGAGCGCTACTGCGGCAACCGCGTGCCACCCCCCGGCCACCCGGACGCACCCCTGCGCGCCACCGCCGCCGAACTGACCGAGAAGGGCCTGCGCCTGTACGGCCCGGGCGACCTGCCCGCGTACGCCGACTGGCAGTACGCCCGCGAGGAGTTCCCCTACCGCCCCTTCACCGCCGACACCCCGGCCCTGTGGACGCGCGGCACCGAGTGGCTGCCCGGCGGTCCGGCGACGGAGGTCTGGGCGCCCGTCGCCCTCACGCACCTCAACTGGCGCCAGGGCGCCCTGCGCGAACTGCCGCGCACCCACCACCTCAACTACGCGGGCATCGCCACCGGGCAGGGTCTCGACGACGCCGTCGAACGCGGCCTGCTGGAGATCGTCGAACGCGACGCCCTGGAACTGTGGTGGCACCTGGACGGCCCGGCCCGGGGCATCGACCCCGCGAGCGTGCCCGGCCTCGCCGACGACCTCGCCGGCTGCGCGCTCGACGTCCACCTCGTCGAGATGCACTCCGAGTTCGCCCCCTGCATGGCCGCACTCGTCCACGACCCGCGCCTCGGCCTGTACGCCGCCGGGTTCGCCTGCAAGTACGACCCGGCCGAAGCCGCCCGCAAGGCCGTCCTGGAAGCCGTGCACACCTGGGTCTTCACCCAGGGCCTGACGGACGCCGACGGCTGGGTGTTCCAGGCCGTCGAGGCCGGGCTGCTGGCGCGCGGCCTGTACCTCGACCACCGGGCCGACGGCCGCTATCTCGACGTGTGCGGCGAGCAGTTCGAGCACGTGCGGGACCTGGGAGCGCACGTGCAGGTGTGGCTGGACGAACGCATGGCGCCCGAGGCCCGGCGGTTCACCGCACCCGCGCTCGGAACGGTGTCCCTCGACGCGGTCCGGCCCGGCAGCCGGGAACGGCTGGAGAGCGCGCTGCGCGCGGGCGGACACCGCGTGATGACCTTCGACCTCACCACCGAGGACGTGGCCGAGACCTCGCTGCGCGTCGCCCGGGTCCTCGTCTCCGGACTCCTGCCCAACGCCCCCGCCGCCTTCGGCTACTTCGGCTGCCCCCGCCTCGCCGAGGCCGCCGTCGCGCGCGGCTGGCGCACCACCGAGCCCCGGGCGCCGCGGGACTTCACGCTGGCGCCCCCGCCGCACATGTGAGGACCGCCGTGGAAGACCTCCCCGAGGAACCGCCGCAGGACCTCGTCGCCGCCCTCGCCCGCGCCCGCTCCCCGGAGCGGCCCGGCCCCGACACACCAGCCGGGCCGGCCGTCCCGCCCTGGCCGGGGCCGCCGCTGCCGATCCCGGAGGCCGGCCCCGCCGACCTCGATCTGCGGGCCCTGCTGCGGCTGTCCCTGGCCGCCTCGGACGCCTCCGGCCGCCTCAGGCCCGCACCGTCCGCGGGCGCGCTGCACCCGGTGGACACCCGGCTGGCCGTGGGCGCCGGCTGCTCCCTGCCGCCCGGCCGCTACGGCTACGACCCGCTGCGCCACCGCGTCCACCGCCTCGGCCCGCCCGCCGCCGACACGCCCCCGGGCGTCACGGCCGAACTCTCCGTCACCGCACAGCGCACGGTGTCCCACTACGGACACCGGGCCCGGCCCCTCCTGCTGCTCGACACCGGGCACGCCGCCGCCGCACTGTTCCTGGCGGCCCGCGCCCTGGGCGCGGACGAGCCCGCGGTACGGCTGGACGGACGCACCGAGAACCCCTTGGCCGTCGTACGCGTCCCGCCGCCCGCCCGGCGGAACCCGACGCACCCGGCGGACGGTGCCCGCGTCCCGGAACCGTCGCAACCGTCCGGGGGCCCGCCCACCCCGGCCGAACTGCTGACGCGCCGCAGCACCCCACCGCCACTGCCCGGCACGCCCTCCCACGACGCCCTGCGGGCAGTCCTGACCACCGCCGAACGGGCCGCTACGGGCGGCTCGTTGCGCTGGTGCGCCGCCGTCGGCCCACCCCGGCCCGGCCTCCTGCGACGGGCCCCCGACGGCACGACCCTGCTGCGGTACGCGGCCGGAGAAACCCGCCCCACACTCGCCGCCTGGGCCGCGGGCCAGGCGTGGATCGCGGACGCCGGCGCCGTCCTGCTCGCCCACGGCTGCCCCGCCGACGCCGACGCCTCACACATCCGCCGCGCCCACCTGCGGGCCGGCTTCGCCGTCCACCTGGCCCATGTCACCGCCCGGCGCCACGGCCTGGCCGCCCGGCCCGTCGGCTCCTGGCAGCAGGCGGACCTGGGCGCCGCGCTGGGTGCCACCCCGGGCCGCGACTGGATCGTCCACGCCCTGGCCCTCGGCACCCGTCACGCCGACGAGGAGAACACCCCGTGATCGTCCACCCCGAGCTGCGCCGCGCCACCCGCCCCGCACGGCGCCCCCTGCTCGCGGCCACCCTCCTGCAGGGCGCCGTCACCCTCACCCACCTGGCCCAGGCCGCACTGCTGGCCCTCGCGCTCGCCGGCCTGGCCCGCGGCGACACCGGCCGGCTTCCCTGGCTGCTGGGCGCGGTGCTCGCCGTCGTCGCCGCCCGCGCCGGGCTCAGCCTGTGGCAGCGGCGCACCGCCACCCGCGCCGGTGCCCGCGTCAGGATCGCCCTGCGGGACGAACTCCTGGCGCACCTCGGCCGGCTGGGCCCCGCCCACCTGACCACCGCGCGGGCCGGAGCCGTGCGCACCACCCTCGTCGACGGGGTCGAGGGCGTCGACGCCTACGTCTCCCGCTACCTGCCCCAGCTCCTGGTCACCCTCGTGGTGCCGCCCCTGGTCCTCGCCGCCCTGGCCGTGGCCGAACCCCGGGCGCTCCTCGGCCTGGTCCCCGCGCTGCTCCTCGCCCTGGCCGGGCCGCGCGCCTGGGACCGGCTCCTCGCGGCCCGCGGCAAGGAACACTGGGACACCTACGAAGGACTGGGCGCCGACTACCTCGAAGCCCTCCAGGGCATGCCCGCCCTGCGCGCCGCGGGCGCGGTCGGCCGCACCCGCGCACGCCTGGAGGAGCGGTCCGCCGCCCTGCACCGCGCGACCGTCGCCAAACTACGGGTGTCCCTGGTCGACACCGGCATCACCGACCTCGCCATCCAGGGCGGCACCGCGGCCGCCGCACTCCTGGCGTGCTGGTCGGCCGTCACCGGATCGACCACGGCGACCGGCACCTACCTGGTGCTGCTGCTGGCCTCCGAGTGCTTCCGCCCGGTCCGCGACCTGGCCCGCGAATGGCACGCCGGATACCTGGGCGTGTCGGCCGCCGACGGCCTCACGGCCCTGCGCACGGCCGAACCGGCCGTCCCCGACACCGGAACGGCCCCCGCCCACTGGCGGACCCCGCCCGAACTGCGCTTCGACGGCGTCCGCTTCACCTACGAAGGGGCCCCGGCACCCGCCCTGCACGGCGTCTCCTTCACCGCGCGGGCGGGACGGACGACCGCGATCGTCGGCCCGTCCGGCGCGGGCAAGTCCACCCTGCTGGCGCTGCTCCTGCGCCACCACGACCCGCAGCAGGGCCGGATCACCCTCGACGGCCGCCCCACGACCGACTACGCCCTCGACGCGCTCCGCCAGGGCATCGCCGTCGTCTCCCAGGAGACGTACCTCTTCCACGCCAGCATCGCCGACAACCTGCGCCTGGCCCGGCCCGGCGCCACCCACGACGAACTGACCCGGGCGGCGCGCGTCGCCGGGATCCACGACGAGATCACCGCCCTGCCCGACGGCTACGCCACCGTCCTCGGTGAGCGCGGCGCCACCCTCTCGGGCGGCCAGCGGCAGCGTCTCGCCCTCGCGCGCGCCCTGCTCGCGGACGCCTCGGTGCTGGTCCTCGACGAGGCCACCAGCGCGGTCGACGAACGCCGCGAGGCGGGCATCCTCCGGGAACTGATGAGCGCCACGCGCGGCCGGACCGTCCTGGTCGTCGCCCACCGGCTCGCCGCCGTCCGGCACGCCGACCGCATCGTCGTCCTCGACGAAGGACGGGTGGACGCCGTCGGCGAGCACACCGGCCTGGTCGAAGCAGGCGGCGTCTACGCGCGGCTGGTCGACGCCGGCCACGCCCACCGAGGGGAACTCGCCGCATGAGCACCGCCACCGCCGCCACCTCCGCCGTCTCCACCGGGGACGCACCCGCGCGAGGCGCCCTGCGGGCCCTCCTGCCCGCCCTTGCCGCACACCGCGCCATGACGGCCCGCACCTGCGCCGCCGCCCTCCTCGAACAGGGCTCCCTCGTCGCACTGGTGACCCTCGCGGCGCACACCGTGGGCACCGCCGTCATCGAAGGGAAAGCTCCCTCGGCCGCCACCGTCACCGCACTCGCCGCACTCGTCCTGGTGCGCGCCCTGGCGACCTGGCGGGAAATGGACCTCTCGCACGACCTGGCCTACCGGGTGCTGGCCGTCCTGCGGGTCCGCGTCTTCGACGGACTCGCCCGCAGCGCGCCCGCCCGCATCGCCGGCCGGCGCAGCGGCGACCTCGCCGCCACCGCCATGGCCGACGTGGAGGCGCTGGAGTTCTTCTACGCCCACACCACCGCCCAACTGCTGGCGTCCGCGACCGTCCTCACCGGTGGCTGCCTGGTCCTCGCCGTGGTGGAACCGTGGCTGCCGGCGGCCGTACTGCCGGTCGCGGCCCTGCTCGCCGCGGTGCCCTTCGCCGACGCGCGCGGCCGCGCGGCACGCGGTGCCCGCACCCGGACGGCCGTGGCGAGGCTGTCGGCCGACACGGTGGAGACCGTCGACGGACTGCGTGAACTGCTCGCCCTCGGGCGGCTCGCCGAACGCCGGCGCACGCTCGCCGAGCACGGTCGGCAGGTGGGCGACGCCCAGCGCGCCGAGGCCACCCGGGAGGCGGTCGCCGCATCCGTGCGCGACCTCCTCATCGTCGCCGCCGTCCTCGGCGTGGTCGCCGCGGCGGCGCACTCCGTGACCTCCGGACGGCTGCACGGCGCGTGGGCCCCGGCGGCCATGGCCCTGGCCCTGGCCGTCCTCGGTCCCGTCGCGGAGTCGGCCCGCGCCCTGAGCCAGGCCGTCGCCCTGCGCGCCGCGGCCTCCCGCGTCGGCGCCGCCGTCCAGGCCCCCGCTCTCGCACCGCCACCCGCACAACCCCGCCGCCTGCCGCCCGGCCCGCTGGGCGTCCGGCTGCACCAGGTGAGGTTCGACTACGGCGGACAGCCCGTGCTGGACGGCGTCGACCTGACCGTCCCCCCGGGCCGGACGCTCGCCCTGGTCGGTGTCTCGGGAGCCGGCAAGTCGACCTGCGCCCATCTCCTGGCCCGGTTCTGGGACCCCTCCCAGGGAACCGTCCAGCTCGTACCCGCCCACGGCGACCCCGTAGACGTCCGGGACGTCGCCGACGCCGAACTGCGGCGGGCGGTGGTCCTCGTGGGACAGGAGACACCCCTGTTCCACGGCACCCTCGCCGAGAACCTCCGGCTCGCCGCACCCGAGGCGGACGACGACCTGCTCGCCGCGACGGCGCGCCGGTGCGGCGTCGACCGGATCGCCACCATGGACACCCTCGTCGGGGAGCGCGGCGCCACCCTCTCCGGTGGACAACGGGCCCGCATCGCCCTCGCCCGCGCGCTGCTGGTACGCCCTCGCGTCCTCGTCCTCGACGAGTCCACCGCCCACCTGGACAACACCGGCGACGCCCGGATCGCCGACGCGCTGCGGGAGGAGGGCCGCACCACGATCGTCATCGCCCACCGGCCGGCCACCATCCGCCGTGCCGACCGCATCGCCGTCCTCGACCAGGGCCGGATCGTGGAGGAGGGAACCTGGGAGGATCTCACCAGCCGCCCCGGCAGCGCGCTCGACCGCGTACTCGGCATTCCCTCCTGACCTCGGCTCTTTACGGCCAGAGCGAGTGCGCCGGCCCAGTCGCGGCCCTTGCATCCGCGGCAGGGGCCGGCCGGCACCCGATCCGGGTATCCCCTGGTCGGCAGAGGCTGCACCGCCCCAACGCTCGTGCAAGTGTTGAAGTTTCACTCGGGTCGGGGGCACCGCGCCGGTCGGCCTCCGCAGCACATGAGCGTGATCGGCCTGCAAGAACGCCCGCGTCCGGAAGGCGCCGTCTCGCCTTGCCTCCGCGCCCGTGCGCTGAAAGCTTCGGGTCTTGAAGTCGCCCAGCCTTACAACTGGGCTTCGGCTGCGATTACTTGAACGACACCGACGGCATCCGAGGAGTGAAGCCATGCTGAGAGGCATGCGGACATCGACGTGGGCAGCGGCACCCGTCGCAGCCCTGGGTCTCCTGCTCGCGGTATCGCCCGGGCCCGCCTCCGCGGCGACCGGCGTCTCCGAGCCCGCCCCGTCCTGCGTGGAGATGTACGAGAGCTGGCGGTACACCGACGCCGCCAACAACTGCCCCGACACGCTGAGCGTCTCGGTCCTCTACCAGGACGGCGCGATGAGCCGGTGCGCCACGCTCCCGCCGGGCGCTCGCGCGACGATCGGGGAGGGGTACCTCGGCCAGCACGGCCACGCCGACCGTCTCGTCCTGTGCGGAACACCCTGACGGCGACCAGCATCGAGACGGCGCAAGTGCGGTGCCGTGCCCCTCGCGGCGCGTGAGCGGGGCGCAGTCCGTACGCTGCGAGCGGTCAACGCCACCGGGCGCCGCCCCACGGAGTGAACGACCGGCAAGTGCCGTGTCCCGCGGCCAGTTCCCCGCCGTTCAGCCGCTCACCATGCTCCCCACCCCCCACCGCGCGGCGGCCGTCGCCCCCCCGGTCAGGAAGTCACCTACGACGGCGTCGCCGACGACCGTGGTGACTCCCACCGGTGGGCCATGAGCTGCTGAGACCCCGCGGGCAGTTCCACTGTGATGCGGAGCCCACCGGCGGAGCGCGGGGTCAGGGTGAGGGTGCCGCCGTGTGCGCGGGTGATGGTCTCGACGATGGCCAGGCCGAGGCCGGCGCCCGCGTGGTCGCCGCGCACGCGCTCGGTACCGCGCTGGAACGGCTCGGTGAGGGTGGAGACCACGTCCGGGGCGATCGGCTCGCCGGTGTTCTCGACCGTCAGCACCACCGTGTCGGGGCGTACGCCGGTGGTCACCCACACGCTGCCGCGTTCCGGCAGGTTGTGCACGATCGCGTTGTGCACGAGGTTCACGGCCAGTTGCAGCAGCAGCGCCGGCGATCCGGTCGCGGGGGCGATGTCGCCGTCGGTCTCCAGGGTGACGCCCTGCCGCTCCGCGAGAGGCAGGAGTGTCTCGGTGGCCCCCTCCGCGACGAGGGAAAGGTCGACGTCCTCCCGCGTGAAGGACTGCCCGCCGGCCCGGCTGAGCAGGAGCAGCGCCTGGGTGAGGTCGATGGCCCGGGTGTTGACGGCGTGCAGACGGTCGATCAGCGGGTCGGTGGCACGGCCCGGATCGGCACGGGCCACGTCGAGCAGCGACTTCGAGACCGCCAGCGGGGTGCGCAGCTCGTGCGAGGCGTTCGCCGCGAACCTCTGCTGTTCGGCGACGTGCGCTTCGAGCCGGGCGAGCATCGCGTCGAAGGCGTCGGCGAGTTCGCGGAACTCGTCCTGGCGGCCAGGCAGCCGGATGCGGTGGGACAGCGATCCGCTCGCGGCCGTACGGG
The DNA here is from genome assembly GCF_002237655.1 of Streptomyces sp. XY006. Classification (GTDB taxonomy): domain Bacteria; phylum Actinomycetota; class Actinomycetes; order Streptomycetales; family Streptomycetaceae; genus Streptomyces; species Streptomyces levis. The sequence goes on from NZ_NOKT01000001.1 coordinate 382,076, forward strand.
TCGCGTGCGTGATGCGGTTCAGCGGGGCCAGCATGCGGCCGGCGAGAACCCACCCGCCCAGGAGGCCGAAGACCAGCAGGAACCCCATGACGATGGCGGCCATAGGGGCGAATCCGCGTACGAAGGCGGTGCCCGGAGTCGCTCTCCACACACCCTGCTCGTTGGTCTGCAGCCACCCCTGCCGCAGGAGGAACACGCCGATGGCGGCGAGCAGCAGGGCGCCCGCGAGCATGAGGAATCCGGCGTAGCTGAGGGTCAGCTTGAGACGGACGCTCGGACCGCGCGCCCTAGGCACGGTCCGCATCCCCGGGTCCGGCGCCGGGTGGCGGGCCGATGCGGTAGCCGACCCCCGGCACGGTGGTGATCAGCCCGGGTTCGCCGAGCCGTTTGCGCAGCGCCGACACGGTGATGCGCACGGCGTTGGTGAACGGGTCGGCGTTCTCGTCCCACGCACGTGCCAGGAGTTCCTCGGCACTGACGACGCCGCCCTCCGCGGCGACGAGGACTTCCAGCACCGCGAACTGTTTGCGGGTGAGCGCCACATAGCGGCCGTCCCGGTGGACCTCTCTGCGGAACGGATCCAGACGCAGGCCCGCGATCTCCCGCACGGGCGGCCTGGCGTGCGCACGCCTGCGGTCGAGCGCTCTCAGCCTGAGCACGAGCTCCTGCATCTCGAAGGGCTTGGTGAGGTAGTCGTCGGCGCCGAGACCGAACCCGGAGGCCTTGTCGTCCAGACGGTCGGCCGCGGTGAGCATGAGGATCGGCATGCCGCTTCCCGAGGCGACGATGCGCCGCGCGATCTCGTCACCGGAGGGCCCGGGAATGTCGCGGTCGAGGACGGCGACGTCGTAGGTGTTGACGCTCAGCATGTCCCCGGCCGTGTGGCAGTCACCTGCGATGTCGGCCGCGATCGCCGCCAGGCGGAGGCCGTCGCGGATGGCCTCCGCCAGGAAGGGTTCGTCCTCGACGATCAACACGCGCATGGCGCAGATCCTAGGAGCCGGGGCGTATCGCCGGCGTATCGAAATCCGCGTTCGGCCCGGCGACAGCCCGGCAACTCAGTGAATCCGGCGGGTCAGGACGTCACCAGTTCCTCCGCGAGGAACTTCTCCAAGAACTCCTCCGCGCGACGGTCGAACGCCGCGTACTGCGTCGCTCGCTCGGCGCCCGCCACCGCTTCGCCGATCAGGAGGTTGCCTTCGGCGTCGACGCGCTGCGGGCGCTCCTCGGCGTCGGTGAGCAGGCCGACGGTGGACTGCGAGAAGCCGCAGTAGTACGCGATGCCCTCGCTCAGACCGGTCTCCAGAACGGACTGCATCCCCGCCACGACGGGATCGTCGGCGGTGGCCCCGGCCAGGCCCAGCCACAGGATGCGCTTGCCGGCGAGGCGGGGCCTGCTGCGACCGTAGGCGAACCCGTAGTTCCACACCCGGTCGATCCAGCCCTTGAGCAGGGCCGGCACGCTCTGCCAGTACACCGGGAAGACGGCCACGATGACATCGGCGTCGAGGACCCGCTGCATATGGGCGTGCACTTCGTCGGAGTACCTCTTCTCCCGGTCGCCCCAGTCCGGCTGGTCCGCCTCGTTCATACGCGGGTCGAATCCCTCGGCCTGGAGGTCGAGCAGGTCGACGCGGTAACCGGCGGCTTCCAGTCGGGCGGCGGTGCGGCGGGCGGTGTGTGCGGTGAGGGAGTCGGTGCGGTGGTGTGCGAGGACGACGAGCGCTGTCCCGGCGTGGCTGTCCTGCTGCGTCACGGTGTCTCCCGGCTGGTCTCGGTGAGTTCGACGAGTCCAGTACAGCCGCGCCGCCGTAGATGATCCATGGGAGAAGCGCTCCGGAACATAGGAGATCGTCTACCGTGTCAGGTGTGGACCCCCTGAGTTCCCTCCTGAGCGGCATCCGGGCCGAAGGCTCGGTCGTCACCCATGCCGTACTGACACAGCCCTGGACCATCCGCTTCACCGACGCCGCGCCGCTCACGATGATCAGCGTGCTGCGCGGCGGCGGCACCCTCCTGCTGCCCGACGGCACCGAACGCCCGGTCGGCGCCGGGGACACGGCCATCGTGCGCGGCCCCGAACCGTTCCACCTCGCGGACCACCCCGCCACCGTGGACAACCCTCACGCCGCCTACGAGATCGCCTGCTTCACGGACACCGCATGCACCGCCGAGGAACTCGGCGGTATCCACTGGGGCGCCGACTCCGACGAGACGACCGCGCTGATCGTGGGCGCCTACCGCGCCTCCGGCCACCGCCACGAACGCCTCCTGCGAGCCCTGCCGCCCCTCCTGGTGGTCGAGGAGGACGCCGAGGTCTGCGCCTGGCTGGAGACGGCCGCCGCCGACGCCGCCCGACACTCGGCCGGCTCACAGGCGTTGATGGACCGGCTCCTGGACTGGGCCCTGGTGTGCACGCTGCGCAGTTGGTTCGACCAGGCGGGCGCCGACGCGCCGAGCTGGTACCGGGGCCTCGCCGACCCGGTCCTCGCGCCCGCCCTGGAGGCCTTCCACGACCGGCCCGCCCAGGCGTGGACCGTGGCCTCCCTGGCCGCACGGTCCGGCGTCTCACGGGCGCTGTTCGCCAAGCGCTTCACCCGGCTGATGGGCCGTCCACCCCTCGCCTACCTCACCGAATGCCGCCTGGACGAGGCCGCGGCCCTCCTCACCGACACCGACCTCAGCATCGCCCGCGTCGCCAAGGCCGTCGGCTACGCCGACGCCTTCGGCTTCAGCGCGGCGTTCAAACGGCACAAGGGCCTGAGCCCCAGCGCGTTCCGACGGGGCTCCTCCCCGGACGCCGGAGCTCGTGGGGTCGGCTGAAGGGCCTGGCACGCGGCGGGTGGCAGACGGCGGGCGGCTGTCACGCGTCGGCGAGAAGAGGGTCGTAGGGAGTGGTGCGTCGGCGCGCTGACATGAAGGACAGGAAGTCGTTGATGAACGCGCTGCGGCTGTACGTTCCGTCGGCGTCCGGGGTGTCCCGGCGGAACCCGGTCCGGAACAGCGTCCGGTACTCCTCGGCGTCGATCCGGTCGTTGCCGTCCTTGTCGGTCACGTCGAAGAGGACTTCGGCGACCCGGATCAGCGCGGGACCGGCGAGCGAGGGGACGGCGGCGGCGTACTCGCGGGCACTGACGCGGCCGTCGCCGTCGGCGTCCAGGGCTGCCTGCAGTTCCCGCCACCAGTCGGCATAGGCGTTGTAGAGCCGGGTCTCCTCGGGTTCGTCCAGGTCGAGGCGGCCGGCCATCTCCCGGGCCATGGCGGCGAGGTCGGGCCAGTCCAGATAGCCGTCCCCGGTCTGGTCGAGGACCTCCGCGAAGAACTCCTCCGCGCTGCGCTGCGCCGAGGGGGCCGCGGTGGGTTCCGGTTCCGGGGGGAGCGGCGTGATGAGACGGATGAGGGCGCCGGCCCGCTTCATCTGCTCACGCAGTGCGGCCATCGTCCTGGCGCGAGGATCGTCGCTGTCGGGGGAGAGCATCACCGTCTCGGCGATTTTGTCGGCCTGGAGCCACCCTTCGGGCAGGAACCGGGCCAGACCGGCCACCAGGTACGCCCCCTGCATCAGGGTCTCGACGCCCGCGATCTCGGGCAGACCGGCCCGCCGCCTGAAGGACTCCGGGAGGGACGCCACGGTGATCGCCCCGACGACGGGACCGGCGACGGTCCGGCCGGTCGCCCACAGTGCCGGAAAGCCGTGGAGCAACGGGGGAGCGGGGAGGTGGTCGAAGAGCTTGTACAGGATGATGCGCATCGCCTCGGTGTTCTCCAGCTCCTCGTCGACCACCCGGTCGTAGTAGGGCCAGAACTCGTCGAGCGTGGGCGGCAGATGGCCGGTGTCGTCTCCCATCGCGGCGAGGAACGCCTGGAATTCGGCGTACAGCTGCTCCATGGTCTTCTGCTCTAGGGGCTGTCCGCCGAGCCGGCACATGGTGACGGTGCTTTCGAAGAGGGTCGCCACGACCCAGGCGCGCACCCCGGGGTCCCTCGCGTCGTAGGGGCGGTCGCGGGCATCGGTGCCCTGCAGGCGTGCGTGCATGCGGTTGAGCCGGGCCGCCTCCCGCTGCCGCACTTGGTCGTCGGGCCCGAACATGCGCCGCAGGCTCATGAAGGTGTTGCCCAGTCGCCGCCATGGGTGGACGACGAAGGTGGAGTTCTCGATCAGGGCGGCGCCGATCTGCGGGTGCGCGGCCTCCAGCACGGTGGCCCGGATCATGGCTAACGCCCAGCGCGGGTCGTTGAAGAGCCGGTGGAACTGCGAGCCGGGACCGAACAGGGGCTCCCCTGCCCCGGTGTGATCCTTCGTTGCGTGGTCCCCCGGACCGGCGCCGGCGGTGGGGGACTGGGTGCTGTCCGTGGTGGTCATGATCGGGACTCTCCGTTCTGGTGGGGCAGCACGCCGCCGAAGCGGCGCTCGCGCTGCCGGTAGGCGTCGAGACAGTCGAGGAAGTCGGGTGCGCGGAAGTCGGGCCACAGTGCCGGCGGGAAGATCCACTCGGCGTAGGCGACCTGCCAGAGCATGAAGTTGGAGATGCGCTGTTCACCGGAGGTGCGGATGACCAGGTCCACCTCGGGGGTGTCGGGAAAGGGCAGGTGAGCGGCGAAGCTCTCCTCGGTCACGGCCTCGGCCGGCACACCGCTGCGGATCAGTGACCGGGCGGCCTCGACGATGTCCCTGCGCCCGCCGTGGTCGAAGGCGACGGTCAACGTCATCCGGCGGTTCTGCTCGGTCAGCGTCATCAGGTCGGCGATGTCCCGTCCCAGGGCGGGAGGGATACGGGGGTCGGTCATGCCGAGGAAGCGGCAGCGGATGCCGCGGGCGTGCAGCAGCGGGGCGTGCTTGCGTACCACCCGGCGCACCAGGTGCATCAGGAAGGCGATCTCGGTGTTCGGCCGGCTCCAGTTCTCGGTGGAGAACGCGAACAGGCTCAGCCAGCCCACTCCGGCCGCACGCGCCGCTTCGATGACGTCGATCACCGTCGTCTCCGCGGCACGGTGTCCCGCCGTGCGCGGCAGTGAGCGTTGTGCCGCCCAGCGGCCGTTGCCGTCCATCACACACGCGACGTGCCGTGGCACCGCACGGGGGTGCGGTGAAGCCGTGCGCTCGGTGGCGAGGGGAGAGGCGGGCCCGTCGCCCATGAACCGACCTTCTGTCATGCCCGCCCCCTCGGCCGCCCTGATGGATCTTCCGATCACCGACAGAAAGATTGGCAGCGTCCGGCGCCGCGCAGTCCGCACATCGCGCGGATTCACGCTTGGTGCGTGTGTGCGAGCCCGCCTGCGGCGGAGCGCGAGCCGACCGGAAAAGAACAGAACGCGAGCGGGGGCAACCCGTAGGGTGCGCGGCATGACGCTGCAACTGGTTCAGGTGAACTTCAAGGCCGGGGACGACTCGGCGCTCGGCCGGTTCTGGGCGCAGGCGCTCGGCTGGGACGTCTCCAGTGAAGGCCCTGGAGTGACCAACCTGGAACCCGTGGGCTTCGACTGGCCGGACCCGTCCGCCGTGTGCGTCGATCTCGTCCGGGTCCCGGACCCGGAGACGGTGCGGTACCGCGTGCACCTGGAACTGGCCACCACCTCCGAGGCGCATCGGACGGAACTGGTCGCCCGCCTGAAGGAACTCGGGGCGAAAACCGTCGACAAGGGCCGGGACGATGCCCCGTTCACGTTGCTGGCCGACCCGGAAGGCAATGCGTTCGGCGTCCTGGAACCCCGGGAGCTCTACAACGACACCGGGCCCATCGCGGCCGTGGTCGTCGAATGCGCGGACCCGCGGGCCATGGTCGGGTTCTGGGGCGAGGCGATCGACTGGACCGTCCACCAACTGACCGACGACCGCGCCGTGCTGCGCTCGGTCAAGGGTGTCGGCCCGTACCTGGAGTTCCGCCGCACGCCGGAGGACGAGGGCGTATGGACCCGTATCCATCTCGACGTCAGGCCCGACCCGGTGGAGGACCAGTCCGAGGAGGTCGCCCGCCTCGAAGGCCTCGGCGCGAGGCGGACCGACGTGGGCCAGGGAGACGTCCCCTGGGTCGTCCTGACCGACCCTGAGGGCAACGAGTTCTGCGTCCTCGGCCGGCACTGACGAGCAGCGCGGTTCAGGGGCGTCGGGCGGCCCAGACCGTGCGTCGGGTGCGTACGGTCAGGTCGTCGCGGCGCAGGACGCTGTGCGGGCCCTCGGTGTCGAGGAGCCGGTCGAGCGCGGTGAGGTCGCCGGGGGAGAGCTCGTCGGCGACGGCAGTGCGGATGCGGCGCAGGATACCGAGGGCGTAGCGGCCGGTGGCCTCGTTGCCCGAGCCGTCGATGTCGACGGTGAGGGTGCGTTCGCCTTCGACGGTGAAGCCGGCGGCGGTCAGCATCGGTCCCCATTCAGCACCGCGGTAGGGCAGGTGCCGGCCCTGGAGGCGGTTGGCCGCGGCATGGACCCGCTCCTCCAGGCCGGGCCGCTCCTCGGGGGCGTCCTCGGGGAGGAAGCGGGGGTGGCCGGCCAGTTCGACGACGGCGAACAGGCCCCCGCGAGCGAGGATCTCGCGGACGGTGCGCAGTGTGCGCTCGGGGTCGGTCATGTGGTGCATCGAGGCCGACGCCCAGACCAGGTCCGGTGTGCCCAGGTCGGGCCAGTCGGCTCGGTCGAGGTCGGTCTGCACGGTGTGCACGCGCTCCCGCAGGCCGCGGGCGCAGGCCTTGGTGTGCAGGCGCCGCAGGTGTTCGGCCGACGCGTCGACGGCGGTGACGTGTGCGTCGGGAAAGCGGTCGAGGAGGGCGAAGGTGCCCGCGCCCGTGCCGCACCCCAGATCCACGATGTGGTGGGGGTCGGTGCGCAGCGGCAGCCATGCGGTGATGGCGGCCGTGTGTCCGGCGAGGACCTCGGCGTCCAGGTCGAGGATCTCCGCCTGCCCGTCCCCTCCGTGCGGGGCGTGATGGTCGTGCGGGTGCGGGTGCGGGTGCGGGTGCGGGTGCGGGTTCGGGTGGGGGTGGGGGTGCGAGTCCGAGTGTGGGTGCGGGTCCGGGTGCGTGGTGTCCATGTCCGTGACCTTAGGGCGACCATGCGTCCACGGCACGAAGTCTCCCGGCTTCGGCAAGACGCTGGTCGGAGGCGTTGCCCGGCGCGCAAGAGGTGGGTACCGGGCAGCCCGGTGCCCGCCCTGCCGGGTCTTCCGACCCCGCCCTGTCATCCGGGCGTGCCGGGCGCGTCACCCCCGTCGCGCTGGTGGCCGCGGCGGGCGTCGCGGTCGAAGATGCCCAGGATCTCGCACGGCCCACCCGCGGTGCCGATCGCGTGCGGCATCATCGTGGGGAACTCGGCAGCCTGGTTGGTCTCCAGCCGGAAGCGGCGGTGCCCGAGCATGAGGATCGCGGTGCCGGACAGCACGACGAGCCATTCGCGCCCCGGGTGGGCCCGCATCCGTGCCGGATTCTCGGGCGGCGGTTCGGTCATGCGCTGACGCACCACGCTCATCCCGGGGTCCGCCTTGATGGTCCAGCGCATCTGTCCGTGGGCGCTGTCGATCGTCGGGCTGGTGACCACGTCGTCGGTGTCGGTCTCCACGAGCTGATCCAGCGTGGTGTCCAGGGCGCGTGCGAGCGTGACCAGTTGATCCAGGGCCAGCCGGCGCTGGCCGTTCTCGATGCGGCTCAGCGTGGACTGGCTGAGGTGGGCCCGGCCCGCCAGTTCCTCCAGCGACCAGCCCTGTGCCACGCGCAGAGCACGGATGCGTTTGCGTACGAGGCTGTCCAGCTCCCCACTGTCTTGCGTCATAGGCAACATCGTATGCCCTGGCCGCAAAACGGGCCTAGCGTCGACCGCCGATCCGACACGCCCCTTCCGAGAGGAATCCATGAGTACGAACCAGCTCCCACCGGCCGCGCGAGCCGACGGCGGAAGCGTGCCCGACGCGCGGCAGTTGCGCGCGATCCTGATCGCCGTCTCTCTGGCCCTCATGGCGGTCATCGCCTCGGTCTCCGGGCTGAATGTCGCGCAGACGCACATGGCCGTGGAGTTCGGGGCCTCCCAGAGCACGGTCCTGTGGATCATCAACATCTACACCCTCGCCCTGGCCGCACTGCTGCTGCCGCTCGGCGCCGTCGGCGACCGGCTGGGCCGCAAGCCCATGCTCATCGCGGGACTCGGGGTCTTCGGAGCCGCGACCGTCGTCGCGGGCCTGGCCCCGACGGCGGAGGTGATGCTCGCCTCGCGCGTGGCGAGCGGGGTCGGCGCCGCGATGATCATGCCGATCACGCTCGCCGTCATCACCTCCACCTTCCCCGAGGAGCAGCGCGGCAAGGCGATCGGCGTGTGGACCGGCGTCGCCGGAGGCGGCGGCGTCCTCGGCATGTTCCTCTCCGCGCTCCTCGTCGATGTCGCCGACTGGCGTGGGCTGTTCGTCCTGCCGGGGGTCCTGGTGCTCGTGGCCCTGGCCATGACGGTGAAGTCCGTTCCCAACTCCCGTGAGAGGGCGGCACACCGCTTCGACACTCTCGGCGCGCTCGTCTCCTCGGTCGCCGTGGTCGGTCTCATCTTCGTCCTCCAGGAAGGCCCCGAACGCGGCTGGGCCGCCCCCGAAACGCTGATCAGTCTCGCCGTCGGCCTCCTCGCCGCCGTCGGGTTCGCGGTTTGGGAACTGCGTCGCCGCGACGCCGCGCTGCTGGACGTACGGCTCTTCCGCGAGCGCGGTCTGGCGGCCGGCTCGGTGACGCTCCTGGTGGTCTTCGGAGTGCAGGCGGGCATCGGCGTGGTCCTGTTCCCGTTCTTCCAGGCCGTGCTCGGCTGGTCGGGCCTGCTGTCCACGCTGGCGATGATGCCCATGGCCGTCGCGATGATGGCGGCCTCCGGTCTGGCGCCGAGGCTCGCCGTACGTCACGGTGCTCGCTCGACGATGGTGCTGGGCACGGCGACGGCCGGCCTCGGCATGGCGTTCATGGCCCTGTTCGTCTCCGTGGACGGCGGCTATCTGTCCGTCCTGCCCGGTCTGCTCGCCATGGGCGTCGGCATGGGGCTGTCGATGACCCCGTCCACGGAGGCCATCACCGCATCCCTGCCCCGCGCGAAGCAGGGCGTCGCCTCGGCGCTCAACGACGTCACACGCGAGTTCGGCACCGCGCTCGGCGTCGCCCTGCTCGGCGCACTCGTGTCCGCCGGTTACCGCAGCGCCATCGACGAGAGGCTGCACGGCATTCCGCAGGGGGCCGCGGACACCGCCCGGGAAGGCGTCGCCAACGCCGTCGAGGCGGCGGGCGGCACCGGCCCGCACGCACCGGACCTGCTCCACGCGGCCCGGGAGTCCTTCGTCGACGGCTGGCAGCAGGCCATGTGGGCAGGCGTCGCCGTCATGGCCGTGCTCCTCGTCCACATCGCGTTCCGAGGTCCCGCGAACACGCCCCGCGAGGTCCCGGACGACACGGAGACCGCGGAGCCGGCGACCAGCCGCTGACCGAACGGCCTGCCACGACGAGCCGTTCCGCGACACGAGACGAGCCGTCCCGCGACACGCGACGAGCCGTCCCGCGACACATGAGGACACGTCCCGCGACACGCGGCGAGACATCACCATCGACCCGGGTCAACTCGCCGCACGGCTCGGGTCGATGGAGCATGCCGGTGTCCTCGGCCGATAGCCTGGCCACTGTGACGGTGGGCACCGAGGAAACCAGACTGATCGTGCTCCGCGGCAACAGCGCCTCGGGCAAATCGTCCGTCGCGGCCGGACTGCGCGAGCGGTTCGGCCGCGGACTCGCCGTCGTCGCCCAGGACAACATCCGCCGGACCGTGCTCCGCGAGCGGGACCGGCCCGGCGCGGCGAACATCGGCCTGATCGACCTCACCGCCCGCTACGCCCTGGACGCCGGCTTCCATGTCGTGGTCGAAGGCATCCTCTACGCCGACCACTACGGAGCCATGCTGGCGGCACTGAGCGCCGACCACCTCGGCCCCACCCATGCCTACTACCTGGACGTGCCGTTCGAGGAAACCCTCACCCGGCACGCGACCAAACCGATCGCCGACGAGGTCACCGAGGCGCAACTGCGCGACTGGTACCGGCCAGGCGATCTGCTGCCCGGCGGCACGGAAACGGTCATCGGCGCCGACAGGACCCTCGACGAGACCATCGACCACATCATGCGCGCCACGGGCCTGATCCACGGGGCGAGCGCCGTCTCCTGAAGTTGGCCGACTCGCAGGACTCGGGCTAGGTCGTGTCTCTTTGATGGGTTGGTCAGTTGATCGGATGTGTCCGTCCGATTAGTGATCACCGATGCGACGTGGGACCGGATCGAGCCGTTGATGCCAGCTGATCCGGTCCGCGGGCGGCGATGGGCCGACCACCGCCGCACCCTTGAGGCCATCGCGTGGAAGTACCGCACGAACTCGCCTTGGCGGGACCTGCCGGACGAGCTCGGCTCGTTCCAGACCGCCCACAAACGGCTGATCAGATGGGCCGTCGACGGCACCTGGGAGATGATCCTCACCGCCGTCCTGGCGTCGGCGGACGCCGGCGACGACATCGACTGGACCGTGTCAGTGGACTCCACAGTTGTCCGGGCTCACCAGCACGCTGCCGGAGCACTCAAAAGAGGGGCGGCCCGCACCGGCGAGCCCGCCGATCACGCCCTCGGACGCTCCCGCGGCGGGCTGAGCACCAAGGTCCACCTGGCCGCGGATGGCCGCGCACGGCCTCTCGCCTTGACCGTCACGGCGGGCCAGGCAGGTGACGCACCCGCATTCGCGACGGTGATGTCCCGCATCCGCGTGCCCCGCACTGGTCCGGGCAGGCCTCGGACCCGCCCCCTGGCCGTTCTGGCCGACCGCGCGTATTCCTCCCGCGCCATCCGCAGCCACCTGCGGCGCCGGGGTATCCGTGCGGTCATCCCGCAGCCGTCCGACCAGATAGGCCACCGCCTGCGGCGAGGCCGGCTCGGTGGCCGTCCGCCCGACTTCGACAGCGAGGCCTACAAGCAGCGGAATACCGTCGAGCGGTGCATCAGCCGCCTCAAACAGTGGCGCGGCCTGGCCACACGAACCGACAAGCTCGCGATCGCTTACCAGGCCGCACTCCACCTCGCGGGCATCCTCATCTGGACCCGACGCTGACCCGAAAGACAGAACCTAGCCCACACCCACCGCGACTTCGATGACATTCAGTAGGTCCTCTTCGGCGGGGATGTCCGCGCCTCCGCAGTGCTGGTAGGGCGCGCTGAGCGGAAGCTGAGCGGCATTGTTCAGGAGACCTGCGGCGTGCGCGGTTTCGGTGACAGCCCTGTTAGTGCGGTCGATGGTGACACAGGTGTTGTTGAATGCCGGGCTCGCGATGACCCCGATACCACCGGCGCTGGCTGGTGCTGCGGACAGCATTCCGGCCCCGGCAACGAGCCCCACCAGGCCCGCGACCCGTGCGACATGCAAAATTTCCATACCCAGCAAACGCGGCACTCTGGCTGCGGTTACGTACTGCTAATGCCTGCTCGTAACGCGTGCGGCAGCCAGGGCGAACCCGCTGCTCCTGCCACCCGGGCCTTATCTGCAAGCTGGGAGGCCGGCCGGGTCGGGCGGTGCCCTCGATGGTGACGGCAACTTCCAGTGGGCCGATCCACTCGCTGTCCTTCGACCTGGCGGTGATGCTTAGGCGTACCGGCGCGTTCGCTTACTCGCGCAGCCAGTCATGTGTGCTGCTCGCCCGACCAGGTCGGCCGGATGGTTGGTGTCAGGCCGTAGCGCGTCCACTCACCGCCGTGAGCTGCTGCGGGGCGACGGTCCGCCCGGTGTCGTCGCGGCCATCCGCGCTGCATTTCCACGGCCCCCAGAGTGCGCCCGTACCTGCTCGGGGGTGGCGGTGGCGGCGAGTTGCGGACCGTTGCCGCGGTGCGGGTTGTGGTCGCGGATGGCCACGGTGATCTCGATCTTGCCAGCAAGGCTGGCAAACAGCGGAACGCCTTCGAACGGTGCATCAACCGCCTCAAAGAGGGGCGGCTTGGCCACACGAACCGACAAGCTCACGATCGCCTACCAGGCCGCACTCCACCTCGCGGGCGTCCTCATCTGGACCCGACGCTGACCAAAGAGACACGGCCTAGCGGGGTGTCGCCAGGACGTCCTGGAGTACGTCTTCGAGCGTGACCCGGGCCAGTTCCTTTCTCAGGGTCTGCTCGACGCCGTCGTAGACCCGCTGCATCGCCGGCTGGATGCCGTGGCCCACCACGCACTCCTGGTCCGGCGTGGTGCGGTGCATCGCGAACAACGGGCCCGGTTCCACTGCCTCGTACACGTCGAGCAGGGTCATCGACCCCAGCTCGCGCGCCAGCGACCAGCCGGCTCCCACGCCTCGCCGGGACTCCACGAGCCCGGCCCTGCGCAGATCACCCAACAGCCGCCTGATCACCACGGGGTTGGTGTTCGCGCTGGACGCGATCTGCTCGGAGGTGGCGACCTCATGGCCCTGGCGCTGGTAGAGGCCGATCCAGGCCAGGGCGTGCGAGGCGATGGTCAGCCTGCTGTTGGCACTCATGACCCCTCCTCTCGGCCGCAACGCCTCATGTTACGACAGCGCAGTCGTAACAGTGAAGGTTGCAACAGTCGGTCGTAACAATTACTGTTGCGACAGCCGTAAGGGTCAATCAACGAGGTGAGAAGAAGCATGAGCAAGCCACTCACGGGCAAGGTCGCCCTGGTCACCGGGGGGTCGCGAGGGCTGGGAGCCGCGACCGTGCGACTGCTGGCCGAGCAGGGCGCCGACGTCGCCTTCACCTATGTCAGTTCCGAGAAGCAGGCGCAGGCCGTCGTCGACGAGGTGCGCGGCAAGGGGGCGAACGCCGTCGCCTTCCGGTCCGACCAGGCGGACACGAGCCAGGCACCGGCGCTGATCGACGACGTGGTCGCGCACTTCGGCGGCCTGGACATCCTCGTCAACAACGCCGCGATCTCCGTGGCCGGCACGGTGGACGACCCGGACGCCGACACCGCCGCACTGGACCGGATGCACGCCACCAACTACCTCGGCGTGATCGCCGTCATCCGGGCCGCCGCCCGAGTGCTGCGCACCGGCGGTCGCATCATCACGGTGAGCTCCGGCCTGGGCTCCCGGGTCGGCACCCCCGGCCTCGCCGACTACTCGGCGACCAAGTCCGGGATAGAGAGGTACACCATGGGCGTCGCACGCGACCTCGGCCCCCGCGACATCACGGCCAACGTCGTGGAGGCCGGACTGATGGACGGCGGCATGGAACCGCCGGACCCCGAGACCCTCAAGGTCCTGCTCGGCTCGCTGTCCCTGCAGCGCATGGGCCACCCCGACGAAATCGCCGCGGCGATCGCCTTCCTGGCGAGCCCGGCCGCCTCGTACGTCACGGGCGCGGTGCTGGACGCCCACGGTGGCTACAACGCCTGAGCCGCCACCTCCCGCCGCTTCATCCGCCTCACCGGGTGTCGGTGGGCCGGGGGTCGGCTGAGGACTGGGGGAGCGTCGACAGGTACGTCGCGACGAGGCCACGCGCCCAGTCCGCCGAGGCGGGCTCGGAGGTGAAGACGGCGCGGTAGTAGACCGGGCCGAGCAGGGAGTCGGCGGCGCTCTCCACCTCCGGTGCGGTTCCCCCCCGCTCGACCTCGTGCCGGAGGATGGCGCCCAGCTGGCGGTGCCGGTCCTCGACGCAGGCGCAGCCGCCGGCCGGTCCGGTGGCGATGGTGGCCCGCATGAGGGCGAGCGTGTCCGGATCGGCGACGTCGGTGGCGACATCGGCCAGCCAGCGCTCCAGGTCGCCGGCGAGCGAGCCGGAGTCGGGCACCACCAGATCGTCGCTGAAGCGGCTGGTGGCGACATCGGTGAGCAGCTGGGCGGTCGATCCCCAGCGCCGGTAGAGGGTCGTGGGGTGCACGCCGGCGCGTGCGGCGACAGCCGGGAGCGTCAGCGTCTCGGCCTCCTCCTCTGCGAGGAGCTCCGCGACGGCGCGGTGCACGGCGGCCCGGACCTTCGCGGAGCGGCCGCCGGGGCGTACCTGGGTGGACGAGTCAGCCATGAGGAAATTATCGCACTGATCGTTGCGTTAGTGGTAGCGTCTTAACGCATCGATCACTGCTTTTGGAGCCTCCTCATGTCCGAGCCCGCCTCCTCGCAGCTCCAGCCGCCTCCGCCCGCGCCCGAGGGCACCGCCGCGAGCCCCGTGGGGCGACGGCGACTGAGTCACCCGGTCGCCTTCGCCTCCCTCGCGGCCGTCTTCGTCCTCTTCATGGCCGCCTCCAGCGCCCCGTCCCCGCTCTACGTCGTCTACCAGGAGCAATGGCACTTCTCGGCGATCACTCTCACCACCGTCTTCGCCGTGTACGTGCTGGGCATGATCGCGGCCCTCCTGGTGCTCGGCGCTCTCTCCGACCACCTCGGCCGCCGCCCGGTCCTGCTGTCCGCGATCGCCCTGGAAGCCGTCTCCATGGTCCTGTTCCTCACGGCGGGCAACGTCGCGGTGCTGCTGACCGCGCGCCTGGTCCAGGGCATCGCCACGGGAGCCGCCATGACCACCCTGGGTGCCGCCCTGGCCGACCTCAACCCCGGCTACGCCCCGCACCGCGCGGGCATCGTCACCGGCACCGCACCCACGTTCGGCCTGGCCCTCGGCTCCCTGGGCTGCGGTCTCCTCGTGGAGTACGAGCCGCACCCCACCCGGCTCGTCTACCTGCTCCTGCTGGCCGCGTTGCTGGTCGCCGGCGCGGTCATCTCGGCACTGCCCGAGACCTCACTGCGGCGTCCGGGTGCTGCCCGCTCCCTCCAGCCCCGCCTCCGGATCGCGCCGCACCTTCGAGCGGACCTGCTGAGCCTGGTGCCGATCCTCGTCGCCAGCTGGGCGCTCGGCGGCCTCTACCTCTCCCTGGGCCCGTCCGTCGCAGCCGGCCTGTTCGGCCTGTCCAGCCATGTCGTCGGCGGGCTCGTCGTCACGCTGCTGACCGGTCCGGCCTTCCTCACCGCCCTCGCCCTGCGCGGCTGGCCGGTCGGACGCACCCTCGCCGTCAGCGCCGGACTACTGCTCGCCGGCACGGCCATCGCCCTGACAGGTGTTCAGGAACACTCCCTGGTCACGGCTGCGCTCGGCACCGCCATCGCGGGCGTCGGCTTCGGCGGCTCCGCCCTCGCCAGCTTCGGCACCCTGGCACGCATGGCCCGGCCGGCCGAGCGCAGCGAGCTCTTCTCCGTGGCCTTCGTCATCTCCTACCTGTCCTTCAGCATCCCCGCGGTGATAGCCGGAATCGCCACCACGCACGCCGGACTGCAGCCGACGTTCGTCGTCTACGCGGCCACCGTCGCCGTGCTGTGTGCCCTCGCCCTGCTCGCTCAGCGCCTGCGCGCCACCCGCACCGCGACGGCCGCACCCGCCCCCCGCGGGTGACGCACCGGCACCCGCGAACCGACCGGCAGGGCTTGAGGCGGCGGCGCCGGGTTACCCCCTTTCCATGGTGAAGCTGCAGTTTCCAGGGCGGAAAGACCGTGACGAGGAGCCGGGATCGACCTCCGGTGCTCCGGAGCCGGACGACGTGGGGCCGGACCGAGAGGTGGAGGAGGCGGCGCCGGACGCGCCGACGAAGCTGCCGAAGGGCGCCTGGATACAGGTGCTGAAAGGCAGCGTGAAGGAGTTCAAGGACGACGAGCTGACCGACCGCGCGGCGGCGCTGACGTACTACGGAGTGCTGTCGTTGTTCCCGGCGCTGCTGGTGCTGGTCTCCCTGCTGGGGATCGCCGGGGAGTCGGCCACCGACAAGGTGCTGGACAACCTCAAGCAGCTCACGCCCGGCTCCGCGCGGGACATCATCACGCGCGCGGTGGAGCAACTGCAGGGCAACGCGGGCACCGGCTCGGTCGTCGCCGTGGCCGGTCTGGTGCTGGCGGTGTGGTCGGCCTCCGGCTATGTCGCGGCGTTCATCCGCACCGCGAATGCCGTCTACGACATGCCCGAGGGCCGGCCGGTGTGGAAGGTGCTCCCGGTGCGCGTGGCGGTGACCGTGGTGCTGATGGTCCTGGCCGTGGTCAGCGCCCTGATCGTCGTGTTCACCGGCGGTGTCGCCCAGCAGGCCGGACAGGCCCTCGGCATCGGGGACACGGTGCTGACGGTGTGGTCGATCGCCAAGTGGCCGGTGCTCGTGCTGCTGGTCACGGTGATGATCGCGATCCTGTACTGGGCGTGCCCCAACGCCAAGGTGAAGGGCTTCCGCTGGGTCACCCCGGGCAGCTTCCTGGCGCTGGTGATCTGGATGGCCGCCTCCGCCGGCTTCGCGTTCTACGTCGCCAACTTCGCCTCCTACAACAAGACGTACGGCACGATGGCCGGTGTCATCGTCTTCCTGGTGTGGTTGTGGATCAGCAACCTGGCGATCCTGCTGGGCCTGCAGTTCGACGCCGAGACCGTCCGGCAACGGGCCGTCGCGGGCGGCCACCCGCCGGAGGCCGAGCCCTACACGCAGCCCCGCGACACCAGCACATGGGACGAGGACGACCTGCGCCGCCTGGACGACGACTGACACGGCATACGCCGGCCCGCGGTGCGATCACCGCGGGCCGCCGTCCACGTCCGTCCTCCGTCGAGCAGTACATGGAAACGCTGGAGGCTGAGGCCCGGGTCGGCACGTCCGGCACGTCCGGCACGTCCGGCACGTACGGCGTGTACGGCGTGTACGGCCGATGTACGCGACTCGTACGGTTGTCGCGGTAGGGTGCTCGGCAGGAGGTGTTCCATGTCCGAGTTGTTCGACGCGGTCGACGCGCTGGTGGCCTCCCGCGCCGCCCTCCCGCCGGTGGAGGAGCGCAAGCGGCTGCGGCAGGCCCATGGTCTGACGCTGGACGAGGTGGCTGCCGCGCTGAAGGTGCGCCGGGCGACCGTCTCCGGCTGGGAGTCGGTGAAGAAGCCGGTCGAACCGCGCGGACCGGAGCGGGAGGCGTACGCCCGACTGCTGAACCGGCTCGCGGAGCTCTACCCGGCGCCCGTCCCACCTCCCGCGGCCCCGGTGGCGGCACCCGAGCCCGAACTCGCCGAGCAGGCCCCCACTCCGGGTCACGCCTCCGACCCCGTACTCATGGCTGAACGTGAGGACGCGCGGACCGCGCCCCGGGCTGAACGAGACAACGCGCAGACCGTCCCCGCCCCCAGCGCGCCCGCCGCCCCGGCCCAGCGTGTCGCACACCGCCCGTCGGGAACCGCCGGCCGGGCGTCGGCGCCGGCGTCGGGGCCCCGCCGCCCCGCAGCGAGAAAACCCGCCCCGGCCCCAGCCCACAGCGCCGACCCCCGCTTCGAGAACGGTCCCCTCGCGGTGGTCGACGCCGACCCCGACGGCCAGGTCCTCGCGTACTGCACCGGCGGCCTCGTCCTGGACGTGCCCGCCAAGAGCCTCCCGGCACTGGTGGAGTGGACCCTGACGGAGGCGAGGCTCGGCCAGCCGAGGCTGTCCGGCCCCGGCAAGGACGCCGACCCGCTGCTCGTCCTCACCGAAACCGCCCTGAAGCTCTACGGCCTCCCGGTCACCCTCACCGACGAGGAGCGGCACGCGGGACGGATCCCGGAAGACCACAAGGTCGTCAAGCAGTTGGCGCGCGCCGAGTGGAAGCTGACCAAGCGCGGGTTCGGGCCGTGGGCGCGGATCTACCGCCCGGCCACCGGCTCGGAGCGGGCGTGCGTACAGCTGTGCATCCCGTCCTGGCACGCGCTCGACGCACGCCACTGGGGCAACGCCGCCGGGCTTCCGCCCGCCGAACTCGCCCGCGTCCTGGGCGTGTACGCCTCGCGCGTCATGACGCCGCGCGGATCCACCGCCGTGACCGGCCTGGAGCTGATGACCGCGCTCCGCCCGCCGACCCGCGCCTCCGAACCGGACGCCGACGGCCGCCGCCACTCCGAGCACAACCCCGGCTCCCTCGGCAAGGACCCGGTCGACTGCGCCCCATGCGAGGCCCCGGACGGGCACCCGCTCCTGGCGGACCTGCCGCGCTTCCACATCCGCGGCCCCGGCGAGAAGCTCTTCGAGGAGGCCTACGACTGGGCACGGCCGATGACCGACGACGAGTGCACCCTGCGGCACCTCGTCGGCATCGACGTGAACATGGCCTTCGCCGCCGGAGCCAACGGCCTGGTCGTCGGCCTCGGCGAGCCGACGCACGTCAAGCGGCCGGTCTTCGACGCGAAGCTGCCCGGCTCCTGGCTGGTCGACCTCTCCCACGTCGATCTGGCGAAGGTGAGGATCGGCAAGGACAAGTGGGCCGAGCTGGACGCCGGTCTGCTGCCCAGCCCGTTCACGCCCAAGGGCGAGCGCCCCGAGGGCCCGGCCTGGTACGCGACCCCCACCGTGGCGTACGCGGCGGAACTGGGCTACGAGGTGCGGCCGATCGAGGCGTACGTCCGGCACGAGAGCGGCCGCTACCTGGACGGCTGGTACCAGCGCCTGCGCGACGCCTACCTGGCCACGATGGCCGACCTCGGCGTACACGCCGACATGGAACCGGCGGCATTCCTGGAGGCCATGGACGGCTACCGGCAGCGCGATCCCGAACTGGCGATCGTCGTCTCGGCGATCAAGGCCACCGTCAAGGGCGGCCTGGGCAAACTGCGCGAACGGCCGCGCGGTGAGGGCTGGCGACCCGGCCAGGCCTGGCGCGCGCTGTCCCGTCCGACGTGGCGGCCGGACATCCGCGCCGCGGTCATCTCCCGCACCCGCGTCAACCTCCACCGCAAGATCGTCAAGCACGCGGCGTTCACCGGCCAGTACCCGGTCGCGATCCTCTCCGACTGCGTCGTGTACGCGGCCAACGGCGCATCACCCCTGGACTTCCTGCCGTACCGGGACGGCAAGCCGCTGCCCGGCGGCTTCAAACTCGGCGTGAACCCCGGCCTGGTGAAGCACGAAGGCACCCAGAGCGTCCTGTGGGGCGAGGAGGTCCGCGAGCGCTTCGACGCTCCGGAGCTCAACCTCGCCCGCTACATCAAGGACGGCACCGTCACCGACATCGACAACGGCGAGTAGGGGAGAGCGACGATGAGCCTGTTCGGTGACGGCCTGGAGGCCGCGGTGCAGAAGGCCTTCACCCGCCCGGCACCCAAGACCGCGCCCGCCCAGATGCGCTACCTGGTCAAACAGCTCAAGAGCACCCGGGCCGTCGCGCAGATGCTCCGCATCTCCCAGCGCACCGTCGAACGCTACGTGAAGAACCAGATCAGGAAGCCGCGCCCGGACCTCGCCGCCCGGCTGGAACGTGAGGTGACCAGGCGGTGGCAGCCGCAGGTCCGGGCCAGGGCGCGGCAGCGAGCGGCGACGACCGGGGGCATCGTCATCGACACGCGCGCCCGGATCGGCTACACCGCACCGATCGGTACGACCGACGACGCCCGCCTGAGGCACCTGACCGTCGCACTGCCGCCGCAGTACGCCGCCCGCCTCTTCGACGCCCAGCAGGCCGGCGCCGCCGACCAGCAGCTGCAGCAGATCGCCGCCGAAGGCCTCAAGGAGATGTACTTCCAGGACGGCGGCCGCCGCGCCGGCTCCCTGGAGGAGATCCGCTTCACCGACATCCAGCACATCGAGTTCGACTTGTAGCCCGCCCGAGCGGCGACACGGTCCGTCCCCCGTTCGGGTGCCTGGCCGCATCCGCTGCGGGCCGTTGCGGGGAAGCACCCGGGAAGCGATTGCTTGCGGGAGGTGGTGGCCGTGGTGGGTGCCGGCGCGGATGCGGACGTCGTCGTGGTGGGTGCCGGGGTGGCGGGGCTGGCGTGCGCGCACGACCTGGCCGCCGCGGGGCTCGGCGTCACGGTGCTGGAAGCCGGGGACGCGGTGGGCGGGCGGATGCGGACCGACCGCCTCGACGGCTTCACGGTCGACCGGGGCTTCCAGGTCGTCAACCCGGCCTACCCGCAGCTGCGCCGCCGCCTGCCCGCCCGGTTCCTCGCACCGCGCGCCTTCCTGCCGGGCGTCCTGGTGCACACCGGTGAACGGAGCGTGCTGCTGGCCGACCCCCGGCGCCGGCCCGACACGGTCGCCTCGCTGCTGTCCGGGCGGCTCGTCCGGCCACGCGACGTGGCCGCGCTGGCCGTGCTCGGCGCCCGCGACGGACTGGGCCCGGCGCGTGTGCTCAAGCACGCGCCCGAGCGCACCACGCGCACGGCGCTCGCCGAGGCCGGGTTCTCCGAGGAGTTCGTCGAGGGGTTCTTCCGGCCGTTCGTGTCAGGCGTCTTCCTGGAGGACGCACTGGAGACCTCAAGCCGGGTGTTCCACCTGGTCTGGCGCAGCATGCTGCGCGGCTCCCTGTGTCTGCCGGCCTTCGGCGTGCAGTCCGTCCCGCGCGCCCTGGCCGCCGCGCTCCCCGAGGGCACCGTCCGGCTCGGCACGCCGGTCGACCGGATCGCGGAAGGGGGCGTGATCACGGCGGACGGTGCGGAGGTCCCGGCGCGGGCGGTCGTGGTGGCCACGGGCGCCGACGCGGCCGCGAAGCTCGTGCCCGGCCTGGACGTCCCTGCGCACCGCACGGTCACCACGTACTACCACGTCGCGCCGCGCTCGCCCCTCGGCCGGCCCGTCCTGCTGGTCGACACCCGCCGCCGCGTCCTGAACACCTGCGTCCTCAGCGACGTCGCGCCCGAGTACGCGCCGCGCGGCAGCGCGCTGATCGCCACCTCGGTGCTGGGCGGCGACGACCCGTCCGTGCGCACGTCCGTGGCCACGGCCCTGTCCGAGATGTACGGCACCGACGCCACCGCCTGGGACCTGCTGACCGTGCGTACGGTCGAGGGCGCGCTGCCCGCCATGCCGCCGCCCTGGCCGCTGACCCGGACCTGCCGCACCGCGCCCGGCCGGTACGTCTGCGGTGACTACCGCGGAACGGGATCGGTCCAGGGCGCGCTCGCCTCCGGCGCCCGGGCGGCCCGGGAGGTGCTGCGGGACCTCGACGGGCACGACGGGCACGACCGGCGCGACGGGCACGACGGGCGCGAGGGGGGCTGACGCGCGAGGCCCGGCACACCGCCCTCGGCGGAGCCGGCCCATGGGCGGTTCCCGCCACGGCCCCCGGCATCTGACAGAACCCGCCCGTGGGACGTAGCGCGGCACGAGCTGCGCGGGCCGTCGCGCTCATCCCTCCTGGCTGGTGAGCTCCGCGACGATGCGGTCCGCGGCCTCGTCGACCGTCAGTCCGCGCGGTAGCCGTGGAGGTTCTCCCACGACCCGGCGCGCGGCGAAGCCCGACTACACGTGGGGCAGACGGATGTCCAGGACGGACGTGCCGGTGCGCCGCCGCTCTCGGCGTACGGCGGTGAGCCATGCCGCGAGCGCCGACTTGGCGGCCGCGTAGTCGGCCATGCCCGCCGGCGGCGCGTCCACCACGACACCGGTGACGGCGGCGAGTACGCCGGGCGGCGTGACCCGGGGCAGTGCGGCGCGCAGGAACGCCAGCGGCGCCAGGGCGTTGACCGTGAACAGGTGCTCGGCGACCGCGTCGGGCACGGTGTCGGCAGGTCCGAAGCCCGCGACGCCCACACAGACCACCACCGCATCGAGCCCGCCGAGTTCGCCGGCCGCCCAGTCCGGCGCGCGGGCGCAGCGGTCGAGCTCGTACGCGTCGAAGCGGAAGACGGGCGCGCCCTCGCACGCTTCCGACACGCGACGCAACCGTCCCTCGTCATGGCCCGCGAGGGCGAGCCGGGCACCGCTCCGGTGCAGCCGGACCGCCAGGGCCGAGCCGATCGCACCGGAGGCCCCGGGCACCAGCACGCGGGAACCGTGGATGTTCATGGCGATCCTCCTTCCGGCAGCACAGCTGAAGGGCGAAGCGGCAGCCTCGCCCCGGCGGCCCTACCCACAGTCGTCTCCACAGTCGTCGCTGCGGCCATCCCCGCCCTCATCTCCGCGGCTGCCCCCACCCCCGTCTCCATGGCCGTCACCAGCCGTTCTGCCGCCCACGAGGGGCCGTATCGGCGCAGCTCGCGCGCCATGCGGCTCGTGCGCCTGCGCACGGGTCCCGCCATGGCCGCCGCGAGGGCGTCCGGGACGTCCGGCGCTCGCAGCGCGTTGGGGTCGCGGACCACGCCGACCCCGGCCCGTTCCGCGTCCCTCGCCACACAGAACTGGTCGCTGGACATCGGCAGAACCAGGGCGGGCACGCCGGCGCGCAGACATTCGGTGAAGGAGTTGCCGCCTCCGTGATGGACCATGGCGTCCACGTGCGGCAGAAGCTGCCGCTGTGGAACCGTCGGCACCACCACGGCCCGGTCGCCCGCGAGATCCGCGAGCGCGTGCGCGCGGGCTCCCGCGGCCACCACGACGGCCGTGTCGTCCGTGCCGTCGAGCAGCCCCGACACCACGGTGCGCAGCACGTCGTCGCGGGCCGACAGGAAGGTGCCGAACGCCACGAGCACCACCCGCTCGGCCCGCTCGCGCAGCTCCCGCATGCGGCGTGTCCACTCGGGGGACGGCGGCGCGTCGGGCCCCGCCATGTGCCCGGCGAACAGGTGGGCGGGCCCGTCGGGCCGTTCGGGCAGCCAGGGCAGCGCGGGGTAGGCGTAGACGACGGCGTGCGTGGACGTCAGCGCGAAGGCGCGGCCCGGAGCGGGCGCCGACGGCGTACGGGCCCGGGCGAAAGCGGTGAACAACTCGGTGAAGGCCCGGTCGTTGTCCCGTACCGCGGTGTGCAGCTCGGTCAGCCGCGACGGCGCCGGGCGGACCGCGTCCGGCCAGTCGTGGGGCAGGCCGAAGAAGGCATCTGGGCCGGAGAGCACGTACGTGGGATGGCCCGGGCAGTACGACGCGTACGGCACCCCCAGGCAGTGCAGGGCGAGGGTGGCCGCGTAGGCGAGCTGGTCGACGACGTACCAGTCGGGGCGCAGCCGTCGGTCCAGGGCCCGCAGGTCCTCGTAGACGCCCTGCGGGTCGGCGAGCAGGTCCGCGCGCCGGTGCCGTGCCTGGGTGAGCAGGGTCTCGACGGGGCCGTGTCGGGTGGCCGCGAGGAACTCGTCCAGGCGTGCCGCTTCCCGTGCGGCCTGGTCGGTCCGCTCCGCCACGCCGGTGTTGGCGTTGCGCGTCACCGTCAGCGGCACGAACCGGACCCCGGCGCGGTCGGCCAACGGTTCGAATGCCGGAGCGCAAGCGAAGAACACCTCGGCGCCGTTCGCCGCCAGCGCCGCCGCCAGGGCGGAAAGGGGGGCGGCGTGGGAGTGGAACGGAGGGCTGACGATGACGATGCGCGGCATGCCCTGTGTTCACCGGGCAGGGGGTGAACGGATGCGCGCAGCCGACGGCGTGCTCCTCGGGGGTGAGGGGTGGCGGACGGGTCGGCCGGGCCGGGGGCGCGCCGTCGGCAGGACGGACGCCGCGCCCCTAGCCGCGCCGCACCGGTTCGCACCGCCCGGTGCATCCGTGCCGGGAAGGGCGGGCGAAACACCCGCGTACCGACCGCACCGAGGAGGCCCCGTGTCCGTCGCCCCACCCGTTCCCGCCCCGCCGCCGCTGCCGGGCATCGGCGCGGCGCAGCCCGGTGCCGAGCGGGATCCGCTGGTGGCGGCCCGTACCGCGTTCTTCACCGGAGCCGGAGCCGGAGCCGGAGCCGGAGCCGGGGCTGGGGCCGGAGCCGGGGCTGGGGCCGGGACCGTGGCGCCGGTGGCCCGGGGCACCGCACCCGCTCGCCTCGGTGCCCTCGAAACCGGCCGTGCCCCTCGCGATCCGGGCGGTACCAACAGTGCCCCGCACGACCCCAGCGCTCTCGCGTGTCTCCTGGAAGCCGAGTACGGTCCGCTGCCCCGCCTCCAGCCGTCGGGGCTGTCTGCGCTGCCCGGGCGCGAGGACGCGGCGGTCGCCTCCCTGCGGCGGGCCTGCCGTCTGGACGTTCCGCTGACGCCCGACGCGCTGCTCGCCCACGGCGAGGGCGGGCCGTATCTCAACGCCGTCCTCACCGAGCTGTGGCCCGCGACGGTACGGCGGCACGGACCCGCTTGGGCCGAGGAGGCGCTGCGGGAGCGGCTGCTGGACGGCGGGACCGGTACGGAGCGCACCGTGCTGCTGCTGGACCTCGCCGAG
Source organism: Streptomyces sp. XY006 (assembly GCF_002237655.1). Taxonomy (GTDB): domain Bacteria; phylum Actinomycetota; class Actinomycetes; order Streptomycetales; family Streptomycetaceae; genus Streptomyces; species Streptomyces levis. The sequence continues at coordinate 406,086 of NZ_NOKT01000001.1, forward strand.
GCGGCCGGACTGCGACCGCTCCACGCGGCAGAAACCGCGGACGCGGCGGCACGGGCAGACCGGGCGGCCCGGCATGCCCTGTGGCGCTCGCTGCACCGGCTGCCCGACGGCCCTTCCCATCTGCCCCCGGTGTCCGAGGCGCGGGACGTCTACGAAGCCCTGCTGCTCGCCCCCACACCACCGGCCGCTGCCACCGGATGGCCGGACAACGGGCTCGTGGTGGCTCAGACGATGCTGCTGGGCCGGCTCGACCGCCCCGGGGAGGGCGCCAGCGGCGGACTGTCCGTGCTGCTCGGCGGCCTCGGTGACGCCCTGGCCGGCACCGGCGAGGTCGGCGCCGTGGTCACTGTCGTCCTCGCCGGCCGTGACGACCTCGACCACGACCGCCGCCTGCTGACGCGCCGGCGGGGCGGCCACTGGCTGTTGCGGCTACCGGTCGACGCGCCCGCCGCGCCGCCGCAGCACGTCCTCCCCGCCCATCGCCCGTCCCTCGCCTGGTGGGCCACCCGCCTGCTCGCTTCGCTGCCGCGCGCCTGCGACGTCCTGCACGTGCGCTACGCCGACGACGGCAGCCTGGCCCTGGCGCAGGCCGCCGCGCGGCTCGGTGCCCGCCTCGTCTTCACCGCCACGCCCGACCCGCACCGCCGTCTCGCGGAAACGCATGGCGACACCCGCGCGGACGACCCGGGGGCCACCGAGGCGCTCCGGGGCGACCTGCACCGGATCTTCCTCGCCGACCGGCTCGTCGAACGCGCCGACGGCGTGATCGGCATACCGGACGCCTCGGGCACGGGGCAGCTGCTGCGCCACTTCCCGGCCCTCATCCACCGCTACGGCCCCGACGGCCCGCCCGCACCCCCTGAGGGCATCGCCCCCTACGAACCCGCCGAGGACGAGCAGGACCGGCGGCGCGCGTTGCTCGACTCCCTGTTCGCGGGCGGTGACCGCCCCGACGCGCTGGACCCGGCCGACCGGGACCTGCCCCTGCTCCTGTGCGTCGGGCGTCTGCACCCGGTCAAGCAGCAGGACCTGCTGCTGCGCACCTGGCTGACCGCGGAATTGTGGCGGCGCGCGACCCTCGTCATGGTGGGCGGCGCGACCCGGCATCCCACCCCGGAGGAGCACCGCGTGCGCGCCGCGCTCGGCGCCCTGGTCACCGGCCGCACGCGGGCGGCACGCCGGCTGGCGCTCCTGCCCGCCCTGCCCAACGATCGGGTACGCCGTCTGGAGCGCGCCCTCGCCGATCCCGAACACGGGGTGCGCGCCTGGTACGTGTGCCCCAGTGCCAAGGAGGAGTTCGGCATCGCTGTGCTGGAGGCCATGGAGGCCGGACTGCCCGCGGCAGGGCCCCGGCGCGGCGGGGTGAGTCACTATCTGCGCGACGGCGTCAACGGCATCCTGCTCGACACCGCCTCCGCCTCCGGCCTGTCCCGCGGCCTGCACCGGCTGCTGTCCCTGCCGGAGACCCGGCGCGAGCAGCTGGCGCGCGCCGGTCGGGACACCGTGGCCGCCCGTTACTCCGTGGCACCCATGGCTCAGGCCCTGGCCGGCGTGTACGGCGAGGTGGCACACACATGAGCCAGGACCGGGCCGCGCAAGCCGGCAACCGCTCTATACTGCCGCTGCCGCCCCATATGACGGGAAAATCCACCTATGGCCATCCGGCCGTATCCGGCACTAGCATGGCGCTCACCTCTGCCGGGACCGCGGCGTGTGCTGCCGCGGCGACACCGACGTGCCGGTCGGCTGCTGGAGGTGCGGTATGGCGCGCTCACTCGCGTCCTGGAATGTTGACATCGGCTGGCACACGCAGGCGTTGTGCGTAGGCGAGGATCCCGAACTGTTCTTCCCCCTGGTGGAGACCGCCGCGGCCACCGCCCCCGCCCGCGCCGTGTGCAGACGCTGCCCCGTGCTGATCGACTGCCGCGACTGGGCCGTCCGCCACGGCGAGACGGACGGCGTCTGGGGCGCCACCACCCCCAGTCAGCGACGGGCGCTCCGCCGCGCGGCCCTGGACAGCTGACCGCGGCGACACCGCCGTTTCAGGACGCCCGATGCCCGCGTGGCCGACGCGATGCGCGAGCACGCGGAGATGGCCTCCGGCTCCGGAGCCGGCGATCTGCTGCTTCCTGCCCGCCGCTCTGTGCGCGTCTCCTGCAGTCGGAGCAGGTGGGGCCGGGGGTTGTCCCCACCTGCCCCGGGCCCGCTGGCCCGGTCCGGGACAGGCCCGCTGACCGGATGGATCGGATTCTCCTGATCGCGGAGGCTGGGCACCTCGCACTCGCTCGTCGGATCGGAGAACCCGTGTTCAGCTCGAAGTCCTCGCGCCGCAGGGCGCGCACTGCCGGTGTGTTCCTGACGGGTGCGGCGTGCACCGTCATGATGACCGGCGGCGCCGAAGCCATCGTGAGGGGCAGTGACTCCACTGAGATCTACCCCTCGATGGTGTCCATCCCGGTGACGGGCGTGGACGACCCCACGTTCAAGGGCGTCTGCGGGGGATCGCTGATCGACAGGACGTGGGTGCTGACAGCCGCCCACTGCGTCGATCCGGCGCTCGTCACGCTGGACGGCACGGTCCGGATCGGCAGTCAGTGGAGGAAGTCCGGGGGCACGGTCCGGTCCATCGCGAAGACGCTGTCGCACCCGGGGTACCGCAACGGTGAGGGCACCGCCCCCAATCGCGACGACCTCGCGCTGATCCGCCTGAACCGCCCGGTCGCCGAGGAGCCCCTCCGCATCGCCGACAAGCCGGGACGGCCCGGCACCCCGACCCGCATCCTGGGCTTCGGCACGATCGACGACACCTCCGACCCCGCTGGATGGGTCTTTCCCGACCGGCTTCAGGAACTTGACACGCGCCGGGGTGCCGTGTCCGAGTGCGCGCCGGGCTACGCGGACCGCACCCGTCTGAGCACGATCAGCCAGAGGCCCGGGGCCATGGCATGCAACGGCGACTCCGGCGGTCCGCAACTCCGGCGGGACCACAAGGGCCGCTGGGAGCTGATCGGTGTCACCTCGGGGCCCGGCGCCCCAGGCGTGCGCTGCAGCGAGGGCCCGGGGCTCTACACCAGCGCTCCCGCGTACGCGGGCTGGATCCACCAGGCGATGGGCCGGAACGGCTGATCACAGACATCGGCCAAGTGCCAGGGGCTCACTGCTCCAGAAACGCGGCCAACGCCGTCAACAGCCTGTCGACGTCCTCCGCGTCGTTGTAGGGGGCGAGTCCGATGCGCAGACCGCCGGTGTCGCCGAGGCCCAGGTGGCGGGAGGTCTCGATGGCGTAGAAGTTGCCGGCAGGGGCGTGGATGTCGCGGGCGGCCAGGAAGCGGTAGGCGTCGGCGGTGTCGTGGCGCTCGAAGGTCAGCAGGAGGGTGGGGGTGCGGTCGGCGGCCCGGGAGTGGACGGTGACCCCCGGCAGCGCGGCCGGCTGCTTGTCGAGCCGGTCACGCAGGGTGGCCTCGTGCGCTTCGAGGGCGGCGAAGGAGGCGGCCAGCCGCTCCCGCCGGGTTCCCGTGACGTCCGGGTCGAGGCCGGCCAGGAAGTCGACGGCGGCACGAGTGCCTGCCAGCAACTCGTAGGGGAGAGTGCCCAGTTCGAAACGCTCCGGGACCGCGTCACTGGAGGGCAGCAGCTTGTCGGGACGCAGACCCTCCAGCAGGGCTGGCCGGGCGGCCAGAACGCCGTGGTGGGGGCCGAGGAACTTGTACGGGGAGCAGACGAAGAAGTCCGCTCCCAGCGCCGGCAGATCCACCAGCGTGTGGGCGGTGTAGTGCACGCCGTCGACATGGACGAGCGCTCCGGCCTCGTGGACCAGGCGGCAGATCTCGGCGATCGGAGGGCGGGTGCCGATCAGGTTGGAGGCTGCGGTGACGGCGACGAGACGGGTGCGGTCGGACAGGACGGCGCGGATGTCGTCGGCCGTCAACTCCCCGGTGTCGGGGTCGAAGTCGGCCCAGCGCACGGTGGCGCCGGCCCGCTCCGCCGCCTGCACCCAGGGGCGGATGTTGGCGTCGTGATCGAGGCGGGTGACGACGACCTCGTCACCCGGCCCCCAGGACGTGGCGAGGGTGCGGGCGAGGTCGTAGGTGAGCTGGGTGGCGCCGCGCCCGAAGACGATTCCCGCCGGGTCCGCGCCCAGCAGGTCGGCCACGGCCCGGCGCGCTCCGATGACGATGTCCTGGGCGTTGCGTTCTCCCAGGGAGTACTGCCCCCGGTTGGACAGGGGCCGTGCCAGCGCGTCGGCGATCGCGTCGATGACGGGCCGCGGCGTCTGTGTGCCCCCGGGCCCGTCGAAGTGGACGGTCCCGGCGGCCAACGCCGGGAACTGAGAGCGCAAGGCGGCGATGTCGTACGTCAACGTTGTAGCTCCTGTCGTGGTCCGGACGCAGGGGCAGTCAACCTCATGAACCGCCCCGAGGCGAGATCACCCTCCAACGCCCCTCCCCGGCTCCCAGGCGCTCCTGGGCTCCCGGAGCCCTCCCCGGCCCTCCGACGGCCGTCGCCCCCATCCAATCTGCCGCCACTTTCTGAGACAGTGTCATCACTATGAGCAGTCAACATCGCAGCGAGACGGCTCCGGTGGACGACCCCGAGCCGCTCCGCCCCTCCGCACCCGGCCCCGTTCCGGAACCGCTCACCCTCGGGATCGAGGAAGAACTCCTCCTGATCGACCCGGCCGGCCGGACCCCGAGCCCACACGGACCCGAGTTGGTCGAGGCGGCGACGGACGCCCTCGGCGACCGGGTGAGCACCGAGCTGACCCGCTACCAGGTCGAACTGCGCACCCACCCGCACAGCTGCCTGAAGGAGGCCGACGACCAGATCCGTGCCGGCAGAACGACAGCCGCCCGCGCCGCCGCCCGGCTCGGACTGCGCCTCGCCTCCACCGGCACTCCGGTGCACGGCCAGGCGACCCCGGTGCCGATGACGCCCGGTGCCCGCTACGCACGCAGCACGGCCCACTTCCGCGCGCTGGACGACGAACAGATCGTGTGCGCCTGCCACGTGCACGTCGGTCTTCCCGACCCCCGTGACGCCGTCCACGTCAGCAATCATCTGCGCCCCTGGCTGCCGACGTTGACCGCGCTGGCGGCGAACTCCCCTTTCTGGGACGGCCGTGACACCGGGTACGCCAGTTGGCGTGCCACCACCTGGGGGCGCTGGCCCGTGGCCGGCCCGCCCCCTTACTTCGAGTCCCCCGCCCACTTCGAGGACCTCGTCCACACCCTCCTTGAAGCGGAGGTTCTCATCGACCGGGGAGGCCTGTACTGGGACGTGCGTCCCTCGCACCACCTGCCCACCATCGAGGTCCGGGTCGCCGACGCCGCGTTGACCCCCGACGACACACTCGTGCTGGGAGCCGTCGTCCGGGCTCTGACGGCCACCGCCCTCGCCGCCGTCCGGGCCGGCGAGCCGGTCCCGCGCCCGTCACCGGAGGTCCTGCGCGCGGCCTGCTGGCGCGCGGCCCGCGACGGGCTGTCGGGCCAGGGCATCGATCCGGTCACCGGCCGCCTGATGCCCCAGGCCTCCCTGGTCGAACGACTGCTGAACACCATCGCCCCGGCACTCCGCCGGCACGACGACCTCGACCTCGTACGCGAGCAGTGGCGGCGCCTGCGGACCGAGGGAAACGGCGCCGACCGCCAGCGCGCGGCCCACCGGCGGCGCCGCAGCACGGACGACGTCGTCGACTACCTCGTCTCGGCCACCTGCCCGCAGTGAAGGGAACGCCGTGCCCCGCGCCGGCCGGACGACCCACCCGGGGTCCGCGGCACCGGGGCACGGCGGAATCCGTACGGCTGTCCCGGAGGGGCAGACGAGCCGGGGCGGTGGTTGCCTGACCTGAAGGACGTTCTTCCGCCGGCAGGAGAAAGGTACGGCCGTGGCTTCTGAGCCCTCCCTCCAGTACACCGTCCCGGGCATGTCCGCCCAGGACAGTTCCGAGATCATCGAGCTGCTCCAGCGGCGGCTGCACTCGCTGAACGATCTGCACCTGACGCTCAAGCACATCCACTGGAACGTCGTCGGTCCGCACTTCATCGCGGTGCACGAGATGATCGACCCGCAGGTCGAGCAGGTACGGTCCATGACCGACGACCTGGCCGAACGGATCTCCACCCTCGGCGGCGTCCCGCAGGGCACGCCCGGGGCACTTGTCGCCGACCGCACCTGGGACGACTACTCCATCGGCAGGGCGGAGGCCATCGAGCACCTGGGCGCTCTCGACATGGTCTACACCCGCCTCATCGAGGACCACCGCGAGGCGATGGAGGCGACCGAGTCCTCCGACCCCGTCACGCAGGACATCCTCATCGAGCAACTGCGCGGACTGGAACTGTTCCAGTGGTTCGTCCGCGCCCACCTGGAGAGCAGCGGCGGGCGCCTGAGCACAGCCGACGCCAGGACGGAACAGGCGGCCGCGGACCAGGCCGCCGAACAGGCCCGCCGCCAGCCCTGAGCGGAACCCCGCCAGCCTGAACGGAACCCCCGGGCGGCGGACGTCTCGAAGGGACGCCGCCCCCGTACCACTCGACACTTAATGCAAGTCAAAAGAAAAGCCTGCACGGAACCTTGACCGTGTCAGACACGGCGGGCATGGTCGGGAGAGCGCTCTCCCACTCACCCCGTCCCCGTGTCGAGGAGTTCCTCCATGCCCGCTGTCGGCATACCCTCCGCTTCACCGCCGTCGCGCAGACCCGGCCGCCGCGGTCTCGTCGGCGTCCTGGTCACCGCCCTGGCCGCCGCCCTGCTCGCCGTAGTCCCGGCCACGCAGGCCCAGGCCGCACCCGTCCTGCTCTCCCAGGGCAAGCCGGTCACCGCCTCCAGCCAGGAGCACTACGGCACCCCGGCCACGGCAGCGGTCGACGGCGACGACGGCACCCGCTGGTCGAGCGCCGCCGCCGATCCGCAGTGGATCCGCGTCGACCTCGGTGCCCCCGCCTCCCTCAGCCGGGTCGAACTGCGCTGGGAGGCCGCCTACGCCACGTCCTACCGCATCGAGACGTCCCAGAACGGTACGGACTGGACGACGGCCCACTCCACCACCACCGGCGCCGGCGGCACGGAAACCGTGAACGTCTCCGGCACCGCTCGCTACGTCCGCATGCTCGGCACCGTCCGCGCCACTCCCTACGGCTACTCCCTCTGGGAGTTCAAGGTCTACGGCACCACCGGCGACGACCCCGGCCCGGTCACCCCGGGCGGCGACCTCGGCCCGAACGTGCACGTCTTCGACCCGTCGACGCCGGGGATCCAGGCCAAGCTGGACCAGGTCTTCAAGGAGCAGGAGTCGGCCCAGTTCGGCTCCGGCCGGCACGCCTTCCTCTTCAAGCCGGGCACGTACGACAACCTCAACGCCCAGATCGGCTTCTACACCCAGATCGCCGGCCTCGGCCTCAGCCCCGACGACACCACGATCAACGGTGACATCACCGTCGACGCCGGGTGGTTCAACGGCAACGCTACCCAGAACTTCTGGCGCGGCGCGGAGAACCTCGCCGTGAAGCCGGTCAACGGCACCAACCGCTGGGCCGTCTCCCAGGCCGCCTCGTTCCGCCGGATGCACGTCAAGGGCGGCCTCAACCTCGCGCCCAACGGCTACGGCTGGGCCAGCGGCGGCTACATCGCCGACAGCAGGATCGACGGCCAGATCGGCAACTACTCGCAGCAGCAGTGGTACACCCGCGACAGCTCCATCGGCGGCTGGTCCAACAGCGTGTGGAACCAGGTCTTCTCCGGCGTCGAGGGCGCTCCCGCGACCAGCTTCCCCGAGCCCCGCTACACCACGCTCGGCACGACACCGATCTCCCGCGAGAAGCCCTTCCTCTACCTGGACGGCGGCGAGTACAAGGTCTTCGCGCCCGCCAAGCGGACCGACGCGCGCGGCACCACCTGGGCGGGCGGCACCCCGCAGGGCGAGTCCGTCCCGCTGAGCAGGTTCTACGTCGTCAAGCCCGGCGCCACGGCGGCCACCATCAACGCCGCGCTCGCCCAGGGCCTGCACCTGCTGTTCACCCCGGGCGTCTACCACGTCGACCGGACCATCAACGTCGAGCGGGCGAACACCATCGTCCTGGGACTCGGTCTCGCCACGATCATCCCGGACAACGGCGTGACCGCCATGCGGGTCGCCGACGTCGACGGCGTGCGGCTCGCCGGCTTCCTCATCGACGCCGGACCGGTCAACTCCCCGACGCTGCTGGAGATCGGCCCGCAGGGCGCGTCCGCCGACCACGCGGCCAACCCCACCACCGTGCAGGACGTGTACATCCGCATCGGCGGAGCCGGCGCGGGCAAGGCGACCACCAGCATGGTGGTCAACAGCCACGACACGATCATCGACCACACCTGGGTGTGGCGGGCCGACCACGGCGAGGGCGTCGGCTGGGAGACCAACCGGGCCGACTACGGCGTCCGCGTCAACGGCGACGACGTCCTGGCGACCGGCCTGTTCGTCGAGCACTTCAACAAGTACGACGTCGAGTGGTACGGCGAACGCGGCCGGACGATCTTCTACCAGAACGAGAAGGCCTACGACGCGCCGAACCAGGCCGCCATCCAGAACGGCACGACGAAGGGGTACGCCGCCTACCGGGTCGACGACTCGGTCGACACCCACGAGGCATGGGGCCTGGGCAGCTACTGCAACTACAACGTCGACCCCGGCATCCGCCAGGACCACGGCTTCAAGACCCCCGTCAAACCGGGAGTGAAGTTCCACAGCCTCCTGGTGGTCTCCCTCGGCGGCATGGGCCACTACAACCACGTCATCAACGACACCGGAGCCTCCACGGTCCCGGCCGGCACCTCGACCGTGCCGTCCACCGTCGTGTCCTTCCCCTGACGTCCCACCCCTGATCGGCCGCCCGTCGGCCACGACTCCCCTTCCGGGCCGGATGACATCCCCGCGCCCCGGCCCGGAAGGGGCCCCACCGGTGCTCCCACAGCGCCGCTCGTTGGCTCTCCCCACACCGCCAGGAGCAGACGTGTCTCCCACATCCCAGTCCCGCGGACCAGCCGTCCGGCGTGCCGTCCCCCTGCTCGCCCTCGGCGCACTGATGGCGTCCCCGCTCGCCCTCGCCGCCCCGCCTGCCCATGCGGCGGAGACCCTGCTCTCCCAGGGCAGGCCCGCCACCGCCTCCTCCCAGGAAGGGGACGGTTACGCCCCCTCGGCGGCCGTCGACGGCAACCTCACCGGTACCCGCTGGGCCAGCCGCTGGAGCGACCCCCAGTGGATCCAGGTCGACCTCGGACAGCGGTCCGACCTCAGCCGGGTGGTCCTGACCTGGGAGGGCGCGTACGGCAGGAGCTACCAGATCCAGGCGTCCGACGACGGCACGGACTGGACCACCCTGAAGACCGTGACCGGAGGTGACGGCGGCACGGACGAGATCGCCGTCACCGGCTCCGGCCGCTACGTCCGCATGCTGGGCACCGAGCGCGCGGGCGGCTACGGCTACTCCCTGTGGGAGTTCCAGGTGTACGGGACCACGGACGGCACGTCGCCCGCCACGGGAGCGGTCAAGGTCACCGGCTCCCGGGGGAACTGGCAACTGACCGTCGGCGGACAGCCCTACACCGTCAAGGGCCTGACCTGGGGCCCCGCCATCGCGGACGCTCCCAAGTACCTGCCCGACGTGAAGTCCATGGGGGTCAACACCATCCGCACCTGGGGCACCGACGGCGGCACCAGGCCACTGCTGGACAGTGCCGCCGCGAACGGCCTCAAGGTCGTCAACGGCTTCTGGCTGCAGCCCGGCGGCGGCCCGGGCTCCGGCGGCTGTGTCAACTACGTCACCGACACCACGTACAAGACCAACATGCTCACCGAGTTCGCCAAGTGGGTGGAGGAGTACAAGAACCACCCGGCGACCCTCATGTGGAACGTCGGCAACGAGTCGGTCCTCGGCCTGCAGAACTGCTACAGCGGAACGGAGCTGGAGGCGCAGCGCAACGCCTACACCGGCTTCGTCAACGACGTCGCCAAGAAGATCCACAGCATCGACCCCGACCACCCCGTCACCTCCACCGACGCCTGGACGGGAGCCTGGCCCTACTACAAGCGCAACGCACCCGACCTCGACCTGTACTCGATGAACTCCTACGGCGACATCTGCGGCGTGCGCGAGGACTGGGAGCAGGGCGGCTACACCAAGCCGTACCTCATCACCGAGGGCGGACCGGCGGGGGAATGGGAGGTGCCGGACGACGCCAACGGCGTGCCCGACGAGCCGACCGACGCGCAGAAGGCCGAGGGCTACACCAAGGCCTGGGACTGCGTCACCGGCCACCGGGGCGTCGCCCTCGGCGCCACCCTCTTCCACTACGGCGTCGAGCACGACTTCGGCGGCGTCTGGTTCAACCTCGTGCCCGACGGACTGAAGCGGCTCTCCTACTACGCCGTGAAGCGGGCCTACACCGGAACCGCCGGCAACGACAACACCCCACCCGTCATCTCCGGCATGGCCGTCAGCCCGGCCTCGTCCGCCCCGGCCGGCGGCGAGTTCACCGTCCGCGCGGACGTGCGCGACCCCGACGGCGACCCGATCACCTACAAGATCTTCCTCAGCGGCAACTACGCCAACGGTGACAAGCGCCTCGTCGAGGCCGCCTGGCGGTCCACCGGCAACGGCACGTTCGCGGTGACCGCTCCCGAGAAGCTCGGCGTGTGGAAGGTGTACATCCAGGCCGAGGACGGCCGCGGCAACGCCGGCATCGAGACCAAGTCGGTCAAGGTCGTCGCCCCGCCGGTCACCGGCACGAACGTGGCGCTGCACAAGCCCACCACCGCATCCTCCTTCCAGTCCTCCTACGGCGACTGCCCCTGCGAACCCGCCAAGGCGACGGACGGCCGGGCCGACACGCGCTGGGCCAGCGACTGGAGCGACCCGCAGTGGATCCAGGTCGACCTCGGCTCGGGCACACCCGTCCGCAAGCTCCAGCTCGTCTGGGACCCCGCCTACGCCAAGTCCTACGAGGTCCGGGTCTCCGACGACGGCACCACCTGGCGGACGCTCCACTCCACCACCACCGGCAACGGCGACGTCGACACCATCGACGCCGCGACGACCGCACGGTACGTACGGCTGCACCTGACGGCGCGTGGCACCGGCTGGGGCTACTCGCTGCACGAGTTCGGCATCTACAGCTGACGACGGCGAAGGGCGCCCGGCGTCGCCCTTCGCACCCAGGCGGCTGTCACCACACAGGCACCTCGGCGGGCAAGGAGGCCCCATGAGACCACGTTCGAAACTCCCCGCGCTGCTGCTCGGCACCGCACTTGTCGCCGGCGTCCTCGGCGTCGGCACCGTCGCCACGGCGGCCGGCCCCGACGCCCCGGCCGCCACGGTGGCCGGCCACGCCGGGCACACGATGGCGGTGTCGACCCGGGCGTCCGCCGACGACCCCGACGGCGACGGATACATACCGGCCGTGCCCCAGGTCACCGGCGTGACCCCGTCCACCGCGACCCCGCCGCCGCGCTACCACAAGGAGTTCCAGGCCAACTGCTCCGTCACGCACACCGCGCCGGACGACCCGATCATCTACCCGGGCCAGCCCGGCAAGTCCCACGACCACACCTTCATGGGCAACACCACGACCAACGCGGGCAGCACCACGGCGAGCCTCTACGGCGGGAACACCACCTGCAACGCGCCGGCCGACGCCTCCGCGTACTGGATGCCCTCGCTGTACAACGGGGACAGGAAGATCCTCCCCGTCGGCCCCCAGGTCATCTACTACAAGTCGGGCATCACCGACTACACGAGCGTGCGCCCGTTCCCCCGAGGGCTGCGCTACGTCGTCGGTGACCCCCTGCAGAGCGCCCAGCAGTTCCGCAGCCACAAGGGCTTCGTCGAGGGCTGGGAGTGCGGCGACAGCTTCTTCAACGTCGACTTCCCGGCCTCCTGCCCGAGCCGTCCCGACGTGCAGCTCAACATCCGTTTCCAGGCGCCCAGTTGCTGGGACGGCAAGTACCTCGACACCCCCGACCACAAGAGCCACATGGCCTACCCGGTCGTGAAGCCCGGCACGAACGACAACATGTGCCCGGCCTCCCACCCGGTCGCCCTGCCGATGATCGAGTTCAAGATGGCCTTCCCGGTGAACGGCGACATGAGCCAGGTCCGCCTGGCCAGCGGCCGCGGGTACTCCTTCCACTACGACTTCTTCAACGCCTGGGAGGAGCGGACCCTCAAGGCGCTGGTCGACCACTGCATCGTCGGTGGCCTCCAGTGCGACACCCGCGGCTACGACCAGAACCACCCCGAGCGCGGAGCGGTGCTGAACGCCGACCACCGGCTGCCCTGACCCGGCCGGAGGCCTCAGGGCCCGACGGCACCCGCGCGCCGCGGGTGCCGTCGGGCCCGTGCGCCGTTCGTCGACGGTCCGGCGGGGCGGTCAGGCGCAGCGGTCAGACGCGGCGGTCAGGCGGAGTCGCGCACGACCAGTTCCGGAGCGAAGATCAGGGTGCGGGGTGCGGTGCGGATGCCCCGGACTTGTTCATCCAGCATCCTGGCCATGGCCGCCGCCATGTCCTCCACCGGCTGGCGCACGGTGGTCAGCGGCGGCAGGCAGGTCACGGCGGCGCTCGAGTCGTCGAACCCGACGACGGCGACGTCCTCCGGGATGCGCCGGCCCGCGTCCCGCAGCACCTGGCAGGCGCCTTGAGCCATCAGGTCGTTGGCCGCGAACACGCCGTCCAGCGCGGGATGGTCCCGCAACAGCGCGGCCATCGCGGCCGCCCCGCTGTCCAGGCTGAAGGACCCCTCGGCCGCGGGCACGTTGTCGTGGCCCGCCCGGGCCAGGGCGTCACGGAATCCGGCGAGGCGTGCCCGTCCGGCCCGGACCTCCGGCGACGTGCAGATGGTCACCACGCGGCCGCAGCCGCGGGCCAGGAGACGCTCCCCGGCGAGCCGTCCCCCCGCGTAGTGGTCGAGGTCGACGTGGCTGACCGGTGTGTCGCGGGCGGGACGTGCGAACAGCACCGTCGGGACCCGGGCGGACAGGAGTAGCTCCGGCAGCGGGTCGTCCGGCTGGACGGACACCACCAGGGCGCCGTCGGCACTGCCCTGCCGCAGGTAGTCGACCACCTGCTCCCTGGCCACCGCCGACTCCGCGAACAGCAGCACCGGTTGCAGGGCGCGTGCCCGGAGATACCCCACGACGCCGTCGACGACGCGCCCGAAGAACGGGTCGGCGAACACACGGCCGGCGAAGGCGTCGCCCGCGCCGGAGATGATGAGGGCCAGGCTTCCGGTGGGGTGCCGGGTGACCAGCGCTCGTGCCGCGCGGTTCGGCGTGTACCCGGTCCGTTCGATCGCGCTGCGGACCAGCTCCTGGATGCCGGGGTCGACGTTGCGCACACCGTTCACCACCCGCGACACGGTGGCGCGGGACACCCCCGCCTCGCGCGCGACGTCCTCGAGCGTCGGGGCCTGCCGCTTCATGGGGGCACTCTAACCGCGGGCGTTCCCTCGGTGCGGGCCGGTGTGCCGGGCACGCCGGCCCGCGGCTGCGCGGCGGTTCAGCCGCTCAGCACTCACCCCGCCAGACGACGCGGGTGATGGTGAGTCCGGGCTCGGCGTTGGCCTTGTACCGGCCCGGGCCGGGGTTGTAGTGGAAGCAGTCCGTCGACGGCTGTCCGCCCAGGTACGACGTCACATCGACGTGATCGGCACCCGGGTAGACCACCCCGTTGTTGAAGATGGAGCCGACGCCGAGGCTCCCGGACCAGTTGCCCGCGACCCTGAGCAGCAGGGTCCCGGTCTGGTCGGGGCCGCTGTAGGCGCAGAAGTAGCCCTTCGGGCACCCCGGCGGATTGGGTTCCGCGGACGCGCCCGGTGCGGCCGCCAGCACAGCGGCGAATGCGGCGGCCATCACGGCACCGGCAGCGGTTCGTGTGCGCATGCCCTTGTTCCCCCTGTTCTTGGTCGCGAACAGCGTCACGGTGGCGCACGTCGGCAGGCCGCCCTCGACGGCCACCCCGTGTCACACCCGTCGAACCTCGGCACATCTGCCACAGCTGTCCCGCACCCGGGGCTGCGGCAGTCCCGGACCGAAGTCGGGACCGAGCGTAGTCAGGAGGACCCGGTCCGCGGTCCTGACATCTGTCTGGATGCTTTGGTGTGAACCCGAGATGTCGTACGTGCGTTTGATGCGGCGCATCCGGGTCATCCGGATGCCATGCCTGCCTCCCGGCGGGCAGAGCCGACAGGGCCGAGCACGACAGGGCACATGCACAGAGACGACGGGTGAGACGAGGGGTGAGCGCGATGACCGTCGCGGCACAGCAGGGAGGCGGGGGCGGTTCCAGCGGCCTCTACGACGTTCTGGAGCTCATCCTCGACCGCGGGCTGGTGATCGACGCGTTCGTGCGGGTCTCCCTCGTCGGTATCGAGATCCTCAAGATCGACATACGGATCGTGGTGGCCAGCGTGGACACCTACCTGCGCTTCGCCGAAGCGTGCAACCGTCTCGACCTGGAGGCGGGACCGCGCAAGCCCGCCGGACTCACCGAACTGACGGGGAAGATCACCGAGTCCGGCGCCAAGGGCAAGACCAAGGGCGCACTGTCCGGTGCGGCGGAGACGATCGCCGACGCCTTCCAGCAGGCCCGTGACGAGGGCCGGGAACGCCAGGGCACACGGCGCAGCGGCTAGCCGGCGATCACGCCCCGCCGGCCGCGCACTTGGCGGCTCCGCTGCCGCGTGGAACGGGAACGATCTGAGCAGGCCTCCGGCCCCCCTCCGCTTCGGAGGGGGGCCGGAGGCGCATGCCTCAGCGTCGCGCGCGGGCCGCGGACGCCCCGCTGGGCGTGCCGGTGATCGTGAACTGTGAGCCCGGCTCTATCAGTACGCTCCCTTCGGCCGAATCGATGATCGTCACGTTCGTCAGGGTGGCGCTGCCCCGGGCCCCGCTCATCGCGAGGATTCCGGAGCCGTTGTTGGAGCCGTCGATCCGGACATCGGTGATCTTCACACCCGGCATCGCGCCGCCCCCCGTCTTGAACTGGATGCCGTCGTACGTCGAGTCGAGGATCTCGGTGTCGCGGATGGTCACCCCCGGGATGTCCTGTCCCTGCGCGAAGAGGGTGATGGCGCCGAACTCCTGCGCCTCGTTCCAGAACGCGCCACCGGTGCGGTGCAGGGCGTTGCCGGAGATGAGGGTCTGCCCGGAGAACGGCAGGGGGTCGTGGTCGGTGGCGAGCATGATGCCCGGGTAGTTCATCGTGTCGGCGATGACGTTGTTCTCGATCGTGTTGCCGTAACCGCCGTACACCGCCACGCCGTTGGCCCGCCACGGCAACTGGATGGTGTTGTTGCGGAAGTGGTTGTCGTGGCCGATGTCCACCGAGGTGTCCTTCACGTACTTGCTCGACCAGACGGCGAGCGCGTCGTCTCCGGTGTTGCGGAACGAGGAGTTGTACACGGTGGAGTTGCGGGTGCCGTTGGCGAAGTTGATACCGTCGGCGTAGGTGTTGCGGATCCGTACGCCGGAGAACTCCAGCCCGTCGCCGGGCCCCCACAGTTCGGGGATGTTGGAGTAGTCGCGGCCGGCCCACACGCCGACGTTGGCGTGCTCGATCCACACGTTGCTGATCTTCGTGCCCTTGCCGAAGCGGCCGTTGAGGCCCACGCCGCCCTCGGCGTTGCCGTCGCCGCCGCGGATGGTGCCCGAGCCGAAGATGGCGATGTCGGAGATCTGCGTGTTGTGGTCGATGTCGAAGCCGAAGTTGCCCTCGTGCGGGTGGTTGATCCCGCCGGCCTGGTGCGGCGGGGTGAGCGTGTAGAGCTGGGAGTGCCACATGCCCGCACCCCGGATGGTCACGTCCCGGATGCCGACCTGGTTGAACTGGCCGCGGTTCAGCGGGTCGTCGGTGAGGATCTTCTGTTCCTGGCGCCACTGCCCGGCGGGGATCCACACACAGGGGATCCGGCCGTTCTGGTCGGCGGTGACCGCCCGCTGCAGCGCGTCGGTGTCGTCGAGTCCGTCGTTCGGGACGGCCCCGTACTCGGTGATCGAGGTGCAGTCGGCAGGCTTCTCGGCCGGGGGTGCGACCTGCTCCAGGTCGACCAGGTCGATGACGTGGAACGCGGCGGTGTCCCCGGCGTCCCGCTGCAGCCGGAACCTGGTGCCGGCCGGGTAGGTCTGCGTCAGCAGGGCGTGCGACTCGTCGAAGAGCCGCCGGGCATCCCCGCCGGGGGTGTTGGTGAGGCCCTCCGGATCGTCGGTACTCCCGTACAGCCAGCTGTGCTTCGACGACAGCGTCAGCTTCCGTACGAAGGTGCCGTCGGCGTACAGGCTGATGGTGGCGTCCGCACCGCCGCCGCGCGCCGCGTCCGGAACGGAGTTGCGCACCACGATGGAGTTGGACGGCGCGGTCGAGGTGACTTCGACGAACTCTCCGGGCGCGTCGAGCCGGACGGACTCGCGGCCCGACGACTCGGTGGCGAAGTTGGTGTGCCCGAAGGTCCGCTTGGCGTCGGCGGTGAGCAGCGTGCCCTCGTAGCGGCCGTCCTCGGCCTCCAGTTCGGTGTAGGGGACGGCGGCACCCCGCCCGACCACCAGGGACTTGGTGAGCACGTTGTTGTTCTCGTTGGTCTCGTCGACGACTCCGGTGGCGTCGGCGGTCGCGGCGAGCGTGACACCGCCGCTGGTCGCCCGCCACGTTCCGTCGATCGCCACGTTCACGGTGGCTCCGGCCGCCACCTGAGGAGTGGTGCCGTTGAGGGCGATGGAGCCGGCCTGCAGGCGGGTGACGGAGCCGCCGGCCGCCGCGGTGGTGCCGCGGTTGTGCACGGCCACGTTGAAGGAGACGGGTGAACCGGCGGCCGGGTTGGCCGGGTTGGTGGTGATGCCCTTGACTTCCAGGTCGGGACCCGGGGCACGGGCGACGACCAGCCGGGTCGCGGCGGTGCGGCTGTTGTTGCTGTCGTCGAGCTCGGCGACCGTGCCGCGCGGGTCGACCGCGGCGGAGACGGAGTAGTCGCCGGCCGGCCGGGTGCCCGCGGCGACGGCCACGGTGGTGGACGCACCCGGGTCGAGCGCGGGTACGTTCCCGCTGCCGGCGACCGTGCCCTCCAGACTGGCCTCGACGGTGGTGGCGGCCGAGCGGGCGGTGCCGGCGTTGCGGACGGTGGCGTTCAGGGTCACCGCGTCCCGCTCGGACGGCGCGGTGGGCGTCCAGTCCAGACCGGTGACGGTCAGGTCCGGTGCGGGCGCGGATGTTCCCACGACCTGGAACTCGGCGACCTGGCCGCCGGGAGCACCGGTGTTGGAGAAGAAGCGCAGCCGTACGTCGGACGCGCGGCCGGTGACCGGGATGGTCACGGAGTTGCTGTCACGGGACGGGCTGAACGCGTAGTCCGCGCGGTCCTTCAGCGAGGTGAAGCCGCTCGCGGACTGCTCACGGCCCAGCACCTGGATGCTCTGGGTCCGCGGCCCCCACACCTGGTCCGGGTTGAGCTTCACCACCACCGCTTCGAGGTCGGCGTCGGCTCCCAGCTTCACGGTGAGGTCGGAGGGGTGGCCGGCCGCCTCCCAGTAGGTGGACGTGGAGTCGTCGGTGGCGTTCGCGGCGACGAATTGGTGGACCGACGAGGTGGCTTCGACCGGCTTGTTGCGGGCGAGGTTGGTGCCGGCGGGCGGGGGAGTGGTCCCGCCGTCGTCGCCGTGCACCTCCAGCTCGGAGAGCTGGGCCGCGTTCCAGCCGGTGTTCCCCGTGATGTGGACCCGGACGTAGCGCGTCTCGGTGGGGGAGGCGAGCTCGACCGGGACGATGTTGGCCCGGGCCGGGTCGAACGTCCGGTCCGTGGAGGCCGACAGCGCGCGGAAACCGGTGCCGTCGGTACTGCCCTGTAACGACAGCGTCTGCTTGCGGCTTTCCCAGGCGGCGGGCAGCTTGAGCACCACCCGGTCGACCGTGCGGGTCGCCCCGAGGTCGACCTGGACCCACTGCGGGAAGGAGCCGGCCGGCCCCTCCCAGTAGGACGCCTGGACGCCGTCGGTGACGTTCACGGCGGTGTACGGGCCGTTCGAGCCGCCCGCGGTGGCCGGACGGCCGAGTGCGAGGTTGGCGTCGGCAGCCGCCTCCGTCCGTCCGGTGTCATCGGGAACGGCGGCATGGGCGTGCGACGAGAAGGCCAGCGGACTCAGCCCGGCGGCCACGAGCGCGGCCATGACGGCACCGGTCACCGACCGGCGGCCGTGGGGTCTCCATCTCATGAGGTCCTCAGTTCCGTGGGATGCGGAGCGCGACTCGAGCAAGGCTTGTACGCAAATTCAGCGGATCAGTCGATTTTTTGCAGAAACCTCGCCAACAGATTTCTAGCGCACCCCTGCTTTGTCAACGTCCCCGGAACATACGAAAGTTGCCCGCAAGCGACTTGCGTTCCTTGCGGCCACTTACGTCCCCTCTGAGGAGGGGATACGTGAAACGGCACGGCAGTCCGCGGCTCTCCATCTGCAACTCGATGACGGATCGACGCAAAGGACCGCTCGGCAGGGAGGCGATGAGCGCCTGCCGGTACAGGCTCGTGGACAACTCCGAGTACGGCGGCTTCTGGTACGGCAGCTGAGCGCTCGACGCGACGACGGCAGGCGAGGAGCGGCCGTACGAGAGGGGATGGTGGTCGGCGCGTACTGCGGTTGCGACCTGTCGAATCCTGACATCTGTCAGGGATGCGGCCCGTTCGGCGTGGTCTACGTTCGAGGCGCTCACTCGGGGATACGCCAAGGAGGAGACAGTGCGCAAAGCCGTTCTGGCCGCGTTCGTGGCCCTGGCGGCCGTGCTCGCGGTAGCACCGCTCGCCGGCGCCGAGCAGTCCCGGACTGTCGCATGCTGCGGTCCGACACCGCCCGGCTGGCCGTAAAGCGCTCATGAGCAGGCGTGTGCCGCCACGTCCGCCCGCGGAAACCGTGTCCTGGCCCGGTAGACGGGCCAGGACACGGGTGGTTTCAGGCGCGCAGCGTCGTCAGTGCGCTGTTGTACGCCTGCGCCGTCAGCACCGGGTGCCGTGACGAAGTGGCCCCGGACGGCCAGGACACGGTGACGCGGCTGGACTCGCCGGGCAGCAGCCACAGGTAGTTGTCGCTGTACAGCGTCGGCAGCACCCGGCGGCCCCGGTCTTCCTCCAGCAGGGACAGCCGGACCATGGCGGCCACCGCCGACCCGCGGTTGTGGACCGTCGCCATCAGCTCGTGACGTTCCCCGGAGCGCGACACCTTGCTGATGTCACCGGTCAGCTTCACCTGCCTGACCTTGTTCAGCGTGCGCAGGGCCGAGCTGTCGCGGTAGCGCCAGTAGGTGTTCCGAGACACCTCCCTGCCCTTCGCGTCCGTCAGCGTGAGCCGCAGCAGATGCAGATCCGGGAGGTCGTCCGTCCACCCCGCCGTGAAGGCCTTCGCGGTGGCCGCACGCGCGACGTCCAGCCGGGCCGTCCTGGTCGTGCCGAGCCGACGCCCGTCCAGGTCGAACAGCCGGGCGCTGACGGTCGCTCCGCGCAGGTCGCTCGACGTGTGGTTGACGGCGAGAACCTGCCAGTTCACCGGATCGGCCTGGACGTGCAGCGGTTCACAGGCCGAACGGGCGCCGTAGTACGTGCCGTTGACGTCGAAGTCGTAGTCGTACGTCTGCCACACCGTGCTGTGCCAGGCCGGATGGGACATCCACAGCATCAGGCCGGAGGCGTTGTCCCACAGATGGGCGTTCCAGGCCTCGAACATGGCCCGGGTGTTCTCGTAGTTGACGAACTGCGCCTTGCGCGCGAAGTCGTCGAGGTCTCCCGACTCGCCGAGGCGTGCCTCGATGGCCGCCTTGTAGTTCTGCGGAGCCTGGTTCCCGCGCTCGCTCCAGTCGTGGTGGTACCAGGCCCCGCCGATGGGCCACTCCGGCTCGTCGCCCGTCATGGCACGGACGCTGGCCGCGGTGGAGACCACCGGCATACCGATCTCGGTGTGGAAGCCGAAGTCCTTGCTGCCGTACGTCATGGGGTCGAAGTACTTCTCCGGCTCCACCCAGCCGTACGGGCCGCCACCGGTGACGATTCCTCCCGCCGAGTTGTTCTGGTACAGCAGACCCGGCACCTGGTCCTGCACCGCGTCGCGCATGCCCTTGTCGATGGCGGCCGGGGGATTGCCCTCGTTCGCGCCGCACCAGACCACCACGCTCGGGTGGATGCGGTACCGCAGCACGGTGTCCCGGGCGAGCGAGATGAACGCCTCGCGCTCCGGCGGGTCCATGCCCCACGCGTTGGGGAAGTCGTTCCAGACCAGAATGCCGTGCCGGTCGCAGGCGGCGAAGAACTCCTCCCGGTCGCTGCTGCCCACCCAGTTGCGGATCATGGTGAAGTTCATGTCACGGTGCATGCGCACGGCCGCGTCCATACGCTCGGCGGGCATCCGGCGCAGCAGTTCGTCCCAGCCCCAGTTGCCGCCGCGGGCCAGCACCCGGATCCCGTTGACGCTGATCTTCAGCGGATCGGGGGTGTTGACCACGGACTTCACGTCGGTCCAGGACTCGCCGTCGTCGGACACCTGGATGACGTACGTCTTCGGGTACGCGCTCTCCCAGACGACGGCCACGCGGTCGAACGCCCGCGAGGACCCGAGGTCGACCTGGATCCACTGGTGGTCCTCGTACGCGGAGGACCAGCGGGTGCCGGGATCACCGTCGGTGGCGTGGGACGCGGGGTGGTCGGACTCCTCGGTGGAGGCGGTGGCCTGCCGGCGCAGGGCGAGATCGGTGCCCGGGTCACTCCGGTCGATGACGCTGAAGGTCCACAGCGAGTTGCCCCAACTCGTGTTGCGCAGGCCGCAACTGAGACGGACATAGCGCGCGGTGCGCCGGTCGAAGTCCTCGACCTGGAGACTGGCGTTGCCGTTGCCGAACGGCAGCGGGACGGCCCCGTTGTCCACGGACTTCACATCCGTCCAGTCCGAACCGTTCGCCGAGACCTGGACGACGAAGGTCTTCGCGTACGCCTGCTCCCAGGTCAGGTCGACGCGGTCGAAGGACTGCGTGGAGCCCAGGTCGACGCGTATCCACTGGTCGTCCTCGAAGGCGGAGGACCAGCGAGTGCCGGCGTCGCCGTCGGTGACGTTGCCCGCTCCGTGGTCGTCCTGGTCCGTGGTGGACGCCTCGGCAGGGGCGTGCAGGGCCAGGTCGACGCCCGGCCGGGCGCTGTCGCCGACGGAGAGGGCCCACAGGGAGCTGCCCCAGGAGGTCGCGCGCGTCAGACAGCGGATCCGGACGTGACGGGCCTGCTGCGGGTCGAAGGTCACGGTCTGCGTGTAGGCGTCACCGGACGCGGTGAACGGCAGCGGTGTGTCGTACTCGTAGCCGAACTGGCGGAGCCCGAAGCGCGTGGTGCGCCGGTCGCTCTCCCGGCCGTCGACTGATGCCGTCAGGGTGAGGTCGTGCAGGTGAGGTTCGCCCAGGCCGTTGGGCCACCACAGCTTGGGGTCGCGCACCCTCAACTGGGCGTAGGCGTCGGGCCCGAAGACGACGTCGACGCTCTGACCCGCCTTCACGGTGACGCTCCGGGAGACCCGCACGCCGTCGAACGCCGCGGTGACCGTCGCCCGGTGGTCGCGGTCGCCGGCGTTGCGGACCGGCACGACGACGGTCACCTCGGCGACCGACACGTCGGGCAGGTTCGGCAGAACGGTGTCCACCCGCGGGTCGCCGATGACGACGTGCCCGGTCGACCGGAGCCGCACGTGGTTCCAGATGCCGGCCGCGCGGTCACGTACGGCCGGCATCCAGTCCCAGCCCGAGGAGGCCAGATACGTTGGGGAGTTGAGGTTCATCTGCTGTGCGCCGGCGTCGACCCAGGCCTCGCCCGCTGGGCCCTTGTCACCCGGGCTGCCGGGCACCGGCATCGGCGTGATCCGTACCGCGAGCGCGTTCTCGCCGTCCGCGTCGAGATGCCCGGTGACGTCGAAGGCGGAGCGGGCGAACGGGTAGGTCAGATCGCCGACCTGCCGGCCGTTGAGCCACACGTCGGCCTTGTGGTTGACGCCGTCGAACTCCAGCCAGACATGCCGTCCGGCGCCGGTCCGCAGCCCTTTCGGCAGCGCGAAGTCCCGCTTGTACCACCACGCGTGGCGTGACAGGGCTTCCGGAATGCGGAGGTTGTTCAGGCCCGCCACGGGGTCGGGCAGTCTGCCCTGCTCCACCAGCGAGCCGAGCACCGTGCCGGGAACGGTCGCGGGCAGCCATGTGCTGGTGTCCACGGAGGTCGTCGAGAGACCGGCGCCGTCCGCGTCGGCCCAGTCGTCCATGGTCAGACGCCAGCCCGACTCCACGGGCACGGTCTGGTCCTCAGCGACCTGCAGCTTCGGCGCCTTGCCGGGATGGGAGCCCCAGTCGGTCCAGCCGCTTGCCGAGGGGCGACGGCCCTCGGCGGTGCCGTACACCTCGAAGCCGTTGAGGCCGAGGGGCAGGGGGCTGGAGCGCTTCTGTGAGGTCATGCGCACCCAGCGGGCCCGGGCCGGGCGCGGGAACTGGACGTTCACCACCCCGCCCGTGCCCGCCGTCGTGCGGTAGGCCGTGGTCCAGGACTCGTTGTCGAGGGAGGTCTCGACCACGAAGACCAGGGAGTAGCTGGACTGGATCTCCTCGCCGGTGGTGCCGCTGTGCACATTGCCGCTGGTGGGGGGCGTGTACACCGGGTCGGAGGCATCCGCCTCGAAGGTCAGACGGACATGGGTGACCTCGCAGGTCCCCTGGAGGTCGACGGCGATCCACTGCGGGTCACCTCCCTCGGCGCGCCATCCGCTGCCCCTGACGCCGGGGGAGGCGAGGCGGTCGACGACGAATGAGCCGGGCGTGGCGGCGTATGCGGTGGAGGAGACCGAGACGGGTCGGTAAAGGGCCAGCTCGCCGGGGGTGGCGGGTGCGGCCGGTGCGCCGGTGGGGGCGGCAGCAGCATGCGGCGCGGGAAGCACGGAACCGAGGCCGAACCCGGCCAGCAGCGTGGTCCCCGAGGTGACAACGGTCCGTCGCGACGGAAGGCGCGACGGACCCGAGAGATCGGTCATGAGTGTGACGTCCCATCAAAAAGCGCAAGCCGAACCGGCTCCGCACGCCCCGCGCCGAACCGGATGACAACGTTGCCAAAGGCTGTGTCGCCCAGCGTTCCCTGTCAACCCCTGGGGCACGGTTGCCTGCCGCGCCGGCAGAGCGACATTCGCAGACCATTGCTGAAGCGAACGCCGCGGGCCGCGCGGGATGGGTCCTCGGCCGGTGCCCTGCGCCGCGCCCGTCGTACCCTGCGGGTGTGGAGCTGCGCTTCGAGACACGCCAGTCGGACTCACCGTGGGTCGACAGCGTATGGACCTGCACCAGCGAGCAGGTCACGACGATGACGTCCGTCGCGGGCGTGCGCTGGGGCCTGGTCTTCTGGGACCAGGACGGCCGGTCCTACGCGGCCGTCACCGGCCCGGAGACCCGGGCGAGCACGGCACCCGTCCCGGAGGGCGCCGCATTCACCGGCATCGAGTTCGCCGTGGGCACCTCGCTGCGGGCCCTGCCCGCACCGGAGCTGGTCGACGGCGGCGTGGAACTCCCCGACACCACTCGCCGGACGTTCCGGCTGGACGGCACCCGCTGGCACACCCCGGGTGCCGATGACGCCGAGGCCCTGGTGGAGCGGCTGGTCAGAGCCGGGATCGTGGTGCGCGACCCGCTCGTCGCCGAAGTGCTGCGAGGTCACGAACCGACGGTGTCGGCACGTACTGTGGAGCGCCGTTTCCGGGCAGCCACGGGTCTGACGCGGGGGGCGGTACGGCAGATCGAGCGGGCTCGTACGGCGGCGGAACTGCTGGCGGCCGGGGACGTGGCCGCCGACGTCGTCGCCAAGCTCGACTACTTCGACGAGCCGCACCTCGCCCGGGCGCTGCGCGCCTACGTGGGTCGCACCGCCGGGGATCTGCGCGACGGCAGGGGCGGAGCGATCGCGCTCGACCTGGGTCAGCGTGTGACCTCGTAGATCATCGAGCCGGGGCAGCGCCTTTCGCTACGGGACCGCTCCAGCCGCGTCAGTGCCTTGCGCGTCCTACGCCGGCCGGCCTCCAGCTGGGTCAGTACCTTGCGCCGAACGGCCCCCAGCCAGGTCAGTGCTTGACGTCGTAGATCAGCTTCAGGATTCCGTTGGAGTAGCTCTCCGACTCCCGCAGGGACAGCATCTGCTTGTCCTGGTCGGCCCGGTGGAACAGGCTCTTGCCGGCGCCGAGCAGGACGGGGAAGACGAGCAGGTTGTACTGGTCGATCAGGCCGGCCTCCGACAGCCGCCGCGCCAGTTCGGCGCTGCCGTGGATGTAGATGGAGCCGCCCTCGGTCTCCTTGAGCGCGGCGACGTCCTCCGTCGTGCGCAGGATCGTCGACGGCCCCCACCCGTCGACGAGGGCGTCGTCCGGCAGCGTGCTCGACACCACGTACTTGGGCAGCTCCTTGTAGGCGGCATGGTCCTCCGAGCCGGGCCAGACGGCCGCGAAGGCCTCGTAACTTCTGCGGCCGAACATCAGCGCCGTGGTGTCGGCGAGCTCCTCGGCCTTCAGCGACCAGGCCTCCGGGACGAACTCCAGGTCCTTCACCACCCAGCCGCCGCTGCGGTGCCCTTCCTCGGGCCCACCGGGCGAGTCCAGAACGCCGTCGAGCGACATGAATCCGGTGTAGACCAACTTACGCATCTGTGTCTCCTCATCACGGGCCGAGCTCCTGGGATCAGGCTAGGCGCGGCCGGGACGGGTGTCTTGGACGGAAACGACAACATCGCGTGGGAACCACTGCGGCCCACCGCCTGAGGGAGCCCTCCGGCCTGCGTCGGCATGTGAAGCCGTGCGGCCGCAGTGGGCCGGCCAGAGTGCCGAAAACAGGCGTGCGCAAGCGATGTTGCCGGGGAGAATGGCTGCCATGAGTTACGACGGCTCGGCCATCGACCCGACCAAGCCCAGCATCGCCCGTGTCTACGACTACCTGCTCGGCGGCAAGGACAACTACGCCGTGGACCGGGAGATCGGGGACGTGTTCAAACGGGATCTGCCCGGCTCGGTGGCCATCGCCTTCGCGAACCGCGCGGCCCTGACCCGGGCGGTCGGACAGATCGCCAAGACCACGGACATCCGGCAGTTCATCGACCTGGGCAGTGGCCTGCCGACCGCGGACAACGTCCACCAGGTCGCGCAACGGCACGCTCCCGAGTCCCGGGTCGTCTACGTCGACATCGACGACCAAGTGCTGGTCCACGGCCGCGCGCTGCTGGAGGAGAACGACCGGACCCGCGTGGTGGCGGTCGATGTGCGCGACCCCGAAGGCATTCGCTCGCACCCCGCCACGCTCGAGATCATCGACTTCACCCGCCCCGTCGCCGTCATCTTCAGCGCCATCCTCCACCACGTCAACGACGACGAGGACCCGGCCGGCATCGTCCGCTACTGGCGTGACCAGGTCCCGTCCGGAAGCCACTTCTTCATCAGCCACTTCCGCTCCGGCAACAACCCGGAGACCAGGGAGGCCGAGAAGGTCCTGCAGCAGACGTTCGGCCGCGGCCGGTGGCGCACGGACACGGAGATCGCCTCCCTGCTGGACGGTCTGGACATCGTCGACCCCGGGATCGTCCCCGCGCCCCTGTGGCGTCCCGACGAGTCCGACAGTCCGTGGAACAGCGGCGAACAGCGCGAGCTCACGGTCTGGGAACACCTCATCGCCGCAGGCATGGCCCGGAAGCCGTAGCGGCCCGGAAGCCCTGGTGGCCCGGAGCTCCAGAGGTGTGAGCCGGGGGGAGAGAGACGGCCACCGGGGGAGACAAGCCCACCCCCTGGCCGTGCCGGTTCGTCATCGCCCGGGCGTGAGAGAAGCAGGCAGGGCAGGGAAGAGTGGTGGGCATGCAATCCTCCACGACCGGATCCGGACCCGACCACGGTGTCCCCGCGCCCGCCCCGTCCTTTCCGCCCTTGCGGCTCGGCACCTGGCCCACTCCGCTGGAGCCCGCTCCCCGGCTCGCCGAGGCCCTCGGGCTGCGCGGCGACGACCTGTGGATCAAGCGCGACGACCTCACCGGCCTCGCCGGGGGCGGCAACAAGATCCGCAAGCTGGAGTGGACCGTGGCCGGTGCACTCGCCGAGGGCGCCGACACCCTGGTCACCACCGGTGCCGCCCAGAGCAACCACGCCCGCTTGACCGCGGCGGTGGGAGCGCGCCTCGGCCTGGACGTGGTCCTGGTCCTCGCGGGCGAAGCACCGGCCGCGCCCTCCGGCAACCTCCTGCTCGACGGCCTCCTCGGCGCCCGCCTGGTCTGGGCCGGGGACGCGGACGCCGAGAGCCTGGACGCGAGGGCGCGCGAAACCGCCGCGGAACTGCGCCGGGCCGGGGCGCACCCCGCCGTGATCCCCTTCGGCGGCTCCAGCGTCCTGGGCGCGCGAGGCTACCTGGAAGCCGGCAGGGAAATACTCCAGCAGAGTCCCGGGGTGCGGCACATCGTCGTGGCGCTCGGCTCGGGCGGCACGATGGCCGGACTGGTCGCCGCCGCCGGAGCCCGACGAGTCCTCGGGGTGGACACCGGCGCGCGGCCGGGAGTGCGCACAGTCGTCGGCACCTATGCGGCGGCGCTGACCGAGGACCCGCCTCCGGCCGAGGACCTCCGCGTGCGCACCGACCAGGTCGGCGCCGGCTACGCCACCCTGACCTCCGAGACGGCCGAGGCCCTGTCCCTGGCCGCCCGGTGCGAAGGCGTCGTCCTCGACCCCGTCTACACCGGCCGGGCCCTCGCGGGGTTGCGCGCCGCCGTCCGCGACGGGGAGATCCGTCCTGGTGAGGCGACGGTGCTGATGCACACGGGCGGTCTCCCCGGCTTCTTCGGTCACCCGGACGTAGCGGCCGTCGTGTTCGGCTGAGACCCTGCGCACGCGGCGGGCGCGGCGCCAATCGCCGGCCGCCGAGCGCGACCGCCGGCTGCCTGTCGTCGGTCGCCTGTCGTCGGCCGGTGGCCGTCAATCGTCCGCCGTCGGTCGTTCGCCGCCGGTTGTCATTCGTCGCCCGTCGATCAGGCGAGGTCGGGCAGTGGCCGGCGGGCCACCTCGTGGGCGTCGTCCGGTGGCACGCCCAGCATGCGCAGGACCATCTCGGCGAGATTCGCCGCGGCGTCGTCGCCGTCCACGTCGGGGCGGGCGAACCTGAGCTCCACCAAGGACAGCAGGGTCCCGCCCAGCGCGGAGAGAGCGACCGTCGCGTCCGGGGCGGTGAAACGGCCGGAGGCCATGCCCGCCCGGAGGTCGCGCAGGGCCCGGACCGCCAGGCCGTTGTCCGAGTACAGGTGCCCGAGACCGCGGCGGCGCAGCACCTGCATCAGCTCGGGGTGCGACTCGGCCAGGCGAGCGCTGAACCGGAAGCCGGCCGCCACCAGCTCCGCCGGGTCGTCGATCCCGGTCAGGTGCTCGTCGAAGGTCTGGCCGAACTCCTCCAGCGCGTCCTGCACCGCGGCCTCGAACAACTCCGTCTTCGACTCGAAGTGGTTGTAGAAGGAGCCGAAGCCGACGTCGGCACGCTCGGCGATCGCCTGGATGCTGGCGCTCGTGTCCCCGCTCTCGGCGAGTATCTGCCGCGCCGCTCGTACGAGAGCCCGCCGGGTCTCCGCGCGACGCCGCTCGAACCGGTTGCTGGGCGGGGCTGACGTAGGCATGCGCAGAGTCTAACCGGCGGGACGATGACCATCGCAGTCCTGATGGATTCATCATTCATCGCCGTGAGCGTCTTGACGATGAAAAACTCATAGTTGATGATTTCCTCATCAAGGCCGTCTCGCTCGGAGGGCACCATGTCTGAAACCCGCGTCGACAGGGCCGACGTCATCACGCCCCACCAGGACCTCCACAGCGAGCAGGGCGCCCTGCGCGGCGAACACCCCGGCCGTTCCCGGAACCCGGTGATCAAGGTGGCCGACCTGGCCTGGCTGGAGTTCGAGAAGCCTGATCTGGGCCGCGCCGAGGTCTTCGCCCGTGACTTCGGCTTCGGCATCGCCGCCCGCACCGACCGTGAGCTGTGGCTGCGCGGCACCTTCGCCGGGTCACCCTGCATGGTGATCCGGAAAGGGCGCACGTCCCGCTTCATCGGCCCCGTCTTCCGGGCCGCCGGACGGGCCGACCTGGACCGGCTGGCCCGCGAGACGGGCACGTCCGTGCGGGACGCGGACGTGCCCGGCGGTGGCAAGGCGGTCGGGCTGCTCGACCCCTCCGGCTTCCCGGTCCGGGTCGTGCACTGCGGGGAGGAACTGCCGGCGTTGCCCGAGCAGCAGCCGCTGCTGCTCAACTTCGGCACCGATCACCGCCGTACGAACGCCACCCAGCGTCCACCGCGCGAACCCTCCCGCATCCAGCGCCTGGGCCACGTGGTGCTGGAGACGCGGGTGTTCGGGAGGGCCCTGGACTGGTACCTGGACACCCTCGGGATGATCGTGTCCGACTTCCTGTTCCTGGACGGGCAGCGCGACCGCGGCCCGACGATGGCGTTCGTCCGCTGCGACCTGGGCAGCGTGCCGGCCGATCACCACACCCTCGCCATGCACCTGGGGCCGGGCACCGGCTATGTCCACTCCGCCTACCAGGTCACCGACCTCGACTCCATCGCGGCGGGCGGCGAGTACCTCAAGGAGCGCGGCTACCAGCGCAGTTGGGGCATCGGCAGGCACATCCAGGGCAGCCAGCTGTTCGACTACTGGCGCGACCCGGACCGCTTCATGCTGGAGCACTTCGCCGACGGCGACCTGTTCACCTGCGACGTCGAGCCCGGGTGGGCCCCCATGTCGACCAGCGGGCTGGCCCAGTGGGGCCCGCCGGCCACCCGCGACTTCCTCGGCGCGAGCCCGTCCCCGCAGCGGGTCCGTGACGTCATCGAGGCACTGCGCGGCGACAACGAACTGGATCCGGCACGCCTGCTGGGCCTCCTCAAGGCCACAAGGTCCTGAACCACAACCCCCTTACGAAGGTACTGACATGAGCACCAACGTCCTGCGCACCGCCGACGGCTGGTGGGTTCAGCGCGGCGACCGGGCCATTCCCGTCGACACCAAGGCCGACACCACCGCCGAGCTGATCGCCGACCGGGCCGCCGTCCGGGAGGCGACACGGTCGGCCGACACCGGCACGCCCGTCACCGACCTGGTCGCCCTCTCACCGGTCACCACCCCCTGCCGCGTGGTCGCCCAGATGGTCAACTACCGCAGCCACGCCCGGGATTCAGGCTTCACCGGCGACATCCCGCCCGCCTTCTTCCGCAAGGCGTCCGGCTCGGTGAGCGGACCGCACGAGAGCATCGTCCGGCCCTCCCATGTGAAGCTCCTCGACTACGAGATCGAACTCGGGCTCGTCATGGGCGCGCCCCTGCCCATCGGCACCGTCGTCGACGAGCGGGACCTGCCGTCGTACGTCGCCGGGCTGGTGGTCGCCAACGACGTCAGCGCGCGCGATGTCCAGCTGACCAAGACGCAGTTCTACGAGAGCAAGTCGTACCCGACCTTCACCCCGACCGGTCCGTACCTGTCGTTGCTGGAGCCGGAGGACTTCGCTCATCTCCTGAATCTGCGGCTGAAGTTGAGCGTCAACGGCGAGCTGCGCCAGGACCGCACTCTCGCCGACATGATCGTCCGCCCGGCGCAGGCTCTCACCCTGCTGGCCCGCTTCCAGACCCTCGACCCCGGCGACCTGCTGCTGACCGGTACACCCGGTGGCACGGCCCTGAAGGCTCCGCCGAAGCCGGTCGAGAAGATCGGCGCGCTGCTGCCGCCCGCGGTGAAGTGGAAGGCGTTCTTCAGGTCGCAGGCGAAGAACCCGCACTACCTGCATGCCGGTGACGTGATCACCGCGACGATCGCGACCCCGGACGGCCGGATCGACCTCGGCGAGCAGCGCACGCCGGTCGCGGACGCCGACCAGCACCCGAGGTGAGCCGCGCATGACCGTCGACGAAGCCGCCCGTGTGCCCGTCGTGATCATCGGCGCCGGACCGGTGGGCGTGACCGCCGCCCTCCTCCTGGCCCGGCGCGGAGTCCGCACCCTGATCCTGGAACGCCATCGGGACGTCTACCCCCTCCCGCGCGCCGTCGCGACCGACGACGAGGTCCGCAGAATCCTCCAGGCCGCTGGCGTCGGCGAGGAGTTCGCCGCGATCGCCCGCCCGGCCAACGGGCTACGGCTGCTGGACGCCCGGCACCGGGTGATGGCCGAGTTCCGCCGCACCGAGCACGGCCACCACGGCTACCCGCAGACCAGCATGTTCGACCAGCCCGAGCTGGAGCGCCTGCTGCGCGACGCCCTCGCCCGGCACCAGGAGTGCGAACTGCGCGCAGACGTGGAGGTCGTCGGCATCGAGCAGGACGGAGACGGCCCGGTCCGGGTGACCTACCGTGACGACGACGGCGACCATCCCCTGTGGGCCGATGCCGTCCTCGGCTGCGACGGCGCCAACGGCCTCACCCGCGACGCCATCGGCGCCGTGTGGGAGGACCTGCGCTTCGAGGAGCGCTGGACGGTCATCGACGTCCGCACCCAGGCCGGTGTCCGCTCCTGGGAGGGCGTCGACCAGGTCTGCGACCCGGACCGGCCGGCGACCTTCATGCGCATCGGCGAGGACCGCTACCGCTGGGAGTTCCGCCTCGGGGACGCCCAGAGGCCGGTGCGCGAACTGATCGCCCCATGGCTGCCGCCCTCCTACGACGGGGACTTCGAAATCGTCCGCGAAGCGCAGTACACCTTCCGGGCCCGGGTCGCCGACCGATGGCGCAGCGGACGGGTCTTCCTCCTCGGCGACGCCGCCCACCTCACCCCGCCGTTCGTCGGACAAGGGCTGTGTGCCGGCCTGCGGGACGCCTACAACCTCACCTGGAAGCTCGCCCGCGTCCTCCGACAGGGCGGCGACGAGCGTCTGCTGGACACCTATGAGAGCGAGCGCAAGCCGCACGCCCGGTATGTGATCCGGCTAGCGGTGGCCATGGGCTGGGCCATGACCGGCGGCCAGGATGACGCCGCCGCGCTGCGCCGCGGGCTCCTGGCCGCAGCCTGCCGCATACCCGGCCTGACCGCGGCGGCCGGCCGCGACCTCAGTCCGCCCCTGACCGCCGGGCCTCTGGTCCGGCGCCGACTCGGCAGGGGACTGGTGGGCACACACTGCCCGCAACCATGGATCACCGCCGGAGGGCGGCGTACCCGCCTCGACGAGCTGCTCGGCGATTCCTTCACCATCCTGACCGGCACCGAACCCCCGCCCTCGCTGAGTGCCCTCGCCCAGGGACTCGGGGCCCGGTCGCTCTCCGTGCACGGTCTCGGCGACGACGGCACACTCGCCGCCTGGCTGCGCGCCGGTCATGCCGACGCCGTCCTGCTGCGCCCCGACCGCGTCGTCATGGACATCGTGCCTGCCGGGGGCCACGAGTTCACCGGAACGGCGGCCTGGGCGCCGCTTCTGCACACGACACGCACCCCTTGCCCGACGCGCAGACCCTTCGCTCGTCTGGGCGCCGAGTGTCGGGGCGGGCGTCCGGGCCGGGCAACGGCACCACCCCACGGATCACCCTCGCCGTCGGCCTGACCTGGTCGTTCTGGCCACCTGCCCCGGGGCCGGCGGGGATAAGCCGGCGGGCCCAATCCGCCCTTCGCGCCGGTCAGTTGCGTGTTTCACGCGACTTCTTCCCGCGGCGAGTCGTGGTACCGGGCGCGACTGTGCCACGGTGGAAGGACAACGAGACCGACCGGCGCCGCAAGCGCTGGTCTTTCGGGAGAGCCGGGCGTTGCCCCCATCCCGGGCACCCGGCCCCGCCATCGTCGTACACCCCTCGGGGGTGTTTCGCCTTTGGGCTCGCCGACCCCCGAAAGGGGGACGCGCCCCCATGAACATCATCACCACCCTCGACGGCCCCACCGCACGCATCTCCCCGCGCGGAGAGATCGACTTCGACGCCCTGCCCCCGCTGCGCGCCGCCGCCGACGCCCTGCCGCCGCAGGTGACCGACGTGCAGTGGGACCTGTCCCACACACCTTTCATGGACATCGCAGGCCTCCACCTCCTCTTCGGCCCCGGCAGTGGCCCCCGGCACCGGACGACCGTGACCGGACTGCGCGATCAGCCGCTGTGGCTGCTGCTCACCGCTGCCGACGTGAATCCCGCCGTCTTCGACCTGGCTCGCCTGCTGCCCGACGTGCCCCCGGCCCGTTTCCGGCCCGCGGCGGCTTGAACCGGTACGAAAAAAATTCTCAAAAAGCGCGAGCAGTGTTTTTGTGCGCAAAAGGGACACTTGGCGGTGGTGACAACCTGGGCCGCCTCAGGAATTGCGGGCGGTATCGCTGCTGTGGTCCGACCAAGGCGGGACAGCTCCGGCCGCGCTGCGGCCGATGGAAACGCCTCTCGCCACCACCCGTTCGAGCGGGGGTGAGCCGGATCGGCAGCTCAACCGACAGCGAAGAGAGTTAGCCATCGTGATCACGCATGAGCAGATTCCGACCGTGATGGACCACCCTGTCTACGACGCCGACGGCGACCAGATCGGAGAGGCGAAGCACGTCTTCCTCGACGATGCCACCGGCCAGCCCGAGTGGGTCAGTGTCAAGACCGGCCTGTTCGGCACCAACGAAACGTTCGTACCCGTCAAGGACGCCTCCGTCGTGGAGGACCACTTGGAGGTTCCCTACCCTAAGGCCAAGGTCAAGGACGCGCCCAACGTCGACGTGGACTCCGGCGGACACCTCTCCGTGGACGAGGAGCACCGTCTGTACGAGTACTACGGCATCGACTGGGACGCGGTCTGGCAGCAGACCAGCGAACCCGGCGAATCCGGCCGGCGCGGCTGGGCTCACGCCGGCACCGGTGAGACGACCGGCATGCCCGGTGCCGGCTACGCCGAGACGGGCACGAGCGATGACGACGCCATGACCCGCTCGGAGGAGCGCATGCACGT
Source organism: Streptomyces sp. XY006 (assembly GCF_002237655.1). Classification (GTDB taxonomy): domain Bacteria; phylum Actinomycetota; class Actinomycetes; order Streptomycetales; family Streptomycetaceae; genus Streptomyces; species Streptomyces levis. Next base: position 439,031 of record NZ_NOKT01000001.1, read on the forward strand.
CGGCATCGAGCGCCGTGAGGTGGGCCGGGCACGGCTGCGGAAGTACGTCGTGACCGAAGAGGTGCAGCAGACCGTTCCGGTGCGCCGGGAAGAAGTCCGGATCGAGCGCGAGCCGATCACGGACGAGAACCGGGATGCCGCCCTGTCCGGGCCCGCCATCACCGAGGCCGAGCACGAGGTCACCCTGCACGAGGAGCGTCCCGTGACGGCGACGGAGACGGTGCCGGTGGAGCGGGTGCGGATGACGACCGACGAGCACACCGACGAGGAGACGGTGCGCGGCCAGGTCCGCAAGGAGCGCATCGAGGCCGAAGGCGTCGACGAAGGCCGCCAGGACCGGTAGCCGGAGAGTCGCCTCCGCGCGTCGGGCCCGCTCGGTACCTACCAGTACGAGCGGGCCGACGCCGGTGCCCGGCAGCCTGAGGCCGAGACGGACCCGGCAGCCTGAGGCCGAGACGGACGGCATCTGACGCCGGATGCCCGTCAGTCTGACGTCGGATGGGCGGCAGCCTCCGCAAGGCCGGGGCGCTGCCCCTTGAGCCGGACCGCCGAGCGGGGATCAGGCCGTCCGGAGGAGCAGCTCGGCCAGTTCGGCCGGTGTGGTGATCATGCAGTCGTGGCCCGTCGCCAGCTCCCACACCTGCGCCGGCGTGCCGTTGGGCTGAAGACCGGGCACCGGGCGCCGGACGAACCCGTCCGGCAGGACGGTGCAGTGGATGTGCGTACGCGGGATCCGCCTCGCGGCCGGTTCGTGCAACCGCACCGGTTGCCGCAGGCAGTTCACCGGCTGGTCCGACAGCATCGAGCGCAGCCAGGCGACATCGTTCGGGTCGCTCACGCCGAACAGGCCGGCGGGCGGCGGCAGCTCGGGCGGAGGCGGCACCCGCCAGCCGCTCTCCGATCGCAGGGCGGCGTCGATCAACTGCTGGGTGACGGGGATGACGTCGACCGCTGTCTCGCCGTCCTCCGGGACCATCGCGTCGAGGTAGACCAGCCGCGCGATCCGGTCCGGAACGTCGTTGGCCACGGACGAGATGACCAGTCCGGCGTAACTGTGCCCGACGAGGATCACCTCGGTGAGGTCCTCCTCGGTGATCAGCTTGACGATGTCGTTGACGTGGGTGTCGAGTCCCACGTCGGGACCGGCCAGACGGCGCTTGTCGCCGAACCCGGTGAGCGAGGGTGCGATCACGTGATGGCCCGCCGCCGCCAGCAGCGGAACCACCCGATCCCAACACGTGCCGCTGTGCCAGGCGCCGTGAACCAAGAGAAACGTGGACATCGTTGTGCTCCTTGCTGTGCCGGCCCGCTGCCGGGGCGGCGGGGAACGGGCGACCGAATAGCTCGGCGGAAACGTTGCCGAGGCGGTGCCGGCCGAGCCAGGGCCGTGGCGATCCTGGGGGTGACAGGGCCACCCGCACGCGCGGCCATGCGCACTACCGTGGCGTCATGACCGGCGAACCCAACCTCCTGGGCGACTACGTGCGCGCCCGCCGCGAGCTCGTCACGCCCGAGCAGGCCGGTGTGCCCGTGGTGGGAGTACGACGAGTGCCCGGCCTGCGCAGGGAGGAGGTCGCCCTGCTCGCCGGCATCAGCGTCGACTACTACCTGCGCCTGGAGCAGGGGCGCGACCGCAATCCTTCCGTTCAGGTCCTGGAGTCCCTCGCCCGTGTGCTGCTCCTGGACGACGAGGCGACGGAACACCTGCTCGCCCTGGGCGCCGACCGCCCCCGACGGCGTCGGCGCCGGTCCGCGAAGGAGACCGTCCCGCAGGGCGTCGCCCAACTCGTCGCCACGCTCCCACTGCCCGCCCTCGTCGAAGGCCGGTACTTCGACGTCCTCACCGCCAACCCGCTGGCGACGGCGCTGTCACCACGCTTCACCATGGGTACGAACCGTCTGCGCAGCCTCTTCCTCGACCCCGCCGAGCAGGCCCTCTACCCGGGCTGGGAGCAGGCCGCCGCGGGCATGGTCGCGGGCTTCCGCCGATCCATCGGCACCGGCACGGACGACCCCCGCTGCATCGAGCTGGTGGGCGAACTCACCCTGGCCAGCCCCCTTTTCAGCCGACTGTGGGCCCGCCACGACGTGGTGGCGTGCGAAGGAGCACCCAAGTACCTCGACCACCCCGAGGTCGGCGGCCTGTGGCTGAACCGCGAGCGGCTGAGCGTCGACGGCGCGGCCGGCCAGACGCTCGTCATCTACCATCCGGCCCCCGGCACGGACGCCGCTGAGAAACTGACGCTGCTCGCCGGCACGACACCGCCACCGCTCACGCCACGACCGACAGCGGCGCACCTCGGCCGGAGCGGTTGAAGCCACCGCGGGCATCGACCTCGGCGCCTCGGGTACCCCGCATGGGCATTCAGTAGGTCGAGCCGCTTGTGAAGGAGAACTGTCGTGCAGGGGATGGAAGACCAGAGGGGCAACCGGTTCTGCAAGGCGTGCGGTGTGCCGGCCGAGGACGGGCGGTTGTGCAATCGCTGCGGAGCGGTTCTGGACTTCCCCGACGAGGGTGGGCTGGTCGAGGACCAAGGCGCCGCGGTGCGCCGGGACTTCGAAGGGCGTGCGCTTCGCCCGGAGGCCTGAGCCCGCCAACGGACGCCCGCGCCGACGCCCGCACCCTCACGAGTCCCCACCCGGGTCGCCGAGCGTGTCGCCGTAGAGCCGGAACAGGCGCAGGGCCTCCGGTCCGTCGGTGGGGGACCGGCGCAGGCGTTGCCAGCAGTCGGCGCTGAGGCTGCGCGCCCGGGTGCCGGGCCAGGGCTGTGGCAGCAGCTCCGGGGGAAGCAGCGGGTCGGGTTCCATGGCCCTGGTGAACTCCGCCGCGAGTTGGACGGCCATGGCCAGCCGCCCGGCCGCCCCACGCTGCTCGGCGCCGTCGGTCCTTTCCATCGTCTCCAGCTCGGTCAGGCAGTGGTGTGCGAAGGCGGTGAGCCGTTCGTAGCGGGCGGCGATCTCCTCCAGCGGCCACAACTCGGCGGCCAGGGCAGCGGGATCGGCGAGCGTGCCGATGCGCAGGTCGGTGCTGGTGAGGAAGGTCAGGGAGTCCAGGACGCCCAGGTGGCGGGCGTGGGCCTCGACGATGTCGGTGACCGGGTTGGCGGTGACGTAGAGGCCGCCCTGGAGGGGGGCCGCCCCGAGGCGCAGGAGGGTGTCGCGCAGGGCGTCGCGGGTGGTGCGACGGGACTCGGGGATCGCGAAGGCGAACAGGTGCCAGACGCCGTCCCAGTCGGCGTTCCCCGCGTCCTGCCGGTAGGCGTGGCGTACGTACTCCGCGTCCGGCGCGAGCGCGCCGGTCGGGTCGGCGACGGCCCGGAGCACGGCCTTGCGTCCGCGGCCGTCCTGGGTGAACCGGCCGTCGGCGACCAGGCGTTTGACGCACAGCCGCACCTGTTGGTCGGTCATGCCGAGCAGTCCGGCGACGCTGTACAGCTCACCGGCGTCGACGGTGCCGTCCTCCCGCACGAGCGCGTGCACGAGCAGCCGGGTGGGGACCTCCGGGGCCGTCATCGCGCACCTCCGCCTGCCCGGTCCGCCTCCGTCACGGGGCGGTACATGGTCGTCACGGCGCCGAAGCCCATCAAGCGGCGCAGGTAGGGCGTCTGTTCGGTGTGCTGTGCCAGGAAGCCGTGCCGTTCGTACAGGGCGCGGGCGCGGGGGTTGGTGTCGATGACGTCCAGACGGATACGCCGGCAGCCGTTCTCCGCCGCGATGGCGGCGACCTCCTTGAGCAGCAGGCTGCCGATCCCGCCGCCCCGGTGGTGCGCGTCCACGGCGATGCCGTCCATGACGAGTTCACCCTTCCGAGGAGTGCGCTCGAACAGAGCGAGGACCGCCAGCCGGGGCAGGCCGCGGAAGAGGCCGTAGGTGGACAGGACGTCCCGCACGGTGCCGCCGGTAAGTGCGCGCCCGCCGAGCTGGTAGCCCGCCACGCCGACCACCGCACCGTCGACGAGGGCGGTCACGCCTCGGTCGTGGTGCACATGCGCGGCGATGAAGTCCCGCCCTGTGTCAGGTGGGTTGAGGGCGGGGCCGAGTTTGCGTCCGAAGGCGTCCCAGTACAACGCGGCCACCTCCTGCTCGCTCCCCGCGGGCACACCGCGTCGGCACGTCACGGCCTCGATGTTCACGTGTTCCTCCTGTCCGTCCTGCTCCCTTGCGCTATCGACCATAGTACGTTCATTCTCATAACGAGCGTTCTGTAATCGATAGATTCGGGCGAGCCGGTGCTGGGACGACGGGGGAGAGCCCGCGTGGGGCGGGGACGGCGGCGCCTGCTGTGGACGCTGGTGGGCGTCCTGCTGGTGGCGGGCGGACTCGGCGGGATCGTGGTGTGGCAGAACACGTACGCCCTGAGGGAGGAGCGCGTGGTGATGCTGCACCAAGGTCAACGGCTGGAGGGCGTGCTGGCCCTCCCGCCGGCAGGCGACGGGCCGTTCGGGCTGGTGGTCTTCGTGCACGGGGACGGGCCCGTCGACGCGACCCACGACACCTTCTACCGGCCCCTGTGGGAGTCGTTCGCGCGGGCGGGTTACGCCTCACTGTCCTTCAGCAAACCGGGCGTCGGGGGATCGGAGGGCGACTGGCTCGCACAGAGCATGGACGACCGCGCCGCGGAAACCCTCGCCGCGGTCGCCTGGGCCCGCGACCGCCCCGGCATCGACGGCCGTCGTATCGGACTCTGGGGAGCGAGTCAGGCCGGCTGGGTCCTGCCGAAGGTGGCAGCGGAAGACCGGCGGCTGCAGTTCGTCATCGCCGTGTCCCCGGCCGTCAACTGGCTGCGGCAGGGCCGCTACCACCTCCTCGGCGAACTCCGCCGGGAAGGCGCCGACCAGCGGCACGTCGACGAGGCGCTGCGCCGCCGCGAAACGACGCTGCGCCTGCTGCGGCAGCGCGCCTCCTACGAGGAGTACCGCGCGGCGGTCGGTGACACAGGTGACGCCGGTGACATCACGCCCGCCCGGTGGCGGTTCATCTCGAAGAACCACACCGCGGACGCCGTCGCCGACCTGCGGGCCATGAGGAACACCCCCGTCCTGCTCGTCCTGGCCGGACACGATGTGAACGTCGACGTCGCGGAGACGGAGGCCGTGTACCGCTCGATCCTTCCCGCCTCGACCCTCACCGTCGAGCACTACCCCGACGCCACGCACTCCCTGGTGGACCACCACACCGAGCGCTCACGACTGCGCCTGACCGCGACCGCCGTTCTCGCACCACGGAAGTTGTACGCGGCGGGGTTCCTGGACCGTCAGGCCCATTTCCTACGGCAGACCGGCAGGGGCCCTGTCGGCTGAGGTCTTCTCCCACGCATCGCCCCTGCCCAGAGTCGCGGTGCGGTCGGAGGCGTGCTGTGCTGGGAGTGTACGCAGGGGAGTTCATCCGATGCGCCCTCTCAGGACTTCCGCCTCCCGGCCCGTCCGGCCGCCCGCGCCGACGGGAACGGGCGGAGGACTGTTGCCGGCGCGGGACCTCGCCGTCGCGTGGTCGCTGGTCGTCCTGATCGCCGTGCCCGCATGGGTGCTCACCGTCGGGCAGGCCCGGGACATGGGAGTCGAGCCCGGCACGATGGGGATGGCGCTGCCGCTGTTCCTGGTGCTGTGGGTGACCATGATGGCGGCCATGATGCTGCCGTCCATGGCGCCGGTGGCCCTCACCTGGGCACGGGGCATCCAGCGGCGGTCGTCGGGATGGAGGCGCACGGCGCGGACCGTGGAGTTCGCGGGCGGATACCTGCTCGTGTGGACCGCCTTCGGGCTGCTCGTCTACGCGGCCCTGGCCGTCACCGGCGACCTGGTGAGTGATCACCCGACGGCGGGGCGCTGGATCGGATCGGCGGCGTTCCTGCTGGCGGGGCTCTACCAGCTGGGCCCCCTCAAGAACGTCTGCCTGCGGCACTGCCGCGACCCCATGGGCCAGCTCGTGCACTACGCCGGGTTCCGGCAACCGGCCCGTGACCTGCGGGTGGGCGTCCACCACGGGGCCTACTGCGTCGGCTGCTGCGCCGGGCTGATGGTCGTACTCGTCCCGCTCGGGGTGATGAACGTGGCGGCCATGGCCGGACTGGCCGTGGTGATCTTCGTGGAGAAGCTCTGGGCCAGGGGTCCGCTGCTGTCCAGAGTGGTGGGCGTCGTCTTCCTCGTCCTGGCCGTGCTCGCGCTGTTCCACGACGGGCTGCTGCCCGGGCTGCAGGAACCGGCGCCCGCGATGGACGGCATGTGAGCCGCTGCGGCAAGCTGGAAGGGACAGACCGCCTCGCGATCCGCGTGCGGGCTCGGGACGTGCGGTCCTGCCACTGCGGAGAAGCTCCCTCGGGCTCGATGGGAGGGGAGCGAGATGACGGAACAACTCGGCACCGCTACCCGCTGGCATCTGGCCGGCGACTGGTTCGACGTGTGCAAGTGCGCCATACCGTGCCCCTGCACGTTCGCGCAGCCTCCGACGTACGGCGACTGTGAAGGCGTACTGGTCTGGCACATCCGTGAGGGCAACTACGGCGACGTACGGCTCGATGGTCTCAATGTCCTGATGCTGGGTGCCTTCACGGGCAACGTGTGGGCCGGTGAGCACAGCGACGCCTACGCCGCGGTCTTCCTCGACGAACGTGCCGACGACCGGCAGCGCGCCGCGCTGGGGACGGTTTTCGGAGGTGAGGCGGGCGGCTGGCCGGCGCGGTTCGGGGAGATGCTCAGGCCCGAGATGCGCGGCATGGACATCGCACCGATCCGCGTGGAGATCGACGAGGACCTCGCCACCTGGCGAGCCGAGATTCCCGGCCGCGTCACGGCCCACGCCGAGGCGCTCACCGGCCCGACGACTCCGGAAGGCGCACGCGTCCAGGTGCACAACGCGCCGGGCGCCGAGGTCGGATCCGGCCAGGTCGCCACCTGGGGCCGGGCCACCGCCGACCGCGCCGACGCGTTCGGCTTCTCCTGGGACCGCTCGGGAAAGTCGAGCAAGCACTTCCCCTTCGACTGGACGGGGCCCGACTGACGCGGACGCACACGCGCTGCCCCCGGCCCACGCGCTGCCCCCGGCCCACGCGCTGCCCCCCCCCGGCCCACGGGCTGCCCCCGCGCCCTATCAGGCTCACCGGCCGTGCGGGTCGCAAAGCGCGAAACAGAGCCGGGCGCGGCCGGTGACCGGCCATGCTGCTGCCGGTGACAAGAGCCCGGGGGCGGGGGGAACGTGCAATCGATGCTGGTGGGGGCCGTACTTCTGGTGTGTCTGAGCACGCCGCTGGTCGGAGGGATGCAGGCGCCGCGGCTGCGCTCGAAGCGGCAGACTCCCGAGTTCTGCGCGGGGGCGCCGCCGGCGGTGGCGCTCGGCTCGTGGGCGCTGTGGGTGCTGATGTCCGTCGCGGTCCGCGTCGGCTTCACCGGCACCCGGAACACCTGGGTGTGCGTGGCGCTGTTCGCAGGGTGTGTGCTGGTCGTCCGGCCGATGGTCCGCATGGTGGCGCCCGCGCGGCTCAAGGAGAACCGGCTGGTGGTCGCGGCGCGGGCCGTGGGTGTGTGCTGCGTGGCGGCGGCCGTCATGGCACCGCTGGAGGTCCCGGTCACCGAGCATCCGGTGGCCGGGGTGGTCATGATCTACGCGGTGACCGCCGCCGCGCTGGGTCTGATACGGGTCGTGGACCACGGCTACTTCCCGCTGGTCCTGCTGTGCACCGCGCTGTGGAAGGCGCTAATGGCAGGCCTGACCGGCTACTGGATCCGGCACGAAGGAGGCAGCCTCACCCCCGACCCGGACACCGCCACGGCCGGGACGCTGCTGCTCGCCGTCCTGTGGTGGGCGCTGGCCGGGCTGGCGGCCGGCTGCGCGCTGGCCGCGACGGCCCGGCTCGTGCCCTGGCTCAGGACCGGGCCGCCGGCCCGTCCCGTGCCTCCCGGTGTGACGTCCTGGCCACCGGCCGTGGGCGACGTGTGGATGGCCGAGCTCACGCACGAGGACAACACCTACAAGGAACGTCCGGTGATCGTCCTGGAGCACGCCCCGGGCTTCGTCCGCGTGCTCGGCATCACGAGCGTCGACAAGTCCAACCGGTCGCGCGGCTACATGAAGCTCCGCCTGGCCGAGTGGAAGGGCGTGCTGACCAAGGACGGCTGGCTGAACCTGGAGATCGCGCACATCCCGTACTGCGACTTCCTCTGGCGGCGCGGGGAGTGCCCGGACCGGGTGTGGGACGTGCTGTGCAAGAAGGCCGTCGTGCGGGAGCGGTCCACGCAGGCGGGTCCGGCACCGGGGTTCACCTTCCGGCACCGCCTGCGGTCGGCGATGAACAAGCACGTCGGGCGTGACGCGCGCACGGTCGGCGCCGGTGCCGGCAGCAGGGCGCGCCGGGTGTGGACACGCGAGCGGGTCTGAGCCGGACCGCCGCCGGTTGAACGGGCAACCTCAATGTTGAACCGTCATCTTCATTCTCCCGTGGGCGACTTGCCACACCACTGTGAGCAGCAGAAACTGAAGATGATGACGTGGAGCCCACCACCACTGCGACTCTGCGCCGCCCCGAGAAGCACGAACGAAGGGGCTGACCGGTGGAGAACACGCTGCGCATCCTCCTCACGGAACAGGACGCGGAAGCCGAACGCGTCGCCGAACTGACCGGCTACCTGCGTGAGGAACTGCTCGACCTCGACGTGGCCGACGTCGCGGCCGTGCCCGGTGGGCCGGTGCCACCCGGAGCGCGTGCCGTGGACGTCGCCCAGATCGGTGCCCTGATGGTGACCCTGGGCAGCTCGGCAACGGCCCTGAACCAGGTGGTGACCGTGATCCGGTCGTGGCTCGGACGTCACCATGACACACACCCGTCCCTGCACCTGCAGATGGGCGACGACGTCCTGGAGATCTCCGAGGCGAGCGACGAGCAGGTCGCGGAAGCCTTCAAGATCTTCGTCCAGCGCCACTCCCCGGCCGGAGCCGAGCCATGACGGACAGCAGACACGCGCTGATCATCGCCAACGACCGCTACACCGACCAGGGGCTCAAGAAGCTCAACGCGCCCCTCCAGGACGCCGCGTCCCTGGAGAGGGTGCTGCACGATCCGCAGATCGGCGACTTCGAGGTGGAGGTCGTGCACAACGCCTCGGCCGACCTCATGCGCCGACGCATCCAGGGCTTCTTCAAGGACCGCGACCGCGCCGACACCCTCCTGCTGCACTTCTCCTGCCACGGCCTCAAGAGCGAGTCGGGCGAACTGTACTTCGCCGCGAGCGACACCGAGCCCCCGCTGCTGGCCGCCACCGCCGTCCCGTCCCAGTTCGTCCGCAGCTGCATGTCCACCACCCGGGCCGGCCGCACCGTGCTCTTCCTCGACTGCTGCTACGGCGGCGCCTTCTCCAAGGGATCGACGTCCGTGCGTGCTTCCGGAGACGTCAACGTCCTCGCCTCGTTCGCCGAGGACGAGCCGGTGACCGGGCGGGGCTGGGCCGTCATCACCGCCTCCGACTCCATGGAGTACGCCTTCGAAGGCAGCCAACTCGCCGAGGACTCCGGTGCGCGGCCTTCGGTGTTCACCCACGCCGTGGTCGAAGGCCTGGAGACCGGCGATGCCGACCTCGACGCCGACGGCAACATCTCCCTGGACGACCTGTACGACTACATCTACCGGCACGTACGCGATCAGAACCCGCATCAGACCCCCAAGAAGGCCGCCGAACTGCACGGGGAGCTGTATCTGGCCCACAGCCGGCGCGGCCGCATCAAGATCGCCGCCGTTCCGTCGCCGCCCTCCCTGCGGACCGCCCTCCAGAGCGACGACATCCTCACCCGGCAGCGGGCCGTGCTCGTCCTGAACAAGCGACTCCAGGACGTCAAACTGCCCGTGGCGGAAGGCGCGCGTCAGCACCTGGAAGAGGTCGCGAGCAAGGACATCCACGAGATCGCCGTCCTGGCATCGGACGCCTTGAGCGAGATCCATCTGTCGCCCTCCCCGGACTACCTGGACTTCGGCCGCGTCGAGAGGAACTCCACTCCGCAGAAGCGGTCCGTGACCATGCAGGGCCCACCGCTGGCCCGCCACTGCGTGGCCCAGCCCACCGAGTCCTGGCTGCGCGTGGATCCGACGCGCAGCGGCCTGGAGGTCCACATCGACACCGCCACCGAGGGGCAGCTGTCCGGCGACATCGCCCTGAAAGGGGTCGCCGACGAGACGGTGATCCACGTGGAGGCGGTCGTGGCCGCGGCCCACGAGCCGGATCACGCCGAGCCCGCACCAGGTCCCTCGAACGAGTCGGCACAAGCCCACGCACCGCGCCGAGACCGGGACACGGTGGTCATCGGGACAACGCCCACTCCGCCACCGCCACCGCCACCGCGCCCGCCCGGGAGGCCGCCTGTGCCCCAGCGCAACCGGCAAAAGACGCAGCGGCCCACGGCGTCCGGACGCGCGCCCACCCTGGCCGGGGCCGCCTTGACGCTCGCCGTCACGGCGTTGGCCATGCTCGCCATGACCATCCAGAGGGCGGTCGCGGCCATCACGGAACGCAGCGAGGCAGGAGTCGGCGGCGAGATAGAGAACAACATCCGCGAGCAAGGAGCCCTCACACCGCTCATCGTGTGCCTCATCACCGCCGCTGCTGCCCTGATCGTCGGCGCCTTCGCCCAGCACGATCTGGCGGCACAGCGCGAGCGCTACACACGGAAGGCGGCCGGCGGTACGCGCACGCTCCTCTCCATCACGAAGGGCTTGGCCATACCGGCACTGATCCTGGCCGTCCTCGCCGGCATCACGTACCTGGCGGGTAGTCCCTCCTGGTAGGCCTCGTCAGCTCCGCCCGAGGCCGTGGTTGCTGGTCGCCCCGCCCCTGTCAGCCGAGGAGGGCCTGGGTGATCTGCCGGGTCGTCTGCGCGGCGACCCGGGGGTCGACGGCGGCGTACGTGGTGTATGCGTTCAGGCCGGTGGCCAGGGCCCAGCCGCGGCCTCGCAGCCAGGTGGCGTCGTCCACGCCGAGCGCGTCGCGGAAGGCGGCTCGGCTGGTTGCCGACATCAGGGTGAAGGCGATCATCAGGTCGCGGGCCGGGTCGCCTCTGCCGAGCTCGCCGAAGTCGATGACGGCGCTGAGACGGCCGTCGCAGGTCAGCAGGTTGCCGGTGTGGAAGTCCCCGTGGAACCACACCGGAGCGCGGTCCCAGCCGGGCACGCTCAGTGCCTCGTTCCACAGTCCGGTCATCGCTGTCGCGTCGAACACGCCGTCTACCTCGGCGATGGCGAGTCGCGTCGCCCGGTCCCGGTCGGACAGCGGCCGACCGGTGAGATCCTCCCCGGTGCTCCCCGCAGGGGTGTCCTCAGAGGCGATGCGCTCCAAGGCGACCAGGAACTCGGCCAGTTGGACCGCGGCCTCGCAGGAGTCGCCCAGCGCGTCGACCGTCGCCACCTCGCCGTCCAGCCAGCGGGACACCGCCCACGGCCACGGATAGCCGAAGCCGGGCTCACCCACTCCCACCGGCACCGGGACGGCCAGGGGAAGGTGCGGGGCGAGTCGAGGCAACCACTCGTACTCCTTCCTGGCCTGGCCGATGGCCCCGCGATGACGCGGCAACCGGACGGACAGCTCCTCGCCCAACCGGTGGATCACATGATCGGAGCCGGCGGGGCTGACCAACTCCAGGGCCAGCCCCGCCCACTGCGGGAACTGAGTGTCGATCAGGCGCCTGACCAGAGCCTCGTCGATCCGAGGGCGGATGTCCGCGGTTCGCCCGGCGACCAAGAGCAACTCCCGTCATCGGCCCGCTCCGTGCGACGGGCAGTCGCAGCCATCACAGTGGCTCAGGCTGCGCCTGTCGACCGATTTTGCGAGGAACGGCCACCGCGCCGAGGCGTGCTCGCGGGAATGAGTCGATGTACGAACAGGCCGTCCCTGCGCTGCAGTCGGGTGCGCTTGATCAGGACCGGGTCACCGGTGCCTGGAGTTCCGTCACCCAGTCGTCGCGGTCGGCCGGGCACTCCAGGTTGATCTCGCGGGGGTATCCGGTCGACTCGTAGCCGTTGGCGTCGATCCAGCGGGCCAGGGTCTGGGCGGTGGGCAGGACGGTGTCCATCGAGCCGCGGTGCACGATGGTCGCCGCCTGGTCGAGGGACGGCAGGTCGTGGATGCGGAAGGCGCCGTCCTGCGGGGGAGCGGAGACCTGGACGGCGGCGTGGACGCTGATCCTGCCGCCGCCCTCCGGGGCGTCCTCGTAGTAGGCGACACCGGGGCCCGTGGGGGTGATTCCTGCCGCCTCAAGGCGTCGGAACAGCTCGTCGTAGAGCGGTCCGATGACCGGACCGATGTCCTCGGGCCCGAAACTCGCGGCCGTCGCGGTCAGCTCCGCCACCCGGACGGCGGGGACGCTCTTGATGACGACGTCGTTGGTGGGCATGTGCCCCTCGCTCTCGATTGCTCGGAGCCTCGCCTCGACCTGGACCAGCCATGCCGCTGCGGCAGCCATGGCGGTCTCCAACTCGGCCTGTCGCAACCGCAGCATGCCGCGCAGTTCCTCGGCGCCGACCTTCTCCTCCACGATGTCGCGGACCTGCTGGAGGGTGAAGCCGAGGTCCTTGAGGGCGATGATCCGGTTGAGGCGGGCGAGCTGGGCGGCGGTGTAGTAGCGGTAGCCGCTGGCCGGGTCGACATGGGCCGGGCGCAGCAGGCCGGTGGCGTCGTAATGCCGCAGCATCCGGACCGATACGCGGCCGTGCCGGGCGAAGTCTCCGATGGTGAACATGATGTCTCCGAGCTGACCACCTGACACGGTGTGAGGGTCAAGGAGCCGGCTCAGCGGGGCCGCAGGCCCGACATCAGAGTCTCGACGCAGCCGGTGACGAGCGTGTCGAGCGGGAGGTCGCCGTTCATGCCCGTGGCGACGAGCACGGTCAGGCCCTGCAGAAGCGCCAGGAGGGTCATGTCGACCCGGCCGCTGGTGTCCGGGTCGATGTCACCGCGGCCGCGGGCCTCGTGCAGCAGCCGCAGGGGCGCGGCGAAGGCCCGGTCGTTGGCAGCCGTAAGAGCGTCGTCGCGCGCCTCGCCCTTCGGGCGGTGCATCAGGGGCAGCAGTGCGCGGTGTTCGATGCCGAACTCCACGTAGGTGCGGGCGAAGACGACGAGCCGAGCGGTGACGTCGCCCTCAGCGGTCCTCAGGGCTGCGTCGAGTCTGCGCCCCAGTCGCTCGTAGCCCTCTTCGGCGAGCGCGTCCAGCAACGCCGTCTTGTCGGCGAAGTGGCGGCGGGGCGCGCTGTTGCTCACTCCTGCCGCCCGAGCCAGTTCGCGCAGGGACAGGCCCTCGACGCCGCGTTCCCCGAGGACGTTCTCCGCCTCGCGCAGCAGGGTGCTGCGCAGGTTGCCGTGGTGGTAAGGCCGTACTGCGGTCATGGCGTCACCCTAGCTCAATGTATTCATTGACTACAATGTATTCGTTGAATACATTGACCGCCATGACCAGCTCACTCACCACGACCGCCTGGGCGGCCGGTCAGCTGCCGCCGCAGGACGGGCGCACCGTGATCATCACCGGCGCGAACAGCGGCATCGGCCTCGAGGCGACCCGCGCGTTCGCTCGGGCGGGAGCCCGCGTGATCATGGCCGTGCGGGACGTCGAACATGCCCGCGCGACCGCCCCGTACCTGCCCGGAGCGATCGAACTGCGGCCGCTCGACCTCGCCGATCTCGCGTCCGTCCGCGCCTTCGCGACCTGCGTGGAGCACCCCTTCGACATCCTGATCAACAACGCCGGCGTGGCGAACGTGCCGCTCAGCCGGACGGCGGACGGCTTCGAGACCCACTTCGGCACCAACCACCTCGGCCACTTCGCCCTCACCAACCTGCTGCTGCCGAAGATCACCGACCGGGTGGTCACCATCGCCTCCAACGCCCACAAGAGCGCCACCCTGGACCTCACCGACCCCAACTGGGAGCGCCGGCGCTACCGGTCCCCGGCCGCCTATGGCCAGTCCAAGCTCGCCAACCTGCTGTTCACCCTGGAACTGCAGAGCAGACTCACCGCGGCGGGCTCCGTGGTGCGGGCCCTGGCTGCACACCCGGGAGCGGCGACGACCGGGCTGAACCGCCACCTGGGCCCGGCCATGAAGGCGGTCGCAGCGATAGTCGGCCGCCTCGTCATGCAGAGCGGGACCGACGGGGCGCAACCGACCCTGTTCGCGGCCGTCCGTGACCTGCCCGGGGCGAGCTACGTCGGCCCCGACGGCCGGGGCGGCCGGCGCGGCCGCCCCACCCTGGTCTCCCGCAGCACCGCCGCCCAGGACACCGACCTGGCCGCCCGACTGTGGGACCTGTCCGAACGCCTCACGGCCACGTCCTTCCCGCTCGGGTGACGTCAGGCCCTCAGGCCCCGGGGTGCCACCCACCACAGAGGCGACGCCGAACCCATGGGCTGGAGCGCACCCTTGCGATCGACGCCGTCGGCGGAGCGGACACGCCGCGTGTGGTGTTCGCCGTCTCGGGCGGCCAGGGCGACGACGAGGTCCGCTCCGAGACGGACGCGATGGCCGAGTATCTGCGGGCACGCGGAGTGCCCGACGACCGGATCGTACGGGAGGACCGATCCGTCAACACGCGGCAGAACCTCCGCCTCAGCGCGGCCCTGTGGGACGGCACGACTCAGGGTCACCGGGCCGCGGTGGTCACCAGCGTCTACCGCACGAGCCTGCTGGCCCACCGCGTCGGACTCAGCCTGCTGCCGGCAGTGCCGGTGGCGACGGCGGTCTTCGAGAGCCCCGGCCGCTGCCCGCACGACGAGTGGACGTCCACGGCTCCGGTGCCTCAGCGCTGGAGTTGTGCGGGCAACGGCACCCAGCGGCGGGGGGTGCTGCGGTCGATGGTGTCCTGGCCGTCGTCGATCTTCAGCCCGGCCGCGGCACAGGCGTAGGCGAGTGTGTCCGCATAGTGCGGGAAAGCTGACCGCCGCTGCCAGAAGCGGAAGTGCCAATGGGCGGCCGGCTCCGGCTCCCTCGGCGGGAGGCCTATCTCCTCGTGCTCGACAATTTGGCCGTCCCGGGCCAGGGCGCCGAAGGTCCCGCCCTTGGGGTTGAAATAGATTCCGTAGGCGGCGGTGCCCCCTGATATCGCCCGCAGTACGCCGTCGTCGCTCGGCATATAGCCGTCCCGTGTGATCACGCAGCCGCCAGGAGTCCCGGACACGCTCGTCACCCCCACGTAGCGGAGGGACTCGTCGTAGTCCATGGGATCGAAGGGCGCGTGCTCGGAGTCCGTCTTCGCGCACTGCGCGGGGTCGGCGCCGAGCCGCTGGATCACCTCGTCCTCGCTCAGGCCCTGCACGAAGCAGATGCCGAGTCCTTCGGTCCACAGTTCCTGCTCACCGAAGGCCGCGATGAGCGCGTCCGCTGCTGTGAACGCCGCGGCTTCCTCCGGAGGGAGCTCCACCGCCCCCGGCAGACGTGCGACGAGCGGCGCGAGCGACGTGGTCAGCAGCAACCGGCCCGGGGACCAGGGCCCGGTCTGCGGCGTCCACACATCCGCCCCGGCGTCGATCAGTGCTCGGACACTGCCCTCGTCCACAGAGCAGGCGGCGTACCACAGCGGTGTGTGTCCGTCCTCGTCGCGCGCGTCGGCCTCCGCGCCATGCGACAGCAGCGCGGCTACGCCCTCCGCCGCCCCTTGCTCCGCCGTGAGGTGCAGCGGACTGGTGCCACGCCATCCGACGCGGGCGTCGGGCGGTGCCCCGGCGTCCAGCCGGGCACGGATCAGGGCAGCGTCACCCCAGTCCCGGTACCCCATTCGCTTCCAGTCGGCCTGCGGCACGTAGCGCCTGCGGGCTTCCTCCTGGCGGCGCAGCATCTCGCGCTCGTGCCGGGACAGGGGCGGCGCCAGGAACGCGGGCGGACCGCCCATCTCCACGTACCCGAAGGTCTCCGGCTGCTGCGACGGATCCGGCGGTTCGAGCGACGGCCAGACCTCGAGCGCCCGAGCGGAGGCGGCATGGAGGGCTGCCACATCGACCGAGGTGCGGGTTTCGGCGATCCCCTCGTCCGGCCACTCCATCACCAACTGAGCCTCTCCGGCGGGTGGAAGCTCCGCCAGATACAGGTCGACGTCGGTCTTGAACAGGGACCGGCGGGAAGGCTGCAACCCGGGATCCAGCGGAATCAGTCCGACCGCTTGCGGCGTGGATCCCACTGTCACCTGTCCCTGCGAGTCGGTGAACTCCACCCTCCGGTCCACCGTGCCGTCCAGCGAGGTCACCCGGCGACCGTCGGAGAACAGCAGGCCCACTCGCAACCCGGACTGCCGTCCCCCGGCCGCGCTGTCCTGACGGGCCCTACGGAAGACGGCCAGATGCAGGGTGGCTGCCTGCGGCCACACGGACCACCCCGTGAGCACCACCTTCGTCAGCGGACCGGCGCCGAGCACCTCAAGCTGAGACAGCAGCACAGGCGCGAACCAGTCGACCGGCGGCGCGTACTGCCCGGTGTCCTCTGCCGGCGGCCCTAACCGGACCAGTACCGCCCGCTCGGCGGCCGGTTCCTCCGGCACCACCAGATCGTCGAAGATTCCCATGCAGCGATCGTGACAGAGGGGTCTGACAACGAATGCCCTGTCCCGCGCGATCGCGGCATGGGGAACCGGAAATCCGTGTGCGGCGAAGTACCGGTGAGAGGCCAGGATTTCAGAGCGGTGAACCGATGAAAGGAGCCCCGATGACCGCTGAACCAGGCGTCAGGGTGGGGCAGGACAGTGACGCCTCGGTGATCGAACGGTCGTGGGACGAACCCGAAGCCTTCGCGGAGCTCTTCGACCGCCATGCCGACGCGGTGCACCGGTACGCGGCGCGCCGGCTCGGTGCGGAGGCGGCCGAGGACGTGATGGCGGAGACCTTCACCACCGCATTCCGGTTGCGTTTCCGGTACGACACGGCGCTGGCCGGCGCCCGCCCGTGGCTGTTCGGCATCGCCACCAACCTCATAGGCCGCCACAGGCGCGCCGAGGCGCGGCGTCTGAAGGCGCTCGGACGGCTGCCGTCGTCCGCCCCTGGTGACCAGGCCGAAGAGATGCTCGCGGACCGGGTGGCGGCGCGGGTCACCGCGCAGGCCGTCGGCCGCGAACTCGCCTGCGCCCTGGCCCGGTTGCCCGCCCGCCACCGGGACGTGCTGCTGCTGGTCGCCTGGGCCGACCTCAATTACGAGGAGGCCGCACGCGCCCTCGGGGTGCCGGTGGGGACCGTCCGGTCACGGTTGCACAGGGCGCGCAGCAAGGTTCGTGAGGCACTGGGCGGGTTCGATCCGACCACTCTGCGAGAGGAATCCGACGATGAATGAACTCGAGCTCCTGAGGGAGTGGGACGCCGACGCGCCTCCTCTCACGGACACCGTCCGCGCCCGCGCCCGCTTCCGCCTGGATCAGGCGATGCGAACTCCCGCCGCAGCGACGCCGGTTCGCCGTCGTCCGCTGCTGCGGATCGCGGTGGCCACCGTCGCCGCGTCGGCGGTCGCCACGACCGTGCTGGTCGCCGAGAACACCGGGAACCCGCCCCGCACCCGGACGGTGAGCGCGGCGACGGTGCTGCGAGGGGCGGCCGCCGAGGAACGCAGGCTCGAAAAGCCGATCGCGCCGCGCGACGACCAGTTCCTCTACACCAAGGAGATCATCAAGGAGACCCCGGTCGGAGGCGGCCCGAGCAGGACGTACGTCGACGAGAGCTGGAACTCCGTCGACGGCTCCAAGAAGTCCTACGTCAGCGAACTGGGCCATACGCAGTGGGTGCCGCCGGACCGGCCGGGTCAGCGCAGCTGGCCGCCGCGCAGGTGGGCTCAGCTGAAGCAACTGCCCACCGATCCGGAGAAGCTCCCGATCGCCCTGCGCGAGGTCGGCAGGACGCCGGACTACGAACGGCCCGTGAAGGCCGACGACTGGCCGAAGGTGCAGATCTTCCTCTCCGGCCTGCTGCGTGCCCCCGTCCTGCCGAAGGGCTTGCGCCCTGCGACGTTCGAAGCACTCGCCGCCGTCCCCGGTGTCAAGGTGATACCGGGCCAGACGGACGGAGACGGCCGCGCGGGCATCGGCATCCAGTACGTGGGCCCGCCCGGCACACCCTGGGTGAACGGCGCACAGGTGCTGGTCTTCGACGCGCAGACGTACCGGTACCTCGGCATGCGTGACCAGCGCAATGCGGGAGGAAAGACCTACCAGCAGTGGTCGTACGTGGCCGCCGGCGCGGTGGTGGACCGCGTGATGCAACGCCCCTGAGCGACCGCCCAAGGTGGGTATCCGTGATCGCGGCGATCCGTCGGCTGGTGAGGCCGGCGGCGAGCATCTGCTGGAGGCAGCGGACCAGGGCGACGGCGTCCTGTCGGTACAGGCGCTGGCCGGCCAGCGGCCTGAGGGGCTCATTTCATGGAGCGGTTGACTCCTGGGCGGCGAGTTCTTCGGCCAGTTCCATGCAGCGCAGGCGGGCCGGGGAGAAGTCGTACGGCATCTTCCCGACAGCCTCGAACGCGCTCATGGCCTTCTGCGCCCCGCCCGAGCTCTGGTCGGCCTCGTCCTCGCCCTCATCGGCGGCAGCGGGCTGCACAGTGTCCCAGGAGTCGAAGAGTGCGTCGTCGCTTGCCGCCAGGCCGGAGTGCTCGATGGCGGCGTGCAGCGCCTTTTCGAAGGCGTGCCGTTCGGCGGCCACTTGGGCCACGCGGGGGTCATCGACAGCGATCGTGTCGTCGAGTGCCTCCTCGGCGGCATCAACACGGTCGGACTCCTCCCGCAGATCCGGGTGGGTGGCCAGGGCGATGAAGCGGCCGGCCTGGACGGCTGCTCCGAGCGGGCCGAAGATCCGCTCGGTGACCAGCAGGCTGTCCAGGTCCGCCTGGCGCAGGGAGCCCTCGGGCAGGCCCTTGAGGCGGCTGGTGACGAACTCGGAGAGCAGACCCATCCTGCTTCCCTCGGTACGCATGCGCTGCACGGCGGTCCGTTGCCGCCGCAGTTCTGCCTCCTGGGCCAGGAGGGTTTCCTCCAGCCGTTCCAGGGTTTCCGCGATGCCGTCGCCGTCGCCGTCGCCGTCGCCGTCGCCGTCGCCGCCGTCGGTGTCGGTGTCGGTGTCGGCCGAGGCCCTGTCGGCGAAGGCGTCACGGATGTCGTCCAGGGCGATCCCCGCGTCGGCCATCCTACGGATCCACAGCAGCCGAATCATGTCCTCGTAGCCGTAGCGGCGGCGGTCGTCGCCGCCCCGCACGGGCTCGGGGAGCAGCCCGATCTCGTGGTAGTGACGGATCGCCCGCGGTGTGGTGCCGACGAAGGCCGCCGCGTCACCGATCTTGACCTGGCGCGGCGCGGTGAAGGACGAAAGCATGAGCAGGGGCCTTCCTCAACGGGGCGGGACGTGAGTACAGCGGACCACATACCGCTACGGAAGATGCAACCCGAGACGCTCCGTCTGCCATCCATGCCAGGACGAGCCTCCTTCGCCGCCCCGGCGCCCGCAGTGGTCGGCACCTCGGCCTGCGCACACCGTGCCGGTGCACCCCGATCGCGTTCACTGCTGTTGCAGGGCCTGGCGCATCCAGTGCAGGCGGTGAAGGGAGCGGCGGCGCATCCACAGGACCCAGGAGCACAGCGCGGCCATGCCGATGGCGAAGAGGACAGGGAAGACGAGGGACCCGCTGACGGCCCCCAGGACGAGCATGCCGGCCGCGACGAGGCTCATGGCACCGAGCCAGTACGGCAGCCACCTGCCGGCCCGCTCCACCTGGCCGAGCTGTTCGGTGACCAGCCGTCGCATGGCCGCCCGCTCCTGGGGGTCGTTCGGCACCTGCTGGTGGCGGATCCTGCGGTTGAGGTCGGCGAGTCGGCCCGTGTCGGTGCCGGCGGCGCGGGCGGCCCGGCGGCGCTGGACGGCCAGGACCGCGACGGCGATTCCGGTGTAGAGAGCGCTGTGGAACAGCCAGACGGCCGGATGCTCGTCCCTGCGGATCACGCCCGTGATACCCAGTACCAGCAGGAAGGTCAGAATCGCCTGCGCGGTCAGGCTGCGGTCGAGTAAGCGCTTGAGCGAGAGCACAGCGCCAACCTCCTTCAGAAGAGAGCCGGGACAGCGTCGTCGCCTCTCGGATACCCCGAGTCGTCCCGCTCATCGGGCAGCGAAGCTGCACCACCACCTGCTCAAGGGCGAATCGTCGATGGCCGATGGTTCGGGCTGCCGATACCGGAGGGGCCCGGCTGGGAGTTCTGGGAAAACACCGGCGACCCCACAGCCGTGCCGCCGGACTTCCGCTTCGACAGCGCCCAGTATGAGGCTGAGGTCGTGAGGGCCTGACCGCCCGCATGGTGGCCGGCGATCCGCGGACGTCCGCCGAGACGTACCGCTGAGGCCAGAATGATCGCCTGGCCGGCCGTGCCCGCGGCAGGCGTTCCCCCGACTGGGTCGTTCGGGCGGGGCCGGGCCGGGCACATGGAGTCCATGACCGACGACGCAAGCCGCATCCGGCTGGTGCAGACCGTGCTCGACAGCACCGACGCCCGCAAACTCGCCGAGTTCTACCGGGGTCTGCTGGGCCTTGAATACGCGGAGGGGGACGAGCCGCCTCCGGCAGGCGTGCCGGACGAGCACGGCAGGGACTGGCTCGTGCTGCGCAGTCCCGACGGCGGGCGGCAGCTCGCCTTCCAGCAGGTGGAGCGTCTGCGTGAGCCGGACTGGCCCGACGGCCCGGTCCCTCAGCAGATGCACCTCGACTTGAGCGTCACCTCGCTGGAGGAACTGCTGCACCAGCATGAGCGCGTGCTCGCCCTCGGCGGCAGTCTGCTCAGCAATCGGGACCAGCCGGATCCCGACGACGAGGAGCGCTTCCGTGTCTACCGGGATCCCGACGGCCATCCGTTCTGCATCTTCGTGGCGGAGCGGGAAGCCTAGCCCTGGCGGGGCGTCAAGAAGTCGGCGGGCGCGCCTGAGGAGACATCAGCAGGGGGGAGCCGCCGCCGTGGGACTCGCCGGGCGGCGCACGGGTAACCGGTGCCCATGACGATGGGACACCTGCTCGTGATCACGCCCGGCATCCGCGCCTACCGCGAGTACCTGCTGCAGTCGATCAGCCGCGACTTCCGCGTCCACTTGGTGCTGACCGAAACGCCCACATGGGAACGGGCGTACACGGCCGGCCACACCGTGGTGCCCGATCTGGCCGACGTGGACGGCCTCGTGCGGGTCGCCCGGACCGTCGACGCCGCGCAGGCGCTGGACGGCGTCATCTGCTGGGACGAGACCTGGATCGAGCAGACCGCGCAGGTGGCCGCCGCGCTCGGGCTGCCGGGAGGGGACCGGCGGTGCGTCGAGCGCTGCCGGGACAAGTACCGCACCCGCGCGGCCCTGGACGCAGGCGGGGTGCCTCAGCCGCGCTCGGTGCTCGTGTCAGGTCGCGAAGATGCCCTCGCGGTGGCCGAGGACATCGGCTACCCGGTCGTGGTCAAGCCGCGGGCCCTGGCCGGCAGCTTCGGTGTGGTGCGGGCCGACTCTCCCGCCGACCTGATGGAGGCCGTGGCGTTCACGGACGTGAGCGGCCAGTGGGCGCCCGACCTGCCGACGCACGAGCGGAACATCCTGGTCGAGGAGTTCGCCCGGGGACCGGAGATCAGCGTCGACAGCGTGGTCCACCGCGGCACGGTGACCCCGGTCTGCCTCGCCCGCAAGGAGGTCGGTTTCGCTCCCTACTTCGAGGAGACCGGGCACGTCGTCGACCTGGGGGACCCGCTGTGGTCCGACGAGACACTGGCCGACGTCGTCACGCGTACGCACGCCGCCCTGGATTTCACCGACGGCGTGACCCACACGGAGATCAGGCTGACCCCGAGCGGGCCCAAGGTCATCGAGGTCAACGCCCGGATCGGAGGGGGCATGATCCCCCTGCTGAACCTCATGGGCGGTGGCCCGGATCTAGCGCTCGCCGCCGCCGACGTCGCGTGCGGCAGACCGCCGAGGCTGCGAGCGGCCGCCGGACCGCGACGCGTCGCGGCCATCCGCTTCTACTATCCGCCCGCGGACGACTCCCTGATCGAGGAGGTCCGCTTCGAGAAGTCCGGGCTGCCGGAACAGGTGGTGCGCTGCGGCCCGCTGGCGACGCCGGGACAGGTCAAGTCGCCCCCGCCGCGCGGACTGATGGACGGCCGGATCGCCTATGCGATCGCCCTGGCCGAGAACGCGGCCACCTGCCGTGCCGCCCTGGACAAGGCGGGGCACGCACTGCGGGTGGCGGTGGGCTGAGGCGGCCGGCCGCCGGACCGCGGTCCGCTCAGGGCGTGCTCGTCGGTGTGGCGGTCCGGGCCTCCTCGGGGGGCTCGGGCCGGAGGCTGTCCAGGGTGCGGACCGTGCGCAACGGGGACAGGATCAGGAAGAGACTGGTGCTCAACAGCCCCACGGTCCCCACCACCAGCGCCCCGCGCAGCCCGAGGTGGGTGCCCAGCCAGCCGCCGAGCAGCGAGCCGACCGGTTTCATGCCCAGGGCGACGAAGAGGTAGGCGGCGTTCGTGCGTCCCAGGAGCCGCTCCGGGGTCACCGTCTGACGGATCGTCATGGTGTGCACGTTGCAGGCGGTGATGCCGAAGCCCTGCACGAAGAAGGCGAAGGCGAGCAGGGGAGCCGCCCAGGTGCCGCGGTGCGCGACCGGCAGCAGCAGGGGGGCCAGATCACCGATCACGGCGGCGATCACGAGCGTGCGGCCCAGGCCCACCCGGTGGGCGAGACGGTCGGTGAACGCCGCGCCGAGCAGCGCTCCCACGGCACCGACGGACAGCACGACGCCCAGCGTTCCGGGGCTCATGTCCAGTTCCTTGACCGCGAACAGGGTGAGTATCGTCAGCACGATCTGCCAGCACAGGTTGTAACTCGCGGCCTCGCCGAGAGTGGCCCGCAGGTAGGCGCTGGAGAAGGTGAAGCGAAAACCCTGGGTCACCTGTGACCGTAAGGGCGCGGGATCGGCGAGAACGGCCTTCTCGCGCTTGCGGACCGCCGAGAAACCCAGCGCGGAGGCGAGGTAGGAGACCGCGTCGACGAGCAGCGCGAACGGCGCCCCCACGAGCTGCACCAGGGCCCCGCCCAGCCCCGGCCCGCCGATCTCCGCCACCGACTCACTCGCAGTGAGACGGGAGTTGGCGCCGGTCAGATGTTCCGGCGGCACGATCGCCGGCAGGTACGAGCGGTAGGCGATGGTGAAGAAGACCCGCGCCGTCCCGGCCGCGCACGCCAGTGCCAGCAGCCGGCCGAACGTCAGCAGATCCAGCGCCGCCAGCAGCGGAATCGCGCCGATCGACAGCGCCTGCCCCAGGCTGGACAGGATCAGCACCCCGCGCCGTTGCCGCCGGTCGACCAGAACGCCGACGGGCAGGCCCAGGACGACGTACGGGGCGAAGGTCAACGCGCCCAGCAGCCCCAGCTGCGCGGGGGTGGCGTCGAGGGTGAGAACCGCGGTCAGTGGCATGGCCAGTTGGTACACCTGAGTGCCGACCAGCGAGGCGGTCTCGCCCGCCCAGACGAAGTTGAAGTCCCTGCGCCAGCCTTCGGCCACGATGCTCCCCAGATGTCGGTTCCGCCGCCGGTACCGGTCGGTACCGGTGCCGCCATCCCCGGACGGACGGGTCCGGGAACGGCGGTGAGACTTCTCAGTGCCCCGGTTCCACGTCGTAAAAGCCGAAGCCGTCCAGATAGCAGACAGTGGCGAAATCCTGCAGGAGGACGGAGCGGTCCGGATGGATCAGACCCACCGTGACCGGTTCGCTCTCGTCGTCGACCGTGCGCACCAGGTGTTCGCCGGGTTTGAAGCGCTGGGTGACGCCCTGGCAGCTCTCCAACTGCTCGATCAGGCCGATGTGCGGATAACCGCGCAGGACACCTTCGTAGGGGGAGGCGAAGAAGGCCATGGCGCCGTGATTCTCCACGGCGTACTCGGCGTCGGTCTCCTTGAGGAACCGCTCAGGGTCGGCGTACGCCTGTACGGTGCGGTCGATCTGCGACTCGCCCGTGAGCAGGACGGCGTACCGGGCGACGTCCGCGCCGCACAGTCGCGCGCCGGCCTCGACCAGGCGCGGTCCGGCGGCGGTGAGCATGACCTCAAGGTGCACCGGGCCCCAGAGGATGCCGAGGGCGTCGAGGACGCGGTGGGAGTATTCGGTGACGGCGTGCCAGTCCGCTTCGTCGCGTGGGACCGAGGTCATGCCGTTGATCCGGTCGCGCATCCCGTTGACCGTGATCTTCTGGTAGCGCCAGACGTCCGTGACCCGGTGCCGGCCCCGGCAGCTGACGGTGTTGACCACGAACTCCACGCCCCGCAGGTACTCCTGGGCGACGACGCCCTCGTTGGGGACGTCGAAGACACTGTCCCGCGACATGATCCGGTGGTACGCGGCGACCGACTGCTCGGGGGTGTCGCAGAACGACACCCCGTCGTTGCGGGCGCTGCGCACCGGCTTCACGACGATCCGGCCGCCCATGGAGCGGTGCCACGCCTCCAGTTCCCGCGGGGAGCCGACGCGCTCCTGCCGGGTGGTGGGCACCCCGGCCGTCCTGAGCGCCTCGATCTGGACGTACTTGTCGCGGCGTGCCTCGCTCAGAGCGGTCCCGTTACCGGGCAGGCCCAAGGCCTCGTTGAGCCGGTCCGTGAATTCCACCCCCAGCTCACTGCCCACCACGAGGGCTTCCGGACCGGCCTTCGCCAGCCGCTCGACCATGTGCGCGAAGGTCCCGTCGTGGACCAGGTTGTCCCGGTAGCCGGTCAGGTCGGCCGGTCCGTAGGACGGCGGGACTTCCGGTGTGGACTGGACGCGGAGGCAGTCGAAGCCCGCCTCGCGGAACGCCTGGCCCACCTTGTTGACGGCGCCGTAGGGGTCCACCAGGGCGATCGTGCGGGGGTCAGCCATGGTGTCCCTGCTCCACTTCGTAGAAGCCGTGGCCGTCGAGATAGCAGACGGTCTGGAAGTCCTTCTCGACGGTCGCGGCCTCGGCGTTCGCCAGACCGACCGCGAGGGGCTCACTGCCGTCGTCGACCGTGCGGCGCAGCCACTGCCCGGGAGTGACCCGCAGCGCCATGCCCCGGTAGCTCTCCAGGCGTTCCACCTCGCCGAGCAGGGGGTACGACCTGAGACGGCCTTCCAGCGGGGAGGCGAGGAACGCCATCGCGGCGTGCCCGTCCCTGCCGTAGGGGCTGTCGACGTCGGCGAGGAACGCTTCCGGGGCCGTGTACGCCTGCACCGTGCGGTCGATCTGCGACTCGCCGGTGACGAGGACGGCGTACCGGGCGACGTCCGCGCCGCACAGGCGGGCGCCGACCTCCACCAGACGAGGACCGCCGGAGGTCATGATGATCTCCAGGTGAGCGGGCCCGTGGGTGATGCCGAGGGCGTCGAGCACGGAGAAGGCGTACTCCCGCAGCCGGCTCCAGCGCGGGTCCGACGGCGGCAGCGAGAGGATGCCGTTGATACGGTCCCGGACGCCGTTGACGTCGATCTTCTGGTAGCGCCAGGTGTCGGTGACGCGGTGGCGTCCGTCCCGGCTGACGGTGTTGACCACGAACTCCGTGCCGATCAGGTACTCCTGCGCCACCACCCCCTCGTTGCGCAGCCCGAAGTCGTTGACGGCGTCGCGGATCCGTTCGTAGGCGGCGACGGACTCGGACGGGTCGTCGCAGACGCTCACCCCGTCGTTGCGGGCGCTGCGGACCGGTTTGACCACGACCCTGCCGCCCAGCCGTGTGTGCCATTCCCTCAGCTGTGCGGCGTTCTCGACCGTGAGCTGACGTGCGGTGGGCAGCCCGGCCGCCGCCACGGTCCGCGTCTGCACGTCCTTGGTGCGCCGGGCGTGGCTGAGCGCGGTGCCGTTGCCCGGCAGGCCGGTGGCCTCGCACAGAGCGTCGGCGAGTTCGACGCCCTGCTCGGCTCCGGCGATCACCGCGATCGTCCGGTGCTCGGCCAGCCGCGCGGCGGTCGCGTCGATGTCACCGGTGTGCACGAGGTTGTCGGCGTACAAGCCGAGGTCGAGTTCGTCGCGGTAGTGGGCGGGTATGTCGACGGTGCTCTGTACCCGCACACAGTCGTGCCCGGCGGCGTCGAACGCCTTCGCCAGGCGAGCGGCCGATCCGAAACCGTCGACGACCGCGACGGCGGGACGCCCGGTCACGAGCCGTGCCCGACCACGGTGCGCAAGGCGGTCGTCAGCCGCTCCACCAGCTCGTCGGCCTCCTCCTCATCCAGCACGAGCGGGGGCATCAGCACGAGCGTGTTGTTGGTACTGGTCAGCAGCAGACCGGCGGCCTTGCAGGCGTCGCGCACCTCGGCCATCTCGCTCTCGCCCGGGCGGCCCGACTCCCGGCGCAGCTCGACGCCGACCATCAGGCCCTCGCCGCGCACGTCGTGGATCAGCGGTATCTCCGCGGCCGCCGCGCGCAGCCGTCGGCGGATCTCCGCCCCGGTCGTGCGCACCCGCTCCAGCAGCGTTCCGTCGGCCAGCTCCTCCAGCACGGCCAGTCCGGCGGCCATGGCGGCGGGATGGCCGTCGGCGGTGCAGCCGTGCGGGAAGACGTACTCCGCACGGGAGACGGCCTCGTCGAACACGGAGTCCGAGCAGACCAGGGCGGCCAGAGGGAAGTAACCGGAGGTGATGCCCTTGCCGAGGACCAGCATGTCGGGCAGCACGCCCTGCGCGGCCATCACCGACATCGCGCCCGTGCGGCCGAATCCCGTGGTGACCTCGTCGGCGATGAGATGGATGCCGTGCAGGTCGCACAGCTCCCGGATCCGGGCCAGGGCCCCTTCGGGAGCGGGCACGACGTCGGTGCCCATGATCGGCTCGACGATCACGGCGGTGATGTTCTCCGGCCCGTGCCGCTCGACGGCCCGTTCGAGGGCGGCCAGGTCCCAGGGCCGGACGTGGTGCACCTCGGGGGCGAGCGGGGCCTGCAGCGCGTGCATCTGCCGTTCGCCGGTGAGCGCCCCGGCCAGGCCTCCGGTGCCGTGGTAGCCGTTGGTGAAGGCAAGGACCTTGACGCGCTGTGTCTCGCCGCGGACCTTGCGCACGAAGCGCGACATGAGCACCGCGGCGCTGGTCATCTGGGACCCGGTGCTGCCGAAGCGTACGTGGTTGAGGGGGTCGGGCAGGGCGGCGACCAGCCGGCGCGCATAGCGCAGGGAGACCTCGGCGGGCTCCTGGTAGCGGATCATCTGGGCCACCGGCAGCCGGCGGAGCTGCTCGGTCACGGCGTCGACGATCCGTTCGCAGCTGTAGCCCAGGGTGGTGTTCCACAGGGCCGCCCGCGCGTCCAGGTACCAGGTGCCGGTGGCGTCCTGCAGGCGGCAGCCCTTGCCGTGCACGACGGCGGTGGCGTCGAAGCCGCCGTCCCGGACGGTCTGCGGTGTGAGGGAGTTGTGCCAGAGTGCGTCGTGGTCGTTCCTCAGCATGCCAGTGTCTCCAGCTTCTTACGGTCGAGCTTGCCGTTGTCGTTGAGCGGGAAGCGGTCCACCCGCAGGATCCGGCCGGGGACCATGTAGGCCGGCAGCCGGGTGGCCACCCATCCGGCCAGTTCCGCCACCGCCACGGTGTCGCCCACGTAGAGGGCCCTGAGGTCGGTGCCGTCGAAGAGGACGGCGGCGTCCTCGACGCCGGGATGGCTGGCGAGGGCCGCCTCGACCTCCCCGAGCTCCACGCGGTAGCCGTGCACCTGGACCTGGGCGTCCAGCCGGCCGAGGTGGGTCAGCACGCCGTCCTCGTCCACGACCCGGTCGCCGGTGCGGTACCACAGCCGCGGCGGCGGGGCGTCGTGCGTGTCGTGGACGCGGACTCCGGCGCCGGGCTCCCAGTCGAGGAAGCGGCCGGCGTTGTTCTCCGGGTCCAGGTAGCCCGCGAAACGCTGTACGCCGCGGACGCACAGTTCGCCCTCGGCCGCGGGACTGCCCGTCTCGTCCAGGACGACGTGCTCCAGGTGCGGCAGGCGGTGGCCGATGGGGACGGATGCGTTGCGAGTCGTGGGCCAGTCGGCCGGGTCGGCGGGCAGCCGGTAGGCCGTGCAGGTGACGGTCAGTTCGGTGGGGCCGTACAGGTTCTCGATGACCGCGCGCGGTGCCGCCCGGTGCCAGGCGGCTGCCTGCTTGAGCGTCAGTTGTTCTCCCGCGAACAGACCCCACCGCAGGTCGGGCAGGCACCCGGCGGGGAGTCTGCGCATCCGTGCGGCGAGCGAGACCACCGACGGCACGGAGAACCAGTGCGTGAGCCGGTTCGCCCGGGCGAAGGCGGCCGGGTCGGCGAGATCGTCGCGCTGCGGCACGACCAGGGTGGCGCCACCGGCCCACGTGACGAACATGTCGAACACCGACGGGTCGAAGGTCAGGTCGAAGGTCTGGCCCAGCCGGTCGCCCGGAGCGACCTCGTAGCGTTCCACCTGGTGGGCGATGTAGGGGAGCACGTTCCCGTGCGCGATGGGCAGGCCCTTGGGGACGCCTGTCGAGCCCGACGTGAACAGGATGTAGGCGGGGGGCCCGTCGGCGGACGGTGAGGCGGCCGGGCTGTGCGTCCCGGCCGTGCTCCCGACGGTCGTTGCCGCCGGGGCGAGCCGGCCCGCGGGTGTGCCGTCCGCCGTCGCCAGGACGAGCGGGACCGCGCTCTCGCGCATCAGGTCCCGCAGCGCCGTGTCGGTGAGGACGCTCCGCAGGCCGGCCCGGGCCGCGATCGCGGCGTTGCGCTGCGCGGGGAAGGCCGGGTTGAGCGGGACCACGGTCGCCCCGGTGCGCAGGATCGCCAGGTAACCGGCGTAGGCCAAGGGGGAGCGAGAGGCCAGCAGTCCGATGCGCGCCACCGCCGGGACCGGGCCGAGGTGGGCCGCGAGGCGGTCGGCGGCCCGGGCCAGCTCCCGGTAGGTGAGGGTCGTGCCGGCCACGCTCAGGGCGGGCCGGTCCGGATGGCGCCGTGCGCTGGCGGAGAACAGGCCGGACAGCGAGTCAGACATGGCGGACCTCCCGGTCCATGAGGGCCAGCACGCCGTCCGCCGCGTGCAGGCGGTCGTTGCTGTAGTTCAGCGGGGCGGAGCGCAGGTCGCGCAAGGTCCGCTCCAGGCCGGTCGGCGAGTCCTTCAGGTAGCCGTGGCGCATGCCCATCAGGTCGGTCAACTCGTCGGCCGCCGCGGGGCACAGCTCCGACGCGGTCAGCTTCACCGCGTTGAGCAGGAGCTGCACCGGCGCGCTCGTGGGGTCCTCGGCCGAGGCGAGGACGGACGCGGCGTGCGTGATGAGCGCGTGGACGGTGTCCAGGCGCTGGCGGACCCGGGAGAGACGGGTCAGCAGCAGAGGGGAATCCAGGTCGTAGCGGCCCCGCTCGGCCCGCAGCAGGGTCACGACGCGCTGGAGCGCCCCGTCGGCGGCGCCCTGCCAGCACGCCGCCCAGCCGAGGTGGGCCAGCGGGGCGAAGGTGCGTATCGCGATGTCCCGGAACGCCCCGTGCTCTCCGATGACTTGGTCGTGGGGGATCTCACCGGACAGGTGCAGGGGCGCGCTGTGGGTCGCGCGCATGCCCATCGGGTTCCAGCCGCCCCGCACGGTGACGGTGAGCTGGTCGCGATCGGCGTACACCAGTGACAGCCGGGACGGGGACGTGGCGTCGGGGGCCAGGGCCGTGATGAGGAACCCGTCGGCGTGACTGCCTCCGGTCACGACGGGGGCGAAGCGGTCCACGCGCACGGTGGAGTCGTCACCGGCCGTCAGTTGCGACCCGGAGGACAGCAGGTGCCCGCCGCTTGCGGCCTCGGTGGTCACCGAGGCGAGGTAGAGCTCGCCGCGGACGATGCGGGGCAGCAGCCGCTCCCGCAGGTGGCCGCCGTCCCGGACGACGGCGGCCACCTGCTGGCAGTGCATGGTGAAGATCATGCCGACCGACATGCAGGTGCGGGAGAGACGGCTGCTCACGGCCAGCAGGTCGGCCATGCCCCCGCCGGGGCCGCCGTCCTCGGCCGGCACCAGGAGGCCGAGGAGGCCGGTGCGGCGCATGGCCTCCAGCGCTTCGGCGGGGAAGCGTGCCTCGCGGTCGCAGACTTCGGCGTGCCGGGCGGCCTCCGCCTCGACCTCGGACACGGCACGTTCCAGGTCGGCGGGCCGCCACGCCGTGCGGGGGAGGTCGGTGACGGTCATCCGGGCACCCCGCTGGTGCGCAGGGTCCGCTCGAAGAGGGCGGTGAGGGTGTCCAGGCGGCTGAGGTTGTCCGGGGTGAGTTCGCTCGCCTCGACCTCGGTGTCGAGTTCCTCCTCGACCCGCTCGACGATCTCCACGATGCGGAAGGAGCTGAACGTGGGCAGGTCGGTCAACGCGTTGGTGCTGTGCAGAGCGGCCGGGTCGACGCCGAGGACCTCGGCGGTGATGCCGGTGACGACCGCGCGGACGTCGGGTGTCTCCATGATGTCTCCGGATGTGTCAGGCGCCGAGTTTGGCGAGGCCTTCCGCGACGCGGGTGAGGGAGTCGGCGACGTGGGGGACGGCGAGCGGGTCGGGGGCCGCGAGGGCGGCCTCCTGCTCCTCGTCGGTGTCGCCGTAGAGCATGCTGGTGGCGGCTTTGAAGCGCAGGGCGCCGGGATCATCGCCGAGATGGTGCCCGGCGAGGACGGCCAGGCCGTGTTCGTCCAGCAGATGGCGGGCCAGCGACGGCGATCCGGTCACTCCGCGCTGGGCCAGCGCCTCGCGCCGCGGCTCGAAGTCGGGGTAGACGTAGAACGCCCCGGTGGGCGGCCGGCACGTGGCTCCGGCGGCGATCGCCGCGGCGTGCACGGCACGGGCCACGGCTCCGTGCAGCCGTGCGCCGGCCGCCAGCCGCTGCCGGATCTCGGGCGGGTCGCCGAAGGCGTACGCGGCGACCTGCTGCATCGGTCCCGACAGCGTGGACCACAGGTCGCTGGCCACGGCGACCAGCCGGGCGCGCAGGTCCCGGCCCCGGATCCCCGGGGGCACCCGCAGGCCGCCGATGCGCCAGCCGCCGAGCGCCAGGGACTTGGAGAGTCCGGTGGTCACGACGGTGCGCTCGGGGGTGACTTCGGCCGGGCTGAGGAAGGGGGCGTCGGGCTGGTGTATGACGTCGCGGTAGATCTCGTCGGAGACGATGACCAGGTCCTCCGCCTCGGCGATCCGGCACAGCCGCTCGATCAGCCCGGCGCCGGCGAGCGTGCCGGTCGGGTTGTCGGGGAGCGTGACGACGACGATGCGCGGGTCGCCTCCCGCCCGGCGGGCGCGCTCGACGGTCTCCGGCAGGGCGTCCGGGTCGGGGATGCCGCCGCACTCGGCGGGGATCGGGACGCCGTACACGTTCTTCCCGGCCATGCGGGCCTGCGGCTCGTAGGAGTTCCAGCTGGGACGCGGCAGCAGCACGTCCCCGGGCAGGACCAGGTTCAGCGCCATGAGCAGGGGCTTGCTGCCGGGGCCGAGCAGGACGTCCTCGGGGCCGGTGGGCAGGCCGCGGCGTCCGAAGTAACCGGCGAGCGAGGCGAGGGCGTCGGGCGCTCCGGCCACGGGCCCGTAGGCGTTGCGGTGGGCGCCGGCGCGCAGTTGCTCCACCAGCGGGGCGAAGGCGGGCAGCCGGGACTCGCCGAAGCCGAGGTGGACGATGGACCGGCCCTGGGCCCGCATCCGCACGACTTCCTCGTTCAGGGCGAGATTGGGGGACATCGAGGTGCTCATGGCCGCAGTGCCTCCCGGATGTCCTGCGGCGCGTCCGCCGCGATCCGAAGGTCGCTGAGCCAGGTGGCGCTGGGGTCGAAGTGCGCCCGGAACGGGCGGCCGACCAGAGCGGGGTTGCGGGCCTGGGCCAGCCGCAGCTGGAAGTACCGGTCCGTGCCGAGGGTTTCGACCCCGTCCACCACGATCTTGCCGGGCGTGGTGGACATCACCGGGCCGCGCACAGTGCGGGCGAGCCCCGGCAGGGTGCGGTAGGCGGTGTGGAAGATCTCCATCGCGCGGGCCAGCGGCACCTTGAAGTAGTCGTAGGGGCCGGTGTCGCGCTCGACGAACATGTAGTAGGGGACCGCGCCGAGGGCCAGTTCGGACCTCCACATGGCGGCCCAGGTGTCGGCGTCGTCGTTGATGTGCGCGACCATCGGGGCCTGGCAGTAGACCACGGCTCCCGTGGCCCGGATCCGCCGCACGGCCTCGGTCACCAGGGCGGTGCGCACCTCACGGGGGTGGGTGAAGTGGGCCATGACGGCGACCTGTTTGCCCTCTGCCGCGATCCGCTCGAAGAGCCGCAGCAGCGAGTCGGCGTCCGCGTCGCTCACGAAGCGCTGCGGCCAGTAGGCCAGGGACTTGGTGCCGATGCGGAGGGTGTGGACACTCTCCACGCCGAGCAGCGGCTCCAGATGTCCGGTGAGGCGCTCGGTGCTCATCACCATGGGGTCGCCGCCCGTCACCAGGACGTCGCTGACCTCGGGGTGGTCGTGCAGGTAGCGGACGAGGCGGTCCGGGCCGGGGGCGGCGAAGCGCAGGGACGGGTCGCCCACGAACTGCGCCCACCGGAAGCAGTAGGTGCAGAAGGAGTGGCAGGACTGTCCCTGCGTGGGGAAGTACAGCACCGTCTCGCGGTACTTGTGCTGCAGGCCGGCCAGTCGTTCGCCCTCGTGCACCGGCACGTTGTACTCGCGCTGCCCGGAGGGGTGGGGGTTGAGTCCGGCGCGGATCCGCGTGACCTCGGCGGCCATCTCGCGCTTGCCCGCCCCGGAGCGCACGAGGGACTCCAGGCAGCGCTCGTCGTCCTCGGGGAGCATGCCGCGCTGGGGGAAGACCAGGCGGAAGAGCGGATCCTGCGCCGGGTCCGTCCAGTCGATCAGCTGGTCGAGCACGTACTCGTTGACGCGGAACGGCAGAACGTGCGCCAGCAGGGCGATGCCGTCCCGGATCCGGGGGGAGAGCCCGTACCGGCGGGCGATGTCGTCGATCTGCCGCGGACCGAAGGCACGGAAGCGGGTGGCGCCGACCGGTTGGTCGAGCATCAGTGTCATGCGGGGTCCCTCTGCATTCGGCGGAATAGCTGGGCGACGGCAGGGCCTGCCCTTGTCGGCGGTCGTGGCGTCGAGCGCCGATTACCCCGCTGGGATTCGTTGATTCGAGTCCGTTCCCTCAGCCATACACGCTTCGCATGGCGTCGATAAGAAAGCCGAATCACGCCTCCTGACCTGCTTTCATAATGCCCGCGGTCAAAGGCGATAAGTGCCCTCTATGGGGTGTGAACGAAATTCGTTTGAAAGGGGGGTGGTGCGGAAGTCGCTTCTCGTCAATGCCATTGAGCGCGGAAGGAAAGATCATCGATGATGGATTGCCCCCGTCGCGGACGCACACCATGAGCCGCGCGGAAGTCGCCCAGCCGGTGCTCATGCCGATGGGCCGGCCCCGGCCCGGGAAGTGCAGCGTCCTCGTCCACGCCGCCGGCGGCGGGGTCGGGGCGTACACGGGCGTCGGGTTCGCCCTGCGCAGGTCCGGCCCGGTCTTCGCCCTGCGCGGGTACGGGCTGGCGCCGGGGGAGGAGCCGGACCGCAGCGTCGCCGCCATGACGGACCGGTACTGGTCGCTGCTGGCGGAACTCCCCGAGCCGCCGCAGCTGTTGTTCGGCTGGTCGCTCGGCGGTGTCGTCGCCTGGGAGCTGGCCGCGCGGCTGGCCGAGGAGGGACGACGGCCACGGGTCGTGATGGTCGACAGCCCCGCCGCCCGCATCGACCGGGACCCGGCGACCGCCCGCCGGTGGCGCGAGCGGGTCCACGCCTCCCTCGCCGCCGACGACAGCGGCGTCCCCGCCGACCGGGTCGCCGCGACCGCCGACGCGCACCTGGACGCCGTCGTCTCCTACCGGTCCGAGACCCGGCACGACTGCCCCGCACTGCTCATGCCGTGCACCGACGAGGACAACGACGACCACCTGGCCGCCTGGCGCGAGGTCGCCCCGCGTCTGACCGTACGGCCGCTGCCCGGCGACCACTTCACCGCCTTCGACGGCGAACGGCTGCCCCTCGTCCTGGACCACCTCGGCGCCTTCCTCACGACGACGGAGGAGCAGCATGCCTGACGGTCTCCTGAGCCGAGCCCGCGCGGCGTTCGACACGGCCCCGCCCGTGGGCGACCCCGCCTACGACCGGTACTGCCGTGTCCTCGGCGAGGAACTCGTCGCGCACTGGCCGCAGATCGCCAGGGCCAACGCGGCGGACGTCACCACGGCCCGCCGGCTGGGCATGCCGCCCACCCTGGTGGAGCGGCTGCGCCTGACCGACGCCCACCGGGACCGGATGGTCGAGCTGACCGCGATGACCCGTGACGAACTGCGGCAGGTGCGCGAGAGCGAGGTGCCGGTCTCCGGCGCGGCGCGGCACGTCCACCGCGTCCCGCGGCCCCTCGGCGTCGTCCTGATGGTCTACGAGGCCCGGCCCACCGTCACCGTGGACGGCGCCCTGCTCCCGGTCGCCGTCGGCAACGCCGTGCTGTTGCGCGGCGGCAAGGAGACGGCCGCCACCAACGCCGCCCTCGAACGGGCCGTGCACGCCGCGCTGACCCGGGCGGGACTGCCCACGGGGCTCGTCACGGTGCTGGACGACCCGCAACGACGGCTGCTGCGCGCCCTGCTGAAGCGACCCGACGAGGTGGACGTGCTCATCCCGCGTGGCAGCCCCGCGCTCGTCGAGTACTGCCGCACCAGTGCCATCCCGCTGATCGCCGGTGGCGGCGGCGTCAACCACCTCTACGTGCACCGCAGCGCCGACCTGGACCTCGCCGTGCGGGCCACGCTGGACAGCAAGCTGCCCGAGCCGGCCGGCTGCACCTCCGTGGAGACACTGCTGCTCGACCGCGCCGTCGCCCGGGACTACCTGGAAGCCCTGGCGCGCGGGCTGGCGGGCCGTGAGACGGAGCTGACCCTGCACACGGCACCCGAACTCGACGCGCTCGTCCCCACCGCGCTCAAGACCGAACCCCTCGCCGCGCACGACCTGGGCCGGGAGTTCCTCGACCCGGTCGTCGCCGTCGTGCCGGTCGACGACGAGAACGCCGCACTGGACCACGTCCGCCGTCACGGCTCCGGGCACACCGAGGGCGTCATCGCCCGGGACCGGCACGTCGTCGACGCCTACCGCCGCCGCGCCGACGCCGCGATGGTCGTCGTCAACGGCTCACTGCGGCTCCACGACGGCCCCACGCTCGGACTGGGCACCGAGATCGCCATCGCCACCGGCCGTCTGCACGTGCGCGGCCCCGTGACGCTCGGCGCACTGGTCACCCACAGCTACGTCACCGATGGCGCCGGCGCGCTGCGCGGCTGACACCGGCCTCCCCCTCTTCCCCGAAAGGCGTGCCATGCCCCAGGAACTGTCCCTCGACCGGGACGCCGTCGCCACCATCGTCAAGAAGGTGGTCATCGCCGAATCACGGCTGTCCCTCCCGCCCGGCAGCATCAGCGACGACGAACCGCTCGTCGGGGACCTGCTGAACGTGAACTCCCTCGGCTTCGTCGGCATGCTCGTGCGGATCGAGGACGAGCTGGACGTCACCCTCCCCGACGACCTCTTCGTGGGACGCAGCTTCCGCACCGTCCGGGACCTGATCGACGTCGTGACGGCCGCGGAGGTGCGGCGGTGACGCCCGAGATCCCCACCCGCTGGCGCAGCATCCTGCCCCATCTGCCCGAACCCCTGCCGCCCGACCGCACGCCACCCCGCTCCGGCGACGGCACCGGGGAGTTGAAGATCAACCTCCCGACCGAGCTGATCCGGCACAGCGTCTCCGCCCGTGAGTACTGGGACATCCCCGCCCCGGTCGTCGAACGCTACCGGCAGTACCGCCCGACCCCGCTGTGGCGTGCCCGCGGTTTCGAGGAGGCCGTCGGCGCCCGCGTGCCCGTGTACGTCAAGAACGAGGGCGTCAACATCTCGGGCAGCCACAAGCTCAACACGGCACTCGCTCAGGCCTACTACTACCGCGAGGCCGGGGTGGAGGAACTGGTGACGGGCACCGGCGCGGGGCAGTGGGGCACCGCCATGGCCGCGGCCTGCGCCTTGTTCGGACTGCGCTGCCGGGTCTTCATGGTCGAGTCCAGTCTGCGGCGCAAGCCCTACCGCGGGGTCCTGATGCGGATGCTGGGCGCCGAGGTGCACGCCAGTCCCAGCGGCATGACCAAGGTCTCCGCCAAGGAGGACCCGGCCGCCGGCAACAGCCTCTCCCTCGCCATCGGGGAAGCCGTCGAGTACGCCGCCGAACACGACCGGGTGGCGTTCTGCATCGGCAGCGGCGAGACGTACAGCATCCTGCACCAGTCGGTGATCGGGCTGGAGGCGGAGCAGCAACTCGCGGAACTGGAGGCCGACATCGGCGCGGTCGTCGGCTGCGTCGGCGCCGGGTCCAACTTCGGCGGCATCGCGCTGCCCTTCCACGCCACCGCCCGGGCGACGGGCCGCACGGGGCCCCGCCTGGTCGCCGCCGAGTCCAGCAGCACACCGAAGCTGACCCGCGGTGTCTACGCCTACGACAAGACCGATGCCACCGGCAGCGGCCCCATGGAGGCGATGTACACCATCGGCAGCGACTACCGGATCCCGGACGCGCACACCGCGGGCCTGCGTTTCCACGGCGCGGCGAAGCTCATCTCCGCCATGCGGCACAGCGGTGACGTCGACGCCGTGGCGGTCAGCCAGGCGGACGCCCTGGACGCGGGCCGGCTGCTCGCCCGCCACGAAAGCGTCCTGCCGGCACCGGAGTCCGGCCACGCCTTGGCGGCCGCCGCCCGGATCGCCGCCTCGCCCGACACCACCGGCGGGGTCCTGGTGTGCGTCAGCGGCCACGGCTACCTGGACCTCGGTGCCTACGAGCACTTCCTCGACGGCGGGGTCGAGGACCAGTCCCCGCCCGACGAGGCGCTCGCCCGTGCGGTGGCCGGGCTGCACCGGGTGGAGACCCGCTCGTGACGGCCACCGCGACCCCGTCCGTGCGGACCGGGATCCTCGACTGCGTGCAGGTCAACCTGGCGCTTATCGCGGACCGCCGGAACGGACCGGGACGGCACCTCGCCCTCGGGGCGCGGCTGCGCTTCCGCCCGGAGCCCGGCC
The DNA here is from genome assembly GCF_002237655.1 of Streptomyces sp. XY006. GTDB lineage: Bacteria > Actinomycetota > Actinomycetes > Streptomycetales > Streptomycetaceae > Streptomyces > Streptomyces levis. The sequence continues at coordinate 476,049 of NZ_NOKT01000001.1, forward strand.
CCGACGGCCTGCCCACGGTGGACCCCCCGCCGGAGGAACACCTACGCGAGGGAGCCACCCTCGTGGGCCTGCGGCCGGACTCCTTCGCCCACCGCGTCCCCGCGCGCGACCTGCGCGCCATGGCCGAAGGCGCGCCCGTCGTGTACGCCGTCGCCGACTCCTACGCCATGCCGTGGCTGCCCTACGCGGGCCGGGCACACATGGAACACGGCTTCCTCGTCGGCGCGCACCGCGACGGAGCCGAGGTCGAGGACGCGTACGACAACGAGACGGCATGGGGGCCTGCCCGGCCCGGCCGGTGGACGATCCCCTGGGAGCACATGCCCACCGCCTCCTTCGCGTGCACCCTGTCACCCGTGGCCGGGTACCGCGCCCCCGTGCCGGAGCTGTCCCTGGACGATCCGGCGGCCTACGTCGAGGCCTACACCGCCCACCCCGACCGGCCCGCCGCGCTGCGCCGGCTGACCGCCGAGACCTGGCTGCTGACCCGGGCCCGGCACCTGCACGCCGCGTATCGCGAACACCTCGGGGAGCGGCTGGACGCACAGGCCCACCTGCGCGGCTGGGACCGGCTCACCGCGACCGCGTTCATCGCCCAGCGGCGCGCCGAACGGGGCAGGCCGGTCCCCGAGACCCTGCTGCCCGAACTGGCGTCCCTGCTCACCGCCGACCGCGAGGTGTTCGCCGTGCGGAACCACCGACCCTGACCCTGCCGATCCTCATCACCAGCCAAGCGACGGAGAAGCCGTGAACCAGCCCTTCATCGACCTGCTGACGCCCTTCCTGCCCAACCTCGGGGACCGTCCCCTCACCGAGGACAGCCGCCTGCACGACCTCGGGATGAACTCCATGAAGGCCATCGACCTGCTCTTCGCCATCGAGGACGGGCTCGGGGTCTCCCTCCCGGACGAGGACCTCAACGACACCACCTTCGCCACCGCCGGCAGTCTGTGGGCCGCGGTGCAGCGCGCACAGGACGCCGCCGAAGGAGACCGCAGGGCGGCGGCGTGAGCGTCTTCGCAGCGCGGGAGGCCGCCGCCGGGACCGGTTCCCCGCTCGCCACCCTGCCCGCCGACACGAGCGGCGCCGACCTCTGGCACGCGCTCGGCGCGCAGAACCGGCTGGCCGGTGTCTACCGCGGCAACGACCCGCGCCGGGGCGTCGACCCGGCCGCGTTGAGCACCCTGCTGACGGACGTCGACCGCCGCTTCGGCGTCGGCTCGACGCTTGCCGTGACCGTGCCGCTGGCCACCTGTCTGCCGCTGCTCGCCCACGGGACCGGCCCGGCCACCCACACGCTCGCCGACAGCCTCGACGGCCACACCGTCGTGGCCCTCGCCGCCACCGACGAGGACTCCGGCTGCGACCTGGCGGCGCTGGACACGCGTGTCACCTTCGACGGGGACCGGGTCCGGCTCGACGGAACCAAGCGCTGGATCACCAACGCGACGACGTGCGGCGCCGCCCTCGTCCTCGCACGCCACCGGCCCGGACCCCACTTCACCAACTTCACGTGGGTGCTCGTACCGGCCGACGCGCCCGGCGTGCGCGCCGAACCGGCCGGGACGGACCTGTTCGACGGCTCCGGAACCGGTCACCTCGCCTTCGACGGCGTCCGACTGACCCGGGAGCATGTCGTGGGCGGTACCGGCCGGGGACTGAGCGCGTTCGCGGCCCACATCGCCACCGAGCGGCTGGCCGGTGCGCTGTGGGCGGTCGCGCTGTGCGAGCGCGTGCTCCGGGACACCGCCCGTCACCTGGGGCGGCGCCGGCAGGGCGGCGGGGTCCTGTGGGACCGGGAGGCGATACGCCAGCGCTGGGCCGGCGCGCTGCTGCGCTCCCGTCAGCACCGCGCCCTGACCGAGAGCCTCACCGAGGCGGTCGCCGCCCGCCGTGACACCGCGGCCGCCGCGCTGCTCAAGGCCAGCGCCGCCGAGACCGTCGAGCACGTCCTGGACGTGTGCGCCCACCTCCAGGGCGCGCACGGATTCCGCACCGGTGGGCCGCAGCAACTGCGGGCGCAGGCGGCCCTGTTCGGGATCGGCGGCGGCACGACCGAGGTCGTCCTGGACATCATGGCCGAAACGGCCCCCCTGGCCGGTGCCGGGGAGCTGCCGTGAAGGTCCTCGAGGCCGGCCCGGCCGTATGGGTGGCCACCGGTGAGGCGGCCGGCGGCCGCCTCACCCGCACCGACCTCGCCACGGCGCGTGGCCGGCCTGCCTGGCGTGCCCGCCAGATCCTGGCCGGGCGTGCGCTCCTGCGCGGGCTGCTGGCCGAGGTGGCGCCCGACCACGCCGGCGAGCCGGTCGTGGCCGGCCACAACGGCAAACCGGTCCTGGCGGGCCGCAGCCGGCCCGGCATCAGCATCTCCCACGACGGCGACCACACCGTCGTGGCTGTCGCACCCGGCCGCCGCGTCGGAGTCGACGTGCAGGTGCCGCCGCGGCACGTCGGCGACTCCATGGTCCGGCGGTGCGCCGCCCGCTACACGACCCACCTGTACCGCATGCCTGAGCCCCTGCGGCACACCGTCTTCACCGAGATCTGGACGGTCCAGGAGGCCTGTGTGAAGGCCGACGGGACCGGCATCGGAGGGCTCCCCTGGCACATCGACGTGCCCCCGCATCTCGACCACGGCGACTGGCGCCGTCTGCGCTGGCGCAAAGTGCGAGACCTCATCGACGTACCCGTGGCGTGCGCTTGGGAGGCGACACCATGACACCTGCCCTGTCCTGCTACTCCACCACGCTGGTGGAGTACCTGGGAGGCGCGGCTGCCGACCGTCTGGCCGCGACGGTGCACCTGTGGGTGCGCACCGACGAACCGGACGGCGCGCTCGCCTTCTCCCATCACGACCGCATCGACGGCGGGAGCCTGGTCCACGACCATCGGCCCGACTGGCCGTCGGCCCGCGCGGCTCTGGCCGGTCTGCTGGCCGACGAGGGGCAGGTGATCGTGTCGGGCAACGCCTTCCACCTGCCCTGGTCACCGCACCACGGAGTGCGAACCGTCCCCCACTGGTTCCTGCTGCGGGCCCACGGCGCGCGGGGGTGGCTCGTCGCCGACCCGTTCCACGCTCTGATGCCCGGCGGTGAGCACCTGCCCTACACCGGAGTGCTCGACGACGACTCCCTGCGGCGGGCGCTGACACCGGTGGGCCGGCTCGACCCGGCCGTGCGCAACCGGGAGGTGTACGCCTTGGGGGAGCCGGTGGACATCGGCCCCATGGACTCCTACCGCTGGCTGCGCAGGGCCGCCCCCGACCCGGCCGGAGCCCCGGCGCGCTGGCCGGGCACCTGGCTGCGCGAGCCGCGGGAGGTGTTCGCCCACCTGCGGGACCGCCTCACCCACGACGGGGATCTGCTGGAGCGGCACATCGACGACCTGTGGGCGGCGTCCCGGCACCAGCTGCACCGCCTGGGCCCGAACCCCGAGCCGGACCTGGCCGACGCCTGGACGCAGTTGCCCAAAGCCCTGCGCTTCAGCGCCGACTCCGCCCGGCGCGGACGCCCCCGTACCGGTGTGGTCGAGCGGGCCCTCGACACCCTCGCCGCGCTCACGGCCGGCAGGGAGGTGAGCCGTGCTCGGGGTTGAGACGACGACTGCCCCGGCGGACCCGCCGGCCGAGCCAGGAGTGGACGAGGCGCTCTTCCGCGCGACCATGACGGGTCTGGCCAAGTGCGTCGCGGTCACCACCGCCCTCGGACCCGACGGGCCGGTGGGGTGCACCACGACCTCGCTGATGTCGCTGTCCGTGGCGCCGCCGAGCGTGCTGCTGGCCTTCGGCACGGGCGGACGCACCCTGGACGACCTGCTCGGCGCCGGCCGCTTCGCCGTCAACGTGCTGTCCCACACGCAGGGACCGCTGGTCCGGCGCTTCGCCACCGGCACCCCCGCACAGCGCTTTCGTGACACGCCGCACGCCGTGCTCCGGGGCGTCCCGGTCCTGCACGAATCCGCCGTCGTGATGACCTGCGACGTCGCGGAGACCTTCACCGCCGTGGACCATGTCCTGGTCGTCGGCACCGTACGCCATCTGAGCACCACCCCCGGTTCCCCGCTGGTGCTCGTCACCGGGGAACCGCACATCGCCACACCCGTGCCGCCCGCCACGGCCGCGGCAGACCACCTGCGTTGACCTGGAGAGCCAATGCCAGCGACTCCCGCACCCGAGGTAATCCACCGGCCCGACGAACGCTTCGACGAGTTCCTCCTGGCCGCCGCCGCCACCCACCCCGACCATCCCGCCGTGGTGGAGTACACGGACGGCGCGGAACGCGTGACGACCTTCCGCGGCCTGCGTGAGACCGCCGAGCGCTATGCCGGCCAACTGGACCGCTTCGGCCTGGAGATCGGCGAGCGCGTCATGATCGTTTCGGACACGTCCGCCGAGGCCGTCGCCCTCGTCCTGGCGTGTGCGTCACGCGGCCTGCCCTTCGTACCGGTCAGCCCGGAGACGCCGGCCGAACGGCGGGCGACGATCGAGCGGCTGGCCGAGCCCGCGCTGTGCCTGGCCGCCGACGGGGAACCGGAGACGGCCGTGGGGCACGGCCGGTTCGGCGGCGGCGCCATCGAGGTGCCGCGACCGCCGTCGCGTCGTGCCCGGTCGAGGCGCGCCGTGACACCGACGGACACCGCCTACATCATCTTCACGTCGGGCACCACGGGCCGGCCCAAGGGCGTGGTCATGAGTCACCGGGCCGTCGTCGCCTTCTACCGCGGCATGATGGCCGAGGGGTTCGTGTCGGTGGGCGACCGGGTGGCGTCGACGTCCCCCCTCCAGTTCGACTTCTCGCTGCTGGACATCGGCATGGCGCTGGGCAGCGGAGCGGCGGTGGCCCCCGTCCCGCGGGCCCTGCTGCGCTGGCCGACGAGATTCCTCAAGGTCCTGAGCGTCACCCGGGCCACCCACGTCAACGGTGTGCCGTCCATCTGGCGGCAGTCGCTGCGTCACATCCCGGGCCGGCTGGCCGACCTGCCCGACCTGCGCGGCGTGCTGTTCTGCGGGGAGGAGTTCCCACTCGCCGAACTGCGCCACCTTCAGCGCCTCCGGCCCGGCATCCGACTGATCAACTGCTACGGGGCAACGGAATCCATGGCGGCCAGCTTCGCCGAGGTGCCCGACCCGCTGCCCGCCGACGTGACGCACCTGTCGATCGGCAACGGACACCGGGGCACCGACATCCTCCTGCTGGACGCCGAGGGGTCACCCGTGGGGGAGGAGGGCGTCGTCGGCGAGATGTACCTGCGCAGCCCGGCCCTGATGACCGGCTACTGGGGGGACGCCGACGCCACGGACGCCGCCCTCGTCGCGGACCCGCTGGAGCCCCGCTCGGGTCAGCGCCTGCTGAGGACCGGTGACCTGGCCTTCCGGGGCGCCGACGGCGGCCTGCGCTTCTGCGGGCGGCGGGACTCCCAGGTGCAGATCCGTGGCAACCGCGTGGAGCCGGCCGAGGTGCAGCGACGGCTGTCGGCCCACTCCGACGTCTGCGAGGCGGCCGTCGTGGTGTCCGAAGGGCTCGACGGGGAGGCCGAGTTGTGCGCGTTCGTCGTGCTGACCGACGGCGCGGCCGATACGGCCGAGAGCGATCTGCGCGCCTTCTGCCTGCGTGCGATGCCCGCCTACATGGCACCCGGCGTGGTGCGCATCGTGGACAGCCTCCCCGTCAACCAGCACGGCAAGACCGACCACCGGCGGCTGCTCGCCGAGCTCCTCACGGACGCCGCCTGAGCGGCCCCGGGCCCCGTGGCTCCCGCGGCGGGGCCCGGGGCCTGTTCAGCCCGCGCTGACCACATCGGAGGCGGCCTTCAGCACGGCGTGGAGGGCCGGGTGCCCGGTGTCTCCGCGCCGCCACAGGGCCTGCGTGTAAGTGGGGGTGGCGGGGCGCCAGTCCACGACCCTGCGGAGCCGGCCGTCGGCGAGGTCCTCGGCCACGGTGACCTCGGGAAGCAGTCCCACGCCTATACCGCTCTCGGCCAGGCGCTTCACGGCGGTGATGGAATCGAGTCTCAGCAGCCGCCCCGCCCGCAGGGTCGACTCGACCTCGTGCAGAAGCTCGCCGCAGTGGCGGACGTCGAGGTCGGCGCTGACGAGAATCGACGCCAGGGGCTCCTCGGAGGCCGGGCGGCGAGAACCAGGCCGTTCTCCCGCAACCAGCGCGAACGGCTCGGGGCAGAGATCGCAGTGCTCCAGGTCCTCGTCCGACGCCCCGCTGCCTATCATGAACACGCAGTCCATCTGACCGTTGCGCAGCATCACGAGCGCCTCCTTGGGAGTGGACAGGCGGAGCGACACGTCCATGTCCGGATACCGCAGGAGCAAGTACTCGATGAGCGGCAGCAGTCGGTGGTTGATGAGGCTTTCCGACGCGCCGACGCAGATTCTTCCCTGCGGAGTCAGTGACGCGTCCGCGACGCGTCGTACGTGACCGCTGAGCCGCACGATCTCCCGGGCGTGTTCAAGGATGGAGCGACCGGCCCGAGTCGGCCGCACACCCCCCGGTAAGCGCTCCAGCAAGGGCATACCCAGCGACCGCTCCAGAGCCTTGATGCGATTGGTCACCGTGGGTTGGGTCACGTGAAGCATGCCGGCCGCCCGGGTCACACTTCCCGCGTCCACGGCGCCTAAAAACGCTTCGAGTTGCCGAGTATCCAATTCTTCCCCCGTATGAGTCGAACCGTCGAAAATGAAAGCCGACGCTATGTCGGATTTCTCCCGGCGCTGCGAAGTCCTGTCATTCTGGTCACGAATGACATACGAGCGTTCATGGTGCCTGCGAGCGTAGCGTCACCCTTCCCACTCATCAACATGTTTGGTATTGGCATTTATGGGGAGGTCATTTGCCGGACGGACGATTTCACGTCAGTTCGGATGCTCCTTTCGCATCCCGCGGCTCGGGCCCCGCCCGCCGTTCCGCCGCGCGGGCTAGTCCGGCGTTTCGGTCCCCGCGGACCGGTATGTCTTGTAGGAGTCTGGGCACACCCCACGCGGCCTACCCCACCGGGAGGCGTCAGTACTCATGCGACCCCAGTTCAGGACAGAGAACGTGGCGTCGGCCCCGGACTTCCTCTCGGCCGCCGAGTGCGCGGACGTCATCCGGGCCATGAACGAGTCACCCCGCGAGCCGGCCCAGGTCGTCCGTGCCGGCGAATCGGTCCTCGACCCCTCGCTGCGCTCCTGCTTCGACCACCACTTCCCCGAGGACCACAAGCGGCGCATCGGTGAGCGCATGGCGTCGTATTTCGACGACCACCGCGCGGCGTTCGAGTCGGACGCGGACTTCCTTTACGGCCCGTACTTCATGTCGTACGAGAAGGGCAGCTACTTCCGCGCTCACCGCGACGTCGCCAACCACAAGGACGATCCGCCGAGGCTCGCCGCTCACCGCTGGTCGCTGCTGCTGTACCTCAACGGCCGCCGCGCCAAGGGGGCCCTGCCGACGTTCGACGGTGGCGCGCTCACCGTCTACGAGACCGATTCCCGCCTGCGCGACCGCCGGGTGGTCGTCGTGCCCGAGCCGGGGATATTGCTGCTGTTCCGCTCCTCGTTGATGCACGAGGTGGCGACCGTGCTGGACGGCACGCGGTACGCAGTCGCCGGATGGATGTCCAGTGCCCGTTCCCCCGCTCTCGGAGGCCCGAGATGACCTACCACTCCTCCGCCAACGAGTCGGTCCGGATGGGAGTGTTCCGTGAAACCGACCTCGAGACGCGGACCGCCCTCGCGGCGTTCTGCCGCCGCAACGGCTACCCGTACCTCGTCGCCGAGGTCCTGGAGCCGCTGCTGTCCGGGCACGGTCTCGTCCTGGCGCTGGCCGTGACGGAGCGGCCGTGGCCGCCCAAGGGCATCGGGTCGCAGACGATCGAGGCAGTGGGCATCGCCATGATCGGAACCGAGGGCCGGGCCCAGCTCACCCCGGTCCTCACGGACCGGAGGAACGCCACCAACATCGGTCTCGTCGGTGCCCTGACGAAACAGTTGCTCGAGCACCTGCACGAGGCGGACGTCCCGTCGGCCGGCTATCTGGTGCGCCAGGGCGACCGGGCACTCGAACGCGTCCTCGAGCGAGCCGGCTTCGCCGAGGCGGACTTCCGGTCGTCCACCGACTTCGCCGACTACCTGGAGTTCGCAGCCTCGCCGCGGAGCGTCCTCGACGCACTGGGCCTGGCGGCACTGAGGGTCGGCGACCTCCTGGCGCTGGACCTGGACGGAGGGGAGCTCGACCGGCTGGGTTCCTACCACTTCGCGCTCACCGCGGGGCTCACGGCCTATCTGCAGGACTCGCTCCGGCACGCGGCACTCCTCCCGGGTCTGATCGACCTCGTCGCCACGCTGCCGCCCGGGGGCGTCCCGCCCGGCACCCCCGGGCCACCGCTGACATGAGCCGTACGGCGTCCTCGCCCAGGCAGGCGTCGCAGGGCACACGGTCGTCGACCGTGTCGCTGGTCGTCTCGACGCTGGACGAGGGCGCCGAACTGCCCGCCACCCTCGAGTCGGTCTACGCCGGATCCGTCGTCCCGGACGAGACGATCGTCGTCGACGACGGCGGCACGGACGACAGTTGCGCCTTGCTGGAACGGGCGGAGTGGCGGGCTCGCGGCGTCATGGTGCACCGCATCCGGCGCAGCGGTATCGCTGCGGCCCGCAATGCGGGAGCCCGGCTCGCCGGCGGTACACACCTGGTGTTCCTCGACGCACATTGCCGACTTGAACGGACCTGCCTGGCACGGCTCCGGGCGGCCCTGGACGCCCGGCCCGACGCCGTCCTCGCGCCCACCGTGCGCGATGCCGCCGGCACGGCGGCGGGCTGCGGTGCACGGCTGATCGACGCCCACTTGCGGGTGCGCTGGCTGCCTCCCCGACCCGATGGGACCGCCCCCTACGCGGTGCCGCTCGCGCCGGGCGGCTGCCTCGCGGTACGCCGGGCGACGTTCCGGCGCATGGGCGGGTTCGGCGCCTTTCGCGAACTCGGCCTCGAAGACGTCGACTTCAGCCTGCGGGCATGGCGGGCCGGGCTCGACGTGCTGGCCGTGCCCGGGGCACGGCTGGCACACCGCTTCCGCCCGTATCCGTCGTACCCCCTGAGCGGTACGAGCCGCGCCTACAACCTGGCGCGGACCGCGCTCGTCCACTTCGGTGGTTCCCGCCGCGAGGAGTGTCTGCGCAAGGTGATCGGTACCCCTCGGGCCGCCGAGGTGCTGGTCGAGGCGTTCGCCGGTGACTGGGAGGCGGAGCGGGCCGCCGTCGAGGCCACCAGTGTGCGCCCTGTGGAGGCGTACTTCGAGACGTTCGGCGACTGGCGCTGACACCGAGCACATCCGGCAGTCGCCCTGCGCCTGCGCGCCTCTGACCAGCAGCGTTGTAGGCGGGGAGCGAGGTCCCGCAAGGCTGCGGCAGAGTTCTCCCCGCGATTACTTGGCTAGCCACATAAACGGTGTTACTTTTATGTGGCTGGCCACAGAAAGTGGTCGGCACGGCATCTCGCTTGAGGAGTCCAGCCATGAAGGCCATTGTTTTCGACGCGTTCGGCGGCACCGAGGTCCTGCACGAGGCAGAGATCGACCTCCCTCAGCCCGGCCCCGGCCAGGTCCGTGTGCGGGTACGGGCGGTCGGCGTCAACCCGGTGGACGGCAAGATCCGCTCCGGCGGCATGGAGGCCATCTTCCCCACCACGCTGCCCGCCGTGCCCGGCGGCGAGATCGCCGGCGTGGTCGACGCCGTCGGTGAGGGCGTCGAGCACCTGAAGGTGGGGGACGAAGTCCTGGGCTGGTCCGACACCGGCTCCTACGCGCAGTACGCCCTGGCCTCCGCGTCGGTCCTCGCGCCCAAGCCGGCCGGTCTGGACTGGACGCATGCCGCCGCCCTGCCCGTGGCGACCGACGGTGCCGAACGGGTCCTCGACCTGCTCGGCGTCACCTCCGGAGAGACGCTGCTGATCCACGGCGCGTCCGGCGCGCTCGGCACCATCGCCGTCCAACTGGCCGTCGCCCGCGGCGCCCGCGTCATCGGCACAGCCGGACCGACCAACCAGGAGTACGTCACCTCGCTCGGCGCGACCGCGCTGGTCTACGGCGACAACCTGGTCGAGCGGGTCCGTGCCGTCGCCCCCGAGGGGGTGGACGCCGTCTTCGACGCCGCGGGCAAGGGCGCGCTGGAGGACTCCATCACCCTGCGCGGCGGCACCGACCGGATCGTCACCACCGCCGACTTCCGCGCCGCCGAACTCGGCATCGTCTTCGCCGAGGGCCCCCAGCGCCGCTCCGCCACGCGCCTGGCCGAACTCGCCCGGCAGGCGGCCGACGGCACACTGAGGACCACGATCAGTGCCACGTTCCCGCTCTCCGAAGCGGCAAAGGCCCAGCAGGCCAGCGACGCGGGGCACAACCGAGGCAAGATCGTCCTCGCGGTCGACTGATCCGTCACCGCAGTCGAGCGACCTCAGGGAGCAGCAGTGTCAGACACCACCTCACCGGAGCTGCCGGACGCGGCGGGGGAGGGGCCATTGAGCTACGCCATCTTCCAGCTCGCCCGCGCCCACCGCGGCCACGCCGCCGTCATGCTGCGCGCCATGAATCTCCACCCGGGGCAGGAACTGCTGCTGATGCAGCTCTTCGACCACGACGGCCTGACTCAGGGGGAACTGCTGGAGCGGGTCGGCCTCGACCACTCCACGGTCTCCAAATCCCTGCGGCGCATGCAGGACGCAGGGCTGCTCATCCGGGAGCCCGCTGACCACGACCGGCGGGTCATGGTCGTCCACCTCACCGATGCCGGCCGTGCCCTCAAGGAGCCCATCGCGGACATGTGGCGCTCCCTCGAAGAGATCTCCGTGCGCGACCTGACGGCCGATCAGATCGAAGCGTTCATCGCGTGTGCGCGCGTCATCGAGAAGTCGGTCAGGGACCGCGGCCGTCGGCCTCCGGTCGAGTAGCCGGGGCCGGACGCCCCGCCCGCTACCGGCCGGACCGTCGCCGCAGAGCATCCCGAGAGGGATCCGAGCCATGGCGAACCCCCGTACAACCCTCCCGCCACCCTCATTCCTGCCTCACCCGTGCGCACTCGCGAGCGCACGCCCCCGCCCGCAGCAGTCCGATCGCTCCTCAGGCCAAGGTGGTGTGGAAGACCTTGCGCAACGTCTCATGCACCGTCCACGTCGTCCGGTCCCCGGCGCGCAGTACAGCAGCGTCCCCCGGTCCCACGTGGAAGGTGGCGCCACCCTCCACCGCGATCGTGGCCCTGCCGCTGACGACCACGAAGAGCTCGTCCGCCTCCGTATCGGTGACGACGCCAGGCGTGATCTGCCAGATGCCTCGCACCTGCGTACCGTCCTCCGACTCCCACAGAACCTTGGCGGACACCTCAGGCGAACCCTGCAGAATCTGTGCAGGGTCGAGGGGCTCGGGAATCAGATCGGCATCGGGGACGTGCACCGCAAAGCTGCTGTTCTTCGTCATGCGGCGACGCTACGGCACCCTGACCGGGCACTCCCATGGCCACCGTGTCATACCAGGCGTACTCAGGAGCGACGGTGTGTCCAGTGCGCGACGATGCGCGCGAAGACGGCGGTATCGCCGTACATCCGGATCCTCGGCCGGCTGATCCTGGTCATTGCCGAGTGGGGCAACTCTCCCGACTCGACCAACGACAGGAACCGCTCTTTGGAGGAGACCCGAGCGTGCACAGGAACGGAAAACCCCGTCGGGACAGAGTGACCGCATGGGTCTCCTGCCCCGACGGAGCTCGATCGGCCGGGCGGCGGATTACCGGTGCACCGGATCACCGGGGCGCCAGTTCACCGGGGCGCCGGATCATCCGTGCCCGACACGGCCGGGTGCCGTGAGCGGCGCTCTTTGGATCAGCCGAAGTTCACGTCGCTGCACCACATGTAGGCCTGGTCGAGGTGCGAGGCCTGCCAGATCACGAACAGGATGTGGTGCCCGGTGTAGCCGGAGGTGTTGACGTTGAACCTGATGTCCTGCGCCGGTGCGTAGCGACCGGTCTGCGTGATGAAGTCCAGGTTGCCCCAGCCCAGGGTCTGGGTCTTGGGGTTGAAGCCCTGCTTGCTCACGTAGACCCGGAAATAGTCGGCACCGTGGGACGCCTGGTCGTGCAGCTGGACCGTGAAGTTGTTGCTGACGTTGGTCGTCTTCCACGCCCCGGGCTTGTCCAGGCTGGCGTTCCTGGAGAGGTTGTTGCTGCAGAGCGTCCCGTCGGGCGTCCGCGCCTGGAACTGGCCACCGAGGCCGTCGCGCAGGGCGCTCATCCAGTTCCACATGGTGTCGGGGTTGGCCTGGAACGCCTGGTAGCACATGGGGTCTTCGGTCTGCATGGCCGGGCTCGTGTGGTTGCTGCCCCACGTCTTCCAGCACTGGTACGCGCGGGTGGCCGGACTGACGATGGTGCCGTGTGCCTGGGCGGGGGTCGACCAGGCCAGTGCGCCGACGACTACGGCGAACACCATGACGAGCGCCTGAAGGGGCCGGCGGAGGGACCGCGAACGCCCGGTTAACGGACTCTTTTTACGCATGTGGGGGGAACTCCTTCCAGTTTGCGAGGCTGTCATGGGAGCGCTCCCAACAGTACGACTGCTGAGTGAAATGTCAATGAAACAAACGGAGTTGACCGCAGGGATGGCGGAGACCCGTGGGGTTCACGCCACGACGGGTGGCTGCACTGACGCGGCAGTGGGACATGAGATGCGAAACAGGGGGTATGCGCGAGTCTGTGAACGGGGGAACGCAGATGAACTCAGCCGGATGGAGCCTCGCGCAGGAGGGCCGTGCGACGCCGGGTGTCCGGCCGATGCAGGACACCGTCGCCCTCGACGGTGGCGGGCACGTCATCGCGGAGGCACGTCATCGGGCGGCCGGTTTCCTTGCGCGGGTCCAGGCCGAGCACGGCATTCCGGTGTCCGCTCGCGCGATGGATCTGACGCAGCTGGTGGTCAGTGAGCTGGTCACCAATGCGCGTAAGTACGCTCCCGGGCCTGTGTTGATGGAGCTGCGTGTGGTCGGTGACGCGGTGCACGTCATCGTGTGGGACAGCGATCCGGTCATGCCGGTGGCGCGGGCGGCCGACGCGGGCAGGGTGGGGCAGCACGGTCTGGAGATCGTCATGGCCGTTGCGCAGGGCTTCGAGGTGCAGCGGGAACCGGTCGGCAAGCGCATCACCGTCCGCATCGCCCTGCTGGACGATCCCGGCGGCGACATCGCCGGCCGCAACCCCATGTAGCGGGGCGCGGCGCTTGTCTCGGAAGGACTGCATGCAGCGGGGCGCGGCGCTTGTCTCGGAAGGACTGCATGCAGCGGGGCGCGGCGGTTGTCTCGGAAGGACTGCGCCGCGTCGTGGCCGGTAGGGCCCGGGACGGCCGGGCGGGTCCGGGGGGCGCTCGCCGCCGAAGCGACCCCGTACCCCTCCTCGGCCTGCGCAGCATCCGACGCGACCGAGCCTCGCCCAGAATCTCGTACGGCCCGCGAGCCCCTCAGGCCGCCATCAGTGCCGCCAGTTCAGCCATCCCCACTTCAAGGACCTGACCGCGGCTGGACGACAGCATGAAGTGATGGCCGCCGACCGGGCTCTACGCGAGGCCGGGGCGGGCCGTGCGTTGACGCCGTTCTTCCGGTTCCCGTACAGCGAGACCAGTCCCGCTCACATCCTGGAGGTCAACGCCCTCGGCTTCGCGGACATCGAGTACACCGCCGACACCAACGGCTGGAAAGGGACCGAAGGCGGCATGACGGTGGAGCGCGCAGTGGAGCGGGCCGTGAACGCCCTGCGCCCGGGAGCGATCCTGCAGATGCATGTCGGGGCGTCACAGGGACGCACGGAGGTGATCGACGCCCAAGCCCTGCCCCGCATCCTCGACGCCCTCGCCGCCCGCGACTACCGGGTCATCGACCTGCGCACGCTGCTCACCCCCTGAAACGCTCGACCACCGCGTGAGTGCCGTATCCCGCTCACGCCGCGCGAACCCCGGCCGGTCACGCGCTCACAACACCGGCTCCCTTCCCTCCTCCGGACTGCCGTCCGGGGAATATGTCGATCAACGAAGAAGGTGCTACTCCGCTGGTTGTGCGGTGCGGGCGCGCAGTGTCAGGGCGCACAAGGGGGCGACTGCCAGCAGGGCGGCCAGGACCGCGTAGCCGGTGGTGAGCGTGGAGACGGTAGCGACGGCGGCGACGAGGAGAGGGCCGCCGGCGTCGCCGAGTTCGCGGCCCAGTTCGGCCGATCCCATGGTCTGGCCCATGCGTTCCTCGGGAGTGGCGGCGGCGAGCGCGGCGAAGCCGAGCGGGGTGATGAGCCCGGTGCCGGTTCCGATGAAGGCGGCGGCGAGCAGGACGCCGACCGGGCCGGGCAGCATGGCCGCCGCAAGGCCGACAGCGGTGATGAGCAGTCCGGCGAGCAGTCCGGTGCGGGTGGTCAGCTGTCCGCTATCCAGCGCGCGACCGGCTCTGGGCTGGACGACGGCGGCGGTGGCCGCGAGCACGGAGACGGCGGCACCGGTGGCGACGGTGCCGAGTCCGGCCGCCGCTCCTGAGACAGGCAGGAAGCCGACGCCGACGGAGAGCGCGGCGGTGGCGGCGGCGAGGGCTGCGGTGGGCGCGAGGAAGGAGCGGTCGGCCAGACGGCGGACCAGGTCGGCGACGGTCTGCCGGGCGCGGGGCAGCGGTGGAACGGCGGGCACGGCCAGGGCGGCCCACAGGGCGACGACGGCCGCGCACAAGGCCATGACGGTGAACAGTAGGCGCAGGCCACCGCCCCAGACGAGCACGCCGCCGAGAAGCGGGCCGAGGGTGTAGCCGATGGACTTGTAGAAGCCGTAGCTGCCGAACGCACGCCCGCGTCGGGCGGCCGGGTTGAGACGGGCGACCATGGCCGAGGCCGACGGTGAGAACGCGGAGGCGGCGGCGCCCTGGCCGAGGCGGGCGGCCCACAGCCAGCCGGGGCTGTCGGCGATTGCGTACAGCGCGGAGGCGCCGGCGAAGGCGATGAGGCCGCCCAGCAGTACGGGCTTGCCACCGATGCGGTCGGCGAGCGAGCCGAAGACGGGCTTGAGGAGGACTTCGGCACCGTCGTAGAGGGCGAGCAGCCCGCCCAGCACGAGCAGCGAAGTGACGGCGTCCTCGGAGAAACCACCGAGGTTGGCCGCGATGCCGTGGGCGCCGAAGGCGGTCGTGAACCCGGCCGCATACAAGGGCCACATGCTCCGATTCGGGGCGGCCTGGACCATGGGCTGGGCGGACACAATCGCTCCTCGTCGGTGGCATGCACTGCGTCGCAGACGCTCGCTGCGCAGTCCTAGTACACCGCAGTGCACTGCCAGAGCCACATACCGGCCTCGGCTCCTCGATGGAGCGGAAGACAGCAGTCACCGCACCAGCGCCACCTCCGCCGGAGCACGCCGCCTGCTGCTGAGCGGCAGACGTCAGTAAGGCGGCTTCACCAACTGTTCGCCCAAGCATTCGTCGGTGTTCCGAGAGGCGCGCAGGAGCCGGTCTGGATCACTGGGCCGTTCTGACCGGGCGAAGCGTACTGAATCTGGCTCTGCCTCGTGGTGAAAGCCCACCCGAAACCCATGGGCTCACGGCAGGTGACGAAAACCCGGTAGGAGCTGCCGCCGCTCGTCGCGCCGACGCAGGATCCCTGACCGGTCGTCGCGGTGATGCCTACTGAGCAGTAGGGTGACGTCCCGGCGTGCGCGGGTGGAGTGACCAGCATGGTGCTCAGTGCTGCGACACAGGCCGCCAAGCCGGCTGTGATCCGACGCCTCATCCTTGACCCCCCTCGGGCTGGAACCGTCCACGGGGATAGTGCTCCAAGTTCGGGCGTTCCGCCACCAATGGCCAAGGCTGCGTGCGGAGTTCAGCTCTGACGCGTTCCGATCAACGCCGTCATCACCGGCGTGACCCTGCCCTGGACTCGGGCGTCGTGGTCGCGTGAGTTTCAAGAGAGGCCTCTGATCGACCGCATCGGTGTGGTCGGCCTCGAATATGGACTCGTCGCGTATGCCGGGCCCATGACGGAGAGCAGGAACAAGCACGTGGTGGCCCTCCCGCGTTGGGAGGGCCACCACGTTGGCTTGCCTGTTTCCGTGGGTTCTACTTCCTCAGGATGCCTTCCGCGATGGCGACGAGCTCGCTGAGCCCGGGGCCCACCGGGCCTGCCTTGGTGACCTTTTGAGTCGTCAGAGGCGCGGTTTCGGCAGCGGCCTGGGCCGGAGTCGCCAGGAACAGGGGCATGGTCACGAGGGCGACGGCCCCCAGCACGGTGCGTGTCTTCATGCCGTGATCAACGAGCCAGTGGATCACGGGATACGCACCCGAAGACAGGTCTGGATCAGCTACCCGTGGTGGTGAAGGCCGGTCTTGGATTCGTGCCGATCCGATGTGTCCGCGGACCAGGACGCCAGCAGGCGCAGGGCCTCGTCGGTGCGTGAGCCGGGGTCGGCGAGGAAGGTGAACAGGGTCTGGTCGGGATCGTCCGGGAAGGTCAGCGCCTCGGTGCGCAGGGTCAGTTCACCGGCCACGGGATGGTGCAGCACCTTCGTGTCGTGGCTGATGCGGACCACCTTCTGCACCGCCCACCAGCGGCGGAACGGTTCGCTGCGCATGGACAGTTCGCCCACCAGTTCCGCCGTGCGGGTGTCGTCGGGGTGCCGGGCGGCGTCCATGCGCAGCGTGCCGACGAACACGGCGGCCACCTGCTCCCAGCTGTGCCCGAACACCGCGCGGGCGGTCTCGTCGAGCATGATCCATCTCACCGCGTTGCGTTCGCGGACCGGCATGGCGTCGAAGTCGGCGAGCAGCAGGCGCGCTATCCGGTTCGTCGCCAGGACGTCGGTGCGCCGGCCCAGGACGAATGCGGGAGTGTCTCCGAGACGGGCGAGGAGCGCGTGCACGCCGGGGCGCACCTTCTGCGGAGTGCGCCTGGCCGGGCGGCGCGGGGCTGAGGGGCGGCGAGCCACGGCATGCAGATAGCTGCGCTCCGCTTCGTCGAGGCGTAGCGCCCGCGCCAGTGCGTCGAGCACGGACTGCGACGGCGTGATCGGCCGGCCCTGCTCCAGACGCGTGTAGTAGTCGACGCTCACTCCCGCCAGGGCCGCCAGCTCCTCCCTGCGCAGCCCCGGCACCCGGCGCGGGGCCGTGTCGTCGATACCCAGCTGATGAGGGTCGAGCGCGGCGCGGCGGGCGCGCAGGAAGTCGGCGAGGCTTTCGTTCCGCTCCATACGGCCAGGATCGCCGCATGGAGCGGCGGGGTCCAGCGGCCGGGTGGCCCTCTCGGACCCAGGATCGAAGGGGCCACCTCCGGTCTCGTCCGAGCCGTTCTCGGGCGCTTGGCTCGATGACGGAGCCAGCCGGCTCCGTCACCTCGGTCGACCGCCCGGTCGCCCAAGTTCCCCAGGGATGTCACCCATGTCTTCCACCTGGCTCGTCACCGGCGCCACCTCCGGCTTCGGCCGCCTCGTCACCGAACGCGCCCTCGCCGCGGGCGCCCACGTGATCGCGGTGGGCCGACGCCGCGACCGCCTTCAGGACCTCATCCGGCGCGCCCCGCAGGGAGCGCTGACCGCCGTCGAACTGGACCTCACCGACGCGGACGCCGAAACCGTCCTCGCCGACACCGTCCGTGCCGCCGGCCGCCTGGACGTCCTCATCAACAACGCCGGGTACGGCCTGTTCGGCGCCATCGAGGACATCGGCGCCGACGAGGCCCGCGCCGTCCTCGACACCAACGTCCTGGCCAACCTCGCCGTCCTGCGCGCCACCCTCCCCGCCCTGCGCGCCGCACGAGGGCGCGTCGTGCAGACCTCTTCCCTCATCGGCCAGTTCGCCTGGCCCTCCTCCGGCCTGTACGCGGCGTCCAAGGGGGCCGTCGAGCTGATCAGCGAAGCCCTCACCCACGAACTGGCCCCCACCGGCGTCAAGGTCACGATCATCGAACCCGGCACGTTCGGAACCGAGTTCGGCGCCAACCTGCGCGTCGTCCCGCCCACCGATGCCTACGCACCCACCGTCGGCAAGTTCCTCGCCGACTTCTCCGCCCTGCCTCCGGAGGCCTTCGGTGACCCGAACGCCGTCGCCGACGCTGTCATGACCGTCGCCGCCCTCGACGAGCCGCCCCTGCGCCTGGCCGTCGGTGCCGACGCCGTCGAGCACATCCGCGCCTCCCTCCGCTCCCGCCTGGAGGAACTGGAGCGCTGGGAGTCGCTGTCCCTCAAGGGCGAGGTGCGGGCGGCCTGACGCGGAGCGGACTCGTGGAGATCGGACTGCGGCTGCCCACAGGGTGCCGCAGCCCGATCTTTCTACGCCGCTCGCACGGGAGAAAGCAGTCCCTTCGCGCCGCAGCACTGCCTTCTCACCCCATGCGCTGGTCGGAGGGGGAGCCGGCGAGTCCCGCTGTCGGCCGGTGTCGGACGAAGAGGGCGCACGGGACGGCCGCGATGAGCAGGACGACGCCGCCCACGAGGAGTCCCCGGTGCACCGCGTCGGTGAACGCCTGGGGCACCGCGTGCGCGACGGTCCGGGCAAGGGAGTCGGGAAGATGGGCCGCCGAGCCGCCGCCCTGGGAGGCACCCGCGACGATGCCGTCGGCGCCGGACGCGGGGACGCCCGAGGCGACGAGCCGGTCGTGCAGCTCACCCGGGAAGCGCGTGGTGACGATGGTGCCGAGGACGCTGGGACCGAGGACGTTGCCGAGCTGACGGGCCATGTTGATGGCCGAGGCGGCCATGCCTGCCTGCAGTGCGGGGACGCTGCTGACGGCGGCTGCGGACGACGGGGCGATCAGCAAGCCGCCACCGGCGCCGGCGACGAGCAGTCCGGGCCACATCGCCCCGTAGCCGTCGAAGGGACCGGCCGCGAGGAGGGCGAGGGCCCCGGCGCCCAGGGCGAGAAGGCCGGCGGTGAGGACCACCGTGAACCCGAGTCGGCGTACCAGGCGCGGCGCGACGGCGCTGACGGCGATGAAGGTGACGAACAGGACGAGCAGCCGGACGCCGACCTCCAAGGTGCTGTCCTGGCGGACGCGCTGCATGTACAGCACGCTCAGCAGGGCCACCCCCACGAAGCCGAACATGGCCGCGGCGGCGACACCCATGACCGCGCTGAACGACGCGCTGCGGAAGAGGCGCAGATCGAGCATGGGGTCGTCGTGGCGCAGCTCCACCCGCACGAAGAGGCCGGCGGACAGGACGAACACCACGTAGGCGGCGACGATCGGCGCTTCGCCGTAGCCGCTCGCGCCGCCCTGGATGATCGCGTAGGTGGCGGAGGCCAGGGCCAGGGTGCCCAGGAGCACGCCCGCCGGGTCCAGCCGCGGCGAAGGATGCCGGCTCTCGTGGACGAGGACGGGCGCCAGGGAGGCGGCCAGCGCCCCGACGAGGAGGTTGGGCAGGTAGACGGAGTGCCAGGAGAAGTGTTCGAGCAGGACGCCGGCGATCAGCGGGCCGACGGCCAGGCCGAGGCCGGAGCAGGCCGCCCAGGCGCTGATCGCGGTCGTGCGCTCGTGCGGGTCGGTGAACGTCGTGCTGACGATGGTGAGGCTCGACGGCAGGACGGCCGCGCCGCCGACACCCATGACCGCCTGCGCGGCGATCAGGGCGGTGGAGGTGTCCGAGACGAAGGCGAGCAGGCTGCCGACGGTGAAGACGGCCGCTCCCGCGATGAAGGTCCGCCGGCGTCCGATCAGGTCGCCGAGGGTGCCGGCCGACATCACCAGGCTGACGACGGCGAGGCTGTAGGCGCTGGTCAGCCAGACGAAGGTGGCGGGGGAGAGGTGCAGGTCGCCCTGGATGCGGCCGAGCGCCGAGATGGTGCCGGTGACGTTGAAGAACGCCATCATCACGCCGAGGCACACGACCATCAGGCCCAGCCATCGGCGGGGCACTCTGCCCCCATCGGGGGTGGGGGCGGGGGCGGTCGGTCTGACGGTGGGCGAGGCGGCTGACGGCTGACTTTGCTGTGTCATAGCCAGGGCCGTAGCAACCTGGCTATGGGGAATCCAAGTCAGGTGGTGAGTCGGTTTCTGCGGCGCTCGACTTCGAGGTGGCTGAGAGCGCGATGGTCGGGGCGGTGAGTGACGGGCACAGGGTGGGGGCGCCGACGAGCAGGGCGATGCCGCCCGTGGCTTTGGTCGGCCATAGCCAGGGACGTACGCTTGCCGCATGGAGGACCAGTCCAAGCACCGAGACCCAGAGGCCATGGCTCACTGCCCCGTGGCGCTTTCACTCGACGTCGTGGGTACGCGGTCGACGCTGATCATCGTCCGGGAGGCGTTCTTCGGGACGCGCCGGTTCGGGGACTTCGCCGAGCGCGTGGGCATCGGCGAGGCCGCCACCGCGGCCCGTCTGAAGGACCTGGTCGCCTCCGGTCTGATGGAGAAGGTGCCGTACCAGGAGCCGGGCCAGCGCAAGCGCTACGAGTACCAGCTCACCGACAAGGGTCTGGGCCTCTTTCACGCGATCATGTCGCTGCGTGACTGGGGCGAGACATGGCTGTCCGGGAGCCGGGTCACGCCGTGGCGCTTCGCCCACCGGGACTGCGGGGCGGAAGTCCACACGGTGGCCCGCTGCACCGCCGGCCACGATGTGCACCTCGACGAGTTCACCGCCGTGCGGCAAACGGAGCGGCCGACGGCAGCGCCGGACACGCACAACTGAAGGACGCACGCCGGCGCCCAGCACCGCCCCTTGCACCATCGGAGTGCCTGGCACCACTCCAGGCAGCCCTCACCAGCTCGTCGCGCCCGAGCTACTCCTCGCGCCATAAACTCTGTGCATGTCGGAGCTCAATCTGCGGCGTCTGCGCTACTTCCTGGCCGTCGCCGACACGCTCAGCTTCAGCCGGGCGGCGCAGGAGCTGCACATTGCCCAGCCCGTACTCAGCCGGCAGATCGCGCTGCTGGAACGCGAACTCGGTGTGGTGCTGTTCGAGCGCTCGACGCGAGGCACCGACTTGACCCACGCGGGCCGGGCCATCGCGGAGGACGGACGCCAACTGCTGCGGTCGGCCAGTGCACTGGAACGGCGTGCCCGTCAGGCCGCCCAGGGGATCGAGCGGCTGGCCATCGGCTTCATGCCGGGCCTGCTGGTCACGCCGATCGTGCAGGGCCTGCGAGAGTGGCGCGCCGACATCCGTATCGACCTCGTCCGCACGGGCTGGGACGACCAGGTGGAGACGATCCTCGACGGCCGCGTCGACCTCGGTCTGGTGCGTCTTCCCGTCCCGCAGCGGGGTCTTCAGGTCGAGCCCTTGTTCCGGGAGGCGCGGGTCGCCGTCCTGTCGGCCTCCCATCCCCTCGCCGTCGCCGGGGATCCGAGCCTGTTCGACCTTGCCGGGTACGACCTCCTCCAGTCCCCGGACGCGGCTCCCGAGTGGCGTGACGCCCGGCTCGCGCGTGGTCTGCCCGTGCCGGCAGGGGGCGACTATCCGCACGAGGTGGAGATCAAGCTGGAACGGGTGGCCGCCTCGACCGGGGTGGCCTTCCTCCCCGTCTCCACGGCCCGGTTCTACACCCGCACCGACATCGCCGTACGCCCGGTGGCCGGGCTGGCGCCGAGCGCGGTCGGCGTCGCCTGGGCCGCCGGGCGCGACTCGGCTGCGCTGAACCGCGCGATCACGCTCGCTCATACCCTGCGGGCATCACTGACGACGGAAAGGGTCTTGGACGCGGCAGCCGTCCCGGACGGACCCTGAGTCCATGACCATCACTTCCTCCTCCCGCATCGTCGTCCTCGGTGGAACCAGCGGCATCGGCCTCGCCGTCGCCCGCCGCGCCGCCGACACCGGGGCGACGGTGACCATCGCCTCGAGTCGGGCCGCATCGGTCGAGCGCGCTCTCGGGCAACTTCCGGCCGGGGTCGTGGGACGGGCCGTGGACGCGAGTTCCAGCGACGCGGTCGCGGCCCTCTTCGACGAGATCGGAACGTTCGACCACCTCGCCTACACCGCCGGCGAGAACCTCACCGGCCTGCCCCTCACCGACTACTCGGTCGACCGGGCGAGCGAGTTCTTCGCCCTGCGCCTGTTCCATGCGCTCGACGCCGTCCGGCTCGCCGTACCGCATCTCGCACCGGGTGGGTCCGTCACCCTGGTCAGCGGCACAGCGGCCTTCAAGGGCGGCCCCGGGTGGACCCTCGGGGCGGCGGTCTCCGGCGCCGTGCTGTCCGCTGCCCGCAGCCTCGCCGTGGAGCTGGCGCCGATCCGGGTGAACGTGGTGGCGCCAGGGGTGGTGCGCTCGCCGCTGTGGTCCGGGATGAGCGAGGAGGACCGGGAGCACATGTACGCCGGTCTCGCCGCCTCCCTGCCGCTCGGCCGCGTAGCGGAGCCGGACGACGCGGCCAAGGCGTTCCTCGCCCTCATGGACCAGGACTACGTCACCGGCACGGTCTCGGTCGTCGACGGCGGCACGCTCGCCGCCTGAGGGCCAGCCCTGAAGGGGACACCCTGACATCTGACAGGGATGCGAAGTGCCCGGCGCGGCCTACGGTTTGAGAGATGACGGGCCTCTGAACCGCTACGGCGGCTGCTGAAGCCGGCGGTGTCGAGTCCCGGTAGACACAGGAGGAGACTGTGCGCAGAGCTGTACTCGGGTTGTTCGTGGCACTGGCGGCTGTGCTCGCGGTGACACCGCTCGCAGGTGCTGACCACTCCCAGACCGTCGCCTGTTGCGGCCCGCCGCCGCCCGGCTGGCCGTAGCAAGCGATCCGTCGTGTCCCGCTGGTGCTTGAGGGCCCGTCAGCTCGCTGTTCTGTCCGAACCGTGGCGGGCCGCCCGCCCGCGTTCAGCGCACCAGATCAGGTCTGGGAGGATGGCCGGCAGCCGTCCGTACCCGGTCTGGGAAGCCGCGGATGGTGAAAGGCAGTCGGGTACGGGCAGCGGCCCGGCGGGCGGGAGAGCGGAGTGGTGCGGCAGATGCCGGAGTATCCGGAGTACGTTGCCGCGGTCGTGTTCGCCGCGGGCGGCGTCGTCAACGCCCTGCTGGCACCGCACCGGTTCTCCACCGCCGTCCTGTTCTGCCTCGCGGTGACCTCCGCCGGACTCGGCTTCGCCGTGCGCAGCGCGGCGGCCCACCCGACCATCGCCACTGCCCTCGCTGTCAGCGCCCTGCTCCTAGGGCTTGCGGTGGGGCTGCTGTTGCTCGCCGACGGCGTCCTGCTGGTCCGGCGCTACGGACCGCAGGCAGCCCTGCTGGCGACAGGGGGCGCCGGCTGCGCGGTGCTTGCGGTGCTCGTGCTCGACGCGGTCTTCCACACCGTCGGCGGTGAGATGTTCGGTGCGCTCGTGCTCGCGGTGAACGCGGCCGCGGGATACCTCACTCTGCTCTTCCTTGTCTTCGCCGGCTATGCGTTCGTCCGGGGCCGTAGCACCACCCTGCCGGAAACCACCCATGTCGTCGTCCTGGGCGCCGGGCTCGACGGCGACCGGCCCGGCCCTCTGCTGACCCGCAGGCTGGAACGAGCCCTCGCGATCGACGTCGACCGCGCGCCGGACACGCCGCGTGTGGTGTTCGTCGTCTCGGGCGGCCAGGGCGACGACGAGGTCCGCTCGGAGGCGGACGCGATGGCCGACTATCTGCGCGGACGCGGAGTGCCCGACGACCGCATCGTGCGGGAAGACCGCTCCGTCAACACCGGGCAGAACCTTCGCTTCAGCGCGGCCCTCGTCGAGGCCACCACTCCCGGCCATCACGCCACGGTGGTCACCAGCGGCTTCCACGTCTACCGCACGAGCCTGCTGGCCCGCCGCGTCGGCGTCCCCGTCCACGTGGTGGGCGCACCGACCTCGCCCGCCTACTGGCTGGCCGCGACACTGCGCGAGTTCGCCGCCATCCTGTGGCTGGACCGCCTCCCCCTGATCGGACTCAGCCTGCTGCTGGCAGTGCCGGTGGCGACGGCGGTCTTCGAGCACTGAAGCGTCGGGAGCGGGTTGGTCGATCTGCCGCCTCGTGGCCAGCACCATCTCCCAGCCGAAGGCCAGGGTCTCCAGGACCAGGGCCTGTTGGCAGGGAGTGCCAGGTTCACCACGGCATCTGCTCGCGGACCAACTGCGCCCGGCAACGGTGAGACCCCGCAGACCTGTCCGCCGGGTCAGATGCCCATGGAGGCCATCTCGATGGGTGAGCGGTAGTTGGCGGCGGCGGTGACCACGCAGGCGCGGTACGTCCTGTTGTCCTTGACCGCGAGGAAGTAGTCGCGGAGGTTCTTCCAGTAGCTCACCAGGTAGCCGAGCCCGGGGACGAAGCCGGGCGGGCGGGGCACGAGGGCGAACCGTTCACTGCACCGGAGGATCTCTCCGGTGGCGGTCGACAGGACGGCGGCCACGTCCGCGTTCATGTTCCACCCGGCCGCGAGCTCCGGGTTCCATATCGCACCGGCCACTTCCCGCAGCTTCTCCTGCTCCTCGGGTGTCGGGTCGCTCAGGACTCTGGACGTCACGGTCACCGACTCCCGTGCGGGCGCACCGCCGTTCGCGGCCGCGACCGGCGGTGCCATGGATGCTGCGAGACCCATCGCCAGCAGTGTGACCGCGGCCGCCGAGGCTCCTCGCTTGACGCTGCCCTTCGTCACCGTGTTCTCCTCTCGGTGAGGTGATCGCCCCCGGTGCGAGGGCGGTCCGAAGGTCGCACGAGGGGAGGAGCAGGTCAACGGCGACAATGCGCCACCGAGGGTGCAGCCCGAGCTGTGTCTCCGTCGCGTCGGCATGGGTGGTCGCCCGCAAGGTCGCAACCTCGTCATCGAGCATCTCGCCACCGAGGCGGGGCAGCGCCGGAAAGCGCGGGAGCGCGACACTCGTGTGACGGGACGGCTCCCGGACGGGTGTGCGTGGGAAGATCGATCATGCCGAAACGGCCGTCGCTCCTCGCCTCCGTCCGAGCCGGCCGGCGCGCGCTGCGTGTCACGGTGGCCGCGGCTGTCGGCTTCTACCCCGCCCTGTATCTCCTGGACCAGCCCGTCGCCGCGGTCTACGCCCTGTTCGCACCGATCGCGTTCGGCCTGCTCTCACCGGTTCCGGGATCGGGCCGGGCCCGGGCCGGCACCGTGCTGCGGGCCCTGCCGGGCGCCGCCGCGCTGACCGCGATCGGCACCGTCCTCGCCGCATCGACCTGGACGGCCGTCGCGGGGATGCTGGTCGTGAGCTTCATGCTGACGTTCGGCGCGGCCTGCGGCCCCCGGCTGTCCGGGACCGCCCCGGGCCTGCAGTTGTTCTACATCCTCGCCTGCTTCCCTCCCTACGCTCCGGACACCCTGCCCCAGCGCCTGGCCGGTGTGGCCGTCGGCATGACCGTGCTGGCGCTGGTAGAGATGACACTGCTGCCGGACCCGGCACAGCCGTCGTACAGCGGGCGGATCAGCGAGGCTCTCGATCTCGCCGCCCAAGCGGCCGACGGCCTGGTGAGGGCCGCTCCATCCGGCCTGGCCGCGCGGCTGAGGCAGACCGGCCGCGATCTGCGCTTCTCGCAGCAGCCGGCCGGTTCCCGTCCGACCGGTGCGGGCAGAACGGACCGCGCACTGGCCCAGGCGGGCTCCGCGACCCGTCGTCTGCTGGACCAGCTGGCCGCCCTGAGCGAACTGCCGGTCGTCAAGGCGGACCTCGCCTCGAACGAGTTGCTGCGTGAGATCGCGGCGGCCTGCCGGGACACGGCAGGAATACTGCGCCGGGTACGGCCCGTCGCCGGGCCGGAAGTGATCGAGGAGATGATCGACCAGTTCCTGGCCGTCCGCGGCACCCCGGGCGACCCCCGCAGCGCTGCCACACACGCCATCCTGCGGCGGCAGTCGACGGTGCTGACGATCGCGGTGTCGGCGGTGACCGTGCGCACGGCGGTGGCCCTGGCGGTCGGTGGCCGCCGACCGGTGCACGGGCTGCCCCGTGAGCAGTTCTGGTACGCCGGAACGGGAACGGTCCGCCTGTGGCTGGTCCGCGTCGCCGGACTGTTCACGCGCCGCTCCGTCACCTTCCAGAACGCCTGGCGCACCGCGCTGGGCCTCGCCCTCGCCCGTCTGGTGGCAGGCTGGCTGGACCTGGCGCACGGCTTCTGGGTCCTGCTGGCGGTGCTGACGCTGGGGCGCACCACAGCCGTCGCGACCTGGTCGGCCGTCCGGTCGGCGGCGATGGGGACGTTCACGGGCGCGTGCGCCGCCGGCTTGTTCGTCGCCGGGGCAGGGGGAGGCTCCGACCTCTACGCGTACCTGATGGCGCCGGTGATGCTGGTGGCCTTCACCGTGGGACCCCTGGAGGGGCCCGCCTGGGCACAGGGGCTGTTCACGCTGGTCGTCACCATGGCGTTCGCGCAGATCGCGCCCGTGACGTGGCAGCTGGCGGAAGTCCGACTCGTCGACGTGCTCACCGGCAGCGCGATCGGCCTGCTGTGCGGTCTGCTCGCCTGGCCCGCCGGGGCGCGTGCCGAGATCCGGCGCAGCGCACGCAAGCTACTGGTCGCCACCGCCCCACTGGTACGAGCGACCGTCAGCGCCGCTTCAGCTGGCCGCGGCGGCTCCAGCGCGGGGCACGAAGTCGCCGCACAGGCGCTGCGGCTGACCCGGCATCGGCTGCGCATCGCGGAGGGGGCCTATGCGCAGTACCGCACCGAGCTCTCCCCGCGAGCCGCCGAGGGCGGGGCGGACTGGCTCGCCGCCCTCAACTACGGGGTGAGGGTCCTCGTAGGTGCCTACTGGCTGCCGCGGATGCGTACGCAGGACGGTCTGCCGTCCGCGGCCCGGCGCTGGGTTCTGCAGGCGTCCGAGGAGGTGGAGGGGGCGGCCCGGCGAGTGGCGGACTTCCCGCCGGAGGGCCTGCACGTGCGGCTCTCTCCTCTGCCCTCCGACGTGGCGGCAGAGGTCCCGGCGCGGGTGCTGCCGCTGCTGATCGACATGGAGACCTGGCTCATCGCACTGACCACCGACCTCCAAGCGGCCACCGGCCACGGCGGCGAGGGAACCGCACCCTCGGGTCCGCACGCGGACGGCACTCGGAGGTGACGGTTTGAGGCCGGGGTCAGGAAGTGCGAGGCCAGGGAGTCACGGCCGTCCCCTACTCCGGGGATGCCCTTCTAAAACTGTCCGCTCAGTTTCTGCGAACCCCCGGGCGTAATTCGATGCGGATGCTGTCGTCGTCCTGAATGACGTAGGTGGGATCACGTTCGTGCCGCCACCCCACGGGAAGGAGGTAGTACCGCTGATCGCGTGCCACGAGCAGGCGTAGACGGCTATAGCGATAGCGATAGTGGTTGCCGGCGCCCAGGTCCTCGGCGCGAGGCGCGGCCGGTCCTGGGGCCATGCTCAAACGTTCGGTGCTGAGGACGACGACCTCCACGCGCAGCACTGATCGTTCGGCATCCCGTTGGGCATCCAGCCGCCCCAGTGAAGTGGCTGCCAGCGCAATGGCCCAGACGACGAAAAGGGCCGCGGCGGTGAGAACCACCGTCCGCCCCCAGGACGAGGATGCTCCTGGGCGAGATGGTCCGAGCTCTCCGAGGAGGAGACCGGTCGCTATGAGAACGGGACACAGCCATCCCCAGGGCTGGATGTATCGCCAAGCGGCCATCGCGGCGATACCGAGGGCCACGAACAGCATGTGCGCTCGTGCTGCAAAGCGATAGGCAGCGACCAGGCGATCAATCACGGCCGACGGTACCCTCAGGGTCACGAGCAGCTCGGGGAAGCGGGGCGTCATCACAATGACGGCAAGGACCGCGAGAGCGGGCAGCGTGGCGAGCCGCAGACTCCGCAGCACCAGTTCCAGCGGGTCCAGTCCAATGGCGAAAAGTTCGAGATGGAAGTACCCGAAGTAGGCGCTGCCGTGAATGAACCCCGCATAGAGCATGAGCGCGAAAACGATCGAACTGGCTCCCAGCAGCGAGGCGAAGTTGGGCGCTGTACTGTCCGTGGGGATACGACTCTCGGCACGTATTCGGGTTGTTCTGACCCGCTGACGTCTGGCGCTTATTCGGCGTAGCGCCCGCCTGCTTTGCGTAGATGGTCGAATGCTGCGGCGTCCGGAATTGGGGAGCCGCTGAGAACTGTTCGAGTTCCTGGCACGCACGGCGGCTCAGTAGTCGTCGGAGGGGTACCCCTCCGACTCGTCCGCCGACCGGTCGAGGAAATCGCATAGGGCCGGGCGATCCGGGTTTTCCGTCTCGTCGCACCCAGGTGGGGGACTTGCAGGCACTCCCACGGTGATTCCGGTCCCGGCCGGCTCCTCAGGGTCGCCGGTCAGAGTAGGCGGATCGGGAAGTTCACTGACTCCGGGATCTCCGCCGACCTCACCGCCGCTTTCAGTCCAGCCCTCACCTTCTCCTTCCGTTCCGGCGGATCCGGGTTCGGCAGGTCTGGGGCTTGCGTCAGTCGTTGCCGAGTCCGTCAGCCCACTCTGCCGGTCGTCAGGCTCGCTTCCGCCCGAGCATCCCGCGACACCTAAAGCAAAGGCAGTAACTACTGTCACACAGAGCCCCACGCTCTTCGACCAGGAATCGGTCATGTGTACCCCCGCTGTTCCGCGATGAGCTACACACCATAGCGCCGCACCCAAAGTCGGCATAAGAGAATTGAGAAATGGCAGCGGCTGATGCTGATCAAGTGTCGCCTGGTCTATGCATTGAGAGGACAGGGCAGAGGGCGTCGGTGTCCTGAACTCCCGGTCACGCCGATGTTACGGCGGGGACATTGTGGGCACTGCTGAACGCTGGGGCAGAAGACCCTAAGAAGCCGTCATGGTGGAGCCGTCGAAGAGCGTTACCGTCGTGGCTCTCCTGGCGGATCCGGACGCGCCGACGGAGGTCGCACGGCGCATGGCCCGGGACCTGCCCGCCCGACTCGAGAACGCGTCCGGTCGGCGCCGACGGTTCGACGTCAAGGTGGTGAGTGAGCCCTTCACGGCGGGCACTGAGGACCTGTCCACGCTGACTCGCCGGCTTTTGGACCGCGTACGCGAGGAGGATTGGGACGTCGTGGTAGCCCTCACCGACCTGCCGTTGCACACACGGGGGCGCAAGCTCGTCGTCGAACTGAGTCATGAACACGGCTTGGCGCTTCTGTCCCTCCCGTCGCTGGGAGGGCTGCGTCTTCAGAGAAGGGCCCGGCGGGCGGCCGAAGAGGCCGTCCTCAGCTTGACGGATGCGCAAGCCGCCGAGACCGAGGGGCCTGGGGACGCCGCCGAGGCCGAGAGCCCTGGCCGGCGTCGGTCACTGGGGGATTTCACCGGCCGCCTCGCGTCCGTTCACCCGGCCCCGGTCGGCGACGAGGAGGCCGCAGATCTCCGGTATGTCCTCAAGGGGCCGCGCGGTTACCTCAGGATGCTCGGCGGCATGGTCCGGGCCAACAGGCCCTGGCGCTTGGTACCAGGGCTTTCCAAGGCTCTCGCGGCCGCACTCGCCACAGGAGCGATCGCCACCGTGAACTCCACCGTCTGGGGCCTGGCCGCGGCCCTCAGCACGCCACGCCTTGTGATCGCCGCGGTCGGGTCCGTCGCACTCATGATCGGCTGGCTGGTCGTGGACGCGCACCTGTGGCATCGAAAGAAGGAGGACTCACCTGAGGCGAGGAAGCGGACAGCTCTGTACAACGCGTCGACGGTCTTGACCGTGGGCACCGGGGTGATCGTCTGCTAAGCGGGGTTGCTGGTCATCAACTTGGTGTGGGTGCTCTTCATCCTCAACGGCCAGGTGTTCGCCTCCATGACGCGAACCCCGCTGCACGCCGGGGAGTACTGGACGCTGGCCTGGTTCGTCGCCTCGGTCGCCACGGTGGGTGGCGCGCTGGGATCGGGCCTGGAGAGCGACGAGGCGATCCGGGCAGCCGCCTATTCCAAGCGTGAGCAGGAACGTCGCCGCATGCTTGACGACGACGATGACAGCTCGTGACCACATTCTGAGAGGCGCCCTCGATCGGTAGCTGTCCGTGTAGCCCTCCGTGTAACTGTCCGTGCAGCCCTCCGTGTAGCCGTCCGGTACGAAAGCCCTTGGATCGATCGCTGAAGGGTTGTTTGGTGTCGGAGGCCGACGGGGACCCGCACCGCAAGTCGCCGGAGCGCCGAGTTCCGCCTCGGCACCGACGGCCTGCACCACCGTTCCACCTCATCTGGGGGAACGGCCGCAGAGGCGTGCCGGAGCCCACGTGCCGGAGCCCACGTGCCGGAGCCACGGAGCCCGTCGTAGCACTTCCGAGCGTCAGGCTCTACGCGCCGCCTCATCATCGCCGTGCCGCGGTCATGCCGTGACACCGAGAGAAGTCATCATGAAAGCAGCGGTATACGAGGGCCCGCGTACGGTCACGGTGAAGGACGTACCGGACGCGAAGATCGAGCACCCCTGCGACATCATCGTCAAGATCACCACGACCAACATCTGCGGTTCGGACCTGCACATGTACGAGGGCCGCACCTCGTTCGAGACCGGCCGCACGCTGGGGCACGAGAACATGGGCCAGGTCGTGGAGGTCGGCTCGGCCGTGCGGAAGGTCCAGGTCGGCGAATACGTGGTTCTGCCCTTCAACATCGCCTGCGGCTTCTGTAAGCAGTGCGAGCGGGGGCTGACCAACTACTGCCTGACCATGCAGCCGGAACCGGCCCTCGCCGGGGCCGCCTACGGCTTCGCCGACATGGGCCCCTACCAGGGCGGCCAGGCAGAGCTGTTGCGTGTGCTCTACGGCGACTTCAACGCCCTGCGCCTGGGCGAGGACGCCGCCGAGCGGCAGACCGACTACGTGATGCTCGCCGACATCTTCCCCACCGGCTACCACGCCACCGAGATGGCCAACGTCAAACCGGGCGACCAGACGATCGTCTTCGGGGCCGGTCCCGTCGGGCTGATGGCGGCCTACTCCGCCGTGCTCAAGGGCGCCGGCCGCGTCTGGGTGGCCGACCACCAGCCCGACCGGCTGGCCAAGGCGGAGGAGATCGGCGCCATCCCCATCAACACCGCCGAGCAGGACCCGGCGGAGGTCGTCAAGGAAGCCACCCTCGGTCTGGGCGCCGACAACGGGTGCGAGTGCGTCGGCTACCAGGCACACGACCCCGAGGGACACGAAGACGCCAGCCTCACGCTCAACGGCCTGATCGACTCGGTCCGGTTCACGGGCCACATCGGTGTGGTGGGCGTGTTCCTGCCCCAGGACCCCGGCGGCGAAGAGGCGCAGGGCGAGTGGGAGGCACAGGGCAAGGTGCCGATCGACTTCGGGATGATGTGGTTCAAGGGCCAGCACATGGGGACCGGCCAGGCGCCGGTGAAGAAGTACAACCGGGCGCTGCGGGACCTGATCGCCGGCGAGAAGGCCACGCCGAGCTTCATCGTCTCCCACGAGCTCAGCCTGGACGAGGCCCCCACCGCCTACGAGCACTTCGACGCCCGCCACGACGGCTGGACGAAGGTGGTGCTGCATCCCGACGGCCACGGGAACGGCCACAAGTAGGAGGAAGGCCAGGGTCGTCACCCGCTCCTGCACCACACCGGGCGGGCGACGGCCGGCGTCCGGCCCCGGTTCGGCCCGGGGCCGGGCGGGCGGCCTTCCTCGTAGGCGGTCGGCTGCCTGGGTGCGGATCACGCGGACGTCCCGCCGTCGTCCGCTGCAGAGCGTCCCCCTGAAGCGGCCGGCCTTCCGCTCACCTCCCCGCACGTGAGGAACATGATGACAACAGACACCCGCTCCACCTCCCGTCTGCGACACGATCCGCTCGTACGTGGTCTCGGCTGGGCCAGTGCGGCCCTGGGCGTGCCCCAGGTCGTCGCCCCGGCGGGCTTCGCGCGGGCCCTGGGCGTGGGCGACGCCCCCCGCCACCGATCGGCCACGACAGCCGTCGGCGTGCGCGAACTGGCGGCGGCGACCGGGCTGCTGGGACGGCCGCATCCCGTCTGGCTCTGGGGTCGCGTCGGTGGCGACCTCATGGATCTGACGATGCTCGCCCGGGCCTTGAAGAACCACGACGGTCGCGGCCTCGGACGTACCGTCGCCGCGACGGCCGCGGTCACCGCCATCACGGCCACGGACGTCTACGCGGCCGTGACCCGCACTCGTAGGAGCACCCCCATGGAACTGACCGCGGCCACCACCGTCACCCGGTCACCGGACGAGGCGTACACCCTCTGGAAGGACCTGGAGCGACTGCCGGAATTCACGGTGCACCTGGACGAGGTGCTCGTGACCGGTCCGCGCACCAGCCACTGGCAGGCCAGCGCACCGTTCGGCAAGACGGTCGAATGGGACGCCGAGATCACTCAGGACGTCCCGGGCCAGATGATCGCGTGGCGGTCGGTGGACGGTGCCGACATCGACAACTCCGGCGAAGCCCGTTTCGTGCCGGCCCCCGGTGGCCAGGGTACGGAGATCCGCGTGTCCCTGCGCTACGAACTGCCCGGCGGAGCGGTGGGCAAGGCGGCGGCACGCTACTTCGGTGAGGAGCCGCACCAGCAGTTGGACGACGACCTGCGCCGCTTCAAGCAGATCGCGGACATCGGTGAGGTCGTCCGCTCCGAGGGCGCGCCCGGCGGCAAGCGGGCCCGGGGCGAGTTCCCGCAGCACCCGGCCCAGCCGCTGACCGAGGACGAACTGAAGGAGGTCCTGTCATGAAGGCCAACTGCTGGACGGGACGCAACTCCGTCGCGGTGCAGGACGTCCCCGACCCCTCGATCCTCAACAGCCGCGACGCCATCGTGAAAATCACCTCGACGGCGATCTGCGGCTCCGACCTCCACCTGGTCGACGGCTACGTGCCCACCATGCAGAAGGGCGACATCCTGGGCCACGAGTTCATGGGAGAAGTCGTCGAGGTCGGCCCCGGCATCAGCGACGGCTCACTGCGCGTCGGCGACCGGGTCGTGGTGCCCTTCCCCATCGCCTGCGGCGCTTGCGCGTCCTGTCGCGCGGAGCTGTACTCCTGCTGCGAGAACAGCAACCCCAACGCCGGCATCTCGGAGAAGATGTTCGGTCACCCGACCTGCGGCATCTACGGGTACTCCCATCTCACCGGCGGCTTCGCCGGAGGCCAGGCCGAGTACGCGCGGGTGGTGCTCGCCGACACCAACGCCCTCAAGATCGAGTCGGATCTGACCGACGAGCAGGTGCTCTTCCTGTCCGACATTCTGCCGACCGGCTACATGGGCGCCGACATGTGCGACATCAAGGAGGGCGACGTCGTCGCCGTCTGGGGTGCCGGGCCGGTCGGCCAGTTCGCCATGGACAGCGCCCGGGTCCTGGGCGCGGAGAAGGTCATCGCCATCGACAAGGAGACCTACCGCCTCGACATGGCCGCCGCCCAGGGCTACACCACCATCAACTTCGAGGACACCGACGTACGGTCCGCCCTGCTCGAACTCACCGGCGGCCGTGGCCCCGACAAGTGCATCGACGCGGTCGGCATGGAGGCCACACACGGCGCCTCCCACGTCCACCTCTACGACCGCGCCAAGCAGGCGGTCCGCTCCGAGACCGACCGGCCGCACGTCCTGCGCCAGGCCATCATGTCCTGCCGGAGCGGCGGCGTGGTCTCGGTCATCGGCGTCTACGGCGGGATGATCGACAAGTTCCCGGCGGGTGCCTGGATGAACAGGTCCCTGACCCTGCGCACCGGGCAATGCCACGTGCAGCGGTACATGCGACCGCTGCTGGGCCTGATCGAGCAGGGCAAGATCGACCCCACTCGGATCATCACCCACCGGCTGCCCCTGACGGAGGCACCGAAGGGCTACGACCTGTTCAAGAACAAGAAGGACCACTGCGAGAAGGTCGTCCTCAAGCCCTGACGGACGCGCCGCCGACTTGCGGCAGGCGTCGCTCACGCCGACGAGCCGAGACGGCCATGCGGGAAGCCGCACCGCGAGCTGCACGCCGTGACCGTCCACGGTCACCCTCGGCGCGGCGCTCGCCGCCGGCCTGAGGAACTCGGTCGTGCCTGCGTGTGCGGTGGGCAACGCGTGGTGCCGCTGCCCACCGCACGAGCATGTTGCGCCGGTTCAGCTGTAGGGGATCACCACCACGGCCTTGTCCGTGCCGGTCTGCAGCTTAGAGGTGCCGTTGCCGATGGCGCTCCAGACCTCCAGACGGACGGTGCCGCCCTTGAGATCGCCGAGGGTGCCCGTGGCGGCCTTGAGGCCGCGCGCCTGCGTGTACTCCTCCCATCCGGCAACCGGGTCGGTGGCGAAGTAGTTGTAGGTCTCGGTCCGGTCGAAGGTGCCGTCACCGGTGAGGTCGTAGCTGACACGTGCCTGCTGGCCGAGGCCGACCGTGGTGCCGGCGTCCACCTGGAGCCGGAACGTCGTTCCCGCACCCGGTGTGAGCGTCCCGTTGACTCCGCGGGCCTCGTAGACGAGGGGCTGGTACGGCGTGCCGTCGTGGTTGGCGCCGCCCCCGGAGGCGATCGTGTCGCTGCCCGAGGTCCCGCCGGTCGCCGTGGTCAGGACGCCACCGCTGCGCAACTGGAAGGTGTTTCCCGTCGGCGGGTCGGGGTCCGGGTCGGGGTCCGAGGAGCCCGAGCCCGTGCCGCTCGCGGTGGAACGGGCCGGCACGGAAAGGGTCTTGCCGTCCGAGAAGGTGACGGTGCGCGCCGATGAGCCGTGGTTGTGGGCGACGTACGTGCGGGTCGTGCCCTTGGTGAAGACGGCCGAGGTGGGCAGGTCACCGGTCACCGTGGCGTCCGGAGCGCCGACCGCGTCGAGTGTGTTGATCCAGTGGTAGGTGTGGGCCTTGGACTCGCCCTGCTCCGGGGTGTATCCGGCGTGGCCCGCGTCCCACTTCGACTTGGCCGCGGCAGGGTCGGCCAGGGACTGGAACTCCCAGAGGATGTCCCGCCATTCGACGGCCGGGCCGCCGTTCTCCCGTTCCATCTCGGCGAGGTTGCGCCGGATCGCGGCCTTCTCACCGCCGAGGTGCAGCGAACCACCCGTGACCGGCAGGACGTTGATGCCGTGGATCTCTTCCGGGTTGGCGGTCCACCAGGTGGAGTACGCCGCGCCGCTGCCCCACACCATGCCGGCCGTGTCGTGGCCGAAGGAGGACGGGAAGACCTGTTCGTCGGCGTCGAACCAGTACTGCGCGATCGACTCCGACTCGGTGGTCAGCAGGTAGGCGCCGAGGTCGCGCAGCGAGGCGTCCCCGGTCGCGGAGCCCCACAGGACGAGGGCCGCGCTGAGGTTGGTGGACTCCGAGGAGGACTCCTGGTTGTTGCCGGCGGCGAAGCCCTGGTGGCCGGAGGCCCAGCTGTGGCCCGCGTAGACGTCGAAACCGCGCAGGAAGGGGAAGGCGGTGTCGGTGCGACTGGGGTTGGCGGTGTCCCGCACGAGGGTCTTGACCATGCCGCCCCACGCGGAGTCGGCGGCCCAGCCCTGGTCGTACTGCGCGACGATCGCGGCCGCGTAGACGTAGTAGCTGTAGTGGAAGTGGTGGTCGTTGAGTTCGGTGTCGCTGCCGTACGAGGCCGGATAGCCGGTGAGGGTCTTCCAGTCCTTGTCGTAGCTGAACTCGTTCGCGCCGCCCGAGGTGAACCACTCCTGGAGCTTGCCCTTGATGAGGCCGAGCAGCCGGTCGCGGGTGCCGGTCTCGCCGATCTGCTCGGCCACCGGCACGAGTTGGGCGAGACGGCCGAGCGCCTTGCCGGTCCAGTAGGTGTCGGTGGCGCCGGAGAAGGGGTCGGAGGCGTTGACGACTTCGTTGAGGTAACCGCGCAGCCTGGCCGCGTCGACCCCGCCGGACTTGGGCAGCGCGGGCAGCACCCCGGCCGCCTTCTGGCTCGTGGTGAACGAGGCCGACTCGCGGACCTTCATGGTGCCGCGCGGGGAGACGTAGGTGTAGGAGGTCAGGGCGTCGGTGGTGTTCAGCCACTGGTGGCGGTAGAGCGCCTGCAGCGTGCCCCGCTCGGTGCCCTCCTTCGCCTCCGTGGTGAGCGTGTAGGTGGCCCTGACGGTGCCGCCGGTGTAGCTCCAGGCGACTTTGGAGTCGGTGACGAAGCTGAACGCGTACTTCTTGAACGTCGCCAGCGCGTCGGTGGACGGCAGTACGGCGACGGAGAAGTAGTCCTTGGAGCCCAGGCCGGCGGTGACGGTGGAGCCGGAGACGTTCCAGTCGCTGCCGGTCGGGGCGAAGAGGGCGTAGTGGTGTCCGGCGACGGTGATGCCGAGGACGTTGCCCTGGTCGCTGAAGACCGTGGGCGCACCGGCGGTGGTGACCTGGGCGTTGCCACCGGTGCCCTGGGCGTATACGAACGGGGAGCCGTGACCGATGGTCGTGCGCAGGGTGCGGGCACCGTCGGACCACAGGGGAGTGACCGTCCAGTCGGACCAGTTGTCGGCCTTGGTGTCCGGGGAGTTGAGGCCGCTCAGTCCGATGGTGAGGTCGCGCTTGTGGGCGTACTCGTACTGGCGGCCGTCTCCGACGATCGAGGGGGAGGTCGGGTAGCCGACGTCGAGCCCGGAGGCCGTGGCCTGGTACGTGAGGGGGTGCCCGTACATGGGCGTCGACCACGGGTTGTCGCCGTAGCGCTGGAAGGCCAGGGAGGACCACCAGTCGTTGGTGGGCACGGGCCGGTTCCGTGCGGCGGCGGTGACCTTGGGCGTGACGGGGGTTCCCGTGTTGGTGGTGGGGCCCGAGGTTCCCGACGGGCGGGAGTCGGAGTAACTGCCCGAGCCCACGGGCACGGTGGCCGCGGCCGCCGGGGTGGCGGCCGGGCCCAGACCGAAGGCGGCCAGGGCTGAGGCCGTCAGGAGTATCGCTGCCGGTCTGGTGCGTGTGCGTGTGCGCGTGCGCGTGCGCGTGCGTGGGGTTGGCATTGCGGCACCTCAAGTCTTGACAGGCGGGAGCGCTTGAGAGCGCTCTCAGATGGCCGGAACGTAAATGCCGGGTAATGCACGTGTCAATGCCTTGAACGCAGCCGGTAGTTGACGACTGACGCGTCTCTCTGTGTCTTCGCAGCGTGACGACGCGGGGCGGTGGTCGACCGGCTGGCCACCACGGCCGCCGACGGAAGCGGGGCCATGCGGTGATCGCTGCAGGGTGCGGCCACGAAGGCGCTGCCCGGAGCGGCGGTTGGCGCTCCGGGCGTCGGTGCTGTCCTGCTGCGGCGTGAGCGACCCTTCAACCGCCGCCCCGCACAGGGGGAGAGGTCAGGGTCGCCGGGGAAGGCTCGCGCAGTCGGAGGTGGCCTGCTTGCCGTTGAGCCGGTCGGTCAGCCAGCCGATGGCGTCACCCTGATCGGTGAGCAGTGGCGTGAAGTGGTTGATGAGGGCGCTGCCCAGGTCGGGCAGGGCGACGGGCTCGTAGGTCACGTCGGCGCCCTTGGCACACCAGTCGGCCGCGAGCCGGCGCGCCTGGGCGTGGGGTACGAGATTGTCGCTGGTGCCAGTGGCGACCCGGACCGGGGAGGCGGGCTTCAGGGTGCCGATGCGCTGGTCGTCCAGGAAGTCCTTCAGCGCCGGCTGGGCGTTGATGATGTCGGCGAGTGAACGGCCGTCGACGGTCCACCTGGTGCTGCGCGCCCCGTTGTAGGACAGCAGCGCGTCACCCACGCACATGGTCGACAGGTCCTTCAGGGCTGCCTTGCCCGCCGTGTTCAGGTGGGTGTCGGCGATCGGCTCCAGCGCGGGGTCGGACTGCAGGAAACCGTTCACCGACCAGCCCAGGGCACCGGCCAGTTCACTGCCGTCGATGGACTTCGTGACCTCGATCAGGTCCGCGGGCGGGGCGCCCGCGGCGGTGCCGGCGAGGGTGATGTCGGGGGCGTAGGACGGCTGGAGTTCGGCTGCCGACGCGGTGGCGCCGCCGCCCTGGCTGTAGCCGTACAGCGCCACGCGCGAGGCCGGGGTGACCGAGGTGCCGCTCAGGGAGCGCGCGGCGCGAACGGCGTCGAGGACGGCGTGGCCCTCGTCCACGCGGTTGACGTACGTGTGCAGCCGGTCGGTGGCGCCGAGGCCCGCGTAGTCGGTGACGACCACGGCGATGCCCCGGGCCAGCAGCCGGTAGATCGCCAGGTTCTCGTAACCGACCGACAGCGTCTTGCCGTTGACCAGCAGGGGGCGCTGCAGGGCGAGGGACGCGGCGCACTGGTCGCCCTGCCCCATCGTGCCCGGGGCCACGACGACCAGGGGGCGCGCTCCGTTGCCCCTCCAGGTGGCCGAGGGTTCGATGTAGGCGCCGGTGACCGCGACCGGACCACCGTTGGAATCGGTCGACTTGTACATCAGGCGGGTGGCGGTGCCGGGCAGCGGTCCGGTGAGGCCGGGCAGGCTGAGCGCGAGGGGAAGCGGTTCGCTGCGGATCAGGGCGCCGTTGGCCGCGGGCAGGTCCGCGGGTGGGGTGTAGAAGGCCGGGATGGTGACGCCGCGCGAGACGACGACGTCGGACTGCGGGGCGGCTGCGGCGGGTACGGCCGTGGCGCACAGACAGGTGGTGGTCGTGACGGCCGCGGCCAGCAGACGTGCGGAAACGGGCATGACGGATCTCCGAGGCGGTGGGGAGGCCGAGCTCTCGGCTGCGGCTCGGGCGATGACGGCCCATGAGGCAAGGGCCTGCGGTGCGGGGCCGCAGTCGTCCATCTGTCGCCCCACACCGCTGTTGGACGAAGTGTCAGCACCGTAACCGTGGTGGTGTTACCCGGGGTAGCCTCCGGTAGGTTACGGTTCGGTAAGGTGCGGTGCGACGGCTCGTCAGCGGACGAACGGCGTCAACTGCCCGCCGAGCCGGCGGGCGCCTCACATGCGGACGCGCTCCACTCACTCTCGGGCCGGTCGCCGGCAACAGCCCAGGGGGCAGCCGCGCGAAGACGCCGCTGTCCCCTGCCGTACGTCTGGGCGGATCTACGGGTTCCAGGAGCTCCAGCCCTTCAGACAGTTCACAATCCCGGCGTGGGCGTCAGCCGGTCGGCCTCTCGTTGATGAGGGAACCCGCGCTGAGCCAGCGGACGAAGGCGAAGACCCACGTGGCGAAGAGCAGGAGCAACAACGAGAGGGCGAGGAGCCAGGGGGCGGGGCGGAGCCATCCGAGGGCAAGGGCGGCGACCGCTGCCGTGACAAGGGCCGCCTGCACCGACGTGTAGGGCGGTCATGTCCAGATCCGGTGCGTCACCGCTCACCCAGGTGGGGAAACCGCCGTCCGGACCGGCGATGCCGCAGAGATACGTGCTCGCCCGGTCCAGCGCCTCGCGGTACCGGTCGGGGCCGGCGGCATGGAGGAATTCCATGCACCGGGTAGTGGTGTCGACGTCGGTCTGCCGCATCCCGGTGGCGAACGGCCAGCCCCCGTCCGGAGCCTGCCAGGCCGCCACGAGATCAGCCATCCGCGGCACGTACGGCGCCAGCGCCTGCTCGCCGGTGAAGGCCAGGCCCGCCACGGCGGTCAGCCACAGATCCTGGCTGTCCAGGAACGGCACGCCGTCGTCGGCGTTGATCGCCAGGCACAGCCGCAGCACACCGTCCTCGACGACCGGGTCATCGGGCCGGAAGGTGCGCACCGCGTGCAGGCCGAGCAGGTAAGTGGTGGCGCTGGCCTCCCACAGCACCCTGTTGCGCCCCCAGGACAGGAGCGACACCAGACGGCTCCGCTCGGCGTCGCTGACCAGGCCCGGGCGGCCGCAGGCGTGCGCGTGGACGATCCGCGCCGACAGCACGTGCACGTCGGTGAAGGTGGTGATGCCCTCTGGCCCGGCCGGGCCGGGAGCGTCGCTGTCGTGCAGCGGCGCACCGCACAGCAGGTGCAGCACCGTGCTCAGCATCACCGCCTTCAGCCGCCCCCGCCCAGCGGTGCCGCTGCCCATGCTCATGGGCAGTCCGGCGGTCCTTTCGGACGCCTGCCCGGCCATGCCTGCCGGGTCGAGGCAGGCGTCGATCAGCAGCGCATCCACGGCGCTCGCCCCGGCCCGGCGCCGTTCGAGAAAAGCGGTGAGCCGGGCCTGCTCCCCGACTTCGGCGCCCTGTTTGCGCAGCAGCGCCAGCAACAGCGCGGACTCCAGCACACGACTGCCGCACCGGTCCTCGACATGGCCGGCCGGGTCGACGCCGACGGCCAGGTGCTGCACGAGGGCAGGCATGCCCCGCTCCTCGGCACCGGCGGCATGGCCGCCGCCGGCCGGGTTGCGGTGGGTCTCCCGCTGCCACGCCAGGGAGCCCTCCCGCACCCGGCGGATCACGGCCGCCCGCTCGCCGTGCACGGCGGCCTGGTCGAAGTCGTCCATGCGCTCGGCCAGCATGACGCGGGCATGCGCCGCGGCCCTGGACCTGCTGCAGCCGTGATGCCGGGCGAGCACGCCGACGAGGTTCTCCGTGCCCTCGTCCTCCTCCCGTGCCGCGGAACGCAGATCATTGGTCCAGGCGACGATGTCGGCGGCCGCCTCGCGCAGCCCGTCCAGCCCGTCCGCGACAGGCAGCGATCGTTCCACGACGGCCAGCACGGGCAGCACAGTGATCGTGCGCCGACGCAACGCCAGGTACTCCTCCAGCCCCAGCTGCTCACCGCTCGCGCGCAGCCGCATCTCGGTGACCGTGGCATCGGCGAAGTCCCGGTACAGGGCGACGAACCGCTGCCGCCAGCCGGGCCGGGCCGCGCCCCTGGTACGCCCCCACAAGTCGGCGAGCGCACGCACCGCCGGCGCCGCCGACCTGGGGCACCGGCTGCCGTCCGCGTCCTCCAGCACACCGAGCAGCTCATCCAGCACGGCCCGGGCCTGCGTCGGCGACTGCCCGTGCCGGTCGAACCCGTCGTCGACCAGCGCGATGAAGGCACCCCACTGCGCGAGCAGCCCCAGCTCCGCCGGACTGGCCTGGGGCGCGAGCCAACCGGCCATCCGCCCGTGCCCCATCCGCGCCAGCCGCCGCATCTCCTCCTCGCCGACGACCAGAGCGTGCCGCGCGGCCCAGGACCGCACCTGACGCTCCGCCTGCACCCAGGCGGGATGACACACCCCGTCCGATGTCCCCGCCGGGCTGCCACCCGGCCGCGAAGGCTCGGCGGGAACGGCGACCAGAACCTCGCTCATCTGCGCCTGACCGCTCACGA
Source organism: Streptomyces sp. XY006 (assembly GCF_002237655.1). Classification (GTDB taxonomy): domain Bacteria; phylum Actinomycetota; class Actinomycetes; order Streptomycetales; family Streptomycetaceae; genus Streptomyces; species Streptomyces levis. Next base: position 517,013 of record NZ_NOKT01000001.1, read on the forward strand.
CACGCAGCCCGGCCCGAGCTGCCAGCAGGCGCCCCGCACAGCTCTCCCGCAGGTTCCGAGCCCTTCGGGGATCCTGTCGGTCCCCAGCCGGATGGCCGGGAGGGCTACCTGCTCGTACATCTCATCCTCCGTCCCGTCACACGCGGCACCTGCCGCCCACTCCAGGACACCCTGGCCTGGCACGGCCAGGCCAGGTCACAGCGGCAAACCACCCTTTGGTGCGAACCGTCCTCCGGACCGCTCCGGGGTTCTCTGGGGACCGAGCCCGTGACGGCCCGAAACGGACCGAGCCGTGACCGCCCGAAACCACGGCCGTGCCCTTCCGGCGCTCGTGATCGTTGCACCGGCCATGAGGAAGATCATCTCTTGTGGCCTGATCACCATGGCAGCGCTCTCGGCAGCCACGCCGGCCTTCGCCGCCGACGACTCGGACTTCGGCAGCGGTGTGAACGCCGCGAACAACTGGAACTTCAGCGCGGCTGCCGTATGCCTGCAGGAGGTCGCGGTCGTGCCCGTACTGGGCGACCACGCCTCCGACCACGTCAACAACTGCTCACTGGGCAATGTCCTCGACCAGGCCGTCGAGGGCGTGCAGGCGCTGGGCCGATCCTGACGCGGCCACGTCGCCCCGGACCTCGCCGCGGTGGACGTGAAGTGCATGCCCACCGCCCCCACCGCGGCAGCCGTCCGGCCTGGCGGGCGTCGGCCCGGCCTTCTGCCAGCAAGTGAGGCAGCTGCTGAAGGGAGGGCTGGGGCCGTCGGCGATCAGAGGGCTGTCGGTGGGGGGCAGGGGAACCTGGGGCGTTCGGCATGCGTCTTTCCGTTTGAGCGGGATGGCTTGCCCGACGACACCACCAACGGGGACACGTGATGAGTGACAAGGCCCGCAGGCTCTTCGACGCCCTTGATCTGAACGGCGACGGGCTCCTGACCCGTGAAGAGGTGATCAACGCCCTCCGAACGAAGGGGCCGTCGCTGGCCGCCACGGGCGTCATTCCGTCGTGGGGGGTGCAGGGCGTCGACGCGTCCTCCGCGCTGTTCGACGCCGCCGACCAGAACGGTGACGCTGCACTCACCTTCGAGGAGTTCACCGCCGTGGTCGACCGCCGGTTCGGCTGGAGCTGATCCACGAACCGAGGCCGTCTAGCGTCCAACGGACGTCCCCGAGGCTGAGCACCAGGTCGCCGTACACGAGGAGCAAGCGGTGACCGGGTACAGACAAATGAGGCGTCGTCTGCATGCGCCGGCCCACTCGGTACTGCGCGAGCGGGCCGGCGCCGTGTGTCCGCCGACCCCAACTGCCGGTCACACGCGGGCAAGTCGCTCAGGCCGCCGCCGCGACGCCCGAGAGCCGCAGACTCCGTACAACCGGCCCGCTTCCTTTCCACGCTTCCTGCTCAAGATCTGCCGCAAGTCGGTGTCCTGAACTGGTCTTTTGGGGTACTCGCCTGCGCACCGTGCCGACAGGGCGGAGCTCGTCGGCCAGGACGGGACGAGAAGAGACGGGAGGTGATCGTCGTGTCGACGATGCAGCCATCCCCTGCCGACGGCAGGGGCGGCCACAAGGGCGACGAACCGGTGGGCGAGCTGGTGCAGCGGGCGTCGCAGCAGCTGACTGAGCTGGTGCGCGGCGAGATGAAACTGGCGCAGGCGGAGATGAAGGAGAAGGGCAAGCGCTACGGCAAGGGTGGGGGACTGTTCGGCGCCGCCGGCGTCGTCGGGTTCTTGACGCTTGAGGCGCTGGTCGTCACTGCGATCGCCGCCCTGGCGGTGCCGCTGCCGGTGTGGGCCGCGGCTCTGATCGTCACCGTGGTGCTGGGCGTGATCGTCGCGGTCATGGCTCTGAGCGGCAAGAAGCAGGTTCAGCAGGGCGCCCCGCCCACCCCGGAGAAGACGATCGACAGCGTCAAGGCCGACGTGGCCGAGATCAAGGAGAGTGCACAGCGATGACCCAGCCGCACGACGAGACCACCGCTTCCCCGGCTCCCACGCCGAAGGAGCTGCGCGAACGAGTCGAGCACACGCGTCAGGAGCTGGGGCAGACGGCGGAGGCGCTGGCGGACAAGACCGACGTCAGGGCCCGGGCCCAGGACAAGGCAACCGAGGTCAAGGAACAGGCCACCGTCAAGGCCGGGGAGCTGAAGGTCAAGGTTGCCGAGACCGCGTCACGGGTGCAGGACAAGCTGCCCGAGCCGGTGAAGGACAAGGCGGCCCAGGCGGCGGGGCAGGTCCGTATGAAAGCGGCCCAGGCCGGTCAGCTGATACAGGACAAGGCACCCGAGCCGGTCCGCGCCCAGGCAGTCCAGGGCGCCCAGCTGGCGCGGGACAACCGCACCGTGCTGCTGGCAGCCGCCGGCGCCGGTGTCGCGCTGTGGCTGCTGCGCCGAAACAGGGGATGAGCCGGCTGCGGGGCTGAGTGGTTGTGCGGGGGCGGGCAGGCAACGGTGGTGTGCCTGCCCGCCCCCGGGAGCACACGCTCACGGGGGGGAAAGCGGGCCTCACGGGGTCGCTCTTGCGCCCCACTGCTGACAGCGCACCATCGCCCTCAGCTGTCACACCCGGGACACGTGACCGGCCGCGACGTCGGCGACCGTGCAGATGACGAGGGCCGTACGGCGCGCGGTGGCCTGCCTGTCGGCCGAGTGGCCGCCCGTCGGGGGCTGGTCATAGGGCGGGTATCCGGACGCCGGGTCGAAGTTACTCACGTCAAATCCCAATCTCAGGTCTTCATTACGCCTCCTACAGCGCCCCGTAACCGGCACTCGCACAACGATCCATATCGCAGATATTCCGGCACGTGCCCTGAAGGTCGCCCCACGGGGGATATTCCAGGCATCGATAGGCGCCTCTCACGGGGGAGTGACAACCTCATCGAACGCTCAGGCCCTCACGTTGACCACTTGCTGCCGGCGCCGGTAGCCCCGCATGCCCTCCTGCACACCCTCAGAGCTGGTCCCGGACCGCCGCAAAGTCGGGAAGGGAAGGAGGGGAGCGGTGATGGGCGGTTGGGGCGAGGGCGCGCCGATGGCTCCGGATCCGACGATTCCGATGGACCTGCGGAACTGGGTAGCTGTCGGGCCGGGCTCTGCATACGTTCAGCCGTATGGCTGACGACTGCTTCACGCATCCACGGCTCGCCGCGATCTACGATTCGCTCTACCCCGACCGCAGCGACCTCGATACATACCTGCACATGGCAGACGAGTTCGAGGCTGATCGAGTGCTGGATATCGGCTGCGGCACAGGAGTGTTCGCACTCCTCCTGGCCGACCGCGGCATCGAGGTCGTAGGTGTGGATCCCGCCCAGGCATCCATTGACGTCGCCCGCACCAAACCGGAAAGCGAACGAGTTCGCTGGATCTGCGGGGACGTAACAAACCTCCCGCCCCTGAAAGTTGACCTTGCGACGATGACAGCGAACGTCGCCCAGGAAATTGCTGACCCACAAGCCTGGCAGAAGACCCTACGAGCTACCCGGGAAGCACTGCGGCCTGGCGGACGTCTGATCTTCGAGACGCGCGATCCGTCCAGACGCGCCTGGGAAGAGTGGACCCGCGAGAAGTCCTACCGCGTGACCGAGCTTCCGGGCGTCGGCTCCGTCGAGAGCTGGGTTCAACTGGGGGAGGTTACCAGGCCCTTGGTGACATTCCGCTGGACGTACAAGTTCGCAGCGGACGGACAGGTCCTGACATCGGATTCGACGCTTCGCTTCCGTGAGCGGGACGAAGTCGAGAAAGACTTGGACGCGCACGGGTACGTGGTGGATGACATTCGTGATGCGCCCGACCGTCCGGGAAGGGAGTTCGTCTTCTTGGCGCGACGCCCGTGACCTTCGCAGACCAAGGTGACTCAACCTCGGAAGGCCTGAAAGGTTGTCTCATCCAGCAACCGGCCGTTGCGTCCACGTATGGGATCTTGAGGCCGCGAGAAGCTCATGGCAGGCTCATGCCGCATGATCGATGAATTCGCGAAGGCCACCCTGCACGGGAGACTGCGGCGAGACCGTACGGCCCTGCTCTGGAAGCTGGACGGCTTGTCCGAATACGATGCCCGCCGTCCTTTGACAGTGACCGGCACCAACCTCCTCGGACTGGTCAAACACATGGCCAGCGTAGAGGCCAGGTACTTCGGCGAGGTCTTCGACCGCCCTTCCCCGGAACCGCTGCCTCCGTGGCAGGACCATGACGGCAGCGATCTGTGGGCGACTGCGGATGAGTCCCGCGCTCAAATCATCGAGTCCTACCGGCGCACGTGGGAACACTCAGACGCGACGATCGACGCGCTTCCCCTCGATGCCCCCGGCCACGTGCCGTGGTGGCCGAAGCCGCATCTCAACACGAACTTGTTCGCCATCCTGGTCCACGTCCTCGGCGAGACCAACCGGCATGCCGGGCACGCCGACATCCTGCGCGAAGGCATTGATGGCCGAACCGGGATGCGGCCCGAACACGAGATGCAGATCGATGAGGAAGCCCGCGAAGCCTACTGCGCGAAGATCGAGCAGGCCGCCAGATCTGCCGCATCAATCAAGGCGTAGGAGGCTGTGCCACGTGACTTGATGTTCAAGCGGCATGATGCCGACCGTGAGTGCTGATCTGTCGAACGTGTACACGCAGGAGCTTCCTGGCCGGGCCCGAAGCGCCGGAAGGGCAAAGGGCCCTCCGCGTGCAGGAGGTGGACACCCCCTGACATCTGTCAGGACCGGCGGCACACCTGGGTTCTTACGCTACCGGTGCCTGGTCAGTGCGGCCGGATTGCACCGGCACGTGTGCGCCGAGGGGATCGCCAGCGAGGTGTCGGCGCACCGGGAGCCCAGCGAGCCGGTCACTGGCGAGGCACACGGCACATGTTGTTGAAGAGGGAGAAAAGCATTATGCGGCGCAGCACTTCACGCTCGTTGACCAAGCTCTCGACCGCAGCAGCGGCAGCCATCGTGGTGGCGGGAGGTGCGGCCGCTCCGGCCGCCGCAGCGCCGGTCCCGTCGGCGGAGCGCTCCGCGGCCCAGACTGTCAGCATTCAGGCGCAGACCGTCACGACCTGGATCAACGGGAATGTGCGCATCGGGCCGTCGACGGGCTACAGGATCGCCTACGCCGTCGCGGCCAACCAGAACCTGAGCGCCGAGTGCTGGCTCGAGGGTGGCTATGTCAACGCCAATGGCGTCCACCACAACAAGTGGGTGCTCCTCTCGGACGACAACTACATCTGGGGCGGCCTGCTCAAGGGCAACGAGGTGGGCAACGTCTCCAGGCCCTGCTTCTGACATGACGTCAGGCGTGCCCCGGTACTACAGGGCGAGCGCCGGGGCGCGGGTTGCAGAGGCTCCCGACACGGGCCCGCATCAGCCGCTGAAGGTCGGCCGTGAAGGGCTGGGGTGGGAGCGAAGCGGAAAGCGACGATGTGGCGGCGGCTGGGACGGGAGGACGAGCAGACGCCTTCGCCATTTCGTCGATCACGTCCGGGACTCGATGGTGTGAAGGCAGGCGCGTCCCGTCCTGGACTGGTTGACCTCTACAGCGCGTCGGACACGGGATTCGCGTCCCAGCCGCGTACGCGATGGACACGAGCGGTCTTCGGGTAGCGCGTGCGGGAGTCCGGCTGGGGGCCGATCTCGAAGAGGTCGATCAGCAGGAAGAGCGGATACGCCGGAGCCTGTGCCGACCGTTTCACGACGACGCCCTCACATCCGATGAGCGTCCCGGACGGCCCCCACAGGACGGTCCAGGTGTGCGGCTTCGACGCGTTCAGGGGCAGGACGACTTCCGTCATGTCGGTCGTCAGCCGCCGGTCCGAGTGCGCCTTCACCCCGCAACGGGCGCGGCTGTCCTGCTCACCGACGGCATCGGCGTCGATCTCGAAGATGCACACCTCTCCGGTGTCCTGTTCGGAGAGGTGCTCCGTCCCCACGAGCCATGCCGCGAGCATGCACCCCTGGTCCGTACTCGCACTGACCGTCACGTCCACACGTCCGGCCGTGGGTGCCCACGACAGGCTTTCCGGGGTCTGCGTGCGCACGACGAGCCCATCCGGCCGATGCCGATGCGTTCCGCGGTGCGATCCCACCGGCCCGGAGAAGACGCCGGTCTGCACGTTGGACACCCGCAGCGGAGCGTCCTCCTCGCGCCAGTCCGGCTGGTCGGCGTCGATCCGCAGCCGTAGTCCGGCGCGGTCGATGTCGTACCGGGCCCGTGACCTGTCGGGTGACGTCCAGTGCGGCAGATAGTGATCGACCCACCGATCCCGCCTGAGGTGCGGGGCGGCGAAATCGTCGTCGAAGTCAGCCGCACGGGCCGGGGGTTCGGGGAGACGCACGACATCGGCACACATGGCGCAATCCTGACAGACGACCACGCGGCCACCCTGCACACGGGCGCAACAGGCGAGCGAACCGGGCCGCGTACAGCCGCCCGACACCCATCCGGCGTTCAGAGGAAGAGGACGGCCAGTCCGGCGCCCGCCGAGCCGGACAGGTCATGGACCGCCTCCCTGCCCGCGGCGACGGCGAGGCCGCCGCGGATCCCGACTGACTGGGGTGTCGGGCACCTCCGCTGGCGGTCGGTGTCATGCCGACTGCATGCCCAGTTCCCCCTCAGCGTGATGCAGTGTCCGTGCGTCATCGGACGCGTGCCGGTTCCAGGAGGAGAGCGTCGACAGGCCTGTCCGGCGGGACATCACCGGCTAGCGGTCCAGGGCCGCTGCGCCCGCCCGCGCGTACTTCTCGTCCAAGGTGCCGGACGGAGCGCCGGCCACGCCGATACCGGCGATCGGCGCGTTGCGGTCCGTGACCTGGACGCCCCCGCCGAGGAAGAGGGTGCCGGGGATGTCCTTGAGGTTCGGCGTCTGCTGCAGGCGTCCGGACAGCTCGGAGGTGGGCGCGTTCCAGGACACGGCGGTGAACGCCTTGCGCTCCGCCGACTCGTACGACTGCGGGCCCGCGCCGTCGCCGCGGAGCGTGACGATGGTGTTGCCGTTGCGGTCGACGACGGCGACCGTGACCCGCTGATGCTCCGCCTCGGCGGCGTCGAGCGCGGCTCGCGCGGCCCGGGTGGCGGCGTCGATCGTCAGATGCGTGGAGGTGGTCGTGGCGCCCTGGGCGACGGACTGCGCCGGGCCGGCGGCTGGCACGGACTGCGCCGGGCCGGCGGCCGGTGCGGACGCGTTCGCGGACACCGTGCCGAAGGCCGCGGCGCCGACGACGGCGAGGGCGGCGGCGCCAGTGGTGATGCGGGCGCGCCTGGAGAGGTTCTTCATGCTGGTCTGCTCCTCGGGACGGGTGGGCGGCCACCGAGGTCCGGGCCGCCCGACGTGTTCCCACCCTCACCCCGCCACCTGCCCCGCTCGGTCGGTGTTCCGGCTGGTCCCGACGCGCGGAACGGACGACGGCGGTGTCATCCGATCGGTTGACCCCCACCTCGTCCCGAGCCGCGACAATGGCAGTGTTTGCGCAGTTCCGCGTGAGCGAGCGGGAGAGAAGAACGGCTGGAAGGGAGGTATGGGCGGATGCCGAAGCCGCACGACTCGCACGACCGGTGGCTGGGCGCCGTGCTGCACGCGGCGTTCTTCCTGCTGCTCGGTGGTGCCCTGGCCCGCTTCCTGACACGCCACCCGGGTGAGCCCCGTACGCCGTGGATCATCGCCCTGTCGTGCGCCCTGGCTGTCCTGCACCTGCTGGGGCCCGCTCTTGCCGATGGGACGGCGGGACCGGACCGGCAGCGAGCGGCCCCGCAGGCGCCGGACCGTAGCCGGGCCGCCCGCTTGTGGTCCCTCCGCCCCCTCCGACACCTCCGAACCCGTCGGCCGCACCGCGCACCCGCCCGCGACCAACCGACGCCCCTACGCCCGTCCCACCCTCGGCCATCGTCCACCCCCCAGCCATCGTCCACAGCCCAGCCATCGTCCACAGCCCGGCCATCGTCCGGTCCCCGGCCCTCCTGGCTCGGACCCGCTTGGCTCGCGCTGGTCGTCGTCGTGTGGATGGTGCTCGTGGTCCTCGCGCCGAGCTACTCCTGGTGCGCGGTGCCGCTCTTCTACACCGGCCTGCGCACCCTGCCGACTCGGGCGGCACTCGTCCTGGTCGCCGTACTGACGGCGTTCGTCGTCGCCGCGCAGGTCAGACTCGCCGGGCACCTCGACCCGAACCAGCTGCTCGCACCCCCGGCTGTCGCCGCCATCGCCACGGCCGTGTTCCTGCAGACCCGCAGACAGGCCGCCCGGCAACGCTCCCTGATCGACGACCTGCTGCGCACCCGCCGCGAACTTGCCGCTTCCGAGCGCCGCGCCGGTACCCTCACCGAACGCCAGCGGCTGTCCATGGAGATCCACGACACCCTCGCCCAGGGGCTGTCCAGCCAGCGCATGCTCCTCCAGGCAGCGGAACGGGTATGGGAGTCCGAACCGGGCAAGGCACGCGCCCACGTGCGGTCCGCCGCCTCCGTCGCCGAGCACAACCTCGCCGAGGCCCGGCGCTTCGTTCACGACCTGGCCCCCGCTGACCTCACCCGCGGCAGCCTCGACGTCGCACTGCACGCCCTGGCCGCGCGCGAGTCCGGCGACCACCTCAGCGTGCGCGTCAACGTGGACGCCGGAGCACGGACCCCGCTGCTGCCGGACCGCGTCCAGTCGGCCCTGCTGCGCGTCGCCCAGGGAGCCCTGGCCAACGTCCGGGAACACGCCGGCGCGACCACCGCGGTGCTCACCCTCACCGTCCTCGAGGACCAGGTCGTCCTGGACGTCACGGACGACGGCCGCGGCTTTGACCCGGCGGCAGCGGCCGTACCGGCCGGGACGCGCGGCCACGGTCTGCCCGCCATGCGGGCCCGGCTCGGGCAGCTCGGCGGCACCCTGACCGTCGAGTCGACGCGGCGAGAGGGCACCGTCCTGTCCGCCGTCGTCCCCCTGGAGACAACCCCATGACCCACCCCGCAGCCCCGGCCCCGGGCCATACCCCTGTGCGCATCCTGGTCTGCGACGACCACGCGGTCGTCAGAGCCGGACTGCTCGCCCTGCTCGACAGTGCCCCGGGCATCGAGGTGGTCGGCCAGGCGGCAACCGGCGAGGAGGCACTCGCCCTGTCCGCGAGGCTGTCCCCGGACGTGGTGCTGATGGACCTCCAGCTGGGAGAGGGCATCGACGGCGTGGAAACCACTCGCCGCCTCACCACCGCCCCCGGCGCATCCCCGCACGTCCTCGTGCTCACCACCTACGACACGGACGCCGACATCACCCGCGCCATCGAGGCGGGCGCCACCGGCTACCTGCTCAAGGCCGAACGCCCGGAGGAACTGTTCGCCGCGATCCACGCCGCTGCCCAAGGTCGTCCGGCGCTCTCCGCGCCGGTCGCCAGCCGGGTCATGGCCGGCCTGCGCAGCCCGCGCCCGGCCCTCACCGGCCGCGAGCGCGACATCCTGGCCCAGCTCGCCCGCGGCCTCGGCAACCGCGACATCGCCCGGGCCCTGTTCATCAGCGAGGCCACGGTCAAGACCCACCTGCGCCGCATCTACGACAAGCTGGCAGTGGACAACCGCGCGGGCGCCGTAGCCGTCGCGAAGGAACAGCGCCTGCTGCCGTGAACACCCCCGGTGCGGATGACTCCGCCCGCCCGACCACCCCCAACATCACCGCACGGGCGGGCAGAGGTGTGAAGTACTCGGCGAAAGCGCAGCGAGGCACCGTGGACATCGAGGCCTGGCCACGCGCGAAAAACCAGCCGACGGGGGGGCGACGGCACGCCGTAGGCGTTTGAGCGGTACCTCGCCGGCCGCGCCGAAGGCCTACGAATGAGCGGTACCTGGCCGGCCGCCACGAAGGCCTACGAACCCCGGATGGCCGGCCCTCCCACAGGCTCGCGCCATGCCCCGCGCCAGAACGAGAACGGGTCGGGGGCTCCCTCGTCGACTGGGCGCGAACAGCGCTGTCGCTGGCGTCTGTCGGGCCCGGACGCCGCAGTGGCTCAGGAGTACGTCATCGGGCAGCCGGACCGCAGGCAGTACTGCGCGGCGCGCAGGTAGAGCGCCACGTAGAACGCCGCGTCTTGGTCCTCGGCCCACGTTCCCGGCCGCTCCCGGGCGGTCCGCTCCGCCCCGCCCTGCAGGAACCACAGGCTCAGCGCGAGGTTCTCGCCCGCCGGTATCGCATCCACGGGCAGTCCCACGGCACCGGCCAGCCGCTCGGCCAGGGCGAGTACCCGCGAGGCCCCGGCGACCACTGTCTCCTCGCCGGAGTAGGCGGTGCCGACGGGGAGCACGATCTCCTCCTCCAGCGCGAACGGCACCAGCACGCTCCAGTCGAGGAGGGTCGACAGCTCCGCGTCGGTCAGCAGCGTCCTGCACAGCGCCACGAAGCCGTCCATGGACGGACTGACCTTCTCCTCGAACCAGCCCGGCGCCTCCCGTCCGCTCTGCCACAGCTCGTAACGGGGCAGCCCGCGTCGCTCCAGCTCGGTGTTGAGCGCCGCGGCGACGTCCCCGTACCCGTCTTCCCCCGGCCGCGACCAGTCCTGCGCAGCGACACTCACCAGATAGACACCCATGATCGCAACCTACCGGGCACCACCGACAACGCCGGAGTACAGCACTTCTTCTGCCGCAGCACGGCGTGCTGGTACGGCCGGTGCTTGCTTCGGGTGCATCCGCGGCGGAAGCCGGCTTTCCTTGTCTCCACCGTGCGCAGTTGCTTCCAGCCGACCCCACTGAAGGGGCCAGTATCTCGTACCAGGGGTACATCGCGATGGCCCGAATATCGGTCTGAGCCGCTGGTCGCCGCCGCACCGGGCACGACTCGGCGCGGGCCCAGCGCCAGATCGGAGAAGGGTGCGCTCACCCCTCCGCCCCGGCTCCACCCAGTAGGGCCGGCAGCACGGTCAGGTGCGACCCCGCCAGGCCGTCACGCGGCGTCGGAGGCGAGCGCTTCCTTCACGGCGGCGAAACCGGCGTCATGCGGGACGATGGGCCGGTATCCCAGTTCCGTCACGGCTTTGTCGGTGCGCAGCGTGCACGACTGTCCGATGAACCACCGGGCGGGTACCGGAACGACCTGTGCTGCGGTCTCTGCGTCGATGTCGGGGATGGGCGCGTCGACGCCGTAGAGCGAGAAGACCGTCTCCAGGAAGTCCCGCAGGATGACCGGATGCTGGTCGGTGACGAAGTACGCCTGCCCCGGCCGGCCGTGCCGCCATCCGAGGATCAGGCCCTCGACGGCGTTGTCCACGTACGTCACATCGGTGGTGTGCCGGCCGCCGTCGATCCAGGCGAACTGCCCGGCCTTGGCCGCAGCGGCCAGGCTTTCGGTCAGGCTGCTGTCAGGGCCCCAGACGAACCGTGGCCGTATGGAGACGGTGGTGAAGCCCGGTGCGTTGGTGTCCAGCACGACCTGTTCGGAGATGGCCTTGACCGCGCAGTAGGCGGCTTCGGAGTCCGGCCGCAGCGGTGCGGTCTCGTCCACGTCCAGCAGCGGTTCGCCGGCCAGGAGCGCGGACTCGCTGCCGCAGTGGACGAAGGTGGCGACCCCTGCGGTACGGGCTGCTGCCACAGCCGCTCGGGTGCCACCGACCGTCACCTGCTCCTGGCGCTCGCGGTCGGCGGTGATGTCTGTCTCGGCGGCGAGGTGGAACAGCACCTCGCTGCCCGCCACCGCGTCCTGCCAGCTGGCCGCCTCCGTCAACCGGCCCTGCACGGGCTGCGCGCCGAGGGCCGCGACCTTGTCGGCCGACGCTTGGCTGCGGACCAGTGCGCGGACCGTATGACCTTCGCTGACAAGCCGGCGGATCAGGGCCCGTCCGATGAAACCGGAGCCACCCGTGACGAATGCCTGTGACATGGGAGCCTTCTCTCTCGTGTAGGACGCTTCCCGCTCGCTGTGGGCGGGAGGCCATGTGGTGTGCAGCGATCACGGGCCGTCCGCTGTTCCCTCGAAGCCATTCATGAGTAGACGGGATGCCAAAGAACTTTTGGATGGCTCGCCTCGTCCTGACGCCGGAGCGCCCCTACGCAGCTACGGGCCTTCGGCGGGTCGCCCAAAAGTCTCGGGGTGTCGGCGAGTCACGCCCACGGGCTGACCCCGGCCGGGAGGAAAGTGTTCGACGAGCAGTTGCCCAACAGCGGGGGAGTGCCTGTGGTCACTCGCCCGCGACCACGACGCCTGCGTCGAGCTGTGTCTGTACGCTGCGGGGGACCCGTACTCCGTGACGGCGCAACCCCGCGATGAACCGCGCGACGAGCGGATCGGTGTCGCCGGATGTCACAGCCATCAACTGTCTGGTCCACCGCGGCGAGAACGGCCGGACCACACCAGGAAAGCCCGCACTGACCGCACTTACCGGACAGACCGCGACGCCCAGTCCGGCGGCGGCGAGTTGGGGTGCCGTAGCAGTGACGGACGTGCGCATGACCGCCTCCGGGTGCACACCGGCCCGGGCGAAGGACTCGTCGAGCCATGCGCCGAGGCGGTTGTGCGCCGTGTAGTGCACCAGTGGCGCGCCATCGAGGTCCTGGATCCGCACTGAGGCCCGTTGGGCCAGTGGATGGCCGGTGGGCGCAGCCAGCACGATCTCCTCCTCGGCGACAGCAGTCACCTGGAAACGGTCGGATGGCGGGTCCGGCAGCACGGCGACGTCGACCTCGTCGGACTCGACCAGCCCCAGTGCCTCGTCCATGACGGCGAGCTCATGCAGAGTGATGGTCACTTCCGGGTGGCGTCGGTGCCAGTGGCGGAGCACCGGGGCGAGCAAGGCGACGGTAAGGCTTTGCGCGCAGCCGATCCGCAGCAACCCGCCCCCGGCCTCTCCCACCGCCCGCGCCGACCGTACGGCGGCGGTAGCCGCCTCGACCGCCCTCCGGGCGTCAGCGACCGCGACCCGCCCTGCGGCGGTGAGCCTGACCCCGCGTGCCTCGCGACGCAGCAGGGCCGTGCGGGCTTCGCGCTCCAGTGAAGCGATCTGATGGGACACGGCCGGTTGCGAGGAGTGCAGCAGCAAGGCGGCTCGAGTGATCGATCCGGTGTCCGCGACAGCGATGAGGCATTCCAGCGCGCGAAGAGATGGCATCCAGCGATGCTATGTCAGCCTCGTGAGGCATCCATCTTCCGACGGGCGGAGGGGTCCGCCTGCCCGATCTGATCGGGGACGGCAGACGGCCGGGCTGCTTGAGGGCCACACCGCCCTACTCGGAGCCCCCTACTCGGAGCCGGTGCAGGCCGGGCCGGGGGCGGTGGCCTCATCCGTGTCCGCAGCGGCGGCCCGGCCCGGCCGGCAGACGACGACCACCTACCCGGCGCTGACGCCACTTGCATTTACCCCGCGTCTGCAACTACCGTCTGACGCAATAAAGCGCGCGTGCAACTAATGCGCGCCGACCGAGGCGGAGAGGTCTCGGTGCGGACACACCGATCGAAAAGGCAGCAGCATGTCCCTCAAGAACATCCTTCCCGGCCGACTCGGCTTCGGCACCGCCCCGCTGGGCAACATGTTCCGCGCGATCCCCGACGACGAGGCCCGCGCCACCGTCAAGGCCGCCTGGGAGCAGGGCATCCGCTACTACGACACGGCGCCCTTCTACGGCGCGGGCCTGGCCGAGGAGCGCCTGGGCCAGGTCGTCTCCGCCGAGCCGCGCGATGCGTACGTGCTGTCGACCAAGGTCGGCCGGGTCATCCTGGACGAGCAGGAGACCGACGTTCCCGACTTCGGCGAGAAGGGCGGTCTGTTCGAGCACGGCAACCCCAACAAGATCCTTCACGAGTGGACCGCCGAGGCCACGGAGCGCTCCATTGAGGGCAGCCTCAAGCGCCTTGGTGTCGACCGGCTCGACATCGTCTGGGTCCACGACATCGCCCAGGACTTCCACGGCGACGCATGGCTGCAGAAGTTCGAGGAGGCCCGCACCGGGGCCTTCCGCGTGCTGTCCCGGCTGCGCGACGAGGGAGTCATCAAGGCCTGGGGCCTGGGTGTCAACAAGACCGAGCCCATCGAGCTGACCCTCGCCCTGGACGAGCCTCGTCCCGACGGCTTCCTCCTCGCCGGCCGCTACACCCTCCTCGACCACGACCACGCCCTGCAGCGGCTGCTGCCCATGGCCCAGGAACAGAACGTCGACATGGTCGTCGGCGGCCCCTACAGCTCCGGCATCCTCGCCGGTGGCAGCCACTTCGAGTACCAGCAGGCCCCGCCGGAGATCATCGAACGCGTCGGCAGGCTCAAGGCCCTCGCCGGCGAGCACGGCGTCAGCATCAAGGCCGCCGCCCTGCAGTTCTCCCTCGCCCACCCCGTGGCCGCCGCCGTCATCCCCGGCGCCACCCGGCCCAGCCGCATCGCCGAGGACCTTGCCGCGCTGGACGAGGACGTCCCGGCCGCGTTCTGGCGCGACCTGCGTGCGAGCGGTCTGGTGAGCCCGGCCGCCCCGCTGCCCGAGGGCGCCTGACCCCACCCCACGCGCTTGCCCCCCCCCACATCACGATCCAGGAGAACGACCATGGCCTCCACGTCCGTCAGCCGCATCGTGCCCGCCTCACCCGACGAGGTCTGGAGCCTCATCGGCGGTTTCGACTCCCTGCCCGACTGGCTTCCCTACATTCCCGAGAGCACCGCACTCGAGGGTGGCCGGGTGCGCCGGCTGAAGAATGCCGAGGGCGAGGTCATCACCGAGCGGCTCGTCGACTTCAACGAGACCGAGCGCCACTACAGCTACGTCATCCTCCAGGCCCCGTTCCCCGTCGACGGCTACGTGTCCACCCTCCGGGTCCATACGGTCCCCGGCGAGGAGAACGCCGCCGAGGTCCAGTGGTCCGGCCGCTTCAACCCGGACGGCGCCGCGGAGAACGAGGTCGTGGACCTGTTCACCGGCATCTACCACGACGGCCTCGACGCCCTCCACAAGACCCTCGCCGCCTGACGCCGCGAAGGCAGCTTTCGGGCCGCCCACGAGGTGTCCGCGTCGACGGCGATGGACCAACGGCGGCCCGCCCGCCGGTCACCGAACTTCGGCGTCCCTCGGGGAAGCCGCACCGCCACAAGGGAGCTGGAGCCGTGCTGAGGAAAACGGTGGCAACCGGTGGCTGTTCAGACTTGCTGCTCGAACTCCAAGGCTTCGTACCGGCGCGCGGCGATGTCCTCGCGGGTGCCGACGATGAGGGTCTGGGTGTAGACGTGGCGGTCGATCGACTGACCGTGTATCTGCGCGAGGAGGACGAGGTCGCCCTCGTCCGGTGCTGACTGCCAAGGCCTGGAGAAACCGCCCAGTTGGACGGCGACTCCGTGTGAGGCGCCGCCCGCTGCCGCGTCGCGCACGGAGTCCTCGAAGTCGTCCAGTATGTCGTCGTGGTCCGCGCCACTGTCCAGGAACGCGCTGGTCGCCGGGGCGTCGCGCCAATCGGGTGAGACGGTCAGTCCCGGCACCGGATACAGAACATCCTCCTGGTAGACCCGGACCTGCTCCGGCTCCCCGTCGAGCTCGTATGCCGCCGAGCGTTGTGTGGTCCGCAGGCCGGCGGGGACGTGGAGTACCGCCGAGGACTCCGGCTCGTACTCGATCGCGGCGAAGAACAACAGGCTTCCGTCGGGCGGCAGTTCGATGTCCAGGGCTTCCCGAGGGAGCGCTGCACAATCGATGGTCAGTACCAGAGGCTGGCGCCCATCGGGCCAGTCGACGCCGTCCGGCAGGCATGGGAGGCCTCCCGTGCGCGCGGCGGGACGGGCCTGTTGCTGCTGGGCGGGCGTCAGGCCCTCGAAGGGGACCAGGTGAAGGCACGGCCGGGAGTCGGCGAGGAGTTCCTGTGCCACTGCCTCCGGAACGCCACGCTGCTCGGCCGTCCTCAGAACGAGCTCTTGCACGATCGCAGTGGTCATGTCCGCGATCATGTCAGGCCTCACTGACATCGAACGGTCTCAACTCCCGCACCGGCTATCGCAGTTGACGCGGGTACCGTTGCGTGTCGGACCGAAGGTGCGCCAACTCGTCAGGCGGGAGCCACCCGGGTGGCTCGGGCGGCAGCGGACACCACCTGGCGACGAGATGTCCCTGGTGGTCTGCTGTCTTCACCGGTCCGCGTCCTGTCGGCGAAGGCCGTCGAGGATGACGCTCATCAAAGGCCGCGCCATTGATTCCCAATGCTCCCTGTCCAGTCGGCCGAGGTAGGCGACGAGCAGGAGGACTCCGTGGGCGTCCACGTCCGTGCGGAGGGAACCGGCCGCTTTCCCGGCGTCCAGCAGGTGAGTGAGGGCGCCTTCAATGGGGTTCTGGCTGTGGGTGACGAGGTCCTGCCACGCCGCCGGCTCGAGCGCTGCCAGGACGCCGCGCTTGATCTCGGCGTAGTCGATCACTCGGTCGAGCCAGTGACGCAAGGCTTCCACGGGCTCGTGCTCCGCCAGCAGAGCGGAGGCGGCGGTCACCAGTTCTTCGACGTCGCGCCGGTAGACCTCGGCGAGGAGCGCTTCGCGGTTGGGGAAGTTCCGGTAGAGCGTTCCCTGTCCCACCCCGGCGCGCTTGGCGATCTCGTTGAGGTGGACGTGGCGGGACTCGGCGAGGGCTGCGCGGGCGGCCTCCACGATGCGGGTCCGGTTCTGCGCCGCATCCGGTCGGCGTGCCGGCGTGTTCATAGGCCTCTCCCGAAGTTCCGTCCCTGACAAGTGGACACGTGTCCGCTAGGGTGAATCGCACAGCGGACACGTGTCCACTTTACTTGGAGGCAGTGATGCTCTCTCTGCACGGCAAGATCGTCGCCATCACCGGAGCGAGTGGCGGCATCGGCGAAGCCACGGCTCGTCTGCTCGCCCAGCGCGGCGCCGCGGTCGTCCTCGCAGCGCGCCGCGGCGAGCGCGTCAACGCCATCGCACAGGACATCCGGGAGGCGGGGGGCCGAGCTGCCGCGTGCGTCGTCGATGTCACCAAGCCCGAGGACCTGCAGCGCCTGGTCTCCAGCACCATCGACCAGTTCGGCCGTATCGACGTACTGGTGAACAACGCCGGCATCGCCCCGATCAGCCCGCTGGCCGCCCTGGACACGGAAGGGTGGTCGGCCATGATCGACGTCAACCTCCGGGGCATGCTCAACGGTGTCGCCGCCGCGCTGCCCGTCTTCCGGGCGCAAGGGTCGGGCCACCTCGTCAGCATCGTCTCCGTGGCGGGTCTGTCCGTATCTCCCTCGATGGCTGTCTACGCCGCGACCAAGAACGCGGTGCGCACCGTGCACGAGGGACTGCGCACGGAGTCCACCGACGGGGTGGTGCGCACGACCGCCATCTCGCCGGGATACGTCCGCACCGATCTCGCCGGCTCCATGGCGGATCCGCACATCCGCGAGCAGACGCGCAAGAACATGGAGGCGATGGGCATCCCTCCTTCGGCGGTCGCCCGCGCGGTCGCCTTCGCGATCGAGCAGCCCGATGACGTCGAGATCGGCGAGATCAACGTCCGTCCCACTGTCCAGGCATGACACCTGCTGCCATGGTCGGCCCGGTCGCGGGCGGTGAGCGACTCCTTCCACGCCAGGACCGGGCGCGGGTCCAAGAGCGGACCCAGTCCGGCCGGCCGGGCACGCCCTGGCAGCAAGCGGCAGTCATTCCCGATGGCCAGGGCATCCTGCTCGCGGTATCGGTGACCGGCGGGAACCGAGGGCGAGGTCACGCGACTTCTGCCGAGTCGGAGTACCGCGCCGTGCGCCCCGACTCCGGAGGCGGAGTTCCTCGCCGGTACCGCCGTTGACGAAGGCGTCCTCCGTCACCCGGTGCGCTTCCTGCGGCCGCGCGAAGACCCGGCGACCGGGCAGGCGCCGCTGTCGGAAGCATGAGGTCAGATGCCGGGAACACCGGCCAGGGCGGCACTCAGCCCGAGGACGGCGCTGACGCCCAGGGTGCGCAGGACGCTCCAGCGCACCTTGAAGATCAGCACCACGGCCACTACGGCGATGGCCAGCGCGGTCGGCCGCAGGGTCGACCAGTCCGGTACGGCCGGCTTCAGCGGCCCGGCGGTCACGGTGTCGACGCCGGCGAAGAGAGTGTGTTCGGCGAAGTACAGGGCGAGGTTGGCGATGACACCGACGACGGCGGCGGTGATGCCGGTCAGGGCGGCCGAGACGGTGTGGTTGCAGCGCAGACGCTCGACGTAGGGGGCGCCGAGGAAGATGAACAGGAAGCAGGGCACAAACGTCACCCACGTGGTCAGCAGCGCGCCCAGGAGGGCGGCGGCCCAGGGGTTGAGGGCGCCGGGGTCGCGGTAGGCGCCAAGGAACGCGACGAACTGCACGACCATGATCAGCGGTCCCGGGGTGGTCTCCGCGAGGGCCAGGCCGCGGACCATCTCCCCGGCGCTGAGCCAGCCGTAGTGCTGGACGGCCTGCTGGGCGACGTAGGCGAGGACGGCGTAGGCGCCGCCGAAGGTGACCAGCGCGGTGCCGGAGAAGAACAGGCCCTGCGTGGTGAACACGCTGCCCGAGCCGGTCAGGATGGCGACGGCGGCGACCGGCACGGCCCACAGCAGCAGGCCGACGAGCAGGATCCGCAGAGCCCGGCGGCGGCCGGGCGCCTCGTGGTGGAGCGCGTCGTCGGGGATCAGCGGGGCGGGCCCGCCTTCGGCCGCGCGCGGGGCCGACGGCTGGAGGGTGTGCGGGGCGAGGCGGGCAAGCAGCCAGCCGACGACGGCTGCGGCGGCGATGACCACCGGGAACGGCACGGCGAACAGGGCGAGCGCAGCGAAGGAGACCACCGCGAGGGCGATCAGCGCCGGGTGGGTCAGGGAGCGGCGGCCGACCCGCCACACCGCCTGCGCGACGATCGCGACCACCGCCGGGGCGAGCCCGGCGAACAGTCCGGTGACCGCGGCCGTCGTGCCGAAGGCGACATAGATGGCCGGCAGAGCCAGCAGCGCCACGACGCCGGGGATCACGAACAGGGTGCCGGCGGCCAGCCCTCCGCGCGTGCCGTTCAGCAACCAGCCGATGTAGGTGGCGAGCTGCTGGGCCTCGGGGCCGGGCAGCAGCATGCAGTAGGACAGGGCGTGGTTGAAGCGTTGCTGTCCGATCCACCGCTTGTCCTCGACGAGAGTGCGCTGCATGACCGCGATCTGCCCGGCCGGGCCGCCGAAGGTCTGCAGTGAGATGGCGAACCAGGTCCTCACCGCCTGCCGGAACGGTATGAGATCCCCGCCCTGAGAGATGTCCTGCCCGCGCGGGGCAGTCTCGGAGGCGGGCAGCGGGGAGTGATCGGCGGCGGTCACCGGGGTCTCCGTCCGGTCGTGAGCGGCAAGGGCGGCACCATCCGGCGAAGCCCCACAGCACAGAGCGGGGACGGGCCGGCGCCGAAGGATGTCGCCTCCGGCACCGTCCACGTCCCCGCCGGGTGATGTAACCATGGTTACATCGCTTCGGGTGGCTGAGGGAAGGGCGCCTTACGGCGAGGAACATGAAGACTTCATGTCGCGCCCGCAACCGGCCGCCGGCGCAGTCGACGGCGAGGAAGGAACGTTCCACGTGACACGGCACGCCGAAGGGCGCAGGAGCACGCACAGGTGAGCGAAGGCAGCCTTCCGCAGCAGACCGTGGCCAGTGGCGGTGCGGGGCAGTGGGTGCTGCTCTCGTACCGGCTGCCGCGCGAGCCGTCCACCCCGCGCATCACCGTCTGGCGCAAGCTCAAGCGACTCGGCGTCGCCCAGATCGGCGACGGCCTGATCGCCCTGCCCGCCGACGCCCGCACCCGCGAGCACATCGACTGGATCGCCGAGGAGATCGAAGGGTTCGGCGGCACCGCCACCGTCTGGCTCGCCCAGCCCGGCAGCACGACCCAGGAACGCCGGCTCGCCCAGAGCATGGCCGAAGCCCGGACCACCGAGTACCAGCAGGTCATGGCCCAGGCCGAACAAGCCCGCACGCTCACCGAGGACGAACGCCACCGTGCTCTGCGGCGGCTCCGCGCCGAACTGCGCCGCATCCACCGTCGCGACTACTTCCCCCCACCGGCCAGGCGCGCCGCCGAAACAGCCGTCAACGCCCTGCACCCCACCCGCACCCCCACCGAGGAGAACGCATGAAGTGGGCCACCCGCGCCGGCATCCACATCGACCGCGCCGCCTGCGCGTGGCTGATCCGCCGATTCATCGACCCCGACGCCACCTTCGTGTGCGTCGCCGACCTCGCCCATGTACCTGACGACGCCACCCCGTTCGACATGCGCGGCGCCGACCTCGGCCACCACCACGGCGACTGCAGCTTCGAGACCATCCTGCGCCGCTACGACCTCACCGACGACCCGGCCCTGCAGCGCATCGCCGAGATCATCCACGAAGCCGACCTGGACGACGAACGCTTCGACGCCCCCGAAGCCCCCGGCCTCGACGTCGTCCTGCGCGGCCTGTCGATGATCGGCGACGACGAGCACACCATGACCGTCACCAAGCCCGTCTTCGACGGCCTGTACGAGTACTACCGCCGCGCAAGCCTCCTGGGCCGCGAACCCGCCTGACGCGAGCCGCGGGCCGTGCCCGCTCACACTCCGCCGGAGCCAGGTTCGCCATCAGGACGGAAAAGGGGCGAAACGGTTGGCGGTGCCGGGGTACCCGGCGGCCGCGAGCCACACATCGGAACGGAGAGCAAGCCATGGTGCACGGCACGAGTGCCCGGGAGGTCGTGGACGCCCTGAAGGACGTCGACTTCCCGGCGACCAAGGACGAACTGGTGGAGGCCGCCCGCAGGTCGGGCGGCGGATCGAAGGAGGTCGTGGCGGCGCTGCGCGCCATCCCGCCGGACGAGTACGCGAACAAGGACGAGGTGGCGCGGTCGGTACGGGTGGACCCCGCCTCCGACCTCGGCCTGAGTCCCGCACATCGCGCCGAGCAGGCACGCAAGGGCGGCAGGCCCGGGCCAGTCCCAGCATCTGCGGGACGCGCCGAAGCCGCCGATCCAGGAGGAACTGGACAGCTGACACCGACGGGAGGAACGGGAGGAACGGCAGAGCACGAGGACGGGAGAGCACCATGGCCGGCAAGAAGATGGAAGGCAACGAGGAGCAGCGCAGGGCCGCGGCCCGTGAGGCGGCGGCCGCGGGCGAGAGCCCCAGCGCCCGCAACGAGACCACGGGCGCCTCCAAGCAGCGGACGCATCTGCGCCACGGCGGTTCCGTGACGCACGACGACCGGATCGCGGCGCAGCACCGCGGCAAGCAGCAGTGGCGCCCCGGCGATCTGGCCGAGGAGCAGATCAAGGACCCGGCGGCGGCGGGCGCGGAACGGACGTTCGTCGAGGACGAGCGCCAAGAGTACACCCAGGAGCACGAGCGGGTGTTCCAGGCGGTGTCGGCGGGGCAGGCGGCACACGACGGCGATGCCGTGCTGCTGGACGACATCGCCCGGCGGGCGGACATGCCGCCGAACGAGACGCGGGCGCTGCTGCACGATCTGACACGGGTGCACCGCCTGGTGACCGAACTGGCGGGAACCGACACCCCGGACATGGGCCCCCGCTGGGAGACCAAGCCCCGTCTGTGACCCGGCGCCAAGTGCCGTGATCTCGGCTGGTGCCGTGATCTCGGCTGACCCGGCAGAAGCGGGCGGTGGTGCAGTGCGGGCCGAATCCGATGAGTTTCCGATGGTCGCGCAGTCCATCCCTCGACACGAAGGGAGCGCACCATGCGCAAGATCATCGTTTGCACGTTCCTGTCGCTGGACGGCGTCATGCAGGCACCGGGCGGCCCGGACGAGGACCCCGAGAGCGGCTTCGAGCACGGCGGCTGGCAGAAGCCGGTCTCCGACGACGAGGTGGGCGCGGCCATCGCCGGCTGGTACGAGCCCGCCGACGCGATGCTGCTCGGCCGCAAGACGTACGACATCTTCGCGGCGTACTGGCCGACCGCCGACCCGGACAACCCGTTCACCGAGCGCATGAACAGCATGCGCAAGTACGTGGCGTCCCGGACCCTGACCTCCCTGGAGTGGGAGAACTCCACGCTGCTGCAGGGCGACGTCGCCGACGCCGTGCGCGAGCTGAAGGCATCCGAGGGCGGCGACATCAACGTCGTCGGCAGCGGCGACCTCGCCCAGACGCTCATGCGGCACGACCTGGTCGACGAGTACCGGCTGACCATCCATCCGGTGATCATCGGCACCGGCAAGCGACTCTTCGCCGACGGAGCGGTCCCCACGGCTCTGGAACCGGTCAGCGTCTCGACGACGAAGAGCGGCACGGTCGTCGGCGTCTACCGCCCGGCCGGCAAGCCCGGCTACGACAGCTACTAGTTCCGGGATCGGCGACCAGGGTCACTCCGTTGTGGGCAGGCACTCGGTGAGTAGGTCGATGACGTCTCGCCAGGCTCGCCGGGCGTGCTCGGGGTGGTAGCCGACCCCGGGGAGCGTGTTGTGGTCGACCGGTGGGTGATGGAAGGCGTGCAGGGCGCCGCCGTAGACCACGAGGCGCCAGTCGACGCCCGCGGCCTGCATCTCGGCGGTGAACGCGTCCCGTTGGGCAGGTGGCATGATCGGGTCTTCCGACCCGACCCCGGCCCACACCGGGCAGCGGATGCGCGCTGCCTCGCCTGGTCGGCCCGTGGTGAGTCCGTTGACTGTCGCGATCGCGCGCAGGCCGACGCCGTCGCGCCCGAGTTCCAGCGCGATCGCGCCCCCGGTGCCGTAGCCGATGGCGGCGATCCGGTCCGGGTCGGTCCGCGGCTCGGCGCGGAGCACGTCGAGCGCCGCGTGGCCGATGCCTCGCATCCGGTCGGGGTCGGCGAGCAGCGGCATGCAACGAGCCAGCATCTCCTCAGGGTCGTCCAGATAGCGCCCGCCATGGAGGTCGAAGGCCAGGGCCACGTATCCCAGCTCGGCGAGCGCATCGGCCCGGCGGCGCTCGACGTCGCTGAGCCCCACCCCCTCGGGCCCGACCAGGACCGCGGGCCGGCGGCCGCCACCGGCCGGGAGCGCTAGGTGTCCGATCATCGTCAGGTTGTCGGCCGCGTATTCGACCGTGCGCGTGGTAACCGTCGTCATGAGCCTGGACTGTAGTGATCGTCGGGCCCGGTCAGGCCGGTGCTCTGCTGACGGCAGAAGGCGGATCTCCCCACCCGGACCGAGGTCGCAGACCAAGGCGCCGTTCGCACTGTGTGAGGGCTGCCAGGCCCCGCTGGAGCAGAAAATCTCCATCGGCCACAGTAGACATTGCCGTGTGTCAGGGCTATGGTTTCTGTTGTAGCCAGAGTCCATGAGGGCGCGGCAGAGACGAATTGCCGCGCACGCAGGTCAAGCAGTACGCGGCCCCCGGTAGGAGTCGGGGGCCGCGAGCAGTAGCCGCGTCATGAGTGCAGTCGAGTAACCGAAGGTAAGGAGCCGAACGCCATCAGGATCGCCCGGGCGAGGACGAGTCCGCCCGGGTACCGCAGGCCCCGGATTGGAAGGTGGTCCCCGGTCACGCATCCGCGATCCCCGCAGCCCCGCCCTGTCAGGCGGATCCTGCGGACAACGAAGGCCGGCACGGTGTGCCGGTAGATGGTGTTGAAAGCTCGGGGCCCGGGTGCCGTACGGCACCCGGGCCCCCCGATGCGTCCCCAGGAAGAAGAGGTCTATGCCCTCTGCCAGTACCCGCCCCGTCGACAACCTCGACGATGACGACTACCCCGCCTACACGATGGGCCGGGCTGCCGAGATGCTCGGCACCACCCCCGCCTTCCTGCGCGCCCTGGGCGATCACCGCCTCATCACCCCCTTGCGCTCCGAAGGCGGTCACCGCCGGTTCTCCCGCTACCAGCTGCGCGTCGCCGCTCGCGCCCGCGAACTCGTCGACCAGGGAACGCCCATCGAGGCTGCCTGCCGCATCGTCATCCTCGAGGACCAGTTGGAAGAGGCCCGACGCATCAACGAGGAACTCCGTGCCCAGAGCCGGGACTCGCAGTCGAGCACCCGGCTGCGGCCTGATGTCCCTCATGCCTGAACTGCCGTCGCCCGAAGAGATCGAAACTGCATCGCGCTCCCGGCGGTGGCTGCAAGCGTGACCAGCTCGCCGTCCGGGGCGTCCCCTGGTCGACGCCGAGAGGCTGCACGGAGGCGTTGACCAGGCGTCGGCGCGCCTGGCAGTGCGGTCGAGTCCGTCGTCGACCGGCGCGAGGAAGGTGCCCCACATCTGCCGTTCCGCCTGGACCGGGGACCTTACGGTTTGTGGGTTACCCAGAGCAGTTCCGACGGCCAACGGTGGGCCCAGTCGGGTGGTTCGGTTTCGTTGTAGCCGTTGGGTGTTCCGCGTTCGGGCCGCGGCTCGATGAGGTCGTCGATGACGAGACCCGCGCCGCGCAGGACCCTGACCCAGTCGCCGTAGGTGAGCTGATAGCTGGTCGCGCCGTCGTCTTCGGCGATGGTGTCCAGCCCGAAGTAGTCCTGCTGCAGCGTCGTGGTCACGCGGGCGGCGGCTTCGTCGTAGCACGCTTCGAACCATGGGCTGGCGACGTTGAACACCAGACGTCCGCCCGGGCGCAAGACGCGTGCGGCCTGCGGGACGGCCAGGTGCGGGGGCGCCCAGCTGAGCCCACCGAAGTCGCAGAACACCACATCGAAGCTGTCGGCGGCGAAGGGGAGTTGTTCGGCGGCGCCTTGCACCAGCGGGTAGCGGGCTGCTCCCATCGCACTGGCCGCGGCGGCGAGTTGGGCTTCGGACAGGTCGAGCCCGACCACGGTGGCGCCCTCGGCGGCGAGCGCCCTGGACCACTGGCCGGCGCCGCAGCCGAGTTCGAGGACGCGCTTGCCGGTGACGTCGCCCAGGGCGTGCAGGTGCGCGTCGGGGATGGAGTACATGCCCCACAGCCGGGGTGCGGCGCCGATGTGCGGGTCGTGCTCGTGCTGGTAGGCGCTGCTGATCCGGTTCCAGAACCGCCGGTTGGCGGGGATGCTGTTCACGTGCCGACTCCAGCACTGCCTGCCGGGGGCGGTCAACACGACGAGGGCACTGGCCGTCCTCGCCGCGGTGAGGCCCACGTCCACCCTGACAGGCCGACCGCTAGAGCCCGAACTGCCGGAAAATCGTCGCTCGTTGGCTGGTCCACACCACCTCACGGCGACCGAGATCGGTGTACCTGACAAATAGCCCGTGGAGTTCCGGACCGTCCCCGCCGGGAGCACGGACGCTGGTGGTGCGGCGAGCGAACGAGCCCGCCGGACCCCCAGCTCACGAAGCGGGAGCATGACACCGAGTGACGGGAGCATGAACCGAGTGAACAGCACCGTAGCCAACACCCACCCGGCTCCGGCCACCCCCCAGAGCACGACGCCGCGGCGCCACACCGACGCCATCCCCACCGTGACACCCGAGGACGCGCGCTACCCCGACATGATCAGGGGCCACGGCAACAACCGGCATGTGGCCTCTCCCGAGGCGATCCGCCTGCCCTCCACCACCGAGCAGGTCGTTGAAATCGTCCGGGAGGCGGTCCGCGACAACAAGCGCATCGCGGTCCGCAGCGGCGGCCACTGCTTCGAGAACCTCGTCTTCAACGACGAGACGGAGATCATCGTCGACCTGCGGCTGATGGACCACGTCGGCTTCGACGACGACCGCGGCGCCTTCGTGGTCGAGCCCGGCGCCACGCTCCTGAAGATCTACGAGACGCTGCACATCGGCTGGGGCGTCACCCTCCCCGGTGGCGGCTGCTACGCCACGGGTGCCGGCGGTCACTTCTCCGGCGGCGGATACGGCATCCTCTCGCGCAAGCACGGCATCCTCAGCGACCACCTCTACGCCGTCGAGGTCGTCACCGTCGACGAGCGGGGCGAGGTGCGCGCCGTCGTCGCCACTCGCGACCCGGAGGACCCGAACCACGACCTGGCCTGGGCCGTCGCCGGCGGAGGAGGCGGCAACTTCGGTGTGGTCACGCGCTTCTGGATGCGCAGCCGCGGCGCCGAGGGCAACCCGGGCGACCTGCTGCCGAAGGCGCCGCCCACCGTCTTCTCCATCTTCGCGGCCTGGTCGTGGGAGGACATCACCGAAGAGGCCTTCGCGACCTTCATGGCCCGGTACGCCGACTGGTCCAGGACCCACGGCAGCCTCGACTCGCCCTACATCGACATGGGGCACTGGATCTTCCTGCAGCACGCCGACTCGGGCACCTTCAACTTCGTCGCGCAGATCGACTCGACCGTCCCGGGCGCCCGCAAGCTGGTGGACGACTTCATCGCGTTCGTGTCCGACGCGCTGGGCGTGCAGCCGCGCGGCGTCGACATCACGGAGCAGCCGTTCCTCAAGGCCACCGCGCGGACCATGACCGCCGGCGAGACCATCACCAGCCCCAGTCTGCGGACCTCCCACAAGTCGACCTACATGAAGGACGCCTTCCCCGAGCACCAGGTGCAGACGATCTACCGGTACCTGACGAAGACGGTCAACCCCAACCCGTACAGCTTCCTGGTCATCAACTCCGTCCGCGGACAGATCAGCGCCCTGGACGACCACGCCACCGCCGCGACCCACCGGGACGCCCTCTGGCTGGTCTACTTCGAGTCGTACTGGCACAGGGCCGAGGACGACGAGCGGAACGTCACCTGGCTGCGGTCCTTCTACCAGGACCTCTACGCCGACACGGGCGGCGTCCCGGTGCCGAACGACGTCACCGACGGCTGTTACATCAACTACCCGGACAACGACCTGAGCGACCCCACGTTCAACCGGTCCGGGGTGTCCTGCCACGAGCTGTACTACAAGGACAACTACCCGCGGCTGCAGCGCGTCAAGGCGAAGTGGGATCCGCGGAACTTCTTCCGCCACCCCCAGTCGATCGAGCTGCCGGCCAACTGAGCGGTACAGCACGGGCCGGGCGGGCACCACGCACCCGCCCGGCCCACGGCTGCGCCGCCGCGTGCGCCGCCGAGGGTCGTGCCACTCGCCGGGGAGCATCGGCCGCTGCCGGCCCGCCAGCGGGTCATCGGCCGCTGCCGGCCCGCCGGCGGGTGCGTATCGAGTCGTTCACGGCCGTCGTCGCCCTGGTCCGGCCCGTTCCGGCCGCCGTTGCCGTCCTCGCGTTGGCTCAGCCCGGCCCGGCTCAGGACGCCTGCCGCGCCTGTGCGGCCGTCGTTGAGAGCACGGCGACGGTGTGTGCGGCCGAGGCGAGGGTGGTGTGGCGGTGCCAGCCGCCGTAGGAGCGGCCGACGTAGTCACGGATGCCCACCCGGCACGTCACCTCGTCGAAGTCGCGGTCGACGCGGCGCGCCGCGTCGCCGAAGCGCAGCACCGAGGCGGCCGGATGGGGCAGGTCGGTCAGCCACATCTCGGCCGGCCCGCGCCGTCCCGGTTCGTTCACACCGACCAGCGACAGCGGTGCCCCGCCCGGGGCCGCCCCCGGCAGCCGCACCCCGACCGCCGCCACCAGCGCGGTCCTGCGGACCGCGGGCAGCGAACGTGAGACGGTCTCCAGGCGGGCCATGGGCCGGAACAGGGCCCGCGCCGCCTGCATGATCTCCGGAGCGGTCAGCAGGTGCGCGCCGTGCCCGGTCAGCGCGGGATCGTGCACCGTCAACGGCAGGTCGCCGTGGACCCGCACCATGGCCGGGAAGCCCATGGCGCGCAGGCCGCGCACCGTGGCGGCGGGATCGGCCTCCTCGATGTCGACGACGACCGGCTGCGCCGGCAGCTCCCAGGCGGCCAGGCTCTCCCGGCAGGCCGTCAGCACACAGTCGCCCAGCGTCTCGGGCCCCACCTCGCACGGGATGGAGGCCTGATTGCGGCGCAGCCCGTCCTTGATCCAGGCTTGCGGCAGATACAGCCGCCAGCTGAACGGCGCCGTGACGGTGTCGGCGACGCCCCACACGCCCACGGCACGCTGGGCGTTGAGCGCCTGTCCCTCGTCGACCGAGAAGTACCGGCTGACTCCCACCGAGTGACGCCCCACCTTCGGGATCGTCATCAGGCGCGCGACGTAGGCCTGCGGCGGCGCGAGACGGGTCAGGTACCCGGCCAGGGACCTGCGCACCGGAATCCAGTCCCAGGTGGAGCTGCAGATGAAGTGATGGAGGCTCTGGCCGGTGCTGCCGCCCTTCAGCGCCGCCATGTTCCGTATCGACTTACGGCCCCGGGTGGAGAGCAGTCCGTGGACGTACTCCATGCCGCGGCGCCGCTGGTCGCTGCGGCGCAGTGTCGCGAACAGCTCCGTGCCCAGGTCGTCGAGCGCGTCCCCGAGCACGGCTTCGGGCCGAATGAGAGCAGTACTCATATGACTCCTCAGTCGATTCCTTTCACGCCGTGCGGACCGCTCAATTCGCGCCGTGCGGTCGGTTCGATTCACGCCGTGCGGTCGGCTCAACATTAGGAATCGGAGGCAGCCGTAATGAATGACAAGGGCCTAGCAAGGTTCAGCGGTTGGGGCGCCCTCGGTACATGACTGATTCGAGCCCGAGCACCCTGAGACGGTTGACCGGGGACACACCTGAACAGCACAGTCTCCTGCGGGAGTCGAACCACGCAGCGGAGACGGGTGAAAATGGGACGCACAAAGAAGGTCATCCTCGCGGAACCGCGCAGTTTCTGCGCCGGTGTACGCCGGGCCATATCGATTATCGAGCTGGCGTTGCAGCGCCATGGAACTCCGCTTTATGTGCGCAAGGAAATCGTGCACAACCACTATGTGGTGCGGCAGCTGGAACGGCGCGGCGTGCGGTTCGTGGACTCCGAGGAGGAGGTGCCCGAGGGGGCGGTGTGCGTGTTCTCCGCGCACGGCGTCTCCCCTCAGGTGCGGCACAACGCGCAGGCCCGCCGGCTGGACGTGATCGACGCCACCTGCCCGCTCGTGTCCAAGGTGCACCAGGAGGCCAAGCGGTTCTCCCGGGAGGGGCGCACGCTGCTGCTGGTGGGCCACGCCGGGCACGAGGAGGTCGAGGGGACCTTCGGCCACGCGCCCGACCGCACGGTGATCGTGGAGACCGTGGAGGACGCCGAGCGGCTGGACCTGCCGGCCGACACCCCGGTGGCCTTCCTCACCCAGACGACGCTGTCGGTGGACGAGACGCGCGACATCATCGAGGTGCTGCGCCGCCGCTTCACCGATCTGCGCGGCCCGGGAACCGACGACATCTGTTTCGCGAGCCAGAACAGGCAGGACGCCGTCAAACAGGTCGTGCCGCGCTCGGACCTGATGCTCGTGGTCGGCTCCCGGAATTCCAGCAATTCACTGCGGATGGTCGAGGTGGCACGGCGGCTCGGTGTTCCCGCCCATCTCGTCCCGGACGTCACGGAATTCGACGAGAGCTGGCTCGAAGGAGTGTCGGTGGTGGGCCTGAGCGCTGGTGCCAGCGCCCCGGAAATCCTCGTCGACCAGGTTCTGGAAAGGCTCGCAGAATTCGGTTACAGCGATATCGAGATCGAGCAGGTGGCGCAGGAGGACGTGGTCTTTCATCCGCCGACGCACCTCATCGACACGGCGAAGGCCGGCTGACCGGCCGGACTGGAGAGGGAGCAATTGATGACGACCGCGGTGACAGACCGGCTCACGGTGCGCGAGGCCCGTGCCGAGGTGCTGCGCAGGGCCGAGCGACGTCTCGGCGAGCTCCTCGCCGACGAACGCGCCCGCTGGAGCGGTGTCGACGAACGGGGCGCGGTGCCCGTGGACACGGTGACCTCCCTGGTCGACGCGGGCGGCAAGCGGCTGCGCCCCGCCTTCTGTGTGACCGGGTACCTGGCCGCGGGGGGCGACCCCGACGACCCGGCGGTGGCGGACGCCGCCTCCGCCATCGAGCTGGTCCACACCGGCGCGCTGCTGCACGACGACGTGCTCGACGCGTCCGACACCCGCCGCGGCGCCCCCGCGGCGCACGTCCGGCACGCCACGGTCCACGCGGAGCGCGGCTGGCGGGGCGAGTCACGCCGCTACGGCGAGGGCGTGGCCCTGATCTCCGGTGTGCTGGCCATGCTCTACGCCGACCGCCTCACCCGCGACCTGCCGCCGAGCGCCCGTGACGTGTGGAGCGAGATGGTCACCGAGATCCAGATCGGCCAGCACCTGGACGTGGCCGTGGCCGCGGAGGGGGTGATCGCGCCGGAGCTGTCGCGGTGGATCGCGGTCTGCAAGTCCGGCCGCTACAGCATCACGCGTCCCCTGCTGCTGGGCGCCGCGCTCGCCGGACGGCCCGACCTGACGGCCGCGTTCGAGGAGTACGGCGAGCGCCTCGGACTCGCCTTCCAGCTGCGCGACGACCTCATCGGCGCGTTCGGCGACAGCACGGTGGCCGGCAAGCCGGTCGGACTGGACCTGGAACAGCACAAGATGACGCTGCTCCTCGCCGAGGCCGCGGAGCGCGACCAGCACGTGCGCCAGCTCGTCAACCGCCCCGAATGGGACACCGCGGCGCTGCTCGACCTGCTCGGCGAGAGCAGGACCCGGATCGAGGAGCGCATCGACGCGCTCGTGGAACGCGCCGGCGCCGCCCTCGACCAGGCCGCGATCGAACCGGTGTGGCGGGAGGAACTGAGTGAGATGGCCCTCGAAGTCGCCTATCGGGACCGGTGATCGCATGTCGTTGCTGGAAACCGTGCACGGCCCGCAGCGCCTGCGGGAACTGAGCGCGCGGGAACTGGTCGCACTCGCCGAGGAGATTCGCGCCTTCCTCGTCGACCGGGTCTGTGCGACCGGCGGACACCTCGGCCCCAACCTCGGGGTGGTGGAGCTGACCCTCGCCCTGCACCGGGTCTTCGACTCGCCCCGCGACCGGCTGCTGTGGGACACCGGTCACCAGGCCTACGTGCACAAGATCGTCACCGGTCGGGCGGCCGGGTTCGACCGGCTGCGCCGGCAGGGCGGCCTGTCCGGCTACCCGAACCCGGCGGAGTCCGAGCACGACCTGGTGGCCAACTCCCACGCGTCCACGGCGCTGTCGTACGCCGACGGCCTGGCGCGCGCCGACGCCCACCAAGGGCGCACAGACCGGGCCGTGGTCGCCGTCATCGGCGACGGGGCGATGACCGGCGGCATGGCGTGGGAGGCCCTGAACAACATCGCGGGCGGACCGGACCGGCCGCTGGTCATCGTGCTCAACGACAACCAGCGCTCCTACGCCCCCACCCAGGGCGGCTTCGCCGACCACCTGGGGGAGTTGCGCTCCGGTCAGCAGGGCGTCCCCGGCCTGTTCGAACAGCTGGGGCTGGACTACCTCGGTCCGGTCGACGGGCACGATGTGCCGGTGCTGGAGGAGACGCTGCGCCGCGCACGGGACCTGCGCAGGCCCGTCGTCGTGCACGTGGTCACCGAGAAGGGCCGCGGGTACACGGTGACCGAGCACAACGAGCTGGACCGGGGCCACGCCATCAAACCGATGGACCCCGAGACGGGCCGGCCGCTGAAGGGTTCCGCCGGGCCGTCGTTCACCTCCGTCTTCGGACGCGAGCTCGTCCGCATCGCCGAGCGCCGGCCGGACGTCGTGGCGATCACGGCGGCCATGCTGGAGCCGACGGGGCTGCTGCCGATGCAGGAGCGCTTCCCGAAGCGGGTCATCGACGTCGGCATCGCGGAGCAGCACGCGGTCACCATGGCCGCGGGCATGTCCCTGGGCGGTGTCCACCCGGTCGTCGCCATCTACTCGACCTTCGTCAACCGCGCCTTCGACCAGCTGCTGATGGACGTGGCACTGCACGGCAGGGCCGTGACGTTCGTCCTCGACCGGTCCGGTGTCACCGGCGACGACGGTCCCAGCCACAACGGCATGTGGGACCTGTCGGTGCTCCAGGTGGTGCCGGGGCTGCGGATCGCCGCCCCGCGGGACGGCGCCCGCCTCGCCGAGCTGCTCGCGGAGGCCGTCGAGTGGGAGGAGGGCCCGACCCTGGTGCGCTTCCCCAAAGGCCCGACGGGCGACGACATCCCCGCCAGGACGACGTTCGCCGGCACCGACGTACTGCACCGTGCGGGACCGCTCGACGTGCTGATCGTCTCGGTCGGAGCGCTGGCCCCCGTTGCGCTGCAGGTGGCCGAGGTGCTGTGGGCGCAGGGCATCGGCGCGACGGTCGTCGACCCGCGCTGGGTGGCGCCGGTCAACCCGACGCTCGCCGACATGGCGCGCCGGCACCGCCTCGCCATCACCGTCGAGGACAACAGCCGCATCGGCGGCGCGGGTTCGGCCGTCGCCCAGTTCCTGCGCGACGAAGGGGTGCGCACGCCGACGCGGGAGTTCGGCATCCCCCGGCGCTTCCTCCAGCACGGCAGCCGCGCCGAGGTGCTCTCCGGCTGCGGACTGACCGCGCAGGACATCGCCAGGGCCGTGGTGGAGGAGATCAGCGGTCCGGTGGAGGACCGCATCAGCACCGGAAGTGTCGATTTCCAGCGGGAGATGGCCCGCCTCATCGAGCAGGAACACGGAGGAGAGACACGATGACGACGGTCGGTCTCGGAATGCCGTCGGTCAGGCCGGAGGCGGTTCTGCCGCCGCTGGCCCCGCGGCGCAAGTCCCGCCGGATCATGGTGGGTTCGGTGCCGGTCGGCGGGGACGCGCCGGTGTCGGTGCAGTCCATGACGACGACCGTGACCGCGGACGTCAACGCCACGCTGCAGCAGATCGCCGAACTGACGGCGGCGGGCTGCCAGATCGTCCGGGTCGCGGTCCCCTCCGCCGACGACGTGGCCGCGCTGCCCGCCATCGCCGGCAAGTCACCGATCCCGGTGATCGCCGACATCCACTTCCAGCCCAAGTACGTGTTCGCGGCCATCGACGCCGGATGCGCCGCCGTGCGCGTCAATCCGGGGAACATCAAGAGGTTCGACGACAGGGTCGGTGAGATCGCCAAGGAGGCGGCGAACGCCGGCATCCCGATCCGCATCGGTGTCAACGCCGGCTCGCTGGACCGCCGGCTGCTCGAGAAGTACGGCAGGGCCACCCCGGAGGCGCTGGTCGAGTCGGCGCTGTGGGAGTGCTCCCTCTTCGAGGAGCACGGCTTCCGCGACATCAAGATCTCGGTCAAGCACAACGACCCCGTCGTCATGATCGCCGCGTACCGGCTGCTCGCCGAGCGCTGCGACTACCCCCTGCACCTCGGGGTGACCGAGGCCGGTCCGGCCTTCCAGGGCACGATCAAGTCCGCGGTGGCCTTCGGAGCGCTGCTGTCCGAGGGGATCGGCGACACCATCCGGGTCTCCCTGTCGGCGCCGCCGGTGGAGGAGGTCAAGGTCGGCACGCAGATCCTGGAGGCGCTGGCCCTGCGCGAGCGGGGTCTGGACATCGTCTCTTGCCCCTCCTGCGGGCGGGCTCAGGTGGACGTGCACACCCTGGCGGAGAAGGTCTCGGCGGCGCTGGAGGGGTTCCCCGCGGCGCTCCGGGTGGCCGTCATGGGCTGTGTCGTGAACGGGCCGGGCGAGGCCAGGGAGGCCGACCTGGGCGTGGCGTCCGGCAACGGCAAGGGACAGATCTTCGTGAAGGGGAAGGTGATCAAGACCGTTCCCGAGTCGCAGATCGTCGAGACGCTGGTGGAAGAGGCCGTGCGGATCGCCGAGGAGCGCGGCGCGTCGGTCGACGGGGCGGGGCCGGTGATCGTCACCCCGTCCTGACCCCATGCCCCCTTCGTGCCGACGACGGTCCGCGGATCGCCCGCGGGCCGTCGTCGCGTGCCGCGGAGTTGACATTCTCCGTGCCTTTTCAGGAAGGTTTTGCGCCAACCAGCCGTGCCCCGCTCGCGTCTGCGACCGCACGCCACCGGCTCGGGCGACGGTCCGACGGCAGGGAACGCACAAGTGTTCCAGGGGTGTTGAGCTGCACCGGAAACGGGTCGCGCCATTCCGCGGGAAGCGATGGCCAGAGATGGTCGGCTGGAAACAATTCGCTCAAGCGCGCGACTAACTTACCGTGGCACTGTCCGGAACAGGATGGAAACGGGGGTGACTGCACGTGATGTGCGGCAGGGGTCGCGCGCGGCCACGGACGAAAGTTCCTGCGCCCGGCAGGCCGAGAGGGAGCGTCCGGCTCCCCGGCTGCGGCGCGGTTCCCGTCCCGCCGTCCCGAGACAGCGACGTGCCTCCGGCTCCCCCGAGGTGCTGCCGCGCCGGGTCACTGTAGGCACGGCGAGGACCACCTCGGCTCGTCCTGCGTACGAGCCTGCCGGAAATCAGCGGGATCGAATCCATCACGTGTGTCCGTTGATCCATAGGGGCTGCCCATGTACCCGAACAGTCCGAGCACCACCACTGACGACCTCGGCGCCGGCGGACCGGGTCTGCTCACCGTCGCCAACCGCTCCCTCGTGGGCCGGCAGGAGGAACGGGCCGAACTGCGCGGACTCCTCGGCAACCCGGCCGTCCGCGTCGTCACCGTCACCGGCCCCGCCGGAGTCGGCAAGAGCCGGTTCGCCGCGGCCGCGTACGCCGACGTCGCCCAGTCCTTCGAGGACGGCGGCCGGGCCGTCGACCTGAACGACGTCGCCCCCGACCAGGACCCCGAGACGCTGCTCGCGGAGATCCTCGGCCTGGAGACCGGCACCGGCCGGCCCGTGCACACCCTGCTGCGCGCCTACTTCCAGCCCCGCCGCTGTCTGCTCTTGCTGGACGGCTGCGACCGGATGCGCGCCGCGCTCGTACCGGCCGTCACCCGCCTGGTCAACGACTGCCCCGGGCTCACCGTCCTGACGACCGGGAACGAACGGCTCGGCATCTACGGCGAGGTGCTGCTGCGCCTGCGCCCGCTGGAGCTGCCACCGGCCGACCGGGAGCCGGACCTGGACGAGCTGCGGGAGATCCCCTCGGTCAAGCTGTTCGTGGAACGCACCGTCGTGAGCCGCCCCAACTTCGCGCTCACCGAGCACAACCGCGACGCGGTGGTCCGGCTCTGCCGCCGTACCGACGGCCTGCCGATGGCCATCGAGTTCGCCGCGGCCCGCATGAAGATGCTCTCCCCGCAGCGCCTCCTGGACGAACTGGACACCAGCCTCGACGCCTTGTCCGGGACCGAGTTCGACACCCTGTCCCGGCACCGCAGCATGGGCGCCGCCATCGCCCGCCAGCTCGACACGCTGGACAAGGACGAGCGGGACCTGCTCAGACGGCTCGCCGTGTTCCACCGGGCCTTCGACCTGCCCACCGCCCAGGCGCTGTGGTCGGGCGGCGCCGGCGAACTCCAGCGCCTGCTGGAGACGTTCGTCGACAAGAGCCTGCTGTACACCGAGGAGTGCTCCGACGGCGAGCTCATCATCTCCATGCTCGGCCTCACCCGGCAGTTCCTGCTGGAGGAGGCGCACACGCTGGGGGAGGACCGGGAGCTCTCGGCGGCGCACGCCGCGTTCTGCGTCGACCTCACCGCCGGCGCCGAGAGCGGACTGCGCGGCCCCGAGCAGAGCCGGTGGCTGCTCGTGCTCGACTACTGGCGGCAGGACCTCACCAGCGCGCTGGACTTCCTCGCGTGCACGCGTGACACCGCGAACCTGGTCGCGATCGCCGTGAACCTGCGCGAGTACTGGCAGGCCCGCGGGGAGATCGGAGAGGGCATCGCCCGGCTGCGGGCCGGACTCGACGACGCCGGCGGTCTCACCCCGGCCCAGCAGGCCGAAGGGCGCCTGGCGCTCGCCGAACTCCTGCTGGCCGCGGGCGAGATGACGGCGGCCGAGGACTGCCTCGGCAAGGCCCGTGCCGCGTACGAGGAACTCGGCGATGCCGCCGGGGTCGCCGCCTGCATCCGAGGCGCCGGGCTCGTCGCACTGCGGCGCGGGGACCTGGCCGAGGCCGACCGCCGTCTCGAGGACTGCGTGGCCGCCGCCGCGGACGACGACCGGGCGGAACACGCCGAGGTGCTGCGCGTCCTCGCGGAGGTCCGCCGCGCCGAGGGCGACGCGGCCTGCGCGCGCAGACTCGCCGAGGAGGCGCTGGAGTTCTTCGAGCGGCAGCGCGACGTCCGCAACATCGCGCTCACCCGTCTCGTCCTGGGCGACGTGGCCTTCGCTCTGGGCGACCAGGACGGCGCCGTCGACCTGTACCGGTCCGCCCTGCGGGACATCGCCGAGCTGAGGCACCTGGCGCTGTGCGCGCTCGGCCTGGAGAAGTTCACCCTTCTGCTCACCCGCAGCCGGGGCCAGTCGATGGAGACCTGGCGCCGGGCGGCACGGGCCCTGGGAGCGGCGGCCGGCATCCGGGCCGCCACCGGCTGCGTCGCGCCCGCCCCCGTGCGCATGGAGGTGGACGCGGTCACCGCCCTCACCCGGGTACGTCTGGGCGAGGAGGAGGCCGCGGAGCTCGCCGCCGAGGGCCGGCAGTCGCCGCCGGAGGCCGCGGTCGCCGCCGTACTGGCCCCTTCCGAGAGCGTCGAGCCGGACCGCGCACCGGACGGCGCCGGCAACCCGCTCACCCCGCGGGAGCGGGAGGTGGCCGAGCTGGTGGCCAACGGCCTCACCAACCGGGAGATAGCCCGCCGTCTCGGCATCGCCGAGTGGACGGCCGTGAACCACGTACGCAAGATCATGCGCAAGCTGGCGTGCACCTCACGGGTCCAGGTCGCCAGCTGGATGTCCCAGCAGGACTCCGCCCGCCGGAGCCGGCCGACGGCCCTGCGGCCCACCGGCGCGCGCGCCTCCCGGGCCTGAAGAGCCCGCCGGAGTACGTCGAAGGGCGGGGCCCGGTAGGCGGAGCGGCGGTGGTGCCACTGCTCCGCGTACCGGGCCCCGCACGCTCAGAACCAGTGGTGCGCCACGTTGAACAGCAGCACACAGGCGACGGTCGTCCGGAAGATCACCACGCCACGGGAGCGCGCCAGCAGCGCGTGGCCGTCGCGCAGGAAGGAGACGTACTGGCGCAGCCTCAGCGTCATCAGCGGCACGGTCGCCACCACGAACCAGCCGGGAATCCACCCCGCGGCGTACGGCCCGAGGATCACCAGGAGGTTCACCGCCGTCAGCGCCCCCAGGAACACCTGGTTGCCGCGCCTCGACGTCATCACCGCCACGGTGCGCCGGCCCACCGCCGCGTCCCCGCCGATGTCCTGGGTGTTGGAGTAGCCGGATATCAGCAACTGCCCGAACCCGAACAGCAGCGCCTCCACCAGCACCAGCGCGGGAAGGTCACCGGCGGTGAGGGAGTAGGGAGACAGCACGAACGCCGTGGCCGAGAAGAGCAGCAGCAGCTCACCGAGCCCGACGTAGCTGAGCTTCAGACCCCACGAGTACTGCGGGCTGAAGACGAACAGCAGCGTGGTGACCACGACACCCCACACGGGCGCGTGCGGCGCCGCGAGCACCGCCACCAGCCACCACAGCGCCCCCCACCCCAGGGCCACGTACCCGAACCGCTGCGCCTGGTGCACGGTGAGCTCGCCGGTGAGCAGCGGCTTGCGCTTGAGTGGCCGCAGCTCGGTGTTGTCGTCGGAGAGGTAGTTGGCCGTGTCGCTGCCGTCCTTGACACCGGTCACGTCGTCCAGCGTCATGACAGCGGACAGCACGCCCACCTTCCCCAGAGCGAAAACCAGCAGCGTCAGGAGCACCTGCCCGTCGAGGCGGGCGCCCGGCTCCATCGCCGTCCACACGATGAGCAGCGCGAGGAGGAAGTCGAGGACGAACTGGAACTTGACCAGCCTGGCGTACCTGCCGAGTCGCCGCAGAACGCCTGCTTCCGGGGCCACTTGCATACCCGCAGCCGCCATGGAGTGAGTCCTTACTGTCGGGCCGGGGACGCCCCCTCAGAGCGTCACCGCGGCGGTGTTGAGGCAGGCGAGCAGTGAACGTGCCTGCACGTTGACGTACCGGCTGTGCCGCACCAGCGCGTTGAGCTGCCCGGGCGTGATCCAGGCGAACCCCGCAGGCGGCTCGGTGGGTGCCTGCGACTCGTCCGCCTCGACGAACATGTAGCGGCTCTGCGCGTGATAGAAGCGGCCGCCCTCCTCGGAGTGCACCGCCTCGTAGCGGATCTGCTTCTCGTCGGCGCCGAGCACCAGGTCGAGGAAGCGCGGGCGCTGTGCGGGGTCGAGACGGCGGTAGTTGTCCGGCACGCACTGCACCGTCGGCGCCAGCTCCAGCGTCTCCGTCAGGCCACCCTCCGGCAGGGCCCGCACGAGCAGGTGCGGGACACCGCCGAAGCGACGGGTCACGAACGCCGTGACCCCGAGACCGAGCGGTTCGATCAAGGGCTGGGTCCACTGCGCGACCTCGCGGCCGGCCGCCTCCACCGCGACCGCCATCACCCGGAAGTAGCCTTCCGGCACATGGTCGATCGACCAGTCGCCGCGCACCCAGTCCGTCACCTCGGCGAGCGGCACCGACCGCACGCGGCGGTCGTGGCGGGCGCGCTCGGCGGTGATCCAGGACAGCAGCCCCAGGTCGGAGTGGAGCGCTCCGGTCTCGGCCGGCTGCCCGGGGGCGCAGGCGAGGACGGTACGCGCGTCCATGTTCACCACGTTGTCGAAGCGCAGCAGCGCCCCGATCTGCCCGAGGGTCAGCCAGCAGAAGCCGTCCTCCAGCGGGACCTCGCCCGCCGCCTCCACCAGCATGTTCCGGTTGGCCTTGCGCAGGAACCACGAGCCGTGCTCCGACTGGAGCACATCGGCGATCACCCGCTCCGGCGGCACGTCCAGGAAGTACTCGAGGTACTTCACGTCCGCGCCCCGGTGCACCTTCGTGTAGTTGCTGCGGGTCGCCTGCACGGTCGGCGACAACTGCACCAGGTTGGGGTTGCCCGGCTCCATCTTCGCCTGCATCAGGAAGTGCAGGACGCCGTCGAACTCCTTGGCCAGGATGCCCAGGATACCGACCTCCGGCTGGTTGATGATCGGCTGGCGCCACTCCGGGACCGGGTTCTCGGGATGGATGACGTGGATGCCCTCCACCGTGAAGAACCGGCCGCTGCGGTGCACGAGGTTGCCGGTCCCCGGCGCGAAGGACCAGTTGTCGAGGCCGGCGAACGGAATGCGCTCCACCCGGTACCGGTGGGTCCGCGCGCGCTCCGCCAGCCACGGCACGAGCTCCTCGGTACGCGGACCGCGGCCGTGCACCGCTTGCGCCGAGCGGATGAGGCGGTCCGGTCCGGCCGCGTGCTCGTCGCGGCTGCGCAGGGCCGGCGCCGGCGCGCTCATCGGGTCACCTCCGAGGTGGCGGCGCGCTTGACGTCCTTCCACCAGCCGGGGTGGTCCCGGTACCAGCCGACGGTCTCGCGCAGACCGCGGTCGAACGGCACCGCCGGCTCGAAGCCCAGCTCCTCGCGGATCTTCGTACCGTCGAGGGAGTAGCGGTCGTCGTGCCCCGGCCGGTCGGCCACCCGGCGGACGGCGGACGCGTCGGCGCCGCACAGTTCCAGCAGCTGGTGGGTGAGTTCCAGGTTGGTCCGCTCGACACCCCCTCCCACGTTGTAGATCTCCCCGGCCCGGCCCTTGGCGCGCACCGTCTCCACGGCGCGGCAGTGGTCCTCGACGTGGATCCACTCGCGGACGTTGTGCCCGTCCCCGTACAGCGGCACCGGCTTGCCCTCCAGGAGGTTGGTGACGAAGAGCGGGATGAGCTTCTCGGTGTGCTGGTAGGGGCCGTAGTTGTTGGAACAGCGAGTGATCGACACGTCCAGCCCGTGGGTGCGCCAGTAGGAGCGGACCACGAGGTCGGAGGCTGCCTTGGACGCCGCGTACGGCGAATTGGGCGCCAGCGGCCGGGTCTCGGTCCACGACCCGGACGCGATCGACCCGTAGACCTCGTCGGTGGAGACGTGCACGATCCGCTCCACGCCGGCGAGGCGCGCGCAGTCGAGCAGCACCTGGGTGCCCATGACGTTGGTGCGGATGAAGTCGGCGGCGGCCGCAACGGAGCGGTCGACGTGCGACTCGGCCGCGAAGTGCACGATCGAGTCGTGGCCGGGCAGCAGCTCCCGCAGCAGTCCGGCGTCGCAGATGTCACCGTGGACGAAGTCCAGACGCTCCGCGCCGGCCGGCAGGTTGGCGAGGTTGCCGCTGTAGGTCAGCTTGTCGACGACGGTCACCCGGGCGCCGACGGCCTGCGGATAACGGTCGTCGAGCACGGCGCGCACATAGTGCGAGCCGATGAAGCCGGCGCCGCCCGTTATCAGGATTCTCATGATGCGACCTCCACCCGGGAGTCGTCCCCGACGATCAGCCGGTGCCGGCGGGTGGCCGTCACCGAGGCGGTCCTGCCGATGAGCGAGCCGCTCAGCCTGCGCAGGTCCGACAGTGAGGACCCGTCCTGCACGATGGAGTCCTCGATGAGCGTGCGCCGCACCGCGCAGCCGGCGCCGATCGCGGTGTAGCGCCCGACGTGGCTGTCCTCCACCACGCTCCCGGGGCCGATGTACGCCGGCCCGTCGATGCGGGAACGCACGACGCGCGCACCCGGGGAGAGCACCACCGGACCGGTCAGTACGCTGGCGTCGTCCACCTCGCCGCGCCGCTGCGGGCGCACCTCGTCCAGCAGCCTGCGATTGGATGCAAGGACGGCGTCGACGCTCCCGGTGTCGGCCCAGAAACCGAAGTACTCGCTCGCCTTCACACGGGCACCGTCCTCCACGAGCCACTGGATCGCGTCGGTGATCTCCAGCTCCCCGCGCGCACTCGGCCGGATGCTGTCGACCGCGCGGTGAATGGCCGGAGTGAAGAAATAGACGCCAATCAGGGCGAGCTCGCTGCGCGGTACGGCAGGCTTCTCGGCCAGCCGGGTCACCGTGCCCGAATCGTCGATCTCGGCAACACCGAAAGCCCGCGGATCGGCGACTTTCTGGACGACGACCTGGGCGTCCGGCCGCTGCGCGGTGAAAGTCCGCGCGATTTCCGTGATTCCCTCCGACAGGACGTTGTCCCCGAGGTACATCAGGAAATCGTCGGCACCCAGGAATTCCCGGGCGATCAGTACGCAGTGGGCCAGCCCGAGGGGCTGTGCCTGGTGGATGTAGGTGATGCGGGCGCCGAACCGGGACCCGTCGCCCATCGCCTCGCGGATCTTCTCCGACCGGTCGCCGACGATCACGCCGATATCGGTGATGCCCGCAGCCAGAATGTTGTCGATGACATGTTCCAGGACCGCCTTTCCGGCGACCGGAATCAGCTGTTTCGGCGTGGAATAGGTGAAGGGCCGAAGCCGGGTTCCCATCCCGCCGGACAGTACGAGAGCCTTCACTTTGTCCTTCCGGATCGATTCTTCGGCCAATGAGTGATGTCCGTAGGATTTTCCGGGAGTGCACAGGTGAGGCTAACGGCGCCGCCGTGGGGGCCCGTTGATATGTTCTTGGACTCTGTCATGTCCTGCTGGGCGTGACGCACTCCGTGCTATTCACCCATGCCGGAAGGACGATCCGTGCGGGCCCTGGCGCGGGCCCGGCCGCACGGCCCGAGGGTCACACCTGTTCGCCGGCCGGCGTCTCCTGCGCCGCCTCCTCGGGGCTCAGCGCTCCGCCCCGTTCGCAGGCGGCGGTGAACCGCCCCTCGCCCAGACGCTCACGGGCGCCCGCCGCGATCCGGTCCACGTCGTCCCGCTCGCCCTCGGGCAGGGGAGTGCCCACGCGTGCCCGGGCCGCTGCGGCCGCGCCGAGCAGGCACGCCGCCCGCTCGGCGCGGCCCGCCAGGAGCTCCGCCCCGGCCAGACCCTCCAGACCCAGGGCGACCGCGCGGGGATCACCCGACTCCTGCGCCACTCTCAGGCCGTCCCGCTGCAACTCCAGGGCGGTGCAAGGGTCACCGCGCAACTCCGCGACGAACCCGAGCTCGGCGAGGATCAGCGAGGGCACGCCGGGCTGGTAGCCCATGCGCCGGTGCACGTCGAGCACGTTGCGCAGGTGACGCTCGGCGGTGTCCAGGTCGCCCTCCCGGCGGGCCCCCATGGCGAGTCCGATCTCGGCGAACTGCTCGCCGAAGTCGTCGGACTGCTCCACGGCGAGCCGCCGGGCCCGCTCGTGGTACTCGCGGGCCATCGCGTAGTCCCGGGTGAGCAGGGAGATCCGTCCCAGCCCCGAGAGGTGGAACGACACCTCGGGCCACAGCTCCAGGTCCTCCGCCACGCGCAGCCCGTCGCGCAGCAGCCGCCCGGCCTGCGGGTAGTCCCCGACCACCTCGGCCAGCGTCTGCAGCGGCACCATGGCCCGCAACTGCCCCCACCGGTCGCCCAGTTCGCGGAAGATCTCCAGGCTCTGCTCGCCGTACCTGCGCAGCGCGCCGAACTCGCCGCGCAGCTTGGCGATGAACGCCCGGCTGCTCAGTGCCGCCGCCGTGCCCCAGCGGTCCTCCAGCGACCGGAACGTCATCAGCGCCCGCTCGACCAGCTCCTCGCTGGGCCCCAGATCCCCGACGCCGTACAGGTTGGACCCCAGGAACCACTGGGCGTGCGCCTCGCCGCCGGGGTCGTCCAGCTCCTCGTAGGGGCGCAGCGCGGCGCGGTACTCGGCGAGCGGGTCCTTGCCGCCGCCGAGGAGCAGCCTGGTCCCGCCCAGCCAGGCCCGTGCCTCGGCGACGGCCGGGGTGACCGGCGTCCGCGGCACCAGGGCGAGCGCCGCGGTCAGGGAACGTTCCGCCTCGCGGTTGCGGCCGCGCAGGTGCCAGTACCACGCCAGGGCGTTGACCAGCCGCAGGGCCCGCTCACCGTCCCCGCTGTGCAGGGCGCTCTCCAGCGCGGTGCGCAGGTTCGCCGTCTCGCTGTCGAGCCGGCGCAGCCACTCCCGCTGCCCGTGGCCGCGCAGATGCGGCCTGGCCCGCTCGGCGAACGCGGTGTAGTAGGCGCGGTGACGCAGCCGCAGGGCTTCCAGCTCACCGTTCTCGCGCACCTGCTCCAGGCAGTACGCGGTGACGGACTCCAGCAGCCGGTAGCGCGGCCCGTCGACGCCGTCGCTCATGACCACCAGGGAGCAGTCCACCAGACGGGCCAGCAGGTCCAGCACCTCCGTGTGGTCCACGCCGGCACCCGCGCACAGTTCCTCCGCCGCCGCCAGCGAACAGCCGTCGGCGTGCACGGCCAGGCGGTGCAGCACCGCGCGCTCCCGGGTGCTCAGCAGGCCGCAGCTCCAGTCGATGACCGCGCGCAGCGTGCGGTGGCGCGCCGGGGCGTCGCGGGTCCCGGCGGCCAGCAGCGTGAACCGGTCGTCGAGACGGGCGGCCAGCTCCTGCACGCCCAGGACGCGCACCCGGGTGGCCGCCATCTCCAGTGCCAGCGGGATGCCGTCGAGGCGGCGGCAGACGGAGACCACGGGGGCGATGGTCTCCTCGCTCAGCCGGAAGCGGGGCGCGGCCGCGGCGGCCCGCGCCGCGAACAGCTCGACGGCGCTGAACCGCAGCACGTCCTCGGTGCCCAGGCCGGCGGCGGACCGCGGCAGGTCCAGCGGAGGCACCTCCACGAGCTGCTCGCCGCCCACGCTGAGCGAGGTCTGGCTGGTGGTCATGATGTGCAGCCGCGGCGCCGCTCTGAGCAGCCGTGCCGCCAACTCGGCCACCGGCTCGACGACATGCTCGCAGTTGTCGAGGACCAGCAGGGCCGGCTCGTCGCCGAGGGCGTGCACCACCCGCGCGGTGGAGGAGAGCGGGTCACCGTCGGGGGAGGGGGAGGAGGTGATGTCGTCGCGCACGCCGAGCACCGCCTCGACCACCTCGTGCACCTCCGTGGCCGACGTGGCGGAGCGGTCGAGGGAGGCGAACTCCGCCAGCCAGACACCGCCGGGGAACTCCGGGCCGACCGCGGCCGCGGTCGCCAGGGCGAGCTGGGTCTTGCCCACGCCGCCCGAGCCGGTGAGGGTCACCAGCCGGTGCCGGCCGACGAGTGCGCGCAACCGCTCGATCAGCGCGTCCCTGCCGATCAGGTCGACCGGCGGGGCGGGCAGGTTCGTCGGCGGCCGGGCCGCGGTGGTGCTCGGCGACGGCGCGGCCGCCAGGGCCGGGCTCTGGGTGAGGATCGCCTGGTGCAGCGCGGCCAGCTCGGGGGAGGGGTCCACGCCCAGCTCCTCCGCGAGCCGCTCGCGCAGCTCCTCGTAGCTGGTGAGGGCGGCGCTCTGCCGGCCGGCGAGATACAGGGCGCGGATGTGGGCCGTACGCAGCCGTTCCCGCAGCGGATGCGCCCCCACCAGATCCGCCAACTCGTCGGCGACCAGCGCGTGCTCGCCGAGCTCAAGCCGGGCCTCGGCCTGCTCCTCCAGCGCCGTCAGCCGCTGCTCCTCCAGGCGGTCGGCGGCGGTGCGGGCGAACTCCTCGTCGACGAAGTCGGCGAACGCCGGCCCCCGCCACAGGGCCAGCGC
Organism: Streptomyces sp. XY006; assembly: GCF_002237655.1. Taxonomy (GTDB): domain Bacteria; phylum Actinomycetota; class Actinomycetes; order Streptomycetales; family Streptomycetaceae; genus Streptomyces; species Streptomyces levis. The sequence goes on from NZ_NOKT01000001.1 coordinate 561,093, forward strand.
CTCGGTCAGCAGGTTCGTCCGGGTGCGGGGATCGGCGCTGTGGGGGGCGCGGGCCGTCAGGTCGAGGAAGCGGTCGGCGTCGACGGACCCGGGCGGGACCACGAGCTCGTAGCCGGGCGGGCGGGAGACCACCAGGTCCCTGCCGCCGGGCTCGGCGTCCTCCAAGGCCCGGCGCAGCTGCCACACCTTGTTCTGCAGGACACCGGCGGGATTGCTCGGCAGCTGCTCGCCCCACAGGTCGTCGATCAGCCGGTCCACGGACACGGGCCGGCCACGGTGGATCAACAGCGCGGTGAGCAGAGCACGCACCTTCAGCTCCGGCACCCGCACCGGCCGCCCCTCGTCCGTCCACACCGCCAGCGGGCCGAGCACCCCGAAACGCATGTGATCACGCTAGCCGAACCGGACGGCCCGCGACAGGACGATGCGACGCGAAGACGACCGGGAGCGACCGACCGGGGACGACGGGTCGCGCCGACCAAGAGGCTCAGACCGAGAAGGCCGAGAAGGCCGAGAAGGCGGGAAGACCGAGAGGCCCGAGAGAGGCCGAGAGCGGACCGGGAGTGGGCCGGGAGCGGTGCCGGGCAGCGTGGGAGCCGAGGACCCGAGCCCACGGAGGGGAACCATGCCTGAGCCGAAACTGCGGGTGTCCGTCATCATCGGCAGCATCCGCAACGGCCGATTCGGGCCCACGGCGGCCCGCTGGATCGCGGACGAGGCGGCCAAACGCGAGGATCTCGCCGTCGACGTGATCGACCTGGCGAAAGTGTGGCTGCCCGACGTACTGCCGGCGGACGAGCACGCCGAGCGGCCGGCCGCCGTCCAGGACCTGGCGCCGTGGCTGGCCCGCGCCGACGCGTTCATCATCGTGACCCCGGAGTACAACCACAGCTTCCCCGCCTCGCTGAAGAACGCCATCGACTGGTACGTCGACGAGTGGAAGGCCAAGCCGGTCGCGTTCGTCTCCTACGGCGGCATCGCCGGCGGTCTGCGCGCCGTCGCCCATCTGCGCGAGATCCTGCCCGGTCTGCACGCCGTGACGGTCCGGGACTCCGTCGCCTTCCCCGAGTACTGGAACCGCTTCGACGAGCAGGGCCGGCTGGTGAACGCCACGGAGTGCGAGGCCGCCGCCAAGACGATGCTCGACCAGCTGACCTGGTGGGGACGCACCCTGCGCGACGCGCGGGCCGAACGGCCCTACCCCGGCTGACGCTCCCCGCACCGTTCCCGTGGTCCGCACCACACCGTCCCCGACCCTGGAAGGACACCCATGTCATCTCATGTCTCCCCGGCGACGCCGGTGAAGGCAGGGACCCGTGAGTGGCTCGGTCTCGCCGTGCTCGCCCTGCCCACGCTGCTGCTGGCGCTCGATCAGAGCGTGCTGTTCCTCGCACTGCCGCACCTGGCGGAGTCCCTGAACCCCACCGGCACCCAGACGCTGTGGATCATGGACATCTACGGCTTCATGATCGCCGGTTTCCTGGTCACCATGGGAACGCTCGGCGACCGGATCGGCCGGCGCAGGCTGCTGCTGATCGGTGCCACCTTCGTCGGCGCCACCTCACTGCTGGCGGCCTACTCCACCAGCGCCGAGATGCTGATCGCCACCCGAGCGCTGCTCGGTGTCGCCGCGGCCACCCTGATGCCCTCCACGCTCGCGCTGATCAGCAACATGTTCCAGGACCCGGGGCAGCGCGGACGGGCCATCGCGGTGTGGGCGAGCTGCTTCATGGCGGGCACCGCGCTCGGCCCCATGATCGGCGGCGTGATGCTGGACTACTTCTGGTGGGGCTCGGTCTTCCTGCTCGGCGTCCCGGTCATGGTCGTCCTGCTGATCGCGGGTCCCGTCCTGCTCCCCGAGTACCGTGACCCCGACGGCGGCCGGCTCGACCTGTTCAGCGTCGCGCTCTCCCTGGGCACCATCCTGCCGGTCATCTTCGGCCTCAAGGAGATCGCCCGCTACGGCTGGCAGCCGCTGCCCCTGCTGGTGATCGCGGCCGGCCTGGCCGTCGGCGTGGTCTTCGTCCGCCGCCAGACCCGGCTGACGCACCCGCTGCTCGACCTGCGCCTGTTCCGCTCCGGCGCCTTCACCTCGGCGCTGCTCGTGCTGATGCTGGCGATGGCCACCATGGGCGGCAGCTACCTGTTCATCACCGGCTTCCTGCAGATGGTCGAGGGCCTGTCGCCCACCGCCGCCGGCCTGTGGATGGTGCCGTCGGCTCTCGCCTCGATCGTCGCGGCGATGATCGCCCCCAGCCTGACCAAGCGGCTGCCCATGGGCCTGGTGATCGGCGGCGGTCTCGCCCTGACGACCGTCGGCTACCTCCTGGTCGCCTTCGTGGACCCGGTGGGCGGTCTGCCGCTGCTGATCACCGGCTTCGTGATCGCCTTCTTCGGTACGGGGCCGATCGGCGCTCTGGGCACCAACCTCGTGGTCAGCTCCGCCCCGCCGGAGAAGGGCGGATCCGCCGCCTCCCTGTCCGAGACCAGCGGCGAGTTCGGCGTCTCGCTCGGCGTCGCGGCGTTCGGCAGCCTGGGCACCGCGCTCTACCGCGGGGACATCACCGTTCCGCAGGGTGTACCGGCCGAGCAGGCCGAGGCGGTGCGCGGCGGCATGGAAGGCGCGATCGTCGCCGCCCAGGAGCTGCCCTCGGACCTGCGCGACCAGGTGCTGGCCGCGGCGCGCGAGGCGTACACCGGCGGGCTGAACGTCGTCGGTGTCGTCTGCGCCTCGCTCATCGCCGTCACCGCGGTGCTTGCGGTGACCCTGCTGCGCAAGGTGGGCGGCACCCCGCCGGCCGAGGACGGGCCGGCAGCCGCCCGGCAGGAGTCCGTCCCGGCCGGTTCCTGACGGCCGGACGTCCCGGCGCGGGCCCTTCGCCACCCCGGCGAAGGGCCCGCGCCGTGTCTCCGCGCCGTGTCTCCGCGCCGTGTCTCCGCGCCGTGTCTCCGCGCCGTGTCTCCGTGCCGGGGCATCCCGCTGACCTGACACATGAGGCGGTCCGCTGATGGACCCCCACCGCGGCCGTCGACAGCATGGCTTCGCGCGCTCGCGTTCCCCGGCGCGTCAAATCCGCCCGCCTTCGACACGCAAAGGAATCCGTCCATGGTCCCATGCCGAATCTGCGGTGGCCCGGTCGACGAGTTCTTCGACTTCGGCCGGCAGCCCGTCTCCGATTCCTTCGTGCTGCCGGAGACGGCGGGCAGCGAGTTCTACTTCCGGCTTGCCGCCGGTGTCTGCACCGAGTGCACCATGGTGCAGCTCATCGAAGAGGTGCCCCGCGAGAAGATGTTCCACGAGGACTACCCGTACCGCTCGGCGGGCTCGGCCGTGATGCGCGAGCACTTCGAGAAGTACGCGCACCGGCTGCTGGAGGGCGAACTCGCCGGCGACGACCCCTTCGTGGTGGAGATCGGCTCCAACGACGGGACCATGCTGAAGGCGATCGGCCGGGCAGGCGTGCGCCACCTCGGCGTCGACCCCTCCGCGCAGGTCGCCGAGTTCGCCAAGGCCGCGGGCGTGCGGGTGCGCACGGACTTCTTCCAGGACTCCAGCGCACGCGACATCGCCGCGTCCGACGGACCCGCCGACGTGATCTTCTCCGCGAACACCGTCAGCCACATCGCCTACATCGACTCGGTGTTCCGGGGCGTGGACGCACTGCTCGGCCCCGACGGCGTCTTCGTCATCGAGGACCGCTACCTGGGCTCGATCATCGGGCAGAACGCCTTCGACCAGATCTACGACGAGCACTTCTACCTCTTCTCGGTCGGCTCCGTGCAGGCCATGGCCCGGCGCTTCGGCTTCGAACTGGCCGACGCCGAGCCGCTGTCCGTGCACGGCGGGTCCATGCGGTACACCATCGCCCGGCCCGGGCGGCGGACCGTCTCCGCGGCCGTCACCGAGCACATCGAGCGCGAGCGCGAGGCGGGCCTGAGCCGGCCGGAGACCTACCACCGCTTCGCCCAGCACGTGAAGAAGAGCTGCCGCGACCTGGTGCGGCTGCTCACCGAACTGCGCGAGCAGGGGCACTCCGTGGTCGGCTACGGCGCCACCGCCAAGAGCGCCACCGTGCTCAACTACTGCGGGATCGGCCCCGACCTGGTCCCGTTCATCTGCGACAACACCCCCGCCAAGCAGGGCCGGCTCGCCCCGGGCACGCACATCCCCATCCGGCCGTCCGAGCAGTTCTCCCAGCCCTACCCCGACTACGCCCTGCTCTTCGCCTGGAACCACGCCGAGGAAATCCTGGCGAAGGAACGGGAGTTCCGGGCCGCGGGCGGCAAGTGGATCCTCTACGTGCCCGACGTCCACATCGTCTGATCTCCCGCCAGGGACCACACAACGGGCCGGGAAGGCCCCCGATCTCCAACCGGAAGGTGTCATGAACAAGTACGCCGGCAAGAAGGCCGTGGTCACCGGCGGTACGCACGGCATCGGCATGGCCGTGGTGAAGAAGCTCATCGACGGCGGAGCGGAGGTGCTGCTCACCGGTCTCAACGAGAAGAACATCGAGGCCGCCCGCGCCGAACTCGGCCCGCGCGCCCACGTGCTGCGCTCCGACGCGGCGAGCATGGCCGACATCGACGCCCTCGGCAAGGCGGTCGGGGAGACGCTGGGCGAGGTCGACTTCGTCTTCGTCAACGTCGGTTACCTGAAGTTCGGTTCCCTCAGCCAGGTCAGCGAGGAAACCTACGACCGCATGTTCGACACCAACACCAAGGGCGCCTTCTTCACCGCGCAGCGGCTCGCGCCCCTGGTCAAGAACGGCGGCTCGTTCGTCTTCACCACCGCCGTCGCCGTCGGCATGGGCTTCGTCGCCACCAGCGTCGGCACCGGCATGAAGTCCGCCATCCGCGCTTTCTCCAAGGTCTTCGCCTCCGAGCTGCTGCCCCGTGGCATCCGCGTCAACACGGTCAGCCCCGGCTTCACCGACACCCCCACCATGGGCATCGCCGAGATCTCCGACGAACTGCGCGCCGCCAACATCAAGGAGGGCGTCGAGCTGACCCCCATGCGCCGCTTCGGCACCCCTGAGGAGGTCGCCGACGCGGTGCTCTTCCTCGCCTTCGACGCCACCTTCACCACCGGCGTCGACCTGCCCGTCGACGGCGGTCTCGGTCAGGGTTTGGAGTGGCCGCACGACGAGATCGTCGAACACTGACCCGGTCGGACCAGCAGACGGAGGTGAAGCGATGACCAGTCGCACACAACGCACCAGGACCGCGGTGATCGGCGGTGGCATGGCCGGCTGCGCCGCCGCCCGCCAACTGCTGCGCGGCGGCCGCGAGGTGGTCGTCTTCGAGGCGGCGGACGGACTCGGCGGCCGGGCCCGCTCCTGGCACCGCCCGGAGATCGAGCCCGACGTCGGCATCAACCTGATGTACGTCAGCTTCTACAAGCTGATGACCCAGCTCATCAAGGAGTACGGGCTGGAGGACGAGCTGGTCCGGATCTCCAGCAACGTCTGGATCTCCGACCACGGCAAGGCCGTGCCGCTCTCCTCCGACTCCCCGCTCAGCCTGCTCACCTACCGGCACGTGAAGCTGCGCGACCGGGTCGCCTTCCTGCTGACGACCCTCGCCCAAGTCGCGCGCAAGAAGAAGCTCGACCTGTTCGACCCGGTCAAGTCGGCCCCGTTCGACGACGGACAGAGCGCCGCCGACTGGGGCTGCAAGCGGGTGTCCAAGCGTGGCTTCGACTTCCTGCTGCGCCCCCAGATCGAGGGCTTCTGGAACTTCGCCTGTGAGGAGATCTCCGCCGTCCACGCCCGCGCCCTGCTCGCCTGGATGGGCGGCTCCGGCTTCTACGTGCTGCGCAACGGCATGGAGATCCTCGCCGAGAAGAACGCCGAGGGAGCCGAGCTGCGGCTGTCGCACGAGGTCACCGGCATCCAGCAGAACGGCACCGGCGTCGTCGTCGGCGCCGTCGGCCCGGACGGCACCCCGGTCACCGAGACCTTCGACGAGGTCGTCGTGGCCACGCCCGCGCCGATCGCGGCCAAACTCGTCGCCGCCCTGCCCGCGCAGACCGTGGGCCAGGAGACCCGCCGGTTCCTGGAGACGCAGAAGTACGAGCCGGCCCTGTCCGTCTCGTTCCTGGTCGACAGGGGCACCCTGCCCGCCGAGGCGCACATCGTGGCCGGCGGCCCCGAGGACCCGCCCCTGCGCAACATGATCACCTACCCGCGCACGGTGCGGGACGAGCGGGGACGGCCCGTCGAGAAGCTCCTCGTGTTCACCTACCCCGGCCGCGCCAACACCCGCCGCCTGCTCGGCCGTCCCGCCGAGGAGCAGTTCGCCGAGGTGACCAAGCTGCTGACGTCGCTGTGGCCGCAGTTCCCGGTGGAGAGCGCCGAGCCGTTCCAGATCGCGGAGCGGCCCTACGGGTTCCCCATCCCCGCACCGGGCCGCTACCGCCGCTCCGTGACGGTCCTGAAGGAGCAGCGGCCTCCGGTCGTCTTCGCCGGCGACTACTTCAACTCCCCTACGACGGAAGCCGCGATGCTCTCGGGAGTCCGGGCCGCCGCGGCACTCACGAAGGCAGGTTGAGACAGACCATGAAGGTCCTCTTCATCCCCGGAAACAGCCCTTACCCGATCTTCTCCCACACCCCGCTCGCCACGGCCGTGCGCAATGCCGGGCACCAGGTGTTCATGGGCGGCATCGACTGGGTGCTGCCCAACATCGCCAGCGTCGGCCTGCCCGCCGTGAAGATCTCCCCGGTGTCGATGGAGGAGGTCAGCGCCTTCATGGGCGCCATGCCGGACGACCCGGCCGAGCAGCTCAAGGCGGTGGGCCGGGTCTACGCCGAGATCGCCGTGGACAGCCTGGACCGCCTGCTCGACCTGGCCGACCACTGGCGCCCCGACCTCGTCGTCGGCGGCGGCATGTTCTACACCGCCCCGCTGCTCGCCGACCACCTGGACATCCCCTGCGTGCGCCTGGAATGGGACCGCATCGACTCCCGTGCCTACGACCCGGGCGCCGAGCCCGTGCTCGCCCCCGTCCTCGCCGAACTGGGCCTGCAGAAGCTGCCCGACCCCGACCTGTGGCTCGACGTCTGTCCGCCCAGCCTGCGGCCCGCCGACGCGGTCCCCGCCAAGCTCATGCGCTGGGTCCCGGGCAACCCCCAGAAGCCGCTGGAGCCGTGGATGTACACCAAGGGCGACCGCCCCCGCGTCTACATCACCGCCGGGACCCGGCTGTTCAGCGGCGAGGGACTGCGCGACATGGCGCGCAGCGTCGGCAAGCTCGGCGCCGAGGTCGTGGTCGGCGCCCCCGAGGTCGTCGCCGCGGAACTGCGCGACGAGGTGCCCGAGGCGCGCGTCGGCTGGGTGCCGCTCGACGTACTGGCCCCCACCTGCGACGTCATCATCCACCATGGGGGCGGCGGCACCGACATGACCGCCCTGCACGCCGGCGTCCCGCAGCTGATCGCCCACCCCGAGTACCCCACCACCGCCACTCGCCGGATCGTCGACTACGGCGCCGCCACCCTGGTCGAGTCGGGCGGCTACGAGGAGATCAACGCGGCCTGCGAGCTGCTGCTGAAGGAACCCTCGTACCGCGAGCGGGCGCGGGAGATCTCCCGGGAGATGGCCCAGCTGCCCCCGGCCCACGAGATCGTCCGCGACCTGGAGCGCCTGGTGGCCGACCGGACCTGAACCGGTCGGCAGGCCCCCTGCCCTGCGACAGGAGAGGAGAACGCGGTGCGTATCGCCGCGACGTCGATCCCGGGGGCGTATCTGGTGACCCCCGAGCAACTGCCGGACGAGCGCGGCGCCTTCTGGGAGGGCATGCGCGCCGACAAACTCGAGAAGGTGCTGGGTGAGCCGTTCGTGCCCCGGCAGATCAGCTACTCCGTGTCCCGCCGCAACACCCTGCGCGGCATCCACACGGTGGCCGTACCGCCCGGGCAGGCCAAGTACGTCAGCTGCGTACGCGGCGCGCTGCGCGACATCATCGTCGACCTGCGCATCGGCTCACCCGCCTTCGGACAGCACCACGTCTGCACCCTCGACGCGTCCTCCGGCCGCTCCCTCTACATCCCCGAGGGCGTGGGCCACGGCTTCGTGGCCCTCAGCGACGACACCTGCATCTGCTACGTGATGTCGACCGTCTACGAACCGGGCACCCAGATCGACATCGACCCCTTCGATCCCGAACTGGCCCTGCCCTGGGACCTCACCGAGGAACCCCTGATGTCCCCGAAGGACAGGGCCGCGCCCGGCCTCGCGCAGACCCTGGCCGCCGGGGTGCTGCCCCGCTGGAACCAGGAGACACCGTGACGGATGTCCTTCGCGTCGGCGTGCTCGGCAGCGCGGAGATCGCGCGCCGCCGGATGCTGCCGGCCTTCGCCCGCTCGGCGGCCTTCGAGGTCGCCGCGATCGCCTCGCGGGACCCGGACCGCGGCGCGGCGGCCGCAGCACCCTACGGCGCGCGGGTGCTGCCCGACTACGCCCGGCTGATCGAGGACGGCGACGTGGACGCCGTCTACGTCCCGCTGCCGCTCGCCCTGCACGCCGAGTGGGTCGAGGAGGCCCTGCGCGCGGGCAAGCACGTGCTGGCCGAGAAACCGCTGAGCACCTCCCCGGAGGCCGGCGCGGACCTGTTCGCGCTGGCCCGCCGCCGCGGCCTGGTCCTGATGGAGAACGTCATGTTCGTCCACCACGGCCAGCACGCTCGGGTGCGCCGGCTCGTCGCCGAGGGCGCCATCGGGGAACCGCGCTTGTTCCAGGCGACGTTCACCGTGCCCCGGCGCCCGGCCGGAGACATCCGCTACCGCCCGGACCTGGGCGGCGGCGCCCTGTGGGACACCGGCGTCTACCCGGTGCGCGCCGCGCAGCTCCTGCTCGGCACCGGCCTGACCGTCGTGGGCGCCGTCACCACGGCCGCCGCCGCCTTCGACGTCGACACCTCCGGGGCCGCCCTGCTGCGCCGGCCCGGCGACGGCGTCGGTGTCCAGCTGTCCTACGGCCTCGACCACGCCTATCGCAGCTCCTACGAGATCGGCGGCAGCTCCGGCCGGCTGACCCTCGACATGGCGTTCACCCCGCCCGCCGACCACGTCCCCGTGCTCCGGCTCGACGACTCGTCCGGCAGCCGGGAACTGCGGCTGGAGCCCGAGGACCAAGTGGCCAACACCGTCGAGGCGTTCGCCGAGGCGGTGCGTCGCGGCGCCGTGGACAGCGAGCACGAGCGGGCCACGCTGGAGCAGGCCCGGCTGCTGCGCGACATCCTCGACAGCGCGGCCGCGGCTTCGGCCTCTGCGGCGGCCCGGGCCTCGGCGCCGGCTCCGACGCCGGTGCCGAGCGACTGAGTGCCGCGCCGGGCGGCGCGCACACGACCGAGCGGCACACGGTCCGACCGTGTGCCGCTCGGTCATGAGGTGGAGAGATGGGGCGGGCGCGCGGGGCCGGTCACGGGGCCGGCCCCGGAGGCCGGATCGCGCGGGCCGGCCAAGGGGCGACCGTGCCGTGGCGACCCGGCGGGGCGGTCGGAGGATCGCGGCCGTGGCGACCCGGCGGGGCGGTCGGAGGATCGCGGCCGTGGCGACCCGGCGGGGGCGGTCAGAGGACTGCGGCCGTGGCGACCCGGCGGGGGCGGCGCTCAGCCGGCGTTACCCCCGACCGTGTGCGCGGGCCCCAGCTCCTCCATCTTGAACTCACCCGTGGGGAAGCTGGGCGTGGGCAGCGGATCGGGGTAGGCGGCCTCCGTACGCGGCGGTTGCCGGCGCACATAGGCCGCCCGCACCTTGAGCGCGGCGTCCACCGCCAGCCGCAGCAGCCGCGACGGCTCGGACACGCCGAACGCCTTGCGCATGTGCGGGGTCAGCAGCGCGGGCAGTGCCGCCGCCGCCACCTTGCGTCCCAGCGGCTGGAGCCGCTTCGGGAGCCAGGCCGCCATCGGCTCGATGACCGTGTTCCGCAGCACCTGCCACAGCGTCACGGCCTCCGGCGAGTACGCGAACGTCCGCTCGACGTACTCGTCGTGGAACCGGGCGAACTCCTCGTACGAGCCCGGGATGTCCTTCAGGCCCATGAATTCGCCCTGCTCCCGCATGTGCAGGTACGCCGCGGTCCGCTCCTGGTCGGTCAGCGGCCGCCAGCCGTACCGGTCCACCCAGCGGATCTGGATGAGCATGCTGGTGGCGAGGACGAAGAGGTACTCCTCGTTGCTGATGCTCCACTGCTGCTTCTCGTCGCTGATGTGGCGGACCGCGTTCTTGTGGATGCGGTTCATCTGCCGGACCGCCGCCCGGCCGCGCTCGTCCTTGAACCCGCGCCGCACCATTTCCAGGCTGATGAGGGCGAAGTGCTCCATGCGCCGCTGCGTGTTGTGGGTCAGCTCCCCGGTGCGCACCAGGAGCGCGGCCATGTGGGGCGGCGCGACACTGTTGCAGAACGCCAGCGCGCCCGCGACGCTGAAGTCCCACGGGAACTCGTAGCCCATGTCGAGCCACCAGATGCGGCTGTACTCCTCCTTGACGTCCATGCCCTGGATCTCCCGGAGTCGGGCATACCGTTCGTTCCTGTCGATGGCCATGGTGCGGCCTCTCCTCTCGCCGGTCACCTCGGAAAACAGCGGGTCGGCCGACGCCCGGGCCGTACGGCCGTCGCGCCCGTGCCGGTGGCGGGGGAGCAGCGGGACGACGGCTCCCGCGCAACGACCATGCCCGAAGCAGGCGCAGTCCGCCCCGCGCCGCGTGCGACTGCGTCAAGTCGGCCACCGGCGCACCACGCCCCCGGCACCAAGAGCCGGCCGGCGCGTCCACAGTGCGTCACCGGGCCCGGCCCCGCATCACCTCAACGTGACGGGCCGAGAGGCTACTTGACATAGATGCGGGGCTTCTGTGTCCGCCCCGCCGGGCCGTGGGCACGCTGGGGCCGCTTGGCAACCCACAAGGACGCCCTCGCCGAATGGAGCTGCAGATGAGTATGTTGAACAGGCGACGGTTCATGGCCGGAGCGGGCGCCGCTGTGGCCACCTCCGGGACCGTCACCGCACTCGGTACGCCGTCGCCCGCGCACGCGGCCCCCGAGACCGCCTCCGGCGCGATCCCGACCGTCAGACCCGGTGACCCCCGGTACGCCGACATGGTGTCGGGCATGAACGCCCGCCTCGTCGGCACCCCCGAGGCGGTCCGGCTGCCCGCCACCACGCAGCAGGTGGTCCGGGTGGTGCGCGAGGCCGTCGAGGCCGGCAAGCGGATCGTGGTGCGCAGCGGCGGTCACTGCTTCGAGGACTTCGTCTTCAACAAGGAGGCCCAGATCATCGCCGACCTGCGGCTGATGAACCGGGTCGGCTACGACGAGCGGCGGCGCGCCTTCTTCGTCGAGCCCGGCGCCACCCTCCTCGACATCTACGAGACCCTGCACAACGGCTGGGGCGTGACGATCCCCGGCGGCGGCTGCCACAGCGTCGGCGCGGGCGGACACTTCGCGGGCGGCGGTTACGGCGTCCTGTCCCGGGCGCACGGCATCGTCATCGACCACGTGTACGCCGCCGAGGTCGTCACGGTCGACCGCAAGGGCCGGGTGCGGGCCGTCGTGGCCACGCGCGAGCCGAACGACCCGAACCGCGACCTGCTGTGGGCGCTCGCCGGCGGTGGCGGCGGCAACTTCGGCATCGTCACCCGGTACTGGCTGCGCAGCCGCGGCGCCAAGGGCAACGACCCGAGCCGGCTGCTGCCCAGGCCGCCGTCCCGGGTCGTCTACACCCAGGTCACCTGGCCCTGGGAGCAGATCACCGAGGCCGGCTTCACCAACCTGCTGCGCAAGTACAGCCAGTGGTCCAAGGACAACGCCTCCCTCGACTCGGAGTACCTGGACCTCGGACACTGGCTGTTCCTCAACCACGTGTCGGCCGGCACCCTCTTCCTCGTGGCGCAGATCGACGCCGACAAGCCCGGTGCCCAGCAGCGGATGGACGCGTTCGTCGACTTCCTCAGCGACGCCATGGGCGCCCGGCCGAACTGGCACGACTCCCAGAACCTGCCGTTCATGAAGGCCACCACCTACAGCACCACCGGCGGTGAGACCCTCAACAACCCGAACCTGCGCACCTTCCACAAGTCCGCGTTCGTCAAGGACGTCTTCCCCCAGCGCCAGATCGACGCGCTGTACAAGCACTTGACCCGCAAGGACTACGACAACACCTACAGCTACATCGTGCTGGCTTCCGCCGGCGGCCGGATCAACGAGCTGGGCCCGCACGATACCCCGGCGCCGCACCGCGACTCGCACCTGGTGATGTTCTACGAGTCGTACTGGCACCACGCCGATCAGGACGAGGCCAACATCGCCTGGCTGCGCGACATCTACCGCGACGTGTACGCCGACACCGGCGGCGTCCCCGTGCCCAACGACGTCACCGACGGCTGCTACATCAACTACCCGGACAACGACCTCAGCGACCCCGAGTTCAACAAGTCCGGCATCCCCTGGCACCAGCTCTACTACAAGGACAACTATGCGCGGCTGCGGAAGGTCAAGGCCGCCTGGGACCCGCGCAACGTCTTCCGCCACCGGCAGTCCATCGAACTGCCGGGCAGGTGACGCTCCCGCCACACGAAACGGGCTGTGCGACCCGGCCGGGTCGCACAGCCCGCTCCCTTCCGCGCTGCGTCCGCCCGGCCGGTCACCCAGGACCCGACCGGGACGGAACGGACCTCACAACAGCGCGCGTGCCTCCGCGATGAGCTCCACCTGCCGCTCCCAGTCACCACCGTCGACCAGGAGGTCGAGATGGTCGGCGCCGGCCTCCGCGTACGCGGCGAACCGCTCCGCGGCCTCCTTCGGGCTGCCGCCGATCGGCACCAGCGGCGCCTCCTCGGGTGACAGCCCGTACATGTCCACCAGGCTCTTCTCGAACGCGGCCCGCGCGGAGCGCACCGACTCCTCGTCACCGAGCCCGGCGTGCAGCCACACCGTGGTGCTCGGCGCGGGCCGCCCCGCCTCCTCGGCCGCCTCCCGCAACTTCGCGACACCGCGGGCCACCGTCGCTGGGGAGACCACCGACGGCAGCCAGCCGTCCGCGTGCCGCGCGGCCCGCCGGATCGCGTTGTCGGAGTTGCCGCCGACCAGCACCGGCGGCACCGGCACGGCCGGTGCGAGCGTCAGAGCGGTGCCGTCCGGCAGCGTCGTCTCCTCGCCGGCGAGCAGCCCCGGCAGCAGCTCGAGGGAGCGCACCAGCCGTGTGTTGCGGCCCTCCGCCGCAGCGCCCACGGCCTGCCAGAACGGGGTCCCGGGGGCTCCGCCCGACCCGACCCCGAGGATGACCCGGTTCCCGGACAGATGCTGCAGCGTGCCGATCTGGGCGGCGGTCCAGGCGATGTTCCGCAGCGGCAGCACCAGCAGACTGAAGCGCAGGTCGACCCGCGTGGTGACGGCGGCGGCGGCCGAGAGCGCGACGGTGGCCTCCAGGGCCGGCGCGCCGTTGCCCATGATGAAGTCGGACACGGACACGGAGTCCAGCCCGGCCTGTTCGACGTGGCGGGCGCCGGCCGCTATGCCTGGGAAGCCCTTCGGCGCCAGATCGGCCATGGTGGGCAGGGAGATGCCGACTTTGATCGCTGGCAAGACGTCCTCCGTGTCACATGACGAATGGGAACGCCACCGCCGGGGGCGGACCACCGGACCCCTCCGTGGACTGACCGCATGGCGATGGCCGTTGCAGCCTAGCGACGCGGGGCGGGCCGGGCCGGAATGAAGGCCGCACTATGTCAGCTTGCCTCCCCGCCGGGGCGCGCCCCGTGAGCGGACACTTGACGAAGCCCTGGATACCGCGTTGCCCCGCAGTCACGCGACGGGGTCCACTCGTGGGTGCTCGTGGTCAGGACGACTCTGGAGTGACAACGACATGACTGTTGCAGCCAAGGAACCCGGCGACCTCGTCAAGGGGCGGAAGCCGGTCACGCGTCTGGACCGGGTGATCATCCGGTTCGCGGGGGACTCGGGTGACGGTATGCAGCTCACCGGTGACCGTTTCACCTCGGAGACGGCGTCGTTCGGGAACGACCTGTCGACGCTGCCGAACTTCCCGGCCGAGATCAGGGCGCCTGCCGGGACGCTGCCGGGTGTGTCGTCGTTCCAGCTGCACTTCGCCGACCACGACATCCTGACGCCGGGGGACGCGCCGAACGTGCTGGTCGCGATGAACCCGGCGGCGCTGAAGGCGAACATCGGGGACCTGCCGCGCGGCGCGGAGGTGATCGTCAACACGGACGAGTTCACCAGGCGGGCGATGCAGAAGGTCGGCTATGAGGTGTCGCCGCTGGAGGACGGGTCGCTGGACGGCTATCACGTGCATCCGGTGCCGCTGACGACGCTGACGGTGGAGGCGCTGAAGGAGTTCGATCTCACCCGCAAGGAGGCCGAGCGCAGCAAGAACATGTTCGCGCTGGGTTTGCTGAGCTGGATGTATCACCGGCCCACGGAGGGCACGGAGAAGTT
>NZ_NOKT01000020.1 GCF_002237655.1 Streptomyces sp. XY006
CGTGAGGTCGAAGGTACCGCGCCCCGGAGGGCCCCTCGGACCAGGTGCGGGCGCCACCCCGGCCACCGAGCGGCCCGTGCCGATCACCACCGGGCGCAGCCGCGGGGCAATCCCTCAGGGCGGCCTCGGGCCGGCCGGCAGTGGCCTCAGACGGACCCGGCGGAGGTCGGAGACGGCGTCGGCCGGCCGCCGGGGCGCGGGCGGGGGCTAGGAGTGTCCGAGTTCCGCCGTCGACTCGTCCTCCGTGACCGGCACGGACCCCGAGTCAGAGGCCGGGCGCAGCGGGAACGGGTCCACCCGGGTCTCGTCGATGACCGGCGGGGCCGGCTGCGGGGGGCGCGGCATGACGGCGGCCTCGGAGTGTCCGCCGCAGCCGTAGGCCAGGGAGACCACGCGGCCGTCGGCCGGGGAGAACTCGTTGGCGCAGACGCCGAAGGCCTGGCCCAGGGAGCCGCCGACGGGGACGAGGAAGCCGCAGCTGACGCAGGCGGCCGGGGCGGACTGGGCCATGGGGGTCTTGGGGCCGAACGCCTCCTCCCAGCGGTCGGCCGCGGTGTGCAGCCCGTAGCGGGACAGGACGCGGGCCCGGCGCATGCCCAGTTCCTCGGCGACCGCCGCGATGGAGCCGCGGGACGGCGTGACCGCCAGGCGGGACGGGGGCTCCTCGGTGACGTCGGCGTCCTCGGCCTCCACCAGGTCGGCCATCTCGTGGGAGACCGGGGAGTTCGGCGCGGGCTCGTCCTCGCCCGAGTAGCCGGGCTCCAGGCGCAGATCCTCGGCGTCCGTGGGCAGCAGGTCGCCCGGGCCCATGTCGCCGGGGCGCAGCCGCTCGCTCCACGGCACCCACTCGGGCGCGAGCACCGCGTCCGGGCCGGGCAGCAGCACCGCCTCGTCCACCGTGACGATCTTCGCGCGGGAGGCCCGGGCCACCGTCACGGCCCAGCGCCAGCCCCGGTAACCGAGCTCGCGGCAGGCGAAGAAGTGCGTGACGACACGGTCGCCCTCGGAGACCACGCCCACGTGCTCACCGACGATGCCCGGCGCGGCGGCCTCCTCGGCTGCGGCACGCGCGAGGTCGACGGCCTCGGCGCACAGACGGTCGGGGGTGCGGCTTCGCGTTGTCGCTGCGCTCACAGGTATCGCTTCTCTCCATACGCCGTCTCGAGTGCGCCACTCCCAGCGCCAAGGCGGGACGGAGCGGACCAGGGGACCGCGTCGACGTCCTTCATCCATTCTGCGGGATGGCTGAGATACGCACGCTACCCTTCCGCCCCACTTCGCGTACACCGACCGGTTCCATGAACGACAACCCGGACAGTCACCCCACAGGCCCTATACAAGCGGTAATGGCACTACCCATCGCGTTCTCGGGGCACTATGACGACGTGGCAGCCGCGAAGACGCCCCAGGGCGCCACCGGGACCGGTGGGTCGAAAGGGGTCAAGGGAAGCAGCCGACCGAGCGGACCGGGCCGTCCGGGCGGCCCCCTTCGCGCGCTCGGCCGCGCCCTGCACTTCCCGGTGACCGGCACCGCCCGCGGCATCCGCAAGGCCACCCACGCGCACGGCGCCGGGGAGTCCGGCCTCGGCAAACTGATCGAGCTGCACGGCGTGAACGGCGCCGGGGACGTCATGATCACCGTCGCCCTCGCCTCCACCGTCTTCTTCTCCGTCCCGACCGACGAGGCCCGCGGGCGCGTCGCGCTGTACCTCGCCATCACCATGGCGCCCTTCACGCTCCTCGCGCCGGTGATCGGACCCCTCCTCGACCGCATCCCGCACGGCCGCCGGGCCGCGATGGCCGGGGCGATGCTGGCCCGGGCGCTGCTCGCGCTGGTCCTGTCCGGCGCGGTCGTCAGCGGCAGCCTGCAGCTCTACCCGGCCGCGCTCGGCGTGCTCGTCGCCTCGAAGGCGTACGGCGTGGTCAGAAGCGCCGTCGTGCCGCGCCTGCTGCCACCGCGCTTCTCCCTGGTGAAGGCCAACTCGCGGGTCACCCTGGGCGGCCTCCTCGCCACCGGCATCGCCGCGCCCATCGGCGCCGGTCTGCAGCAGATCGGCCCGCGCTGGCCGCTCTACGGCGCCTTCGTGATCTTCGTGGCGGGCACGGTCCTGTCGTTCACGCTGCCGCCGAAGGTCGACTCCGCCAAGGGCGAGGACCGGGCGCTGCTCGCGGCGGACGAACAGCATCTGCACGGGCCGCACCGCAAGCCGGTCAAGCGCCCCGGGCTGCGCACGGTCGGCCCGGCCGTCACCCACGCCCTGGGCGCCAACGCCTCGATCCGCTGCCTCACCGGCTTTCTGATCTTCTTCCTCGCCTTCCTGCTGCGCGAGCACCCGATCTCCGGCCAGAGCGCCGCCGTCTCCCTGGGGATAGTCGGCGTCTCCGCGGGCGCGGGCAACGCGCTCGGCACGGCGGTCGGGGCGTGGCTGCGCTCCCGGGCGCCGGAGATCATCATCGTGACGGTCGTGGCGTGCGTGCTGGGCGCGGCGATCACGGCGGCGGTGTTCTTCAGCGCGGTCCTGGTCGCCGGCCTGGCGGCGATCGCCGGCTTCGCGCAGGCCCTGGCCAAGCTGTCCCTGGACGCGCTGATCCAGCGGGACGTGCCGGAACTGGTCCGCACCTCGGCCTTCGCCCGCTCCGAGACGCTGTTGCAGGTGTCCTGGGTGCTGGGCGGGGCGGTCGGCATCGCCATGCCGCTCAACGGCACGCTCGGGCTCGCGGTGGGGGCGGCGATCGTCGGCACCGGGTGGCTGACGACCGTGCGGGGGCTGGTCGGCTCGGCGCGGCGCGGGGGCTCGGGGCGGGCCCGGGTGGCGTAGCGGAACGAGGGGGTCCGGGCACGCCGTACCCCGCGTGGGCGGTCCGGCGGGCGGGCCCGATAGCCTTCGGCCATGAACACGTTGCAATCCGCTGTGCGACGCCGCCGCGCCGTCGCCGTCGCCGGTGTCGTATCCGCCGGACTGCTCGTCCTGTCGGCCTGTGACAAGCCGACGCCGATGGCCACGGTCACCGTGGGCAGCGACTCGGTGAACTCCGAGGCCACCTGTGGTGGTGAGGGCGACGCGCTGAAGCAGTCCGACCTCACGCAGTGCCTGAAGGACAAGGGCATCAAGAGCATCTCCGTCGACCCGGACGAGACCGTCCGCTTCGGCGTCGACCCGGAGATCGCCGACAAGGGCTGGACGATCCTGATGAACGGTCAGCCGCTGACCGACGCCAGCAAGAAGACGTACCGCACGATTCCGGGCAGCGTGTTCTTCAACGCCCAGTACGGCGCGCAGGGCAACTCCACGCTCGTCTCCATCAAGGAGGGCGACAAGGAGCCGTCGGGCCTGTGGAACTTCAAGCTGAAGAAGGACGCCTGATCGCTGCCGCCGGGCCCGGCCGGGTGCTGGTCGCCACCGCTGTTCCCGTGGAGCGGGACGCGGTGGCGGCGGGTCTTCCGGCTGCCCGTGCGGGTGGCGAGGCCCCGCTCGACGTGATCACCGTCGGCGTGGGCCCCGCGTCGGCCGCCGCCGCCACCACCGCCGCCCTCACCGCCGCCGCCCTGCGGGACCGGCCCTACGACCTGGTGGTGTCCGCCGGGATCGGGGGCGGGTTCCAGCCGGACGCGCCCGTGGGGTCGCTGGTCGTCGCCGACGAGGTCGTCGCGGCCGATCTGGGCGCCGAGACCGAGGACGGGTTCCTGCCGGTCACCGAGCTGGGGTTCGGTACCGTCCGGCACCGGCCGCCCGGGGAACTGGTGCGGCGGGTCGCCGAGGCCACCGGGGCCCGGGCCGGGGCCGTGCTCACCGTGTCCACCGTGACCGGGACGGCCGCCCGGGCCGCCGCGCTCCGTGAGCGGCACCCCACCGCGCTCGCCGAGGCCATGGAGGGTTTCGGGGTCGCCGAGGCCGCCGCCGCGCAGGGCGTGCCCGTGCTGGAGATCCGGGCGGTCTCCAATCCGGTCGGCCCCAGGGACCGGGACGCCTGGCGCATTCCCGACGCGCTGGCGGCCCTGACCGAGGCGTTCGGGAAGCTCGCGCCCGTACTGGAGGGTTGGAACCGGCATGACCGCTGAGCAGCTGCAGATCGCGTACTCCCCCTGCCCGAACGACACGTTCGTCTTCGACGCCCTGGCCCACGGCCGCGTCCCCGGCGCCCCCGCGCTGGACGTGACCTTCGCCGACATCGACCTCACCAACGGCATGGCCGAGCGCGGCGAGTACGACGTGCTGAAGGTGTCGTACGCCGTGCTGCCGTACGTGCTGGACGACTACGCCCTGCTGCCCTGCGGCGGCGCGCTGGGGCGGGGCTGCGGGCCGCTGGTGCTGACCCGGGAGGCGGACGCCGACCTCACCGGGCGGACCGTCGCCGTGCCGAGCGAGAAGTCCACGGCGTACCTGCTGTTCCGGCTGTGGGCCGCGGACACGCTGGAGGGCGGGGTCGGCGAGATCGTCGTCATGCCGTTCCACGAGATCATGCCGGCCGTGCGGGACGGGAAGGTCGACGCGGGGCTCGTGATCCACGAGGCGCGCTTCACCTACCGGAACTACGGGCTGCACAAGCTCGCCGACATGGGCGAGCACTGGGAGCACACCACCGGCCTGCCGATCCCGCTCGGCGCGATCATCGCCAAGCGGTCGCTGGGCGAGGAGCGGCTGCGGGGGCTCGCGGACGCGGTCCGGGCGTCCGTGCGGGCCGCCTGGGACGACCCCGAGGCGTCCCGGCCGTACGTGATGGAGCACGCCCAGGAGATGGACCCGGCCGTGGCCGACCAGCACATCGGGCTGTACGTCAACGAGTTCACCGCCGACCTCGGCGAGGACGGCTACGCCGCCGTACGCGGACTGCTCACCCGCGCGGCGGCCGAGGGGCTCGTACCGCCCCTCGGCCCGGACGCGCTGCGGTTCCCCTGAGGCTCAGACGTCCAGCTGGTCGGCGACCGCGCGGAGCAGGCCCGCGATCTTCTTGCCGGCGGTCTTCTCGGGGTAGCGGCCGCGCTCCAGCATCGGCGTGATGTTCTCCAGGAGCGTCGTCAGGTCCTGGACGATCGAGGCCAGCTCGTCGGGCTTCTTGCGGGTCGCCGCCGCGACGGACGGGGTCGGGTCCAGGATCGTCAGGGACAGCGCCTGGTCGCCGCGCTGTCCGGCCACGACCCCGAACTCCACGCGCTGTCCCGGCTTGAGCGTCTCGACTCCGGCGGGGAGGACCGAGGAATGGACGAAGACGTCACCGCCGTCGTCGCGGGAGAGAAAGCCGAAGCCCTTCTCGCTGTTGAACCACTTGACCTTGCCAGTCGGCAAAGCACACGCTCCCTCGATCGCTCCCGGACTGGCCGGACACCCTTGATCTGCCGTTGAGACAGCCTACCGGGGGTCTCTCCACCGGAACACGCCTTAAAACGACACTGAGCCCCTACCAGTGAAGGCAGAGGCTCAAAGTGGTGGGGGAAGCGTGAGGGCTAGCCAAGGTGCCGGTAGAGGGTGGCGCGGGAGACTCCGAGAGCCTTGGCAATGGCAGTGATGCTCTCCCCCATAGCCTTACGAGCCTTGGCAACAGTCAGCACGTCCTCAGTGATGACGGAGGGACGTCCACCGGTACGCCCCTGAGCCTTGGCCGCGTCGAGACCAGCGCGGGTGCGCTCAACAATCAAGGAACGCTCGAACTCCGCCATGGCTCCGATGACTTGGAGCATGAGCCGCCCATCAGGAGTGCTGGGGTCAATGTTGGCGAGAGCGCCCGTAAGCACCTTGAAGCCAATACCGCGCTCCCTCAGAGCGCACCGTGGTCACCAGGTCGATAAGGGAGCGGGCGAACCTGTCCAGCTTCCAGACACAGAGGGAGTCACCCTCTCGCATGTAGTCGAGAGCCTTACCGAGTTCGGGACGGTCGGTGTTCTTGCCAGAAGCCTTGTCTACGAAGATGCGGGAGCAGCCAGCAGCCTTGAGAGCCCTTGATGAGGAGACCTACAAGCACGGAACGGCACACGTGGAAGTGACCGTGAAGGACACAATCATGGAAAAGGACAAGAAGGCATGGTGCGGGATTGAGGCCAAGGGAAGTGACGTTGCCCCGCGTCTGGCCGTGTCAGCCAACCGTATGAAGCTGGAGATGGACAGGCGCAAGATGGGGGTAGCCGGAATCCCGGCTAGGGGGGGGTAGCCGGAAAACCGACCAGGGGGTAGCCGAGAAACCGGCTACAAACAATAAGAAAGAACTAGAAGAAGTAACAAGACGAATGGAAAAATCGCTGCACCTGGCGTAGCCAGGGACAGCGAATGATTACAGGGAGAGTAATTCACTAGACCAGGGGAAACCAAGGGATAGACAGATTTGGGGTATGCCCTGGTTGAGACTAATACCCGCCTTCGGCGGATTGGGTTTCCCTGGTTTGCTTGATTAGGAATCCCCCGACTTCTCTATTGGCATTCCTCTGGTAATGGAATATCTCAGCCGGCTGGGGTACATTAATTCCCTTAGGAATGTCATTGAATAAGGCTACTGAATGGCAATTCCAAAGGAATTCCAGCCGTGACACCAAGGAAAGTGGGTAGTTCACGGGGTATCTCGACCAGATAGAGTTACTCCTGTTGGACACCACCAACTAAGGGAGCCAGTACCTCCAAGTTTGGAGATACCGGCTCCACGCCACTCTAGTTACTACTCTGGATAGTGCATGTTCATGTACCTATCCCGCTTAACAACCATGGTTCCTGCCTTGTACAGGCGCAGGATGAGAGCCTTCCTCCCTACCTGGTTCACCGCTTCCTCAATCGCCAGAATCTCGGCAGTCTTGCCGTTCCAGAGCCTCAGATGGTCACCCGCCTTCAACTTCCTCGCTGGCTTACGCGTTGGTCTGTTGATGTTGTTTACCTCCCTTCCTCAACTTCCCTTCTATCTTCTCACGCACCACTGACAAACAGACATGAGTCATTCCGCTTACCTGTGGCCGGGGCCGACGATTGCGGTCGACAGTGTTTCGTGAGCTGACCACAGGGGTAGGACCGGGACTCTGATCACGTGGGGGCTCTATGGATTCACAACTAATTGCTGCCCTGCTCGGAGGTACAGGCGTAGCTACGGGTGGACTTATAGCTGGTGCGTTCAGCCTCCTGAAGGGGAGGCAGGAGAACGCTACTCAGGAGCGTAAGCACCTCCTTGAGGAACGGTCACGGCATCGTGACGTACGGCGGGATATCTACGCTCAGTTCCTCAAAAAGGCAGGCCAGGTTTCTGAGCTGGAAGCTAAGAGGCTTCACGACACAGATTCCCGAGTCACCATGAGGCACCACTCATCAAGCGGCACCCGCGAAGATAGGGAATTTACAGATCAGTACGCTGCCCCTCTGAAAGACGCTATGGGAGAACTGATTGGGCTTGCTTTCCTTGTGGAGCTGAAAGGACCCGTATCGCTTGTCCCGCTCGCGCAATCTGTGGTGGTAGTTCACAAAGAAGTGCAGGACGTAATTCAGAGGAACCGAGCCGAGCATGGCCCGGGAGTCGGAGAGGCGTACAGCCAGGAGCTACAGGACGCAGAAACAGCCAGGGTGAATATTGAACGAGAATTCATCCAGGCTGCACGTTCTACGCTGCAAACGGATATAGAAGCCAGATGACAGAGGGCCCTTGGACCCTGGCTTGAGGAACATCTGCGCTTGGGCATGAGAGAGCCCCCAGACAAGGCGTCCAGGGGCTCTCTGAGGGCTTGGGCTACTCCCCCGGCTCCTCGTACGCCGGGAGCCTCT
The DNA here is from genome assembly GCF_002237655.1 of Streptomyces sp. XY006. Lineage (GTDB taxonomy): Bacteria > Actinomycetota > Actinomycetes > Streptomycetales > Streptomycetaceae > Streptomyces > Streptomyces levis. The sequence continues at coordinate 7,728 of NZ_NOKT01000020.1, forward strand.
GTGCACGGCTCTCAGCGATGTTCAGAACGTCTGTCAGGCTCTCGATGAGCCGTCCGGCGATCCAGCGCAGCTCATCCGCTGTCAGCTTGGCTTCCTCCCCCACCATCGGCCGCGCCAACTCCACGATCACGGCTGCTGATTCGATCTGCTGAGTCTCGATCTTGTCTGCCAGGAGAGACAGGGGTGTGGGAGTGCCGTCCGTGACGAGATGCGCTGGCTTCCCTTCCGGCCCCTTCCAGGGCACCAGCCGGACATGACTAGGCTGGCTCACTGTCATCAGCTCCTCATAGCTGGTGGCCATGCCCCCGGACCGTTCGCCCGGTCGCGGGGGTCCTTCCGGAGCTGAGGATACGCGCATACGCGTATACGCGGTCGCGTGAATGCGCGTACTCACGGATGCTCGGTCCCATGGATCTTGACCGCAGCAAGCCCGTATGGCCCCAGGTTGCTGCCGAGCTACGCCGACGACTGGACGCCGGTACGTACGCCCCTGGCGAGAGGTTCCCTGCCGTGGTCGACCTTGCTGCGGAGTTGGACGTGGCTCCGTCGACCGTGCAGAAAGCCGTAGCGGCTCTCAGGGAAGAGGGGCGGCTCTATACCGTCCTGGGACAAGGATCGTTCGTCTCCAAGCCATAGAAAGCCGTACAGAGGTTCTGAGGACGGTTCTCGGCTACTGCCCCTCCCCTAAGAGACCCTAGGCACGCGAAAGACCGGACCACCCCGAATTGATATTCAATTGTTAAAGATAGGGGGGCGAATTCATAAACAATTCCATAAAAGAATAAGGCCCCACCATTTGGCAGGGCCTTTCTTTATGCCTCTCTTTATCGAGCGAACCCCAATGCCTTCCATCGGTATTCTTCGGTGACGTTATGACTAATCACCATTCTAGTCATCTTGCCTTTCTTTCCAGGGCGGGTAAGGGCAAGCTCATTAGCCATGGTCTGGATATCTCCCAGATCCATAACCATTCCCCTTTCGTTTTCATCCGCCCCCTTATCCCAAGCCCAGATCTTTACGCCATAGGTGCGGAGGAATTCCCTACGGTCTTCCTGGTCTTTGGACCCCCAGACTTCCCCGTACTTCTTACCCGTGGCTTTCAGTGTGGGGTTAGCCCTTTCCTCTTCCTGCTTAGCGAGTAGCGCGACCTTTGCCGACAGCCCTTTATGCATACGCCGGTAGGACTCTTCCTGTCCCTCCCCGTCGTACTCACCTGCCAGGAAGTCAGCTTCCAGCTTTTCCAGGCGTGCCCTAGCTGACTGGAGTTTCCTTGCCTGAGAGGGTCCCTTACCGGCTCGCTCGTACATGTCCCACGTGCCTACGCTCCCGCGAATCTCCTGGTCAACCCACGTATCGAGCACGTCAGCACGGACGTAAAGACCGACAGTGCAACCACCGCCCTTGAACTTGTTGGAGCAGCGGTAATACCTGTGTCCGGGAATCCTTTCTCCGTCTTTCCTGGTGTGGCCGGAATTCAGAAGGGAAGTAACCGGCGCTCCACAATTGCCACACCGGGCAATACCGGCAAGCAGGCTCTTTCCACCGGTGCGGCTTTCCGTTCCTACAGGCTTGGGAGCCGGTTTGATTCTGTCGACCAGGTCTGTCCATTCATCCATAGAAGCCAAAGGCTTTTCAGGAAGAATCACCGGCTCTCCCTGGTCGTCTAGAACGGCCTCCCCTTTGTACGTGTAGATACCGGGAACCCAAGAGGAGCGGATGAACTTATTGATGATGGTCGACTGCCATTGCGTTCCCTTGGTTGCCTCCCCCTTCAATTTCCTGAGGTGGTCTCCCCATGTGAGTACGCCACGCGCATTGAAGTCTCGGGCGATCCTGTGTGTGGACTGTCCCTCACGGACACGAGTGAAGATCTCTTCCACGTAAGGATAGAAGTCCTGGTCAATCTCCAAAACCTTCCTCTTGCCGCCCTCTACGGCCTTGATGCGGTAGCCGGTAGGCGGAGCGCCCGTAAGCCAGGAACGGTTCTCTAGGCGGCTCTGTACGCCGTTGAGGATGCGTGCCTGAATGGTGTCCCACTCAGCCTCAGCGAATACGGCAGTCATGCGAGCCATCATCTTTCCCTGAGGGGTGCTCAGGTCGAACCCCTCTTCAACACAGACGATGAACTTGCCGTGTTCCTGTGCCCACTCCAAGAGTTCGTTGAAGTGCATCGAGCGACGCGTAAGCCTGTCCATCTTGGCTGCAATGATCACGTCGAACTCATCAGCCTTGGACGTGAGCCAGCGTCCAAGCTTCGGACGCTTGAAGGGGCTCATCGAGCCGGATACGTCCGTGTCCTCTGCCTCCCCCACCAGGACGCCGGACAGGTGAGGAGAGCTGACGTGGTGTCGGATCACGCCACGTTGCCACTCGATGGACGTAGAGCCGTCCGAGTCGGCAGACAGGCGGAGACAGGCGAGGTAGCGCAGACCAGGTGGCATGAGGGGAGGCTAGCGGAGTCTGTGTGCCTAGGTAACCGGCTTGCTTGTGCTTCTGAAACGGCTCTTGATAGCACTCGGGCGGGTCGTACGACCCGCCGGTACCAAGGCTAATGCTCTTACAGCCGGTGACAAGACGTCACCGGGTTGTTCCTTCGCGCTGGGAACTACCCTGGTCGGGTGCGTGACAAAACCCAAACGAATTCCGCCGCGCCCGGTGACCGTCTGGTCCGTGCCGGAGCCGTCGTCTTCTTCATCGGTGCCGTGGCCACACTGGTCACGGTCGCCCCGCTGTTCCTCGGAACGACGCCCTTTCCGACGTACATGTTCGGATTGAGCATGCTCATGGCGGTCGGATTCCTGATGGCCGGTGCGGGAGTACTGCGTTCCGTCTCGGCCGGCCGGCGTCAGGCGCGCGCGGGACGGTAGTCCGAAAGCCACCCGGGGAATTCGCTCAGGCCGGTGAGGACGACGTCCGCGCCCGCCGCGCGCAGTTCCTCCGGGGAGCAGGGGCCGGTCGCCACGGCGACGGAGAGCGCGCCGGCCGTACGGGCCCCGCGGACGTCCCCGACGTGGTCGCCGACGTAGACGGCCGCGCCGTGCTCGCGCAGGGCCTCCGCCTTCTGCTCGGCCCACAGGTCGCCGATGACCGCGTCGGGCTCCAGGCCCAGGTGGGCGAGGTGCAGCTTGGCGTTGGGCTCGTACTTGGCGGTGACGACGATCGCGCGCCCGCCGGCCTCCCGGACCGCGGCGACGGCCTCCCGGGCCCCCTCCAGCGCCGGGGTCGCCTCGATGGCGATCGTCGGGTACATCGCCCGGTACAGGTCCGCCACGGCCGCCACCTCCTCGGCCGGGAACCAGTTGACCAACTCCTCGGCCAGCGGCGGCCCGAGCCGGGTGACCGCCAGATCGGCGTCGATGTACGTCCCCGTCCGCTCGGACAGCGCCAGGTAGCAGGCGCGGATGCCGGGACGGGAGTCGATGAGGGTCATGTCGAGGTCGAAGCCGACGGTGAATGCCATATGGGCCATTGTGCCCAGCCGGTCCGCACGGCAGACGCGCGCCCGGGGCGGCCGGCGGCGGCGCGCTAGCGGCGGCGCTGCGAACGCCAGACCAGGAACAGGGCCGACGTCACCGCCGCGCCCCGCACCACCCAGGGCCATGTCTGCGCCACCGCGTCGTTCATCGCGCCCTCGGCGATCGGCTCGCCCCAGCGGTCGTTCATCCGTCCCCACAGCCACACCAGGCCCGCCACCACCGCCGTACTGGGCAGGATCACCACCGCCCACTTCGTCTCCGCCGGGGTCAACCGGCGTGAGGCGTAGGCGATGAGCCAGCCGAGGAGGAGCACGAACCAGTTGCCGAGGACGGCGCCCGCGACGAGGAGGCCGGCCGCGATCAGGAGCAGGGGGTTGCTCCAGTTCCCGGCGGCGGGCAGCCCCGGGAGGAGACGGCGGCCCTTCTTCCCGGTCTCCTCCACCGGCTCGGCCGCCTCGACGGCGGGGGCCGGTTCCTGCTTCTCCGGCTCGGCCTTCCGCTGCGGCGGCGGCTTCAGCAAATCCGGCAGCTCCACCCCGCCCACGAAGCCCGGCACCTCGTCGCCCACGCCGAAGGGGCTGCTGTCGACCCGCCACCAGTCCGGCTGGAGCGCGCTGTCCCCGAGCTCGTGCCCGGCGGCCAGGTGCGGCGGGGCCGGGCCGTCGAAGGGCGCGGGCTGCGCCTGCTCGGCGGGCCGCGCCGGGCGGGGCCGCGGCACGACGCGCCGCACCCCCTTGGCCCGCTCCCGCCCCTGCGGTTCGCGGTCGGGCTGCACGGGCACGGCGGCGGGGGCGGCGCCCGGCTCGCGCCCGTCCGCCGCGGCGGCCACGACATCGTCGGGGCTGCCCAGACGGGTCAGGATGCGGCGGACGGCGGCGGGCGAGTCGACGGTGGCCCTGGCGCGGCGCCGGTCGATCTCGTTGCGCAGGTCCGCGACCAGGCGCATGCGGGTGGCCGACGACAACTGCTGCTGCTGGGCCACGTCGCCGACGCGGCTCAGATACTCGTAAACGACCTGGTCGCTCTCAATCCCCACGAAGTCCCCTCCGGGGCGGGTGCGTTGCGTGACGCCGTCGGACGACGGTACCGCGCGGACCGGCGGGGCTTCCAAAAGCACGGGGGGTGTCCGGGTGCGAGGCCGCGCACAGTCGGCCCGGCCGCCGGAGGCGACCCGCTACCGTGGACCGGATGAGCACCGAGGACAGGCCTGTGGCCCCCCGCTCCCTCGCGGAAGCGCTCCGCGCGCGGGGCGACGCCGCGCTGGGCGCGCTCCTGCGCAGCCGACCGGACCTCATCACGCCCGTGCCCACCGACCTCACGCAGCTCGCGACCCGCGCCGGCACCCGCGCCTCGGTAGTGCGGGCCCTGGAGCGGCTGGACCGCTTCACGCTGCAGACGGCGGAGGCGCTGGCCGTGGCGGCGGACCCGGCGGCCTACGACGAACTGCTCGGGCTCATGGCGGGCGACGCGGCCGACCCGGCAGTGGTGGCCGCCCTGCCGCACGCCCTGGACACGCTGCGCGAGCAGGCCCTGGTGTGGGGCGGCGACGACCGGCTGCGGCTGGTGCGCACGGCCCGTGAGCTGCTGGCACCCTCGCCGCAGCACCCCTCGCCGACGGGGCTGGGACCCACCGTGCAGGAGGCCACCGCGGGGATGTCCCCGGGGCGGATCCAGGAGATCGTCACGACGGCCGGGCTGCCCTCCACGCACGACTCGGTCTCGGCGGTGACCGCCCTGGCGGGGCTGTTCGGCGACCGCCGGCGGATGGCGGCCCTGCTCGCACAGGCCCCGGCCGACTCCCTGGAGGTGCTGGAGCGGCTGGTGTGGGGACCGCCGTACGGGCAGGTCACGGCCGATCCGGCGCCCCGGCTGCGCTGGCTGCTGGACCGCGGGCTGCTGCTGCCGACGGCGCCCGGGACGGTCGTGCTGCCGCGCGAGGTGGCGCTGCACCTGCGGCGGGGGCTGGCGCACCGGGCGCCCGAGCCGGTGCCGCCGGCGGTGGAGGCGGCCGCGGTACACCGTCCACAGGTTGTGGACAGCACGGCGGCCGGGCAGGCGTACACCGCGCTCGCGACCGTCGAGGAGCTGCTGAAGGACTGGGACGAGGGCGGCCCGGCGGTGCTGCGGGCCGGGGGCCTGAGCGTGCGGGACCTGAAGCGGACCGCCGTCGCCCTGGACGTGCCGGAGCCGGTCGCCGCGTTCTGGGTGGAGCTGGCGTACGCGGCGGGCCTGATCGCCTCGGACGGGGAGGCCGACGAGCGGTACGCGGCCACCCCGGCCTACGACGAGTGGCGCGAGCAGCCCCCCGCCGAGCGCTGGTCGGTGCTGGTCACGGCGTGGCTCGCGGCGACCCGGACGGCCGGCCTGGTCGGCGGGCGGGACGCCAAGGACCGGACGCTGTCGGCGCTCGGGCCGGGCCTGGACCGCTCGGCGGCGCCCGAGGTGCGCCACCGGGTGCTGGCCCTGCTGGCCGCCCTGCCGGAGGGGGCCGCGCCGGACCCCGAGTCGGTGCTGGCCCGGCTGCGCTGGGAGCGCCCGCTGCGCGGTGCCCGGCCCGAGGACGACCTGCGCGGCCGGCTCGCCCGCTGGACGCTGTCCGAGGCGGAGCTGCTGGGCGTCACCGGCCGGGGCGCGCTGTCGGCCCACGGCCGGGCCCTGCTGGGCGCGCCCGCGGCCGTGCCGAAGGACCGGCCGGCCGAGTCCTCCGGCCCCGGGGACAAGCTGCCCGTCCACCACCACCGCCCCGCCCCGCTGACGCCCCTGTCCCCCGCCGAGCAGGCCGTCGCCTCCGCGGCGGCGGCCCGGGTCCTCGCACCGCTGCTGCCCGAGCCGCTGGACCACGTGCTGCTGCAGGCCGACCTCACGGCGGTGGCGCCCGGGCCGCTGGAGCGGCCGCTCGCCGACATGCTGGGCGTGCTGGCGGACGTCGAGTCCAAGGGCGGGGCCACCGTCTACCGGTTCACGCCCGGGTCGGTGCGGCGCGCCCTCGACTCCGGACAGACCGCCTCCGACCTGCACGCCTTCCTCGCGGCCCACTCCCGTACGCCGGTGCCGCAGCCGCTGTCGTACCTGATCGACGACGTGGCCCGCAGACACGGGCAGTTGCGCGTGGGCGCGGCCTCGGCGTACGTGCGCTGCGACGACGACGCGATGCTCGGCGAGATCCTCGCCGACAAGCGGGCCGCCGGTCTTGGGCTGCGCCGGCTCGCGCCGACCGTGCTGGCCGCGCAGGCCGACCCGGCGGGTCTCCTGGAGGGCTTGCGGGCGATGGGGTTCGCGCCGGCCGCCGAGTCCGCCGAGGGCGACGTGCTGATCACCCGCGCCCTGGCCCGCCGCACCCCGCCGCGCTCCGCGCCCGAGCCGGTCCCGGACGGCCCGCCCGTGCCCGACGACACCCTCCTCGCGGCGGCCCTGCGCGCCATCCGCGCGGGCGACCTCGCCTCCACCACGCCGCGCAAGCCCGGCACGGCCCCGGCCGCCGACGGGGAGCTGCCGCGCACCGGCTCCGCCGAGACCCTCGCCACCATGCAGGCCGCCGTCCTGACCGGCGAGGCCCTGTGGATCGGCTACGTCAACGCCGAGGGCGCCGCCAGCCAGCGGGTCATCGCCCCGATCCGCGTCGAGGGTGGTTTCGTCACGGCGTACGACCACACCGCGGACGAGGTCCGTACGTTTCCGCTGCACCGGATCACCGGGGTGGCGGAGCTGGCGGACGACGCGGGCTGACGGCGCCGCGCCGGGCCTCTCACCCGTTCGGGTGCACGCCGGCGTTCATGCACGCCACGCCGGGGATGTCCCACCCTCGGGCGACCTTCCCGGGCCTGTCGCATCACGCGGGGTGCCCGGGGGCAGCCACGGGGTGTCCCTGTGAGCGCTGTCGAAAGGAACTTCCCGCATGCGCGCTGTTCGTCGAGTCGCCGCCGTCCTGGCCACCGCCGCCCTGATGACGTTCGGAGGGCTGGCCACCCCGGCCGCCGCGGTGAGCATCGATGTCGCCGGTCTGGTCCTGGAGACGCCGCAGATCTGATCGCCCGTCCGCGCGTTCACGGGCCGGCCCCGCGCCCGCGGGCCGGCCCGCGGCGACCGCGCCCGCCGTCGCCATCGCTGTCGCCGTCGCTGTCCTTGTCGCTGTCGCCGTCGCCGTCGCCGTCGCCGTCGCCGGGAAAGGTCCCGTCCGTCGTCTCCAGAAAGGCCCTGTCGTCCGCATGCGTGAAAAGCTGCCCGCCGTCGCCCTCGCCGCCGTCGCCCTCGTGGGCGCGCTCGCGTCCCCCGCCGCGGCGGCCGGGGCGCTGCCGCTGCCGCTGCCTGCCGCCGGTCCCGAGTCGCTGGTCACCGAGCCGCTGGTGACCGAGGGGGTCACCATCGAGGGTCCGCTGGTCCAGAACGTCAGTCTGCCCACGCTGCGCTAGCGCGCCGCGTCCGGTAGCTCTCGCCGTCCAGCCGCACCACCTCGGCGTGGTGGGCGAGGCGGTCCGTCAGCGCCGGGGCGGACGCGCCGAAGACCTCGTTCCAGCGGCCGAGGGGGCGGTCGCTGGTGACGATCAGGGAGGCCCGCTCGTAGCGGTGGGCGACCAGCTGGAAGAAGAGCCCGGCGGTGTCCGGGTCGAAGGGCGTGTAGCCGACCTCGTCGACGATCAGGAGGGGGTGTTCGTCGAGCGCGGCCAGCTCCGCGTCGAGCCGTCCGGCGGCCCGGGCGTCGGTCAGCCGGGCGGCCCACTCGGCGGCGGTGGCGAACAGCACCCGGTGCCCGGCCTGGCAGGCCCGTACGCCCAGGGCGACGGCCAGGTGGGTCTTGCCGGTGCCGGGCGGGCCGACGAACACCACGTTGCGCCGGGCGGCGACGAACTCCGCCTTGCCGAGCCGGGCGACGGTCTCCCGGTCGAAGCCCCGCGGGTGCCGCTCGTCGAAGTCCTCCAACAGCTTGCGGGCGGGGAAGCCGGCGGCCCGGATCCGGGCCTCCGCCTCACCGTCCGGGTCCGGCTGCCGGGGCACCGCGGGCGCGTCCGTGACGGCCTCGGGCCGGGGCTCGGGGGTGTGCTCGGTCCTGGGGCGCTCCACCGGCGGCCGGGCGGCGTGCGCGCGGTCGCCGTGCGCGGCCATCGGCCCGGACATGTACGCGAGGATCGCCGCCGAGAAGATGAACGCCATATGGATCACCGTCCCCCACAGCAGGGCGTGCTGCGAGGTGTGGTGGACGTCCACGAACATCTGGAGCAGATGGACCGAGGAGATGCCCACGATCGCCGTGGCGAGCTTGACCTTCAGCACGTTGGAGTTGACGTGCGAGAGCCATTCGGGCTGGTCACGGTGGCCCTGGAGGCCGATGCGGGAGACGAACGTCTCGTAGCCGCCGACGATCACCATGATCAGCAGGTTGGCGATCATGACGACGTCGACCAGCTTCAGCACGGCGAGCATGACGTAGGTCTCGGTGGCGTGGCCGCCCACGCACATGAGGATTAAGGTCCACAGCTCCTTGAAGAACTTGTAGACGTAGACGCCCTGGGCGGCCACGAGCCCGAAGTACAGCGGGGCCTGGAGCCAGCGGGTGGCGAACAGGGCGTATCCGAGCGTGGTGGTCGGGGGGTTCTGCACCCGCGCCATTCTTCGGGGCCGCGCCGGAAAAACTGAATTCACACCACACGTTGGGATGAATAGGCATTCAGTACGACCGCAGTCGCTTCCGGGACGCCCACGTCACACCCCCGCACGCCGACGATCAGGCACACTGGACGTTTGGCCGAGCACTCATGCCAGGGTGCCGCCTCCAGAAGGGACCCGCGTTGAACGGACCTCTCATCGTCCAGTCCGACAAGACCCTGCTCCTGGAAGTCGACCACGAGCAGGCCGACGACTGCCGCCGGGCCATCGCTCCGTTCGCGGAGCTGGAGCGGGCGCCGGAGCACATCCACACCTACCGGGTGACCCCGCTGGGCCTGTGGAACGCGCGCGCGGCCGGGCACGACGCCGAGCAGGTCGTGGACGCGCTCGTGCAGTACAGCCGCTACCCGGTGCCGCACGCGCTGCTCGTCGACGTCGCCGAGACGATGGACCGCTACGGCCGCCTCACCCTCTCCAAGCACCCCGCGCACGGTCTGGTCCTGACGACCACGGACCGCCCGGTGCTGGAGGAGGTGCTGAAGTCCAAGCGGATCGCGCCGCTGGTCGGCGCCCGGATCGACCCGGACACGGTCGCCGTGCACCCCTCCGAGCGGGGCCAGATCAAGCAGACGCTGCTGAAGCTGGGCTGGCCGGCCGAGGACCTCGCCGGGTACGTGGACGGCGAGGCGCACCCGATCGAGCTGGCCGAGGACGGCTGGGCGCTCAGGCCGTACCAGAAGCAGGCCGTGGAGAACTTCTGGCACGGCGGTTCGGGCGTCGTCGTCCTGCCCTGTGGTGCCGGGAAGACGCTGGTGGGCGCCGGGGCGATGGCCCAGGCGAAGTCGACGACGCTGATCCTCGTCACGAACACGGTCTCGGCGCGGCAGTGGAAGCACGAGCTGGTGAAGCGGACCTCGCTCACCGAGGACGAGATCGGCGAGTACAGCGGGACGAGGAAGGAGATCCGGCCCGTCACGATCGCCACGTACCAGGTGCTGACGACCCGGCGGAAGGGCGTCTACCCGCACCTGGAGCTGTTCGACTCGCGGGACTGGGGCCTGATCGTCTACGACGAGGTGCACCTGCTGCCCGCGCCGGTCTTCAAGTTCACGGCGGATCTGCAGGCGCGCCGCCGGATCGGTCTGACCGCCACGCTGGTCCGGGAGGACGGCCGCGAGTCGGACGTGTTCTCGCTGATCGGGCCCAAGCGGTTCGACGCGCCGTGGAAGGAGATCGAGGCGCAGGGCTACATCGCGCCCGCCGACTGCGTGGAGGTCCGGGTCAATCTGACGGACTCCGAGCGGCTCGCGTACGCCACGGCCGAGACGGAGGAGAAGTACCGCTTCTGTGCGACGACCGCGACCAAGCGCAAGGTCACGGAGGCGATCGTGCGCCGCTTCGCCGGGCAGCAGATCCTGGTGATCGGCCAGTACATCGACCAGCTGGACGAGCTCGGCGAGCATCTCGGGGCGCCCGTGATCAAGGGCGAGACGTCGAACGCGCAGCGGGAGAAGCTCTTCGACGCCTTCCGCGAGGGCGAGATCAGCGTGCTGGTGGTGTCCAAGGTCGCGAACTTCTCGATCGACCTGCCCGAGGCGACGGTGGCGATCCAGGTCTCGGGCACCTTCGGCTCCCGGCAGGAGGAGGCCCAGCGCCTCGGCCGGGTGCTGCGGCCCAAGGCCGACGGCCACCAGGCGCACTTCTACTCCGTGGTCGCCCGGGACACGATCGACCAGGACTTCGCCGCGCACCGGCAGCGCTTCCTGGCGGAGCAGGGGTACGCGTACCGGATCATGGACGCGGACGAGCTGCTCGCGGAGAGCTGACGCCGGCCGGGGCCCGTCACTTGCGGCGGACCACGCCGACTTCCTCTCCGTACTCACCGAGGATGACCACGTCGAAGGCGGCCACCGCGAAGACCTTGACGGCGCGCAGGGCGTCGCCGAGGCGGTGGCGGTGACTGCCGGACACGGCGGTGGCGCCGGGCGGGCGGCCCGGTGCCGGGGCGGGGTGGATGGTTGCTGCGCTCATGTCTCCATGGTGCGTTTCGTCCCGTAAGACCTGCGTCGGTCTCGGGACCGAACCTCGCGGGGCTCGGGTACGCCCCCGGGCGGACGCGGGCCCCTCGGGAGGAGGGCGGCGTCCCCTAGGGGACGAGAAAAGCGTTCGCGTCCACCGCGCCCGCTCCCCTAAAATCTCCGCTCTTGCCCGCCTCCCTCGACGGAGTGCCGCCGACCGGACGGAAACCGGCCGGCATCTCACCGCCCTTCCCCAGCAGGTCCCTTCCGGAGGCAGTCCCTTGTCCACGCCCGTCGACGACCCGCTCGCGCGTGAGCGCTCCCACCTCGCCGCGTCCCGTTCCGCCCTGCGCGCCATGCGCGAGGACGTCGAAGCCCTCGACATCAGCGACGTCACCGCGAACTGGGTGAACGCGGAGGTGCTCGCGCGCCAGATCGAGGAGCGCATCAAGGCCCTGGCCGACCTCAGCGAGACCCCGCTGTTCTTCGGCCGGCTCGACTATCTGCACGCGCCGGGCAGCGAGCAGGCCGAGGGGGCGGAGGGTGAGCGTTTCTACGTCGGGCGGCGGCATGTGCACGACCACGACGGCGACCCCATGGTCGTCGACTGGCGCGCCCCGGTGTCGCAGCCGTTCTACCGGGCGTCCAAGAAGGACCCGATGGACATCGCGCTGCGCCGCCGCTTCGGCTACACGGGCGGCGACCTCACGGCGTACGAGGACGAGCACCTCTCGGACCCCGCGGAGGCGGCCCGTACCAGCAAGCTGCTCCAGCAGGAGATCGAACGGCCGCGCGTGGGCCCGATGCGGGACATCGTCGCGACGATCCAGCCCGAGCAGGACGAGATCGTGCGGTCCGGCCTGTCCGGCACGGTGTGCGTGCAGGGCGGCCCCGGCACCGGCAAGACGGCCGTCGGCCTGCACCGGGTCGCCTATCTGCTCTACGCCCACCGCGAGCGCCTCGCCCGCACCGGCACGCTGGTCATCGGGCCGAACCGGTCCTTCCTGCACTACATCGAGCAGGTGCTCCCGGCCCTCGGTGAGCTGACCGTCCGGCAGGCCACCGTCGAGGACCTGGTCGCGCACGTCGAGATCAAGGGCACCGACGACGCCACGGCCGCGGTCGTCAAGGGGGACGCCCGCATGGCCGAGGTGCTGCGCCGGGCCCTCTACTCCCACGTCACGCTGCCCACCGAGCCGGTCGTGGTGGTGCGCGGCTCGCGCCGCTGGCGGGTTCCGGCGCACGAACTGGAGGACATCGTCCGGGAGTTGCTGGACCGCGACATCCGCTACGGCGCCGCCCGCGAGGCCCTGCCGCAGCGCATCGCGCACGCCGTGCTGGTGCAGATGGAACGCTCGGGGGAGGCGCCCGACGACCGGGTGCAGGACGCGGTGGCCCGCAACAGCGCGGTGAAGGCGGCGGTCAAGGCGATCTGGCCGCCGGTCGACCCGGCGAAACTGGTGCTGCGGCTGCTGTCGGACGCGGAGTTCCTCGCGGCCCACGCGGAGGGGATCCTCGACGCGGACGAGCAGAAGGCGATCCTCTGGGCGAAGCCGGCGCGCAGCGTGAAGTCGGCCCGGTGGTCGACCGCGGACGCCGTCCTGGTCGACGAGGCCACCGACCTGGTCCAGCGCACGCACTCCCTCGGCCACGTCGTCCTCGACGAGGCGCAGGACCTCTCCCCCATGCAGTACCGGGCGGTGGGCCGCCGCTGCACCACGGGCAGTGCGACGGTCCTCGGCGACCTGGCGCAGGGCACCACGCCGTGGGCGACGCGCAGCTGGGAGGAGGCGCTGTCCCACCTGGGCAAGCCGGACGCCGTGATCGAGGAGCTGACGGCGGGTTTCCGCGTCCCCACGGACGTCATCACCTACGCCTCACGCCTGCTGCCGCACATCGCGCCGGGCCTGACGCCGGTGGTGTCGATCCGCGAGAACCCGGGCCACTTCGAGGTCCGCCCGGTCTCCGGCACCGCCGACGTGGTCGCCGCCTGCCGCGAGTCGCTGCGCCACGAGGGCTCGACGGGCCTGATCGCGGCGGACGCCCGCGTGCCCGAACTGGCCGAGGCCCTGAAGGAGGCCGGCCTCCCGTATGTGGGCCCCGGCGAGGAGACCACCCGTGAGACCCGCCTGACCCTGGTCCCGGCGTCCCTGGCGAAGGGCCTGGAGTACGACTACGTGGTGCTGGACGAGCCCGGCGCGGTGGTCGACGGCGAACCCGACGAACGCACCGGCCTGCGCCGCCTGTACGTGGCCCTCACCCGGGCGGTCTCGGGTCTGACGGTGACCCACGCGGCTCCGCTGCCGGAGCAACTCGGGTAAGCGCCGGGCACCCTTCAGGAAGCGTCCACCGCGGCCCGCCACTCGGCCACGGCCTCGGCGGACACCGGCTCGTCCCAGCCCCCGGGGCGAGCCGCCCCGCCGATGTGGAAGCCGTCCACCCCGGCCTTCAGCAGCACCGGCACATGGTCGAGCCGCAGCCCGCCGCCCACCAGCAACTGCTGCCCGTACCCCGGCTCCCCGGCCCGCCCGGCCTCGGCGAGCAGCACGGGCAGTCCGCCGTCGACCCCGTCCGCCGACCCGGCCGTCAGGTAGGTGTCCAGCCCCGGCATCCCGTCCAGCTGCTTGCGCAGGGCGGCCCGGTCGGCGGCCCGGTCGATGGCCCGGTGGAACGTCCAGGGGCAGCCGTCCAGCGCGGCGACGACCCGCTCCACGGCCGCCAGGTCCACCGAGCCCCCTTCGTCGAGGAACCCGAGCACGAACTCCTCCGCCCCGGCCTGGCGCAACTCCGCGGCCGTGTCGGCGAGCCGGTCGACGTCCCCGGCCGCGAAGCCGTCCGCCAGCCGGATCATCACCCGCAGGGAGAGGTCCACGGCCCGCCGGATCCCGGCGACGGTCGCGGCCGACGGGGTGAGCCCGTCGGCCGCCATGTCGGTGACCAGTTCAAGGCGGTCCGCGCCTCCCGCCTGGGCGGCGACCGCGTCCTCGACGCCGAGGGCGATCACCTCCAGGACTGCACGCTTGCTCATGGGGCCCCTTCGTCGGCATGGCGTCGGCGTTCGGCGACAGGTCTAGTCCAATCAAAGACTACGCTGCCCACTCCGGCCGGCTCCCAAGCACCCTCCGGGGCCCGGGACCTCACCCGTAGATGTTCAGCTCGGCCGCCTCCACCCCGGCCAGCTCGAACGCGGGCGCCCCGTCGACCGGCCGCCCGGTGTACAGCCGCACCAGGGTCGCCCCGTCCCCGATGAACCGCCCCGGGGGCCGCTCCCCGCCGCTCTCGCCCAGCCGCAGCGGCTCGTCCAGGTCGTCGAGGTCGGCGTGGAGCGGCACGTGCCCCCGCTCGCGGGTGAGGCGGGCCAGCAGGGCGAGCGCGTCCGGCAGCCCGGCCCCGCCGTAGGCGCCCGCCTCCCCGAGGGCCTCGCGCACGTCACCGGCGTGCACCCACTCCCCCAGCGCCAGCCCGTCCAGCCGCCCGTCCGCCCCGGCGATCACCGGCCCGGCCTCGGTCATCCCGCGCTCCAGCTCGTCGACGACCTGCGCGTCGCTCCAGCCGGCCCGTTCGGCGATGTCCCGGTCGTTGGACCCGGGCGAGAACACGCCCGGCTCGAACCGGCCCTGCACCACCCGCGTCAGGGCGGCCGAACCGTGCGCCAGCACGTCCCGCACCGTCCAGCCCGGGCACGCGGCGACGGGCCGCGCGAAGTCCTCCCCGGTCCTGCCCCGCAGCAGCGGGATCAACGCGTCACGCTCGATCGTGAGCAGCCGGCCGGGCTGCTCGGGGTCCCGTACGTCGTGCACATCAGCAGGAGTCGTCATGCACCCCACGCTAGGTCCCCCACCCGGGTCGGCGGGAGAATGACCCCATGGCCGATCTCGACACCCTGCGCACCCGCTTCGCCCGCACCCTGGAGGCGGCCCGGGGGCCGGCCGGCGGTCCCGACCCGGCGCCGTACGCCGAGGACCTGCTCGGCCGCTGGCGGGAGCCGCAGCGCCGCTACCACACGGTCGAGCACCTCACGGCGGTCCTGGACCGCGTCGACCTGCTGGAGCAGTACGCGCGGGACCCGGAGGTGGTCCGGCTGGCGGCCTGGTTCCACGACGCGGTCTACCTGCCCGACCGCTCCGAGAACGAGGAACGCTCCGCGCGGCTGGCCGAACGGGCCCTCAGGGAAGCCGGCCTTCCCGACGCGAAGACGGCCGAGGTGGCCCGGCTGGTGCGCCTCACCGTCACGCACGACCCGGCGGACGACGACCCCGACGGCATGGTCCTGTGCGACGCCGACCTGGCGATCCTGGCCTCGCCGCCGTCGGCGTACGCCGTCTACACCACCGCGGTCCGCGAGGAGTACCACTTCGTCCCGAACGACGCATTCCGCACGGGCCGGGCCGCGATCCTGCGCCAACTCCTCGCCCTGCCCCGGCTGTTCCGGACCCCCTACGGGGCGGAGCACTGGGAGGCGACGGCCCGCTGCAACCTCGCCGCCGAGCTGGAAATGCTGTCGCTCCCGCCCCTGGACGCCTCGTAGCCTGCCCACCATGTGGACAACGGGTGCGGAACAGGTGGAGCAGGCCGTCGCCGAGTGCGTGGGCGTGCTGGGGGCGGTCGCCGGGCGGGACTGGGCGGGGGTGCGGGCCGGGCGGCTGGAGTGGAGCTGCCGGGAGACCGCGGTGCACATCGCGGACGATCTGATCGCGTACGCGGGGCAGCTCGCGGGGCGGGAGTCCGAGGCGTACGGCCCGTTCGAGATCGTGCTGGAGGAGGGGACCGACAACTCGGGCGTGCTGCGGGTGATCGGCACGATGGGCACGCTGCTGGCCGCCGCGGTCCGGACCACCCCGCGCGAGGTGCGGGCCTTCCATCCGTATCCGTTCCGCAGCGCGAACCGCGAGGGGTTCGCCGCCATGGGCGTCGCCGAGGTGCTGCTGCACACCCACGACATCGCCGAGGGACTCGGCATCGCCTACGAACCCGACCCGGCGCTGTGCGACTTCGTCCTCACCCGGATCTTCCCGCACGTCCAGCCCGGCCCCACGCCCTGGCGGACCCTGCTGTGGGCCACCGCGCGCGGCGAGCTGCCCGGGCGCGCGCCCGTGACGCAGTGGCGGTGGAGCAACAACCTGGTCATCGAGGCCGAGCGGCTCACCCTCCAGGGCGTCACCCCGGCGGCGGCCACCGATCTGTCCACGGTCGGCGACGGCGGCTTCGCCTGGCTCGACGGCGGGCCGGTCGAGGGCACCCGGGTCGGCGCCGGACTGGTGTACAAGCAGTACGAGGACGGCGTCCACCGGCCGGAGTGGGGCATGTACGTCCTGGTCCGCCGGGAGGACGGCCGCGCGCTCGGCGCCATGGGGTTCCACAGCGTCCCGGACGCCACGGGCCGGGTGGAGGTCGGCTACGACCTCGTCGAGGCGGCCCGCGGCCACGGCTACGCCACCGAGGCCCTGCGGGCGCTGTCGTCCTGGGCGCTGGACCGGCCGGAGGCGCGGGTGGTCGTCGCCACCGTGGAGCGGGACAACCTGCCCTCACAGCACGTCCTGGCGCGGGCCGGCTTCACCCGGGTCGCCGAGGACCCCGAGCACCTCACCTACGAACTGGGCGCACCCGGCGAGCGGTAGCGCCTCTTCGGCCGCCGCAGCCCCGCCCCGTACAGCAGCCGCACCACCTCGCGGCTGCTGACCTCCACGGCCCCGGCCTCCACCGCGTCCGCGTAGCGCTGGGCGGGCAGGTCGTAGTGGTCGCGTTCGAAGGCGCGGCGGGGCACGCCCAGGCGGGCGGCGAAGGTGTGCAGTTCGTCGAAGGAGACGTCGCTGACCAGGTGGGACCACAGGCGGCCGTGGCCGGGCCAGGTGGGCGGGTCGATGTAGATCGTCACGCCGGTCTCACGAGGACGCCGGCCCGCCGAGGGCCTCGCCGAGCGATCCCACCGCCGCGACCTTCACGCCGGCCTCGGTGCACACCCAGTGCGGGTCGGGCCCCAACTCCGGTTCCACGTCCAGCGCGTGCGGCTCGCCCGTGCCGCACACGGGGCACAGCGGCCAGCGGCCGTACCGCTCCAGCAGGGCGTCCTGGACGTCCTGCGCGACCAGGCCGGCGACGAACTGCGCGCCCTCCGGCCACTGCTCGACCCACCACCGCCGCTGGGTGATGGACTGCTCCACCAGCGACACGACGTCGGCGTCCGCGACGCGTCCCGCGACGAGGTCGGCGAGCACGAGGGCGCGCGCGGCATGCAGCGTCTGCTCCAGGGGGCTGATGGGGTCCATGCCCCCATTGTGCGCACTCTTGACCCCGACGCCGAGCCGAAAATATCTTTCAGAGGTGACCCAGAGAGTGAAGGAAATTTTCGCCAGGGAGCGCGGCGGCCCGGGCGGCACCCCGCCCGCCCCCGCCGCCCTCGCGGCCAAGGTCCGCACGCTCGCACCGTCGATGACGCGCTCCATGCAGCGCGTGGCCGAGGCCGTGGCGGGCGACCCGGCCGGCTGCGCGGCCCTCACGGTCACCGGCCTGGCCGAACTCACCGGCACCAGCGAGGCGACCGTCGTACGCACCGCCCGGCTGCTGGGCTATCCGGGTTACCGGGACCTGCGGCTGGCCCTCGCGGGTCTCGCCGCGCAGCAGCAGTCCGGCCGCGCCCCGGCCATCACGACGGACATCGCGGTGGACGACCCGATCGCCGACGTGGTCGCCAAGCTCGCCTACGACGAACAGCAGACCCTCGCCGACACCGCCGCCGGGCTGGACACGGTCCAGCTGGGCGCGGCCGTCACCGCCCTGGCCGCCGCCCGCCGCACCGATGTGTACGGGGTCGGGGCGTCCGGGCTCGTCGCCCAGGACCTCACGCAGAAGCTGCTGCGCATAGGGCTGATGGCGCACGCCCACAGCGACCCGCACCTGGCCGTCACCAACGCCGTGCAACTGCGCGCGGGCGACGTGGCGATCGCCATCACGCACTCCGGGTCGACCGGGGACGTCATCGAGCCGCTGCGGGTCGCCTTCGAGCGCGGGGCGACGACCGTGGCGATCACCGGCCGCCCGGACGGCCCGGTCACGCAGTACGCCGACCACGTCCTCACCACGTCCACCGCGCGCGAGAGCGAGCTGCGTCCCGCGGCCATGTCGTCCCGGACCGGCCAGCTCCTCGTGGTGGACTGCCTGTTCGTGGGGGTGGCGCAGCGGACGTACGAGACGGCGGCGCCGGCGCTGTCGGCCTCGTACGAGGCGCTGGCCCACCGGCATCGTCCCTGAGCCGCCGCCCCGCCCAGCACCGGAAAGACACGGAAAGAGCCGTCCATGACCTCCACCTCCAACCCCCGTGACCTCAGAGCCGAGTTGGAGTCCCTGACCACCGAGGCCTTCCGGCCGGACCTGGCGGACATCGACCGGCTGCCCACGCTGCAGATCGCCCGGCTGATGAACGGCGAGGACGCGACCGTCGCCGGGGCGGTCGCGGCCCGGCTGCCCGAGATCGCCGCCGCGATCGACGCCATGGCGCAGCGCATGGGCCGGGGCGGCCGCCTGGTCTACGCGGGCGCGGGCACGGCGGGCCGGCTCGGCGTGCTGGACGCCTCCGAGTGCCCGCCCACCTTCAACACCGACCCCTCCCGGGTCGTCGGCCTGATCGCGGGCGGCCCGGGGGCCGTGGTCACCTCGGTCGAGGGCGCCGAGGACTCCCGGGAGCTGGCCGGGGCCGATCTGGAGCCCCTCGGCCTGACCCCCGACGACACGGTGGTCGGCATCTCGGCGTCCGGCCGCACGCCCTACGCCATCGGCGCGGTCGAGCACGCCCGAGACCGCGGCTGCCTCACCGTCGGCCTGTCCTGCAACCCGGGCAGCCCGCTGGCGGCCGCCGCCGAGCACGGCATCGAGATCGTCGTCGGACCCGAACTCCTCACCGGCTCGACCCGCCTGAAGGCCGGCACGGCGCAGAAACTCGTCCTGAACATGCTGTCGACGATCACGATGATCCGGCTGGGCAAGACGTACGGGAACCTGATGGTCGACGTCCGCGCCTCCAACGACAAGCTCCGCGCCCGCTCCCACCGGATCGTCGCCCTGGCCACCGGTGCCGGTGACGAGGAGATCGAGCGGGCCCTGGCCGCCACCGACGGCGAGGTGAAGAACGCGATCCTGACGATCCTGGCCGACGTGGACGGCCCGACGGCGGCCCGGCTGCTGGAGGAGTCCGGCGGGCACCTGCGAGCGGCCCTGGAGGCCCGCCCGTAGGGGCGCCCGCGGACACCCCGGGCCCGTTCAGCCGGAGAGCTGGACGACCGCCTCCCGCTCGCCCTCCTGCTCCTGCTGTTCCCGCTCCGCCGCGGCCCGTTCGGCCAGGGCGTTGACGGCCGCGTTGAACCGCTCCGTGGAGGTCGGGTGGTCCGGGCCCAGCACGTACTCCTTGAGGACGCGGCGCTCGGGTGCCATCGGGTCGTGCAGCGGTGCCCGGACCGCGCGCAGGATCTCCGGCAGCCGGACGCACTCCCGGTCCAGGAGGTAGGCGCCCCCGGCGGTGGTGTACGCGGCCCGGAAGGCCTCGTCGGGCAGATCGTCGGCGTTGGTCAGGACGTACGGCTTCAGGCTCGCCACGAAGTCCGCGACCACGGACGACACATCGCTGATGAGCAGGTCGGCCCGGTCGAAGCACTCGTAGAGCGTGGGCAGTTGCCGGACGATCACCTGGTGCCGCACCGCGCCCCGGCTCTCCCAGAAGATCCGGTGCCACTCGGCCCGCAGCTCGTGCCACTCGGCCTCGCCGCTGCGGTCGGGCAGCCGGGCCTCGCGGGTCTGCTGCGCGTCGTCGCCGCCGAGCCGCCCCGACAGCTCACCGAGCCGGGCCTGGATCTCCGCGAGCCGCGACCGGGCGGCGGCGACAGCGGCCTCCACGCGCTCGCGGTCGCCCCGTTCGCCGTCGCGCCGCTCGTTGTCCGCGCGCAGCAACTCCCGGATCGCCCGGTCGGCTTCGGCCGCGGCGCGCGAGCGCTTGCCGGTCAGCGGATGCGGCTTGTAGAGGACCCGGACGTTCTCCGCCAGCAGCTTCTCGACCAGCGTCACGCCCATCGGGATCAGGGACGTGTGGCAGTCGTCGTCGCTCCAGCCCTCCCAGGTCGGCGCGTACAGGACGGTCGGCAGCGGCCCGGGCACGTGGTCCGCGTGGAGCCGGATCGACGACAGCTGCGGACGGCCCACCTCGACGATCGCGGAGTCGCTGATGGCGTGCCGCACCCGCTGGTACCGGTCGCGCCCGGCCCGTCCGGCGACCCAGATCTCGTCGTACACCTTGCTCACCCGGTTGCTGCTGGCGAGCTTGTCGCTGTCCCCGTGCCCGATGAACACGTGCTTGGCCTCGGCGACGCGCAGCATGTGCACGTTCTTGCCCGCGTTGCCGGGGTAGAGCACGACCCGCAGCTCGGGCAGTTCCAGCTGGGCCACGTCGTCGGCCTTCGGCACGCACAGCACCGGGATGGAGGTACGGCTCAGATAGCGGAACGAGGCCCGCTCGCGCAGGATGATCAGCGGCCTCCGGTCGAGCCGCTCCAGCGTCTCGATCCACATGTTCACCTGGTACATGAAGTCCCGGGAGACGGACGCGAAGCTGAAGTACAGCGCCACCTCGGGCCGGTACGCGGCCAGTTGGCGGTTCACCTCGGCGATCACCTGGTCGTCCGTCGGCATCCGCCGCGCCCGGCGCAACTGCCCCAGCAGCGCCAGCACGGCCGCCGCCGTCAGCCCGGCGGTCAGCGCGAACCCGGCACCGGCGGGCTGCCACGCCCCCACGGCGAGCGCGGTGAGCACTCCGGCGTGCGCCGGCAGGTCCAGGTGCAGCAGCTTGCGCAGGAAGCGCCGGTAGAGGAGGGCGGGCGGCGCCTGTGGAATGCCCGCCGCGCTCATGTCGAGGTTGCGCACGACCACGGGCAGGATGCGCCGGCGCCGGATGGCGTGATGCACGGCGGTGTAGAGGACCACCAGCGCGAAGTGCACGCTGAACACGGCCAGCGCGGTCACCAGCACGGCACCGGGCGCGTCCATCCGGTCGGCCAGGGCGAGCAGCATCACCGTCCGCACGGCGAACCGCATGGTGCGCGTCAGCTGCAGCGCGGCCAGCCGCCGCACGAAGGCGGGAGCGCGGGTGTGCAGCACCTCGTCGGCGGCGTAGCTCACGGCCGAGGCGGCGGCAAAGCCCCACAGCGACGGGAGCAGCGCGAAGGCGGGCAGGGCGGCGAAAGCGGCGGCGAACAGGAGTACGAGAAACAGGTCGGTCTTCCCACGCACACGCAGGACACCGCACCACCAACGGAGCGTCATGGCAGGCTTTCTCTGAGGAGATCGGTCTTCCGGAGTGGCGTGCGGTGGGGCGGACGCCGGGGTGTACGCGCGATACGCCTGTTCGACGACGCTGACGGCCCAATGGTTGTAGTCCACCCCCCGATCACCCTCACTTCACCGCGACTTCACCTCCCGATTGACCTGCCGCACGCGAGCCCGCAGTGCCTCCGAGACGGGCAGCGACCGCAGCACCTCGGTCAGCTGCTCGGCCGTCCGCACGTTGCACCGCCCCAGATCGACCAGGGCGAACGGCTCCCCGCTCGCGGCCGTGACGGGGTCGACCCGCAGGGACGGCAGTACGACACCGACTCCCGCGAGTGCGTCCCGCAGTGACTCCACGATCTCTTCGGTCGAGCGCACGCTTCCCTACCTCCACGCTGAGTTGTCAATTCACCACACAGCGTGTCCGAGCCGCCTCTAACCTGGCCAGATACGGCGGCCCAACAACCCGATGTGTACGACAGGGAGTTGCCCATGCCCGGATCCAGGGATCTCGACCCGTCCTCCTCCCCGCGGGCCCTCCTGGGCGCCGAACTCCGCCACGCCCGCGAGAAGGCCGGCCTCAGCCAGGAGGAACTCGGCCAACGGCTGTTCGTCAGCGGCTCGTTCATCGGCCAGCTGGAGGCGGGCACGCGCAGGATGCAGCGGGAGTACGCCCGCCTGCTGGACGAGGCGCTGAGGACGGAGGACTTCTTCCAGCGGCACTGCGGGGCGGCGGCCAAGTCGAGGTATCCGGAGCATTTCGCGGAGGCGGCGGAAGCGGAGGCGGAGGCGACCGAGATCCGGGAGTACGCACCCCTCCTGATCCCCGGCCTGCTCCAGACGCCTGCCTACGCGCGAGCCGTCTGCCGGGCCTACCAGCCAACGGCTCCCGAAGAGAAGATCGAGGAGCTCGTGACCGCGCGGATCGAGCGCGCCCGCCTGCTCGACCATCCAACAGAGCCCTTGTTGTGGGCCGTGCTTGACGAATCCGCACTCCGGCGGGTGACCGGGGGACCCGGGGTGATGGCAGAGGCGTTACGCCACATCGCGGACCTGGGCCGCCGCGGCCGGGCCATCGTCCAAGTGCTGCCGTTCGACGCGGGGGCACACCCCGCGATGGAGGGCTCGGTCAAGCTGATGGACTTCGAGGACGCCCCACCGCTGGTCTACTTCGAAGGCGTGGGCACCGGACGGCTGGACGACGACCCGGCGGTCGTCAAGCACCAGAAGTTCACCTACCAGCTCCTCACGGCCTGCGCGCTCTCCCCGAAGAACTCCCTGGCCGTCATCGAGGCGATGGCGGAGGATTACGCCCATGAGGAGCATCACTGAGGCCCGCTGGCACAAGTCCAGCTACAGCGGCGGCAGCGGCGGCAACTGCCTCGAAGTAGCCGACGGTCACCCCACCGTCGTCCCCGTCCGCGACTCCAAGAACCCCCACGGCCCGAAGCTCGTGTTCCGGGCCACCGCCTGGGCCGCGTTCGTCGCGAACCTCAAGGACGAGACGGCCTGAGCTTCGGGACCCGGGCTTCGAGCCCTGTTTTCAAGGAATGGGTGGAGGGCCTCAACCCGCCCTCCCACCCCGAGAGTTGACGGGGAGCGCTCGGCTTGCCACGGACGGTGACCAACCTCTAGCGTTCCCGCATACGCAACAGCCCCCGCCCGGTGCGCCAACACCTGCGGGGGCTTAACCAACGAGATCGAAGAGACCGATCCCATGGCTGACGCCCACTTTAGTGCTGCCCTCCCCTCCGCGCACCCCATGGCCAACCCCGGCTACGGCAAGCGCTCCACTCCGGACCAACTCCGGTCCACACCGCACGACTTCGCGCACCTCCCACCCCGCGAAGCCGCCATCGCCGCCTACCTCGACCGACTCCCCGACGGCGCCGACATCTCCGTGAAGACGCTGGCCAGACAGCTCCCGTACGGCCAGTGCGCCCTGAGCACCGCCCTCAACCGCATCCAGCAGGCGGGCCATCTGCGCCGGGGCCGGGAGTGCGTCACGGCCGACGACGGCAGCTCGCGCTGGATCACCCGATCGTGGTGGTCCCGCACGGCCCGGGATGACGACTGGTGGACGGCCTTCACACGCGGGGACGTGCCGAAGGCACCGCAGCGCCCCACCCGGTCCCGGGCGCAGATCCTCCTGGCCGCCCTCGGCCGCACCGCACCCGTGCTGTCGCTCTCCCAGGCCGACTGCGCGGCACTCGCCCCACTGGTGACGGAGTGGTTCGAGCGGGGCGCGTCGGAGGACGACGTGCTGCACGCCCTCACGGCCGGCCTGCCGACACCCGTGCACCACCCCGCCGCCCTGGTCCGCACCCGCCTGACAGGCAAACTCCCGCCCCCACCCGCCCCGCGCCCGCCACTGCGCGTACTGGAGTGCGCAAACTGCGGCGCACCGGGACGCCCGGAGTCCCTGCCGGGAGGGCGTTGCAGCGCCTGCCGGGGCGAAAGCGCCCCCGCGCAACCCCCCGCACCCCTGCCCGCCCCCTCCGTACACGATCACGCGGCCCGCATCCGCGCGGCGATGGACCAGCGCCGCCGGGAGAGGCTCGTGCGAACCGAGGACAATGGACGGTATGAACCACGCCCAGCTGACCGCACTCGGCCGTGCCCTCCGGCTTCTCGGTGAGCACGGGGAGGCCCTCACCGCCGACACCCCGGACGCCAAGCTGCACGAGGTGAAGGCGGATCTGCGGCGGGCCCTCGACCTGCTGGAGGAGAGCGTCTCGAACGCCGCGCCCAGCACCCGGTGCCCCGAGCATCCGAACGGCCCCGTGGACGAGGCCGCCCCGGACCTGTGTCTGCTGTGCGAGACCCGGCGCCGGGCGGCCCGCCGGAACGAGTTCAACGGGCCCGCTCCGCACCAGCCGCCGTCCGAGCCCGCCCAGTCGCGCTACGGCGTGCGCGGCGACCGCCCGCAGCCCCAGCAGCGCTGGCTGCCGGAGCTGTGGAACGGCCAGACGTGGCAGCTGTGCGGCACCCCGCGCCGGGACCGCCGCGAGGCCGAGCTGTACATCGCCGCCCAGCGCCGCGCGCCCCGGGCCGCCATGGCGTACCGGCTGGTGCACGAGTTCACGGACTACGAGGTGCTGCGGGTGTGGGGGACGCCCGTGCGGATCGACATCGAGCCGATGGGCAACCTCTAGGTCACAGCAGGGGCAGGGCCTCGAAGTCGTGCCCCTGCCACAGGCGCCGCGCGGTCTCCTCCGGGTAGGCCGTGACCACCGGCTCCGCGTCCAGCACCTGCACCAGCCGCCGCTGATCGTCGTACGCCGGCCAGCCCGGGTCGCCCGTCCTGGCGAACGCCGTCCAGGAGGAGCGGAAGCGGGCCGACAGCGCCAGGGCCTCGGCGGACGGCTCGGTCCCCGCGAACAGCAGCGCCCCCAGGTCCGCCCCGTACGTGCCGAACAGCAGTGGGAGGTCCAGGCCGTGGCAGGCGCCGAGCGCGCCGTCGTTGCCGGGGGCCGCCCAGGTCAGTTCGTAGACGTGCGCGGTGCCGCCGCCCGCGCGGTGTGCCTCGGCCAGGCGCAGGGAGGGCATGGCGAACAGCCAGTCCGTCTGGACGCGTTCGTACAGCTCGCTCGCGGAGGCGCCCGGGAAGGCCGTGCGGTAGGCCGCCTCCCCGTCGGGGCCGGGGCCGAACAGGCGCAGGGCCGCGCTCGCCCGCTCGTCGGTGATCCGGCCGAGCTGTCCGGCCAGGGTGAGGAAGAGGCGGTACTCGTCGCGGTTGTGGCCGACGAGCAGGTCGACGTCCTTCGCCGCTCCGGACGTCAGGGCCTGCCAGGGCGTCGCCGGGAGGACCTCGCCGTCGACCACCGGGGAGAAGGGGGTCACCGTGGGCGCCGCGCGGCCCCAGCGGTCGAGGTACTGCGGCATCTTCGGGCCCAGTGCCTCCCCCGCCGCCGTCAGCCGGCGCGGCTCCACCGACGACAGATCGGCGACCGTGGGGCGCAGACCCAGCTCGGCGGCCAGGGCGGTGCCCAGGTCCCGGGCCAGCTCGGCGGAGAAGAACGTCCCCGGCACGCTCTGCGCGATCGCCCGCCGGAACAGCCCGGCCGCGCGGTCCATCACCAGCAGCGAGGCCACCGATCCCGCGCCCGCCGACTCGCCGAAGACCGTGACCTGCCGAGGGTCCCCTCCGAACGCCTCGATGTTGTCGCGCACCCACTCCAGCGCGGCCACCTGGTCGAGCAGGCCCCGGTTGGCGGGGGCGCCCTCGATGTGGGCGAACCCCTCCATGCCGACGCGGTAGTTGAGGGTGACGACCACGACGTCCCCGTCGGCCGCGATGTGCCGGGCGTCGTAGCCGGGGCTGCCGGCGTGGCCGAGCTTGTAGGCACCGCCGTAGATCCACACCATGACCGGGCGGTGGGCGGCCGGGTCGGGGTCGGGGGTCCAGACGTTGACCGTGAGCCAGTCGTCGCCCTGGGGGACGTGGAACAGGTTCGGGCCGCCCATCAGGCCGAGGTCCTGCGGGGGCGGCGGGCCGAAGGCGTACGCCTCCCGTACGCCGTCCCAGGGCCGGGCTGGGCGCGGCTGCTGGAAGCGGGCCTCGCCCACCGGCGGTGCGGCGAAGGGTATGCCGCGGAAGACCGCGAGCCCCTCCTCGCGGCGTCCGCGCACCGCACCGGCGGTGGTGCGCACCACCGGTCCGGGCTGCTCGCAGGGGCCGTCCGCGGGCGGGCGGGGCTCGGTCGTCGTCATCTGGGTCTCCTCACGGATGCCGGTGATCAGGCGCTCGGCCAGTGTCCTTGACCGAGGCAACCGGATCCAGGCACCCGTGGGCGGACCCCGGGTCAGCTGAGGGTCTTCAGCGCCGCCGCGTCGTACGGCGCCAGCTCGTCGAAGCGGCCGTCGAGGACCTTGCGCGCCCACTGCGGGTCCTGCAGCAGCGCGCGGCCGACGGCGACCAGGTCGAACTCGTCGCGCTCGAAGCGGTCCAGGAGGTTGTCGAGGTCGCCGAGCTCGGCGCCCTGCCCCTGGAAGGCCTTGAGGAAGTCGCCGTTGAGGCCGACGGACCCGACGGTGATGGCGGGCTTGCCGGTGAGCTTCTTGGTCCAGCCGGCGAGGTTCAGGTCGGAGTCGTCGAATTCGGGCAGCCAGTAGCGGCGCGTGGAGGCGTGGAAGGCGTCGACACCCGCCGCGGCCAGCGGGGTGAGGATGGACTCCAGCTCCTCCGGGGTCTCGGCGAGGCGGGCGCCGTAGACGTCCTGCTTCCACTGCGAGTAGCGGAAGATGACGGGGAAGCCGGGGGAGACGCTCTCGCGGACGGCCGCGACGATCTCCGCCGCGAACCTGGTGCGGGCCACCCGGTCGCCGCCGTAGGCGTCGGTGCGGCGGTTGGTGCCCTGCCACAAGAACTGGTCGAGCAGGTAGCCGTGGGCGCCGTGCAGCTCCACGCCGTCGAAGCCGATGCGCTCGGCGGCCGCGGCGGCCTCGGCGAACGCGCCGACCACGGCGTCGATGTCGGCCTGCGTCATGGCCTTGCCGGTGGGCTCGTCGGCGCCGATGCGCAGCCCGGAGGGGCCGACGGCGGGGGCGTCCGCGACGGGCGGCTCGCCCTGCTTGCGGACCATGCCGATGTGCCACAGCTGGGGCACGATCCTGCCGCCCGCGGCATGCACCGCCTCGGCGACCTTCGCCCAGCCCGTCAGTTGCTCCTCGCCGTGGAACCGCGGCACGCGGTCGCTCTGCCCGGCCGACTCGTGCCCGACGTAGGTGCCCTCGGTGACGATCAGCCCGACTCCGGCGGCGGCGCGTCGCGCGTAGTAGGAGACGACGTCCTCGCCGGGCACGCCGCCCGGGGAGAACATGCGCGTCATGGGCGCCATCACGATCCGGTTGGGGACGGTCAGACCGCCCAGGGTGACGGGCCGGGACAGGATTTCGGCGGCACGGGAGGCGGCGACGGTCACGTGGGGGCTCCTTCGGATACCGGACAGTATGCTCATACCAGGCAGTATGTGCACGTGCATCGGACCCCAGGTTCAACCATGCGGCCCGCCGCCGCCATCCCGTGCCCCCTGTGATCCCGCACACGCCGAAGGGCGGCACCCCTGCCGGAGCAGGAAGTGCCGCCCTCCGAAAGGACGTCGACCGACTCAGTCGATCAGAAGTCCATGTCACCGCCCGGCATGCCGCCGCCGGCCGGCGCGGCGGCCTTCTCCGGCTTGTCGGCGATGACGGCCTCGGTGGTGAGGAACAGCGCGGCGATGGAGGCGGCGTTCTGCAGCGCGGAACGGGTCACCTTCGCCGGGTCGATGATGCCCTCGGCGATCATGTCGACGTACTCACCGGTCGCGGCGTTCAGGCCGTGGCCGACGGTGAGGTTGCGGACCTTCTCCACGACGACGCCGCCCTCGAGACCACCGTTGACGGCGATCTGCTTCAGCGGGGCCTCCAGCGCGAGCTTCACGGCGTTGGCGCCGGTCGCCTCGTCACCCTCGAGCTCCAGCTTCTCGAAGACCTGGGAGGCCTGCAGCAGGGCCACGCCACCACCGGCGACGATGCCCTCCTCGACGGCCGCCTTGGCGTTGCGCACGGCGTCCTCGATGCGGTGCTTGCGCTCCTTGAGCTCCACCTCGGTGGCGGCACCGGCCTTGATGACCGCGACACCGCCGGCGAGCTTCGCCAGGCGCTCCTGCAGCTTCTCGCGGTCGTAGTCCGAGTCGCTGTTCTCGATCTCGGCGCGGATCTGGTTCACGCGACCCTGGACCTGGTCGGCGGAGCCGGCACCGTCGACGATGGTGGTCTCGTCCTTGGTGATGACGACCTTGCGGGCCTTGCCCAGCAGGTCGAGCGTGGCGTTCTCCAGCTTGAGGCCGACCTCCTCGGAGATCACCTCGCCGCCGGTGAGGATGCCGATGTCCTGCAGCATCGCCTTGCGGCGGTCGCCGAAGCCCGGGGCCTTGACGGCGACGGACTTGAAGGTGCCGCGGATCTTGTTGACGACCAGGGTCGACAGGGCCTCGCCCTCGACGTCCTCGGCGATGATCAGCAGCGGCTTGCCCGACTGCATGACCTTCTCCAGGAGCGGGAGCAGGTCCTTGACGTTCGAGATCTTGGAGTTCGCGATCAGGATGTACGGGTCGTCGAGGACGGCCTCCATACGCTCCATGTCGGTGGCGAAGTACGCCGAGATGTAGCCCTTGTCGAAGCGCATACCCTCGGTGAGCTCCAGCTCCAGACCGAAGGTCTGGGACTCCTCGACGGTGATGACGCCTTCCTTGCCGACCTTGTCCATGGCCTCGGCGATGAGCTCGCCGATCTGGGTGTCGGCGGCGGAGATGGAGGCCGTGGAAGCGATCTGCTCCTTGGTCTCGACGTCCTTCGCCTGCTCCAGCAGGGCGGCGGAGACGGCCTCGACGGCCTTCTCGATACCGCGCTTGAGGGCCATCGGGTTGGCGCCGGCGGCCACGTTGCGCAGACCCTCGCGCACCAGGGCCTGGGCGAGAACGGTCGCCGTGGTCGTACCGTCACCGGCGACGTCGTCCGTCTTCTTGGCGACTTCCTTGACCAGCTCGGCGCCGATCTTCTCGT
The DNA here is from genome assembly GCF_002237655.1 of Streptomyces sp. XY006. Taxonomy (GTDB): domain Bacteria; phylum Actinomycetota; class Actinomycetes; order Streptomycetales; family Streptomycetaceae; genus Streptomyces; species Streptomyces levis. The sequence goes on from NZ_NOKT01000020.1 coordinate 36,676, forward strand.
ACGGGTCCTCGAGCTCGATCTCCTTGGCGATGGAGACACCATCGTTGGTGATCGTGGGCGCGCCCCACTTCTTCTCGAGGACGACGTTGCGGCCCTTGGGGCCGAGCGTCACCTTCACGGCGTCCGCGAGCTGGTTCATGCCGCGCTCGAGGCCGCGCCGCGCCTCCTCGTCGAACGCGATGATCTTGGCCATGTGAAGTGGTCCCTCCAGGACTGGGGGTGATTACTTCGGACCGCGCCCGCGCCCGCGACGGACGGCCCCCGACCGGTGGTTCCTTGCCCCACCTGGTCCGTGGCCTCACCGACCCGGTCCTTACGTTGTCACTCTCACCTTCAGAGTGCTAACGCAATGATTAGCACTCGGGCATGGCGAGTGCAAGCGCCTCCGGGGGATCGACCGGGGGCGTCAGCCACCCGCGAACACCCCCCTGCACCCCCCGCGAGCAGGCCGAAGGGCCCGCACCCCAGGGGGTACGGGCCCTTCAGAGAAGACCTGTCGCTTGCGCGTTGGTCGTGGTGCGCGTTCAGGCGGTGACGCGAACCATGTCGGCCTGCGGGCCCTTCTGGCCCTGCGAGATCTCGAACTCGACCCGCTGGCCCTCTTCCAGGGTGCGGTAGCCGTCCATCTGGATCGCGCTGTAGTGGACGAAAACATCCGCACCACCGTCGACCGCGATGAAGCCGTACCCCTTCTCCGCGTTGAACCACTTGACGGTGCCCTGAGCCATGCCTAACTCCCCTATTACTGGCCCTTGCACAGATCCACACTTCGCGGACCCGGGTCAGACCTCACCCCCCACGGTTGGGGGCGTGCGCCGGAACGCGTCGACCGCGGCTGAATGTATCTGTCCAACTGCCGTCTGCAACAGGTCAATCGGACGAGAATTCTGGACGCGCAGGGTCCGGAATGTGGGGAGAATTCGCCCGAATTCAGGGCAAGTCGGGCCACACAAAATGCGCAAAAGCCGCGAAAGACAAGCGCACTTTGGCTACATCTTGTCGGGCTCGCGGCAGGAATTCAGGGTTCCGATCAGGGGATCGGGATCGCGTTCCCCAACTGTACCGCGCTCAATCACGCAGAATTGCCCCCTCCGCTTCTCTCACGGTGGGGGCAATTCGATGAACTCTCCGTGACCGGCATTACTCCAGGTAACAATCAAGCCGGTCGACCGGTCGCGACCGGCTCAGCCTCCGGCGACGGCCGGGATGATCGAGACGCCGGCACCGTCCGGGGTGGCCGTCTCCAGCCCCTGCTCGAACCGCACGTCGTCGTCGTTCACGTACACGTTGACGAACCGGCGCAGCTTCCCCTGGTCGTCCAGCACGCGCGCGGCGATACCGGTGTGGTTCTTCTCCAGATCGGCGATGACCTCGCCCAGGGTCGCCCCCTCGGCGGCGACCTCGGCCTGCCCGCCGGTGTAGGTACGCAGGATGGTGGGGATACGAACGGTGACGCTCATCGGATATGTCCTCCGGTTCTTTTTGAGCAACGGCTGGGGCACGCCCTCAGGGGCGCGGGGAACTGCGCGACCAGCCCCCACCGGCCCGCAGCGAACAACGATGCTCAGACGAGCCCGGCCTCACGGAACGACTCCAGGCTGGGCCGAATGGTCGCCGTGAGCCCCGTGCCCGCCACCGCGTCCAGCGTCTTCAGACCATCCCCGGTGTTGAGCACCACAGTCGTCTTCGTCGGGTCGAGAACCCCGTTCTCGATCAGCTTCTTGGTGACACCCACCGTCACCCCACCGGCGGTCTCCGCAAAGATCCCCTCGGTCCGCGCAAGGACCTTGATCGCATCGACGACCTGCTCGTCCGTCACGTCCTCCACCGCACCGCCCGTGCGCCGCGCGATGTCCAGCACATACGGCCCGTCCGCCGGGTTGCCGATCGCCAGCGACTTGGCGATCGTGTCCGGCTTCTGCGGCCGCACCACGTCGTGCCCGGCCTTGAACGCCGTCGACACCGGCGAGCAGCCGAGCGCCTGCGCGCCGAAGATCTTGTACGGCTTGTCCTCGACGAGCCCGAGCTTGATCAGCTCCTGCAGGCCCTTGTCGATCTTCGTGAGCTGCGAGCCGGAGGCGATCGGCACCACGATCTGGTCGGGCAGCTCCCACCCGAGCTGCTCGCAGATCTCGTACGCCAGCGTCTTGGAGCCCTCGGCGTAGTACGGCCGCAGGTTGACGTTGACGAAGCCCCAGCCCTCCCCGGCCGGGTCGCCGATCAGCTCGGAGCAGAAGCGGTTCACGTCGTCGTAGTTGCCCTCGATGCCGACGAGCTCGCCGCCGTATACCGCGGCCATGACGACCTTGCCCTGCTCCAGGTCGTGCGGGATGAACACGCAGGAGCGGAAGCCGGCGCGGGCCGCGGCGGCGCCCACCGCACCGGCCAGGTTGCCGGTGGAGGAGCAGGAGAGCGTCGTGAAGCCGAAGGCGCGGGCGGCCTCCAGGGCCTGCGCGACGACGCGGTCCTTGAAGGAGTGCGTCGGGTTGCCGGAGTCGTCCTTGACGAAGAGCTTGCCGGCGTCGACGCCCAGCTCGCGCGCGAGGTTGTCGGCCTGGACGAGCTTGGTCCAGCCCGGGTTGAGGTTCGGCTTGTCCGCCACGTCGGCCGGGACCGGCAGCAGGGGGGCGTAACGCCAGATGTTCGCGGGGCCCGCTTCGATCTTCTTGCGCAGCTCCTCGGCGTCGTAGGCCGAGAAGTCGTAGGCGATCTCCAGCGGGCCGAAACACTCCTCGCAGGCGAAGACCGGGCCGAGGGGCACGCGGTGACCGCACTCGCGGCAGCTCAGAGCGGCGGCCGGGCCGAGGTCTACGGTGGAGTTCGTGGTGCTTGCAACAGTCTGCACAGCCATGTGAGGCGAGGCCCTTTCTCCTCATCTTCCTCACGACGCATCTCGCCGTGAGACGGATTTGGCACCTTCCCTAGCCGGGAGCCTCGCGCTGTGGTCGCCAGTGACCTACGAGAACCGACTGGAGGGTTGCCGGGGCTTCATCGGGCCGTTTCCCTCTGCCCCTCTGGATGAGCTGTATGTGGTTGTAAACGACGGCCGACCCCGGACATGCGATGGTCACCCGCGTTGTTCAAGACTGTAACCGACGACCAGGACAGTTGAGATAGTCGTCCGAACCGCGAGACGCGTCACATTCCGTCCCGCCGAGAGAACGCTAAGGAGCCGCCACGGTGCTGGAAGAAGTCGAGCGCTGGCTGAGCACCCGTTCCTGGTCCGCGACCGAGCGTCCGCTCCACCGGATCATGGCCGCCAAGCAGCGCACGGGCCGCACGGTGAGCGTGGTGCTGCCCGCCCTGAACGAGGAGGAGACGGTCGGCGACATCGCCGCCGTCATCCGGCACGACCTGATGCTGCAGGTCCCGCTCGTCGACGAACTGGTCGTCGTGGACTCGGGATCGACCGACCGCACCGCCGAGGTGGCCGCCGCCGCGGGCGCGACGGTGGTGCACCGCGACGCGATACTCCCGCGCGTCCCGGCCGTGCGCGGCAAGGGCGAGGTGCTGTGGCGCTCGCTGCTCGTCACGCACGGCGACATCGTCTGCTTCATCGACGCGGACCTGCGGGACTTCTCGTCCGACTTCGTCTCGGGGATCGTGGGCCCGCTGCTCACCGACCCGGACGTGGCCCTGGTCAAGGGCATGTACGACCGTCCCCTCGGCGGCGCCGCCGGGCAGGGCGGCCGGGTCACCGAGCTGATGGCCCGCCCGCTGCTCAACATGCACTGGCCGCAGCTGGCCGGGTTCGTGCAGCCGCTGGGCGGGGAGTACGCGGCCCGCCGCTCCCTGCTGGAGCAGCTGCCGTTCCCCGTGGGGTACGGCGTCGAGCTGGGCATGCTGGTCGACGCCCTGCACCTGGCGGGCCTCGACGCCCTCGCCCAGGTGGACGTCGGGGTGCGCAAGCACCGGCACCAGGACGGGCAGGCGCTGGGCCGGATGGCCGCCGAGATCTACCGCACGGCACAGCTGCGGCTGGCCCGGGGGCATCTGATCCGGCCGTCCCTGACCCAGTTCGAGCGCGGCGGGGACGGCTTCGAACCGCGCACGTACTCCGTCGACACCGAGGAACGTCCGCCGATGGTGGAGATCACCGAGTACCAGGCCCGGAAGGCGGCCTGACCGGGGCCGTTTTCGGCCGGACGCGGCAGGTCCGTACGTTTGAGCGTTTACAGGCCGGGCTAGGTTGAGGCCTATGGGTTCGACGTACGGTTCTGCACGGGTACTGGTGGCCTCCAACCGGGGCCCGGTCTCCTACACGGTCGGTGAGGACGGTTCGCTGGACGCCAAGCGGGGCGGCGGCGGACTGGTCTCGGGGCTCTCCGCGATCGGCTCCGACGCGGACGCGCTGTGGGTCTGCTCGGCGCTGTCCGACGGCGACCGGGAGGCGGTCCGGCGCGGGGCCGGCGAGGACGGCGTGCGCATGCTGGACATCCCGGCCGACGTGCACGCCGACGCCTACAACGGCATCGCCAACTCGGTGCTGTGGTTCGTGCACCACATGCTCTACCAGACACCGCTGGAGCCGGTCTTCGACGCGGAGTTCCGGCGCCAGTGGGCGTCCTACGAGACGTACAACCGGGCGTTCGCCGAGGCGCTGGCCGAGGAGGCGGCGCAGGGCGCGGTGGTCGTGGTGCAGGACTACCACCTGACGCTGGTGCCGGGCATGCTCCGCGAGCTGCGCCCGGACCTCAGGATCGGGCACTTCTCGCACACGCCGTGGGCGCCGCCCGAGTACTTCCGGATGCTGCCGGACGACGTGGCCGGGCAGGTGCTGCGCGGCATGCTCGGCGCGGACCGGCTGGGCTTCCTCACCCAGCGCTGGGCGGACGCCTTCACCGCGTGCGCGGAGCGGTTCGCGGGCGGGCTCGGCGGCACGCGCATCGGCGTGCACGGGCTGGGCGCCGACGCGGACTTCCTGCGCGAGCGCGCGCACCGGCAGGACGTCGAGGAGCGGATGGCCGCGCTGCGCGAGGAGATCGGCGAGGGCCGGCGCACCATCGTCCGGGTCGACCGCACCGAGCTGTCCAAGAACATCGTGCGCGGCCTGCTGGCCTACCGGCGGCTGCTCCAGGCCCACGGCGAGTGGCGCGAGCGCGTGGTGCACGTGGCTTTCGCCTACCCCTCGCGGCAGGACCTCGCGGTGTACCGGGACTACACGGCCGAGGTGCAGCGCCTCGCGGACGAGATCAACGCCGAGTTCGGCACGCCGGGCTGGACACCGGTCGTGCTGCACGTCAAGGACGACTTCGCCCGCTCCCTGGCCGCCTACCGGCTGGCCGACGTCGCCCTCGTCAACCCCATCCGCGACGGCATGAACCTGGTCGCCAAGGAGGTCCCGGTGGTCTCCGACGGGGGCTGCGCGCTGGTGCTGTCCCGGGAGGCCGGGGCGCACGAGGAGCTCGGCGAGGACGCGATCACGGTCAACCCCTACGACATCACGGGCACGGCCGCCGCCCTGCACGAGGCGCTGTCGATGCGCCCCGAGGAGCGGGCCGAGCGCAGCAAGCGCCTCGCGGCGGCGGCCACGGCGCTGCCGCCGGCGCGGTGGTTCCTGGACCAGCTGGAAGCACTGCAGGGATGAGCGGCCCGATGCCCGCGTCGCAGCCGCTGCCCACGCCCACCACCAAGGCGGGCCTGGAGGGCCTGGACGCCCTGCTGGCCCGCCCCGGCAAGGCCCTGATCGGCCTGGACTTCGACGGGACGCTCGCGCCGATCGTCGCCGACCCGGAGCTGGCCCGGGCCCACGCGGACGCCGTGCCCGCGCTGGCCGCGCTCGCGCCGAAGGTCGCCGCCGTGGCGGTGATCACGGGCCGGCCGGCCGCGGTCGCCGTACGCAACGGCGCCTTCGCCGGCGTACCGGGCCTGGAACACCTGGTCGTCCTCGGGCACTACGGCGCCGAGCGCTGGGACGCCCGCAGCGGTGAGGTGAGCACGCCCGAGCCGCATCCGGGTGTGGCGGCCGTCCGCGCCGAGCTGCCCGGGCTGCTCGACGGCACCGGGACCTTCGTCGAGGACAAGGGCCGGGCCGTGGCCGTCCACACCCGTCGGGCGCCCGATCCGCAGGCGGCCTTCGAGGCCCTGCGCGCACCGCTGACGGCCCTGGCGGACCGGCACGGCCTGATCGTCGAGCCCGGCCGCATGGTCCTGGAACTGCGCCCGCCCGGCATGGACAAGGGCGTCGCCCTGCGCGCCCTCGCCCGGGAGATCGGCGCGGAGTCCGTCCTCTACGCCGGGGACGACCTCGGCGACCTGCCCGCCTACGCGGCCGTCGACGCCCTGCGCGAGGAGGGCACTCCGGGCCTGCTGGTGTGCAGCGGCAGCGACGAGGTGACCGAGCTGCGGGAGCGGGCGGACGTGGTGGTGGACGGCCCGGAGGGCGTCGTGGCGCTGCTGCGCGAGCTGGCCGATCGGATGGGCTGAGCCCTCTCGCCGCCGATCAGCGTTCCGACCGGCGCCGCTCCCGTATCCGCCGCAGCCGGTTGACCGTCACCGGATCGTGGGCCAGGGCCCGCGGGTCGTCCAGCAGGGCGTTGAGGAGCTGGTAGTAGCGCACGGGCGCCAGGCCCAGCTCCTCGCGCACGGCCCGCTCCTTCGCGCCCGGCCCGGGGAAACCGCGGCGCTCCAGCGCGAGAATGTCCAGCTCCCGCCGCCCGAGCCCACCGCCGCCCGTGCCCCCGCCGGCGTCGCTGCCCGCGCTGCTGCCCGCGTCCCTGCCTGCGTCGCTGCCCGCGTCCCCGCCCGCGCCCTTGCCCGCGTCGCTGCCCGCGCTGCCCGCGCCTCCGCCGGCGTCGCTGACCGCGCTGGTACCCGCGTCCCTGCCCGCGTCGCTGCCCGCGCTGCCCGCGCCCCCGCCGCCGCCCCTGCCCGCGCCCTTGCCCGCGCCCCCACCGGCGTCGCTGACCGCGCTGGTGCCCGCGTCCCTGCCCGCGCCCCCGCCCGCGTCCTTGTCCTCGTCCATGGACGGCACCGTAACGCCCGCCACCGACAGGGGGCCTACTCCGCGCTCTCCGCCCGGACCGCCGCCGCCTGGAGGTGGCCGAGGACGCCCGTGGGGCTGCCGCCGGGGGCGACGGCCTTGCCGATCTGCGTCTTGACCAGGGCACTGACGTCGGCCCAGGAGGTCTTGCCGACCGGATACAGCTCCGAGGACAGCAGCTCCTCCAGGAACGGCCTGAGGTGCTTGTCCCGGTCGGCGGCGGTCATGGTCGCCGACGCGGAGGCGGTGACCGGCAGCAGGTCGTACTCGCGGGAGAAGGCCAGCACGTTCTTCTCGCTGTAGACGAAGTCGAGGAAGTCGCCGATCTGGTCGCGGTGCCCGTTCTCGCGGAAGGCCATCATCCAGTCGGCCACACCGAGCGTGGACTTGCTCGGGCCCTCCTTGCCGGGCATGGGCACCATCCCGTACTTCACGCCCTTGTCCCCGGCCATCTTCATCAGGGAGGGGTGGCCGTTGAGCATGCCGACCTGGCCCTTGGCGAAGGCGGCGAACGCGTCGGCCCGGTTGAGCTCGCCGGGCGCGACCGGCCCGGTCAGGTCCTTGCCGACCAGTTCGTCCTTCAGCCAGGTGAAGGTCTCGATGTTCTCCGGGGAGTCGATGCCGTAGCTGTCGACGCTGTCGGTGTAGCCGCCCCCGCCGCTGAGCATCCACTGCATGGTCTCGGCCTGCGCCTCCTCGGGGCCGAGGGGCAGCGCGTAGGGGTACTTCACGCCCTCGGCCTTGAGCGCCTCGGCGGCGTCGGCCAGGTCGTCCCAGCTCTCGGGCGGGGTGACGCCGGCCTTCGCGAAGAGCGTCTTGTTGTAGAAGAGCACGCGGGTGGAGGAGGCGAACGGCATGCCGTACTGCACGCCCTTGACCTGGCCCGCGGAGGCCAGCTGACCGACGAAGTCGGCCTGCACGGGTATGGAGAGCAGCTCGTCGGCCTTGTAGAGCTGGTTCTGCGCCGCGTAGTCCGCGTAGGCGCCGATCTGCGCCATGTCCGGCGGGTCACCGGCCGAGACCATCTCCCGGACCTTGCGGTCGACGTCGTTCCAGGAGTAGACGCTGACGTCGATCGTGACGTCCGGATGGTCGGCCTCGTACTCCGCGGCGAGCTTGTCCCAGTACTTCTTCGAGCTGTTGGCCGCGCTGTCGCCGTAGTCGGCGGCGACCAGCTTCAGGGTGACGTCCCCCGAGCCGCCCGTGACGCCGCAGCCGCCGAGGACCGCCGTCATGCCCAGTGCGGACGCCACCGCGATCGTTCCTGCCATACGCCGACGCTGCACCGCAGTTCTTCCCCAACCCTGGCGTCCCGCACCGCACTCCGGCCCGGTCCGCCACCCGAAACTTTTCGATATCCGGATTAAGGTCTACACCACGTGAGTGGACTAGACCTCTTGCGGGTCCCCGGGTCACACTGTTCTCCGTGAGACATGTCATCGCCCTCGACGTGGGCGGCACCGGGATGAAAGCCGCCCTGACCGGGCCGGAGGGCGAGGTCCTGCACCGGGCCCGCCGGGCCACCGGGCGCGCCCAGGGACCGGACGCCGTGGTCGCCGGCATCCTCGACTTCGCCGCCGAGCTGCGCGCCTACGGCACCGAACGGCTCGGCACGCCCGCGTCCGCCGCCGGCGTGGCCGTCCCCGGCATCGTCGACGAGGCCGAGGGCACCGCCGTCTACGCGGCCAACCTCGGCTGGCGCGACGTCCCGCTGCGCGGCCTGCTGACCGAGCGGCTGGGCATCCCGGTCGCCCTCGGGCACGACGTGCGCACCGGCGGCCTCGCCGAGGGCCGGGTCGGGGCGGGCCGGGGTGCCGACCGCTTCCTCTTCGTGGCGCTGGGCACCGGCATCGCGGGCGCCATCGGCGTCGACGGCCGGGTGGAGGCGGGGGCGCACGGCTTCGCGGGCGAGATCGGCCACATCGTCGTACGCCCCGGCGGGGCCCCCTGCCCCTGCGGCCAGCGCGGATGTCTGGAGCGCTTCGCGTCGGCGGCGGCCGTGAGCGAGGCGTGGGCGGCCGCCTCCGGCACCCCGGGCGCGGACGCGGCGGACTGCGCCAAGGCGGTGGACGCCGGCGACCCCCGGGCCCTCGCGGTCTGGCAGCAGGCCGTGGACGCCCTGGCCGACGGCCTGGTCACGGCCCTGACCCTGCTGGACCCGCGCACGCTGATCATCGGCGGCGGTCTGGCGGAGGCGGGGGACACCCTGTTCACACCCCTGCGGGAAGCGATCCGCAGCCGCATCACCTTCCAGAAGCAGCCGTCACTCGTCCCGGCAGCGCTGGGGGACGGTGCCGGCTGTCTGGGGGCGGGCCTGCTGGCCTGGGATCTTCTGGCATCGACCGACCGTATGGAGGTAACGCCCTGATGGCAGCCCACCCAGGGGCGCGGGGAACTGCGCGACCAGCCACCCACCACCCGCACCCCGCCACGGCCGACCGCCCCACGGTCCTGACCGGCGCGACCGTGGTCCTCCCCACAGGAACCGTCGACAACGGCCGGCTGGCCGTCGACGGCACCCGCATCGCCGCCACCGCCCCCGAGAACGCCCACGTCATCGACGCCACCGGCCACTACGTGGTCCCCGGCTTCGTCGACCTCCACAACCACGGCGGCGGCGGAGCGTCCTTCACCTCCGGCTCGGTCGACGACATCCTCAAGGGCATCCACACCCACCGCCTGCACGGCACGACCACCCTGGTCGCCTCCACCGTCACCGGCGGCATGGACTCCCTCGCCCGGCGCGCGGGCCTGCTCAGCGAACTCGCCGAGCAGGGCGAGATCGCCGGCATCCACTTCGAGGGACCGTTCATCTCCCCCTGCCGCAAGGGCGCCCACTCCGAGGAGCTGCTGCGCGATCCGGACCCCGCGCAGGTCCGCAAGCTGATCGACGCCGCCCGGGGCCGGGCGAAGATGGTCACGCTGGCCACCGAGCTGCCCGGCGGCCTGGACTCCGTCCGCCTGCTCGCCGACCACGGCGTGATCGCGGCCGTCGGCCACACGGACGCGACCTACGAGCAGACGGTCGAGGCCATCGACGCGGGCGCCACCGTCGCCACGCACCTGTTCAACGCGATGCCGCCGGTGGGCCACCGCTCCCCCGGCCCGATCACCGCGCTCCTGGAGGACGAGCGGATCACGGTCGAGCTGATCAACGACGGCACGCACCTGCACCCGGCCGCGCTGCAGCTGGCGTTCCACCACGCGGGCGCCCACCGGGTCGCCTTCATCACGGACGCGATGGACGCCGCAGGCTTCGGCGACGGGCGCTACTGGCTGGGCCCCCTGGAGGTGGAGGTCGCCGACGGCGTGGCCCGGCTGCTGGCGGACGGCACGATCGCCGGCTCGACCCTCACGCTGGACCGGGCCTTCCAGCGGGCGGTCACCGTCGACGGCCTGTCCGTCGAGGACGCCGTGACGGCGCTGTCGGCCACCCCGGCCCGCCTGCTCGGCCTGGACGACACGATCGGCTCACTGGAGCCCGGGAAATCCGCCGACCTGGTCCTGCTGGACTCCGCGTTCGAACTCAAGGGCGTGATGCGCCGGGGCGAATGGGTGGTCGGTCCCCAACTGGGCTGATCCATCCCGCAGTCGGGAGACGGTGGCCGGCTCCAGGACTGGGCCGACCGCCGTCTCTTTGGCATGATCGAGCTTCCGGACCGTTCATGTCAGCCAGCGCATCGGGGGAGGTCGGCCCAGGTGATCCTCACGGTCACACTGAACACCGCTCTCGACATCACCTACCGCGTGGGGTCCCTCAGGCCGCACGCCTCCCACCGCGTCTCCGAGGTGACGGAACGCCCCGGCGGCAAGGGCGTCAACGTCGCCCGGGTCCTGGCGGCGCTCGGGCACGAGGTGACGGTGACCGGTTTCAAGGGCGGGGCGACGGGCCGGGTCGTCCAGGAGAAGCTCGCGGAGGTCCCGCGGGTGGCGGACGCCCTGGTGCCGGTCTCCGGCGCGACCCGCCGCACCATAGCCGTGGTCGACGAACGCACCGGCGACACGACCCAGCTGAACGAACCGGGCCCGGTGATCACCCCCGCCGAGTGGTCGGCCTTCCAGGAGGCCTACGCGGACCTGCTCCACGGCGTCCTTGCGGTGGCCCTGTGCGGCAGCCTGCCGCCGGGCGTGCCGGTGGGCGCGTACGCGGGCCTGGTCCGCACGGCCCGGGCCGCCGGGGTCCCGGTCCTGCTCGACACCAGCGGTGAACCGCTGCGCCGGGGCGTCGCCGCCCGCCCCGACATCATCAAGCCGAACGCGGACGAGCTGGCGGAGCTGACCGGCTCCTACGAGCCCCTGCGCGCCACCCAGGACGCCCGCAGGCGGGGCGCCGGCGCGGTGGTCGCGTCCCTCGGCCCCGAGGGCCTTCTGGCAGCCACCCGCGAAGGCCGCTGGCGGGCCACCCCGCCGGCCCCGGTCCGGGGGAACCCGACGGGCGCCGGCGACTCCGCGGTCGCGGGCCTGCTGTCGGGCCTGGCGGACCACCTCCCCTGGCCGGACCGCCTGACCCGGGCCACGGCCCTGGCGACGGCAACGGTGAGCGCACCGGCGGCCGGGGAGTTCGACCGGGGGCTGTACGAGGAACTGCTGGAGAAGGTGGCGGTGACGGCTGAGGTCACCGCGGCGTGAGCGCGCCGGGCGGGCTCAGTCCTTGACCTGGCCCGCCTTCAGCCGGAGCTGGTCCAGCAGGACGTTGCACTTGTCGCCGGCCTCGCAGGAGACCGTGATCGTGTTCGTGCCCTTGTTCAGGGTCGGCCAGGCGTAGGTCTCGGTCCAGCCCTTGGCGAAGTCGCCGCCCTTGGCGCCGGTGAAGTTGCCCATGTTCAGCTTGCTGCCGAACGGCTTGCCGTTCACGGTCAGCGTCATCTTCTGGTCCTCGTCGACCGTGCTGTACCGGGCGAAGACGGTGTACACACCGTCCTTGGGGACGCCGTTGACGGTCCACGTGACCGAGGAGCCGGGCTGGTTGAGGTTGCCCACGTAGATGCCGCCGTCGGACTGGGCGCCCTGCACGTCCTGGGCCAGTGCCGCGCCACCGCCGAGGCGCAGCGCCTTGGCGTCGATGGTCGGCAGGTCGGCCTCGCTCCCGCCGTCGGCCTTGGTGGCCGAAGGGCTCGGCTTCGACTCCTCGGACTGGGTCGGGGTCGTGCCCGACGCGCCGTCCGACTCGCCCTTGTCCTTGTCGCCGCCGACCATCGCCACGCCGATGCCGATCACGACCGCGGCGACCACCGCGATCGCGCCGATCAGCAGCCCCTTGGTGTTGGGCCCGCGTCCACCCCGGCCGCCGTGACCGCCGTGACCGCCGGACGCCATCGCCGTCTGGGTCGTGGGAGCACCGCCGGGCAGCGTCTCCGGCGCCGCGTAGTGGGCGCTCGGCTGGCCGTACGCGCCCTGCTGCTGCGGAACCTGCCCGTAGGGCGCCTGCTGCGGCTGCTGGCCGTACTGGCGCGTGCCCACCGTCCGCACCCGGTTGACCGAGTTCGGGTAGCCGTAGCCACCGGACGGCGGCTGGGCTCCGTTGGCCTGCCCGTCGGCGTAGAGATAGCCGAACGGGTCGTCGTCCTCGGGCGTGCTCGCGCCGTTGTTGCCGGGCGTCATCCCTTGGTCTCCTCAGTCAGGTGCGGTGCGTGCGGTACGGGTCGTGAGAACGCGAGCCTACCCGCTCCCAGTGACCCAAACAGGTGACTCAGACCGCATCAACTCGCTGACCTGGGGTTCACCCCGCGCGTCTGTGTTGTTTGGGACGAGATCGTTTCTCGACGTACATCCGCTCGTCAGCGGATTTCAACACTTCGTCCGCCGTCATTCCACAGTGTGCCCATCCGATGCCGAAGCTGGCGCCCACGCGGACGGCCCGCCCCTCGGCGCGGATGGGCTGGATGATCTCGTTGCGCAGGCGGACCGCGAGGTCCTGCGCGTCGGCCCGGCCGAGCCCGTCGGCCAGGATGACGAATTCGTCACCCCCGAGCCGGGCGACCGTGTCGCCGTCGCGCACGCCGTTGCTCAGCCGCCGGGCGACCTCGATGAGCACCGCGTCACCCGCGTTGTGCCCGAACCGGTCGTTGATCGACTTGAAACCGTCGAGGTCGCAGAAGAGCACCGCGAGGCCCTTGGTGCCGTCGTCGTGCTCGCCGTCCGGGGCGACGGTGTGGACGTGGTGGTCGTAGGCGTCGTACGGCTCCCCGCCCTGCCGGAAGTCGAACCCGGGCCCCACCACGTCGAAGGCGGGGTGGCCGTAGGCCGCGTCGTGGGACTCGGCGGTGGCGGAGTGCGGGGCGGCTCGCCGGCACAGGCGCGCGGAGAGCCGGGAGCGCAGCTCCGCGGAGTTCGGCAGGCCGGTGAGCGAGTCGTGCGAGGCGCGGTGGGCGAGCTGCAGCTCGCGGCGCTTGCGCTCCTCGATGTCCTCGACGTGCGTGAGCAGGAACCGCGGGCCGTCGGCGGCGTCCGCGACCACGCTGTTGCGCAGGCTGACCCAGACGTACGTGCCGTCCCGGCGGCCCAGGCGCAGCTCGGCGCGGCCGCCCTCGGCCGAGGTCCGCAGCAGCGTGCCTATGTCCTCGGGGTGGACCAGGTCGGAGAACGAGTAGCGGCGCATCGCGGAGGCCGGCCGGCCCAGCAGCCGGCACAGGGCGTCGTTGGTGCGCAGGATCCGGCCGTGCTGGTCGCCGCCCATCTCGGCGATGGCCATGCCGGACGGGGCGTACTCGAAGGCCTGCCGGAAGCTCTCCTCGCTCGCCCGCAGCGCCTGCTGCTCGCGCTCCAGGCGGACCAGGGCGCGCTGCATGTTCGCACGCAGACGCGCGTTGCTGATGGCGATGGCGGCCTGGAAGGCGTACATCTGGAGCGCCTCACGGCCCCAGGCGCCGGGCCGGCGGCCGTTGCGCGGGCGGTCCACGGAGAGCACGCCGATCAGCTCGCCGCACGTACCGCTGCCCTTCGGGGCGGGCGCGTACATCGGCGCGAAGAGCCGGTCGGCCGGATGCCACTCGTCCTCGAAGCGGGGGGCGGGGCCGTCGGTGTACCACTGCGGGACGTCGTCGTCGTCGAGGACCCAGCCCTCGGTGTGCGGTATGAACACCAGGTCGCCCCAGTGCTCACCCATGCCGAGGCGCCGCTCCCAGGAGTCGCGCGAGCCGACGCGGCCGGTGATGAGGGCCTCGGCGGCGGGGTTCCCGGCGAAGGCGGCGACGACCAGGTCGCCGTCCGGCCGTACGAGGTTCACGCACGCCAGCTCGTACCCGAGGGCGGCGACGACGCCCTCCGCGACCGTCTGCAGTGTGTCCGCCAGGCTGCGGGCCGTGTTCATGTCGGCCATGACCTGGTGCAGTTGTCGCAGGGACGCAAGACGGACATAGGGCTCCGACTCGGTCTCCATGCTCGCCCTCCCCCCGAGTACCTCGCAGCGAATCAAGAATCAAGGGTTCTCATCGGCGTACGTCCTGGCAGCTTCCCCGCCACTGAATCACAGCGCGCTGCCCACTCGGTACACAGGGTCAACAATTCCTGCCCCTTGTGACTCAAGTCACAGGTAAACCTGAACAATTGAGTGGAGTTTCTGCGTTCTTCACGTGCGGCTCCCGAACGCAGAGTTTGTCGGGGTGCGCACATGTTTCTCCGGCCCGCTCCCCGCGTCCGTCGCTGGTCCTAGGACCGTGATCGGGCGAGGGCCCGATGCGCGGCGCGCGAGAGGGAGATTAGCGTTTCCGTCGTGCCGAACACTCCCGCTGCCACGTCCCCGATCATTCCGTCGCCCGCCTCCGGGCATGCTGAGGGGGTGAGCAACGACGAGTTCCGCGCCGCCATGTCCCGGCTGGCCTCGGGCGTGGTCCTGGTGACCGCGCAGGAGGCGCCGCTCGACCCGGACGACCCCACGGCGCCCGGCGGCGAGGACGTGGGCATGACGGCCACGGCCTTCATGTCGGTGTCCCTGGACCCGCCCCTGGTGCTGGTGAGCCTGCGCAACGGCTCCCGCATGGACGAGTTGCTGGAGGAGCAGGAGCTGTGGGCGGTCTCGGTGCTGTCCGAGAGCCAGCGGCACATCGCGGGCCGCTTCGCCATGAAGGGCCGCGTCAGCGACCGCCTGCTGTTCGCCGACATCCCGTACACCCGCGGCGAGTACACCGGCGCGCCCCTCGTCGGAGGCGCCCTGGCCGTCCTGGAGTGCCGCACCGAACAGCGCGTGCTCTCGGGCGACCACACCCTGGTGATCGGCCGGGTCCTCACCGCCCGCGTGCCCAGCGCGGAGGGCGGCCCGCTGACGTACTTCCGCGGCCGCTACCGGCAGTTGGGCTGACAGACCGGCCGCAGAAACCGTTCGGCGACCAGCGGGCCGCCCGCCTAGGGTGCGCCCATGACGACGACCGGCCCCCGCCTCGAAGAGATCACCCCGGCCAACCTGGACGCCGCCCTCGGCATCCGCGTCCACGCCGCCCAGGAGCACGCGGTCGCCCCGGTCGTGAAGTCGCTGGCGGAGGCCTATGTGCACCCGGGGGTCGCCTGGACGCGGCTGATCCTCGACGGTGACCGCCCGGTCGGCTTCCTGATGGCCTTCCTCGACATCGACTGGTTCGGCGACGGCAGTGTCCGCCGCTCGGGCCTGTGGCGGCTGAACATCGCGGCCGGTGAGCAGGGCATGGGGTACGGCCGCTTCGCCGTCGAGTCGGTCGCGCGAGAGCTGCGCCGCCGCGGCAGCGAGCGGCTCCACGTCACCTGGCACCCGGGCCCGGACGGACCCGAGGGCTTCTACCTGAGCCTCGGCTTCCGCCCGAACGGCGAGACCAGCGGCGGCGAGACGGTGGGGGTGCTGGAGCTGCGCTAGGGCCTGTCGTTTGGATCACGGCGCAGGGCATCGGCAGCACCTGTCGAACGCCGGTGAGCGGGGCCTGGTGCGTGCAGCTGCAAGGCGGAGGAGGGAGTCGATGCGGAGCATCGGCGAGTGACGACAACGCGGCAGATGTGCGTGCCAGGACCCGCGTCTGCGCCGTGATCCAAACGACAGGGCCTAGCTCCAGCCCTGCGAGGAGCGTCCGCGCTTGGTCTCGGCGCGCTGCTTCTTCTCCCGCAGCCGGCGCTCGTTGATGCCGCGCGGGATACGGGTCGGCTTGCGGGGCTTGGGCGGGGGCGCCGTGGCCTCGGCCAGCAGCGCGGCCAGGCGTACGGCGGCGGCCTCGCGGTTGCGCCACTGGGAGCGGTGCTCGGAGGACCGCACGGTGATCACGCCGTCGGCCAGGCGGCCGGCCAGCCGCTCCAGCGCCCGCCGCTTCCACACCTCCGGCAGCGCCTCGGTCCGCGCCAGGTCGAAACTCAGCTCGACCTTGGAGTCACTGGTGTTGACGTGCTGCCCGCCCGGCCCCGAGGAACGCGAGAAACGCCACATGAGCTCGGCCTCGGGCAGGGAGACGGAGCCGCGGATGACATGAGGACCGGACATGCCGTCCATGTTCCCGCTCCTGTCCGGTCCACGTCACCCGAATATCCGCGAGTAAAGAAAGTAAAGGAGCTGGAACCTCGCGTACCCCTCTCCACGTTCATGGGGGTAGCTGTAGCTTCTGTGCCGCAGCTTCTCTGCAGCACGTAAACGAGGGAAGGGACTCCCAACAATGGCTGTAAGCCTGTCCAAGGGTGGCAACGTCTCGCTCACCAAGGAGGCTCCGGGCCTGACCGCCGTCACCGTGGGCCTCGGCTGGGACGTCCGCACCACCACCGGCACGGACTTCGACCTCGACGCCTCCGCGATCGCGGTCAACAACCAGGGCAAGGTCTACTCGGACGCCCACTTCGTCTTCTTCAACAACAAGCAGACGCCGGACAACTCCATCGTCCACACCGGTGACAACCGCACGGGTGAGGGCGCCGGCGACGACGAGGCGATCAACGTCAACCTCGCCGCCCTCCCGGCCGACATCGACAAGATCGTCTTCCCGGTGTCGATCTACGACGCCGAGAACCGCAGCCAGAACTTCGGCCAGGTCCGCAACGCCTACATCCGCATCATCAACCAGGCCGGCGGCGCCGAGATCGCGCGCTACGACCTGTCGGAGGACGCGGCCACGGAGACGGCCATGGTCTTCGGCGAGCTCTACCGCAACGGCGCCGAGTGGAAGTTCCGCGCCGTAGGCCAGGGCTACGCCTCGGGCCTGGTCGGCATCGCCCAGGACTTCGGCGTAAACGTCTGACCCACACCGAGCCACCGAAGCAAACCCCGGGCCGGAAAACCGGCCCGGGGGGCTTCTCCCTCAGGGACATGGGCGGCTCGTCTTCAGGGACGCGGGCGCTTCTTCCTCAGAGGCCCGGGCGGCCTCTCCCTCAGGACGCGGGCGACTCCTCCTCAGAGGCGCGGGCGGCTTGTCCCTCAGGGACGCGGGCGCTTCCTCCTCAGAGGCCCGGGCAGCCTCTCCCTCAGGGACGCGGGCGGCTCCTCCTCAGAGGCCCGGGCGGCTTCTCCCCAAGGGGCGCGGGGAACTGCGCGACAAGCCCCCACCCACCGGCACCGCACCACGCACCCGAGCCCCCCGGATCCTCGTACCACCGCCCCTCCCCACCCCGCTCAGGCCCTCTCCGGCCTGCCCTCCCCATACAGCCACTCCTCCCAGATCCCCTGGAAATCCACCCCTGGCGCCCGCGACTCCACGTACGCCGTGAAGTCGGCCGTATCGGCGTTCCCGTACCGGTACTCCGCCGCCCACCCCTTCAGAATCCCCCAGAACCTGTCGTCCCCGACGGCCTGACGGACCTTCTGCAGCACCATCGCCCCCCGCCAGTACACGGGCGGGTCGGAGATCCGCGCGGCGCTCGGCGGATCCGCCGGCGGGAACGCCCAGACGGCCTCCCCGGCCTCCCGCGTGGCGAAGTACTCGCCGGAGTACAGCGCGTCGAAGGTCTCCTGCGCGCTCCGCCCGCCGTGCTCCTCCTCCCACAACCACTCCGCGTACGTCGCGAAGCCCTCGTTCAGCCACATGTCCCGCCAGCTGCGTGGCGAGACGGAGTCGCCGTACCACTGGTGCGCGAGCTCGTGGACGAGGAGCGTGATGTCGGGGGCGCCCGGGAAGACCGGCCGGGTCTGGGTCTCCAGCGCGTAGCCGAGGTCGGGCGCGTGGTCCACGATCGCGCCGGTCGAGGAGAACGGATACGGCCCGAACCGCCGCTCCGCCCACCGCAGCACCTCCGGGATCCGCCCCAGCACCGGCCGGCTCGCCTCCGCCTCCGCGGGGTCGACGGCCGTGTAGACGGGCAGTCCGCGTTCGGCCTGGGACCGGCCGGCGCCGAAGCGGCCGATGTCGAAGCGGCCGATGTCGCGGCCGGTGCCGAAGCGGCCGATGTCGAAGCGGCCGATGGCAAGCGTGGCGAGGTAGCTCGCCATCGGCTCGGAGGTCCGCCACTCGAACGTCGTCCGGCCCCGCGCGGTGCTCTCGCCGCGCAACTCCCCGTTGGACACGGCCCGCAGCCCCTGCGGCACGGTCACCGCGAGGTCGTACGCCGCCTTGTCGGAAGGATGGTGATTGCCGGGGAACCACGTCATGGAGCCGGTCGGCTCGCCCAGCGCGAGCACCCCGTCCGCCGTGCGCAGCCAGCCCTCCCGGGAACCGTCCGGGTCGGTGACCGTCTCGGGCGCGCCGGAGTAGCGGACGGTCACCCGGAACGTCTCGTCCCGGTCGACGTCCTCACGCGGCCGGACCGTGAGCTCCTGCCCCGCCCGGTTGAACCGGGCGATCTCATCACCGACGGTGACCTTCTCGACCTCCAGGCCGAGCAGGTCGAGGTTGAAGGCCGAGAGGTCCTGGGTGGCCCGGGCGGTGAGGGTGGCCGTGCCGGTGAGGCGGTGCGCGTCCGGGTCGTAGGCCAGGCGCAGGCCGTAGTGGGAGACGTCGTAGCCGCCGTTGCCCGCCTTGGGGAAGAACGGGTCGCGTACGCCGGAGCCGCCCGGGGTGCCGTGCACTCCGCCCCCGCAGCCGGTGAGGGCGAGGAGACCGGCGAGCAGGGCGGGGACAAGTCGTGCAGATCGGGCCACGCCCGCGATCCTACGGTCGCGTGACACCATCACCTGCGTGCTCGACATCGGCTACGCCCTCTCCAACCGCTTCCCCGACCCGCCGCAGACCGACTACCGCCGCGCGGACGTCCGCGCCCTGCGGCACGACCTGTTCTGCGGTGACGTCTACCTGGCGGACACCAAGACCGACCACGAGGTCTCCACGGCCTGGGGGTGGGTGCCGGTGCTGGACTTCGCATGGGCGCTGTGCGACATCGTGGAGCGGATCGACCGGGACCCGGCGGGCTCCCGGGCGTCCCGGCCGCAGCGGGCGGAGCTGGACTTCACCGAGTCGACCGACCGCATGCTCTTCGAGCGCCGCTTCGGGTGGGTGGACATCGAGGCCGACTGGATGCGCGCGGAGGAGCCCCCGCTCACCGTCTCCCACGCCGAACTGCGCCGCGAGGCGCGGGACTTCCTGCACGACCTGATCGCCGACCTGACGGACCTGCACGACGACCTAGCGGAGAACCCGGCGATCTGGACCCTCCAGGCCCGCTTCCCCCGCCTGCCCTAGCCCACCACGCCGGCGGTCAGCCCTCCACCCTGATCCCCCACTGCGCCGCCAGCACCGGGGCCAGGTCCAGCAGCTGGGCCGGGCTGATCACCGCCCCGGCGAGCCGGTCCAGGCCGCGGCTGATCTCCAGGGACGCGGCCCCGCGCAGGTCGACGTCCACCAGGGTCGCCGCGTGGAGGTCGGCCCCCTTCAGCACGCAGTCGGCGAACTCGACCCGCTCCAGGCGGGCCCCGCCGAAGTCCGGCTCGACGAGCACACAGCCCTCGAAGACGACGTCTCTGAGCCGGGCCGTGCGCAGATTCAGATAGTCGATCTTGCCACCGCGGATCACCACCCGCTCCAGCACCGCCCCGTGCAGCTGCGGTCCGCCGAGCCGGGCGTCGGTCAGCTCCACATCGCGCAGAGTCGTCTCGGCGAGGTCGGTGCCGACGCCCCGGACGCCGGTGAGGGCCGAGTCCAGCACGCGGGCGTGCCGCAGCCGCGTCTCGTCCAGCGCACAGCCCTTCAGCGCGCAGTCCATGAACCGCGCGCCCGAGCCGTCCTGCCCGGACAGATCCCGCTCCCGGAACTCCAGCCCGTCGTAGTCCCCGTCCGGCTCCAGGCCGCCCCCCTCGTACGGCTCCAGCACCGGCAGCCGCACCTCCGGTCGCCGCGCGCCCTTCACACCCGTACCGCCCGCCGCTCTCCTCGCCATCCCCCCATGCTGCACCACGCCACTGACAACGCTCCTGACCTGCACCGAATCCAGCCATGTCACATTCCGGGCCGTCGTTCGGTCGTACCTGCAGAAGGCGACCCCGACCCGAGGGAGATCCCCAGTCATGCAACGCATCACCGTCATCGGCGGCGGCTTCGCCGGACTGACCGCGGCCATCACCGCCGCCGAGGCCGGCGCCGAGGTCACCGTCCACGAGGCCCACCACACCCTCGGCGGCCGGGCCCGCACCGCCGAGGGCCCCTACCGCACCAACGAGGGGCCGCACGCCCTCTACAACGGCGGCCCGCACTGGGCCTGGCTCAAGCAGCGCGACCTCATCGGCCCGCTCGCCCCGCTGCCGCCCCTGGAGGCCGCCCGGCTGCGCTTGCGCCACCACGGCGTCCTGCGCCGGACCCCGCCCTTCGCGATGCTGAAGCTGCTGCGCCGGAACGCCGCGCAGGCGCCGGTGGACGTCGACTTCCTCACCTGGGCGACCGGCGTCGCGGGCGAGGAGGGTGCCCGGGCCGCCGCCCACTACTCCGCCGTCGCCCTCTTCCACCACGACCCCGGATCGCTGTCGGCCGCGTTCGTGCAGGAGCGGCTGCGCCGCGCCACCAAGCTGCCGCCCGAGGCGCACTACCCGCGCGGCGGCTGGTCGAGCATCATCGACCGGATGGCCGCCCGCGCCTGGAACCTGGGCGTGCGGGTGGAGACCCTGTCACGCGTCGACACGCTCCCCACCGACTCGCCCGTGGTCGTCGCGACCTCCCTCGACGCCGCCCGGCGCCTGCTCGGCGACGACTCGCTGAGCTGGCCGAGCGGCCGTACCGTCCTCGTCGACCTGGCCGTGCGCACGCGCCGCGGGGACGCCTTCGCGGTCTCCGACCTGGACGCGCCCGGCTGGCTGGAGCGGTTCACCGCCCAGGACCGCACGCTCGCCCCGGCCGGCGAGCAGCTGATCCAGGGCCAGCTCCCGATCGCCCCGCACGAGTCGAAGGCCGACGGCACCGCCCGCGCCGAGCAGTTGCTCGACCTGGGCTTCCCGGGCTGGCGCGAGCGCGTCACCTGGCGGCGCGAGGCCGTGGCGAAGGGCCGGACGGGCGCGGTCGACCTGCCCGGCACCAGCTGGCGCGACCGGCCGGCCGTGGACCGGGGCGACGGCGTGTACCTCGCCGGCGACCAGGTCGCGGCCCCCGGTGTGCTCTCGGAGGTCTCCTTCAACAGCGCCCTGACGGCGGTGTCCCTGGCCCTCGGCCGGCACGAGCTTGACCTGAAGCAAGCTTGAGGTTGAACGCTGGGGCCGACCGACCACGAAGCGCACAGCCCCGACCACACGAGGAGCCCGCCATGCACGCCATCCGCCTGCACGCCTTCGGCCCGGCCGAGAACCTCATCTACGAGGAGACCGAGGACCCCCGCCCCGGCCCCGGCCAGGTCCGTGTCGCCGTGAAGGCGGCGGGCGTCCACCTCCTGGACGCGGCCCTGCGCGAGGGCATGCCGGGCGGCCCCGCGCAGGAGCCGGCGCCCCTGCCCACCATCCCAGGCCGCGAAGTCGCCGGCGTCGTGGAGTCCCTGGGCGCGGACGTCGACCCGGGCTGGCTCGGCAAGCGGGTCGTGGCCCACCTGGGATTCGTTCCCGGCGGCTACGCCGAGCTGGCCGTCACCGACGCCGGACGCCTGCACGAGATCCCCGGGAACCTCGACTTCGCCGAGGCCGTCGCCATGATCGGCACGGGCCGTACGGTGATGGGCATCCTGCAGTTCGCCGAGCCCGGCCCCGACACGGTCGCGGTCGTCCCGGCGGCCGCGGGGGGCATCGGCACCCTCCTCGTGCAGTACGCCAAGAACGCCGGCGCGACCGTCGTCGGGCTGGCGGGCGGGCCGGAGAAGGTCGCCCGGGTGCGCGCCGGCGGCGCCGACCTCGCCGTCGACTACACGGACCCGGACTGGCCCGGGAAGGTCCGTGCCCACCTCGGCGGCCGGACCGCCACGGTCGTCTTCGACGGCGTCGGCGGCGACGTGGCCCGCGAGGCCGTCGCCCTGCTCGGCCCCGGCGGCCGGCACATCGTCTTCGGCTGGTCCGGCGAGGGCATCCGGGACGGCGGGCCCTACCTGGTCGAGGGGGTGTCGGAGCAGGTCCTCGGCCCCGTGATGCTGCAGAAGGCCGGCGGCCCCGACCCCGTCCGCACCCTGGAGCTGCGCGCCCTGACCGAGGCCGCCGCGGGCCGGCTCACCCCGGCCGTGCAGCGCTTCCCGCTCGCCGGGGCCGCGGCGGCGCACCGCGCGCTGGAGAACCGGGGGACGATCGGCAAGGTGGTCCTGGAGCCCTGACCCCGGCCTCCGGCACCACAGCAGCCCCTTCCCCCCTGTCCCTTATTCACATGACGCCCCCGGCCCGCCCCACTACCGTGCCTGGACGTGATCGAGATTCCCCGGGAACTGGCCGCCGCACAGGAGAAGTACAACGGGGAGGCGGGCCGGGCCTTCATCGCCGCGCTGCCGGATCAGGCGGCCCGCTTCCTCGACCACTGGGCGCTGACACCCGACGGACCGCCCATGCACGGCGTCTCCGCCCTGGTCCTCCCGGTCCGCGACCGGGACGGTACGCCCGCGGTCCTCAAGCTCCAGATCCTCGACGAGGAGAGCGAGGGCGAGCCCGTCGCCCTGCGCTTCTGGGACGGCGACGGGGCCGTCCGCCTCCTCGACCACGACGAGCCCACCGGCACGATGCTGCTGGAACGCCTCGACGAGACCCGGATGCTCTCCCACGTCCCGGACGCACACCGGGCCGTCACCACGATCGCCGGACTCCTCGCCCACCTCACCTCCTCCCCCGCCCCGCCCGGCCTGCGCCGCCTCGGCGACATCGCCCGCGACATGCTCGACCAGACCCCACGGGCACTGGCCCGCATCGCCGACCCGGAGGCACGCGGTCTGATCGCGGACTGCGCGGCCGCCGTCCGCGAGGTCGTCGACGAACCGGGCGACCGCCTCCTGCACTGGGACCTGCACGACGAGAACGTCCTGGCCTCCGACCGCGCCCCCTGGCTCGCCATCGACCCCAAGCCCCTGGCGGGCGACCCCGGCTTCGACCTCTGGCCGGCCCTGGCCAACCGCTACGACGCGGACGACATCCGCTGGCGCTTCGACGCCATGACCGACATCCTCGCCCTGGACCGCCCCCGCGCCCGGGCCTGGACCCTCGGCCGCCTTTTGCAGAACACCCTCTGGGACCTGGAGGACGGCAACCCGGTCGACGAGCAACAACTGGAAATGGCCCGCCGCCTGATGAATCCCTGAGGTCCCAGACGCCTACCCGGTCACCTCGTCGATGCGCCAGCCGACGATCCCGGAGGCTCCCGCGAGGCCGTCGACATCGACCTCGACGTGAGCCGGCACCTCCACAAGACGCTGCCGGACCGGAACACCGTCACACGCCACGGTCCGCGGCGCGGAACGTTTCACCGACACGGTGAGGCGGACCTCCCCGGCCCCCGAGCAGACGACCGCCAAGGAGTAGGACGCGCCGGCCGACAAGACGGACCGGGTATGAATCCCATCCCGCACACGCTCCACCCCCGACTCCACGAACGAGTCCCCCGACCCGTCCACCCCGCCCACACCCAGCACCTTCTCAACCCGCTTCTCCAGCACCTTCTCCTGGCCGCTCACCCCAGAGGACGAAGCACCCGGCCGCGAACCCTCCGGCGCCCCTCCCTCGCCCCCTGATCCACCGCCACTGCATCCGACGACGAACGCAGCAGCCGGCACCACGACAAGAAGTTGCACAACGCGACGCATGAACCGCTTTCCGTAGAAGCCCGTCCTGGTCATCGCGAGAAGGACACCGCCCTCCCCCCTGACGACAAAACCCCAGGTCGGAGCAGTTCCGACCTGGGGTTTCAGCAGAGCCCCCTGTCGGATTCGAACCGACGACCTACGCATTACAAGTGCGTTGCTCTGGCCAGCTGAGCTAAGGAGGCGCGCGCGCTACGACGCCGTGCGCGAGGCGGCACCACTGTACACAGAGGCCGTTACCC
Organism: Streptomyces sp. XY006; assembly: GCF_002237655.1. Classification (GTDB taxonomy): domain Bacteria; phylum Actinomycetota; class Actinomycetes; order Streptomycetales; family Streptomycetaceae; genus Streptomyces; species Streptomyces levis. The sequence goes on from NZ_NOKT01000020.1 coordinate 60,943, forward strand.
GGAGCCACGGAGTTGGGGCCACCCCCGGTCCGGATCGAAAATTTCCGCGAAGTTCACATGCCCGGAACTACTGACAGACGTGTGAACGCCAGGTACCGTCCTGAGCCAGTTCACACGCGTGGACTACACCACAACGGAACACCGTCGTGGCACCGCCTTCCTACTCGGATCGTCCGGCACGTTCCTGCCGGTAGAAGGGGTTCATCCACCATGGCCACTGTGCAGTTCGACAAGGCGACCCGGATCTACCCGGGCTCCACCAAGCCCGCCGTCGACGCGCTCGACATCGACATCGAGGACGGCGAGTTCCTCGTCCTCGTCGGCCCGTCCGGCTGCGGCAAGTCCACCTCGCTCCGCATGCTCGCGGGGCTCGAGGACGTCAACGCCGGCGCCATCCGCATCGGTGACCGCGACGTCACCCACCTGCCGCCGAAGGACCGGGACATCGCCATGGTGTTCCAGAACTACGCGCTCTACCCGCACATGACCGTCGCCGACAACATGGGCTTCGCGCTCAAGATCGCCGGCGTCAACAAGGCGGAGATCCGGCAGAAGGTCGAGGAGGCCGCGAAGATCCTCGACCTCACCGAGTACCTCGACCGCAAGCCGAAGGCCCTCTCCGGCGGTCAGCGCCAGCGTGTCGCCATGGGCCGCGCCATCGTGCGTGAGCCGCAGGTGTTCCTCATGGACGAGCCGCTGTCCAACCTGGACGCCAAGCTCCGTGTCTCCACGCGTACGCAGATCGCCTCCCTCCAGCGCCGCCTCGGCATCACCACCGTCTACGTCACCCACGACCAGGTCGAGGCCATGACGATGGGCGACCGCGTGGCGGTCCTCAAGGACGGTCTGCTCCAGCAGATCGACACCCCGCGCAACATGTACGACAAGCCCGCCAACCTCTTCGTCGCCGGCTTCATCGGCTCCCCGGCCATGAACCTGGTCGAGGTGCCGGTCACCGACGGCGGCGTGAAGTTCGGCAACTCGGTCGTGCCGGTGCAGCGTGACGCGCTCTCCGCCACCAGCGACAAGACCGTCACGGTCGGCGTCCGCCCCGAGCACTTCGACGTGGCCGGCCCCGAGTCCGACCAGGGTCTCGCCGTCACCGTCAACGTCGTCGAGGAGCTCGGCGCCGACGCCTACGTCTACGGCACCGCCAAGCTCGGCGACGACTCCAAGGACCTCGTCGTCCGCGTCAACGGCCGTGACGTCCCGGAGAAGGGCAGCCAGCTGCGCGTCGTCCCGCGCTCCGGCGAGACCCACGTGTTCTCCACGTCGAGCGGCGAGCGCCTCTCCGACTGATCAACCGGCGAACGCACAACCCCGGGTGAATCACCCAGGTTGACGAAGAAGGGCCCCGCGAGCTGCTGCGGGGCCCTTCTCGTTGTCGACAAATACCCCGGCAGACCGGACGTTTCGAGCGTTGTGCGTCAACCCAGTACCCAAAAAGGGGCACTTCCTCATCCCCCGAACCGGTGACTAAATGTCTACAAACCATTACCGGGCGCTACCCTCACACGCGTGAAGCACTCCAACAACCCACAGACGCGACGCGGCCGGGGCCCCGCCCGCCGGATCGGCCGCACCCTCGCTTTCGTCCTGCCCGTCGTCCTGGTGCTCTCCGGGACCCTCGCGGTCACCCGAGTCAACTGGTCGGGCTACTCCACCGACCCGGTGCTCACCGCAGCGGACACCGCCACGTCCGCCGGCGCCTCCCGCGCCGCCAAGCGCGCCCCGCAGGACGTCCTGCGCGACAGGCTGCTGACCGAGCTGCAGGAGGAGAACCCGGGCGTCGCCCTCACCCACCTCCAGCAGGCCGTCAACGGCCGCCCGTCGCTGGCGAAGCACTGCAAGTCCATCGCCCGGGCCCTCGGCGAGGCGGCCGTCCGGGTCTATGGCCCGACCCGCGCCCAGTCCTACGCCCGCCCGGTCTGCGACACGGCCTTCGCCACAGGTGTCGCCGCGGCACACAGCTGAGCGCCCCACTCCGGCGCAGGCCGCCGGACCAGCAGGGCGAGAAAGCCCGTCACACACGACGCGGGAAGCCTCTTCCCCCCGTCGCCCCGGGCGGGACGCCACGTACAGTTCGGTCTCATGAGCGATCCGAACGCCGCGTCCCGCCCCGTTCAAGCCGTCGTTCTGGCCGGCGGCCAGGGCTCCCGGCTGCGTCCGTACACCGACGACCGGCCCAAGCCGATGGTCGAGATCCCCGGGACGGGGACTCCGATCATCGGCCATCAGCTGTCCTGGCTCGCCGAGGAGGGCGTGACGGACGTCGTGGTCTCCTGCGGCCACCTCGCCGATGTGCTCCAGAAGTGGCTGGAGACGGCCGAACTGCCCCTGTCCGTCACCACCGTCGTCGAGCCCGAGCCCCTCGGCCGCGGCGGCGGTCTCAAGTACGCCGCGGCGCGTCTCCCTCACCCCGACCGGCCCTGGTACGCCACCAACGGGGACATCTGGACGCGGTTCTCGCTGCGCGACATGGCCGGCTTCCACGCCGAGCGTGACGCGATCGCGACGGTGGCGCTGGCGCGCCCCCGGCTGCCGTGGGGCGCGGTGAAGACCGACGGCTTCGGCCACATCACCGACTTCATCGAGGCCCCGCCCTCGACGTTCGAGATCAACGCGGGTGTCTACGTCTTCTCCCCCGAGTTCGCGGGGCTGCTGCCGCAGCGCGGAGACCACGAGCGGACGACGTTTCCGCATCTGGCCCGGGAGCGGCGCCTCGCCGGGTTCACGATCCCGCAGGGCTCGTACTGGCGGGCCATCGACACGGCGAAGGACCTCACGGAGGCGGCCAAGGAACTGGCAGCCCTGAGCCGCTGAGCACACCACCCGCGCCCTCCAGACACCGGACATGGCCAAGGGCCCGCACCCCCGGCTAGCCAGCCGACCAGCGCCCAGGCAGGTCCGGGCCCCGCACCTCCCGGCCGGCCAGGGGGGCGCTGAGGACCCGTCTGCGGCCTCCCGGCACCGGGCATCGGCAAGGGGGCCCGCACTTCCGGCCAGCCAGCCACAGGGGGGCGCCGAGGACGCCGTCCGCAGCCTCCCGGCACCCCGGCAACGACAAGGCCCCACCCCCTCCCGGCCGGACGGCACCCCGCATCGGCGAGGCCCCGCCCCTCCCGGCAAGCCGGTCAGCCCGCGCCCCGGCATCGGCAAGGGCCCCGCACCTCCCGGTGCGGGGCCCTTGGCGTGTGCCGGGCGGCTAGCCCAGGAGGCCGCCCACCAGACCCGGGCGGCCCGTGGACGAGGAGCCGTCGCCGCCCGTGCCGCCACCGCCGGTCGAGCCCGAGCCGCCCGTGGCGCTGCCGCCGGACGTGGGACCGGAGGTCGTGGTCGGCGCCTGGTCGACCGGGGAGGACTGCTGGGGCGGGGCCTGGCCGCCGGTGCCCTGCGTCTGGCTCGGAGAGCCGCCGGTGACCGTGCCGGTGTCGCGGGTGGCGTCCGGCCGGGTCGTGGTGCCCGCGCTGGGGCTGGCCGAGCCGGCCGTGGCGCCCTGCGTGGGCGAGGTGGAGGCCGACGGCGTCCGCTTCTCCTGCCGCTTGCCGGGCTCGCCGGGCAGCGGGGAGCCGGGCAGTTCGTTGCGCGGGGCCTCGCCGGGGCCCGGGACGACGACCCGGTCGGCGTCGCGGACGGCACCGCCGAGCAGCGAGCCGACGAGCAGCGTCAGGCCGATGGCGACGGCGGTGACCAGGGCGCCCCGGCGCAGCACGTAGCGGCGCAGGTCCCAGATGTCGGCGCGGGGGCCGAGGCGCCGCCAGGCGCTGCCGGCCAGGCGGCCGTCGACGGAGTAGACGGGCGCTCCGGCGATGATCAGCGGGGACCAGGCGGCCAGGTAGATGATGTCGGGCGTCTCGTAGGCCGGGACGCTCTTCCAGCTGACGGTGACCAGCAGCGCGGCGGAGAGCAGGGCGCCGAAGGCCGCGGCGACGCGCTGCCAGCAGCCCAGGACCGTCAGGACGCCGACGATGACCTGCGCGAAGGCGATGACCAGGCCGGAGCCCACCGGGTGTTCGAGGGCGAACTGGCGCAGCGGCTCGGCGACTTCCCAGGGGTGCAGGGTGTTCAGCCACTTCACCATGGAGCCGCGCTTGCCGCCGTCGAAGTAGACGGGGTCGCACAGCTTGCCCATGCCGGCGTAGATGGAGATGAAGCCGAGGAAGACGCGCAGCGGGAGCAGGACGACGCCGAGGTTCATGCGGCGGCCCGGGTAGTAGGCGTGCCGCGCCGGGTCGTCGCCGTGCCGCCTGGAGCGCCGCCCGGCCGTCTCCTCCTCGCCGGGGAGTTCCTCGAAATCGGCTTCCGTGTAGGCGGGTTCGTCGTAGGCGGCTTCGTCGTAGGCGCTGCCGACCGTACGCATGGGCGGCAGCAGCCGGGTGCCGTCGGCGGGGTCGTGGGAGCGCTGGGGGCCGACCACGGGGGTCTCGACGGTCTGGACGAGGTCGTCCTCGTAGCCGTCGCCCGGGTACCCGGTGGCGTAGCCCGCGCCCTCGTGGCCGTCCACGCGCGAGATGACCTGGGTGGCGCCGGCGTCGGCGGGGGGCTCCTCGGCGTGCCGGACACTCTCGTGCCGCACGGCCTGCAGCAGCCGGTGGGCGCCGGTGTCGTCGGGCGCGGATCTGCCGCTCCAGACGACCGGCCGGCGCCGGGTGGTGGCCCCGTCCGCCGCGCCCCCGGCGGTGACGACGGGGATGCGGGCGGTGTCCTCGGTGGCGTTCAGATGCCGTGCGACCCGGGGGGACTGGACGCGACGCGTCGATCCGCCCAACTGCACGCGGAAACTCGCGTGGTTGACGATGACCTGCGCCGGGTCGCTCGGCACCTTCACCATGCTCAGCGCGGGAGCGTCGTCGAGTCCCGACGAGCGGTCCCCCGTGAGTGTGCGGGGTGTTCTGGTGTCCACACTCATCTAACCGAGTGACGTCGGGTTAGGACACTGCTTTGACCCGCCCTATCTGTCCGGACCCCGTCAAGCTTGTCCTCGTCGCCCCGATGACCCCGCAATTACCCCGCACGGGTGAAGTGCCGGACACGTGTTCAGGCGCGTCGGCGAGCCGCCTCGTAGAGCACGATGCCCGCCGCCACACCGGCGTTGAGCGACTCGGCGCCACCCGGCATGGGGATCCGCACCCGGAAGTCACAGGTCTCCCCGACGAGCCGGGACAGGCCCTTGCCCTCGCTGCCGACGACGATCGCGACCGGGCCCTCCAGGGCCTCCAGCTCGGTCAGTTCGACGTCACCGTCGGCGGCGAGTCCGACGACCACGACACCGGCCTTCTTGTACGCCTCCAGCGCGCGCGTCAGATTCGTGGCGCGGGCGACGGGCGTCCGGGCGGCCGTACCGGCGGACGTCTTCCAGGCACCGGCCGTCATCCCGGCGGCCCGCCGCTCGGGCACCACGACGCCGTGCCCGCCGAAGGCGGAGACGGACCGGACGACCGCGCCCAGGTTGCGCGGGTCGGTGACGCCGTCCAGCGCGACGATCAGCGGGTCGGCACCCTCGTCGGCGGCGGCGTCGAGCAGGTCCTCGGGGTGGGCGTACTCGTACGGCGGGACCTGGAGGACCAGGCCCTGGTGGTTCAGCCCGTTGGTCATCCGGTCGAGCTCGGGGCGCGGCGCCTCCATGAGGTTGATGCCGCCGCGCTCGGCCGCGAGTTGCAGGGCCTCGCGCACCCGCTCGTCGTTGTCGATGAACTGCTGGACGTACAGCGTGGAGGCGGGCACGCCCTCGCGCAGGGCCTCGTAGACCGGGTTGCGGCCGACGACCAGCTCGGAGGCCGACTTGCCGCCGCGCCCGCGGGCCGCGGGGCGGCGCGAGGTCTGGCGCGCCTTGGCGTTCGCGAGCCGGTTCTTCTTGTGTCCCTTGCGCATCTCGGCGGGCGGGGTGGGGCCCTTGCCCTCCAGGCCCTTGCGCCGCTGGCCGCCACTGCCGACCTGCGCGCCCTTCTTGCCGGACATGCGGCGGTTGTTGGCTGCCATGACCTACCTGTCTCTGCTGTCGCCCTGGGGCGGTGAACTGCGTACGTCTATGAAGTGTGCCGCCCGGAGTCCCGGACGGCACAATCGATCTTCCGGCCGCGGCCGGGCTAGCGCGGGCCGAGGCTCCAGCGCGGGCCCTGCGGGCTGTCCTCGATGACCAGGCCGGACTGGCCCAGCTGGTCACGGATGGCGTCCGCGGTCGGCCAGTCCTTGCGGGCCCGGGCGGCCTCGCGCTGGTCGAGGACCATGCGCACGAGCGTGTCCACCACGCCGTGCAGGTCCTCGCCGCGGTCGCCCTCCCCGGCCCACTGCGGATCCAGCGGGTCGAGGCCGAGCACGCCGAGCATCGCGCGGACCTCGGCGAGCCGGGCCACGGCGGCTTCCTTGTCGTCGGCGGCCAGGGCGCTGTTGCCCTGCCGGACGGTGGTGTGCACCACGGCCAGCGCCTGCGGCACGCCCAGGTCGTCGTCCATGGCCTCGGCGAACGCGAGCGGCACCTCGGCGGCCGGCTCGACGACACCCGCCTTCTCCACCACGCGCTGCACGAAGCCCTCGATCCGCGCGAACGCCGACTCGGCCTCGCGCAGGGCCTCCTCGCTGTACTCGATCATCGAGCGGTAGTGCGGGGTGCCGAGGTAGTAGCGCAGCACGATGGGGCGCCACCGCTTGACCATCTCGCTGACCAGCACGGAGTTGCCGAGCGACTTGGACATCTTCTCGCCGCTCATGGTGACCCAGGCGTTGTGCACCCAGTACTGGGCGAAGTCGTCGCCGTAGGCCTTGGCCTGCGCGATCTCGTTCTCGTGGTGCGGGAAGACCAGGTCGAGGCCGCCGCCGTGGATGTCGAAGGCGGACCCGAGGTACTTGTGGGCCATCGCCGAGCACTCCAGGTGCCAGCCGGGACGGCCGCGGCCCCAGGGCGTCTCCCAGTCGGGCTCGCCCGGCTTGGTCGCCTTCCACATGGCGAAGTCGCGCGGGTCGCGCTTGCCGGAGACGCCCTCGTCGGGCTGGCGCAGGTCGTCGATGTCCTGGTTGGACAGCGCCAGGTACTCCGGGAAGGAGCGGACGTCGAAGTAGACGCTGCCGTCGGCGACGTAGGCGTGCCCGCGCTCGATGAGGCCGCGCATCATCTCGACCATCTCGGTGATGTGGCCGGTGGCGCGCGGCTCGTAGGTCGGGGGCAGGCAGCCGAGGGCCTGGTAGCCGTCGTTGAACGCCCGCTCGTTCTCGTAGCCGATGGCCCACCAGGGGCGGCCCTGGTCGGCCGACTTGGCGATGATCTTGTCGTCGATGTCGGTGACGTTCCGCACGAACGTGACGTCGTAGCCGCGGTACTCGAACCAGCGGCGCATGATGTCGAAGTTCAGACCCGAGCGGATGTGCCCGATGTGCGGGGCGGCCTGCACGGTGGCGCCACACAGGTAGATCGAGACACAACCCGGCTTGAGCGGGGAGAAGTCACGGATCTGCCGGGCGCTGGTGTCGTACAGGCGAATGGTCACGGTTCCTAGGGTAGTGGGCCCTGGGGAGTGCGCGGCCCCGATCGGCCCGTCAGGCTCGTTCCGCGCGCACCACCAGGGCCGTCGCCACCGCCATCAGGCCTTCCTCGCGCCCCGGGAAGCCCAGACCGTCCGTGGTCGCGCCCGACACCGACACCGGGGCCCCGGCCGCCTCCGACAGGATCTTCTGCGCCTCGTCCCGGCGCTTGCCGATCTTCGGCCGGGGGCCCACCACCTGGACGGCGATGTTGCCGATGCGGAAGCCCGCCTCGCGCACGATCCGGGCCGCCTCGGTGAGCAGCGTGACGCCGGACGCGCCCGACCACTCGGGCCGGCCCGTGCCGAAGTGCTGTCCGAGGTCGCCGAGGCCCGCGGCGGAGAAGAGGGCGTTGCAGGCGGCGTGGGCGACGACGTCGGCGTCGGAGTGGCCCGCCAGGCCCGGGCCCTCGCCCTCCCACTTCAGGCCGGCGCACCACAGGTCGCGGCCCTCCTCGAAGGCGTGGATGTCGGTGCCGATGCCGACCTGGGGCAGCGGGAAGCCGTCAGAAGCCATCGTTGAGCCTCCTGCGGGCCAGGACCGCCTCGGCGAGGACCAGGTCCAGGGGGCGGGTGACCTTGAAGGCCTCCTCGTGGCCGGGGACGGCCACGACCGTGAGGCCGAGCTGCTCGACCATGCCGGCGTCGTCGGTGACGTCCCCGGTGACCGTCTCGTGCGCCCGGACCAGCGTGGCCCGGTCGAAGCCCTGCGGTGTCTGCACCGCCCGCAGCCGCGCGCGCTCCGGCGTGGCGACGACGGGCTCGGGCTCGCCGGGCGTCCGCGCCGGCTCGACCTGCTTGACCGTGTCGGCGAGCGGCAGCGCCGGGACCACGGCCGGGGCGCCGTCGCGTACGGCCTCGATCACGGCGTCGACCGTGTCGACCGGGACCAGCGGCCGGGCCGCGTCGTGCACCAGCACGATGTCGTGGCCCGGCGGCAGCGCGTCCAGGCCGAGCTTCACGGACTCCTGTCGGCTCTGCCCGCCGGGGACGACGAGGAAGTCGGTCCGCTCGGGCAGCGCGTGGGCGTCGAGCAGCGACTTGACCTCGGCGGCGCCGTCGGGCGGGGCCACGACCACGACCAGGGAGACGGCGCGGGAGGCGGCCATGGCGCGGACGGCGTGGATGAGCATGGGGGTGCCGCCCAGCGCGCGGAGCGCCTTGGGGGCGCCCGGGCCGAGCCGTACCCCACGGCCGGCGGCCGGGATCACGACCGCCGTACGGGCCGTCGCGGGGGCGGCGGGCGGCGAGGGACGCGAATCGTCAGACATCGGTTCCTGTCAGGTTTGTGTGCTGGCCTGGCGTGGGTATGGCCTGGGAAGTGCCGGGCGCGACGCGCTCGACCGGACCCTTCCGTGACGCTGGTCGAGCCGGCTGCCCGGGCCCGGCACGCCACACACCGGGGGCGTGAGTGATAGCACATCCCGGGGGTACGGCGCACCGGCGTTGAGGTACGAACATGCCGCAGCGCCCGGCGACAGGAATTTCGTCATCGGGCACCGCGGCATTTCGATGTGCTGAGCTGATCAGCGCAGTATTGATCGGCAGAGCGCTGAGCGACTCACCTCAGGAGGCGAGAACCTCGTCGAGCAGGGCCTCGGCCTTGTCCTCGTTGGTGTTCTCCGCGAGCGCGAGCTCGCTCACCAGAATCTGGCGGGCCTTGGCGAGCATGCGCTTCTCACCGGCGGAGAGTCCGCGCTCGCGCTCACGACGCCACAGGTCACGCACGACTTCCGCGACCTTGATGACATCGCCGGAGGCGAGCTTCTCCAGGTTTGCCTTGTAACGACGGGACCAGTTCGTGGGCTCCTCGGCGTACGGCGCGCGCAGCACCTCGAAGACCCGGTCCAGCCCGTCCTGACCGACCACATCACGCACGCCGACGAACTCCGCATTGTCCGCTGGCACACGTACCGTCAGGTCGCCCTGGGCGACCTTCAGCACCAAGTAGGTCTTGTCCACGCCTTTGATCTGGCGAGTTTCGATGGCCTCGATCAGCGCGGCCCCGTGATGGGGATAGACCACGGTGTCGCCAACCTTGAACGTCATGTGACAGGTACCCCTTCCGTGGCTATCCAGGGTAACACGGATACGGCGTCTACTGAATGGCGTTTTCGCAGGTCAGGGCATATCTCGGGGCTTGACAACTCCGACAGGAACGTGCTTCGGACAGGGAGTGGAAGAAGGTATTCGCAGGTGGGAGCCACTGTCCGGGCCGAGTGAAACGCGTACGTTACACGCATCCGGAGCGCCGCCCAGACGGCCGAACATCCCGAAATGTCCGGTTCCATGTGATCGACTTCCGCTACTCCGTTCGGCGGCCCGAGCGGCTTCCCGCCGAATCCGGAATTGATCACGCGACCCCCGGACGAGCCCCGGGTGATCCATTTTCCGGGCGGCGCGCGCATTCCTTCACGGAAGTTTTGCGGTACGGCCCGGGACTCTTATGTGAATGCCGGACGAGCACCCGGCAATGTGACGCACGAGTCATGTGTGAAGCACGGGGCGGCTGAGACGCAGGTGGGATCGGAGGCGCCGGGGGGTCGGGTGCGCCCGCGCGGGAACGGCTCGGTAACCTAAGGCCCGCTGACAGACCCTTAGGGCGGCTTTATCGGCCGCTCCGTACGAGTCAAGGAGTTGCCGCCGCCGTGAGCAGCAGCCTTCGACGCGGCGCCCTCGCCGCTGCCGCCATCGCGTTCTCGGTCGCCTCGCTCGCCGCGTGCGGAGCCGGCCACAACGCCCAGACGCTGGAGATCAAGCCGGACAACGCGGCCACGAGCGTCGGGGACATCAAGATCCAGAACGCGATCGTGATCACGCAGCCCGACCTCGAGTCGACCGGCCCGGCCGCGATCTCCGCGACCTTCTTCAACGAGGGCAGCACCGCCCAGACGCTGGAGTCCATCACCCTGCCCGGCACCGGCAAGACCGCCGAGCTGAAGCCGGCCAAGGGCGGCAGCCTGACCATCCCGGCCGGCGGCTCGCTGATCCTGGGCGGCAAGGACAACGCCACGGCGATGCTGCCGAGCAGCCGCGAGGCCGTGCAGGACGGCAACGCCCAGAAGGTCACCTTCACCTTCAGCAAGACGGGTGACGTGAGCCTGCGCGCGTTCGTCGTCCCGGCCGAGCACTACTTCAAGGAGTGGGGCCCGACCGAGGTCCCGGCCGCCCCGGGCGCGTCGGCCTCCCCGTCCGGCTCCGCGTCGGGCAGCCCCTCGGGCTCGCCGGCCGGCACCGAGAGCCCCGCGGCGGGCGAGACGCCGGGCGGCGAGGAGTCGCCGGCCACGCCGACCGACGCGGCCTCCGCCAGCGCGACGGCGGGCGCCGGGCACTGACGCCCACGGCACCGACACGACGAAGGGCGGGACCTCTCCGGGAGAGGTCCCGCCCTTCGTGTGTCACACGCCGGCCTACGGCTCGAACTTGTAGCCCAGGCCGCGGACCGTCACCAGGTAGCGCGGGGCGCCCGGGTCCGGCTCGATCTTGGCGCGCAGGCGCTTGACGTGGACGTCGAGGGTCTTGGTGTCACCGACGTAGTCGGCGCCCCAGACCCGGTCGATGAGCTGCATGCGGGTCAGCACGCGGCCGGCGTTGCGCAGCAGCATCTCCAGCAGGTCGAACTCCTTCAGCGGCAGGTCGATCTTGGTGCCGCCGACGGTGACCACGTGCCGGTCGACGTCCATGCGGACCGGACCGGCCTCCAGCGCGGCCGGGGTCACCTCCTCCGGCTCGCCCCGGCGGCGCAGCACGGCCCGGATGCGGGCGACCAGCTCGCGCGAGGAGAACGGCTTGGTGACGTAGTCGTCGGCTCCTATCTCCAGCCCGACGACCTTGTCGATCTCGCTGTCCTTGGCGGTGACCATGATGACGGGGACGTTGGAGCGGCCGCGCAGCTGGCGGCAGACCTCGGTGCCCGGCAGGCCGGGCAGCATCAGGTCGAGCAGGACGAGGTCGGCGCCGTTGCGCTCGAACTCGTCGAGTCCGTCGGGCCCGGTGGTCGCGACGGCGACCTCGAAGCCCTCCTTGCGGAGCATGTACGACAGGGCGTCGGAGAAGGACTCCTCGTCCTCGACGACGAGCACACGGGTCACGGAAGGACCTCCGGGGCGGGAAGCGTTTCGTACGCAGTGGAATCGGGAGATGTGGGGGTGGCCCGCCCGGCCTCCTGATCGAGGCCCGCGCTTCCTGCGCGTTCGTCCCGGGCGGGCTGCTGAGGTGCGTGGTCGCGGGCCGCGGCGGCCTCCGGCAGCCGCAGGGTGAAGGTGGAGCCCTGGCCTTCGGCGCTCCACACGGTGACCTCCCCGCCGTGCGAGGCGGCCACGTGCTTGACGATGGCCAGTCCCAGCCCCGTGCCACCCGTGGCACGGGAGCGGGCCGGGTCGACGCGGTAGAAGCGCTCGAAGATGCGCTCCTTGTCCTTCTCGGAGATGCCGATGCCCTGGTCGGTGACGGCGATCTCGATGTGCTCCCCGCCGGCCGCGCTCACCCGGCGGGCCGCTATGCCGACGCGGGTGCGGGCGGGCGAGTAGTTGACCGCGTTCTCGACGAGGTTGCCGAGGGCGGCCGCGAGCTGGCCGCGGTTCCCCCAGACGCGCAGGTCGGCGGTGCCGCCCGCGGCCATGGTGATCTGTTTGGTGCCGGCCTGGTGCCGGCAGCGGTCGATGGCCTCGGCGACGAGCTCGTCCACGCGGACCGGCTCGGCGTCCTCCAGCGGGTCGTCGTTCTGGACCCGGGAGAGGTCGATCAGTTCCTGCACCAGGTTCGTCAGCCGGGTCGCCTCGATCTGCATGCGCCCGGCGAAGCGCTGCACGGCCTCGGGGTCGTCGGAGGCGTCCATGACGGCCTCGGAGAGCAGCGACAGGGCGCCGACGGGCGTCTTCAGCTCATGGCTGACGTTGGCGACGAAGTCGCGCCGGACCGCCTCGATCCGGCGGGCCTCGGTCAGGTCCTCCACGAGCAGCAGCACCAGCCGGGAGCCGAGCGGCGCGACCCGCGCGGAGACGGCCAGGGCCTCTCCGCGTCCGGTGCCGCGCCGGGGCAGGTCCAGCTCGACCTGGCGTATCTCCCCGTCGCGCCGGGTGTCCCGGGCCATCTGCAGCATCGGCTCGACGGCGAGCTTGCCGCCGCGGACCAGGCCGAGGGCGTACGCCGCCGAGCTGGCCTTGACCACGCCGTCCGCCTCGTCGAGGACCACGGCGGAGGATCTGAGGACCGACAGGACCGTGTCCACGCCTGGCGGGAGCACCGCGTCCGTGTGCAGGGAGGTGCGGGTCGGGCGCTTCTGCTCGCGCTCACTCCAGCGGAACGCCAGCATGGCGATGACGCCGGTGAGCACCCCGGCGATCGCTGCCACTGCGGCGACCGCCGCGTTCACGTCCATGCACCCAGGTTAGGCATGGCTCGGGCACCCTCCACAGCCGTCGGACTGCGAGCTCGAACACTCGTCGCCCAGAGTTCACCTTGGAGCCAGTATTGGTTCATTTGGGATGCCGGAAACGGACGCGTACGGGCCGGAACGTGGGAGCGTGGGGTGCGGACCGTCACTCGTACTACGGTCGTACCGCCGATGTGTCGGTGGGGGCCCGGCCCTTGAACCCCCGACTTGAACGCACGAGAGGGAACCCTGATGCGGGACGCGTACCACGAGGAACTGGACTCGATCGGCGACGGTCTGGTGGAGATGGCCCGGCTGGTCGGGTCGGCGATCGGGCGCGCCACGACCGCCATGCTCGACTCCGACCTGAAGCTGGCCGAGAACGTGATCGAGGCCGACCAGAAGGTCGACGAGCTCCAGCACGAGCTGGAGGCCCGGGCGATAGCCCTGCTGGCGCGGCAGCAGCCGGTGGCGACGGACCTGCGCATCGTCGTGACGTCGCTGCGCATGTCGGCCGACCTGGAGCGCTCGGGCGACCTCGCCCAGCACGTGGCGAAGCTGGCGCGGCTGCGCTACCCGAACCGGGCGGTCCCGAGCGACCTGCACGCCACGATCCTGGAGATGGGCCAGCTCGCGCAGCGGCTGATGGCGAAGGCCGCCGAGGTGATCATCACCAAGGACGTCGACCTGGCGCTGCAGCTGGAGCAGGACGACGACGCGATGGACCTGCTGCACCGCACGCTGTTCCAGCACCTGATGGACGACCGCTGGAAGCACGGCATCGAGACGGCCGTGGACGTCACGCTGCTGGGCCGCTACTACGAGCGGTTCGCCGACCACGCCGTGTCGGTCGCCAAGCGGGTGGTGTACCTGGTGACGGGCGAGCACGCGGACGAGCTGCAGGTGGATGTGCAGCCGGAGATCCAGGCGGTCGCGGGGGGCGAGGGGGCCTGACCTCCGGCCCTGCGAGGCGTGAAACGGCGGGCGGGATTCGCCTGGGGCGGGCCCTGCCGGGGTGGGAGACGGCCGGGGCGGGGTTCGGCCGGGGCGGACCCTGCCCGGGCGTGGAACCGCCGGGCGGGGTTAGAGGTGGGGCGGGCGCTGCCACGGCATGAAATGGCCGGGCGGGGTTTTGGGTGGGGCGGGGCCCTGCCGGGGCGTGAAATGGCCGGGCGGGGTTCGGTCGGGGCGCGCGGGCGCCTCAGTGCGCCGTTGATGCGCCCAGCGGACCGGGCGTCCAATGGGCTCAGGCACCAGCCTCCAGGAGGGAACCATGGCCGAATCCCCCAGCACCACGCCCGACCCCACGCAGCAGCGCGAGACCAAGCAGCCCGCCGAGCTCAGGAACCTGCCCCTGATCGCCGCGTGCGGCTGCGGCTCGGGCTGCGGCTGCGGGTGTCAGTCGGGCAGCCCCTGCCAGTGCGGCTGACGCCGGCACGTCGTCCGTACGACCTGCGGGGCCCCGGCGGTGCGCCGGGGCCCCGCAGCGTTGAGGTCGCCCGGCGGGCGGTACGGGCGGAGCATGGGAGGTACGGAACGGAGGGGGACGGGCGTGAATTGCCGAACGGGAAGGAGGCACGGGCCATGGCCAAGTTCATGGATGTCCACCACAGCATGAAGGGCATCACGGCGGATCAACTGCGTGAGGCCCACGACGCGGACCTCGCCATCCAGGGCGAGGAGCAGGTCACCTTCGAGAAGGCCTGGGCGGACCCGGAGTCCGGCGTCGTCTACTGCCTCTCGGAGGCCCCGTCGGCCGAGGCGGTCCAGCGGATCCACGAGCGGGCCGGGCACAAGGCGGACGAGATCCATCCGGTACCGCTGACGGTGTCCTGAGCGGAGGGGCCGGGCGGGTCCGGACGCGCTCGGGCAGGCCGGTTGTCAGTGGCGGGCACGGGGTTTCCCACCGCGCGGCGGGCTTGGGAGGGCCGGGGGGCCGGAGGGTGCCCGGCCGACACCTGCCCCTCACCTGCCCTTCCGGCACCTGCCCTGCCGACACCTGCCTTTCCGGCACCGACTGCGCGCACGGCAGGGCCACTGCCACACCTCCAGCCCTGGCGAGTCCCAGCCCTGCTGTCGGTCAGCTCCGCTGTCACTGCCCGACGCGGCCGTCGATCCGTTCGCGCAGGAGGTCGGCGTGGCCGCAGTGGCGCGCGTACTCGGCGATCTGCGCCAGCAGGACGTCGCGCAGCTGGAGTCGGCCGCCGGGCTCGGGGCCGAGGTCGGAGTGGCCGGCGTTCGTGGTGTTCAGGTCGGTGACGCCGGCCAGGTAGCGGTCGGTGCGCTCCGACTCGATCCGCCACTGGCGCCAGGCGTCGTCCACGACCGCCTGGTCGGGCAGCGCGCCGTTGAAGTCGCCGTCGCGGTCGTCGTGGGTGCGGTAGATCTTCGGCGCGTCCTCACCGGCCATGACGCGACGGAAGTGCCGCTCCTCCTCGGTCAGATGCCGCACCAGCCCCAGCAGCGACATCGTGGACGGCGGAACGGACCGCCGGGCCATCTGCTCGGCGTCCAGCCCCGCGCACTTCATCTCCAGAGTGAGGCGGTAGGTGCGCAGATAGTCGATCAGCAGACCGTGCTCCCCGACGGGCTCGGCGTCGCTCTCCCGGGGGTCGTCGTCCGGGTCGACCCACATGTCGGGGTGGACGGTCGACTGGGTCCACCGGGTTGTCGTGCCGGTGTCACTGGTGTGCTCGTCCGAGGCCATGGGGGCATGGTGGACGGGTCGCGGAGGGTCCCGCCACCGAATTCCCGGGAGCCGTACCGACGTCGGCCGGCAGCGCGCGGCAACGGCTCACTTGCCCGCTTCGGGTCCGTACCACTGCAGGGCCTGCCCCGTGACGGCGGCGATGCACTCGAAGTCCCGGTCTCGGTGCAGCAGGGTCAGCCCCTGCAACTCGGCCGTGGCGGCCACGACGAGGTCGACGGCCCCCGCGCTGCGGTGCTGTCCGCGTTGGGTGAGGATCTCCTGGACCCGCCAGGCACGGTCGTAAGCCCGGTCGTCCACCGGTACCCAGCCGAAGATCAGGCGCAGGTCCTCGATGCCTTGTGCACGGTCGGCGGGGGAACGTGCGCTGAAGAAGAACTCCAGCTCGGTGATGGGGCACGTGGCGATGAGACCGGCGGCCGCCGCCTGGTCCCATCCGTACTGCTCGGCGTCACCACGCAGCATGCGTGCAAGGGCGCTGGTGTCGATCAGGAACTGCGCGGCGTTCACCGGCGGTAGTTGCCCTTGTCCTCGAAAAGATCGAGGTCGAAGGCTCCCACTTCTGCCGCCGCCCTGAGGCGCGTGAGTGCCAGCGCTCGCCGCCGGTTCTCCAGCACCTCGCGGAGAGCGGTGTTCACCGTCTCCTTCTTGGTGCTGGTACCCAGCGCCTTCGCCACGTCCGCGACCAGCTGGTCATCGAGATCGATAACGGTCCGACTCATCACATGCACCCCTTGATATCAACTGCGCCATCGATTATATCTGGCTCGTGGCAAGCATGACGGAGCGTCCCTTCCTCTTCCTCGACGTGGACGGTCCGCTCATCCCGTTCGGATCGTCGTCCGGTCACCTGCAGACCGCCGTTGCCGGCTCCTCGATGTCTCCCGATGAGGGGAACCCGCTGTTGCAGCGGCTCGACCCTGGGCTCGGAGCGCGCCTCACGGCTCTGGGCTGCCGGCTCGTATGGGCGACGACCTGGATGGAGGAGGCGAATGAAACCGTCTCCCCACGCATCGGGTTGCCGAGGCTGCCCGTTGTGCAATGGCCGCGCTTCCGGGCCGACGAAGGTCCGCGCGGCTTGCACTGGAAGACCCGCCCACTTGTCGAGTGGACCGATGGCCGGCCGTTCATCTGGATCGACGACGAGATCAGCGCCATGGATCGCCTGTGGGTCGAGGCCAGCCACCCCGGACCGTCACTGCTGCATCGCGTCGACCCAACCGAAGGCCTCACGAACGCCGACCTCCGCACGCTCAGCGACTGGGTCTGCGCGGTCACTCGGACCCGGGCCTGACGCTCCGCGCCAAACCGACGCGACACGGCGGTCGAGGGCTCGTACCCTCCGGTGCGGAGAGGGGCGAGAGTGGTGATGCCAGACAAGTACGTCTTGCTGGTGTGCGACGAGGTGCCCCATGACGTAGTGCTCACCGACATCGGCGTCCGTGTGCTGGAGGTCGTTCAGGTCGTTCGTCGACTGACTGACTTGAGCCTCTGGCGCAGCAAGGTCCTTGCGACGCAGTCCCCCTCTCTGATCCTCGTGGGCGTGCCGCAGGAAGACGCCGAGGCAGCCGTGACGGCCCTGCGCGAGGTGGGAGCACAAGCAGAGGCGAGGGAGCAGCCGGAGCCGGGCTTCCCCAGCCACTGAGCACGGCCCACCCAAGCAGCTGACGGCCCGGAGACCGCCCCGCTCCAGCAACAAGGCCCCTGCCGGCGGAGGAACCACCGGCAAGGGCCTTGAACAGCGCTGCTTACTTCTTCTTGCCCTGGTTCTTGACCGCCTCGATGGCTGCTGCTGCTGCCTCGGGGTCCAGGTACGTGCCGCCCGGGTTGAGGGGCTTGAAGTCGGCGTTCAGTTCGTAGGAGAGCGGGATGCCCGTGGGGATGTTCAGGCCCGCGATGTCCGCGTCGGAGATGCCGTCCAGGTGCTTGACCAGGGCGCGGAGGCTGTTGCCGTGGGCCGCGACCAGGACCGTGCGGCCGGTCAGCAGGTCGGGGACGATCGCGTCGAACCAGTACGGGAGCATGCGGACGACGACGTCCTTCAGGCACTCCGTGCGCGGGCGGAGCTCCGGCGGGAGGGTCGCGTAGCGCGGGTCGGAGAACTGGGAGTACTCGGCGTCGATGTCCAGCGGCGGCGGCGGGGTGTCGTAGGAGCGGCGCCACAGCATGAACTGCTCCTCGCCGAACTCGGCGAGAGTCTGGGCCTTGTCCTTGCCCTGGAGAGCGCCGTAGTGGCGCTCGTTGAGGCGCCAGCTGCGGTGGACCGGGATCCAGTGGCGGTCCGCGGCCTCCAGGGCCAGCTGGGCCGTGCGGATCGCGCGCTTCTGGAGGGACGTGTGGACCACGTCGGGCAGCAGGCCGGCGTCCTTGAGCAGCTCACCGCCGCGGACCGCCTCCTTCTCGCCCTTCTCGTTGAGGTTCACGTCCACCCAGCCGGTGAACAGGTTCTTCGCGTTCCACTCGCTCTCGCCGTGGCGGAGGAGGATCAGCTTGTACGGTGCGTCGGCCATGCCCCAGAGCGTAATCCACGGTTTCGCCCGTTCGCGTGGCTGCCCGGCAGGCGGACGTTTGACGGGATCTGTTAATTGAGTGGCCCCCGTCAAGCCGACGATTGTAACGTTCGCTTACTGCCAGTGCCGCTTACATCTGCGTGCCGCCGTCCGCATCCTGTCGCCTCCGGGGGAGACCATGCCGTACGCCCTGCGTGCCCGACGTGCCGTCCGGGAGACGGTCTCAGGTCTCCCCCGGGAGTTCTGGTGGCTGTGGACGAGCACGCTCGTCAACCGGCTCGGCGCGTTCGTCGCGACGTTCATGGCGCTGTACCTGACCCTCGACCGCGGCTACTCCGCGACCTACGCCGGTCTGGTCGCCGCCCTGCACGGGCTCGGCGGGGTGATCTCCTCACTCGGCGGCGGCGTGATGACCGACCGGCTGGGGCGGCGCCCGACGCTGCTGATCGCGCAGGTCGCGACCGCCGCCTCCGTCGCGCTGCTCGGCTTCGTGCGCGACCCGGTCGCGATCGCCGGCGTCGCCTTCCTCGTCGGCATGGCGAGCAACGCCTCGCGACCGGCCGTGCAGGCGATGATGGCCGACATCGTCCGGCCCGAGGACCGCATCCGCGCCTTCTCCCTCAACTACTGGGCCATCAACCTGGGCTTCGCCGTCTCCTCCATGGCCGCCGGGTTCATCGCCGAGGTCAGCTACCTCGCCGGTTTCCTCCTTGAAGCGGGCATGACGCTGGCCTGCGCGATCGTCGTCTTCCTGCGGGTGCCGGAGTCCCGGCCGGCCGAGTCGGTGAAGACCGCCCCGGGCTCCGACGGCTCGGTCGGCCTCGGGACGGTACTGCGCGACGGGCGCTTCATGAGCGTCGTCGGGCTGTCGTTCCTCATCGCGCTGATCTTCCAGCAGGGGTCGGTGGGGCTGCCGGTGGCGATGGGCGCGGCGGGGTTCACCCCGGCCGAGTACGGCATGGCGATCGCCGTCAACGGTGTGCTGATCGTGGTGCTCCAGATCCCGGTCACCCGCTTCATCGAACACCGCGACCCGCGCCGGCTGCTCGTCGTCTCGTCGGTCCTCGCGGGATACGGCTTCGCGCTGACCGCCTTCGCGGGGTCGGTCGGGGTCATCGCGCTGACGGTGTGCGTGTGGACGCTCGCCGAGATCGTGAACGCGCCGACGCAGACCGGCCTCGTCGTACGGCTGTCCCCGACGCACGGACGCGGGCGCTACCAGGGCATGTACACGATGTCCTGGTCGGTCGCGGCCCTCGTCGCCCCGCTGCTCTCCGGGTTCGTGATCGACCGGTTCGGGGCGGAGTGGCTGTGGGGGTTCTGCGCGGTGCTCGGGACGGTCGCCGGTGTGGGGTACGGCGTGCTGATGCGGCGGCTTCCGGAGGAGACGGCGGGGGTTGAGGCCCGGGTCGAGGCAGGGGTCGAGGCGGGGGTTGAGGCCCGGGTCGAGGCAGGGGTCGAGGCGGAGGCCGGACCGGAGTCCGGGCCGGTCCAGCCCGCGAAGGGGGCCGTGCGGGCGCAGCCGGAGGTGGGAGCGGGGTGAGCCACAACCCCGCGCACCACACGCCCCGGTGCATCCAGGCGCAGCCGTGAAGCGCCCTCACCTCCGGCGCAGAAGCCCCTTACCCCCGGCGTAGAAGCCCCTTACCTCCGGCGTAATCGACGCCCGCGCCCCCGACCCGACAGGCTGGCCTCATGACCACCACCGCAGAAGCCACCCGCGCCACCGTGCAGAAGTTCCTCGAACTCCGGCTCGCCGGCGACACCGAGGGGCTCGCCGCGCTGTTCGCCGACGAAGTCGACTGGGTGCTCGCCGAGAACCCCGTGGTGCCCTGGATCCGGCCCCGGTCGACCGCCGCCGAATGTGCCGCCCAGGCCGACGACTTGGCGCGGTACACCGTCCCCGAGGACGCCCGCGCGTCCGTCGACACCCTCCTCGTCGACGGGGCCGACGCCGTGCTGATGGGGCATCTCGCCGGGACCGTACGGGCGACCGGGAAGTCCTTCTCCGGGCCCTTCGCCCTGCGGCTCACCGTCGAGGACGGGCGGATCACCCGGCACCACCTGTACGAGAACAGCGTGTCCATCGCGGCGGCCTGCACTCCGTGACGCCCTCGCGCGTCCAGGCCGTCAGCCACCGACGACCGCCGACAACCCGCCAGTACTGCCGCTCGTCAGCCGCCGACAACCCGGCAGCACTGAGACTCGTCAGCCGCCGACGACCCGCCAGTACTGCCGCTCGTCCTCGTCCCGCACGACCACGCCCAGCCGCAGCAACTCCCCGCGCAGCTCCCGGGCGTCGGCCCCGCCGTCCTTCCGGGCGCGGGCCAGGGCCCGGGCCCGCAGCAGCGCGTCCGCGCCGGGCGGCAGGCCGGGCGTGCCGGGGACCCAGCGGCGGAAGTCCGCCTGGTAGGGGGCCTGTTCGGCCCAGCTCCAGCCGTACGCGGTGAGCGTGTCGGCGAGCCGGCGCCAGGGCAGGCCGCAGGGTTCGCGGGCCAGTTCCAGGCCGCTCGGGGCGAGGGCGACGAGCTGCTTGCCGTCCCGGAAGAGGACGTCGATCCGCTCGCGGGGGAACTCCTGGGTGCGGTCCCTGATCGTCAGGGCCAGGTGGGTGGCGGTGACGCGGACCGACAGGGACTCGTGGACCGCCGTGAAGCCGAGCAGCAGACCGCCGAGCGCGCCCACCGCGACCGTGCCGAGGGTGAGGGCGGGTTCCGGGACCGAGGTCAGCAGATCGGCCGGGCCCTTGAGCGGAGCCCACGGCAGGGACAGCAACAGCCGCGCGAGGAACGGCAGCAGCGCGCCGGCGACGGCACCACAGGCGACGCAGACGAGGACGACGACCCAGGCCGGTTCGCTGAGTTCGGCGGCCTGGTCCGTCCGCGGCGCGGGGCTCTTGTGCAGGGGTACGTTCCCGGCTTCCTCCATGGCACCGAGTCTGGGCGGGCGGCCGCCGCCGCGTCATCGGCCGTTGGTCTACCGGCCCACGACTTTGGTCGCCACCCCGCCCGCGCACGCACCTTCGATCGCCGCCCCGCCCGCGCACGCACCTTCGATCGCCGCCCCGCCCGCGCACGCACCTTCGATCGCCGCCCCGCCCGCGCACGCACCTTCGATCGCCGCCCCGCCCGCGCACGCACCTTCGGTCGCCACCCCGCCCGCGACCACCCGTTCACGGGTGCATGCGCGCCCCCTTCACCACCTTGTCCACCGCGTTCTTCGGGCCGTACACCGCGAGCCCCACCAGGTCCAGTTCCGCCGTCGGCACCGCGCGTACGGCCGCCCGGTTGTCGCGGTCGTTGCCCGTCGCGAAGAGGTCGGAGGTGAAGACCGAGCGGGGCAGGGAGCGGGACAGGGCCCGGGTGTGCGCCGTCGTGAGGGTCTCCTTCGTGGCCTCGAAGACCAGCACCGGCTGGCGGAACATGGGCAGGTACGGCACGCCGTCCGCGTCCTCGTACGGTGCGCCGATCACCTCGGGGATCTGCGTTCCCAAGCCGCTGACCAGGAACGACGTGACGTTGAGGCGCTGCCAGGGCTCCAGGTCGGCGCGCAGCAGCACGGCGATCTTCGTGTCGAAGCGGATCGGCTCCGCCCCGGCGGGTTCGGTGATCGTGTTCATGATGCGAGCGTGCCCGGCCGTCCCGGACCGGGTCTTGTACGTTCTTTGCATGGCCTCACAGCCCGCCCGCACGACCCCGGACCGGCAGCGGATCGTCTCCGCCTGGCGGCCGGCCGTCCCGGGTGTCGTCGAGGTCTTCCACGCCCGGTTCACCGCGTACGCCTATCCGATGCACGTCCACGACGCCTGGACGCTGCTGATCGTCGACACCGGCGCCGTACGGTACGACCTCGACCGGCACGAGCACGGCACGCCGCACGACACCGTGTCGCTGCTGCCGCCGCACGTGCCGCACAACGGCTCGCCCGTCACCGAGGAGGGCTTCCGCAAGCGGGTGCTGTACCTGGACGCGACGTATCTCGGCGACGAGCTCATCGGCGCCGCCGTCGACCGGCCCGATCTGCGCGACCCGCTGCTGCGGCGGCGCGTCGGGCAGGTGCACGGCGCGCTGGCCCGGCCCGGTGAGGAACTGGAGGCCGAGAGCAGGCTGACGTTCATCGGGGAGCGGCTGCGCGACCATCTGCGGGGGGAGACCGGCCGGGCCCGTCCCGCCGATCCGGTCCTCGCCCGGCGGCTGCGCGAGCTGCTGGACGAGCGGGTCGTCGAGGGCGTCGGGCTGCGGGAGGCCGCCGGGCTCGTGGGAGCCCACCCCGCGCATCTCGTCCGGGCCTTCAGCACCGCCTACGGCATCGCCCCGCACCAGTACCTGACGTCCCTGCGCGTGGGCCGCGCCCGCCGCCTGCTGCTCGAAGGGCGACCACCGGGCGAGGTCGCGGTGGCGACCGGGTTCTACGACCAGTCCCATCTCACCCGGCACTTCCGGAAGCTGGTGGGGGTACCGCCCGGGCGCTACCGGGCGGCGCCCTAGGGTCGCTCCGGGCGGGCGCCCTAGGACCGCTCCGGCTGGCGCCCTAGTGCCACTCCGGGCGACGCCCTAGGACCGCTCCGGGCGGGCGCCCTAGGACCGCTCCGGCCGGCGCCCTAGGACCGCTCCGGGCGCTGCGTCAGGTGTGCGAAGGCGTCGAGGTTGCGCGTGGACTCGCCCCGGGACACCCGCCACTCGTACTCCTTGCGGATGGCCGAGGCGAAGCCGAGTTCCAGCAGGGTGTTGAAGCTGCCGTCGGCGGCCTCCAGGACCTGGCCGAGCAGGCGGTCGATCTCCTCGGCGGTGACGGCGGGCAGGGAGAGGCGGCCGGTGACGTAGACGTCGCCGTGCCGGTCGACGGCGTAACTCACGCCGTACAGCTTGAGGTTGCGCTCCAGCAGCCAGCGGTGGACGCCCTGTTCGTTCTCGTCGGGGTGGCGGATGACGAAGGCGTTCAGCGACAGGGAGTGGCGGCCGACGATCAGGGAGACGGTCGTCTTCAGCTTGCGGGTGCCCGGGAGTTGCGCGACGTAGGTGCCCGGCTGGGGACTCTCCCACTCCAGGCCGGCGTCCTTCAGCACTCCCTCGATGACCTGTGCCGCACGCTGTTCCAGATCGGATTCACCCATGCAGCGAGCGTACGCGACGGCGGTGCGCCGCCACGGCGGCCGTGTAGACGTCGGCGGTGGCGGCGGCGGCGGTGTCCCAGCCGAAGGACTGGGCGTGCCGGGCGGCCTGCTCGCCGAGCCGGGGCGTCAGGTGCGGGTCGTCGGCGAAGGCGCCCAGCACGCGCGCGTAGTCGGCCGGGTTGTGGCCGCGGACGAGGAAGCCGGTGTGGCCGTCGCGCACGGCGACCGGCAGGCCGCCGACCGCCGCCGCGAGCACGGGGGTGCCGGCCGCCTGGGCCTCTATGGCGACCAGCCCGAAGGACTCGCTGTAGGAGGGCATGACCAGGACGGAGGCGGCGCGGAACCAGTCCGCGAGCTGCTCCTGGCCGACCGGCGGGCGGAACCGTACGACGTCCGCGATGCCGAGGCGGGCGGCGAGCTTCTGCAGGCCCTCGGGCTTGGCGAGTCCGCTGCCGCTGGGGCCGCCGACGACGGGCACGAGGATGCGCGAGCGCAGCTCGGGGCGCTCGTCGAGGAGGACGGCCACGGCGCGCAGCAGCACGTCGGGGGCCTTCAGGGGCTGGATGCGGCCCGCGAAGAGCGGGATGAGGGCGTCCTGGGGAAGGCCGAGGCGGGCCCGGGCGGCGGCGCGGCCGTCGGCGGGCGAGAAGCGGCGCAGGTTCACGCCGGGGTGGACCACGGCGACCTTGCCGGGGTCGGCCGCGTAGTGCCGGACGAGTTCGTCGGCCTCTTCGGTGGTGTTGGCGATGAGGCGGTCGGCGGCGTCGACGATCTGGGTCTCGCCGATGACGCGGGCGGCGGGCTCGGGGGTGTCGCCGTCGGCGAGGTTGGCGTTCTTGACCTTGGCCATGGTGTGCATGGCGTGCACCAGCGGGACGCCCCAGCGCTGGGCGGCGAGCCAGCCGACGTGGCCGGAGAGCCAGTAGTGGGAGTGCACCAGGTCGTAGTGGCCGGGGCGATGGCCGGCCCAGGCCTGCATCACGCCGTGCGTGAAGGCGCACAGCTGGGCGGGCAGGTCCTCCTTGTTGAGGCCCTCGTAGGGTCCGGCGTCGACGTGCCGGACGAGCACGCCGGGGGCCAGTTCGACGGTGGGCGGCAGGGCGGCGGCGGTCGCGCGCGTGAAGATCTCGACCTCGATGTTGATCGCGGCGAGGCGCTGCGCGAGCTCCACGATGTAGACGTTCATGCCGCCGGCGTCGCCGGTGCCCGGCTGGTGGAGCGGGGAGGTGTGCACGGAGAGCATGGCGACGCGGCGGGGCCTGCGGTGCAGCCGCAGACGCGCGGGCGTGGACGCCGAGCGCCGCCCGAGCCTGCCGATGTACTGGCTCACGTGGCGTTCCTCCTCGCTCAGGGCATGCCTTTCGCAGGGCGCACGGTGCCCTCCGACGTGGTCCAACACCGGAGGAAGTCGCTCCATTTCCCGGTTCGCGAGTTTTACCGAATCATTACCGCCGGTCGCTCAACCGTTCGACGCCTTACGATCACGGGCATGCCAGTGCCCCCACCGCACCCCGCGCCCCCGCCCGAGGAGCTGCTCCCCTGCCCGTGCTGCGGCCACCGGACCCTCGGCGAGCTGTGGGCCTACGAGATCTGCCCGGTCTGCTTCTGGGAGGAGGACCCCTTCCAGCTCCGCTTCCCCACCGCCGGCGGCGGCCCCAACCACGGACTCAGCCTGGTCGAGGCGCAGGCGAACTACCGGCGGACCGGTGCCGTGACGGAGGAGATGCGGCGCCACGTACGGCCACCGCGTCAGGACGAGCCGCTGGATCCCGGCTTCCGGCCCGCCGACCCGGCCAGGGACCCGTTCGAGCGGGGACCGGCCCGCGACCCCATGCCCGAGGACCTCACCACCCTGTACTACTGGCGCCCCACCTACTGGCGACGGCACCTCGCGCCCCGGCAGGACGACCCGTAGGCCCGAGCAGGCCTGCGCCCCGGGCCCGGGAGGGCCGGCGCCCGATGGGCCCGGGAGGGCAAGAGCGGGCCCCGGGCCGCATACCCTCGTAGGCATGACCGCCCGCGCCGCCACCCGCCCCCTGGGAACGGTGACGCGCGGGACGACCAACCCGAACCGGCTGCGCCGCATGGACCGCTGGATCGCGGCCACGCACGGCGCCGAGCTGCGCCGCGCCGCCGACCCCGTGGCCGTGGACCTGGGGTACGGCGCCGCCCCCTGGACCGCCGTCGAGCTGCTGCAGCGTCTGCGCACGGTGGCGCCACGCGCGCGGGTCGTGGGGATCGAGATCGAGCCGGCCCGGGTCGCGGCGGCGCTGCCCTACGAGCGGGCGGGGCTGGTCTTCCGGCACGGCGGCTTCGAGCTCCCGATCCCGCAGCGGCCCCTGCTCGTCCGCGCGGCGAACGTGCTGCGGCAGTACGAGGAGGACCAGGTCGCGGCCGTGTGGAAGCGGCTGTGCGGGCGCCTCGCCCCGGCCGATCCCGCGACCGGCTCGCGCGGCGGGCTGCTGGTCGAGGGGACCTGCGACGAGATCGGACGCCGGCACGTGTGGGTCGCGCTCGGCCCGGAGGGGCCCCGCACGGTCACCTTCGCGACCCGGCTCGGCTCCCTGGCCCGCCCCTCCGACCTGGCCGAGCGCCTGCCGAAGGCGCTCATCCACCGCAACGTCCCGGGCGAGCCCGTGCACGCCTTCCTGCGCGACTTCGACCGCGCCTGGGCGGCCGCCGCGCCCTACGCCTCCTACGGCGCCCGCCAGCGCTGGATCCGGGCGGTGCGTGACCTGACGGCCGACTGGCCGGTGGTGGACAGCCCGGCGCGCTGGCGGCAGGGCGAAGTGACGCTCCGGTGGGGGGCGTTGGCGCCGCGCGGGTGAGGACTCCCCGACGGGTGCGGGCGCTTGGGCGCGAAGGGGCCCTGACCCGGCGCCTTTGACACCCGCTCGGGTGCGAAGGCAGCCGGGCCGACGGCGCCTTTGACACCCGCTCGGACCCGAAGGGACCCGGGCCGGCGGCGTCTCCGACACCCGCTCGGACGCGAAGGGACCCGGGCCGGCGGCGTCTCCGACACCCGCTGGGAGCGAAGGGGCCCTGACCCGGCGCCTTCGACACCTCGACACCCGCTCGGACGCGAAGGGGCCCTGGCCGGGCGTCTCCGGCACGAGGGAACGATCGTGGTGAGTCGTTCGTCACACACGGGGGGAGATCGCGGGGCGGGGGCATGACGGGGCGGGAGTGGCGGGAAGTACTCCCTCTGTCGTTTTGCCCGCCGGCATGGCAGCATCCCTGGCGAACCGCATGTTACTGACGGTTAATCAGTTGGGGGACGACATATGGGAACGGGCAAGCGTGGCCTGATCGCGACGGCCGTGGCCGTGGTCTGCGCGATCACGGTGCTGGCAGCGCCGGGCACGGCATTCGCGAGTCCCCACCCCGACCCCGAACCGACCTCCACCGCGAGCCCGGCCCGCACGCCCGGCCCGGACCTGGAAGCCGTCCGCGAGAAGCTCGACAAGCTCTACCGCGCGGCGGCCCGCGCCACCGACGAGTACAACGCCGCCGAGGAGAAGGCCGACCGGCAGTCCGCCGAGATCGTCAAGCTGGCCAAGAAGATCGTCAAGGGCAAGGAGCGGCTGGAGCAGCTCAGGAAGCGCGCGGGCGCCGCTGCCGCCGCCCAGTACCGCGGCGGCGGGCTCCCGCCCGAGGCCCGCCTGATGCTCAGCGACGACCCGCAGGAGTTCCTCGACGGCACGGGCCGCGTCCGCCAGGGCCACCACGCGACCAAGGGCCTGCTCGGTGAACTGACGCGCACACAGCAGGACTTGGAGCAGTACGCCAAGGACGCCTCCGCGCAGTGGAAGAAGCTGGAGGCGGGCCGCAAGGCCAAGGCCGCCGCCCAGAAGAAGATCGAGAAGCAGATCGCGCAGGCCGAGAAGCTGGAGTCCGAGCTGCGCGCGGAGGAGCAGGAGCGCCTCGCCGAGCTGGAGCAGGAGGCCGCGGACGAGGCCCAGACCGCCTGGCTGGACTCCGGCATCCTCGCCGAGATCGACGGCAAGGCCTCCGAGCAGGGCAAGAAGGCCGTCCAGTACGCCACGGCCCAGGTCGGCAAGCCGTACCAGTGGGGCGCCGAGGGTCCGAAGAGCTACGACTGCTCGGGCCTGACCTCACAGGCCTGGATCAGCGCCGGACGCGGCATACCGCGCACGTCGCAGGAGCAGTGGAAGCAGCTGCGGCGCATCGACGTCCGGCAGATGCGGCCCGGCGACCTCATCATCTACTTCGACGACGCCAGCCACGTCGCGATGTACATCGGCGACGGGGCGATCGTGCACGCCCCGCGGCCGGGCCGGACGGTCACCATCGCCGGGGCGGGATCCATGCCGATCCTCGGAGTGGTCCGGCCGGACGCCGGCTGAATCGCCCACCGCACACCGGATATCGGACGCCGGGCATCGGACGCCGGGCACCGGCGGCGGACCACCGAAACCCGCGGTGACCTGCGACACGTGACCCACCCCACGCCGAACACCCGCACCGACAGCGCGCCGACGTGACGTTCGTCATCCCCGCGGCATCCCACCCCTGTCCAACTGCGGGGCCATATCGCGGCATATGACACTGGCCGATGGCACAGCGGCGTGGCTCACACCATTCCAATGCGGCGCCGACACCCGCTATGGTCCCGGTCGGTGGGTCGAGGTCCCTCGCCCCCGCCATGCCCTCGGGGGGAGGGAAGGAACCCAAGACAATGCCCGTACCCATACCGCGGCAGAGAGCCATCCCGGCCGCGGAGAGTGGTCAGGCGCAGGCCGCGTCCGCATGCGGCGGCTCCGCCGAGGACTCCCTGACGGACGCCTCGGCGCAGACCCCGCGCACCCCGGACACCGCCGGAAACACCACGGACAAGGTGGAGCACCACCCCGCCCACACCAACCTGACGCTGCTGCTGATCGAGGACGACCCGGCGGGCTCACCGATCGTGCCGGACATGCTCGACCAGGCCGGCAAGCCGATCCGCGTCCGCACGGCCCGCAACCTCACGGAGGCCGAGCGGCTGCTGACCGACGACGTCCACTGCATCCTGCTGGACCTCGCGCTGTCCGCGCCCGGCCGCAGCGACTCCGACGACGAGCTCGCCGTGCTCCGGCACGTGCTGGAGCTCGCCCCCCGGCACGCCGTCCTGGCGCTGACCGCGTCGGGCGACGCCGAGCGCGGCGCGGAGGCGGTGCGCGTGGGCGCCCAGGACTACCTTTTCCGCGACGAGCTGGACGGCCGGCTGCTGAGCCGCGCGATCCGCTACGCGGTGGAGCGCAAGCGCTCCGAGTCGGCCGAGCGCCGGCTCGCCGAGGGCAAGCTGCGCGCGCAGGAGAACCGCCGACTGGAGCGCGGCCTGCTGCCGACCCCGCTGCTGGAGGGCTCCTCGCTGCGCTTCGCCGCCCGCTACCGCCCGGGCCGCTCGCGCGCCCTGCTCGGCGGTGACTTCTACGACGTCGTGCGCACGCCGGACGGCACGGTGCACGCCATGATCGGTGACGTCTGCGGCCATGGCCCGGACGAGGCCGCCCTCGGTGTGGAGCTGCGGATCGCGTGGCGTGCGCTGACGCTGGCGGGCCTGTGCGGCGATCAGCTGCTGGGCACGCTGCAGCAGGTGCTGGAGCACGAGCGGGCCGACGACGAGATCTTCGCGACCCTGTGCACGGTGGACATCGCGCCGGACGGCCGCCGAGCCGGACTGTGCCTGGCGGGCCACCCCTCCCCGCTGCTGGCCGGCCCCGGCCGGCCGGCCCGGCTGCTGCCGTACGACAACAACGGCCCGGCGCTCGGGCTGCTGCCGGGGGCGCGCTGGCCGCGGATGCAGGTGGAGCTGGGCGCCGAGTGGAGCCTGATGCTCTACACCGACGGTCTGATCGAGGGCCGCGTCGGCGAGGGCGGGGAGCGGCTGGGCCAGGAGGGCATGACCGAGATGGTCCGCCGCCAGTTCGCCGAGGGACTGCGCGGCGAGCGGCTGCTGCAGGCGGCGGTGAACGAGGTACGCGACCTCAACGGCGGCGAGCTGACGGACGACGTGGCGGTACTGCTGCTGGACCGGGTGCCGTAGCCGGGACTCCGCCCTGCGGATCCGGGTGCGTTAGCCGGGGCTCCACCCTGCCGAGCCGGGTGCCGTAGCCGGGATTCCGCTCTGCCCGGCGTGGTCTAGCGGCCGCCGTTGTACGGGCCGTACGGGCCGTCGCTGCTGGAGCCGCGGCTGCTGCGGCCGCCGCCCGGGAGGGCGCGGATCGCCGGGCGTACGTCGACCATGTACACGATCGTCGCGATGAGGCCGATGATCGGCAGGAACGACAGGATCGGGAAGAGCAGGTTCACCACGAAGGCGATCCCGAGGATGATCAGCCAGAACGGCTTGGTCTTCTTGTCGGCCGCGCGGTAGGCGTCCTCCCGGCGCACGGCGGCGTCCAGGAGGGCGAAGCCGCTGAAAACGATCAGGGCCATGCTCAGAAGCCACATAAACCCTGCGAAGCCCTGCATCAGCACAACGTCCACCACCCGACTCGGCTCGTCCCTACTGCGGTCACCGTACCCGTACAACGGGCCGGGCACCCCCAGGGTGCCCGGCCCGCGTCGGCCTCCGGTTACTTCGCCGGGGGCGTCGTCTTCTTGGCGGTGCCGGTCTTGCGCGCCGGGGCCTTCTTGGCCGGGGCCTTCTTCGCCGCGGCGGCCTTGGCCTCGGAGGCGATGACCTCGGCGGGCTTCGCCGGCTCCTCCGCGACCTTGACCGGCTCGGGCTTCGGCTCGACCGCGATCGCCAGCTCCTCGACGCTCTCGGCGACGTCCTCGATGCCGTCGGCGGCCTCGCCGCGCCAGGTGCGGACGGCCTTCTCGCCGTGCTCGGCGACCTTCTCGTAGGTCTCGCGGGCCTTGACGGCGTACTCGGCGGCCACGCCGACGCCGCGCAGCGCGAGGTCCTGGGCGCTCTCGCCGAACTTCTTCAGGTCCGCGTCGATCGTGCTGCCGATCTTCTTGACGTCGAAGGAGCCGATGAACTCCGTGACCTTGTTCTGCAGGTTCTCCTGCGTCTCCTTGACGCGGGCGGAGGCCTCCTTGGCCCGGGCGGAGGCCTTCTCCTGGACGGCCTTGGTGTCGGTGTTGCGCACGGCGTCGAACCGGGCCGGCGCCTCGGACCGCAGCTGCTCGACCAGGGCCGGCACCTTCTTGGCCTGCTGAAGGGCGAGGTCGGCGGTGCCCGCCGCGAAGTAGAGCGGGGTCGGGTCGCTGAGGGTCTTGCGCAGGTCGTCGGTGATGGCCATGGTGATGGTCCTCCCGGATTCTGTCTGAGGGTTCGGCTGAGGGTTGGTGATCCGCGGCGGTGGCCGGTGCCCTGGTCCGGCTCAGCCGGCCGTCCGCCGCGGATCGGTGTCGCTGCCGCCGGCGCCCTTGCGGGTGCGGCGGGTGGCGGGCGTGCCGCCGTCGGTCTTGCGGGTGCGGCGGACCGGCGTGGCGGGGGCGGACCCGTCGCCGTCACTGTCGCCGTCGGCGGGGAACTCCACGGTCCGGTCGCCGCCGTCGGCCGTGCGGGGCCGGCGTATCCCGGTACCGGCACCGGAGGCGTCCCCGCGCGAGACTCCGTCCACGGCCCCGGCGCCGTCCACGGCCACGACGCCATCCACGGTCACCGCGCCGGTCGCGGCCACCACACCGTCCGCGGCCACCACGCCATCCGAGCTCCCGAACCCGTTCTCCTTGCGGAACGACTCGTAGATCTGCAGCAGCACCTGCTTCTGCCGCTCGTTCAGCGTGGGATCGGCGAGGATGACCGCGCGGGTCTCCACCTCGTCCCGGTCCCGCTCGGCGTCGAGGATCCCGGCGCGGACGTACAGCGTCTCGGCGGAGATCCGCAGGGCCTTGGCGACCTGCTGCAGCACCTCCGCGCTCGGCTTGCGCAGCCCGCGCTCGATCTGGCTCAGGTACGGATTGGACACCCCGGCGGCGTCGGCGAGCTGCCGCAGCGACAGCTGCGCGTTGCGCCGCTGCTCGCGGAGGTAGTCACCGAGATTGCCGACGTTGAGCGATGCCATGACTCCACAGTGCAGCACCGCGCTAACTATTGCAAGCACCCGCTTGCAAAAGTGCGCCACACCACCCGGCCGGCCGCTCGCCGCGCAGGCTCCCGGGTGTCACGCCGTCCGGGCTGGTACCCCGACGATGCAGAAGGGATGCCCGGCAGGATCGGTCAGGACGCGCCACTTCTCCGCGTTCGGCTGCCGGTCCGGCCTGCCCGCGCCCAGCTCCAGCAGCCGGGCCTCGGCCCGGTCCAGGTCCTCGACCCGGAAGCAGCAGTGCAGTTGCTGGGGCACCGCCGGGTCGGGCCAGCTGGGCGGGCGGTGTCCGTCGACCCGCTGGAAACCGAGGGTGAGGTTCCGCCGATCCGCCCGGAGGTGGCATGTCCGTCTTGGCGAGCACACGCTAACTGCCGCAACTCCTCGGCCTGTACGCCAGAAACGTGCCCGACCGTCTCCCGGAGCCGCCCTCCGGTTCCTGCACCACCCGCGTCGTGACCACCAGCCCGGCCTCCTCCAGCAGGCCGGCGATGCGGTCCGGCGGGAGCAGGTACGACGCGTAGGACACCGGGTGGTCGCCGTAGGCCCGGGTCGGGCGCAGGTGCTCGCCGTCGCCCACGTGGCCGGCCAGCATGAGCACGCCGCCGGGCGCGAGGGTGCGGTGGAACTCGGCGAAGACGGTGGGCAGATGGCGGGGCGGGGTGTGGTGCGTGGCGTAGTGGGCGAGGATGCCGCCGAGCTCGCCGCTGCCGATGTCCAGGGCCGTCATCGAGCCGGTGGTGAAGCGGAGCTCCGGGTGGGCCGCCCGGGCCAGTTCGACCATGCGCGGTGAGAGGTCGACGCCGAACGCCCGCACTCCGAGGGCGGACAGGTGGGCCGTCACCTTGCCGGGGCCGCAGCCCAGGTCGGCGACCGGCCCCAGGGGCCGGGCGAGTTCGGCGAAGGCGGCGAGCATGGCGCGGGACACCGGGTCCAGTCCGGCCGGTTCGCTCACGCGCCGGGCGTACTCCGCGGCCACGGTGTCGTACGACTCCCGGACCTCGGTGAGATAGGAGGGGTCGGTCATGCCGAGACGCTAGTCGCCGGGCGCTGACACTTCGGCCGTACGCCCGTGGCAGTACCCCGGGTTGCTCCCGCCGGCAGACGCCGCAGCGGTCGGGGACCGGCAGCGTGGGGCGGGTGAAGACCAACACCTCGAAACCGCGGCTCGGGCGGGTCGGGCGGCGGGGCGTGCTCGTCGTGCATGTCCTCGCCTCCGCGAGCTGGCTCGGGCTCACGCTCGGGCTGCTCGCGCTCGGCGTCACCGCCGCGACGACCGGTTCCGCCGTGACCATGGAGACCTCCGTACGCGCCATGCGGCTGTTCGCCGACTGGCTGCTGCTGCCCGTCGCGTTCCTGACCCTCCTCAGCGGTCTGGTGCTGTCCCTCGGCACCCCGTGGGGGCTGGCGCGGCACCGGTGGGTCGTCACGAAGTTCTGGCTGACCCTCGCCACCACCACCGCCACGGCGTTCGCCCTGCGCCCCGGCGTGCACGCGGCCGTCAGCGCCGTCGCCGCGGGCGGGCCGCTGCCCGACGCCGGGGACGTGCTGTTCGGACCGGTCGTCTCGCTGTCCGCCTACGTCTTCATGACCGCGATCTCCGTCCTGAAGCCATGGGGACCGACCCGGCGGGGAAGGAGGCTGCGAGCGCTCGCGACACGACCCCGACAGCAGGCCTAAAGAACATTGCCACTTGCCTAAAGATGTTAGGCAAGTGCACAATCGTTTTCGGCAGGCAGGAGGGAGCGTCATATGGCACGCGCAGGACTGACCCCGGAGCGACTGACCCGGGCCGGGGCGGAACTCGCCGACGAGGTGGGCTTCGACCAGGTCACCGTCTCGGCACTGGCCCGGCGGTTCGACGTCAAGGTCGCGAGCCTGTACTCGCACGTCAAGAACTCCCAGGACCTCAAGACCCGGATCGCCCTGCTCGCGCTCACCGAACTCGCCGACCGCGCCGCCGAGGCCCTGGCCGGACGGTCCGGCAAGGACGCGCTGGCCGCCCTCGCGAACGTCTACCGCGACTACGCCCGGGAGCACCCCGGCCGCTACGCCGCCGCCCAGCTGCGGCTGGACCCCGAGACGGCCGCCGCGAGCGCCGGCGTCCGGCACGCCCGGATGACCCGGGCCCTGCTGCGCGGCTACGACCTGACGGAACCCGACCAGACCCACGCCGTCCGGCTGCTGGGCAGCGTCTTCCACGGCTACGTCAGCCTGGAGCTGGGCGGCGGGTTCAGCCACAGCGCCCCCGACACCGACGTCACCTGGGCGCGGATCCTCGACGCCCTCGACACGCTGCTGCGCAACTGGCCCGCACCGGGCGAACCCCCTACGGACCCCCGAGGCTGACACCATGCACACCGAGCCCGACTGGATCACCACGCCCCTCACCGCGGACCTGCTGCGCGGCGCCCTCGACCTGGAGCGCACCGAACACGGCCTGCTCCCGCACCGGCTGCCGGCCCGGGCCCGCGCCCAGAACACCGACGCGCAGCTGGCCATGGCCGAGGCCCAGCCCTCCGGCGTACGGCTGGCCTTCCGCACCGCCGCGACCGCCGTCGAGCTGGACATCCTGCGCACCAAGCGCGACTACAGCGGCTTCCCGCCCCGCCCGGACGGCCAGTACGACCTGCTCGTCGACGGCCGCCCGGCCGGCCAGGCCCCGGCGAACGGCGGCAACGTCCTCACGATCGACCTGGCCACGTGGAGCGGCACGGTGACCGACGGCCCGGTCGGCACCGTCCGCTTCACGGACCTGCCCGCGCGCGAGAAGGACGTCGAGATCTGGCTCCCGCACAACGAGACCACCGAGCTCGTCGCCCTGCGCGCGGACGCGCCCGTGCAGCCCGCACCGGACCGGGGCCGCAGGGTGTGGCTGCACCACGGCAGTTCGATCAGCCACGGCACCGATGCCGCGAGCCCGACGGGCGTGTGGCCGGCGGTGGCCGCGTTGCAGGGCGGGGTGGAGCTGATCAACCTCGGGCTGGGCGGCAGCGCGATGCTCGACCCGTTCACCGCGCGGGCCATGCGGGACACCCCGGCCGACCTGATCAGCGTCAAGATGGGCATCAACATCGTCAACCAGGACGTGATGCGGCGGCGCGCCTTCGGGCCGGCCCTGCACGGCTTCCTCGACACGATCCGCGAGGGGCACCCCGACACGCCGCTGCTGCTCGTCTCCCCCATCCACTGCGCCATCCACGAGACCACGCCCGGGCCCACCGCCCCGGACCTGAGCGCGGTCGGCGAGGGCCGGCTGCTGTTCTCCGCCATGGGCGACCCGGCGGAGATCCCCACCGGGAAGCTCACGCTCGGCGTCGTGCGCGAGGAGATGGCCCGCATCGTGCACCAGCGCGCCGCTGAGGACCCCCACCTGCACTACCTCGACGGACTCGACCTCTACGGCGAGACCGACGCGGCCGAACTCCCGCTGCCGGACCGGGTCCACCCCGACGCCGCCACCCACCGCCGCATCGGCGAACGCTTCGCGGAGCGGGCCTTCACCGGCAAGGGCCCCTTCGCCGAGCCCGCACGCCCCGGCGACTGAGCGAGGCCGGTGGCCCCCCGGCCACCAGCCGTACGGCGGCGGAACGTGGTGCCGTGCCGGCCCCGTTCAGAAGGGCAGGCCTCCTCAGCCGCGGCCGGAAGGGCAGGGGCCTCGTCAGCCCTGTTCAGGAAGGCAGGGGCCTCGTCAGCCCCCTTCAGAAGGGCAGGGGCCTGGCGCGCACCACGTCCAGCCGGGTCACCGCCCGCGTCAGCACCACGTACAGCCGGTGCAGCCCCCGTTCCTCCGCCTCGGCGACGGCCGCCGGCTCCACGGCCACGACATGGTCGTACTCCAGGCCCTTGACCAGGCTCGCCGGCACCAGCGAGACCCGGGCGGCGGGTTCCTCCGGGCCCGCCGCCGCGATACCGGCCGCGTCCAGGGCCGCCCGCAGCCGGGCGACGTCCGCGTCCGCGGCGACGACCCCGACCGAGCCCTCCCGCCCGAGCGCGTCCCGTACGGCGTCCACGACCGCGGCGGGCACCGCGCCGGGGGCCGTCTCGCGCTCGCGCACCTCCCCGTCGCCGCGCATGGAACGGGCCTCGGGCACGTCGACGTCCAGCCGCCGCAGCAGGCGGTTGGCGAGTCCGACCACGGCCCGCGGCACCCGGAAACCCGTGGTGAGGGCGACCACGGCCGCGTTCGGTTTGCCCAGGTGGGCGAGGGTCTCGGGCCATGAGCGCGCCGCCCACGGCGTCGTCCCCTGCGCGAGGTCACCCAGCACCGTCAGGGAACCGAACCGGGCCCGGCGGGCGATGGCCCGGCACTCCATCGGCGACAGATCCTGCGCCTCGTCCACGACGACGTGCCCGTACCCCTCCGGGTGCTCGATCAGCCCGGCCACCTCGTCGAGCAGCACCAGATCGGCGGCCGACCAGCGGGCCGACTTCCACGACCGGGGCGGCCTCGCCCACAGCAGCGCCCGCTGCTCCCGGGGGTCGAGCACGCCGTCGGCGGCCGCCGCCAGCGCCGCCGCGTCACCGAGCAGGGAGGCGACGACCTCCTCGGGCCGCACCCGGGGCCAGACGGCGTCGAGGTACGCGGACACCGGCCGCGCCCGCTCCACGCGGCGCACCCAGGCGTTCGGGGGCGGCCCGGCCCGCCGCTCCACCTGCTCCAGCAGGCTGCGTACGATCCGCGCCCGCACCCGCTCCCGGCCGACCCCGTACGGCGGTTCCTCCTGCCGCACGTCCGACACGATCCGCTCCAGTTCCGCCTCCGGCACCCGCCAGCGGTACGACCCGTCCGGCACGGCGAGCGGGCCGGCCCCCTCGGTGCGCACGCGCGCGTACAGCGCCCGCCGCAGCACCCGCGCCATCCGGGCGTCATGCTTGACGACGGCGGCGGAGTCGTCGTCGACGGCACGGACCGGC
Source organism: Streptomyces sp. XY006 (assembly GCF_002237655.1). Taxonomy (GTDB): domain Bacteria; phylum Actinomycetota; class Actinomycetes; order Streptomycetales; family Streptomycetaceae; genus Streptomyces; species Streptomyces levis. The sequence goes on from NZ_NOKT01000020.1 coordinate 97,123, forward strand.
CAGTGGGCGATCTCCTCGGCGAGCGTCGACTGCCGCACGCCCGTCTCGCCGAGGGCCGGCAGCACCTCCGCGATGTACGACAGGAACGTGCGGTTGGGCCCGAGGATCAGCAGACCGCCGCGCCGGATGCGCTGCGGGTGGGTGTAGAGCAGGTAGGCGGCCCGGTGCAGGCCGACGGCGGTCTTGCCGGTGCCGGGCGCGCCCTGCACGCACACCGACAGCGCCAGGTCACCGCGGACGAGGTCGTCCTGCTCCGGCTGGATGGTCGCGGCGATGTCCCGCATGGGCCCGACCCGCGGCCGTTCGATCTCCCGGGCGACGATCTCGCTGCTCCGGCTCTCCCCCGCCCCCAGGTGCTCGTCCTCCAGGCCGGTCAGGTCGGCGGAGTCGCCCCGGCTACCAGGCGCCCACCCGAACCGGCGGCGTACGGCCACGCCCTGCGGGTCCCGGGCGGAGGCCTGGTAGAAGGCGCGCGAGACGGGTGCGCGCCAGTCGACGACGAGCGGCGGTTCGGCCGGGTGCTCGGAGATCCGCAGCCGCCCGATGTGCAACGCGCCCTGCTCCCCGCGCAGGGCGCCGAAGAACAAGGGCCCCTCGGGCAGTTCCCGCAGCGCCTTGGCCCGGCTGCGCAGCCGGTAGCCGAGGACCTCGGCGTCGGCGCCGGACGCGGAGACGTCCTCTCCGGCGACGACCTGGTCACCGGCGCCCTCGACCATGGCGGCGAGGGCGTCCCGGCAGCGGTCGTGATGGGCGCGTTCCCGGTCGAGGGCGGACTGCAGGGCGGGCTCGGTCGACGTCATTCCACCGAGCGTACCCAAAAAACGTAACCAAGTTAAATCTCTTACTCGGTTCCACTTCTCTCGCGGTCCGCCGGCCACCCGGCCGCCAGCCGGCCGAAGGCCCGCTCCGCCGCCGCCACCGCGTCGGGCCGCACGTCCGCCACCCGCTCCCCGGCCGCGATCCGCCGCCAGTTCTCCAGCGCGAGGACCCGCAGCACGGCCATGACCTGCCCGGCCGCGAGCCGCGCGTCGAGATCACCCCCGAGCACCTCGGCGAGCGCGGCCTCGGACCGCTCCTGGTGCGTGTGCGCCCGGGCGACCAGCGAGGGCGTCCCGTAGAGCAGGGCGTGGAAGGCGAGCACCTGGGGGTCGTCGTTGAGCCCGGTCACCGGGTCGGACCGCTCCAGCCCGGCCAGGAAGTGCCGCCGCAGCGCCTGAACGGGCGGCTCCCCGGACTCCGCCACCACCCGCGCGGCCTCCCCCTCGTGATCGGCGATCCGGTAGAGCACCAGATCCTCCTTCGCCGGGAAGTACCGGAACAGCGTCGGCTTGGAGATCTCGGCAGCCGCCGCCACCTCCGCGACGGACACCGCGTCGAACCCCTTCTCCAGAAAGAGCCGGACGGCGATGTCCGACACGGTCGCGTACATCCGCTGCTTCTTGCGCTCACGCAGGCCGGGGTGGGTCATGGGGGGAGCCTACGCAGTGCCCCGGCCGCCCGGTCCGCGGCTAGGCGAGGGCGCGGGCGAGGTACGGGTTCGCCAGCGAGCGGGCCGGGAGGCCGAGGGAGGCGGTGGCGGCGGCCAGGGTCATGGCGTACGAGTCGACGGCCCGGCGGACGTTGGGCGCGTCCAGGCCGGAGCCGGTGACCAGCCGGTCGAGGTCGACGTAGGCGGAGCGGACGATCTCGACCCACCGGTAGACCCGCCAGTCCTTGCGCCAGTCCCGGGTGTACTCGGCGGAGAGCGTGTTCTCCCACTGCCGCAGCATGCGCTCCCTGATCTCCGGCCTGGTCGGCGTGAGGTGGATGTGCCGGACCAGGTCGTACAGCGGATCGCCGACCATCGCCATCTCCCAGTCGATGATGGTGAGGGCCAGATGGTCGCGCTGGGAGTGGCGGACGAGATTCCAGGGGTTGAGGTCCCCGTGCAGCAGCGCGTGCCGGCGCGGGGTGACGCGGTGCCGGGCGAGGATCTCGCTCAGCCGGTCGGCGTCCGGCAGCCCCAGCGCCTTCGCCACCTGCTGCGACTCCCGGGGCAGTCCCCGCACCAGGGCGACCAGTTGCTGGCTGAGCCAGGTGTAGAAGTCCCACGGCCCGGTGAGCGGGTCGAGTCCGGCGTGGTCGACCCGGGTCAGCTGCCCGAGCTGGTAGATCAGCCCGTCGGCCTCGTGCGGCAGCAGGCCGTTCACCGGGTGGCTCGGGGGCCGGTCACTGTGCAGCGGCCCGGCGTAGGTGTGGATGGCGAAGGCGTCCCCGCCGTGGCTCCGGCCCAGCGCCAGCACCCGGGGTGCCGTCACGTCCACCTCGGAGCGGGCGATGGCGCGCAGCACCGCGTGCTCGCTGAGGTGGCTCGGCTCCCGGCGGCAGAACGAGGGGATCCGGCGCCGTACCACCACCGGGACGTCGATGTGCGGCACGCGGACCACGGAGTTGAGGTGGGCGGTACCCCGGAAGACCCGGCCGGCCGGGGTCATCCCCTCCGCGACCAGGGCGTCGCGGACGGCCGAGTGCGGGAAGTCGGGCTGTTCCGGGACCCGCTTGTCGGGGGTCCAGGTGAGCGGCGGGACCGGGCGGAAGCCGGTGGGCCGCCGGTGCCGGGACTCCCGCCGGCGCAGCAGCACCCGCTCGATCTCCGTCCCGCTCGGCACCCGGGCGAGCCCGAGCGGCTCGGCGGCGGCCTCCAGCGCCCGGTGGACGGCGGCCGTGGCCTCCGTCAGACTCCGGTCGTCGAGCCGGTCGTCCAGCGCCCGGGCGGCCCGCATCACGTCCGCGTACAGCGACTGGGCCCGCTCGAAGGCGACGTAGTGGCGCAGGTCCCTGGTCAGGCCGTTGACCGCCGAGGGCCGCAGCTCCTCCATGGCTCCGGCCCAGGCGTCCCGCACCTCGTCCCACTGGGAGACGGGGTAGCGCATCCGGACCAGGTGGGTGGCGAGTTCGTGCAACGGGTCGCCGTAGGTGGCGAGCTCCCAGTCCACGACCGCGACGGACCGGCCGTCGGTGGACACGATGAGGTTGTCGCGGTGCAGGTCGGTGTGGAGCAGGGTGTACGGCCGCCGTGCCATGGCGGGGATCCGCTCGGCCAGGCGCGTCAGCGCGTCGGCGGGCACTCCGAGCGCCTCGAACAGCCCTCCGAACTCGGGCCAGTTGGGCTGCCGGATCTGCCGGTCGGCCAGGTGGGCCAGGGTGCGCAGGAACCCCCGGCTGCCCGTGTCGCCGCCGGGTCGTACGCCCGGCAGGAGCGGCAGGGACTCCCTGCGGACCTGCGACATACGGGCGACCGTCCGCATGAGCGACGCGACGAGGGGGCGGGCGACGGGTGCGCCGTCGCTGTGGAGGCTCGACAACGGGACGCCCTCCACATAGCTGTGGACCGCCGAACCGTTCTGCCTGGCGAGACACTCGGGGGCCCGGGGCAGCACGCCGCCGATGGCGCGCAGCACATCGGGCTCCCTCCAGGTCCGGATCACCACGGGCAGCACGTTCAGGGCCCGTTCGCGCACTATCGCCGGGGTGCCGGCCTCACGCCTCACGAACTGGGCCATGGGCTCGGTCAGGGGCAGGACGAAGTTCCGGTTGTGATGGCCGTCGTACATCACGCCGTCTGTCTTCGCCCGCCGCACGAACTCCCCGTAAGGATCGTGCGCGGGGGCCCTCCCGGGAAAAGGAGGGGAAACCGGCTGCGGAGGCACCGGCGCTCCTGGATCAAAGTGCGAAGCTCTGGAAAGTGTTGCAGAGCCTAGCGCCGCCCCGATGCCCGCACGACTCGAGTCTTGCGATCGGTGGTCTCAATGAGGTAACCGCGAAGGCTGACGGACCTCGTCGTCCCGCGCCAGCTGTGTCCACAGGGAGTCGAACCACTCCTGCTGGCTGCGGACGAAGGACGACCCGGGAGAGGCCTCGTCCCCGTCCTTGACGTGGTATGTCAGGGTCGCTTCTATGCCGAGCACGTCGAGTGCCTCGATCTCCTCGTCGGTGTCGTCGAGCAGGATGCTGCGTTCGATCAGCGTGTACGGGCCGAACAGCGCCTCTTCACCGCGGGCCAGGTAGAGCTTGAAGGTGGGTGTCAGAGGAACTCGGCGCACCCGCACTTCGACGAACGGCACACAGGCCCCCTCGCGGAGGTCGTGCAGGGTGCGCTTCAGGCTCCCCACGTGCTCGCGGGTGATCCGGTGCAGCCGCGACTGGGCCCGGCCGTCCGCGGGGTTCGCCTTGCTTCGCGGGTACGGCAGTTCCAATTCCTCATCGGGCACCATCATGCGCAGGGTGATGCGCTCCGGACTCAGATCTCCCGCACGAATGCGTTCCGCCTGCAGCCTGATGTGCGCATCGAGAGTCTCGGACGTGAGGGTGTACACGTCGAGCACGACCTCGGGCCGCTCGAATGCCCGCCCGATGAAGGACGCCAACGTGTGAGTTCGGCCCCGCGTGTCCGCCATGGTCAGTTCCACACGCCCCAGAACCGTGGAGGCGCTCCCCTGCCGGGACTCGATCAGCCCTTCGTCGCTCAGCACCTTCAGCGCTCGCTGCACGGTGTCCCGTGCCACGCCGAACCGGGATGCGAGCTCTCGCTGCGGTGGCAGGTGGGCGCCCGGCGGATAGGTGCCGTCGGCCATGGCTGACCGCAGAGCCTTCAGGACCCGCTCCTGCGCCCTGCCCGGCACACCTGCGTGACTGTCCTCACTCACATGCCGAACGTACCGCTTCGCACTGTCGAGCAAACCACTTTCCACCCGATTTTCAGTCCAATTGGACGGCTCGTTAAGGGATCTATCGGTCCGGGAACAACAAATGTGAGTCAACCAGTCCAATAGCAGTCCAGTTGGCTGCGCATGGCTGGTCCACACGGGGAGGGCAGATGATCGGTATGCGAGTGGGAGGGGTGGTCGTCCAGTTCGCCATCTCACAGGCGGTGGAGGTGTTCTACGGCCCGATGGGCGTGGCACTCCTGGTCACGGGAGCGACGCTGATCCTGCTGCGCCTGTACGTACGGCGGGTGCACCTGTACTGGTGGGTGCTCCTCTTCTTCACCGTGCTGATGATGCAGGGCTGACACCTCGGCAGCGGTTCAGGGCGTGCCCTTCAACGCGTGCAGTACGTCCTCCAGGGAACCGACGATGTGGGCCGGGTCGACTCCCGCGGCGACCAGCAGGTCCCGCTTCTGCTGGTTGCGGGCGTAGCCGAGGAACGGGACGCCCAGGGCCCGGGCCGCCTGGTAGTCCGTCCCGGCGTCGCCCAGCATCAGGGCCTGCGACGGCTGCGCGTCCAGGGACTCCAGGGCCAGGGAGAGGCAGTGGGGGTCGGGTTTCATCCGGGCGAGATTCTCGGTGCGCCCGAAGATGTGGGGGAAGCAGCCCGTGAGCTGCCGGCTCTCCACATAAGCAGCCGCGGCGCGGGCGGAGTTGTTCGTGGTGATGGCGAAACGGGCACCCAGCGCCGACCACGTCCTGATGAGCGGGTCCGCGTACGGCGTGGGAAACGCCCGGGGGACCGCCGTGAGCTCCTGCTCGGTCAGCCACCCCTCCAGCCGGGCGATCGGAGCGCTGTCGGCATGGCGCTGGGCGACCAGGAGCAGCACGGCCTGCGGGTCGGGATCGAAACGTTCCTTCTCATTGAGGAGCTCGTCCAGCCCGAGCCGCTGCAGCTCCTTCACGAGGTCCCGCGCCACCCCGTTGGCCGGATGGCCCGCGAACAGCCGGCAGATCGGTCCGTCCAGGTCCCACAGGACGTAACGGACCGGAGCGAGCAGTTTCCGCAGTTCTTCGGTTGGCGTCACCGCACCAGTCTGCGTCGTATCAGAAGTCACTAGGAGAGTGTCAGGTCCGTCGTGATGGTTTCCCAGAGGGCGTCGAACCACTTCTGGGATTCCTCCACGAACGCCGCGTCCCGGCGACCCGCCCGCTTCAGGAAGGAGAAGAGCAGGGACTGCGAGCCGAGGACGTCGTACATGTCGAGCGCACGGCCGCCCCACTCCTCCTCGCGTCGGGTCAGCATGTAGTAGCCGATCAGCGCTTCTTGCTCGTTGAGGAGGTACAGCTTGACCGGCGGAGTGAAGGGCAGTGCCCGGAACCGCACCCGTACGTCCATGCCGTGCGTGGCGCGGAGCGTCAGCAGGTTGTGCTCCAGGACCCTCAGCTGGGCGTTGCGCATCTCCAGCCAGCGTTGGTGCACCGCGTCGTCCGCGCCCTGTTCCTCCACGAGACGCGGGAAGGCCAGGTTGATGTCCCGGGACGGGAGCAGGACCCGCAGGTCGATCGAGGCGGGGCGGCTGCGGCCCTCGTGGATCCGCCGCAACGGCTCCCCCAACGCCACCATCAGCGTCTCCGACGTGTGGCAGACCACGTCCACCTGGACCGCCGTCGCCGAGAACGCCTCCATCAGGCGGGGGGCCAGGCCGACCATCGTCGGCTGGGGCTCGTCGCGGGCCGGGGCGGGGACGGCGATGCGTGGGGGGCTGCCCTTGGAGACGTTGGTGAGGAGGCCGTCCTCCTGGAGTACGCGCAGGGCCTGGCGGACGGTGCCGCGCTCCACGCCGAACCGCTCCGCGAGTTCGGCCTGGGTGGGCAGCCGGTCGCCCGGCCTGAGCTCGCCGGCGCGGATGCGTTCCCGCAGGTCGTCGGCGATCTCCTGGGGCGAGAGCCTTCTGCTGCCGTTCACTGCCACGTTCTCCGTCACGTCCTCCGCCACGTCCTTGCCACGCTCTCCGGGGTCACGACCAAACGCTACAACTCTGATCCATCTAGCGGGAGTTGTTTGAAAGTTGTTTATGACTAGCGGCCAAGTGGGGACAACTTAATCAGAGTTGGTTGCCAACTTCTTGGAGTTGGCGGAAGTTTTGCTTCCGAAGGGGGAATCCGATGCCTGCCCTCGCTCTCCTCTCCGCCGCCTTCGTCGTCGCCTTCGAGCAGCTCGTGCAGTGGAAGTACGGCCCGGCCGGCATCGTCGGCCTGCTCCTTCTCACCGTGGGCCTCAAGGCCAAGAGCCCGGCCGTCAGCTCCGTGGGGGCCGTCGTCCTCGCGCTGCTGATGACGGGACCCGCCCGATGAGTCACCGCGCCTGCCCGGATCAACCACCGTGGGAGACCTCAGCTCGTGAGCACCAGCTCCGAACTGATCGTCTCCCACAGTGCGTTGAACCACAGGTGCGACTGCTCGACGAACGTCGTGTCGCGCAGGCCGGGCCCCTGCCGGAAGGAGAACAGCATCGACCGGGTGCCCTGGGCGTCGTACATCTCCAGGTGCTCGTGGTCGAACTCCGCCTCCCGGCGGGTCAGCGTGTAGTACGCGAACAGCGCCTCCGCGCCGTTGAGCAGGTACAGCTTCACCGGCGGGGTGAAGGGCAGCGCCCGGAACGTGACGTGCACGTCGATGCCGTGGGTGGCGCGCAGGGCCAGCAGATTGTGCCGGAGCACCTGCCCCTGGGCGTTGCGCATCGCCAGCCACCGCTCGTGCACCCAGTCGTCGCCGTGCCCCTCGACCGGCACCGGGAAGGCGAGGTCGATGTCCCGGCTGGGCAGCAGGACCCGGACGTCGACCTTGGCCGGTTTCAGCCGTCCCGCGTGGATCTGGCGCAGTGGCTCACCGATGGCGAGCGTGAGCGAGACGGACGTCAGGCACACCGCGTCGATCTCGACGTGCTCCGCCGCGAAGGCCGCCGCGATCCGGGGCGCGAGCGCCACCGTCGTGGGCAGCGGCGGCGCTTCCGGGCCGGTCAGCGGCCCGGCCGGATCCGCGGCGACGGTCGCCGGGCTGCCCTTGGAGACGTTGGCCAGCAACCGCTCGCCCTGCAGGATGCGCAGCGCCCGGCGCACCGCTCCGCGCTCGACTCCGAACTCGTGGGCCAGCTGGGCCTGGGTGGGCATGCGTTGCCCCGGCTGCAGCGCCCCCGACCTGATCCGGGCGCGCAGCTCGTCGGCCACCTCGCGATGTGTTCTCTGTGACCGCTGCGACCTCTTCCGCCCATTGACGGAGGCGTGTTCGGGGTCCACATCCCAACGCTACAACTTCCCGCCATCCTTGGGCAGTTCGGCGGAAGGTGGTTATGAGCCGCTTCCAAGTGGAGATAAGTACAGAGAAGTTGGTCACCAACTTGCGTGACATGGTCAGACCTTCAGGGCGTTGGCCAGTCCGTTCGGGGGCTCCCTTCCGGAGGGGAGCCGGGAGCCCCACCGGCACGACCACCACAACCGAACAGCTCGCTACGGATGCGGGTCCCCGTCCACCGGCAGAAGGGAGCGGCTCAGAACAGGTCCGGGCACCACGGCCGCCTGGGCGTACGCAGCAGGGCGTCGGCCTTCCGGGCGGCGCCCGCTCGTTCTTCCCGCACCCGCCCCAGCGCCGCCAGCCGCACCGCCGACTCGTCCCCGAGCCACAGCGCCCCCAGCTCGCCCACGCCGAGCGTCAGGTCCGCGCTCGCGGTGGTGGGCGCGCACACCGCCCCACCGGGCGCGGCCTCCAGCCGGTAGCGCCCGCCGGTCAGCCCGTCCACGCCGGCGACCTCCAGCACCAGCGTCCCCTCCCCCTCGTACGTCCGCGCCTCAAGCGCCCGTTCGACGTCGAGGATGCGCACCCACAGCCAGTCCGCCAGGGACGTGATCGCGGCCGCCCGCGGATCGGGCAGCAGGTGCGGGAGCAGGTCGTCGGGGGCCCGCCAGCCGCTCTTGACCTTCACGACCCAGTCGACCGAGCACAGGTACTGCCACAGGGCGCGCTCCGCGGCCGGCGTCACGCCGGTCAGCCAGCGCACCGTCGCCGTGTTCAACGGCTGCTTGGCATCGCCCCAGTTGTCGTCCACGTCGTACGCCGCCATGCCCTCGACCTCGCCGGAGGCCGAGCGGTACACGACGTAAAAGGGGTCCTTCCAGGACGGGTCGACCCGTACGGCGCCGGTGTTCCACTTCCACCACAGCTCGTCGCGGTCGATGGCGCCGGGCTGGCGGCGGCACAGCCGCGCGTGCAGTTCGGGGCCGAGCTTGCGGACCTCCTCACCGTCCACCAGGTCGATCCGGCCGCCGTCGGCCGGGCCCGCCCAGCGGGCGTCGAGACCGACGCGCGGCACGTCGACCGTCCACTCGGCCATCCACGTGGCCGGACCGAAGCCGTAGCGGCCGTAGATCGGGTACTCGGCGGCGACCAGCGTGGCGACGACGTCCCCGCGTTCCCTGGCGGCGGCCAGGTCCCGCGCCATCATCCGGCTGAGCAGCCCCCGGCGGCGGTGGGTGGCGTGGACGGTGACCCCCGAGACGGCGTCGGCCCTGACGCCCGCCCCGCCGACGGCCGTGAGCTCCTGGTCGAAGGAGCGGAAGGTCGCCACACACCGGCCGCCGTCGAAGGCGCCGAGGTAGCGGCCGGGGACGAACCGCTCGCGGCGGCCCTCGATCTCCTCCTCGGACAGCGCGGGCACCCGCAGGAAGCCGGTGTTCACGGCGCGCAGCCAGTCGGTGAACTCTGCTTCGGTGATGGGGCGTACGTCGATGCCGTCGGCACGTGAGGCGGAGGTCATGGCCTCACGCTAGGCGGAGGGCCGGCCGGTGTCGCGCCAATATCCGACCGGCCCCCGGCGCCGAGCCTCGGGGCGCCGATGTCCGACCGGCTCCCGGCGCCGAACCTCGGGGGCGCCGATGTCCGGCCGGCCCCTCCCCGGCCCCCTGGAGGGAGGCGGCTCAGTGCAGCAGGTCGTCGACCTGCGCCTCGCCCTCCCGGTAGCGGCGCGCGATCTCCGCGCTGCACTCGTCGGCCGTGCGCTGCAGCCGCTGCCGGCGCCGGGAGACCTGCTGCTCGTGCCGCACGAGCCGCGCGATCCCCGTGTTCAGCTCCAGGTCCGTACGCGCGTCCAGGTCGGACAGCTCGACCTCGTCGAGCATCTCCGCGGCCAGCCGCCGGTACTCCTCGCCCTGCGGGGTGCCCAGGGTGACGTGCCGGGCGGAGGAGCGGTGCCGGGCCGGGGCGTCCTGCAGGATCTCCGCCAGCCGCTCCACGACGGACGCCTCCGCGGGAGCGGGGGCCACCTCCACCGGCGTGCGCCGCGCCAGCTCCGCGCGCAGGATGTCGATACGCCCCTGCAGCAGCCGCCGCAGATAGCTGAGGTCGGCCTCGTCGCGCTGGGCCTCGCGGCGCAGCGCGCGCAGCTCGGGCAGGCTCAGCGCGGTCGGACCGGGCCCGGGAGCGTCCCCGGGCAGCCGGGGGCTGTCCGTGCGCTGGGTGGGCGGCCGGTGGTACTCCGACGTCCCGATCCCCGTGTATGCCGACCGGACAGCCCCCGGGTGCTGCCCGGTGCTTGGTGTGCTCATGTGCCTCAACCGTCCCCTCGACCGGTGTGTGAATGCATCGTGCCACCCCAAGTGGCCGCTATGGGAACGAGTGCCCCCGATAGGCCCCAGATGGGCGGTTAAGCAGCAAAATACGGTCCAGCACTGGCAGTTGGCGCCCGGCGCAAACCACCCTTTCGGGCCATGCGCGCACCGCACGCGGCACTGACTTCACCTCCCGGCATGATGGACACATGCGAGCTGTGGTGCAGAGGGTGGACGGCGCGAGCGTCGTCGTGGACGGCGAGACGGTGGGGTCGATCGAGGGCGAGGGGCTGTGCGTCCTCGTCGGCGTGACCCACGAGGACACCAAGGAGAAGGCCGCCCAGCTGGCCCGCAAGCTGTGGTCGATCCGCATGCTGCACGACGAGAAGTCCTGCAGCGACACCGGCGCCCCCCTGCTGGTGATCAGCCAGTTCACGCTCTACGGAGACGCCCGCAAGGGCCGCCGCCCCACGTGGAACGCGGCCGCCCCCGGGGACGTCGCCGAGCCGCTGGTGGACGAGGTGGTGGCTCAGCTGCGCTCGCTGGGCGCGACGGTGGCGACGGGCCGTTTCGGGGCGGCGATGCGTGTATCACTGACGAACGACGGCCCGTTCACCGTGCTGATCGAAATCTGACCCGAAAGATCTACAAGCCTTACGGCTCGACGACGACTTCCTGGGCCGCGGCCGTGTCACCGGCCACCAGCGGAGCGTCCACGGCCACGTTCCGCTTGACCAGGGCGAGGGCGACCGGGCCCAGCTCGTGGTGGCGGGCGGAGGTCGTGATGAAGCCGATCTTCCGGCCGTCGGGCCCGTCCTCCGCGAGGCGGAGCTCGGTGCCGGCCACCGGCAGGTGGACCTCGCTGCCGTCCAGGTGCAGGAAGACCAGGCGGCGCGGCGGCTTGCCCAGGTTCTGCACCCGGGCGACCGTCTCCTGGCCCCGGTAGCAGCCCTTCTGAAGATGCACCGCCGAGCCGATCCAGCCCAGCTCGTGCGGGATGGTGCGGTGGTCGGTCTCGAAGCCGAGCCGGGGCCGGTGCTGCTCCACGCGCAGCGCCTCGTAGGCGAGGATCCCGGCGGGCGGCCCGGCCTGCGCGGCGTACGCCTCCAGGTCGGCGCGCGGCAGGAACAGGTCCCGGCCGTGCGGGGTCTCCCGGACGGCGACGCCCTCGGGGACCTCGGCGATGGAGCCGGCCGGCAGGTGGACGACCGCGATGTCGGCGGTCCGGTCGGCGACCTCGACCTTGTAGAAGAACTTCATCGACTCCAGGTAGGCGATCAGCGCCTCCTGGGTGCCCGGCTCGACGTGGGCCCAGACCGTCTCCCCGTCGTCGACGAGGTACAGGGCGTGCTCGATGTGGCCGTTCGCGGAGAGGATCAGCGCCTCGGTGGCACGGCCCGGCGGGAGCTCGCTGACGTGCTGGGTGAGCAGCAGGTGCAGCCAGGCCAGCCGGTCCTCGCCGGTGACGGTGACGACCCCCCGGTGGGAGAGGTCCACGAATCCGGCGCCGTCGGCGAGGGCGCGCTGCTCCCGGAACAGATCGCCGTAGTGGGCGGCGACGCCTTCGTCCACGCCCTCGGCGGGGACGGCACCGGGCAGGGTCAGCAGAGGGCTCTTCATATCCCCAAGCCTACGACTCGGTAGTTGAAGCCTTGAGCGTGCAGTCCCGGCACCGGCCGAAGATCGCGAAGTGCTTCATGTCCGTGTCGAACCCGAAGGTCTCCCGCAGCTTGTCCGTGAACTCGGCGGCCACGGAGACGTCCGCCTCGATCACGTTCTGGCAGTCCCGGCACACCAGGTGGATGTGGTGGTGCCGGTCCGCGAGGTGGTACGTCGGTGCCCCGTGGCCCAGGTGCGCGTGGCTGACCAGGCCGAGCTCCTCCAGGAGCTCCAGCGTCCGGTACACCGTGGAAATGTTGACCCCCGACGCCGTCTTCCTCACTTCCACGAGGATGTCGTCGGGGGTCGCGTGTTCCAGGGTGTCCACGGCTTCGAGCACGAGTTGCCGCTGCGGGGTCAGCCGGTAGCCGCGCTGCCGCAGATCGCTCTTCCAGTCGGTGCTCACCACACGGACGAGTCTAGGACTACTTGAAGAAGGCGATGCCGTCGTCCGGCATGTCGTCGGGCAGGGCCTTGGCCCAGCGCTCGACCTCCTCCGGCGTGACGACCTTCTTCAGGTGGGCCGACATGTAGGGGCGCAGCTCGACGTCGGGGGTCTGCTTCTCGCCGACCCACATCAGGTCGCTCTTGACGTAGCCGTACAGCCGCTTGCCGCCGGTGTAGGGCTGCGAGGAGGCCGTGCGGGCCACCGCGTCCGTCACGAGGTCGATCTGCGGCTTCTTGTCCGCCAGCTCGCCGTACCAGATCTCGATGACGCCGTCGTCGCGGGTCATCGTGACCTCGACCTTGCGGTCGGCGTCGACGCGCCAGTAGCCGTGCTCGGACTCCAGCGGGCGGACCTTGTTGCCGTCGTTGTCCAGGACCCACGTGTGGGACCGGTACTCCAGGAAGTCCCGGCCGTCGTGGGTGAAGGCGACCTCCTGCCCGAAGTTGCACTTCTCGGAGCCGGGGAAGTCGTGCACGCCGGCGCCCGCCCAGTTGCCGAGCAGGAAGGCGAGCGGGACGAGGTCCTTGTGGAGGTCGGACGGGATCTCGATCATCAGAACTTCCTAGAGGTGGGTCAGCGCTGGCCCTGGTACAGCTTCTTCACGGTCAGTCCGGCGAACGCGAGGACGCCGACGGCGACCAGGACCAACAGGATTTCGAAGAAAAGCTCCACGGGGTGCTCCTTGAGCGGGGTGCGGATGTAAGCACAGGGCCGGCCCCAGCTTACGCGGGCCCTCGCGGCACTACGATTCCGGCTATGGCGAAGAAGCTGGTGATCAAGGTGACGGCCGGGGCGGACGCCCCCGAGCGGTGTTCCCAGGCGTTCACGGTCGCGGCGGTGGCCGTGGCGAGCGGCGTCGACGTCTCCCTGTGGCTGACCGGCGAGTCCGCCTGGTTCGCGCTCCCCGGCCGCGCCGCCGAGTTCGAGCTGCCGCACGCGGCGCCCCTGCCCGACCTGCTGGAGTCGGTCCTGGCGGCCGGCCGGGTCACCCTGTGCACGCAGTGCGCGGCCCGGCGCGAGATCACGGAGAAGGACGTCATCGAGGGCGTGCGCATCGCGGGCGCGCAGGTCTTCGTGCAGGAGGCGCTGGCGGACGAGACGCAGGCCCTCGTCTACTGAGCCTCCCCGGGCGGCAGGGTCTGGTCCGTGCAGAGGCAGAAGGGGTGGCCGGCGGGGTCCAGCAGCACCCGGACGTGGTCCTGCGGCTGGAACTGCGCGAGCCGCGCCCCCAGGGGCAGGGCCCGGGCGGTCTCCCGCGCCACGTCGTCGACCTCGATGTCCAGGTGGACCATCATCTGCTGCCGGTCCGGGCCGCTCGGCCAGACGGGCGGCACGTAGGCGGGCTCGGTCTGGAAGGACAGGCCCGTCCCGCCGCCGGGCGGCCGGATGTGCACCCAGTCGGGGCCGTCCTCGTCCCGCCACACGCCCCAGCCGGGCAGCAGCCGCAGGTAGAAGCCCGCGAGTTCCCGGGCGTCCGGCGCGTCCAGCACTGCCGCTGTCAGTCTCATGGAGCCGGGATACCCCGGGCGGCCGGGAGGGCTCCCCCGAGCCTCACCGTGGGCGTTTCCTGCCGTCCAGCTCGTCCCACCACTCGTCGGACTGGGGATCGCCGGAAGGGTCGTCCCACCACCGGTCCTCGGGGCCGCGCCGGTTGGCGACCATGGCCGCCACGGGCGGGATGACCATGGCGACGACGCACATCCCGACGGCCACGGGCACGGACCACAGCCGCACGACGCCCCAGGCCAGGACGAAGAGGCCGATGCACAGGCCCATCATGGCGAAGTAGGTGCGCCGCCGCCGTGCGTACATGTCTCCAGCGTAGGTCCGGGCAGGCCGAAGGGCCGCACCCCAGGCGTCCAACCCGGTGGGTGCGGCCCTTGTGAAAACCGGTCGCCGTCAGACGGCGATCGCGACCTCCGCCAGTCCGCCCTGCTGGGCGACGACCGTGCGGTCGGCGGTGGCGCCGGGCACGAGGGCACGGACGGTCCAGGTGCCCTCGGCCGCGTAGAAGCGGAACTGTCCGGTCGCCGAGGTCGGCACCTCGGCCGTGAACTCGCCGGTCGAGTCCAGCAGGCGGACGTAGCCCACCACGGGCTCGCCGTCCTTGGTCACCTGACCCTGGATCGTGGTCTCACCGGGCTTGATCGTCGAGGCGTCGGGGCCGCCGGCCTTCGCACCACACATGTCGTACTCCTGTAGGGGTTGGGGAGAGGTCGGTCGGGGTCGCTTACTTGCCGGCGCCGAGCTCGATCGGCACGCCCACGAGGGAGCCGTACTCGGTCCAGGAACCGTCGTAGTTCTTGACGTTCTGGACGCCGAGCAGCTCGTGCAGGACGAACCAGGTCAGCGCGGAGCGCTCACCGATGCGGCAGTACGCGATGGTGTCCTTCGCCAGGTCGACGCTCTCCTCCTCGTAGAGGGCCTTGAGCTCCTCGTCCGACTTGAAGGTGCCGTCGTCGTTGGCGTTCTTCGACCACGGGATGTTGCGGGCGCTGGGCACGTGGCCCGGGCGCTGCGACTGCTCCTGCGGCAGGTGGGCCGGGGCGAGGAGCTTGCCGGAGAACTCGTCGGGCGAGCGCACGTCGACCAGGTTCTGGGAACCGATGGCGGCGACGACGTCGTCCCGGAAGGCGCGGATGGACGTGTCCTGGGCCTTGGCCTTGTAGTCCGTCTTCGGACGCTCCGGCACCTCGTCGCCCGCGACCAGCTCGCGGGCGTCGAGCTCCCACTTCTTGCGGCCGCCGTCGAGGAGCTTGACGTTCTCGTGGCCGTAGAGCTTGAAGTACCAGTACGCGTACGAGGCGAACCAGTTGTTGTTGCCGCCGTAGAGGACGACGGTGTGGTCGTTGGCGATGCCCTTCTCCGACAGGAGCTTCTCGAAGCCCTCCTGGTCGACGAAGTCACGGCGGACCGGGTCCTGGAGGTCCTTGGTCCAGTCGATGCGGATCGCGTTCCTGATGTGGTTCTTCTCGTAGGCGGACGTGTCCTCGTCCACCTCGACGATGGCGATGGTCGGGTCGTCCAGGTGCTCCTGGAGCCAGTCGGCGTCGACCAGGACGTCGCTGCGGCTCATGCTCTTTCTCCTCCGGGGCAGTTGCGGCGGGGCGTGCGAATTCTGCGGGGCGCGCGCCCATGACGGGGCGGCACACGGATGCCCTTGATGCAGGGCGGCGGGGATGCGCCCACCGGCTCGACGGCCGGCGCGGTCGCTCAGAAGGGGCGACAGAGCATGGCGGCGACGCGGCACAGGTCTACTGCCCGCCGCTTCGTGAGGTCCGCCTGTCGCTTCATGCTGTCGATCGTAGGGACGGTCGGGCGGGCGTGTCACCGGCGTGTCGCATAGTGAGACACGATGGTCCGAATGGCGGGATCGCGAGCGCTCGGACCCATGCCGCGCACGGCCCCGGCCCGCCCGGGACCGCCGTCACATCTACGCTGCGGACTTTGCCGTCTCGCCCACCGGACAGCCCTGGTGGCGGCCCGGGTGCGTTCTACCCGGCGAGCCGGACGTTGGAACCCTTCACCGTGATCTCGACGCCGTCCGGGGCGGCCTGCACCTTGTCCAGCTCGATGCCGCCGGGGAGGCCGTCGATCCGCTGCTGGAAGTCGGTGATGGTGCGCACCCGGTTCTCGGCCAGGTCGACACCGGCGAACCTGGGCAGCCCGTCGGCCTTGACCCGCACGGTGCCGTCGACGACCGTCACGGTGCTCAGCACGGACACCGGCTCGGGCAGCCTGGTGCCGAGGACCGTGGCCTCGACGGCGACCTTGATCTTGCCGTTGCCGCCGTCGGAGAGGCCGACGACGTTGGCGGTGACGCCCGGGGCGACCTGGGTGGGCTCCGACTTGGCCGTCTTCAGCAGCTCGTCGTAGGCGACGGTCGCGGTGCCGGTGGCCGTGGCGGCGGTGGCGGAGCTGTAGTCGCCGGAGAACTCGACGCCCTTCATGTCCGCCCGGAGGTCGTCGATACGGATCTTCCGAGCGCCGTCACCCGCGGCGGCCTCGTAGGTGTCGATGCCGACCTCGATGTCGTCCAGGGAGCCGCCGACGACCTGGGTGAGGAACGGGAAGCCCTTGATGGAGACGTCGGGCGTGGTGGCCAGGTTCTCGGTGGTCTTCAGGCGGTCGGCGGCCTCGTCCTCGGCGAAGTTCACGGCGAGGCGGTCGGCGATCACGAAGAGCCCGCCCAGTACGACGGCGAAGATCAGCAGTATTCGCAGTGCTCGCATGCGGTGTTGTCCCCCACCCAGTCGTTGTGCGACAGCGGTCCCTGACGACCGGGTGTGGCCGCCCACTGGGGTGAGGGTAACTCCGTGTGCGGCACGGGCCCCGGGTTTGTCGATCATCTGTGACAGGCCGGGGCGCCTCGACCGCCACCACCGCGCAGGCGGCGACGTGCTAGCCCAGCGCCCGGCCCAGGACGTACACGGCCGGTGCGGCGGCGGACAGCGGCAGGGCCACGCCCGCCGTGAAGTGGACGAAGCGCGACGGGTAGTCGTAGCTCGCGGCCCGGTGCCCGATCAGGGCGCACCCCGCCGCGCCCACGCCCAGCAGCGCGCCCGAGGCGCCCAGGCCCGTCAGCCACCCGGCCGCCACACCGCCGCCCGCTCCCGCGAGCAGCGCCACCACGACCGACGCCGCCGTCGGCATGGGCAGCGCACGCGCCAGGACCGCGACCGCCACGGCCACCGCTCCCACGGTCACCGCCTCCGCGTCCGCCGCGAGGTACCCGCCCGCCACGATCGCCAGCGCCGACGCCGCGACCGTCGCCATCAGGCCGTACATCCGCTCGTCCGGGTCCGCGTGGGACCGCAGCTGGAGGACCAGCGCGAGCAGCACCCACACGCCCAGCGTCCCGAGGATCGCCGACGGCGACCGTCCCGAGACCAGCAGTGCCGCGTCCGCGGCCAGCGCCCCGGCGAACCCGAGCGCGATGCCCTGCCGCGCCGGCCACATGCCGTTCAGCCGGAACCAGCCCGCCGCCGTGACGGCCTGGAGCGCCACCAGCGGCACGAGCAGCGCGTACGTGCCGACCGCCGCCGCACCGGCCAGCAGCAGCCCCAGCAGCGCCGTCAGCGCGGCCGGCTGCATCCCGGGCTCGATGATCGGTGAGCGTCCCTCCGCCCGGGCCCGCTGCGCGTCGGTCATCCGCTTGTTCCCGGCGAGGGTGGCGGGACCGTAGTCGGCGGGCGCCGGCGCGGGCGCCTCGTTGCCCTGCTGCGGCAGATACGCGGTGTCCGCGGCGGCCGGCACGGTGACCGGCTGCTGCGTCTGCGTCTCCCAGGTCTGCCCCTGCCACTGCTGGGTGTACTGCTGCGCGGCGTACGGGTCCTCGTACCCCTGGTGTCCCGGGTACCCGTGCTGTCCCTGCCCGGGCCACGCCTGCGCTCCCTGCGGCTGCTGCTGCCCGTACGGGTCGTGACCGCCCTGGCCGTCGTACCCGTGCCGGCCGTCGTAGCCGCCGTGGGCGTTGCCGTAGCCGCCGTGGGCGTTGTCGTGACCGCCGTGGCCGCCGTAACCGTCCTGGTAGCCGTCATACGGCTGGTTGGTCATCGCTCACCCTCCTGCGAACGGCGGGAGCACCTCGACCGTGCCGCCGTCGGCCAGCCGTACCGTCTCATGCGCGCGCGTGCCCACGGGATCACCGTCCACGAGGAACGAGCAGCGCCGCAGCACCCGCTCCAGTTCGCCGGGATGCCGCTCGCGCACCCCGTCGAGCGCCTCGGCGAGCGTGGCCGCCTCGTACGCTTCCTCGGCCACCCCGGCCGCGGCCTTGGCGGCGGCCCAGTAGCGGACCGTGACCTCTGGCATCTGCTTCCTCACTCGGACTCACAACGGGCTCACCCGACGGTGAACCCCGTCAGGCTAGCCCGCCCGGCCGACGGCCCACTCCCCGATCCGGGCCAGCAGCCCGTCGCCCGCCGCGTGCTCGGCGTGCCCCATGCCCGGCTCCACCCACAGTTCGCCCTGGTCACCGGCGGCGGTCGCCAGCATCCGCGGATGGTCGAGGGGGAAGTAGCCGTCGGCGTCGCCATGCACGATCAGCAGCGGGGTGGGGGCGATCGCGGGCACCGCCTCCACCGGGGAGAGCGGGACCGGGTCCCAGTCCCGGTGGTGGATGCGGGTGCGGAACCCGTACCGGCCCACCACCCGCCCCTCGGGCCGGGTCACCAGCCAGTGCAGCCGCCGCATCGGCGCGGTCCCCCGGTAGTACCAGCGGGCGGGCGCGCTCACCGACACCACCGCGTCGGTCCGCCCCGGGTGCAGGGCCGCGTGCCGCAGCACCACCGAGCCGCCCATGGAGAAGCCGACGGTCACCACGCGCGCGTGCCCGCGGTCCCGGGCCCACTCCACCGCCGCCGCCAGGTCGAGCACCTCGCGGTCGCCGACCGTGGAGCGCCCGCCGGACAGGCCGTGCCCGCGGAAGGAGAAGGTGACCACCGCGCCGTACCGGGCGAACGCCTGAGCGATGCGCCGCACGTGCGGGCGGTCCACCGCGCCGGTGAAGCCGTGGGCGACGACGAACACGGGATGAGCGGAAAGTGTCTGCGGGGCGTCGTATACAGCCGCTCCCGGCTCGTATACGGCGTCGATCGCCACCCCGTCGGACGTGCGGAGAAACGTCCTCACCAGCACCCGAACGGCCGTTCCCGCGGTCGTCTCGGAGTGCGGACGATCGGTGGAACGCGCCACATGACCTGCCGGAGAAGAGCTCATGTGGGCTATTCTGCTGGGCAGAGGACTCGGGCAGCGACGCCCCCGGGTCCTTTTGTGCTTTCGGAAGCGTTGTATACGAAGCGGGAAACCGCAGGTGTACGGGGCCTTCGGGATCGCAGAGCGGTGCTGTGCCAACAAACGTCCTCGCAGGGACCGAGGAGGAACCAGACATATGAGTTCTCTGCTGCTCCTGACCAATGCCCTCCAGCCGTCCACGGAGGTGCTCCCCGCCCTCGGACTGCTCCTGCACAACGTGCGCGTGGCCCCCGCGGAGGGCCCCGCCCTGGTCGACACCCCGGGTGCCGACGTCATCCTGGTCGACGGCCGGCGCGACCTCCCGCAGGTCCGCAGCCTCTGCCAGCTGCTGCGCTCCACCGGGCCGGGCTGTCCGCTGATCCTCGTCGTCACCGAGGGCGGCCTCGCGGCCGTCACCGCGGACTGGGGCATCGACGACGTCCTGCTCGACACCGCCGGACCCGCGGAGGTCGAGGCGCGCCTGCGCCTGGCCATGGGCCGGCAGCAGATCGTCAGCGACGACTCCCCCATGGAGATCCGCAACGGCGACCTGTCGGTCGACGAGGCCACCTACTCCGCCAAACTCAAGGGCCGGGTCCTGGACCTGACCTTCAAGGAGTTCGAGCTGCTGAAGTACCTCGCGCAGCACCCGGGCCGCGTCTTCACCCGCGCCCAGCTGCTGCAGGAGGTGTGGGGCTACGACTACTTCGGCGGCACGCGCACGGTCGACGTGCACGTACGGCGGCTGCGCGCCAAGCTCGGCCCCGAACACGAGTCGCTGATCGGCACCGTCCGGAACGTGGGTTATCGATTCGTTACGCCGGAGAAGGTGGAGCGGGCCGCCGAGGAGGCGAAGGCCAAGGCGGCCACGGCAAAGCCGGACAACGCGGACGAGTCGGCCGCCCTGGACGCCGCCGAGGCCGGCGCCAAGGCGTAGCAGGCGTATCCCGCCGCCGACCTGGGCATCCCTCTTCGCACCGGGGCGCCCCGGACGGCAGTCGGGATATCGTACGGAACCTCCTTTACGCCCTGCCCAGAGCCGGTATATCCGCGTAGACTCCGCGCGTGGCCAAGGTGACTCGGGATGATGTGGCGCGGCTGGCAGGGACTTCCACTGCCGTGGTCAGCTATGTCATCAACAACGGACCCCGGCCGGTCGCCCCGGCCACGCGCGAGCGTGTCCTCGCCGCGATCAAGGAACTGGGGTACCGGCCGGACCGGGTCGCCCAGGCGATGGCGTCGCGGCGCACGGACCTCATAGGCCTGATCATCCCGGACGCCCGCCAGCCCTTCTTCGGGGAGATGGCGCACGCGGTCGAGCAGGCCGCCTCCGAGCGCGGAAAGATGGTCCTCGTCGGCAACACGGACTACGTGGGCGAGCGCGAGGTCCACTACCTGCGGGCGTTCCTGGGGATGCGGGTCTCCGGCCTGATCCTGGTCAGCCACGCGCTGAACGACCTGGCCGCCGCCGAGATCGAGGCCTGGGACGCCCGCGTGGTGCTGCTGCACGAACGCCCCGAGGCCATCGACGACGTCGCCGTCACCACGGACGACCTGGGCGGCGCCGAGCTGGCCGTGCGGCACCTGCTGGAGCACGGGTACGAGTACGTCGCCTGTATGGGCGGCATAGCCGAGACCCCCGCGGTCGGCGACCCGGTCTCCGACCACGTCGAGGGCTGGCGCCGCGCGATGGACGAGGCCGGGATCTCCACGGAGGGCCGACTCTTCGAGGCCCTCTACAACCGCTACGACGCCTACCAGGCCGCCCTGAAGATCCTCTCGGGGCCCGAGCGGCCGCCGGCGATCTTCTGCTCCACCGACGACCAGGCGATCGGCCTTCTGCGGGCGGCGCGCGAACTGCGCATCGACGTCCCCGGCGAGCTGGCGGTGGCCGGCTTCGACGACATCAAGGAGGCGGCGCTGGCCGACCCGCCCCTGACCACGATCGCCTCCGACCGTCCGGCGATGGCCCGGGCGGCGGTGGACCTCGTGCTGGACGACGGCCTGCGGGTCGCGGGAGCCAGGCGTGAGCGGCTGAAGGTGTTCCCGTCGCGGCTGGTGGTACGCCAGTCCTGCGGCTGCCCGTAGCCTGCCGGGGCCCTCGCGAGGTGTCTTTATATCGGGCATACGAGGTTCTGTCGGGCTTCTCAGCGAGCACTCAGGAAGCTCTCATGGTCGGGCGACAAGCTCGGTGCCATGACCGAGAGCTTCCACCGCAGTGGCGAGTACCAGAACCCTCCTCACGAGGGTCAGCAGCAGGCCCCGGTGAACCCCGAGTGGCCGCCCCCGCCGGCGTACGCCCCGGCGCATGCTCCGCAGCCGAAGAAGCGCAACCGCGGACCCGTCGCCCTGATCGCCGCAGTGGCGATCGTCGCCGCGGCGATAGGCGGCGGCACCGCCTACGGCATCCAGGAACTGACCGGCGGCGACACGGTCGCCTCCAGCTCCACCAGCACCACCGTCGTGCCCTCCAGCCAGAAGGGCACGGTCGCCGGGGTCGCCAAGGCGGTCAGCCCCAGCATCGTCGAGATCAGCGCCCAGTCCAGCGCCGGGTCCTCCACCGGCTCCGGCGTGATCATCACCGGCGACGGCGAGATCGTCACCAACAACCACGTGGTCTCCGGGGCCTCGCAGATCAAGGCCACGACCAGCGACGGCAGGTCCTACACGGCGAAGGTCGTCGGCACCGACAGCAAGAAGGACCTGGCGCTGATCAAGCTGGAGAACGCCTCCGGCCTGAAGGCGGCCACGCTGGGCGACTCCTCCGGTGTCCAGGTCGGCGACCAGGTGGTCGCGATCGGCTCCCCCGAGGGCCTGTCCGGCACCGTCACCAGCGGCATCATCTCGGCGCTCGACCGGGACGTCACCGTCCCGACCGAGGAGGACCAGGGACAGCAGCAGGGGCAACCGGACGACGGATGGCCGTTCGAGTTCGGCGGGCGGCAGTTCAACGGCGACACCGGCAACGACACCACGACGTACAAGGCGCTGCAGACCGACGCGTCCCTCAACCCGGGCAACTCCGGCGGCGCGCTGATCGACATGAACGGCAACATCATCGGCATCAACTCCGCGATGTACTCGCCGGCCGGCAGCGCCTCCTCGTCCGCGGACGCGGGCAGCGTGGGCCTGGGCTTCGCCATCCCGATCGACACCGTCAAGGCCGACCTCGCGAAGCTGCGGGCCGGTTCGACGGACTGAGTCCCCGCAGCGACGACCGAGGAGCGGCGATGATCCAGCAGGTGGCACACACGGAGCCGGGCGGCGACCCGGCCGAGGTCGGACTGGCACTGGCGGTGGCGTACGCCCTGCACGCGCCGACCGGCCGGGCACCGGAGCTGCCGGTGAAGGCGGCCGGGCGCACCGGGCGGCCGGCCCCGGCGCGACGCCGCACGGTACGGGCCTGACACTCCTGCCTGCACTCCCCCGCGGCGTGCGACGCTGAGAGCGGCAGAGCACCCCCGTCCCCATCACACCCGAGGACCCCGGACCCATGAGCCCCGCAGACGGCGACCGTGACACCCAGCGCATCCTGATCGTCGACGACGAGCCGGCGGTACGCGAAGCACTCCAGCGCAGCCTCGCCTTCGAGGGGTACGGCACTCAGGTCGCGGTCGACGGCGCGGACGCCCTGGAGAAGGCGGCGGCCTACCGCCCCGACCTGCTCGTCCTCGACATCCAGATGCCGCGCATGGACGGCCTGACGGCGGCGCGCCGCATCCGCGCCGCCGGCGACACGACGCCGATCCTGATGCTCACGGCCCGCGACACGGTCGGCGACCGGGTCACCGGCCTCGACGCGGGCGCCGACGACTACCTGGTCAAGCCCTTCGAACTGGACGAGCTGTTCGCCCGGATCCGCGCCCTGCTGCGCCGCAGCTCCTACGCGGCGGCCGTGGGCGCGGGCGACCCGGCCGACGCGGACGTGCTCACCTTCGCCGACCTGCGCATGGACCTGTCCACGCGGGAGGTGACACGCGGCGGGCGCCCGGTGGAGCTGACGCGCACGGAGTTCACGCTCCTGGAGATGTTCATGGCCCACCCGCGCCAGGTCCTCACGCGGGAGCAGATCCTCAAGGCGGTCTGGGGCTTCGACTTCGAACCGTCGTCGAACTCGCTCGACGTGTACGTGATGTACCTGCGCCGCAAGACCGAGGCGGGCGGGGAGCCGCGCCTGGTCCACACGGTGCGCGGGGTCGGCTACGTGCTGCGCCAGGGCGGCGCCGAGTGAACAGGCTCGTCCGCCGCTTCCGCTCCCTGCCGATCCGCTCGCGCCTGGCGCTGCTGGTCGCGGCGGCCGTGGCGTTCGCGGTGGCGGCGGTGTCGGTGACCTGCTGGTTCATCGTGCAGGGGAAGCTGTACGACCAGGTGGACGCGGACCTGGAGAAGATGCTGCAGAAGCCGGGGCAGAACATCGCCATCCAGCAGGCCGTGGACAGTTGCACGCAGACGGCACAGGGCGGCGACAGCTTCCGGAACAGCTCGTACTTCGAGGTCGTCAAGGCGGACGGAGAGATCTGCGTCCACTCCAGTTCCGTGGGCGTGGTCAAGGTCACCGAAGCCGACCGGGACGTGATCAAGGACGCCCCCGTCGGGCGCGGCATCGTCCGCGACGGCACCGACGAGCACGGCAACGCACTGCGCGTGATGACCGTGCGGCTGGCGTCCGAGCAGCCCTATGCGCCCAACGCCGCGCTGATCCTCGCCGTGCCCCTGAAGAACACCCAGGGCACGCTCAACGATCTCGCCCTGATCCTGCTCCTGGTCTCAGGGGTCGGGGTCCTGGGCGCCGGCGCCGCCGGACTCGCGGTCGCCCGAGCGGGCCTGCGCCCCGTCGACAAACTCACCGAGGCCGTCGAACACGTGGCCCGCACGGAAGACCTGGGAGTCCGCATCCCGGTGGACGACGACAGCGAAGACGAGGTGGCCCGCCTCTCCCGGTCCTTCAACTCCATGACGTCGGCCCTGGCCAGCTCCCGTGACCTCCAGCAGCAGCTCATCGCGGACGCCGGCCACGAGCTGCGCACCCCTCTCACGTCCCTGCGCACCAACATCGAACTGCTCACCCGCAGCGAGGAGACGGGCCGCCCCATCCCGGAGGCCGACCGCAAGGCGCTGCTGGCGTCGGTGAAGGCGCAGATGACGGAACTGGCGGCGCTCATCGGCGACTTGCAGGAACTGTCCCGCCCGGACACCGGCCAGTACTCCGGGCGGGCCCAGATCGTCGCCTGGCACGACACGGTCGAGTCGGCGCTGCGGCGGGCCCGGCTGCGCGGCCCGGAACTGACGATCACGGCGGATGTCGAGCCGTGGTACGTCCGCGCGGAACCGTCCGCGCTGGAACGGGCGGTGGTGAACATCCTGGACAACGCGGTGAAGTTCAGCCCGGAGGGCGGCACGGTCGAGGTCCGCCTGGCCGACGGCACCCTGACCGTCCGCGACCACGGCCCGGGCATCCCCGCCGACGAACTCCCCCACGTCTTCGACCGCTTCTGGCGCTCCCCGAGCGCACGGGCCCTGCCGGGCTCGGGCCTGGGCCTGTCGATCGTGGCCCGCACGGTCCAGCAGGCGGGCGGGGAGGTGTCCCTGTCCCCGGCGGAGGACGGCGGCACGGTGGCGACGGTCCGGCTGCCGGGGGCGTCGGTGCCTCCGCCCTCGGACGTCCCTACCGACTGACGTACTCCACGAACGACGCCCAGGGGCTCGCGCCGAACACGAGAACGGGCCCGTCGGGGAGTTTGCTGTCCCTGACCGGGGTCATGCCGGGGCAGTTGTCGGCTACTTCGAGGCAGTTGGTCCCGCCCCCGTCACTGTAGGAGGACTTGCGCCAACGGGCCGTACTGAGGTCAGTGGCTCTCTTCATGCTCTGCACTCCTCCAGAAGGCGCCTGATGAACGCCGTCGACTCCACCGGAGTCAGCGCCGCGTCCCTGACGCGATCGTAGGACAAGCGGAAGTGCAGCACCTTGTCCGCGTCCGTGATCGACTCACCGAAGCCGTTGCCCTCAGTCCAGGCGACCGGATCACCGACGCGCCGCCAGAAAAGCCACAGGTGGCTGTCCATGAGGTCGTGTACTCCGGCTGAGAAGGGCAGCACCTGAAGTGTGACGTTGGGCAAGCCGGCCGCGTCCAGGAGGTGGGCCAACTGCTCTGCCCACACCCTCGGGTCAGGAACGGGCCGCCGCAAAGCCACCTCGTCCAGGATCACACGCACGTCCGGCGCGGACTCGCGGTAGAGCAACTCCTGTCGCCCCATCCGCGCAGCGACCTGTTCCTCCACTTCCTCACTGTTGCCTGCCGTTGTCTGGGCGCCAGACAACCCTGACAACACCACACGGGCGTACTCCTCCGTCTGCAGGAGCCCCGGCACCCGCAGCTGGAACATCCACATGACCCGTGCCGTCGCCTCCAGGTCCATGAACGCCTTGTACTTGTCCTTGATGACCTCGCGGCGCGCCTCGCGCCACTCGCGAACCAGCAGGCCACCCGACCCGTAATAGCTGTCCAGGTCCTCCATCACCGCCCGCTTGGACAGCCGCTCCCCCTTCTCCAGCCGGCTCAGGTAGCTCTTGTCGTACCCCGTGTCCTCGGCCAGTTGACCGAGCGACTTGCCCGCCTGCTCGCGCAGGAACCTCAACGTGCGTCCCAGGACCGCCCGGCCCGATGCGTCCGCGCCGTCAACAGAGTTCTCCACGTCACCCCTCCCCGTTGCCTGGGCCGCCAGGCAACACCTGGCACCTTCCGCAGCGTACGGGCCGTCCGTGACGATGTGGGCACGAACGGTGATCACCGCTCGTCCTCCCCCTGCCCCGCCCGAGAAGGGTTCCCTCCGTGCGCCTGCGTACCGCCGAACTCTGTGAGTGCGTCCTGCTCTTCCTCGTCCGGCTGCTGCTCCCCGCCCAGGGGCGGCACCGCGCCGCCGGGCCCGTCCGGCGGGAGCCGGCCGTGCCGCACTCCCCGCCGCCCCCGCGCCGGCCCGAGGAGCCCCTCCTCATGGACACTCCCCTCGTACGGCCGTACCTCGCCGCCCTGGAGGTCTCCGCATGAGGCTGCTCCCCTGGACCGGTGCAGGCGGCAAGCCCTGTTACCTCAGCACCGACGATCCGAACAGCCCGCTGTCCCGGCTCGCCGACGACATCGAGGCCGCGCAGCTGGCCGACGCCGAGAAGGTCCTCGCAGGGGCACGAGCCGTGCTCGACGACCCCGGGGCCGGCGAGCACGCCGTCCGTTTCGCGCTGGTCAGGGCCGTGGAGTCGCTGGGTGACACACTCCGCGTCGCGGTCAGCCGCAGCGGGCGCGCCTAGTGGAAACCGAGCAGTCCGCGAGAGTCGACGGGGACTCGGCGAACATCAGGCACAGCGCCGGCTCACAGGATCCGGCTCTCATACAGCGTTCAGCCGCCCACCGAAAGGCCCGACCCCGTCACCCGTACCCGGATGCCGTTCTCCTCCACCCGGACGTCCCGCAGCCGCACCTCCCCCTGCTCCGGCGCGGGCAGTTCGAAGGCCAGGGAGAGGCGGTCGGCCAGGGCCGGGCGGGTCAGGTCCGAGAGGGAGTCGAGGAGGCCGGGGTCCAGGCCGAGGCGGCGGAGGACCTGGGGGTTGTCCAGTGCCAGGTCGATGAGGTTGAGGCCCTGGGCCTGGCGCGCGAAGCGCGGTGAGCCGGTCAGCTCGGTGAGCTTGCCGTCGTCGGCGAGGGCCTCGCGCACGGTCGCCTCGGGCACACCCATGCGCTGCACGACGGCCGGGACCGACAGCAGCGCCTTGGCCTTGCGGGTCTCCCGGGCGAGGTCGGCGGTCCCCTTGCGGGTCAGGTGCAGGCCCTGCGAGGGCCGGGTGCCGGGGCGGTAGGTGGCCAGGTCGCCGATGTCCAGGCGCATGTTGCCGATCTCGGTGGCGATGCCCCGCTCGCCCTGCCGCCGGATCGTCGCCTCGGCGCGCAGCCGCAGGTCGTGCCCGGCGACGGGCAGGGTGCCGTCGGCCCGGACCCGGTCGCGTCCCTCGCCGGTGAACCTCATCCGGGAGGCGCCGAGTTCCCGGTTGAGGTCGGCGAAGGAGAGCTGGACCTCCCCGTCGAAGCGGGGCACGCTCGCGCCGCGCACGGCCGTGATTCCGTCGGCGTCCAGCCGGATGTCGTGGGCCGTCGCCGACACCTTCGCCAGCGAGACGCGGTCGGCGGCGACGTCCGGCACGGTCACGCTCACCGACTCCAGCCGCTTGTCGGCGAGTTGGGTGAGGAAGGGAAAGCCGCCGATCTTCACCTCGGGCGCGGCCGCCAGGTCGAGGCGGTCCTTGAGGGTGTCGGCGGCGCGGTGCTCGGCGTAGAGGACGGCCCAGCGGTCGGCGAGGGCGGTGAAGGAGGCCAGGACGGCCAGGCCGACCACCGCCTTCACCGCGAGCGGCAGCCCGGCGAAACGATTCTTCCTACGGCGCCGGCCGCCCCGCCGGTGATCCGGCGGGGCCCAGGCGTCCTCGGTGCCTTCCTCGCGTTCCTCCGTGAGGAACTCCCCCGGAGGGGTCGCCTCCAGAGGCCCGTCGTCGAGGGTGCCGAGCTCCTCGTACGGGTTCGGACGGGGATGCGCATCGATGCGGTGGGGGGTACGCATCGATCCATCCGACCATGCGTACCGCCCCTGCCCGCAACCCGAACCCGGGGTATGCGATCTAGTTCACCACGGTGATCCGGTCGGCCTTCGGCGGCGCGATCGGGTTCGACGCCGAGGAGTTGGCCGTCAGGTACTGCTCCAGCGCGGTCAGGTCGTCGGCGCCGACGACGTCGTTCGTGCCCTGGCCGAGCGTCGGGAAGCCGTCGCCGCCGCCCGCGAGGAAGCTGTTCGTCGCGACGCGGTAGGTGGCGGCCGGGTCGATGGCCGAGCCGTTCAGCTTGATGCTGTCGGTGACCACGCGGTCGGCACCGGACTTGGTGAGGTCCAGCGTGTACGTCAGACCGGCCGAGACCTGGAGGATCTTCGGCGCGGCCGCGTTCGGGCCGGACACCTGCTCCTTGAGCGCCTGGATCAGCTGCGCGCCCGTGAAGTCCTGGAGGTTCACGGTGTTGGCGAACGGCTGGACCGTGAAGCCCTCGGCGTAGGTGACGACACCGTCGCCCTCACCGGCCTTGGCCGCGTAGGTCAGCGGGGCCCGGATGCCGCCCGGGTTCATCAGCGCCAGGTCCGTCTCCGGGTCCAGCTGCTTGCCGTGGGCGAGCTGCGCGTCGGCGATGAGGTCGCCGAGCGGGGACTCGGTGCCGGTGTTGCCGATGTCGCCGGAGATGTAGCCGATGGCCCGGTTGCCGATGGGCGCGGCCAGGGTGTTCCACTTGCCGATGAGCTCGGTCATGTCGGGCGCCTTGGGGACGTCCCGGGTGACCACGCGGTTCGCGGACTTCACCGCCGTACGGGCGATGTCACCGGTCAGGCGGTCGTAGGTCAGGGTGGTGTCGGTGTAGAGGCGGCCGAAGGACGCGGCCGAGGTGACCATGCGCGGCTTGCCCGCCGGGTCGGCGATGCTGCACACGTACGCGCTGTGCGTGTGCCCGGTGACCAGCGCGTCCACCTGCGGCGTGACGTTCTTGGCGATGTCGACGATCGGGCCGGAGACGCCGTCGCCCGCACCCGGGGCGTCACAGTCGTAGTTGTACGACGTCGACGCCGGGAAGCCGCCCTCGTGGATGAGCGCGACGATCGACTTCACGCCCTGCTTCTGGAGCACCTTGGCGTACTTGTTGATCGTCTCGGTCTCGTCCTTGAAGGACAGGCCCTTGACGCCCTCGGCGGAGACGATGTCCGGGGTGCCCTCCAGGGTCACGCCGATGAAGCCGACCTTGACGCCGTTCTTCTTCCACACCCAGTAGGGCTTGAGGATCGGCTTCTTCGTCTTCTCGTCAAGGACGTTGGCGGCGAGGTAGGGGAAGTCGGCGCCCTCGAACTCCTCGTCCGAGTAGCAGCCGTCCTTCGGGTGGCAGCCGCCGTTCTGCAGACGGCCCAGCTCCTTGGCGCCCTCGTCGAACTCGTGGTTGCCGACGGAGGTGACGTCGAGGTCGAGCTTGTTCAGCGCCTCGATGGTGGGCTCGTCGTGGAAGAGCCCGGAGATCAGCGGGGAGGCGCCGACCATGTCGCCGCCGGCCGCGGTGATGGAGTACTTCTCGCCCTCGCGGGCCTGCCGCAGGTGCGTGGCGAGGTACTCGACGCCGCCCGCGTCGATGGTCTTCGTCGTGCCGTCCGGCTGCTTCTCCGTGACGCGGCCGGAGGAGCCCGCCGGCGGCTCCAGGTTGCCGTGCAGGTCGTTGAAGGACAGCAGCTGCACGTCCTGGTAACGGCCGGGCCAGTGCCCGCCGGTGCGCTGGTCCTCGTCCGCGGTCGCCGACCCCGGCAGCGCGGCGGCGGCCAGCGCGCCGACGGTGACGACTCCGGCGGCGAGAGCGAGGAAACGGTTCGTACGGCGTCTCCGGCGCTCCGGATGCGCCGGTGAAGTGGCTGGCATACGCCCCCCTGAGGGTCTGCTGGGACAGTGATGTCGTCCGGCGCAGCCTAGAGTCAACGCGCGTAGCGCGACAGGTGTTTCATGGTTACATCTGGGTTGCTTCTTTGCCGCCGATTTGCCGGTGCCGCCCCGTACCCTCGTACGCATGACCAGCGACGACACCGTACGGCCCGGCCACCCCCGCTCGATCGAGACCCTTGCCGCGCTCTCCGCGGAGCAGACCGAGGCCGTGCTCGGACTGCTCGACGAGGCGGCCCGGACCGACGGGCAGCAGGCGGTGTCCGAACAGGGCCGGTTGCAGCTGCGCGGCGGCGAGCGGGAGGGCGTGTCCCATCTGCTGCTCACCGCCGGCGGGGAACTTGTCGGTTATGCGCAGTTGGAGGACACGGACGAGGTGGAGCCGCCGGCCGCCGAGCTGGTCGTGCACCCCGGGCACCGCGGCCACGGGCACGGGCGGGCGCTCGGCTCGGCCCTGCTGGCGGCCTCCGGCAAGCGGCTGCGGGTGTGGGCGCACGGCGGGCACTCCGCCGCCCGGCATCTCGCACAGGTCCTGGGCCTGACGCTGTTCCGCGAACTGCGGCAGATGCGACGGCCGTTGACCGACTTCGACGCACCCGAGCCGGTGCTCCCCGAGGGCGTCACGGTCCGCACCTTCGTGCCCGGCCGGGACGACGCGGCCTGGCTCGCGGTGAACGCCGCCGCCTTCGCCCACCACCCCGAGCAGGGCTCCCTGACCCAGCGCGACCTCGACGACCGCAAGGCCGAGCCGTGGTTCGACCCGGCGGGCTTCTTCCTCGCCTTCCGCGGTGACGAACTCGTCGGCTTCCACTGGACGAAGGTGCACGCCGAGGAGGGCCTGGGCGAGGTGTACGTCGTCGGGGTCGCCCCGGGCGCGCAGGGCGGCGGCCTCGGCAAGTCGCTCACCACGATCGGCCTGCGCCACCTGGCGGACCAGGGCCTGCCGACGGCGATGCTGTACGTCGACGCCGACAACAAGGCGGCGGTGTCGGTGTACGAGCGGCTGGGCTTCAGCACGCACGAGGTGGACCTGATGTACCGCACGGAGACCTGAGCCACGCCGACGACGACCGGCCCGCGGGTGCGGCGCGCCGCCGAGTCCCACTCGCCGCCCCGGTCCGCCTCCGCGACGACGGCGCCCGCCGGATGCCGGCCCGGGGCATCACGGGGCAGTGGTCGCCGGCGAGCTGGACGAGGACCGCTTCCGCCAGATCATGACGCGGGGCGAGGTCTGGCCGGCGGAGGCCGGAGGGCGGCGAGGTCGGACTCGGCGGCTGGGCGGACCCGGGTCCGGCTGGGCTGTCCGGCGGGCAACGCGCCGCTCAACGCCTCTTGCGCGGAAGCGGGTTATCGGGTCGTGGGCCGCAAGGGGAGCAAGCCGCAGCCGGGCGGGCCGCCCAAGTTCTTCACGCTGCTGGAGAAGCGGCTCGGGTGGGCGCCGGGTCCGCCCAGGGCGGTCGCCAGAGCTCGCCCTCGGGGGGTCGGGGGCGGGTCGCCGTCAGGTAGGTGCGCAGGGCCGCCAGACCGGGGTGCGGGTTGCCGGCGCGCCAGAGCAGGGAGTGCGGGTAGACCGGGGTGGGGTCGCGCAGAGGGACGAGCCGCAGGTCGTGGCCGACGGGCCAGACGTGCGGGGTGCGTTCGCTGAGGACCGTCGCCAGGGCCGGGGAACCGGCGATCGTGTCCAGGAGCGCCTCCAGGCCGAAGTTGGGCCCGATGGTGTCGACGGCCGGACCGAACGCGGCGGCGAAGGCCTCGTAGTAGGCGTGCCACTCGGTGCCCGGCACGTTGCCCGGCATCCAGATGCGGTGCCCGGCGAGCTGCGCGGGCGTCACGGACGCGGCCCGGGCGAAGGCGTGGCCGGGGCCGACGCACAGGCTGAGCGGCTCGTCGAGGACGGGCAGGGCCTCGATGCCGTCGGGCAGCCGGTACCCGGGCATGGTGACGGCGCGGAAGGTGGCGTCGACCGCCCCGTCGCGCACGGCGGTCACGGCCGTGTCGACGTCGAACAGCGTGACGACGTCCAGCGCCGTGTGCGGATGGGCCCGGTGGAAGTCCTGCACCAGTCCCCCGGTGGCGGCCCGGCGCCCCACGACGTCCACGCGCAGGGCCCGGTCCCCCGGGCGCACGGCGGCCACCGCCCGCTCCTCCGCGCTCAGCAGGACCCGGGCGTGCGGCAGCAGCGCCTGTCCGTCGATGGTCGGTTCCGCGCCGCGCGGGGTACGGACGAACAGCCGGACCCCGAGGTCCTTCTCCAGCGCGGCGATCCGCTTGGACACGGCCTGCTGGGTCAGGCCCAGGTCCACGGCGGCCTTCTGGAACTGCCCGGCGTCGACGACCGCGACGAAGGCCCGCACGGCATTGAGATCCACGACGGCACCTTACGGCTCCCGGACACCGCGGTGGCCCTGGACGCCTGGAAGCCCGGAGGCCCTGCAGCGGGGAGGCCCTGACGCCCGGAGCCCCGGAAGCCCCGGGCAGGGCGGCCCCGGGGCACCGGTCGTTCGCCGGTCGTCAGCGGGCGGGGCGCCATGCGCCGCGGCGTAGTGGCTCCCGGGTGCAGAGCATGCCCGCCAGTGCCGCCGCGGCCAGCAGGACGGCCCACCGGTCGTGCGCCGCCGCCCACCGCTTGTCCTCCACGGCCACGAACAGCGCCCAGCGTTCGGGCCAGAGCAGCAGCGCCAGTACCGCCGTGGTGAGCAGTCCGCCCGCCACCGGCAGTCCGGGCCGGGTCACCTCGGTGAAGCGGACCACGGCCGCCGCGGCGGTCACCGCCAGGACGAAGGCCGCCCCGGCCTCCAGCGTGAGGTCGCCGACCGGGGGCCGCACGTCCGGCGGTACGAGCAGCAGCGCCACCGTCCACCAGGCCGCCGCCGCCGGGACGACCAGGGCCGTCCGCAGGGCGACGCGGACCGGGCGCGGGGTCGGCACGGTGGCCGTGGTGTGCCGGGCCGGGTCGTCCAGGAGGAACACCAGCCCCAGCGCGAAGGCCAGGACCGCGGCCCGCAGCAGGGGCAGCGAGAGCCGTTCCCCCGTCTCCCCGGTCCGGGTCAGCGCGGCGAGCAGCAGCCCGGCCCCGCCGGCCGCACCGACCGCTCCCCACGGCAGGGTCCGGTGGACGGGGACCAGCAACTGCCGGTTCACAGGCACTTGTCCTCCCCCTCGGGTGCCGGCAGGCCCAGCAGCTTCGCGGCCCCGGCCGCCGTCACCCCGGGCGCGGTCAGTTCGGCCCAGTGCGCCTTGACGCGTGCCGTGGCCTCGCCGCGCGGCAGGTCGAGCAGATCGCGCAGCACCTGGGTCTGGGCCTCGGTCATGAAGAGGCCGTTCGTGGGCTGCAGGACGGAGTCGGAGCCCGTGATGGTGTCGTTGAGGCGGACCCGGCGCAGCGCGTCGAGCGGCTCGGACTCCCAGCCGACGGCCAGCCACATCACGGGGACGATACGGCCGTCGCAGATCGAGGTCGCGGTCTCCTCGTCGCCCGCGATCAGCACCGCGGCGACGGCGGCCGAGAACTCGGGGACGCGGTTGCCGCCCCACTGGGTGCCCACGGTCACCTCGTACGGGCGCTTCAGGGACTCCAGGGCGGCGTCACCGGAGAGGCCGTACCGGGCGTCCACCCGCTGCCGTACGACGACGGGCCGCTCGTGGGCGGCGCCCCCGGCCAGGGACCGCACCCCGGCCACCACCCGGGCCCACTCCGCGACCCGCGGCTCCCACTCGGGATAGGCGCAGTACGTGGACCCGTCCCGCCGCACGCAGGTCTGCACCTGCTCCGGGTGCACCGAGGCCCGCTCCCGTGCCTTCGCCAGCGCGGGGGACACGCCGCCCGACTGGCCCGTCGCACCCACCGTCGTCAGGGCCAGCGCCCCCGCGAGAGCGGCGAGGAGGACCGGCTTGCGGCCGCCCGTCACGAGCAGCGCCAGCAGCCCGAGGCTCAGCGCCAGCCCGGTCAGGTACAGGGCGTGCGAGGCGGCGGGCCGGCCGATCAGGTCGGTGGGCAGCGTGTTGGTGCTCGCCTCGCCGACGACGGGCATGAGCCACTGCGTCCCGCCGTCGCCCGTCCCGGTGCTCGCGACGAACAGGAACAGGCAGAACACGATCAGCAGCGGGGCCACGAGAGCCGACCGCACCAGGCCCGCCACGAGCAGCCCGAGCAGGCCGAACAGCAGCACCGTCAGCGGCCCCACGAGGAGTTCGGCCACCGACCCGTGCCCGACGGCTCCCGGCCGCAGCGCCTCCCGGCCGAACTGCACGG
Source organism: Streptomyces sp. XY006 (assembly GCF_002237655.1). Lineage (GTDB taxonomy): Bacteria > Actinomycetota > Actinomycetes > Streptomycetales > Streptomycetaceae > Streptomyces > Streptomyces levis. The sequence continues at coordinate 131,003 of NZ_NOKT01000020.1, forward strand.
CCACGCACACGGCGGTGACCAGCGCGGCGGCCAGGGCCGACAGGGCATGGGCGGCCGTACGGCGCCACGGCGGCAGGACCAGCACCGCGAAGTGCGCGTCGGTGCCGTGCCGGTGGGAGCGCAGCGCGGCGTGGTTCACACTCAGCAGGACCGCGAGGCCGACCAGCAGCGGGGTGCCCTGGGTGGCGCGGTCGGCGTCCTGGAGGGCAGGGAAGTCGCCCCAGGCCTTGTCGCCGCGCCATACGGTCCAGCCGAGGTACAGCGCGAAGGCGAGGAGCACCGGCACCCGGGTCAGCAGCCGGCGGGACTCGAACAGGGCGAGGGCCCACACGGCCGCCCAGGAGCCGCCGGGCTCGGTCCGCGTCTCGGCCACCATCGGTTTCTGAGCCACCGCGGTCATGCCGCCACCTCCGCACCGGCGCCGTCGAGCGTGAGCAGGTAGCCGTCCTCCAGGGTGGGTTCCAGCAGGTCGGCCCCGTCCGGCGGATCCCCGACGTTCCGGAAGGAGCCGGTCCCGGTGCGCCAGCCGGCCCGTGCGCCCGGGTCGCGTTCCGTACTGCTCCACACCCGCCCGGCGGCCCGCGCGGTCAGCTCGGCCGGGGTGCCGTCGAACCGGATCCGGCCGCCGGCCATGACCAGCACACGGTGGCAGAGCATCGCCACGTCCTCGGTCTGGTGGGTGGACAGCAGCACCGTGCGCCCCTCCCCGGCCCCGGCGATCAGCTCCCGGAACCGCATGCGCTGTTCGGGGTCGAGACCGACGGTCGGCTCGTCCAGCACCAGGAAGCCCGGGTCCCCGACGAGGGCGGCCGCGAGGGCGACCCGCTGCCGCATCCCGCCGGACAGCTTGCGCATCCGCTTGCCGCGCACGTCCGCCAGGCCCACCTCGTCGAGTACCCGCCGCACCTCCCGGTGCCGGACGCCCCGGTCGGTCATCTCCTTGAGGATGGCCACGTAGTCGACGAACTCGAAGGCGGTGAAGTCCGGATGGAACCCGGGCGTCTGCGGCAGATAGCCCAGCCGGCGCCGCACCTCCTGCCGTCCCCGGGCGGTCGACGGGTCGTGGCCGAGCACGGTGAAGGCCCCCTGATCGGCGGGCAGGGCGGTGGCGAGCACCCGCAACAGGGTGGTCTTCCCGGCCCCGTTGGGCCCGAGCAGCCCGGTGACGCCGCCGGTCAGGCGCAGCGACACGTCGTCGAGGGCGCGGGTACCGCCGTAGCGGAGCCCGATCCCGGAGGCGGACACGGTGGGAGTCATACGGCACGTCCCTGGAAGAGGTCGAAGCGGTCACGGAGGAGGAACAGCAGCCCGGCGGCGAGCGCGGCGACCACCGCCGCCACGCCCTGCCCGGCCGGGGTGAACGGCGCGAGCGGCACATCGGCCCCGGCCCGCACCGCGTGGGCCAGCATCAGCAGGCCGATCCAGGCGCCGCCGACCAGCGACGGAGCGAGCACCGGCCCGAGCCGGGGGGTGAGCGCGAGCCCGGTCGCGGTGAGCGCCAGCGCGGGCAGCAGCCAGGCCAGGGAGTGCAGCCCGTAGGCGGGCAGGGCGAGGGTCGCCAGCCCGTTGAGCCCGAGCACGACGGTCAGCACCGCCACGGTCCGGATCATCAGCAGCCGGAAGCCGTGCATCGGCGCGACGACGGCCATCTCGTACGTCGGGTCCAGCGCGGGCCCGTACGACAGCGCCACCCCGGCCAGGGGCAGCAGCGGCGCGAGGGCGAGGAAGAGGGTGGGGGACTCCCCGGTGCGCACGGCGTGTCCGGCGGCGACACCGAGCAGCAGCACGGCGACGACGGCCCCCAGCCAGGACCGCCGCAGCACCGGCGCCGCCATGAGCAGCCGCGCGGTGTGCCCGGCCACCCCGAGTCGCACCAGCAGCCCCTCCAGCAGGCCCGGGCGCGGCACGTCCAGCTCGGCGTCGAGCCGCTCCCACCCCGCGTCGAGGGCGACCGGGTCGGCGGCCTCGGCCAGCGCCGCGCGGCAGCGGTCGCAGGAGGCCAGGTGCGTGTCGGCGGACCAGAGGGCGGGCGCCGCCAGCTCGCCGTGCGCGTAGGCGCGCAGATCGTCTTCGGGTACGTGCCAGGTCATGCCAGTGCCTCCCGCAACTGCCTGCGGGCCCGCATCGCCCGCGTCTTGACCGTCCCCGGGGGGATCCCCAGCAGGACGGCGGCCTCCCGGGTGGTCAGCCCGTCGATGACGGTCGCCTGCAGCACCGCGCGCAGCTCCGGCGACAGCCGGACCAGGGCCCCCGCGAGGTCCCCGTGCTCCACCCCGGCGAGCACGCGCTCCTCGGCCGAGGCCTCGTCCCGGTGCCGCAGCCGTGCCAGGGCCTGCCGCAGCCGGCCCCGTGCCCCGTCGCCCCGCAGGGCGTCCACCAGCCGCCGCGACCCGATGCGCCACAGCCATCCGGCGACGTCCCCGGAGCCCTCCTCCCGGTAGCGGGCCTTGCCCCGCCACACCGCCAGGAAGGTCTCCTGCACGACGTCGTCGACGACGCTCGTATCGGCGCACCGCCCCCGCAGCCGGGCCCGGAGCCACGGCGCGTAACGCCGGTACAGCTCCTCGAAGGCGCGCCGGTCGGCGTCCGCCGCGACGGCCCGCAGCAGCTCCCCGTCGCTTCTCGTTTCGCTCACGTCCCCTCATCGGACCGACCGACCCGAACGGTTCACGAAAGCACGCCCGAATCTCGGCCCGACCGGGACGGAGGGCCATGCCGACTCCGGGACGGAGGCCCGGCCGAGTCCGAGACGGCGGCCCGGCCGAGTCGTGGCGCCCGGCCGAGACATGGCGCCCGGGCCGAGACATGGCGCCCGGGCCGAGACGCGGCGCCCGGCCGAGCCGGGGAGCGCGTGGTACGCCGTGCCGGGCGAGGCCGCCCACAGCCTGTGGACAAGCCGTCCCGGCCACCCGCCCGGGCCCGCGGACGCTCGCGGGCCGCCGCCCGCTATCCCGCACGTCATGTCTCCGTAACCATTGATTCAGACGAGCTTGCGACGCTCGGCCAATGAATCCCGCCGTGCCAGAGCCTTCCCCGCCCCGCGAGGGGCCCGAGGGAAACGGGAGCACTCATGTGACACCCCCGCTCCCGCCCGCGCTGTCCGACGCGCCTGTGATGCTCGCGGCGCGGAAGAATGGATCCATGAGCCAGCCGAAGACCCAGGCACAGGTCCAGCACGCGCAGCCCTCCGTGGGCTCCATAGCAGCCCACCGGCCGCACACGGTGGCGGCGGTGGTCTCCGATCTGGAACCCGACATCGACGCCGACCTCGACGGATACGAGGAGTCGCCGTACGACGGGCCCGAGCTGCCCCAGGGCCGCTTCCTCGACCGGGAGCGCAGCTGGCTCGCGTTCAACGAGCGCGTCCTCGAGCTCGCCGAGGACCCGAACACGCCGTTGCTGGAGCGGGCCAACTTCCTCGCGATCTTCGCCAGCAACCTGGACGAGTTCTTCATGGTCCGGGTGGCCGGTCTGAAGCGCCGCATCGCCACCGGCGTGGCCACCCGCTCCGCCTCCGGGCTGCAGCCCCGCGAGGTGCTGGAGATGATCTGGGCCCGCTCCCGCGAGCTCATGGCCCGGCACGCCGCCTGCTACCACGAGGACGTCGCCCCCGCCCTCGCGGAGGAGGGCATCCACCTGGTCCGCTGGAGCGAGCTGCAGGAGAAGGAGCAGGCCCGCCTGTTCACCCTGTTCCGGCACCAGATCTTCCCCGTGCTGACCCCGCTGGCGGTCGACCCGGCGCACCCCTTCCCGTACATCTCCGGCCTGTCCCTGAACCTGGCCGTCGTCGTGCGCAACCCGGTCACGGGCCACAAGCACTTCGCCCGGGTGAAGGTGCCGCCGCTGCTGTCCCGCTTCCTGGAGAGCTCCCCGGGCCGCTACGTCCCCATCGAGGACGTCATCGCCGCCCACCTGGAGGAGCTGTTCCCGGGCATGGAGGTGCTGGAGCACCACGCCTTCCGCCTCACCCGCAACGAGGACCTGGAGGTCGAGGAGGACGACGCGGAGAACCTGCTCCAGGCCCTGGAGAAGGAGCTCATGCGGCGCCGCTTCGGCCCGCCGGTGCGCCTGGAGGTCGAGGAGTCCATCGACCGCGAGGTGCTGGACCTGCTGGTGCGCGAGCTGAAGATCAGCGAGGCCGAGGTGTACCCGCTGCCGGGCCCGCTCGACCTCACGGGCCTGTTCCGCATCGCCTCGCTGGAGCGGCCGGAGCTGAAGTACCGCAAGTTCGTCGCCGGCACCCACCGCGACCTCGCCGAGGTCGAGTCGGCGTCCGCGCCGGACATCTTCGCCGCGCTGCGCGAGCGGGACGTGCTGCTGCACCACCCGTACGACTCGTTCTCCACCTCCGTGCAGGCCTTCCTGGAGCAGGCGGCCGGCGACCCGGACGTCCTCGCGATCAAGCAGACCCTGTACCGCACCTCCGGCGACTCCCCGATAGTCGACGCGCTCATCGAGGCCGCCGAGTCCGGCAAGCAGGTCCTGGTCCTGGTCGAGATCAAGGCCCGCTTCGACGAGCACGCCAACATCAAGTGGGCCCGCAAGCTGGAGGAGGCCGGCTGCCACGTCGTCTACGGCCTGGTCGGGCTGAAGACCCACTGCAAGCTGTCGCTGGTGGTCCGCCAGGAGGGCGAGACACTGCGCCGCTACAGCCACGTCGGCACCGGCAACTACCACCCGAAGACGGCCCGCCTGTACGAGGACCTCGGCCTGCTCACGGCCGACCCGCAGGTCGGCGCGGACCTCTCGGACCTGTTCAACCGCCTCTCCGGCTACTCGCGCCGCGAGACCTACCGCCGGCTGCTGGTCGCCCCGAAGTCGCTGCGCGACGGCCTGGTCTCGCGGATCACCAAGGAGATACAGCACCACCGCGCGGGGCGGCCCGCGTACGTCCGCATCAAGGTCAACTCGATGGTCGACGAGGCCGTCATCGACGCCTGCTACCGGGCCGCCCAGGCGGGCGTGCCGGTCGACATCTGGGTGCGCGGCATCTGCGCGGTGCGCCCGGGCGTCGCGGGCCTGTCGGAGAACATCCGGGTCCGCTCGATCCTCGGCCGCTTCCTGGAGCACTCCCGGGTCTTCGCCTTCGGCAACGGCGGCGAGCCCGAGGTGTGGATCGGCAGCGCCGACATGATGCACCGCAACCTCGACCGCCGGATAGAGGCCCTGGTCCGGGTCACCGACCCGGCCCACCGGGCGGCCCTGAACCGGCTGCTGGAGACCGGTATGTCCGACTCCACCGCCTCCTGGCACCTCGGCCCGGACGGCGACTGGACCCGGCATGCGACCGACGCGGACGGCCAGCCCCTGCGCAACGTCCAGGAGATGCTCATAGACGCCCGGAGGCGCCGGCGTGGCACAGCGACACCTTGACCCGACGGATGCCCGGCTCAGCTCCGTCGGGACCGCCCCCACCGGCGACGCCCTCGCGGGCTACCTGCGGGACCAGGCCACGGAGTTCCTCCGCGCCCTGCGCCTGCACCGGGAGACCGGGTCGGGGGCGAACGGCTCGGAAGCGTCCGCCGAGGCGGCCCGCGCGCTGCGCCGCTCCGCCCGCCGCATCAGCGCCAGCCTGCACACGTTCCAGCCGCTGCTGGACTCGGACTGGTGCGAGAGCATGCGCCCTGAGCTGGCCTGGGTCTCCGGCACGCTGGCGATGGAACACGCGTACACGGCCCGTCTGGAACGCCTGCTGACGGCTCTGCACCGCCTGTCGGGGTCGACGGCGTTCCCGGCCCAGGCGACGGGCCGGGACACGACGGCGGGCCCGCGGGCCGACGCCGACGCGAGCGGCCGTGCCGCCGGGGCGGCCTCCGCCCTGCCGAACACGGCACCCCGGGACGCCGGGCCGCGCACGCCCCCGGCCGCGGCGCCCGAGCGCGGCAACCTGACCGTCGGGGCGGCCAAGGCGGGCGCCCTGCTGGACCGCCAGCTCACCCTCGCCCGCACCCGGGCCCACTCCACCGCCCTGCAGGCCCTGGGCAGCAGCCGCTTCCACGCCGTCGCCGACAAGGTCGCGGTGCTGGCCAGCGAGGTCCCCCTCCTCACCACGGCCGCCACCAGCGACCTGCGGCCCCACGCCACGGCCGCCGAGGAACGCCTCACCGACGCCGTGACCGCCCTGCCCCTGGTCACCGCGGGCAACCCGTACAACGCCGCGGCCCTCGTCCACGGCCTGTCCCCGGACACGGTCCCGCACCCGCAGGACGCCCCGTGGCACCAGGTCCGCCTCCTGCTGCGCCTGCACCGCTACGCCCGCGAGGCCCTCACCGGCCCCAAGGGCAACGCCGCCGTCGATCTGCGCCTGCTCTCCGCCGGCCAGGCCCTGAACCGGCACCGCGACGCCTCGGAGGCGGCGGCGGCAGCGGCCCAGGCGGCCCGCACGCCCAGGATCGCCCCGGCCACGGCGTACGCCCTCGGCGTGCTCCACGCCGACCAGCGGCACGAGGTGGAGGCGGCACGTTTCGCGTTCCAGCAGGCCTGGCAGAAGGAGACGGTCAGCGCGTCCTGACCGGCACGGCACCCGGAAGGCGGTGAACACCGGATGAGTTCCGCCGAGGACCTCACCGTCCAGGCCGCGGGCTGCGTCCTGTGGCGTCGCTCGCCCGACTCGGGCGAGCTGCGGCTCTGTCTCGTGCACCGGCCGAAATACGACGACTGGTCGTGGCCGAAGGGCAAGCTGAAACGTGCCGAGGACGCCCTCGCCGGCGCCCTGCGCGAGGTGGCCGAGGAGACGGGCTGCCGGGCCGAACCGGGGGCCGAGCTGCCCACCCTGCGCTATCTGGCGAACGGCCGGCCCAAGCAGGTGCGCTACTGGGCCGCCGAGGCCGTGACCTGCGACTTCACCCCGACCGACGAGGTCGATCAGGTGCTGTGGCTGGCGCCGGAGGAGGCCCGCGCCCGCCTCACACAGCCGCACGACCGCCCCCTGGTCGACGCGCTCCTCGCCTCACTGCACGCGCCCCGGCCCGCCGGCAGACTGGACTGAGACCGTCCGCGTTTGTCCAGCGGGACGCGCACGCGAAACGGAACCCTCACGTGCTCTCCCCGTAAGCATTCCGTGACCTAACCGCACCTTCGACAGGGGTTCACCCCTCGTTCATGTGCGGCCATCGGCGGCTTCACCTGTTCTGCCTAATTTCGGCCGTACCAGATGCGAGACGCGCCTGCCGCGCGTTCGCGTCGGCCATTCTTCGCACGCCGCCGATTCAGGACGGCGGCTCCTGGAAGGAACTCAAGTGAAGCTTCAGCGCATGAACCGGCGGGCCCTCGCTCTCGGTGCTCTCGCCGTCTCCGGCGCCCTGGCCCTCACGGCGTGCGGCTCCGACGAGACCGGAGGTGGCAGCGGCGGCTCCTCGTCCAACGCCGCCGCGCCCAGCAACATCAAGTGCGACGACGCCTCGGGCCAGGTGCTCGCCGACGGCTCCTCCGCGCAGAAGAACGCCGTCGACGCGTGGGTCAAGCAGTTCTCCGCGGCCTGCAAGGTCGAGATCAACTACAAGGCCGGCGGCTCCGGTGCCGGTGTCACCGCGTTCACCCAGGGCCAGGTGCCGTGGGCCGGTTCGGACTCGGCCCTCAAGCCCGACGAGGTCGAGGCCTCCAAGAAGGTCTGCTCCGGCGGCCAGGGCATCGACCTGCCCATGGTCGGCGGCCCGATCGCCGTCGGTTACAACGTCCCGGGCGTCGACAAGCTCGTCCTGGACTCCGCCACGATCGCCAAGATCTTCGACAGCAAGATCACCAACTGGAACGACCCGGCCATCGCGAAGCTCAACCCCGACGCGAAGCTGCCCAACCTCAAGATCCAGGCCTTCCACCGCTCGGACGAGTCCGGCACCACGGACAACTTCACCAAGTACCTGATCGCCACCGCCAAGAAGGACTTCCCCTACGAGGGCGGCAAGGCCTGGCAGGCCAAGGGCGGCCAGTCCGCTCCGCAGTCCTCCGGCGTGGCCGCGCAGGTGAAGCAGACCGCCGGCGCCATCGGCTACTTCGAACTGTCGTACGCCAAGGACGGCATCAAGACCGTCGCCATCGACACCGGCGCGGCCGAGCCGGTCGAGGCGAACGTCGAGAACGCCACCAAGGCCATCGCGGACGCCAAGGTCGTCGGCACCGGCAAGGACCTCGCGCTGGAGCTGAACTACGCGACCAAGGCCGACGGCGCCTACCCGATGGTCCTGGTGACCTACGAGATCGTCTGCGACAAGGGCAACAAGGCCGAGACGCTGCCCGCGGTCAAGGCGTTCCTGCGCTACGCGGCCTCCGAGGACGGCCAGAAGATCCTCGCCGAGAACGACTACGCGCCCATGCCCGAAGACATCATCGCCAAGGTTCGGACCACCGTCGAGAGCCTGAGCTGACCTGAGCGTGCGGTCCGGTCTCCCCGCGGGACCGGACCGCACCGTCCGGTGCACCGCCGCCAAGAGCCGCACGACCGTTGCGGCTCCGCAGACCGGAGAACCCGATGGACACCACACAGATAGCTGACGCACCTCCCCCCGCCCCGGCGCCCACCCCCGAGCAGAAGCGCGCCGCCCGTGGGGCCACCCGCCCCGGGGACCGGATCTTCCTCGGCCTCTCGCGCGGCTCGGGCATCCTGCTCCTGGTGATCATGGCCGCGATCGCGGGCTTCCTCACCTACCGCGCCGTCCTCGCCATCAGCAAGGACGAGGGCAACTTCCTCACCACCTTCGAATGGAACACCGGCGTCAACCCGCCGGTCTTCGGCATCGCGGTCCTCGCCTACGGCACGATCATCTCCTCGATCATCGCCATGGTCATCGCGGTCCCGATCGCCGTCGCCATCGCCCTGTTCCTCACGCACTACGCCCCGCGCCGGCTGAGCGGTCCCATCGCCTACGTGATCGACCTGCTCGCCGCCGTGCCGTCCATCGTGTACGGCCTGTGGGGCGCCCTCGTACTCGTGCCGTACATGAACGGCCTCTTCGGCTGGCTGAACGACTACCTCGGCTGGACCGGCATCTTCTCCTGGCAGAACGGCGCCCCGCGCTCCATGCTCACCGTGGGCATCCTGCTCGCGATCATGATCCTGCCGATCATCACCAACGTGAGCCGCGAGGTCTTCCGCCAGGTCCCGCAGATGCACGAGGAGGCGGCCCTGGCCCTCGGCGCCACCCGCTGGGAAGTGATCCGCATGTCGGTCCTCCCCTTCGGCCGCTCCGGCGTGATCTCCGCCTCGATGCTCGGCCTCGGCCGCGCCCTCGGCGAGACGATGGCCGTCGCCACCGTGCTCTCCCCGGACTTCCTGATCCACACCAGCCTGCTCGACCCGGGCGGCGGCACCTTCGCCCAGAACATCGCCAGCAAGTTCAGCGAGGCCACCGAGTTCGGCCGTGACGCGCTGATCGCCTCGGGTCTGGTCCTGTTCGTCATCACCCTGCTGGTCAACGGCGCGGCCCGCGCGATCATCGCCCGCCGCAAGGAGTACTCGGGGGCCAACGCATGAGCACCGCAACCATCACCCCGAAGCGCCCCAGCACCCTGCGCGGCGCCCGCCTGCCCAAGTGGGCCCCGTGGGCCATCGCCGCCGGGTCCGTCGCCGCCGGCCTCGGCATCAGCGCCGCCGCCGGGCTGCACAGCGACATCCAGTGGGCGCTGATCGCCGCGGTCCTGCACATCCTCGGCACGTACGTCATCGCGGCCAAGGTGGAGAACCGCCGCCAGGCCAAGGACCGCGTGGTCACCTCACTGGTGTGGGTCGCGTTCCTGCTCGCCGTGGTGCCGCTGGCGTCCCTGGTGTGGTCGACCGTGCAGCGCGGCACCAAGGTCCTCGACGTCTACTTCCTGACCCACTCGATGGGCGTGGTCGCCGACTCCGAGGCGGGCGGCGGCATCTACCACGCCATCCTCGGCACGCTGCAGCAGGTCGGCCTCGCCACCCTGATCGCCGCGCCGGTCGGCGTGCTCACCGCGATCTACCTCGTGGAGTACGGGCGCGGCAACCTCGCCCGGGCCGTCACCTTCTTCGTCGACGTCATGACCGGCATCCCGTCGATCGTCGCGGGCCTGTTCATCCTCAGCCTGATGCTGATGTTCGACATGCAGCCCTTCGGCTTCGCCGGCTCGCTCGCCCTCGCGATCCTGATGATGCCGGTCGTGGTCCGCTCCACGGAGGAGATGCTCAAGCTCGTCCCGAACGAGCTGCGCGAGGCCTCCCTGGCGCTCGGCGTGCCCAAGTGGCGCACCATCCTGAAGGTGGTCCTGCCGACCTCGATCGGCGGCATCACCACCGGCATCATGCTGGCCGTCGCCCGTATCGCCGGTGAGACCGCGCCCGTGCTGCTGCTGGTGTTCGGCAGCAAGTTCATCAACGCCAACCCCTTCGAGGGCGCGCAGGCGTCGCTGCCGCTGTACATCTACCAGCAGTACGGCTCGGGCGAGGCCACGGCCTATGACCGCGCCTGGGCGGCGTCGCTCACGCTGATCGCCTTCGTGATGATCCTCAACCTGGTGGCCCGCGGCATCGCCCGCTGGAAGGCCCCGAGCACCGGTCGCTGACGCGGCCACACAGCGACCGACTGAAGTCTGGAAGTGAAGTAGTCATGGCCAAGCGAATCGACGTAAGCGGACTGACCGCCTACTACGGCTCCCACAAGGCGATCGAGGACATCTCGATGACCGTCGAGCCGCGTTCGGTGACGGCGTTCATCGGCCCGTCCGGCTGCGGCAAGTCGACGTTCCTGCGCACGCTGAACCGTATGCACGAGGTCACCGCCGGCGGCCGGGTCGAGGGCAAGGTGCTCCTGGACGACGAGGACCTCTACGGCACGGGCATCGACCCGGTGTCGGTCCGCCGCGAGGTCGGCATGGTGTTCCAGCGGCCGAACCCGTTCCCGACGATGTCGATCTTCGACAACGTGGCGGCGGGCCTGCGGCTCAACGGCAACTACAAGAAGAGCGAGCTGGCGGACATCGTCGAGCGCTCCCTCAAGGGCGCGAACCTCTGGAACGAGGTCAAGGACCGCCTGAACAAGCCCGGCTCGGGCCTGTCCGGCGGTCAGCAGCAGCGTCTGTGCATCGCGCGGGCGATCGCGGTGGAGCCGAACGTCCTGCTCATGGACGAGCCCTGCTCGGCCCTGGACCCGATCTCCACCCTGGCGATCGAGGACCTGATCGGGGAGCTGAAGGAGCGCTTCACGATCGTCATCGTGACGCACAACATGCAGCAGGCGGCCCGCGTCTCCGACCGCACCGCGTTCTTCAACCTCGCGGCGGTCGGCCAGCCCGGCAAGCTCATCGAGATCGACGACACGGAGCGGATCTTCTCCAACCCGTCGGTCCAGGCCACGGAGGACTACATCTCCGGCCGCTTCGGCTGAGCCTCACCTCTCCGAGACTCCTCGCGGTGCTGCATGGCGGTGCCACCGCGAGGCCGAAAAGGGCCCGCCCCTGGCTCCCGGGGGCGGGCCCGTTCGTGTGCCGGCCGCTTTACGGCCGAACGGCTGCCGCCGCTACAGGAAGGCCAGGTTCACGAGTCCGAAGGAGGCCGCGGCCACCGTCGCCGCCGCCGGCATCGTGATGAACCACCCCAGGATGATGTTCTTGGCGACCCCCCAGCGCACGGCGTTCACGCGCTTGGTCGCGCCCACGCCCATGATCGCCGAGGTGATCACGTGGGTCGTGGAGATCGGCGCCTTGAACAGGAACGCCGTGGCGAACATGATCGACGCGCCCGTCGTCTCGGCGGCGAACCCCTGCGGCGGGTCCAGCTCGATGATCTTCCGCCCCAGCGTCCGCATGATCCGCCAGCCACCGGCGTACGTGCCCAGCGACAGCATCACCGCACAGGCGATCTTGACCCAGACCGGGATCGGATCGCCGTAGTCCTCGACATCCGCGATGACGAGCGCCATCACCACGATGCCCATGGTCTTCTGCGCGTCCTGCAGACCGTGCCCCAGCGCCATGCCGGCCGCCGAGACGGTCTGGGCTATGCGGAAACCGCGCTTGGCCTTGTGCGGGTTGGCCTTGCGGAAGATCCACAGGATGGCGGTCATCACCAGGTAACCGGCCAGCAGGCCGACGACCGGGGAGATGAACATGGGGATGACGACCTTCTCCAGCACCCCGTGCCAGTAGACCGTCGTCCCGCCGGCCAGCGCCGCCCCGACCATGCCGCCGAACAGCGCGTGCGAGGACGACGAGGGCAGCCCGAAGTACCAGGTGATCAGGTTCCAGACGATCGCGCCGACGAGCGCGGCGAAGAGGATCCCCATCCCCTTCGATCCCTCGGGTGTCTGGATCAGGCCCTCGCTGACCGTCTTGGCGACCCCGGAGCCCATGAACGCGCCGACGAGGTTCATCACCGCGGCCATCGCCAGCGCGGCCCGCGGCGTGAGCGCCCGGGTCGACACGGACGTGGCGATCGCGTTCGCCGAGTCGTGGAAACCGTTGGTGTACGTGAAGAAGAGCGCGACCCCGATGGTCACGACCAGAGCAAAGGTGTCCATGAAGGGCTCAGGACTCCTTGACGGCGATGGTCTCCACCGTGTTCGCCACGTGCTCGAACGCGTCCGCCGCTTCCTCCAGCACGTCCACGATCTGCTTGAGCTTCAGGACCTCGATGGCGTCGTACTTGCCGTTGAAGAGGTGCGCCAGCAGCTTGCGGTGGATCTGGTCGGCCTGGTTCTCCAGCCGGTTGACCTCGATCCAGTACTCGGTGAGGTTCTCCATGGTGCGCAGGTGCGGCATCGCCTCGGCCGTCAGTTCGGCGGCGCGCGCCAGGACCTCGATCTGCTGCTCGACGCCCTTGGGCAGTTCCTCGACGTTGTAGAGGACGACCAGGTCGACGGCCTCCTCCATGAAGTCCATGATGTCGTCGAGGGACGAGGCGAGGGAGTAGATGTCCTCGCGGTCGAACGGCGTGATGAACGAGGAGTTCAGCTGGTGGAAGATCGCGTGCGTGGCGTCGTCGCCTGCGTGTTCCGCTGCCCGCATACGCTCTGCGATCTCGGCCCGGGCGGAGGCGTCCGCCCCGAGCAGTTCCATCAGGAGCTTGGAGCCCGTGACGATGTTGTCCGCGGAGGCGGCGAACATGTCGTAGAAGCTCGTCTCCCTGGGGGTCAGACGAAAGCGCACGTGGGGTCCTCGGCTTGCTTGGGTTTCGGTCAGGCTGATGCTAGGCGCATCATCCGGCCACGGCTATCGGGCCGCCCACCAGTGTCGCCCATCAGGCACAGTGATGAGTACGGGGGCGGCCCGAGGGCCGTATACCCGGCAAAGTTCGGTACCATATACCCACTAGGGGTATATCTCCGCCCAGGGCCCACCAGGAGGACGCGATGACGGACGTGACCGGCGCCACAGATGTCGCGAATGTCACCACCGACACCGCGGACACGGGTGCGCAGGCCGTGACGGACCACGACCACGGCGTGCACGGCTACCACAAGCAGAAGGACGAGCACCTCAAACGCCTGCGCCGGATCGAGGGCCAGATCCGCGGCCTGCAGCGCATGGTCGACGAGGACGTCTACTGCATCGACATACTCACGCAGGTCTCCGCCTCCACGAAGGCGCTGCAGTCCTTCGCCCTGCAGCTGCTGGAGGAGCATTTGCGCCACTGCGTCGCCGACGCGGCCGTCAAGGGCGGCGACGAGGTCGACGCGAAGGTCAAGGAGGCGACCCAGGCGATCGCCCGCATGCTGCGGACGTGATCCGGCCCGGGTTCAGCCGCCAGGGGCGTCCCGCTCCTCGGCCACTCTCAGCACCTCGTCGATGCTCTCCAGGCTGAGCCGCTCCTGGGCGGCCGAGGCCGCGATGATGAGCTCTCCGCACAACTCGATCTCGGCGAGGGCCACGTGGTCCTGAACTGCCGTACCGCCGACCGGAGCCACGCGCATCACCTCGTCTCTGCCGTCACCGACTTCCTAGAGTAGGGAGCGGCCTACACACCGCGCATGGCACGGACGGGCTAGTTCACGCCGGTCACTCCTCGGCGATCCGGCCCGCGTAGATGTCGCCGTCCTCCGGCAGCCGCACCCGCGCCGGGGCCCCGAAATCGTAGAGCAGGGTGGTCGAGGCGACGGCGACAGGGCTCTTGTCCTGTCCGTTCACGAAGCTGAAGCGGTGGCGGACCTTGCGGATGCGCCCCTCGTCGTCGAGGTAGGCGTCGAACGGCACTTCGGCCGTGGCGAACCCTTTCGCCGCCGCCCGCAGCGGCCCCCTGTTGCCTTCGGAGGCCCGCTTGGCGGCGTCCCCGAGGTCCGCCGTGCCCCGGTAGTGCCGCACACCGGTGCCCGCGACCTCGGTGCGGCCCAGGTACGTCGCCGTCCGCGTGCCGCGCAGCACCTCCGCCGCGGCGAACGGATCGGTGGCCCCGCCGGTGACGAGGTTCCCGTCGGACAGCGTGCGGGTGTCCACCCGCACCCACTTGTCCGGGGGCACACCGGCGCCCCGGTTCTTCATGAACAGCGCTCCCGGCGCGAGCAGTTCCGTGATGGGCCGGCGCCCGGCGGCCCCCGCGGGATCCTGCGGCAGCAGCACCCGCAGCCGCCCCAGCCGCTCGCGGTAGTCGTAGACCCCGGCGCCCCGGATGGTCACCCGGGTGCCCCCGGCCGCCATCTCCATCGACGTACGGGCCTTCGAACTCCCCGCCTCCACCAGCCGGTCGGCGGCCCGGTGCAGCAGCACCACGGCGTCCCCGCCCCGGGAGTCCCCGGCGACGGCGTCACCGCCCGCGCACCCGCCGGCTCCCAGACCCACCGCGGAGACGACCCCGGCGGCGAGGACCGCCGCACCCGTTCGCCCGCGCCGCCGTTCCCGCTGCCGCCCAGTCATCGCCTGCCTACCCCCAGCCGGTACGTCCGTCACGGGCCCCCTCGTCGCCCCGCTTAACGACCGGTTTGTGCCCCCGTCACGCCGACCACGCCGTCCGGCATACGAACCCTTACCCGGGCTGGGTAACGTTGTCGTCGTGGCGCAGCAGGACGGGCCGGAACATTCCCCCCACCCCCCGGAACACCGCACGACGACCATGGAGAGAGGCCGCTTCTGCCTGGCGGAGTGCACCTGTGGCTGGCGCGGCCCGGCGAGACGCGCCAGGAGCCAGGCCCGCACGGACGCGCAACAGCACGCGGCCGGCTGACGCCCCCGCTCTGGAACCCGCCCGCCCGGCAGCCCGTCTCCCAGGGCGGAACCACCGGGAGGCCCCATGGAACGGCGCACAGTCCTCACCGCCGGCGCGGCGGCGATCGCCGCGGCGACGACGCCCTTCGCCACCGCCTGCACGAGCTCGGGCCCCCGCGCGACGGCCACGGCGGCCACCACGCGCACCCGCGCCGCCGCGGCCGACTGGCCGGCCCTCGCCCGTGACCTCGACGGCCCTCTCGTCCGCCCCGGCGACGCCGCCTGGGCGACCGCGCGGCAGCTCTACAACACCCGCTTCGACGGCCTGAAGCCGGCCGCCGTGGCCTATGCGGCCCACCCCGACGACATCCGCACGGCCCTGGCCTACGCCCGTGGCCGCTCCCTGCGCGTGGCCATCCGCAACGGCGGCCACTCCTACGCCGGCTGGTCCTCAGGCGACGGCCGCCTGATCATCGACGTCTCGAAGCTCGACCGCGTGCGGGCCTCCGGCACCACCGCCGTGGTCGGCGCCGGCGCCAAACTCATCGACGTCTACCGCGCGCTGGCCGCCAAGGGCGTGACGATCCCGGCCGGCTCCTGCCCCACCGTCGGCGTCTCCGGACTCACCCTGGGCGGCGGACACGGCGTGGTCTCCCGCGCCTACGGCCTGACCTGCGACAGCCTCACCCGGGCCACCCTGATCACCGCCGACGGCAGGCAGCTCACCGCCGACGCCCGGGAGAACAAGGACCTCTTCTGGGCCCTGCGCGGCGCCGGCAACGGCAACTTCGGCGTGGTGACCGAACTGCACTTCAGGACGCACCCGGCGCCGCAGGGCGTCTCGGCGTACCTGTCCTGGCCCTGGTCGAAGGCGGCCGCGGTGGTGAGGGCCTGGCAGGAGTGGGGCCCGTCCCAGCCCGACGAGATCTGGTCGTCGCTGCATCTGGCGAGCGCCGCGGGCAGCACCCCGACCGTCTCCGTCGCGGCCTTCTCCCTCGGCACGTACGGCGAGCTGAAGAACGCCGTGGACCGTCTCGCCGACCGCGTCGGCGCCCCGGCCCGCAGCGTCTCCCTCAAGCGCCGCTCGTACGAGGAGTCGATGGAGGTGTACGCGGGCTGCTCGTCGTTCCCGACGGACGCGCAGTGCCATCTGCCCGGCTCGACGCCGGGCCGCTCGCCGAAGGGCGCCCTGGGCAGGGAGACGTACGCGGCGGCGTCGGACTTCTTCGACCGTTCCCTGTCCGCGGCCGGCATCCGCGTGCTGCTGGCGCAGATCGCCTCGGTGCGCGGCGGCACCGGCAGCATCGCGCTCACCGCCCTCGGCGGAGCGGTCAACCGCGTCTCCCCGACGTCCACGGCCTTCGTGCACCGCCGCTCGCGCATGCTGGCCCAGTACATCGGCGCCTGGCGGGCGGGCACGAGCGGTACGACGGCCCGGGCCTGGCTGGCCTCGGCCCACCAGGCGATGCGCCCGTACGCCTCGGGCGCGGCCTACCAGAACTACACGGACCCGACACTGAAGGACTGGCGCACGGCGTACTACGGGGACGCGGCGGCGCGTCTGACGAAGCTGAAGAACCAGTACGACCCGAACCGCTTCTTCACGTATCCGCAGGCACTCTGACCGACTGTCGGGCCGGGTTCGGCGGGCTCCCGCCCTTACGCGCCCTCACGCGGCGAGGTCCCGCTCGGAGGTCCGCTCGCTGCGGGACTCCGGGATCACGGCGTCCTGTCCGTCGGTCGCCCGCCCTCTGGCCCGCACCAGCCGCCCGGCCCGGGGCGACCGCTCCACCGCCTTGACCACCGGCGTCAACAGGGCCATGGCCAGCGGCGACAGCAGCAGCGCCACGGCCGTGCCCAGCGCGAACCCGCCGATCACGTCCGTCGGGTAGTGCACGCCCATGTAGACCCGGATGAACCCGCCGAACAACGCCAGGACGATCCCGAACAGCCCGAACTTCCGGTTGGCGACGAACAGTCCGACCGCCATCGCCATGACGATCGTCGCGTGGTCGCTGACGAACGAGTAGTCGGTCTTGCCCTTGACGAGTACCTCGAGCCCCTGGTGGTCGAGGAACGGCCGGGGGCGCTCGACGAATCCCCGTATCGGCACGTTCACCAGGACCGCGATGCCGGCCGCGAGGGGCGCCCAGATCAGCGCGGCGACCGTGGACGCCGCGTCCTCGTCGCCCCGGCGCCGGACGGACCACCAGCACCAGACCACGAGCAGGACGACGCCGAGCAGCAGCCCGTACTCGCCCACGTACTCCATGACGCGGTCGAACCAGGCCGGCGCGTCCTTGGCCAGGCCATTGATGTCGTACAGCAGGTCGACGTCGGGGTTCGACCCGGAATCGGCGAGTCCAGCCATGATGCTGCGGCCCCTTCGTCGTCTCTCCCGGCGCACCCGTGCGTGCGCCGCTGCTGCCACCCCCGTGGTTGTAGATCCGCTTCCGCCGCACGCGTATGTGACACGTGCGTGTTGACGTCTGCTCGGCTACGTCACCAGGAACGCATGGTCCCCGTGTATACGTTCCACACTCCACCGAATGATCACGCAGACGTTATCGAAGAGAGATACGTCGTCGCAGCTCAGGGGGTGGGTTCACGCTCGGTTCACACCGTCGTGGGCAGCGCTTTCGCGCCATCTTCGGTGACTCTCGTGGCCCCGAAGTAGTCGGGGGTGTCGATCGGGTCGAACCGGATGACCGCACCCGTGCGCGGCGCGTCGATCATGTACCCGCCTCCGACATAAATGCCGACATGCCGGATGGCCCGGGAATTGGTGAGGTCGTCCGAGAAGAACACCAGGTCTCCCGGCAGCAGTTCGTCCCGGGAGGGGTGCGGCCCCGCGTTGTACTGGTCGTTGGCCACGCGCGGGAGCGTGATGCCCACGCTCTTGTACGCGGCCTGGGTCAGCCCCGAGCAGTCGAAGCGTCCGCCCTGCTCAGGGGTGCCGGTGCCGCCCCACAGGTAGAGCGTGCCGAGCTTCTTCTGCGCGTACTCGATCGCACCGGCCGCCTGCTGGGAGGGATCGACCCGGCCGACGGGCGCCGCGAAGCTCTCGGAGAGGGTGGTGATCCGCTTCACGTAGTTCTGCGTCTCGCTGTACGGCGGCACGCCCCCGTACTTGATCACCGCGTACGCCCCGGCGTTGTAGGCGGCCAGCATGTTTTCGGTCGGATTCCCGCCAACCTTCTTCACGTACGACGCGAGTTCGCAGTCGTACGACGCGGCGGAGGGGATCGCGTCCTTCGGGTCCCACACATCACGGTCGCCGTCGCCGTCGCCGTCGATGCCGTGGGTGGCCCAGGTGCCGGGGATGAACTGCGCTATGCCCTGCGCCGCGGCGTGGCTCTGGGCCCTGGGGTTGAAGCCGCTCTCCTGGTAGAGCTGGGCGGCGAGCAGGGCCGGGCTGATGGCGGGGCAGAGGTTGCCCCACTTCGCGACGAGCGAGGCGTACGCCGCGGGCACCGACCCCTTGGCCAGCGCCTTCGCTCCACCGCTCACGCCGTTGACGAGGTTTCCGGCGACGAGATAGACGCCGATCACCAGCAGCATCACGAAAGCCAGCGCCGAGCTGATCGCAACACTCGCCACGATCCACGCCTTACGCACCGTCAACCGCCCCTCGCCGCCCAGGAGTCCGTCGCTCAGTGTAGAGGCGGCGATCGCACACCGGAATGATCACGGGGAGGAGAGTCGGGGCGGAGGGGGCGAACGGGAGAACGAACGCCGGCACGAGGGGCACGCGACCGGCATGGCGGGCACGCGACCGGCACGACGGCACCCGGCCGGCATGACGGGCACGCGACTGGCACGCGACCGGCACGAGGGGGCACGGCCGGCACGAGGGGCCATGGCCGGGGCGGCGGGGTCATGAGCGTCGCGGCCGGGTCACGGCCCGGGCCGGCGGCGCACGGGAGCGCATCGCCGGTTCCGGGCGCCTCCCGTCCTCTCCCGGGAGCCTCCCGGGCGCCTCCCGTTGCCTCCCGGGCGCCTCAGCCCTGCCGTACCGCCTCTTCCGCGGCCAGCGGGAAGCGCGTGCCCGTCAGTTCCTCCGAGACCCGCCACAGCCGACGGGCCGTCAGCGGGTCGCTGGCGGCGGGGGAACGGCCGACCAGGGTCGGGGCGCCGCGCATCTCGCCGAGGCCGCCGGGGCCGACGTAGCTCGCCCCGGGCAGGTCCTGCGTGGCGGCGTACAGCGTGGGCAGGGCGCCGGCCTTGTCGTCCTGGGCGACGACCCGGTTGCCCAGGCGCAGCAAGGCGCGTGCCACCGGGTTGGCCGTGCGGCTCTGGAGGTTGGTGGCGGCGTAGCCGGGGTGGGCGGCCAGGGCCCGGACCGCGGAGCCCGAAGCGGTCAGGCGGCGCTGCAGTTCCAGCGTGAACAGCAGGTTGGCCAGCTTGGACTGGGCGTAGGCCCGCTGCGGGGTGTAGCCCCCGGTCAGGTCCAGGTCGTCGAAGGCGATCCGCACGCCGCCCCAGCGGTGGGCGCCCGAGGAGACGGTGACGACGCGGTCCGTCACATGCGGCAGCAGCAGGTTGGTCAGGGCGAAGTGCCCGAGATGGTTCGTGCCGAACTGCATCTCGAAGCCGTCCCTGGTGCGCTGCCGGGGCAGCATCATCACGCCGGCATTGTTGATCAGCAGGTGCAGGGGCTCGTGCCAGGCGTCGGCGAAGGCCCGTACGGAGGACAGGTCGGCCAGGTCCAGCCGGCGCACCTCCGTGCTGCCCCGCACGGCGGCCGCCGCGGCCCGCCCCCGCTCCTCGTCCCGCACCGCGAGGACGACGTGCGCGCCCGCCCCGGCCAGCGCGTGGGTCGCGGCCAGCCCGATGCCGCTGTTGGCGCCGGTCACGACGACGGTCCGCCCCGTGAGGTCGGGCAGGCGGTCCGCCCCGAACGTCTCGTTGCTCCGCGTACTGCGCGTCTTCCGCTCATCGGCCATGCCTCGAATGTAGGCGCCGACAACAATGCTGTCAATGACAACAATGCTGACAGCGTCAACAAAGATGGCGCCGTCAACATCGAGATACGATGGCGCCCATGCCCGAGAGCCGCCCCTACCACCACGGAGACCTGCGCTCCACCCTCCTCGCCGGCGCCGAGCGCACCCTGCGCGAGAAGGGGGCGGGCGCGCTCTCCCTACGGGAACTGGCCCGTGAGGCCGGCGTGAGCCACGCCGCGCCCGGCCGCCACTTCAAGGACAAGCAGGCCCTGCTCAACGCCCTGGCGCTGAGCGGATACGACCGGCTCGGCCAGGCCCTGGAGGCCGCCGACGACCCCGCCCTGCCGCTCCAGCGCCGGCTCACCGCCCTCGCCCGGGCCTACCTGGCGTTCTCGCTCGACAACCCCGAGCTGCTGGAACTCATGTACGCCCGCAAACACGAGCCGGACGCCTCCGAGCAGATGGCCGCGGCCGTCGACCGGACGGTGGGCTCGCTCGAACGGGTCATCGCCGACGCCCAGGAACGCGGCGAGATTATCGCGGGCGACCCGCAGCACCTCACCCTGCTGACCGGCGCCACCCTCCAGGGCATCGCCTCCTTCGCGGCGGGCGGCATGCTCCCCGCCGAGACCGCCCTGGACGGCATCGAGGAACTCGTCCACCTCCTGCTGCACGGCCTCAAGCCCCGCTGACCCGAGGCCGCGCCGGGTAGCCTTCACCCGGAGAACAACGGCGCGACCACTCACCCGACCAGCCGTCAGAAACCGTTCGGGAAGGTGAGAAAGGTCGCAAGAGGGCACAACGACGGAACCGCACACCAGGTTTCGCTCAGGCCTCATTGCCCGGCGTGACCTGCCGTGATACACAGAGTGACCATACGATCCTTCGTACACCGTCCGGCGCCTCCCCTTAGGCTCCGGCGCGGAACGGTGGCAAGGTATTCGTACGAAACCCGCCAACCAATGACGCCAAGTCGACATACGACAGCGTCATCGTCGGCGAGAATGAGGCCTGACCTCTGCACGACCGCAGAGGATGCGGAACTACCCAACAGGGGCGGTGACTTACATGCTCTTTGCGGCCGACAAGGGAGACATCAACACCATCATCGGCGGGATCGCTCCGGACTGGGGCCCCTTCGGCAGCCTGGGCAACGAGGCCAAGGTGATGATCGAGGTGGTCATGGCGGTCGCCATCCTGATCTGCCTCGGCATCGCCATCTGGGGCGCCGCCAAGCAGCGCATCGGTGCCACGGCCCTGCGGGACACCTTCAGCGCGGAGCAGGGCAAGGGCCTCATCATCGCCGGACTCACCGGAGTCTTCATCATCGGTTCCCTCGGCACGCTGTTCACCATCGTGTACGGCATGGCCGTGTAGGCCGGGCACCGTCCGTCCCGGCCGGACACGCCCGGCTCCCCCTCCCTCCCACCCGCCCGTCGTGCCCACCGGCTGAGGTTGCGTTTCCCTGATGTCGAGTCACCACACCGCGCCCGCGCGGGAACCAGCACGGCTACCGTCGTACGAGGAGCACGTGAATCCGTACGACGGCGAGGGGGCGTACGCGGCATGAGTCTCGGCGACGAGCGTGAGACCTCCGGCGGCTACGGCGGCACGGGCCAGACCCGCACCCGCCTGCCCGACCCGGCCACGGACCCCTACGGCACCCCCCGCCGCCCCCCACGCTCCTCCCGCAGCCTGGTCACGGTGGTCGGCGTAGTGGTCCTCCTGATCGCAGCCATCGCCTTCGCGAACCGCGGCGACGACGCTTCCGAGGGCAACGCCCCGGAAAGCGAAAAGGCAAAGAGCACAGCAACGGCGCCCTCGGGCAAGCGTCCTGTGGGCTCCAAGACGAGCGACATCCCCACGGGCTATTCCCAGGACGAGCAGGGGGCCCAGTCCGCGGCCACCAACTACGGCATCGCCCTCGGTTCGGCCGACATGTACAACACGAAGAAGCGCCACGCGATCGTCAACACCGTCTACGCGCCCGACGTCGTCGCCACCCAGTTGTCGGCGTTCGATCGGGCCTACTCCAGCCCGAGCTTCCTCGAGAAGCTCGGGCTGAACAAGGACGGCATCGCGCCGAGCGGTCAGACCTTCGTGTCGCGCGTCATCCCGGTCGGCACCAAGGTCACCTCCTTCGGCGGCAGCACCGCCACCGTCGCGCTCTGGTACACCTCCCTCTTCGGCCTGTCAGGTGAGGGCTCCACCAACCCTGTGACGGAGAGTTGGTACACGACGACCTACCAGCTGAAGTGGGTCGCTGGTGACTGGAAGGTCACCGACTTCACCCAGGAGGACGGCCCGGTCCCGGTCGGGCGTGACCAAAGAGCCTCCACCGCAGAGGACATGACCAAGGCTGTCGAGGAGTACGGAGGGTTCACCTATGCCCGGTAGGCATCACGTACTCAAGCTCGGCGCGGCTGTCGCGGCGGTGCAGACGGCCACGGTCCTGCTGGCCACTCGCGCCTTCGCCGCGCCCACTCCCTCCCCGTCGCCCAGCAACAACGCCTGCGACCTGCTCAGGGGCGAGGCCAGGGAGATCTGCGAAGGCGACACCGGCAGCGGAAGCGGTACGGGGGGAGGAAACCCCTCCATCAACCCCACCTCCACCCTCGACCCCCTCTCCTCCCTCGCCAAGGGCTGTGCCGACGCCGCCGCATGGACCGTCGACAAGCTCAGCGACGCCGTGAAGGAGACCGCCAACGTCGACTTCACCAACCCCAAGTTCCTCCAGCAGTACGCCGTCGTCTTCGCCGCCTCGACGATCCTCACCCTGCTGCTCTGGCTCCTGGCCGTCGCCAAGCGAGCCGTCCGCGGCGTCCCCCTGACCACCGCCCTGTCCGAAGCCATCGGCTTCCTCTGGCTGACGGTGCTCGCCTCCGCCTTCACCCCCCTGATCCTCTACACCGTCGTCTCCGCCACCGACGGCATCACCGAGGTCCTCGCCAAAGCCACCGGCGACCAGACCGACGCCTTCTTCGGCACCTTCTCCGAGGCCCTCAAGAAGGGCGAGGACATCGGCGGCGGCCCCATCATGCTGATCGTCGTCTCCCTGGTCAGCATCCTCGCCGCCGGCGTCCTCTGGCTGGAACTCGTCATCCGCGCGGCCCTCCTCTACGTCGGCGCCCTCCTCGGCACCGTCGTCTACGCCGGCCTCGTCGACAAGAACCTCTGGGGCCACGTCCGCCGCTGGGCCGGCATCATGATCGCGGTCATCCTCGTGAAGCCCGTGATCGTCATCGTCCTCGGCCTGGCCGGCGCGCTCTCCGCCGACGACGGCCCCGACGCCTTCTCCGCCGTCGTCTCCGGCCTCGCCATCATCCTGCTCGCCATCTTCGCCAGCGCGATGATCTACCGCTTCGTCCCCGGCTTCGGAGACGAGATCGCCGGCTCCCGCAACAACCGCATCATGCAGGGCGCCGAAAGCAAGGCCGCGGCCGTCATCAGCTCCCCGGCCTCCCTGGTCGCGCAGGGCATCAAGACCCACAGCACCCGCGCAGACCACAACGGCGGAGGCAGCCAGTCCTCCGCCCCCCGCCCCAGCAACCCCGCATCCGGCGGGGTCGCCGCGCACAGCGCGCGCACCTCGAACGGCGGCGGCGGATCTGTCCCCTCCGCCGCACCCGCACCCCGTTCGAGCAGCCCCGTCAACACTCCCCACGCCAGCAGCACCCGCAACAGCAGTACCAACCGCACGGGAGGTGAAGGGCGTTGACGACCGAGTCCCACGTGTCCCATCCGGTCACGCCCCGCCGGACATATCTGATCGGTCGCGCCCGGCCGAACGCGATCATCGGCCGCAACCGCGAGACCGGCGAGATCGCACTGATCGTCATCGGCGCGTTCCTCGGCATGATGTGCGGACTCCTCGTCCCGGTGCTGTCCCTGCGCATCGTGCTGCTCGCCGGGTTCCCGATGCTGGCGCTGGCCGCGGTCTACGTGCCGTACAAGCACCGCACGTTCTACAAGTGGTTCGAGATCAACCGCAGCTACAAGCGCACCCTCAAGCAGGGCGCCGCCTACCGCTCCACCGCCGTCGAGGCCGGCACCCGGCTCGACGGCCGCGAGGTCGAGGTCGGCCCGCCCCCCGGCATCGGCCGCATCACCTGGCTCTCCGCCCCCTTCGGACCCGACGAGATCGCCGTCCTGCTGCACGCCGACCGCAAGACCGTCACCGCCGCCATCGAGATCGAGGGCCCCGGCGTCGGCCTGCGCGACAGCGAGGACCAGGAGGCCCTGGTCGACCGCTTCGGCACCCTCCTCAAGCACGTGGCCAACGGCGACGGCTTCGTCACCCGCCTGCAGATGCTCGCCCGCACCCTGCCCGCCGATCCCGACGCCCACGCCAAGGACGTCGCCGTCCGCGGCGACGACAAGGCCCTGCCCTGGCTGCAGGAGTCCTACGACCAGCTCCAGTCGATGGTGTCGACCAGCAGCGAGCAGCACCGCGCCTACCTCGTCGCCTGCATGCACTACACCCGCGACCTCGCCGCCGAGGCCAACGCCATGGCCCGGGCCGCCCGCGCCCACGGCGGCAAGGTCGACCGCGACGCCGGACTCGCCGTCGTCATGGCCCGCGAGCTGACCGACATCTGCTCGCGCCTGCAGGAGGCCGACATCCGCGTCCGCCAGCCCCTCGGCCAGAGCCGGCTGTCCTCTCTGATCCACTCCATGTACGACCCGGACCACCCGATCGACCACATCCAGGCCATGACCAAGCGCAACGCCTGGCCGGCCGAGCTGGACGCCATGGAGCCCACCTACCTCCAGGCCAAGACGCGCGAGTCCTCCACCCGCGCCCCCTGGTGCCACGCCACCGCCTGGGTGAAGGAGTGGCCGATGACCCCCGTCGGCGTCAACTTCCTCGCCCCGCTGCTCGTCCACACCCCGGACGTCATCCGCACGGTCGCCGTCACCATGGACCTCGAACCCACCGAGGTCGCCATCGAGCGCATGCTCACCGAGAAGACCAACGACGAGGCCGAGGCGTCCCGCGCCGCCAAGATGAACCGCACGGTCGACCCCCGTGACGTGGCCGCCCACTCCCGGCTCGACCAGCGCGGCGAGGACCTCGCCAGCGGCGCCGCCGGCGTCAACCTCGTCGGCTACATCACCGTCAGCTCCCGCAACCCCGACGCGCTCGCCCGCGACAAACGCACGATAAGGGCCTCCGCGGGCAAGTCGTACCTCAAGCTGGAATGGTGCGACCGCGAGCACCACCGCGCCTTCGTGAACACCCTTCCCTTCGCCACCGGCATCCGGAGGTAGGACCTGATGCGGGACCCGCTGTCCGTCCTCACCGAGGCCTTCACGTCCTTCCTCTTCGGGAAGGTCGAGACGACCCGGCTCCCGGTGCGCACGTCCACGGGCCAGGCCCAGGCGGTCTACCTCCCGACCGCCGCCCCCGGCCTCGGCGACTCCGGCGTCATCATCGGCCGCGAGGTGTACTCCGGCAAGGGCTACATCTACGACCCCTTCCAGCTCTACGGCCAGCAACTGCCCGCCCCCCACTGGCTGGTCCTCGGGGAGTCCGGCAACGGCAAGTCGGCGCTGGAGAAGACGTACGTCCTGCGCCAGCTCCGCTTCCGCGACCGCCAGGTCGTCGTCCTGGACGCCCAGGGCGAGGACGGCGTCGGCGAGTGGAACCTCATCGCCCAGGAGCTGGGGATAACTCCCATCCGCCTGGACCCCATGGCCGCCCTGGACATGGGCATCCGCCTCAACCCGCTCGACCCCGCGATCACCACCACGGGCCAGCTCGCGCTGCTCCGCACGATCATCGAGGTCGCGATGGGCCACGGCCTGGACGAGCGCTCCGGCTTCGCGCTCAAGGTCGCGCACGCCTACGTCAACGAGACGATCACCGACCGCCAGCCGGTCCTCACCGACATCGTCGAGCAGCTGCGCCACCCCGAGCCCGAATCGGCCGAGGCGATGAACGTCGCCATAGACGACGTCCGCGCCTGGGGCCTCGACGTCGCCCTGGTCCTGGACCGCCTGGTCGACGGTGACCTGCGCGGCATGTTCGACGGCCCCACGACGGTCGGCATCGACCTCGACGCCCCGCTGATCGTCTTCGACCTCTCGCACATCGACCGCAACTCCATCGCCATGCCCATCCTCATGGCCATCGTCGGCGTGTGGCTGGAGCACACCTGGATCCGCCCCGACCGGAAGAAGCGCATCTTCCTGGTCGAGGAGGCCTGGCACATCATCAACAGCCCCTTCGTGGCCCAGCTGTTCCAGCGCCTGCTGAAGTTCGGCCGCCGCCTCGGCCTGTCCTTCGTCGCGGTCGTCCACCACCTCTCCGACGTCGTCGACGGCGCGGCGGCGAAGGAAGCCGCGGCGATCCTGAAGATGGCGTCGACCAGGACGATCTACGCCCAGAAAGCCGACGAGGCCAGGGCCACCGGCCGGGTCCTCGGCCTGCCCCGCTGGGCGGTCGAGATCATCCCGACCCTCACCCCGGGCATCGCCGTCTGGGACGTCAACGGCAACGTCCAGGTCGTCAAACACCTGGTCACGGAGACCGAACGCCCGCTGGTCTTCACCGACCGCGCGATGACGGAGTCCTCCGCCGACCTCACGGACGACGCCCTGCACGCCGCCGAGATCGAGGCGGAGGAACGGGCCGCGGCCTTCGTGGAACACCACCTGGGCGACTCCGAGTCGACGGTGGCGTAGGCGTACGCAGGGGAGGAACGCGTGAGACCGGACGACCGCCGCACCCCGCGGGACACCCAGGGGGGCATCCCCGACGGCCTGCTCGTCGGCATACTCGCGTTCCTCCTCGGCATGACCCTGATGGTGTGGACGGCCACGGGTCTCGCGGGCCTGTTCGCCCACGGCTCCTGGCCGTCCGGCGTCACGTTCGTCCGCACGCCCCTGGCCATGCGCCACCTCATCGCCCAGCCGCACGACTTGCCCGGCGCCTGGCCCGAGACGCCCCCCGGCCACCTCTCCGGCTACGGCCTGTTCTGGGGCCTGTTCATCGGCCAGTTGATGATCGTGGTCGTCCTGACGGTGTTCGTGATGGGCACGCTGGCCAGATGGCGAGCGGTCCGGGCCAGACGCCGCCTGGAGCAGGCGACCACCCCGGAAGCCCGACAGCACGAAGCACCGGCCCGACACCCGGCGCAGGGCCCGGCACCGCACGACGTCCCCGCCCCGCATCCGGCCCCGGGCGCCGCGCAGCACGACGTCCCCGCCACCGCCCCACACCCGGCGCAGGGACCCGTGCAGCACGACATCCCCGCCCCGGCCCCCTCCGCCGCACCGCAGCACCACACCACCCAGAGCCCGGCCCCGGCCTCAGCCGCCGCCCCGCACGACCTCCCCACCCCCCGCCGCGCCGCCCCCGAGCCCGGCCACCTCCTGGAGCCGGCCGCGCCCCTGGCCCCCACCCCGGCGGCCACGCCCGCGACCCCGGCTTCCCTGTTCGGGCAGGGACGGATGGGCGGGTGGGAGAAAATCCTGGTAGCCCCCAGGGAAACCCGCCAGACCACGGCGACCCAGGCCGTACGCGACGCGGAGGGTCCCACCCTCGTCGTCACCTCCAACCCCACCCTCTGGCAGGAGACCAAGGACGCCAGGGCCAAGCTGGGCCCCGCCCACCTCTACGACCCCGCCCACCTCTGCAACACCCCGTCCCGCCTCCACTGGTCCCCCACCACCGGCTGCGAGGACCCCCGCACCGCCGCGACCAGGGCCACCGCCCTGCTCACCCCCGTACGCCCCACCGCCAAACTCGACCAGGCCGTCATCGACACGGCCACGACCCTCCTGCGGAGCTATCTGCACGCCGCCGCCATCGACGGCCGCACCATCCGCCACGTCCACCGCTGGTCCCAGGGCACCCAGATCCAGGACGCCGTCCGCATCCTCCGCACCAACCCCAAGGCCGCCCCCGGCTCCGCAGGCGAACTCGAAGGCGCCCTCACCGCCCACCCGGAACGCCGCGACATGGCCCAGCAGTTGACCACCCGCGCCCTCGCCGCGCTCTCCACGGTCAACATCCGCGAGGCCTGCACTCCCAACCGAAATGATGCCCTCGCCTTGGATTCCTTCATCCACGAAGGGGGCACGCTTTATGTGGTCGGTGAATCCATCGAGGACCCCAGGACCAACCCGGGCGCGATGCCCTTCCTGACGGCCCTCGTCTCCAGCGTGGTCGAGCGCGGCCGGCGCATGGCCGAACGGTCATCCTCCGGTCGCCTCGACCCACCACTGACCCTCGTCCTCGACGACGTCGCGGCCGTGGCCCCGCTCCCCGAGCTCCCGGAGCTGCTCGCCACCGGAGCGGACCGCGGCCTGCCGACCCTGGCCCTGCTCCGCTCCCGCGAACAGGGCCGCGCCCGCTGGCCGCACGACGAACTACCCGTCTGAGAACGGCACCCCCACCCCGCTCCGCTCCAGCACGAACTCCAGCTCCCGCTCCCCGGAGTCCCCGAGCGGCACGGTCACCCCGCTCGGCACGAACCCCACCCGCCGGTAGAACCGCTGCGCCCGCCCGTTCTCCTCGTGCACGATGAGCCGCACCCGCTCCAGACCCCGCCCCCACGCCCACTCCAGGGCCGCGTCGAACAGCACCTCGGTCAGCCCGCTCCCACGCTCCTCGGGCCGCACGAACACCGCGACCAGATGCCCCTGCTTCCGCTCCACCGGAAAACCGGCCCAGTCGGTCGTCCCGGGCTCCTCCACCAGCACGGTCACCGTCCCCACCCACCGCCCGTCCGGCCCCTCGGCGATGATCTGCTGCCGCGCCTCCACCCCCTCGGCGGCCCCGGCCGTCCGCTCCCGCCAGAAGGACTCCGGCCGGGCCACGGCCTCCTCGTACGTCTCCAGGAAGGCCAGGTGCGCCACCGGATCCCGCAGCGCGTCGAGCCGCAACTCCCTCGCCGCAGGCCACTCCTCAGCACGGACGGACCGGATCACATAGCTCATGCGGGCCACCGTAGTACCCCGGTACGACACCCCTCACCCCGATAACCACCGCCGGTCCGACGCCCGCCGCCCCCGCGGCCAGCAGCATCGAACCATGCTGACCGCACACGAACTGACCAAGCGCTACGGCGACCGCACAGCCGTCACGGACCTGTCCTTCACCGTCCGCCCCGGCACCGTCACCGGCTTCCTCGGCCCCAACGGCGCCGGCAAGTCCACCACCATGCGCATGCTCCTCGGCCTGGACGCCCCCACCCGCGGCCACGCCACCGTCGGCGGCCGCTCCTACGCCGCCCACCCCGCACCCCTCACCGAGGTCGGCGCCCTGCTGGAGGCCCGCTCCGTCCACCCCGGCCGCACCGCCTACCACCACCTGCGCGTCCTCGCCCTCACCCACGGCATCCCCCGCAGCCGCGTCGACCACGTCCTCGGCCTCACCGGCCTCACCGACGTGGCCCACCGCCGCGTCAAGGGCTTCTCCCTCGGCATGGGACAACGCCTCGGCATCGCCGCCGCCCTCCTCGGCGACCCGGCCGTGCTCCTCCTCGACGAGCCGGTCAACGGCCTCGACCCCGAGGGCGTCCTGTGGATCCGCAACCTGCTCAAGTCGCTCGCCGCGGAAGGCCGCACGGTCTTCGTCTCCTCCCACCTCATGAGCGAGATGGCCCTCACCGCCGACCACCTCGTCATCATCGGCCGCGGCCGGCTCCTCGCCGACACCACGGTCACCGACTTCGTCCGCGCTTCCGGCGCCGGCACCACCCACGTCGTCACCCCGGAGGCCACCACGCTCGCCCGCCTCCTCACCGCACCCGGCGTGGACATCACCACCGACACCCCCGGCACGCTCCTCATCCGCGGCACCGACGCCGAACACATCGGCCGCACGGCAGCCGCCCACGGCATCCCCCTCTACGAACTGACCCCGGGCGCCGCCTCCCTGGAGGCCGCCTTCATGGACCTCACCCGCGACGCACTGGAGTACCCGGCGACCCTGGAAGGAACAGCGGCATGACCACGGCAGCCCTCCCCTACCGCGTGACCCCCGCCCGCGTCCTGCGCTCCGAGTGGCATAAGCTCCGGACCCTGCGCTCCACCTGGATCAACCTCGCCGTCACCAGCCTGCTGACCGCCGCCATGGGCGCGGGCCTCGGCGCCGCCTACGACGGTTCCGGCGAAGGCGGCATGGACCCCGTGATGTTCGCCCTGCTCGGCACCCAGTTCGCCACGATCAACCTCGGCGTGCTGGGCATCCTCGCCACCGCCGGCGAGTACTCCACCGGCCAGATCCGCGCCACGATGACCGCCGTCCCACGCCGCCTGCCCGTCCTGTGGTCCAAGGCCGCCGTCCTGACCGCGATCGCCCTCCCCCTCACCCTGGCGACGAACCTCGTCACCTTCCCCCTCGCCCAGTCCTTCCTCGACGGCACCGACCTGTCCGCCGCCCTCGGAGACCCGGGCGTCCTGCGCGCCCTCGCCGGCAACGCGGCCGGCCTCACCCTCCTCGCCGTCCTCGCCCTGGCCATCGGCGCCCTGCTCCGCTCGGTCCCCACCGCCATCGGCGCCCACATCGGCCTGATCATGATCCTCCCGGAGATCCTGGCGATGCTCCCCTACGACGCCGTCGACAACGCCGTCCGCTACTTCCCCGGCAAGGCCCTGGAAGTCCTCACCACCGCCCAGCCCATGCCCGGCGCGGCCACCCCGGGCAGCGCCCTGCTCGCCCTGCTCCTGTGGACGGGGACGACCCTGGCGGTGGCCGCCTGGGTCCTGCGCCGGCGAGACGTCTGACGCCCGGCACCAGGAACCCTCACGATGGACCCCGTGACGGACGACCGGGCGACCGAGCCCCTCACCGACTACGCCCAGCACCTCTCCCGGCGGGTGCGCGCCTTCGACCGGCGCCACCCCCTGCTGTGGGACCTGCACTTCACCGGCTTCTGGGCGACCGCCGCCCTGATCGACTACGCCGGCGGCGGCTGGCAGCACAACGCCCACGAGCAGGACGTCCCCGGCTGGCTCCTGCTCACCCTGAGCCTCGGCTTCTCCCTCCCGCTGATCTGGCGCCGCACCCACCCGGGCGTCGTCCTCGCCGCCATGGCCCCCTTCGCCCTGGTCAACGCCTGGACGGGCGCCGCCCTCCAGGCGGCCCTGCTGCAGCTGGTCCTCGTCTACCACCTGGCCCTGCGCCGCGCCCTGCGCCGGCTGTGGTGGGCCACCGCCCTGGTCATCACGCCCGTCCTGGTCTCGGCCTTCCGCCACGGGGAGGGCAGCCGGGACCAGCAGATCGGCTCGCAGCTGATGTCCGTCACGGTGGCCGTCCTGATCGGCGTCACGGTTCGCACCCGCCGCAACTACACCGAGGCCCTGGAAGACCGCGCCCGCCGCCTGGAGACCGAGCGCGACCAGCAGGCCCAGCTCGCCACCGCCGCCGAACGCGCCCGCATCGCCCGCGAGATGCACGACATCATCGGCCACAACCTCTCCGTCATCACCGGCCTCGCCGACGGCGGCCGGTACGCGGCCGGCAAGTCCCCCGAACGCGCCGCCCAGGCCCTCGACGCCATCGCCACCACCAGCCGCCAGGCCCTCACCGAACTCCGCCGCCTCCTGGACGTCCTGCGCGAGGAGGAGAAACAGCAGGCCGACCTGACCCCCCAACCCGGCCTGACGGACCTCGCCCCCCTCCTCGACGGCGTCCGCTCCGCCGGACTCCCCGTGAGCACCACGACCCACGGCACCCCCACACTCCCCCCGGGCCGCCAGCTCACCGTCTACCGCGTCATCCAGGAAGCCCTCACCAACACCCTGAAACACGCCGGCCCTAACGCCAAGGCGCGGATAGACCTGGCCTACGGCGACAAGGCCGCCGTCACCGTCACCATCACGGACACCGGCCACGGCACCCCGGCGGCCACCCCGGCCGAAGGCCGCGGCCTCCCGGGAATGCGCGAGCGAACCGCCCTCTACGGCGGCACACTTGAGGCCGGCCCCCGCCCCGACCCGGAACGGGGCTGGCGCGTCCGCCTGCACCTCCCGGAGGAAACCCCGCAGTGACCACGGTCCTCATCGCCGACGACCAGCCCCTGCAACGCTTCGGCTCCCGCATGCTCCTGGAGAGCCAGGACGACATGACGGTCGTGGGCGAGGCGGCCAACGGCAGCGAAGCCGTCCGCATGGCGGCCGAGCTCCACCCCGACGTCGTCCTCATGGACATCCGCATGCCCGGCCTGGACGGCATCGAGGCGACCCGCCGCATCACCGCGGCCGGCGACCGCACCCGCATCCTGATCGTCACGACCTTCGACCTCGACGAGTACGCCTACGCCGGCCTCCGCGCCGGCGCCTCGGGTTTCCTGGTCAAGGACGCCCAGCCGGAGGAACTCCTGTCCGGCATCCGCGCGGTCGCCACGGGTGACGCGGTCGTGGCCCCCAGCCTCACCCGCCGCCTCCTGGACGCCTACGTCCACCACCTGCCGGCCGACCCCGCCACGGAGACGCCCCTCCCTGAAGACCCCCGCCTCGCGACCCTGACGGACCGGGAACGCGAGATCCTCACGGTCATCGGCCAGGGCTGGACGAACACGGAGATAGCCGCCCGCCTGCACCTGGCGGAGTCGACGGTGAAGACCCACGTGGGCCGCATCCTCGCGAAGACCGGTTCCCGGGACCGCATCCAGGCGGTCATCCTGGCGTACGACACAAAACTGGTGCAGCCGTCGTAAAGGAATCCCGGAAGCCCTGAAAACGCGAAAAGGCCCACACCGTAAGGTGTGGGCCTTTCCCAATGATTGTTCGGCGGCGTCCTACTCTCCCACAGGGTCCCCCCTGCAGTACCATCGGCGCTGTAAGGCTTAGCTTCCGGGTTCGGAATG
>NZ_NOKT01000021.1 GCF_002237655.1 Streptomyces sp. XY006
GGCACCGCCGCCGAAGGCACCGCCGGCAGCGAGGGCGCCGCCGTTCTGGCCGGCACCGGCGGCCCGCCGGGCCGCCGCCGCACCGGCCGCGGCCTGCGCTGCGGCCGGACCGCCACCGCCGACCGGCGGCTGGCCGCCCTGCTTGGGCTGGGGCTTCTTGCCGCCCTGGGCGACGTCGACGGGCAGCATGACCAGCGCGGTCGTGCCGCCGGAGTCGGACGGGCGGAGCTGGATGCGGATGCCGTGCCGCTGGGACAGCCGGCCGACCACGAACAGACCCATGCGGCGGGAGACGGAGACGTCCACCGTCGGGGGAGAGGCTAGCCGCTCGTTGATCGCCGCGAGGTCCTCGGGGGAGAGGCCGATACCGGTGTCGTGGATCTCGATCAGCACCCGGCCGTCGGGCAGGGCGTGACCGGTGACCTTGACCTTGGTCTGCGGCGAGGAGAAGGAGGTCGCGTTCTCCAGCAGCTCGGCGAGCAGGTGCACGAGGTCGTTGACCACGCGGCCGGCCACTTCGGTGGTCGGCACCGAGGCCAGCTCGATGCGCTCGTACTGCTCCACCTCGGAGGCGGCGGCGCGGAGCACGTCGACCAGCGGGACCGGGCGGGTCCAGCGGCGGCCGGGCTCCTCACCGGCGAGGACGAGGAGGTTCTCGCCGTTACGGCGCATGCGCGTCGCGAGGTGGTCGAGCTTGAACAGCGAGGACAGCTGGTCCGGGTCGGCCTCGCGGGACTCCAGCTCGGAGATCAGCGACAGCTGGCGCTGGATCAGACCCTGGGAGCGGCGCGAGAGGTTGGTGAACATCGCGTTGACGTTGCCCCGCAGCAGGGCCTGCTCGGCGGCGAGGCGGACCGCCTCGCGGTGCACGTCGTCGAAGGCCGCGGCCACCCGGCCGATCTCGTCCCGGGAGTGCACACCGACCGACTCCACGGACGTGTCGACGTCCTGCGGGTCGGACTCGGACAGCTGCTTGACCAGCTCGGGCAGACGGTCGGAGGCGACCTTGGTCGCGGTCTCCTCCAGCCGGCGCAGCGAGCGGATCATGGAGCGGGCCACGACGAAGGCGCCGACCAGGGAGACACCGAGCACGATCAGGATCAGCGCACCGGAGATGATCGCGTCGCGCTCGGTGGCGCTGCGCAGCTCACGGGCCTTCTGTTCCATCTCCTCGAGCAGGGTGTGCTCGATGTTCTTCATCTGCTGGATCTTGGTGGAGCTGTCGTCCAGCCAGTCGCGGTAGGACCGCTTGTCCTGCTGGGCCAGACCGCTCGCGGAGATCAGGGCGCGGCCGGCGTAGGTGTCGGTGGCCTTGATCGTGGAGTTGCCGCCGTCCTCGATCGGCTTGAGCAGCTCGGCGGCGGCGTCCTCGCCGTAGATGCTCTTGAAGCTGCGGATCTCGGAGTTCTGGCTCTCCAGGGCCGACTGGGCGTAGAGCCGGTCGTTCGGGGAGAGCTTGCCGGTCGTGGTGTTGCTGGCCGGCAGGGCCGCGGCGAGGGCCGCGCGCTGGATCGAGGAGTACTCCTTGGCGGAGGAGAACGCCGCGAGCGCACGCGTGCGCTGGATCATGTCCGGGTTGCTGGTCGCCTCGGCCATGTCCTGGGAGAGGTCGATCAGGTTCTCGATCAGACGGTGGTACGCCTCGATCGTCTGCGTGGAGTTGCCCTCGGACGCGTAGGCGCCCTTGCGGATCTGCGCCAGATCGCCGAGCTCACCGGCGATCTGGATGAGGTACTCGCGGACGCCCTTGAGGTTGCCGTCCTTGCTCGCGCTGTCGATCTCCTCGGACGAGTCGAGGAAGTTGTTCATCGCGCGGTCGGTCTTCTCGCGCAGCCCCTTGACCGTGAAGTCGGTGGCCTTGCCGCCGTGCGCGAGCGGGCCCGCCGACTGGTCGCGCTCCTCCTGGAGCGCGGCCGACAGCTCGGTGGCCTGCTTGGTCATGTCCGTCAGCAGCTTCATGTTGTCGAGCTGCTGGATGTCGTCCATGGACTGGTTGATACGCAGGGCGCCCAGCGAGGTGGCCGCGACCACCGGGAGCGCGAGCAGCGACACCAGTCGGGTGGAGATGCGCCAGTTGCGCAGGGCTATTCGCGGGCCGGGGCCGGTCGGACCGGCCGGCGGCTTCAGGGCCGGGGCCGGGCCCGCGGGCCCGGAGGGGGCCGACGCGCCGGGGCGCCCCGGGCTCTCACCGCCGTCACCGGCCGGGCCCGGGTTCTGGGCGTGCTGGGGCGAGGGGCCGCCATTCATGGGGCCAGTCCCGCCGTGCGGCTCCGGCTCCGCCGAAGCGTTGCCATCCCTCTTGAAACGTCCCTGCACTAGCGTCGCAACCTCTGGACCAGGCACCCCGTCGGATGAACGGCGGGGCACGGTGTCGGCGTTCTGGGGACGCCCTGAGTTCGCCCCCGTGGTGGTCGTGAGTGACCGGCGCTGGTTCCCCCTTCTGGCCGCCACTCGGCGCGTCTGTGCGCCCCCTGTGCGCCGGCTCGATCCCGCGGCGGTCCGTGGCATTCCAGCACAGCACAGGATCTCCAACAAGGCTCGTAGGCCAGGCCGTGACATAGGTGACACCACGTGAGGGGCGGATCACCGGACGTAGAAAGGGAGTTCGCCCAATTCGGGCACATGCCCGCGAGTTGCCGAGTGGTGACAGGTGTCCCAGTCGCCATGATCGGGAGCGGAATGAGGGCTTCAGGGGGTCAATGTCCGCTTCGTCGCAGTGGGGTGGGGGTCCGTATTGCCCGTTTCGACCCTTGATTCGTGAGGAAACTCACACGCCGATCGTGACCCCTCCGCCATGGGGCCGGGAATCTGATGTTTAGCCTGACGCTTTACAGAGATGGCAAAACCGACAACCCGCGCCCGAGCGGGGGTCTCGCACCCTCGCGGCGCCCGTCACAGGACAGGGTCAAGTAAACAGTGAAGACGACGACGATGTTCCACAAGATCGCCAACCCGCGGCGCACGACGCTGGCGCACCTCGACGACGCCGACGAACTGCAGACGCCGGAACAGCCGGAGCACCGCGTCGAACTGCCGACCCAGACCGCCAACCCCAAGCGCACCGTCCTCATGGAGATCCCCGCCGCGGCCGCCGCTGCCGCGAAGTGACACCAGGACATACGCGCGCCGGCCGCAGGATGCTCACCGCGGCCCGGCACGGACTTCGAGGGGCGTCCCCGGACATGGTGACGCCCCTCGTCCGTGCGCACGGCGGGGACACCTCCCCGCGTTAGCCTGGAGCGTCAGACTCCAGTCGCTTCAGTCAAGGGGCCAAGCATCCCGTGCGCATCGCCAGATTCTCCATCGACGGGAACGTCGCCTTCGGCGCCATCGAGGGCGAGAAGCAGGACGAGCTCGTCCTGGACATCATCAAGGGCATCCCGTTCGCGGACTTCGAGCTCTCCGGGACGAAGGTGCCGGTCGGCAAGGTGAGGCTGCTGCCGCCGGTGCTGCCCAACAAGGTCGTGGCCTTCGGCCGCAACTACGCGGAGCACGCGCGCGAGCTGGGCAACGAGGTACCCGAGGCCCCCTTCGCCTTCTTCAAGCCGTCCACTTCGGTGATCGGCCCCGGCGACGAGATCCAGTACCCCTCCTTCTCCACCGAGGTGCACCACGAG
This sequence comes from Streptomyces sp. XY006, assembly GCF_002237655.1. Classification (GTDB taxonomy): domain Bacteria; phylum Actinomycetota; class Actinomycetes; order Streptomycetales; family Streptomycetaceae; genus Streptomyces; species Streptomyces levis. The sequence goes on from NZ_NOKT01000021.1 coordinate 3,618, forward strand.
GCCGAGCTGGCCGTGGTCATCGGCCGGATGTGCCGCGAGGTCCCACGCGAACGCGTCAAGGACGTGATCTTCGGCTACACCTGCGCCAACGACGTCACCGCCCGCGACGTCCAGAAGCGCGAGAAGCAGTGGGCCAGGGCCAAGGGCTTCGACACCGCCTGCCCGCTCGGCCCCTGGGTGGAGACCGACCTCGACCCCTCCGACCTGACCATCCAGCTCACGGTCAACGGCCAGCAGCGCCAGCTCGGCCGCACCAGCGAGATGATCCACTCCGTCGAGGACCTGATCGTCAACATCTCCGAGGCCATGACGCTGCTCCCCGGCGACGTGATCCTCACGGGCACCCCGGCTGGGGTCGGCCCCCTGAACGTCGGCGACGAGGTCGCCGTCACCATCGAAGGCATCGGCACTCTCACCAACAAGGTTGTCAAGCGTGGCTAGCGCATCCGCCCCAGCAGTCCGTGTCCGTTTCTGCCCGTCGCCCACCGGCAACCCCCACGTGGGCCTGGTGCGCACCGCCCTGTTCAACTGGGCGTTCGCCAAGCACCACCAGGGCACTCTGGTCTTCCGCATCGAGGACACCGACGCGGCCCGCGACTCCGAGGAGTCGTACACCCAGCTGCTCGACTCGATGCGCTGGCTGGGCTTCGACTGGGACGAGGGCCCCGAGGTCGGCGGCCCGCACGCGCCCTACCGCCAGTCGCAGCGCATGGACCTGTACAAGGACGTCGCCGCCAAGCTGCTCGACGCCGGCCACGCCTACCACTGCTACTGCTCCCAGGAGGAGCTGGACACCCGCCGCGAGGCCGCCCGCGCCGCCGGCAAGCCCTCCGGCTACGACGGCCACTGCCGCGACCTGTCCGCCGCGCAGGTCGAGGAGTACAAGGCCCAGGGCCGCGAGCCGATCGTCCGCTTCCGGATGCCCGACGAGACGATCACCTTCACCGACCTCGTCCGCGGCGAGCTGACCTTCACCCCGGAGAACGTCCCGGACTACGGCATCGTCCGCGCCAACGGCGCCCCGCTGTACACCCTGGTCAACCCGGTCGACGACGCCCTGATGGAGATCACCCACGTCCTGCGCGGCGAGGACCTGCTCTCCTCCACCCCCCGCCAGATCGCCCTGTACAAGGCGCTGATCGAGCTGGGCATCGCCAAGGAGATCCCGTCCTTCGGCCACCTGCCGTACGTGATGGGCGAGGGCAACAAGAAGCTCTCCAAGCGCGACCCGCAGTCCAGCCTGAACCTCTACCGCGAGCGCGGCTTCCTCCCCGAGGGCCTGCTCAACTACCTCTCGCTGCTCGGCTGGTCCCTCTCGGCCGACCAGGACGTCTTCACCATCGACGAGATGGTCGCCGCGTTCGACATCTCCGACGTGAACCCGAACCCGGCGCGCTTCGACCTCAAGAAGTGCGAGGCGATCAACGGCGACCACATCCGCATGCTCGACGTGAAGGACTTCACGGAGCGCTGCCGCCCCTGGCTGCAGGCGCCGTTCGCCCCCTGGGCCCCGGAGGCCTTCGACGAGGCGAAGTGGCAGGCCATCGCCCCGCACGCGCAGACCCGGCTGAAGGTCCTGTCGGAGATCACCGACAACGTCGACTTCCTGTTCCTGCCGGAGCCGGCCGAGGACGAGGCCTCCTGGAACAAGGCCATGAAGGAGGGCTCCGACGCCCTGCTGCGCACGGCCCGCGAGAAGCTGGAGGCCGCCGACTGGACCTCCGCCGAGTCGCTCATGGAGGCCGTCCTGGCCGCCGGTGAGGCCCACGGCCTCAAGCTCGGCAAGGCCCAGGCGCCGGTCCGCGTCGCCGTCACCGGCCGTACGGTCGGCCTGCCGCTGTTCGAGTCCCTGGAGGTCCTGGGCAAGGAGAAGACCCTGGCCCGGATCGACGCGGCGCTGGCGAAGCTGGCCGCGTAACCACACGGTTCCGGCGAGGGCGGCGTCCGGTTCGGGCGCCGCCCTCGCCGTGTCCGCCCAGTCGTCACCCGGAGTTCACCGTTCCGGCCGACTCCCGTCCGCGGCCGGGACGTTGGATGCCCCCTGTGCGCACGGTGCGCGTGTGCGCCCTGGTCCAGGGGGAGAGGAACATGAGCCGTTCACGAAGACTCGTCTACACGGCCGTCGGCGGGGTGCTGGCCCTGTCCTGCACGGTGCCGACCGCACCCGCGCAGGCCGCCGCGGCGGCGGGAGAACCGGTCGGCACGGTCCGGCTCGTCACGGAGAAACGCGTGACCGTCGACTACCCGTGGGCCGGGGCCTCCGGCTTCCAGTACCGGCCCGGGACCGGCTCGGTCACCACGGTGGACTACCCCGACACGGTCCCGCCCGCCCACGCCGGCCCCGACGACCTGGCGAGCGGCACCGACGTCATGACCACCCGCGACGGGCAGAAGGTCGTGCAGCGGCACCGCTCCACCGGGGTGACCGCCACCGTCACCCTCCCCGCCGACCAGGCCTACCGGGCCGCCGTCGGCTGGAGCGTGCTGACCCTGGACTCCACCGGAGCCCTGCACGTCCTGCGCGCCGCCGACGGCACGGTCACCGCCGACACCCCTGTCACCGGTTTCCCCGCGGGCGCCCGGCCCGTCGTCTACCGCACCGGCGGCTCGGTCACCCGCCTGGCGATCGTCTACGCGCTGGACGGCAGGACCTCCGTGGGCCTGGTCGACCTCGCCGACGGCACTTTCCGCACCTACGTCACCGGCGACGAGGCCACCCCGGAGCTCGCCTTCAACGACCGCTGGCTCGTCGCCGACTGGAAGGCGATCCGGGTGGACTCCGAGCCCGGCACCCAGCCCACCGCCCTCACCAGGACCGGTGAGCGGCTCGAAGCGGTCGTGGGCGACCGGCTCCTGCTCGGCAACCCGGACTTCGTCCTGGGCGGCACCGAGGCGGCCCTGACCGCACGCTCCCTCGCCACCGGAGCCAGGGACACCGTGCTGACCTCGTCGTTCGGCGGGATCGGCCCGACGCCGGACGGCGGCGCCCTGGCCACCGCTGGTCCCTCCAGCCTCGACTGGAACATCCACCGCATCCGCCTCGACGGCAACGGTGGCCTCACCACCACGGAGGTCGCCCGGGTCCCCGCCGCCGCGACCGCCGTCCAGGGACTGGCCGTCGGCGCCGGCGAGTTGCTCCTGCACGGCGCCACCCCGGGCGCCTCGCTCCGCTACAGCGGCTTCCCGCTGGACGCCACCGGCCGGCCCACCGGCCCCCAGACCCCGCGCAGTCCGGCACTGGCCGCCCCCACCTGCCTCGGCGGCGACGCCGCCTGCCCCCAGCTGGAGGCCCTGGGCGACGGCCGCGTCAGCCACCTGCACACCGACGCGAACGGGGAGGAGTCCGTGGTGAACACCGGCCTCGACACCACCACCCTCCTCACCGCGCCCACCGACGGCGACTCCGGCGGCCGCATCGCCGGCGGCACCGGCCGCTACGTGCTCTACAACGGCGGCTCCGGCAGACAGCGGGTCGTCGACTTCCCGCGCGGCGCCACCAACGGAACGACCGTGCTCACCCGCGACCGCACCGCCGCCGCGGTGTGGGGCCAGACCCTGTGGACCCCGGGCAGCACCCAGGGGACGGCCACCGGCCGCAACCTGAAGACGGGCACGACCACCACCGTCACCACCGGCGCCCCCTGCACCCCGACCGACCTGCAAGCCGTCAACACCTGGCTCTACTGGACCTGCGGCACCACCGCCGGCGTCCTCGACCGCGCCACGAACCGCAGGATCACGGTCCCGGCCGACCACGGCCCGGCCCGCCTCGCCGACGGCTTCCTGCTCCGCGAGAACCGCACCACCCACGAGCTGCTGCTCACCGACTTCCACACCGGCACGGCCACCACCCGCGCCCTGGTCAAGCTGCCCGCCACGGACCAGAACACCGGCGGCAGCAACGGCCGCTGGGCCGTCGACCGCTTCGGCGGCCACATCGCCCACCTCAACGGCACGTACGGCGAGGTCTCCATCGTCCCCGCCGGCGTCCCCACCTCGCCGCTGGCGCAGATGGAGGCCCAGGTCTACTCGCCGTCCGTGATCGGCACGTCGTTCCCCTGGTCACCGGTGTGGCAGCTGAACAAGCCGTCCACCTGGACCCTGACCCTGGCCAACGCCTCCGGCACGGTCGTGCGCACCCTGACCGGCGCCTCCACGGGGGCCGCCGTGCGCCCCGCCTGGGACGGCAGAACCGACTCGGGCGGCGCCACGAGCGGCACCCACACCTGGAAGCTCACCGCCCACCCCCGCGACGGCCAGGGCCCGGACCTCACGCTCTCCGGCACCATGACCCTGGGCTGAGAGCGGGCCGCCGCGGGTACGGTCGGACCATGAGCATCCGCGCCGTGGTCTGGGACGTCGACGACACCCTCTTCGACTACACCACCGCCGACCGCCTCGGCATGCGCGCCCACCTGACGGCCGAGGGCCTGCTCGACGACCGCGAGACCGTCGAGCAGGCCCTCGCCCGCTGGCGGGAGGTCACCGGCCGGCAGTGGGCCCGCTTCGCGGCCGGCGAGGCCACCTGGGAGGCCCAGCGCCGCGACCGCGTACGGGTGTTCCTGGACCGGGACCTCACCGACGACGAGGCCGACGCCTGGTACCGGCGGTACATCACCCACTACGAGGCGGCCTGGGCGCTCTTCCCGGACGTCCTGCCCGTCCTCGACGCCCTCGCCGCCAGCCACCGGCACGCCGTGCTCTCCAACTCCAGCCTCCAGGTCCAGGACCGCAAGCTGCGCGCCCTCGGCGTCCACGACCGCTTCGAGACGATCCTGTGCGCGGCGGAACTGGGCATCTCCAAACCGGAGGCCGGCGCGTTCCTCGCCGCCTGCGAATTCCTCGGCCTGCCACCCCACCAGGTCGCCTACGTCGGCGACCACCCGGAGATCGACGGACGGGGCGCCGCCGACGCCGGCCTGCTGTCGGTGTGGATCGACCGCGGCGGTGTGTACGCCACGATCGAACCGCCCGTCGGCCCGCACCGCATCGCCTCCCTCGCCGAACTGCCGTCTCTGCTCGGCGCGGATACTCGTTTTGGAGCCCCGTCCACCTTCGGGTAATGTTCTTCCTGCGCCGCGGGGAGCGGGCCGGAAGGCACAAGCCCCAGGCGCACTACTAGAACAAGATCCCCTCAGGGGCTTGCGTTCCAGTGGCCTATGGTGTAATTGGCAGCACGACTGATTCTGGTTCAGTTAGTCTTGGTTCGAGTCCAGGTAGGCCAGCTCGCAGAGCTCATCTGCGCCAGCGGATTCCGATCCGCAAGCCCCCGTTGTGTAGCGGCCTAGCACGCTGCCCTCTCAAGGCAGTAGCGCCGGTTCGAATCCGGTCGGGGGTACTGGTTCCGGACGATCGACGATCATCCAGAGCTGCTAGGGCCCCCGTTGTGTAGCGGCCTAGCACGCCGCCCTCTCAAGGCGGTAGCGCCGGTTCGAATCCGGTCGGGGGTACTGACTGGTCTAAACCACATTGGTCTATGGTGTAATTGGCAGCACGACTGATTCTGGTTCAGTTAGTCTTGGTTCGAGTCCAGGTAGACCAGCTCGGACCTGCGGAAACGCAGGATCCACGCCCCCGTTGTGTAGCGGCCTAGCACGCCGCCCTCTCAAGGCGGTAGCGCCGGTTCGAATCCGGTCGGGGGTACTGTGAACGGAAGCCTCCCAGCCTGGCTGGGGGGCTTCCGTCGTCTCGGCTGCAACAGGGTTCGGGAGAGCCTTGGTGTGTTCGCAACAGGGACGGAGGGGGGAGTCAGTGGCTGACTTCCAAGCTGTGGCTGGTGTGCGTGCCGCAGAGGTCAAAGCTCTGACCGATTCAGGGCACTACCTGGGGGCCGTCTACTTGGCCGGCTACGTGGTCGAGTGTCGTTTGAAGACGTATTTGCAGCTGAACGGTATTCGCTTCCCCAGAGGTGGGAGTGAGGGGCACAATCTGCGAGGTTTGTGGCGGTCTGCCGGCTTTCCGCCGCCTCCGGGGCATGCCGACTTGTTCATCGCCCATTGGGGTACGGAACTGCGCTATGAGACTCGCCTGCCGGCGGACGTCGACCCAAAAGACCTGCTCAAGGGGGGGAGAGAGCTGGCAAGCTGGGTGGCGACGCGTATCCGGCAGGCAAACTCCCGACGCGGAGTTGTTGGGCGCAGGTGGAACGGATGAGGAAGGCCGATGTGATGTCCGACCATGACTCCACTGACAAGATCGTGGCGGCCGTGCGAGAGGTTGTCCCTGCGGCAGTGGTTCATGTCGTCCGTGATGCCGGGGGTCTTCTGGTTCGCGCCGAGAGTGACAGCTTCGGCTCCTGGACCCCTGAGGAACGGAAGTCCAAGGTCGTATCCCGTCTGGAAGACGAGGTGCTGCGGCAGGTGCATACCTGGGAGCTGCTCACCCCGGCGGAAGCCGAGTGGTACGGCGACTTGGACCACGCGGATGATGACGAGCGAGTGCCGCACTGGACGTCTGCTCTGGAGCGCGCGAACGACGCTACCCGCACCCTGCCCTCCGTGAGGTTCGCCAGCGATCTGGACGAGGACCTCGATTCGGCACCGGTTGTCACCTTCTACAGCCTCAAGGGCGGAGTGGGTCGCAGTACCGCGCTGGCGTCGGTCGCACGTCGCCTCAGTGGTGACCATGGGCTTACCGTCGTCTGCATCGACATGGATCTCGAGGCGCCTGGCCTCGACTCCCTGTTCGGGATCGAGAGCGAGGTCGAAGCCGATCAGGGCGTGGTGGCGGCGCTGCTCCGGTACGAATTCGGCGACCAGAGGCCAGTGCTCAAGCATCTCATTCCGGTCGATGACGCCGGCCGGCTGTATTGCATGCCCGCCGGTCGGATCGACAGCGCTTACGCCGCACAGTTGCGGGCGCTCGAACCGGAGATCTGGTACCGCGAGCGGACCAATGCGCTGCATCGCCTCATCGATGATGTCCGCGAGTCCAACCTCTCGCCCGACGTCATCCTGATCGACTCGCGCACCGGTGTCAGTCCCGTCGCCGCGCCCCTGCTGTTCGACGTTTCCGACATGGCGGTGATCTGTTTTCATCCCCACGCTCAAGCGCGGGTGGGCACGGAAATGCTCACCAGGGCCCTGATGAGTGCCACGACGCGACGCAGCACCGCCGACCGAGCTCTCACGCCCGAGCCGCGTTTCGTCGTGTCGCCGATGCCTCCCGGCATCAGCGCCACCCGCCTGGCCGAGCGTGCAAGGTCCTGGGTCGAGGCCTGGACAGCGCCCGCAGGTTCCCAGCGAGAGGCTCAGGGGCTCTCGGCCGAAGAGATCACGCACATGATCCCCTACAACGCCGAAGTGGCTTTCGCGGACACCGTCGGCGACTCGCGGGCCCAGCTATCGCCGTATGCGCGTATCGCCGACTGGATCGTGCAGATCGTGCCCGAGCCGGCGCCTGCACTGGCTGTGCAGAACCGGACCTCGGCAAGCAAGGTCGAGGCGCTCCGGCAGCTCTCGTTTTCGACGGGTACGGCAGAGATCCTCGACCACGACGAGTTCTTGCAGGACTACGTTGTGACACGTCAGGTCAACGAGACGGCTGCCCCCGATGTGCCGTTGATCCTCGGTCGTAAGGGGACGGGCAAGACGGCTCTGTTCCGGTGGCTGGCGGCTGGCAAACTCGTCAGCTGGGAATCCGTGTTGGTGACGACGCCGAACCAGTACAGAGGGCGTCCAGCGTGGTCTTTCGGACCGGACAACTATGCAGCTGTCGGCGGTGCACTCGACCAACGAGGCCTTGACTGGGGATCTTTCTGGCAGGTTCTGATGGCTCTTGCCATTCACCAGTCATACGGCCCGGCTCAAAAGTTCGGAGCCCCCCACCCTGCCCTCGCCGACCTTGAGGACGGCGACTTCGCGGTGACGCAGGCCGTCTTCAAGGTTCTCGACGATCCGATGGGTCCGCTGCGATGCGGTGATTGGCTGCGCCGTGTGGACGCCGGCGGCGACCGCGGTGTCCTCCTGCTCTTCGATGGCCTGGACACGGCCTTCGGCCATTCGCCGGTTCAGCGTTCACGTAGGTCGGCCGCGATTGCCGGGTTGCTGACAAAGCAGGCAGACCTCGCATCGCGCCTGCACAGGATTCGACTGAAGGTCTTCGTACGACAAGACATCTGGCAAGGGCTCCGCTTCGAGAACAAGAGCCACTTCTTCGGTCTCTCCCGTCGCCTGCAGTGGGAGGACCGAGAGGATTACTTCAAGGTCGTCCTCAAGCGGGCCGTACGCTCGTCCGCCTTCGCGGATGTGCTGGCCGTGCTCGACTCTGCCCTTCCCGCGAAGGAGGTGGCGGCGTGGAGCCCTGAGCAGGTGGCTGTCGCCTGGAATGCGCTGGTAGGCGAGCGCATGCGCGGGGAGCGCACCGCCTTCACGGCGAACTGGGTGTGGAATCGACTCGCGGATGGCAACGGTGACCATTCGCCGCGCGCCCTGCTGCAGCTCTTCGCGGCAGCGCTGGACTGGGAACGCGCAGAAGAGAAACGGAGTGGTTACGACCGCTCTGTCCTCCGGCCTCGCAGCCTTGCGCTCAGTCTGGAGAGCGTCAGCGACAAGGCCTTGTCGGCTCTGCTGGACGAGGAGTTCCAGGAGCTCAGGCATGTCGCCGAGGCGTTGCGTGATTATGGCCGGACACCTGTGACTGAGGACGCGCTGAGTGACATCGAGGAGGATCTCGTCGTCCTGGCTCAGGAAGCGGGACTTTTGGAGGTCATCGACAGCGACGCGTCTGAGCGATTGTTCAAGGTTCCGGATCTCTACCGGTGGGCGCTCGGCGTGACCCGTCGTGGACCCATGTGAAAGCGGCTAATCATCGGGGCACGGTCGATACGCATGCGGCCGCGCATGGCCGGTGCCCGGTGGTAGGGACCACGGAAGTGGTTCACTCAGCGCCGCCCCGATTCTGGAAAGGGGCACTTGGAGCGTCCGGCTATAGATCCAGACAGGTGCCCCGCTGTCCCTGAGGTTCGTCTGCACGGAGCGGGGGAGGACCTGCCGCGGCGTCGAGGCCGGCCTTCCCCGTATCGCTCAGCCGCGCCGCAGCGCCTCGGAGAGCCGCCCCGCCGCGTCGATCACGGCCTGCGCGTGCATACGGCCCGGATGCCGGGTCAGCCGCTCGATGGGCCCGGAGACGGACACCGCCGCCACCACCCGGTTCGACGGCCCCCGCACCGGCGCGGACACGGACGCGACGCCCGGCTCCCGCTCACCGATCGACTGGGCCCAGCCCCGCCGCCGCACACCCGACAGGGCCGTCGCCGTGAAACGCGCCCCCTGCAGCCCCCGGTGCAGCCGCTCCGGCTCCTCCCAGGCCAGCAGGATCTGCGCCGAGGAGCCGGCCTTCATCGTCAGCGTCGAACCGACCGGGACCGTGTCCCGCAGTCCGGACAGCCGCTCCGCCGCGGCGACGCAGATGCGCATGTCGCCCTGGCGGCGGTAGAGCTGCGCGCTCTCGCCCGTGACGTCCCGCAGATGCGTGAGCACCGGCCCGGCGGTGGCGAGGAGACGGTCCTCACCCGCGGCCGCGGCCAGCTCGGCCAGGCGAGGGCCGAGAATGAAACGGCCCTGCATGTCCCGCGCCACCATGCGGTGGTGTTCCAGGGCCACGGCCAGGCGGTGAGCCGTGGGTCGTGCCAGTCCGGTGGCGCCGACCAGGCCCGCGAGGGTGGCCGGACCGGACTCCAGAGCGCTCAGGACGAGGGCCGCCTTGTCCAGAACGCCGACGCCGCTACTGTTGTCCATGCAACGATACTCGCGTCTCACTCTGTGAAACGCAAGTTCAAATTTCTCCGGAACCCGCCACCCTGGAATCACGAAGTCACAACGGCCCGTGACGTAAGGGCCTGGTGGTGTGTGCCCGGAATCAGGGGAACGGGCACCGCCTCTCAAGATCTCTAGTTGGGTCGGCGGACCGCCGTCGGCCGGAGGGAACAGCGATGGGTAGGACACTCGCGGAGAAAGTCTGGGACGACCATGTCGTCCGCCGCGCGGAGGGCGAGCCCGACCTTCTCTTCATCGATCTGCACCTGCTGCACGAGGTGACCAGCCCGCAGGCCTTCGACGGTCTCCGCAAGAGCGGCCGCCCCGTGCGGCGCCTCGACCTCACCATCGCCACCGAGGACCACAACACCCCCACCCTCGACATCGACAAGCCCATCGCCGACCCTGTCTCCCGGGTCCAGCTGGAGACGCTGCGCAAGAACGCCGCCGAGTTCGGGGTGCGCCTGCACCCGCTGGGCGACGTCGAGCAGGGCGTCGTGCACGTCGTCGGTCCGCAGCTGGGCCTGACCCAGCCCGGCACCACCGTCGTCTGCGGTGACTCCCACACCTCCACGCACGGCGCCTTCGGCGCGCTGGCCTTCGGTATCGGCACCTCGCAGGTGGAGCACGTACTGGCCACCCAGACGCTGCCGATGGCCCGCCCCAAGACCATGGCGATCACGGTCGAGGGCGAGCTGCCCGAGGGCGTCACCGCAAAGGACCTGATCCTCGCGATCATCGCGAAGATCGGCACGGGCGGCGGCCAGGGCTACATCCTGGAATACCGCGGCGAGGCCATCGAGAAGCTCTCGATGGAAGCCCGCATGACCATCTGCAACATGTCGATCGAGGCCGGCGCCCGCGCGGGCATGATCGCCCCGGACGAGACGACGTTCGCGTACCTCAAGGGCCGTCCGCACGCCCCCGAGGGCGAGGACTGGGACGCCGCCGTCGCGTACTGGAAGACGCTGAAGACGGACGAGGACGCCGAGTTCGACGCCGAGGTCGTCATCGACGCCGCCGCGCTGTCGCCGTTCGTCACCTGGGGCACCAACCCCGGGCAGGGCGCACCGCTTTCGGCGTCCGTCCCCGATCCCGCTTCGTACGAAGACGCATCGGAGCGGCACGCCGCCGAAAAGGCCCTGGAATACATGGGGTTGGAGGCCGGGCAGCCGCTGCGCTCCATCAAGGTGGACACCGTCTTCGTAGGCTCCTGCACCAACGGCCGCATCGAGGACCTGCGGGCCGCCGCCGAGCTGCTCAAGGGCCGCAAAGTCGCCGACGGCGTACGGATGCTGGTCGTCCCGGGCTCGGCGCGGGTCGGTCTGCAGGCCGTCTCCGAGGGGCTGGACGTCGTCTTCAAGGAGGCCGGCGCCGAATGGCGGCACGCGGGCTGCTCGATGTGCCTGGGCATGAACCCGGACCAGCTGGCCCCGGGTGAGCGCTCCGCGTCCACCTCCAACCGCAACTTCGAGGGCCGGCAGGGCAAGGGCGGCCGTACGCACCTGGTGTCGCCGCAGGTCGCGGCGGCCACCGCCGTCCTGGGCCACCTGGCCTCCCCGGCCGACCTGGCCGACGCCGACGTCCGTACGCCCGCTGGAGTCTGATCAGTCATGGAAGCATTCACCACCCACACCGGCCGGGCCGTCCCGCTGCGCCGCAGCAACGTCGACACCGACCAGATCATCCCCGCCCACTGGCTCAAGAAGGTCACGCGCGACGGGTTCGAGGACGGGCTGTTCGAGGCCTGGCGCAAGGACGCGTCCTTCGTGCTCAACCAGCCCGAGCGGCAGGGCGCGACCGTGCTGGTCGCGGGCCCCGACTTCGGCACCGGCTCCTCCCGTGAGCACGCCGTCTGGGCGCTGCAGAACTACGGCTTCAAGACCGTGATCTCCTCCCGCTTCGCCGACATCTTCCGCGGCAACTCGCTCAAGAACGGCCTGCTCACGGTCGTTCTGGAGCAGAAGATCGTGGACGCGCTGTGGGAGCTCACCGAGAAGGACCCGCAGACCGAGATCACCGTCGACCTGGTCGCCCGCGAGGTGCGCGCCGAGGGCATCACCGCCTCGTTCGAGCTGGACGAGAACTCCCGCTGGCGGCTGCTGAACGGCCTCGACGACATCTCGATCACCCTGCAGAACGAGGCGGACATCGCCGCGTACGAGGCGAAGCGCCCGTCGTTCAAGCCGCGGACGCTCCCGGTCTGATCCGGAACATGGTCCGCCGCCTCTGAACAAGGCGACTTTCGGCCACCGCAACACCCCCGCCGTACCCCCGATCAGCCCGATCGGGGGTACAGCCGTTTCTGCACCCGAACGGCCCTGTCCGCCCCCAGGTCGGCAGCCAACTGACCACGTTATGACGGTGGTTGCCGGGGTAAGCGAGTGGTACAGCCGTGACTTCCGGGTGTGCCCGGAAGGCCGTTTGAGGCGGCAGTTGTCCCCTGCGCAGGCGACAACTCGCCCCAGATGGCACAATCTGTGCATGGAACACGACGGCCAACTCGAGCTCTATACGGCAGTCGCGGACCAACTCAAGGAAGCGCACGCAAGGGTGCGCGCACTGCAAGTCCCGGAGGGCGTACGGATGGCGCTGACCCGGAAGCTGCTGGTCATTACGGCCGCGGCCAAGCACGATCTCGCCGACGCGGCAAGGCGGCTGGAGCGGTTCACCGCGGACCTCGACGAGGGGCGTATCCCCGACGAGGAACGCTGAACCCGCCGATACCGCCGGGCTCGTTGCGGCACAAGGGTGATAAGCCCGTTTCGTGTTTGATTTGCGGTATATATCTGCCTAACGTGCGAAAAAGCTTGAACACTTTCGTTCTGGCGATGTCTCCGAAGGGGAAGACGTGAACAAGGCGCAGCTCGTAGAAGCGATTGCCGACAAGATGGGCGGCCGCCAGCAGGCCGCCGATGCTGTCGACCATGTACTGGACGCCATCGTCCGCGCGGTGGTCGCGGGTGACCGGGTCTCGGTCACCGGCTTCGGTTCCTTCGAGAAGGTCGACCGTCCGGCCCGCTACGCCCGTAACCCTCAGACGGGCGAGCGGGTTCGGGTCAAGAAGACCTCCGTTCCGCGTTTCCGTGCGGGTCAGGGCTTCAAGGACCTGGTCAGTGGCTCGAAGAAGCTCCCGAAGGGTGACATCGCCGTCAAGAAGGCCCCCAAGGGCAGCCTGTCCGGCCCGCCCCCCACCATCGCCAAGTCGGCGGGCAAGAAGGCCGCGGCGAAGAAGACGGCGGGCGCGGCGAAGACCACCACGGCGCGCAAGACGGCGGCGAAGAAGGCCACCCCCACGAAGACGGCTGCCGCGAAGAAGACCACGGCGAAGAAGGCGCCCGCCAAGAAGACCACGGCGACGGCCAAGACGACCGCGGCCAAGAAGACCACCGCCAAGAAGTCGTCCCCGGCGAAGAAGGCGACCGCCAAGAAGGCGCCCGCCAAGAAGTCGACGGCGCGCAAGACCACCGCCAAGAAGACCACCGCCCGCAAGAAGTAGGGCCGCCTGGGTACTCACGCGACGGGCCGGACTCCCTGACGGAGTCCGGCCCGCGGCGTGTTCCGGAAGTGATCGGACGTGCTCAGAGGGTCTGCAGGGTCACCAGAGTGATGCGCGGGGCGTCCTTCGGGCCCTCCACCTCGATGCGCACCCGCTGCCCGGGGCGCAGCAGCAGCAGACCGCCGGCGTCGAACGCCGCCGCGTCGAAGGGCACCGGAGTGCCGTCGTCCAGGAGGACCTGCCCGCTGCGGCTGTCGGGGTCGTAGGTGTACGCGGTCGCCTGCATGCCCGCAGCCTACTGCCCGGGGATCAGCAACCGCGCGGCGGCCGCGGCCGTATGAGGGCCCACCCCGAGGGCGAGCGCGCTGCGCAGGTCGTCGCCGGTGTCCACGTCCTGGCGTACGGAATCCACGGCGGTCAGGGACAGTTCCACGGCCCCGGACGCGCGGTGCCGGGCGCGGGAATCGGTGCCGAACGCCGGGTGCAATGCGCGGCCCGGGGCGGCGGCCAGAAGAGTCGTGCCGATTGCGGCCGCATCCGGAAGAAATGCGCGCGGGAATTCCGCGGCGGCGTCGAGTACCCGGGACAATTCCCGCGGGCGCAGCGCCGGCAGATCGGCGTTGAGCGCGGCCACCGGGCTCGCGGGGCGGGCGGAGCGCACGGCCGCCGCCGCGTGTGCGAGTGCGGCGTTGAGACCGCTGCCCGGCTCGTCGGCGATGATCGCGGCCCCGAGCGCGGCCAGCGCACGGCCCGCCCGGGCGTCGTCCGTGACGACTGCCACATCCCGCACCGCCGGGCAGGCCAGCACGGCCGCCACCGTGTCCTGCGCGAAGGCCAGCGCGAGGTCCGGCCGCAGCCCGTCGTCGGCGGTGTCCGCCAGCCTGCTCTTGGCCTGGGCCAGCGGCTTCAGGGGTACGACCAACGTCCACTGCACGGGTGTTCCGTCCTCCTCTTGTCGCGGTCATTGTCACCCGGGGCCTGAGGCGCCCGGCGTGTCGGGGCGTACGGTGTTCTCGACAGACCGGCGGCCTGGGGCGACACTTGTGCGGCCCCCGTGGCCGCCGCTTCAGGCCCTAGAGGAAGGTGTCCGCGTGCCCCGCCGCAGAATCGGCTTCTGGTACCGCTTCGCCGCGGTGATCTGCAAACCGCCGCTGGTGGTACTGCTCAGGCGGGACTGGCGCGGAATGGAGCACATTCCGGCCGAGGGTGGATTTATCACCGCGGTGAACCACAATTCGCACATCGACCCCTTCGCTTACGCGCACTTTCAGTACAACACCGGGCGCGTCCCGCGATTCCTCGCGAAGAGCGGTCTTTTCAAGAAGGGATTCGTCGGCGCCGCGATGCGCGGCACCGGGCAGATCCCCGTCTACCGCGAGAGCACGGACGCGCTCAGCGCCTTCCGGGCCGCGATCGACGCCGTGAACCGCGGGGAATGCGTCGCCTTCTATCCCGAGGGCACCCTCACCCGCGACCCGGACGGCTGGCCCATGACGGGCAAGACCGGGGCCGCCCGCGTCGCCCTGCAGACCAAGTGCCCGGTGATCCCCGTGGCCCAGTGGGGCTGCAACGAGCTGCTGCCGCCGTACGCGAAGAAGCCGCACCTGCTGCCGCGCAAGACGCATCGGGTCCTCGCCGGACCGCCGGTCGACCTCTCCCGGTTCTACGACCGGGAGATGACCGCGGACCTGCTGAAGGAGGCCACGGAGGTGATCATGGCCGCCATCACCGCGCAGCTGGAGGAGATCCGCGGGGAGAAGGCGCCCGAGACGCCCTACGACCCGCGCCGGGAGCGGATCGAGCAGCGGCGCCGCACGCAGAAGCAGACCAAGCGGGGCGGGCAGGAGCCGGGGCGGCCGGTACGGTCGGCACAGTCGCCGAAGTCGGTGCAGGAAGAGGGGCTGGGCACGTGAGCAAGCCGGTCAAGGCGGCGGTTCTGAGCGCCGGTTCGTGGGGCACGGCCTTCGGCATGGTGCTCGCGGACGCGGGGTGCGAGGTCACCCTCTGGGGGCGCCGCCCGGAGCTCGTGGAGGCGATCAACTCCACGCGGACCAATCCCGACTACTTCCCGGGCGTCGAGCTCCCGGAGCAGGTGCGGGCCACCACGGACCCCGCCGAGGCCGCGGCCGGCGCCGACTTCACGGTCCTGTCGGTTCCCTCGCAGACCCTGCGCGGCAATCTCGCCGAGTGGGCCCCGCTGCTCGCCCCGGACACCGTCCTGGTGTCGCTGATGAAGGGCGTCGAACTCGGCTCCGCGATGCGCATGAGCGAGGTCATCGACGACGTCGCCAAGGTCGGCCCGGACCGGATCGCCGTGGTCACCGGGCCCAACCTGGCCCGGGAGATCGCCGCGCGCATGCCGGCCGCGGCCGTCGTGGCCTGCACCGACGAGGCCGTCGCCCAGCGGCTCCAGGCCGCCTGCCACACGCCCTACTTCCGCCCGTACACCAACACGGACGTGGTCGGGTGCGAACTGGGCGGAGCCGTGAAGAACGTCATCGGTCTCGCCGTCGGCATCGCGGACGGCATGGGGCTCGGCGACAACGCCAAGGGCTCGCTCATCACCCGCGGCCTCGCCGAGACCACCCGGCTCGGCATGGTGCTCGGCGCCGACCCGCTCACCTTCTCCGGACTGGCGGGCCTGGGCGACCTGGTGGCGACCTGCTCCTCGCCGCTGTCGCGCAACCACACCTTCGGCACCAACCTCGGCAAGGGCATGACGCTGCAGGAGACCATCGCGGTCACCAAGCAGACCGCCGAGGGCGTCAAGTCCTGCGAGTCGGTGCTGGATCTGGCCCGCAGGCACGGCGTCGACATGCCGATCACGGAGACGGTCGTCGGCATCGTGCACGAGGGCAAGCCCCCGGTGGTCGCCCTCAAGGAGCTGATGTCGCGCAGCGCGAAGCCCGAACGACGCTGAGCGACGCGAGGCGGCGGGCGCTGTCTCCGGGCCCTACCACCGGGTACTCTCGACGCGATATGAGCACCGAGAACCTCCCCCAGAGCCCCGAGCAGCCGCCTCGCAAGCCGCGTGTGGCCGTCGTGTTCGGCGGGCGCAGCTCCGAACACGGGATCTCCGTGGTCACCGCCGGCGCCGTCCTCAAAGCCATCGACCGGACGAAGTACGACGTCCTCCCGATCGGCATCACCCAGGACGGCCGTTGGGCGCTCACGGCGGACGAACCGGAGCGGATGGCGATCGTCGACCGGCGCCCGCCGAGCGTCGACGCGCTCGCCGAGTCGGCCGAGGGCGGAGTGATCCTCCCGGTCGACCCCGCCAGCCGCGAAGTCGTCTACAGCGAGCCGGGATCGGTGCCCAAGGCGCTCGGCGAGGTCGACGTGGTCTTCCCGGTGCTGCACGGCCCGTACGGCGAGGACGGCACCCTCCAGGGCCTCCTGGAGCTCTCCGGGGTCCCGTACGTGGGTTCGGGTGTGCTCGCCTCGGCCGTCGGCCAGGACAAGGAGTACATGAAGCGGGTGTTCACCTCCTTCGGGCTGAAGGTGGGCCCGTACGTGGTGATCCGGCCGCGCGAGTGGGAGCGCGACCAGGCCGCGGCCCGCAAGAAGATCGTCGACTTCGCCGGTGAGCACGGCTGGCCGCTGTTCGTGAAGCCCTCGCGCGCCGGTTCGTCGATCGGCATCACCAAGGTCGACGACCTCTCCGGCCTGGACGAGGCGATCGAAGAGGCCCGGCGCCACGACCCGAAGATCCTCGTGGAGGCCGCTCTGCGCGGCCGCGAGATCGAGTGCGGCGTCCTGGAGTTCGAGGACGGCCCCCGCTCCTCGGTGCCCGCGGAGATCCCGCCGCCGCAGGCGCAGGCGTACTACGACTTCGAGGCCAAGTACATCGACTCCACGCCGGGGATCGTGCCGGCGCCGCTGACGCCGGAGGAGACGGCCGAGGTGCGGCGCCTGGCGGTGGACGCCTTCGAGGCGGCCTCCTGCGAGGGCCTGGTCCGCGCGGACTTCTTCCTCACCGAGGACGGCGAGTTCGTGATCAACGAGATCAACACCATGCCCGGCTTCACGCCCATCTCGATGTACCCGCAGATGTGGCAGGCGAGCGGGGTGAGCTACCCGGAGCTGATCGACCGGCTGGTGCAGGCGGCGCTGCGCCGTTCGACGGGTCTGCGCTGACGCCGCTGCGCGGACGGACGGCAGGTGATCAGGAGGCGATCCCCTTGGGGATCGCCTTTTTCACGGCCGCGGCCAGATCGATCAGGACACCGGAGCTGTCCACGCCCTCCGGCACCTGCACCTCGACGTAGACCTTGCGGTTGGCGGTGGTGAACCGGTGGGCGTCGCCCTGCTTCTCCATCAGCCAGTCGACCCCGTTCACACCGCCGGCGACGGCGTCCGCGTCCCGCCCCTCGGCCACCTTCGGATCCACCATCTTCGGCGGCTGCGGTACACCGCAGCGAAGTATGATCGCCGGGCTGCCCCAGGCCGCCGTCAGCGCGGACGCGGGCTCGGGGTCCTCGCGACGCTCACCGTCCACCTTCGCGGGCAGTACCTTGTCCAGGTCCCGGCACAGTTTCGTGACCCCGGCGTCCGGACTGGGAACCGCCGCCGACGCGCTGTCGTCTGCTGAGGAGCAGCCCGCGGCAGTGATCAACAGCGCGAGAGCGGGCAGGCGGAACACGCGGAGGACACGACGGTGCCGGTGACGGAAAGAGTTCACCGGCACAGGGTAGACGGGGGCTAGAGATGGACGACCGGGCAGGTCAGAGTGCGGGTGATGCCGTCCACCTGCTGGACCTTGGCGACCACCATGCGACCGAGGTCGTCGACGGTGTCGGCCTGGGCCCGCACGATCACGTCGTACGGTCCTGTGACGTCCTCGGCCTGGATGACCCCAGGGATCTTGCTGATCGTCTCGGCGACGGTCGACGCCTTGCCGACCTCCGTCTGGATCAGGATGTACGCCTGTACCACGGAACCTCCAGGGCGGCCACGAGGATCATGTGGGGAAAAGGAACGCCACGGTATCGCGTTGCCGCTCGCCGCGGGGAGACCTGCGGATACCGGGTCTTGCGCGCCGGGGCGCAGGTCCGGCAGAACGTGACGGTCACATCGACCGTAACGAGGACCGAGATGCCCCGCGACCGGGCACGGACAGGGACAGAAGGGGAGAAAGGGCAATGAAGGGCACTGTTGGTGAGCTCGGTGAGTTCGGGCTCATCAGGGAGCTCACCTCCCGTCTGACCACCACCCCGGCGGTCCGGGTCGGCCCCGGCGACGACGCCGCCGTGGTGGCCGCACCCGACCGCAGGGTCGTGGCGAGCACGGACATCCTGGTGGAGGGCCGGCACTTCCGCCGGGACTGGTCGACGGCCTACGACGTCGGCCGCAAGGCCGCCGCGCAGAACCTGGCCGACATCGCCGCCATGGGCGCCGTGCCGACCGCGCTGCTGCTCGGCCTGGTCGTCCCGGCCGAGCTGCCGGTGACGTGGCCGAGCGAACTGATGGACGGCCTGCGCGACGAGTGCCAGGTGGCCGGTGCCGCCGTGGTCGGCGGGGACGTCGTGCGCGGCGACTCGATCATGGTGTCGATCACCGCGCTGGGCGATCTACGCAACCAGGAGCCGGTGACGCGGGCGGGGGCGCAGCCCGGCGACCTCGTCGCCGTGACGGGCTGGCTGGGCTGGTCGGCGGCCGGGTACGCGGTGCTGTCCCGGGGGTTCCGCTCGCCGCGGGCGTTCGTGGAGGCCCACCGGCGGCCCGAGCCGCCGTACCACGCCGGGCCGGCCGCAGCCGGGCTCGGGGCGACCGCCATGTGCGACGTGAGCGACGGACTGATCGCCGACCTGGGGCACATCGCCGAGGCCAGCAAGGTGCGCATCGACATCCGCTCCCAGGCGATCGACATCCCGTCCCAGATGAACGACATCGGGCAGGCCGTCGGGGTCGACCCGATGCAGTGGGTGCTGACCGGGGGAGAGGACCACGCGATCGTGGCGACCTTCCCGCCGGATGTGAAGCTGCCCGCCCGCTGGAAGGTCATCGGCGAGGTCCTCAACCCCTCGGCGCTGCCCCAGGTGACGGTCGACGGGGCGCCGTGGACCAGCAAGGGCGGCTGGGACCACTTCGGGGACGTGGAGTCATGAGCCCCACCGTCCCCAGCGTCCCCACCGTCCTCACCGTCGCCGGGTCCGACTCGGGCGGCGGCGCCGGCATCCAGGCCGACCTGAAGACGATGCTCGCGCTCGGCGTCCACGGCATGAGCGTGATCACCGCCGTGACCGCGCAGAACTCGCTCGGGGTGCAGGGCGCCTGGGAGCTACCCGTGGCGGCCGTGCGCGCCCAGTACCGCAGCGTCGTCGACGACATCGGCGTCCAGGCGGTCAAGACCGGCATGCTCGCCTCGGCGGAACTCGTCGAGGAGGTCGCCGAGTTGATCGCCGGAACGGACGCCCCGGCGGTCGTCGACCCGGTCGGCGTCTCCAAGCATGGCGACTCCCTGCTCGCCGCCTCCGCGCTGGACTCGGTCCGTACGAAGCTGCTGCCGGTGGCGACGGTCGCCACGCCCAACCTCGACGAGGTGGCCCAGCTGACGGGCGTGCGCGTCGAGTCGGAGGGCGAGATGCGCCGGGCCGCGGCGGCCGTGCTCGCATACGGGCCGCGCTGGGCGCTGATCAAGGGCGGTCACCTCGCGGGGGACGCCGTGGACCTGCTCACGGACGGCTCCGAGGAGCACTGGCTGCGGGCGCCCCGGCATGACAACCGCCACACCCACGGCACCGGCTGCACGCTCGCCTCCGCGATCGCCGCGCGGCTCGCGAAGGGCGACTCCGTGCCGGAGGCGGTGGCGGCGGCCAAGGAGTACGTCACCGGGGCCGTCGCGGCCGGGTTCGCGCTCGGCGGGGGGATCGGGCCGGTGGACCACGGCTGGCGCTTCCGCGGCGACTCGTGACGGCGCGGGCGGCGGGTGGGGTACGCCGGCGGGCGACGGGCTGAGGGCGATGCGCCTAGGCTGGTCTGTTGGGGCGATGCGCCTTGGCCGTTCCGCTGCGAGCACGCCAAAGAGCCGGTCCACCTGGGTGGACCGGCTCCTTCGGCGAACCAGCAGTGGCCGCGCGCTAGCTGAGCGTCAGCGCGAGACCTTGCCGGCCTTGATGCACGAGGTGCAAGCGTTCACGCGCTTCGGCGTCCCGCCCACCACGGTACGCACACGCTGGATGTTCGGGTTCCAGCGGCGGGACGTACGGCGGTGCGAGTGCGAGATGTTGTTGCCGAAGCCCGGCCCCTTGCCGCAGACGTCGCAGTTGGCAGCCACGGGTCACTCCAAAGACTTCAGATGCACTTACGGTTAATCCCGGCATGCCGGGATCGAGATCCTGTGGCTCCAGGAGCCGGCGAGATCTGAGTGGCGCTGCCAGGTGGGAAAGCCCGATCAGGATCGGGCAACCGGAGCAGCATACAACGGCTGCACCCGTACAAGAAAACTAGCACGGCAGCTCAGGGCCCCGCCCCCGGCCCTCTTCCGGCGGGGACCGCCCCGGGGTCTACGCTGCGTGCCACGTCCAGCAGCTCAGGGAGGCGCGGTGGCGCAGGTGCCGCAGACATTCTTCGATGCTCTCGCGGTGCGCACCTGGTGCGGCCTCGCGCTGGAGACGCTGGGGCGTTCGCGCGAGGAGATCGACGCGATCAACGTGTACCCGGTGGCCGACGGCGACACCGGCACGAACCTGTACCTGACCGTGGAATCCGCGGTCGCGGCCGTCGAGGCGGTGTTCGCCGGGCACGCGGCGGGTCCGGCGGGCGCCGCGGATCCCGCTCCGGCTGGGCCGACCCTGGCCGACGCGGTGCGGGCGATGGCCCACGGGGCGCTGATCGGTGCCCGCGGGAACTCCGGGACGATCCTCGCCCAACTGCTGCGCGGCATGGCCCAGGTACTGGCCGCCGACGCGCACGCGCACGCCGACGGCGGGGACCTGCGCCGTGCCCTGCGGCACGCGGCCGATTCGGCCCGCCAGGCGGTGGCCCACCCCGTGGAGGGCACCGTCCTCACGGTCGCCTCGGCCGCCGCCGACGCCGCCGGCGGTGCCGAGGGCGACTGCGGGAGCGTGGCCCGGGCCGCCTACGCGGGGGCTCGCGAGGCCCTCGCCGCGACCCCGGAGCAGCTGCCCGTACTGGAACGCGCGGGCGTGGTCGACGCGGGCGGGCGGGGGCTGGTGGCGGTGCTCGGGGCACTGGTGGAGACGTTCACGGGGGAGCGGCCGCGCGGGCCGGTGGCGAGCGCCGGGCGGGTGCCGGAGGCGAGGGCCTCGGGGCCGGCGGCCGGGGCGTTCGCGCCGGGGTCCGGGGAGCCGGCCGTGGCGCACGCGCGCGTGGTGCCCGGGCCGGTGGGCGACGAGCCGCCGGTGCGGACCGTGGCGCCCGCGGCCGTGGAGCCCTGCGGCGACCCCCTGACGGCCTGCGCGGATCCGGGCGACGGCACCGCCGTGCCCCACCAGGACGGGCCCGCCTTCGAGGTGATCTACCTCCTGGAGGCCGAGGACGCGGCCGTCGCGCGGCTGCGGCAGCGGCTCGACGCCCTCGGGGACTCCCTGGTCGTGGTCGGCGGCGACGGGCTGTGGAACGTGCACGTCCATGTCGACGACGCGGGCGCCGCCGTCGAGGCCGGGATCGAGGCCGGGCGACCCCACCGGATCAGGATCACGCACTTCGGCGCCCAGGACGTCCACACCACAGGCGCCGAGCGCGCGCCCCGGGAGCGTGCGCAGCGCGCCGTCGTCGCCGTCGTGCCCGGCGAGGGCCTGGCCGGGCTGTACGCCGAGGCCGGCGCGACCACCGTGCTCGCCCGCCCCGGGGAGCCGCCCGCGAGCGGCGAGCTCGTCCAGGCCGTACGGCGGGCCCACGCGCGCGAGGTCGTGCTGCTGCCGAACGACGCCGAGCTGCGCCACACCGCGGCGGCGGCCGCCGAGCAGGTCCGCGCGGAGGGCGTCCGGGTCGCCCTCATCCCGACCCGCTCGGCGATCCAGGGCATCGCGGCGCTGGCCGTGCACGAGCCGGAGCGCCGCTTCGACGAGGACGTCGTGTCGATGACCTCGGCCGCGGGGGCCACCCGGCACGCCGAGGTCACCGTCGCCGAGGCCCAGTCCTGGACCATGGCGGGCATCTGCCAGGCCGGCGACGTCCTCGGCCTGATCGACGGCGACGTGGCCGTGATCGGCTCGGACGTCACGGCCACGGCGGCGGCCGTCCTGGACCGGATGCTCGCGGCCGGGGGCGAGATGGTCACCCTGGTCCTCGGCGACGACGTCCCCGACACGGTCGCCGAGCACCTGGAGGGCCGGGTCCGCGAGGGCTACCTGGCCGTCGACACGGTCGTCTACCGGGGCGGACGGCAGGGATCCCTGCTCCTCATCGGCGTCGAGTAGGCCGGGCGGGCCCGGCAGACGGTGGGGGCGCGTGCCCGGCGCCGGGCGTCTCAGCCCTGGTTCTCCTC
The DNA here is from genome assembly GCF_002237655.1 of Streptomyces sp. XY006. Lineage (GTDB taxonomy): Bacteria > Actinomycetota > Actinomycetes > Streptomycetales > Streptomycetaceae > Streptomyces > Streptomyces levis. The sequence goes on from NZ_NOKT01000021.1 coordinate 26,323, forward strand.
CGATGCGACGTTCTCCTCCGACGCGACGCGGAGCAGCTGTTCGGCCTCCGCCCGCCGGGTCCGTACCGCCTCGCCGCCGTCGTCGGACGGTTCCCCGCGGCCCGTGCCGTCGTCACCGGCGTACGCCGCCAGCACCGCACGCGCGCGGGCCCGCGCGTCGGCGAGGCGGCCCAGCTCGACCTCCAGTAGGCCCGCGGTGAGTTCGGCGCCGGTGCGGCTGTGCAGGGCGGCGTCGCCGAGGGAGGCGAACACCTCGGCCGACTGCCGCAGTTGGGCCAGTGCCTCCTCGAACAGGGCCGGGAGCGTGGCCCCGGCGTCGCCCTCGGCGGCCCGGGCCAGCAGGTCGCCGAACTGGCGGTGGGTGTCGCCGAGTTCGGCGACGAACGACTGCCGGGACGCCTCGTCGGGCGCCTCGTCCCGCGCGGTCCCGCACGCCCGGAGCGCGTCCGTCATCAGCGCGCGGGCCGTCGCCACGCCGTCCTGGGCGCGCAACGCCAGCCAGGCGCGGGCGCGCAGGGAACGGACCAGGCCCTGCGGATTGCCAAGGTCCCGCCACAGCTCTCCCGCGCGCGCATAGGCCCGCTCGGCCTCGGCGGCCAGTCCCGCCTGCCCGAGGGACTCCCCGGCCAGGTGCGCGAGGGTCGCGTGGTCGTGCTGCTCGGGCCAGGTGCGGGCGATCTCGGCGGCCTGCAGGCGCCGTTCGGCGGCCGCGCGGTGCTCGCCGAGCTCGCTCAGGCAGTCGCCGAGCCACCACTGCGTCTGCACGATCGCCCCGTCGCCGTGCGTCTCGGCGGTCAGGTCGGGCAGCGCCGACTCCAGCACCTCCGCCGCCTCCGCCCACCGCCCCTGCCGCAGCAGGAACCCGCCCAGCTGCTGCCGCGCCCAGGCGCCCAGGGTGGCGCTCTCGCCGGCTTCGTCGGCCCAGTGCGCGGCCTCCAGCGCGTGCCGCGCGGCCTCCGCGACCTCGTCACGGTTGCCGAGGAGTTCGGCGAGCTGGAGGTGCAGCTGGGCCCGCCCGGGCGCCTCCAGCTGGGCTCCGCCGTGCTCCAGGGCGGCCCGCACGGCCCGTTCCGCCTCGGCCATGTCGCCGAGGTGGTGCGCGAGAGACGCCAGCCGGGCCTCGTACTCCACGGCGAACCAGGGCAGCCCCGCCGCGACGAACGCGGCCGCGCCCCGTCCGAACAGCTCCACGGCCGCCGCCAGGTCTCCCCGCAGTCCCGCCAGCTCGGCGAGCATCGCCTGGGCCTCGGCGGCCCGCGCGGCCAGCCGCACGTCGTCGCCGGTGCGCCCGTCGACGAGCGCCAGGACCTCGCGTACGGCGGCCTCGGCCGCGCCGTACACCGCCTCCGCGCCGGGCTCCTGCGCCTCCGTGTGCGCCCGGCGCAGCAGTACCCGGGCCCGGCCCATCAGGACGGCCGCCGTCTGCCGCGTCCCCGTGCCCCCGGCGGCGTACAGCGCGAGGACCTCCTCGTACGGCCCGGCCACGGCCGCGACCGCCTCGGCCACGTCGCCCCCCAGAGCGCGCACGTACGCCGCACGCGCGCGTGCCGCCAGGGCCTCGCCCGGGTCGCCGGCCCGCGCGTACAGCTCCGCGGCCCGTTCGAACAGCGTGGCGCCCGCCGGGCCGAGGCCCATCGCCTCGTGGTCGGCGATCTCGGCCCGGTCGCGCGGGTCCAGTTCGACGCCCTCAGCGGCCCGCGCGACCGCCGCCCACGCCTCCACGGCGTGCGGTCGCAGGTGGTCCGACAGCCGCCGTGCCTCGGCCAGCAGGGCGGGCAGGTCCGGCTGCCCGCCGACGGGGACCGCGACCGCCGGGGGAGCGGACACCGGGGGAGCGGGCGCCGGACCGACCGAGCGCACCCCCAGCGGCAGCCGCTCGGCCAGCGGCTTCTGCGCCATGCGCGCGCGGGCACGCTCGCCCACGTGGGCCGTGCCGTTGCGCTCGTCGAAGCGGGCCGCGAGCGCGAGGGCGTCCGCACGCGCGCGTGCGGCGAGTTCCCGGGCCGTCCACTCCCGGCCGGGCGGGCCCGGCACCGGCCGGTCGCCGAGACCGAGGGCGGTGAGGCGGTCCATGAGCAGGGCCACCACGCTCAGGAAGTCCAGCCTGCTCTGCGGCTGCCCGTCGTCCGTGAAGTACGCCGGCCGCTCCGCGAGCAGTTCGAGTCCCCGCGCCTCGTTGCCGGTCAGCGCGCAGAACTCCACGTGCTCCGCATAGGCGCCGCGCATGCTCTCCATGGCCCGGACCAGCCGGAACCCCCGCAGATGGTTGGCCCGAGCCTCGTCCAGGCGGCCCAGCCGCAGCAGCGGCACCAGGGAGGAGGCCAGGACCGTGTGCGGCTCGTGGGCGCAGGTGTACCGGCCCTCCAGCACCGGCCGCCACAGCTCAAGGGCCTCCTCGTCCCGGCCCAGCTCGGCCTGCCACCAGCCCTGCCCGTGCAGCTCGCAGGCGTGGCAGTCGGACATGGCGTCCCGGTCGGCGGCCAGCCACGCGGCGTAGGCCCGCTCCGCGCGCGCCACGTCCCCGACATGCGCGGCCACACTGTGCTCGGCGCTGCGCACGGCAGCTTCCGAGTAGCCGGCGAGCCGGTAGCGGCGCTCCATCTCGCCGAGCCACTTCTCGATCGAGGCGAGCGGGATGTGCGGCTGGTCGAGCATGCCCGACGACACCCACTTGAAGACCCAGTGCAGCGAGTGCGCCTCGAACTCGTCGAAGTCCTCGGGCCGTTCGTCCCACATGCGCAGCAGCCGCGCGAAGGGGACGAACATCTTCCCCTTCTCGGAGCTGTAGTTGTAGACCTTCAGCTGGTGCCCGAGCGCCTCGATCACGGCGAGCGGGACGTTCAGCTGCTCGGCCGCCGCCAGCAACTGCTCCGCGCGCGCGTTGCGGGCCGGTCCCTCCGGCTGCTCGGAGTTCTCCGCCATCGCCCGGCGCAGTGCGTCGACATCCGTGATCTCCGTCATGACCGGCCGTCCTCGCTGTGGGTGGCCCACTCCAGCAGGTTGATGAACGCGCGGTTGAGCAGCGCCGAGTCGGCGGGCCCGAGCGGCCGCTGCGCCATCAGCAGCGCCTGCCCGTACAGCGACTCCGTGGCCGTGCCGACGAGTTCCGGGTCGGGCAGGGCGCCGATCCGCCGCACGAGCGGGTTCAGATGGTTGAGCACCAGACGCGCGCGGGGCGCGCTGCCGCGCAGGGACCCGAGGATCCCCGCCCACAGGTCGTCGGCGCGCTCCTCGGCGTCCGCCCGGGCCTGCTCGTGCCGGGCGTCCCGGTCGTCGAGGTGCAGCGCGGGCACGGACAGCGGATGGAACGCGCGCAGCACGACGTCGCAGCCCAGCGGGTCGAGCCGGGCCCGCGCGGCGGCCAGGAAACCGGACAGGGCCAGCTCCTCGGCCGGGTCGACCGCGTCCAGATGCGCGGTCACCGTCTCGGCGTCCAGCTCGGCGACCACGGTCCCCGGCCGCACCGACGGCAGCGCCTCCACCAGCTCGCTGTCGTACGTGTAACCGCCGTTGATCACGCCGATGCCCTGCGCGGACGCGATCGGCGCGACCTGCCGGTACTCCTCCACCGTCCGCGTGAAGTGCACCACCGGGTGCCGCTGCGCGAACTCCTCCAGCGACAGCCGCCCGTCCGTCGTCTCGAACGGCAGCCACGGCAGCATCGTGCGCAGCATCTCCCGGTCGTGCCGGGCCAGGGACTTCACGCCCAGGTGGTGCACCGCGAGGAACGCGGCCAGCCGCTCCGGATCACCGGCCGCGAGCCCCGTCAGCCAGGCGCGGATCCGCTCCCCCAGCGCCTCGCGCACGGCGGCCAGCGTCTCGTCCTCGTACAGCGCCTCGCGCGAGGCCGTCGGCCGCAGGCTGTCCGTGTCGAGCACGCAGCGCACGAAGAACGCCCAGTCGGGCAGCAGCTGTTCGGCCCGCTCGGTCAGCAGCATGCCCTTGAGGTGCACGCGATGCCCCGCGCGCTGCGCCGGGCTCACCGCCGCAGGCAGCACGTACGCCACCCCGCGGACGCCCGCCACCGGCACGGACAGGTCGACGGTGTCCAGCGGCGTGAACCCGAACAGGTCGTGGCAGTGCCGCGCGAGGGCGACGCGGCGGGCGGCCGGGCCCGGGTACGGACGGTCCCAGGGCGCGGGCAGGTCGGTGACCGCCTCGTCGCCCACCCGGACGTCGTACGGCAGCAGCGACCCGAAGTCCCGGGCCAGCGCCTCGACCCGCGCGGGCGTGAGCCACTCCGCCGCCCCGGCCCGGGCCACCAGGTGCACAGTGGTGCCCGGTTCGCGCCGCTCGGCGTCCGGCAGCGTCCGCACCGTGTACGAACCGTCGTCGGACGCCGTCCACTCCACCGGCGGCGCCCCGGGCGTACGGGCGCTGCGGCTGACCACGCGGATCCGCTCGGCGACGACGAAACACGCCAGCAGCCCGATGCCGAACTGCCCGAGAAAGTCGGACCGGGCCTCCTGCAGCCCCTCGGCACGCTTGGAACTGCGCCCGATGGTGGCGAGCAGGCTGTGCACGTCCGCCTCGGTGAGCCCCACGCCGGTGTCCTCGACGCGCAGCGCGCCGCCCTCCGCGTACAGCCGGACCCGGGCCGGAGCGTCGGGTTCCGTCGCGCGTCTGGCGGTGATCGCGTCCACGGCGTTCTGCAGCAGTTCCCGCAGGTACACCTTCGGACTGGAGTAGAGGTGGTGGGAGAGCAGGTCCACCAGACCACGCAGGTCGACCTGGAACGTATGAGGTGACGGGGGCGAGGGAGGGGGCTGGGATGCCGGTGAGGTGTGGGAGTCCATCTTCACGGCGCCGGTGGGGGACTCGCGACGGCGCGGGGTCGGGCGGTCCCGGTGGGGCGGTGACCGCGAAAGAGGGCCGGGAGCGCGTCATCCTATGGCCCGGGCGAGCCGCCTGACCAGGGGTTTCCGGGATCTTTACGGCGATCCGGCCACGGCCTGGGAGCCATTGTCAGTGGCGTGGTGTGCAATGGATCTCGTGCCCGCACTGGAAGAACCGCTGCAACAACCCCTGAAGTCGGTGCTCGGCCCCGCCACCGCGAAGGTGATGGCCGAGCACCTCGGCCTGCACACCGTCGGCGACCTGCTCCACCACTACCCGCGCAGATACGAGGAGCGCGGCCAGCTCACCCACCTCGCCGACCTCCCCATGGACGAGCACGTCACGGTGGTCGCCCAGGTCGCCGACGCCCGGCTGCACACCTTCGCCTCCGCCAAGGCCCCGCGCGGCAAGGGCCAGCGCCTGGAGGTCACGATCACCGACGGCAGCGGCCGGCTCCAACTGGTCTTCTTCGGCGCGGGCGTCCACAAGCCCCACAAGGAACTCCTGCCGGGCACCCGCGCGATGTTCGCCGGCAAGGTCTCCGTCTTCAACCGCCGCCTCCAACTCGCCCATCCCGCTTACGAGTTGCTGCGCGGCGACCCCGAGGAATCCGTCGAGACCTGGGCGGGCGCCCTGATCCCGATCTACCCCGCCACCGCCAAGCTGGAGTCCTGGAAGATCGGCAAGGCGATCCAGACGGTCCTGCCCACCGCACAGGAGGCCGTCGACCCGCTCCCGGACACCCTGCGCGAGGGCCGCGGCCTGGTCCCGCTCCCCGAGGCCCTCCTCAAGATCCACCGCCCGCACACCAAGGCCGACATCGAGGACGCCCGCTCCCGCCTGAAGTGGGACGAGGCCTTCGTCCTCCAGGTCGCCCTCGCCCGCCGCCGCCACGCGGACGCCCAACTCCCCGCCGTCCCCCGCCGGCCCGCCCCGGACGGCCTCCTCACCGCCTTCGACGCCCGCCTGCCCTTCACCCTCACCGAAGGCCAGCAGCGCGTCTCCCGCGAGATCTTCGCCGACCTGGCCACGGACCATCCGATGCACCGGCTGCTGCAGGGGGAGGTCGGCTCGGGCAAGGCCCAGCCCCTCGACTCGCTGGTGCTCACGCCCACGGGCTTCCGCTCGATGGGGGATCTGCGGGTGGGCGACGAGGTGGTGGTGCCGGACGGGGGTGTCGCCCTGATCGATGGCGTCTTTCCACAGGGCGACCGCGACGTGTGGCGCTTGGTCCTGTCGGACGGAAGTTCCGTCGAGTGCGACGACGAGCATCTCTGGATCGTCGGCACGAGCTGTGCTTGGCACCGTGGTGAGGCTCCCAAGGTCATGACAACCCGGGAGATCCGTCTCGACACGTACAAGGCCAACGGTTCCTCGAAGTGGTACATCCCACCGGCGAAGCCGGTCGATCTCAGCGGCGACGCCGGGCTGCCTCTCGACCCGTATCTGCTCGGGCTGCTGTTGGGGGACGGCTCGTTCCGGCACAATCTCCGGCTTTCCACCATCGACGACGAGATCCGTGACGCGGTGGCGGCGGCAGTGGCGCCCGAATGCCGGCTGGTACCGGTGAAGGGGTCCCGCTGTGACTACACGATCCAGCTCAAGCAGCGTGCCGGAGGCGTGCGCAACCCGGTGATCCAGGTCCTGCGCGAGCTGGGCCTCTGGGGGAGGACGTCCCACGACAAGTACGTTCCTCAAGCTTTCAAGAACGCTCCGGTCAAGGACCGTCTCTCCGTGCTGCAGGGACTTCTGGACACGGACGGCACTGTTCACGCCGACGGCACGAGTGTTTCCCTCTGCTCGGCTTCGCGCCGGCTCGCGGAGGACGTCGCATGGCTCGTGCGTTCGCTGGGCGGCCGGGCCCGAGTACTGCCGAAGAAGACGGCGTACAACGTGCAGGTGTCCCTGCCGGACGATCACGCCCCGTTCCGGCTCACGCGCAAAGCAGAACGGATGCGTCCGAGGCCGAAGTACACCTCGTTCCGACGCGGCATCCGGGCGGTCGAGTACGTGGGGCGAAAGCCCGTGCAGTGCATCAGCGTCGCCCACCCGAGCCATGCCTATGTCACCGACAACTTCACGGTCACACACAACACCATGGTGGCGCTGCGCGCCATGCTCGCTGTCGTCGACTCCGGCGGGCAGGCCGCGATGCTCGCGCCCACCGAAGTGCTCGCCCAGCAGCACCACCGGTCGATCGTGGAGATGATGGGCGAGCTGGCCGAGGGCGGCATGCTGGGCGGGGCCGAGCAGGGCACCAAGGTCGTCCTGCTCACCGGCTCCATGGGCACGGCCGCCCGCCGCCAGGCCCTGCTCGACCTCACCACCGGCGAGGCCGGCATCGTCATCGGCACCCACGCGCTGATCGAGGACAAGGTGCAGTTCCACGACCTGGGCCTGGTCGTCGTCGACGAACAGCACCGCTTCGGCGTCGAGCAGCGCGACGCCCTGCGCGGCAAGGGCAAGCAGCCCCCGCACCTGCTCGTCATGACGGCCACGCCCATCCCGCGCACGGTCGCCATGACGGTCTTCGGGGACCTGGAGACCTCCGTCCTCGACCAGCTCCCGGCCGGCCGCTCCCCGATCGCCAGCCATGTCGTCCCGGCCGCCGACAAGCCCCACTTCCTGGCCCGCGCCTGGGAGCGGGTCCGTGAGGAGGTCTCCAACGGCCACCAGGCCTACGTCGTCTGCCCCCGCATCGGCGACGAGGAGGACGACCCGAAGAAGACCGGCCGCAAGAAGCCCCCGGAGTCCCCGGAGGACGCCGCCGAGAAGCGCCCGCCCCTCGCCGTCCTGGACGTGGCCGACCAGCTCGCCAAGGGCCCCCTGAAGGGCCTGCGCGTGGAGGTCCTGCACGGCCGCATGCACCCGGACGACAAGGACGCCGTCATGCGCCGCTTCGCCGCCGGCGACACCGACGTCCTGGTCGCCACCACGGTCATCGAGGTCGGCGTGAACGTCCCCAACGCCACCGCCATGGTGATCATGGACGCCGACCGCTTCGGCGTCTCCCAGCTCCACCAGCTGCGCGGCCGTGTGGGCCGCGGCTCGGCCCCCGGCCTGTGCCTGCTGGTCACGGAGATGCCCGAGGCGAGCGCCGCCCGCCAGCGCCTGAACGCCGTGGCGGCCACGCTCGACGGCTTCGAGCTCTCCCGCATCGACCTGGAACAGCGCCGCGAGGGCGACGTCCTCGGCCAGGCCCAGTCGGGCGCCAGGACCTCCCTGCGCATGCTCGCCGTCATCGACGACGAGGAGATCATCGCGGAGGCGAGACAGGAAGCGACGGCCGTGGTCGCCGCCGACCCGGAGCTGACGCGCCTCCCGGCCCTGCGGACGGCCCTGGACGCCCTCCTGGACGAGGAGAGGGAGCAGTACCTGGAGAAGGGGTGAGGGTGACCGACCCTCCTTCAGGGACGCGAGGAACTGCGCGACCAGCCACACTGATACCGAAAGCCGCCCACGACCAAGGACCGAAGATGACCCGCGTGATCGCCGGCAGCGCCGGCGGACGTCGCCTGGCCGTACCCCCAGGCACGGGCACCCGCCCCACCTCCGACCGCGCACGCGAAGGCCTCTTCTCCACCTGGCAGTCGCTCCTCGGCGGCCCCCTGGACGGCGAGCGAGTGCTGGACCTCTACGCGGGCTCCGGCGCGGTCGGCCTGGAGGCCCTGTCCCGGGGCGCGGGCCACACGCTCCTGGTCGAGGCCGACGCCAGAGCCGCCCGCGTCGTCCGCGAGAACGTGAAGAACCTCGGCCTCCCCGGCGCCGAGGTCAGAGCGGGCAAAGCGGAACAGATCATCCGCACCGCACCCCCCGGCGACCCGTACGACCTCGTCTTCCTCGACCCGCCGTACGCCGTCACGGACGACGATCTTCGGGAGATCCTCCTCACACTCCGCTCGGAGGGCTGGCTCGCCGGGGAAGCCCTCGTCACCGTGGAGCGCAGCACCAGAGGCGGCGAATTCCGGTGGCCCGAGGGTTTCGAACCCCTCCGGGCCCGTCGCTACGGCGAGGGAACGTTTTGGTACGGTCGCGCCGCCTCTACGTGCGAAGACGCACGATGACCGGACCGGAGAGCGAGGGATCACAAGTGCGCCGTGCCGTCTGTCCCGGGTCGTTCGACCCGATCACCAACGGACACCTCGACATCATCTCCCGCGCCTCCAGGCTGTACGACGAGGTCTACGTCGCGGTGATGATCAACCAGGCCAAGCGGGGCCTGTTCGAGATCGAGGAGCGGATCGACCTGATCCGCCGGGTCACCGCCGAGTACGGCAACGTCCGCGTCGAGGCCTTCCACGGCCTGCTCGTCGACTTCTGCAAGCAGCGCGACATCCCCGCCATCGTCAAGGGCCTGCGCGCGGTCAGCGACTTCGACTACGAGCTGCAGATGGCCCAGATGAACAACGGCCTCTCGGGCGTGGAGACCCTCTTCATCCCCACCAACCCCACCTACAGCTTCCTGTCGTCCTCCCTGGTCAAGGAGGTCGCGACCTGGGGCGGCGACGTCTCGCACCTGGTGCCCGCCGAGGTCCTCCAGGCGCTCACCGAGCGGCTGCGCAAGGACTGAACGCGCCCCCGCGCCCCCCGGCGAGCTGACCACCCGTCACCCGGTGTCCGCGGGGGACCCCGTGGCCGTACAGTTCGTCCCGTCCGTCTCCAACGCATCTGTAGAGAGTGGCGAGCACACGGTGGACGTGCAGAAGAAGCTCGACGAGATCGTCACCACGATCTCCGGCGCCCGGTCCATGCCCATGTCGGCCTCGTGCGTGGTCAACCGCGCCGAGCTGCTCGCGATGCTGGAAGAGGTGCGCGCGGCGCTGCCCGACTCCCTCGCCCAGGCCCAGGAGCTGATCGGCGGCCGTGAGCAGATGGTCGAGCAGGCCCGCCAGGAGGCCCAGCGGATCATCGACAGCGCCCACGCCGAGCGCGGCTCGCTGATCTCCGACACCGAGATCGCCCGCCGCTCCCAGGCCGAGGCCGACCGGATCCTCGCCGAGGCCCGCAAGGAGGCCGAGGAGGTCCGCGCCGAGGCCGACGAGTACGTCGACTCCAAGCTCGCCAACTTCGAGGTCGTCCTCACCAAGACCCTCGGCTCGGTCGGCCGCGGCCGCGAGAAGCTCCTCGGCACCGGCCCCGGCACCGACGAGCAGGGCTACCAGGACGAGGACGCCCCCGAGCGCAGCCACGACCCGGAGACCCAGCGCCGTACCGCCGACGAGTACGTCGACGCCAAGCTCGGCGCCTTCGAGGCGGTCCTCGCCAAGACGCTGGAGGCCGTCGGACGCGGCCGGCAGAAGCTGCACGGCCGGATCGCCACCGACGACCTCGGCGCCCTGGCCGACGACACCAGCACGGTCCAGCACTCCAGCGACGCGGACTACCTCGCCGACCTGGCCGCCCTCGCCGAGCAGCCGCCCACACCCGCCGAGCGCCCCGCCGCCCAGCAGCAGGACTACGGGCAGCCCCAGCCGGCGTACGGCTACCAGCAGCAGCCCGACCCCTACGGCGGCTATCCGCAGCAGGCCTACGCGGCCCAGCACGACCCGTACGGCTACCAGCAGGCCGACCCCTACTCCCCCACCTCCGGCTACGCTCCGGCGGGAGGTGCCCCCTTCCAGGGCTACGACCCGCAGCAGGCCGCCTACGACCCGAACCAGCAGCAGCCGCAGCAGGGACACCAGAGCCAGCAGGGCCAGCAGGGGTACGCCCTCGACGAGACCAGCCTGTTCGACACCAGCATGATCAGCGCCGAGCAGCTGCGGGCCTACGAGCAGGGCCGCGGCCAGGGCTGAGCACCGGATTGGGCCGACAGCGAAAGGTCCAGTATCCTGGCTGTTCGGTCGCGCGTACGTCCGCGATCAACGCTGCCCGGGAACACCGCGGGGCAGTGTCCCTCTGAGCTCGAAGATCGAAAGCAGGAATGGCTCTGAACGCCCGCCTCGACCACCGCAACCCCCTCGTGTTCGACACGCACGAGCTGGGCCGGCGGCCTGGTGCGCTGCAGCGCCTGACCCGCACGGTCGACGCTCCCCAGGACCTCGGTATCAAGGGAGTCATCGGAGTGCCGGAAGGCGCCCCGGTGGAGCTCGAACTCCGTCTGGAGTCGGTCATGGAAGGGGTGCTCGTCACAGGCACCGCCCGTGCCACGGCCGAGGGGGAGTGCGTAAGGTGTCTGGAGCCGCTGGAGCAGCAGCTCGAAGCGGACTTCCAGGAGATGTTCTCGTACCCTGACGCCGACGACCGGGGCCGCGTGATCGCGGAACCGGGCGACGACGCCGAGGACGACGAGGACAGGCTCTTTCTCGAGGACGGCTTGTTCGACCTCGAGCCCGTGCTGCGTGATGCGGTGGTGCTCGCACTGCCGATGCAGCCGGTGTGCCAGGAAGACTGCCCTGGTCTGTGCGCCGAGTGCGGCGCGCGGCTGGCGGACGACCCGGACCACCACCATGACGCCGTCGACATCCGTTGGGCGGCATTGCAGGGACTCGCCGACACCATGTCGGACGGCGAGAAGGACGAGATGAGCGGCGCCGAAGCGGGCGTCGACGAGAAGCAGGAGAAGTAGCCGTGGCTGTTCCGAAGCGGAAGATGTCGCGCAGCAACACGCGCCACCGCCGGTCGCAGTGGAAGGCTGCGGTCCCCACCCTGGTTGCGTGCGAGCGCTGCCACGAGCCCAAGCTGCAGCACATCGCGTGCCCGTCGTGCGGCACCTACAACAAGCGCCAGGTCCTCGAGGTCTGAGCGGCTGGTGAGAGGCACTGTGTCCACGCCTAAGAACAAGTCTTCCCGCGTGAGCGGGAGTGCTCCGGCGGACAACCAGGCCTCGTCCCACACGCTTCTGGAAGGGCGGCTCGGCTACAAGGTCGAGTCCGCCCTTCTGGTGCGCGCACTGACCCACCGGTCGTACGCATACGAGAACGGCGGTCTGCCGACCAACGAGCGCCTGGAGTTCCTCGGGGACTCCGTCCTCGGCCTCGTGGTCACGGACACGCTGTACCGCACCCACCCCGACCTGCCGGAAGGCCAGCTGGCCAAACTGCGGGCCGCGGTGGTGAACTCGCGTGCGCTCGCCGAGGTGGGCCGCGGGCTCGACCTGGGCTCCTTCATCCGGCTCGGCCGCGGTGAAGAGGGCACGGGCGGGCGGGACAAGGCGTCCATCCTGGCCGACACCCTGGAAGCGGTGATCGGCGCGGTCTACCTCGACCAGGGCCTGGACTCGGCGGCGGAGCTGGTGCACCGCCTGTTCGACCCCCTGATCGAGAAGTCCTCGAACCTCGGAGCCGGCCTGGACTGGAAGACCAGTCTCCAGGAGCTCACCGCGACCGAGGGGCTCGGCGTCCCCGAGTACCTGGTCACGGAGACCGGCCCCGACCACGAGAAGACCTTCACTGCTGCCGCCCGCGTCGGAGGCGTCTCGTACGGCACCGGCACCGGCCGCAGCAAGAAGGAGGCGGAGCAGCAGGCCGCCGAGTCCGCCTGGCGGTCCATCAGGGCCGCCGCGGACGAGCGTGCCAAGGCGGCGAAGGCCGCCGAGGAGACGCAGACGGCGGCGGCCCAGGCCGCCCACACGGCCGTCGACGGCAGCACCGTCGACGGCTGACGAGTCGGCCGCCCGCACCGGGCGTCCGGCCACAGCACAGCGCACCCGAGCGCCCGCCCCTGCCCGGGGGCGGGCGCTCGGGTCGTCCGCAGGTTTGTGACGGGGGATTCCCATGCCCGAGTTGCCCGAGGTCGAGGTCGTACGGCGCGGTCTGGAGCGGTGGGTCGCCCACCGGACCGTCGCCGAGGCCGAGGTGCTGCACCCACGCGCGGTGCGCCGCCACCTCGCGGGCGCCGACGACTTCGCGCACCGCCTCAAGGGCCACCGCGTCGGCGTCCCGAGCCGCCGCGGCAAGTACCTGTGGCTGCCCCTGGAGGACACGGACCAGTCGATCCTGGCCCACCTCGGCATGAGCGGCCAGCTGCTGGTCCAGCCGCACACGGCCCCGGACGAGAAGCACCTGCGCATCCGCGTCCGCTTCACCGACGCCCTGGACACCGAACTGCGCTTCGTCGACCAGCGCACCTTCGGCGGACTGTCGCTGCACGAGAACACCCCGGCCGGGCTGCCCGACGTCATCGCGCACATCGCCCGGGACCCGCTCGACCCGCTCTTCGACGACGAGGCCTTCCATCAGGCACTGCGCCGCAAGCGGACCACGATCAAACGCGCCCTGCTCGACCAGTCGCTGATCAGCGGCGTCGGCAACATCTACGCGGACGAGGCCCTGTGGCGCTCCCGCCTCCACTACGAGCGCCCCACCGCCACCTTCACCCGCCCGCGCACCCTGCAGCTCCTGGGGCACGTTCGGGACGTGATGAACGCGGCCCTCGCCGTGGGCGGCACCAGCTTCGACAGCCTGTACGTCAACGTCAACGGCGAGTCGGGCTACTTCGACCGGTCCCTCGACGCGTACGGCCGCGAGGGCCTGCCCTGCCGGCGCTGCGGCACGCCCATGCGCCGCCGGGCCTGGATGAACCGGTCGAGCTACTTCTGCCCGCAGTGTCAGCGGGCGCCGCGCGTCTCGTCGTAGCGCTCGCGCGCGGCGAGCACGTCGTCCATCCGGCCCTCCACGAAGTGGATGAGGCTCAGCAGCCGCTCGGCGACCTCGCGCCCGAGCGGGGTCAGCTCGTAGTCCACCCGGGGTGGGTTGGTGGGCTGCGCCTCGCGGTGCACCAGGCCGTCGCGCTCCAGGGCGTGCAGCGTCTGGGAGAGCATCTTCTCGCTCACGCCGTCGACGCGGCGGCGCAGTTCGTTGAAGCGCAGCGAGCCCTCGTACAGGGCGCCGAGCGTCAGTCCGCCCCAGCGTCCCGTGACGTGTTCGAGCGTGCCGCGCGAGGGACAGGCCTTGGCGAACACGTTGTACGGGAGGTCGTCCAGCCTCTCCGCGGGCTCCTGGGTGGTGGTCATGACACCAGCGTACGCCAGCACAGCGCTAACCGACAGCTTGCACTAACCAAAAGTTAGTGCTTTCCTGTGGTCACTGTCATTGACCTGCCGCTCTCAGGAGTACCCACGTGACCACCCCTGTCGTCTCCCTCGCCTACCACTCCGGCTACGGCCACACCGCGGTCCTCGCCGAAGCCGTCCGTGCCGGTGCCGTCGAAGCCGGAGCCGAGGTGCATCTGATCAGCGTCGACGAGATCACCGAGGAGCAGTGGGCGATTCTCGACCGCTCGGACGCGATCGTGTTCGGATCGCCGACCTACATGGGCACCGCGTCCGGCGCCTTCCACGTCTTCGCGGAGGCCACGTCCCAGCGGTGGGCCACCCAGGCCTGGAAGGACAAGCTGGCCGCTGGCTTCACCAACTCCGCCTCCAAGAGCGGCGACAAGCTGCACACCCTCCAGTACTTCCAGATCCTCGCCGCCCAGCTGGGCATGCACTGGGTCAACCTGGGCCTGCTCCCGGGCTGGAACAGCAGCACCGGCTCCGAGCACGACCTGAACCGCCTGGGCGTCTTCGCGGGCGCCGCGGCCCAGACCAACGCCGACGAGGGCCCGGAGGCCGTCCACAAGGCCGACATCGCCACGGCCGAACAACTGGGCCGCCGCGTAACGGAAACGACCAGGACGTTCCTCAGGGGCCTGGCAGCGGCGTGAGCTCTACGCTGACGCGATGAGCAGCGAGCGCGACTCGCTCGCGCCTCCCTGCGTGGCTGGACCGCACCGGTCCTGGATGCGCCCGGGCCGTGCCGCGGACGGGCGCGCGCAGCCGCCGGTGCCTGGTCGGCCCGCCGCTACGGACAGCGCCCCCGAGGAGAACCGTGTTCCTCGGGGGCACTGTCCGGAATGGTCAGAGGGCTGCCTGCGAAGCGCAGATCCTCAGTAGCCGAAGTTCTGCGTCCACCAAGGGCCGCCCGAGCCGAGTTCCACTCCGACTCCCAGGGTTTTGAAGTCGCAGTTCAGGATGTTGGCGCGGTGGCCGGGGCTGTTCATCCAGGCGTCCATGACGGCCGCCGCGTCGGCCTGGCCGCGGGCTATGTTCTCGCCGCCCAGGTTGGATATCCCGGCCTTCTCGGCCCGGTCCCACGGCGTCCGGCCGTCCGGGTCGGTGTGGTCGAAGAAGCCCCGCGCGGCCATGTCCTCGCTGTAGTTCTGGGCGAGTCCGGCCAGCGCGCTGTTGGCGGCGACCGGGCTGCAGCCCACCTTGGCGCGCTCCTCGTTCACCAGCGACAGCACCTGCGCCGCCGCCGCGGACTCCCCGGAGAGGGCCGCGGAGGAGTCGGGCTTGCGCGGAGCCCTCGTGGCCGTGCGGGACGGCGTGTCGGCCGGCTTCTCGCTGGGCGTGGCCGCCGGCTTCTTCTTCTCCGGCGCCTTCTCCTGCGTCTTCTCGGTCTTCTCCGGCGTCTTCGTCGGGGCGGCCGACGACTTCGAGGCGGAGGGCGAGGGCGAGACGGTGCGCTCGGCGTCCCGGCTGGTGGGCGAGTCGTCCCGGCTCTCGGCGCTGCCGGACGTGCCGCCCTGCTCGGTCGGGAAGCTCGTCGGGGTGTTGCCGGCCTGGACGTCCTCGGTGCCGCTGCCGCCGCCGAGCTTGTAGTTCTCCAGACCCGGCACCGCGCCCGTGGCGACGGCGACCGTGCCGAGCGCCACGGCGGCGGACACGCCGAGCAGCCCGGTGCGCATCGGGCGGGCGGTCTTCTTCCGGCGGCGGTGCGCGCCCGCGCGGCGGCTGCCGCCGTCGGGGGTGAAACCGTCGGAGCCGAAGTCGCCGGTGCCGAAGTCGCCGGTGCCGAAACCGCCGCTCGCGAAGACGGCCGTCTCCGTGAAGCGGTCATCGGCCGCGGAGGCCTCCGCCCCGTACAGATACGCCTCGCTCCTGGCGTAGGTCTCGGCGTACGCCTCCGGGTTCAGATACGGCGCGATGCCCATCGTCGGGGCGTCGTCCGCGGCGGAGTACAGCGGGTCGTGGCCCTCCGCGTAGTCGTCGGCGCGGCCCGTGGCGGCGCGGCCGGCGTCGGAGCGTCGGTGGCGTCCCATGTCCTGGCCTTCCTCGTCCTGGCGGTCGACTCGTCCTCGAGATCAACACCAAACTCACTCGATCGTGTGAGTTTCATATGAGATTCGTTGAGGGGGGACGGTACCGCATGGCGCAAGTGGAGGAAGTGCCCGGAGGGAGATTGGGCGGTTAGGTTGCAGGCATGAGCGAGGATGTGCGATTGGTTGCCTGGGTGCGAGGACGCGTCCAAGGTGTGGGTTTCCGCTGGTTCACGCGGGCCAAGGCCCTGGAGATCGGCGGCCTGAGTGGTTTTGCTCTCAATTTGGGCGACGGCCGGGTCCAAGTCGTCGCGGAGGGCGCCCGCGAGGGCTGTCAAGGGCTGCTGGAGTGGCTCCACAGTGACGACACGCCCGGCCGCGTGGACGGCGTCACCGAGATCTGGGACACACCCCGCGGCGGCTACGAGGGCTTCGCCATCCGTTGAACCCTCACCGGGCGGCGGCTGCCCGACCGCCCGCCGCGGGGGTGCGCGGAGTCGCCCCGGACGGAAACCTGCTGGTGATTGCCGAGAACCGCTTGCCTTGGCGGGCGCCAGCCGCAAGGATGATCGCCACGCCCCGAGGGCCCGCTGAAGTCGCCGCGCCGCCGTTCCAGGCCGTGTGCGCCAGGGTCGCCCGCCAATACGGGGCGTGATCGTGTTGACCGTCAAACTTTTTGGTGAGACGCTGAAAGCACCCCGCGCACCTTAGCTGTTTGGCATGGCTGAACGGCAGCACAACTGAAGGCCCTGCCAAGCCGCGGGTGCGAATCCCTCACGACCCAACCGCATCGGTCGGTCACTCATTGTGGAGGACCATCCATCATGGCAAAGGCGCTTCTCGGTTACGTCGGCGGCTCCGACCCTCGACTCCTCGCCGAGATGCGACGGCTCCAGCAGCGCGTCCAGGACCTGGAATCCGAGCTCGTACGGATCCAGGCGGAGAACGAGGCGCTGACGGCTGCCGCTTCTCACGACAGGATCATGGAGAGCGTTGACGCACACCAGGCGGAGCCTGCGCTCACCTGATCACTGCACCGCTCCACATCGGCACAGCAGTGGTTGGGAAGCCCGTAACAACCGCTGAGTTGTCAGAAGTGCAAGGGACGCCACCGGCGTCCCTTCTTTCTTTCCCCCGCGCATCCTTTCACCGTCTTTAACGTCTGGTGTGCCCTGCGCGTTCAGCGGCGAAACCGTGGGTTCATGGAGTGAGACGAACCCGGGCGGTAGAGTCCGGCGGCGTGCACCTCAAGGCCCTGACCCTCCGCGGGTTCAAGTCGTTCGCCTCGGCGACCACCCTCCGGTTCGAGCCGGGGATCACGTGCGTCGTCGGACCGAACGGCTCGGGCAAGTCCAACGTCGTCGACGCGCTCAGCTGGGTCATGGGCGAGCAGGGCGCCAAGTCGCTGCGCGGCGGCAAGATGGAGGACGTCATCTTCGCCGGCACCACCGGCCGCCCGCCCCTGGGCCGCGCCGAGGTGTCCCTGACCATCGACAACTCCGACGGGGCGCTGCCCATCGAGTACGCCGAGGTCACCATCACGCGGATCATGTTCCGCAACGGCGGCAGCGAGTACCAGATCAACGGCGACACCTGCCGCCTCCTCGACATCCAGGAACTGCTCTCCGACTCCGGCATCGGCCGCGAGATGCACGTCATCGTCGGGCAGGGCCAGCTCGACTCCGTGCTGCACGCCGACCCCATGGGCCGCCGCGCCTTCATCGAGGAGGCCGCCGGCGTCCTCAAGCACCGCAAGCGCAAGGAGAAGGCGCTGCGCAAGCTGGACGCGATGCAGGCCAACCTCGCGCGCGTGCAGGACCTCACAGACGAGCTCCGGCGGCAGCTCAAGCCGCTCGGCCGCCAGGCCGCCGTCGCGCGCCGGGCCGCCGTCATCCAGGCCGACCTGCGCGACGCCCGGCTGCGCCTGCTGGCCGACGACCTCGTCCGGCTCCGCGCAGCCCTCCAGGCCGAGGTCGCCGACGAGGCCGCGCTGAAGGAGCGCAAGGAGGCCGCCGAGCAGGAGCTGCGCAGGGCGCTCCAGCGCGAGGCCCTCCTGGAGGACGAGGTGCGGCAGCTGACGCCGCGCCTGCAGCGCGCCCAGCAGACCTGGTACGAGCTCTCCCAGCTCGCCGAGCGGGTGCGCGGCACGATCTCCCTGGCCGACGCCCGCGTCAAGAGCGCCACTTCCGCGCCCCCCGAGGAACGGCGCGGGCGCGACCCCGAGGACATGGAGCGCGAGGCCGCCCGCATCCGCGAGCAGGAGGCCGAGCTGGAGGCGGCCCTGGAAGCCGCCGAGCGTGCCCTGGAGGACACCGTCGCCCACCGGGCCGAGCTGGAGCGCGAGCTGGCCCAGGAGGAGCGGCGCCTGAAGGACGCCGCCCGGGCCATCGCCGACCGGCGCGAGGGCCTGGCCCGGCTCAGCGGCCAGGTCAACGCGGCCCGCTCCCGCGCGGCCTCCGCCCAGGCCGAGATCGAGCGCCTGGCCGCCGCCCGCGACGAGGCGCACGAGCGTGCCGTCGCCGCGCAGGAGGAGTACGAGGCCCTCAAGGCCGAGGTCGACGGCCTCGACGCGGGCGACGCGGAACTCGCCGAGCGGCACGAGGAGGCCAAGCGGCGACTGGCGCAGGCCGAGGCCGCCCTCACCGCGGCCCGCGAGGCCAGCACGGCGGCGGAACGCCGGCGCGCCGCCACCCAGGCCCGCCACGAGGCCCTGGCGCTCGGCCTGCGCCGCAAGGACGGCAGCGGCATACTGCTGGCCGCGAAGGACCGCCTCACCGGCCTGCTCGGCCCGGCGGCGGAACTCCTCACGGTGGCCCAGGGCCACGAGGCCGCCCTGGCCGCCGCGTTCGGGGCGGCGGCGGATGCCGTCGCGGTCACGTCCCCGGCATCCGCGGCCGACGCGATCCGGCTCCTCCGCAAGCAGGACGGCGGCAGGGCCACCCTGCTCCTGGCAGGAGACGACGCCCCCGGGGGCGCGGGGAACCGCGCGACCAGCGACAACGGCCCCGCGGACGCCCGCCACACCTACGCCGCAGACCTGGTCCGCGGCCCCACGGACCTCATGCCCGCCGTCAGACGGCTCCTGCACGGCATCGTCGTGGTCGACACCCTCGAAGACGCGGAAAGCCTCGTCTACACCCACCCGGAGCTCACCGCCGTCACCGCCGAAGGCGACCTCCTCGGCACCCACTTCGCGCACGGCGGCTCCGCCGGCGCCCCCAGCCTCCTCGAGGTGCAGGCCTCCGTCGACGAGGCCGCCGCCGAACTGGAGGAGCTGGCCGTCCGCTGCGAGGAGCTCACCGAGGCCCAGCACGCGGCCGCAGAGCACCGCACGGAGTGCGCCGCCCTGGTCGAGGAGCTGGGGGAGCGGCGCCGGGCCGCCGAGCGGGAGAAGTCGGCCGTGGCCCAGCAGCTCGGGCGGCTCGCGGGCCAGGCGCGTGGGGCCACCGGGGAGGCGGAACGCGCCACCGCCGCCGCTGCCCGGGCCCAGGAGGCCCTGGACAAGGCGCTGCAGGAGGTCGAGGAGCTCGCCGAGCGGCTGGCCGTCGCCGAGGAGATGCCGATCGAGGAGGAGCCCGACACCTCCGTGCGCGACCGGCTCGCCGCCGACGGTGCCAACGCCCGCCAGACCGAGATGGAGGCCCGGCTCCAGGTCCGTACGCACGAGGAACGGGTCAAGGGCCTCGCCGGGCGGGCCGACTCCCTCGACCGGGCCGCCCGCGCGGAACGCGAGGCACGCGCGCGTGCCGAGCAGCGGCGGGCCCGGCTGCGGCACGAGGCGGCCGTCGCGGAGGCCGTCGCCTCCGGCGCCCGGCAGCTGCTCGCCCACGTCGAGGTGTCCGTCGCCCGGGCCGACGCCGAGCGCACCGCCGCCGAGGCCGCCAAGGCCCTCCGCGAGCAGGAACTCGCCCGCGCCCGCACCGAGGGACGCGACCTCAAGGCGGAACTCGACAAGCTGACGGATTCGGTCCACCGCGGCGAGGTACTCGGTGCCGAGAAGCGGCTGCGGATCGAGCAGCTGGAGACCAAGGCACTGGAGGAGCTGGGTGTCGAACCGGCCGGGCTCGTCGCGGAGTACGGTCCGCACCAGCTCGTGCCGCCCTCGCCCCCCGCCGAGGGCGAGGAGCTGCCGGAGGACCCCGAGCACCCCCGCAACCGGCCGAAGCCGTATCACCGTGCCGAGCAGGAGAAGCGCCTCAAGGCGGCCGAGCGTGCCTACCAGCAGCTCGGCAAGGTGAACCCGCTCGCGCTGGAGGAGTTCGCGGCGCTGGAGGAACGCCACCAGTTCCTCAGCGAGCAGCTGGAGGACCTGAAGAAGACCCGTGCCGACCTGCTCCAGGTCGTCAAGGAGGTCGACGAGCGCGTCGAGCAGGTCTTCACCGAGGCCTACCGGGACACCGCCCGGGAGTTCGAGGGTGTCTTCAGCCGGCTCTTCCCCGGTGGTGAAGGGCGACTGGTGCTGACCGACCCCGACAACATGCTCACCACGGGCGTGGACGTCGAGGCCCGCCCGCCGGGCAAGAAGGTCAAGCGGCTGTCGCTGCTCTCCGGCGGGGAGCGGTCGCTGACGGCCGTGGCGCTGCTCGTGTCGATCTTCAAGGCACGCCCCAGCCCGTTCTACGTCATGGACGAGGTCGAGGCCGCCCTCGACGACACCAACCTCCAGCGGCTCATCCGGATCATGCAGGAGCTGCAGGAGGCCTCGCAGCTGATCGTGATCACCCACCAGAAGCGGACGATGGAGGTCGCCGACGCGCTGTACGGCGTCTCCATGCAGGGCGACGGTGTGTCGAAGGTCATCTCCCAGCGCCTCCGCTAGATGAGTGTGCGCTACACCGTTCTCACCTGCAACCCTTCATGACTTCAACACTTGAACACATCCCTGACACACTCCTGCCTCAGATTCACAGCAGCTGACCTATTGACTTCGAAACTTGAAGGCATAGTCTCGGCAACGTTCCTTTTACCTTCAGGTACCTTCAGGTGGACCTCGAAGGGCTGAACCCCCTCCGGCAGCGTTGCCGGTGGCCCGAGGAGTACACGTGACCAGCACAGCGCAGGCACCCAAGTCAGGAGCCGGGACGGCTCACCCCGATCATCTCGGGCACGTCATCTTCATCGCGGCGGCGGCCGCGATGGGCGGTTTCCTCTTCGGCTACGACAGCTCCGTGATCAACGGCGCCGTCGAGGCCATCCGTGACCGCTACGACGTCGGCTCCGCGGCCCTCGCCCAGGTCATCGCCATCGCCCTGATCGGCTGCGCCATCGGCGCCGCGACCGCCGGCCGGATAGCCGACCGCATCGGCCGCATCCGGTGCATGCAGATCGCCGCGGTGCTGTTCACCATCAGCGCCGTCGGCTCCGCGGTCCCCTTCGCGCTGTGGGACCTCGCCTTCTGGCGGGTCGTCGGCGGCTTCGCCATCGGCATGGCCTCCGTGATCGGCCCGGCCTACATCGCCGAGGTCGCCCCGCCCGCCTACCGCGGCCGGCTCGGCTCCTTCCAGCAGGCCGCGATCGTCATCGGCATCGCCGTGTCGCAGCTGGTCAACTGGGGCCTGCTCAACGCCGCCGACGGTGACCAGCGCGGCAAGCTGATGGGCCTGGAGGCCTGGCAGGTCATGCTGGGCGTCATGGTCGTCCCGGCCGTGCTGTACGGCCTGCTCTCCTTCGCGATCCCCGAGTCCCCGCGCTTCCTGATCTCCGTCGGCAAGCACGAGCGCGCCCGGCAGATCCTCGGCGAGGTCGAGGGCAAGGACGTCGACCTGGACGCCCGTGTCGCCGAGATCGAGGGCGCCATGAAGAGCGAGCACAGGTCGAGCTTCAAGGACCTGCTCGGCGGCAGCTTCTTCTTCAAGCCGATCGTCTGGGTCGGCATCGGCCTGTCGGTCTTCCAGCAGTTCGTCGGCATCAACGTCGCGTTCTACTACTCCTCGACGCTGTGGCAGTCGGTCGGCGTCGACCCGACGGACTCGTTCTTCTACTCCTTCACCACGTCGATCATCAACATCGTCGGCACCGTCATCGCGATGATCTTCGTCGACCGCGTCGGCCGCAAGCCGCTCGCGATCATCGGCTCGATCGGCATGGTCGTCGGTCTGGCGCTGGAGGCCTGGGCGTTCTCGTACCACCTGGTCGACGGCAAGCTGCCCGCCGCGCAGGGCTGGATCGCCCTGATCGCCGCGCACGTCTTCGTCCTCTTCTTCGCCCTGTCCTGGGGTGTGGTCGTCTGGGTCATGCTCGGCGAGATGTTCCCCAACCGGATCCGCGCCGCCGCCCTGGGTGTGGCCGCCGCCGCGCAGTGGATCGCCAACTGGGCCATCACCGCGAGCTTCCCGTCGCTGGCCGACTGGAACCTGTCCGTGACGTACGTGATCTACACGGCGTTCGCCGCGCTCTCGATCCCGTTCGTCCTGAAGTTCGTCACCGAGACGAAGGGCAAGTCCCTGGAGGAGATGGGCTGAGCCCGTCCCACGCACTCGGGGAGGAGGGCCAAGTCCCCGCTGCCCCTCTCCCCGTGACCCGCCGCCGCCCCGGTTCGGCCACTGCCCGAGCCGGGGCGGCGGTCCGTCGTCCCACCGGGGCGACACGTCTCACCAGACGATGACGCCACCCTCGATCACCCGGGCGTGCAGGGCGGCCACCTCCAGGTTCCGCAGCCGTCTCACCAGCCCCCGCCGGTGTTCCCCGAACTCCCGCGGCCCCCGTGTGCTCTCGGCGATAGCGTCGAGCCGGTCGCGCAGCAGGGCCACCTCGCGCAGGAACTCCGCGACGTCCTCGACCTCTATCTCCAGGTCGTCACCGGCCAGCACCGGCAGGAAGCGGGCGCCCGCCGCACGCACCGCCTCCGACCCCCACACCGCGGTCCGCCAGGACTCGAACCCGACCGAGTCGTCGCGCCCCTCGGGGACGTCGAGGATCCGCAGCCGTCCGTCCGGCTCGCGCACAAACACGTCGACCGACAAGCTCATGCCCCCAGTGGATCACCGGGCAGGCGCGGCGGGCCACCCCTTATGAGCCCGGTTCCAGCCCTCCGGACCCGGCAGCGCGCCCGGTCTCAGCCCTCCGCGCCCGGCAGCGTGCGCGAATTCGGCCCTTCAGGCCCGGGGAAGCATCCGGTCTTGGCCTCCCCAGGCCCGGGCAGTCCCGGTCTCAGCGCCCAGGCCCGGCAGCGCACCCGGTCCCAGCCCTCCGGGCCCAGCAGCACCCGCGGTCCAAGCCCCCGGCCCGGGTCCGCACCCCGTCTCAGTCCTCCAGGGCCGGCAGTACCCGCTCGCAGAACAGCTGCAGGCTGCGCCACCCCTCCTCCACCGGCATCCCGCCCGCCAGCGGATGCAGGACGTACGAGTCGAGGCCCAGCCCCGCGCACTGCTCCGGCGTGAGGATCCGGTACACGCCCTCCGCGCGCAGCTCCGCCACGCTCGTCGCCGTCGACTTCACCGCCGAGCGCACCGTGCCCGACTGCCAGGAGGCGTACGTCCGCGCCTCGTGCAGGAAGTGCCTGCCGTACCGCGCCCAGGCCCGGTCCGGATCCTCGGCCACGTGCAGCAGCGCGGTCTCGGCCGCCGGCATCATGACCCAGCCCTCGGTGCCGTACTCGGCCAGCCGCTCCTTGTAGTAGGCCTCCAGCTCCGGCAGGTGCGCGCTCGGGAAGAAGGGCAGACCCAGCCGGGCGGCGCGACGGGCGGCCGCCCTGGAGGAGCCCCCGACCAGCAGCAGCGGGTGGGGTTCGGTGCCGGGGCGCGGGGTGACGCGGACCGTGCGGCCCCGGTAGGGGAAGGGCTCGCCCGTCCACGCCCGCAGCAGCGTCTGCAACAGCTCGTCCTGGAGCTTCCCGCGCCGGGCGAAGTCCACCCCGAACTGCTCGTACTCCTCCGGCCGGTACCCGATCCCGGCGACCGTCACCAGCCGGCCGCCGCTCAGCAGGTCCAGCACGGCGATCTCCTCGGCGAGCCGCAGCGGGTCGTGCAGCGGGCCGATGACCGCCGAGACGGTGACCGCGACACGCCGGGTCGCGCCGAAGACGGCTCCCGCGAAGACGAACGGCGACGGCAGCCAGTTGTTCTCCGCCCCGTGGTGCTCCTCCGTCTGCACCGTGGTGACGCCCCGGTCGTCGGCGTACGCGGCCATCTCCAGGGCCGCCCGGTAGCGGGCGCCGAGCTCGGCGGGGGAGGCCCCGGGGGCGACGAGGTTGAAGCGTACGACCGTGACGGGCATGGCGGCGTCTCCCTTCACCGGGCGGTGTCCGGGGGACGTTAGCTGACGATGCGTCAGACATCCAGAGGCGTGGAGATCCGGCGGCCCCGGCCTTTCGGGGCGGTGCGCGCAGGGTGACCCGGGGCCCATGGCTGATACTGGACGCGTTATGGACATCGTCATCCTTGCTGTAGTCATCGCCGTGGTCGTGCTCGGCGCGCTCGGCGGGCTCATCGTCGGCAGCCGGCGCAAGAAGCAGCTGCCGCCGCCCCCGCCCGCGGCGCCCGACATCACCGCCCCACCGGCCGAGCCGCACGTCGGCGACGAGGCCGAGACGCCGCGGGAGGAACCGCGGCGCACGATAGAGGAGGTTGATCTCCCGGACGGCTCGGCTCCGGTCGTCGTCGAGGAGCCGCCCGCCGAGGCTCCCGAGATCGAGATCCCGGAGCCCACGGCGGGCCGCCTGGTCCGGCTGCGGGCCCGGCTCTCCCGCTCGCAGAACGCCCTCGGCAAGGGCCTGCTGACCCTGCTGTCCCGCGAGCACCTCGACGAGGACACCTGGGAGGAGATCGAGGACACGCTGCTCACCGCCGACGTCGGCGTGCAGCCCACCCAGGAACTGGTCGAGCGGCTGCGCGAGCGCGTGAAGGTGCTCGGCACCCGCACCCCCGAGGAACTGCGCACCCTGCTCCGCGAGGAGCTCGTCACCCTGGTCGGCCGCGACATGGACCGCGCGGTCAAGACCGAGCCGGAGGACCGCAAGCCGGGCATCGTGATGGTCGTCGGCGTCAACGGCACCGGCAAGACCACCACCACCGGCAAGCTCGCCCGCGTCCTGGTCGCCGACGGCCAGAGCGTGGTGCTCGGCGCCGCCGACACCTTCCGGGCCGCCGCCGCCGACCAGCTCCAGACCTGGGGCGAGCGCGTCGGCGCCTACACCGTACGCGGACCGGAGGGCGGCGACCCCGCCTCCGTGGCCTTCGACGCGGTCAAGGAGGGCAAGGAGATGGGCGCGAACGTCGTGCTCATCGACACCGCCGGCCGGCTGCACACCAAGACCGGCCTGATGGACGAGCTCGGCAAGGTCAAGCGGGTCGTCGAGAAGCACGCCCCGGTCGACGAGGTGCTGCTCGTCCTGGACGCCACCACCGGCCAGAACGGCCTCGTCCAGGCCCGGGTCTTCGCCGAGGTCGTCGACATCACCGGCATCGTCCTGACCAAGCTGGACGGCACGGCCAAGGGCGGCATCGTGGTCGCGGTCCAGCGCGAGCTGGGCGTCCCGGTCAAGCTGGTCGGGCTCGGCGAGGGCGCGGACGACCTCGCGCCGTTCGAGCCGGAGGCGTTCGTTGACGCCCTTATCGGGGAGTGAGCTCGGCACCAGCCGCGGCACGACCTGCGAAGAACCGTACCTGCGCGAGAAGCGCCCGCCCCCGAGGTGCAGTCGGGGACGGGCGCTTCGCTCTGTGCCCGGGCCGCCGCTAGGCGCGTGAACGGTGTGCCACGTACGCCAGCGTGCCCAGCACCAGGCGGGCCTCCGGCGGCCGGGAGGCCGAGTCCAGGGCGGGGGAGCGCAGCCAGCGCACCGGGCCGAGGCCGCCGCGGTCCGAAGGCGGCGCCGTGATGTGCGTGCCGGGGCCGAGGCCGCGCAGGTCCAGGGCGTCCGGGTCGTCCCAGCCCATGCGGTAGAGCAGCCCGGGCAGGTCGGCGGCGGCGCCCGGGGCGACCAGGAACTGGGCGCGGCCGTCGGGCGTGGCCGCGACCGGGCCGACGGGCAGGCCCATGCGCTCCAGCCGGGCCAGGGCGCGGCAGCCGGCCGGCTCGGCCACCTCGATGACGTCGAAGGCCCGGCCGACCGGCAGCATCACCGCGGCGCCGGGGAACTCGCCCCAGGTCTCCGTGACGTCGTCGAGGGTCGCCCCGGCGGGGATCACGGGGGCGAAGTCCAGCGGGTGCGCGCCCGGAGACGGGCAGTCGCGGCGGCCGCAGGAGCAGGCGCCCGCCGAGGCCCGGGCCCCCGGGACCACGTCCCAGCCCCACAGGCCGGTGAACTCGGCCACGGCCGTGCCGTCCGACGTGCGGCTGCGGCGGCGCGTGCCGGACCGGATGTCGCGCATGCCCCGGCTGATGCCGATCGTGAAGCCCATACCCCCTCCAACGGGTCCGGCGCACCGGCGGTTACGCAGCGGACGCGACGCGTGACTCTCTGTTTCCGGCTTCCCGGGTGGCGGCCTGCTCACTCCGCGCCAGGAAGTGCCCAGGGTGGTGTGCCGGGCGACGCGCGCCCCTGAGTGCATCGCTGCACCCGCTCCTGGTGGTGCCGTGTCAAGTGAATCGCGCGTTGACGCACATGAGTTCATTCGATGGGGTGGCGAATGGTGGCGTTTCCGTGTGAGCCGTGGCCGGACGGGTGATCGTAGGATTACTTTGTGTGCACGAGGCCTGGGGGCACATGCGCTCGTGGGTATGCCGGAGGCAAGTCGTCTTTCCGTTCGAAGGGTGACAAGGGCCGGACGGACGGCCGTACGAACCGGCATGCTGATAGGGCTTGGCGCACTCGGCGACAAGTGGTCTCAGGGATGGGGGCGTTCCAGTGAGCGGCAACGGCGGAAGCGGAACGAACGCTGCACACGCGACGCACACTGACAAGCGCCCGAACGAGCTGCTCACCTCCTGGTTCGTGCGCAGCGGCTGGTCCAAGGGCGAGCTCGCCCGGCAGGTCAACCGCAGGGCCCGCCAGCTGGGCGCCAACCACATCTCCACGGACACCTCGCGGGTCCGCCGCTGGCTCGACGGCGAGAACCCCCGCGAGCCGATCCCCAGGATCCTGTCCGAGCTGTTCTCGGAGCGTTTCGGCGTCGTCGTCTCCGTCGAGGACCTGGGGCTGCGCACCGCGCGCCAGTCACCGTCCGCGACCGGCGTCGACCTGCCCTGGACGGGCCCGCAGACCGTGGCCCTGCTCAGCGAGTTCTCGCGCAGCGACCTGATGCTGGCGCGGCGCGGCTTCCTCGGGAGCTCGCTGGTCCTGTCTGCGGGCCCGGCCCTCATCGAGCCCATGCAGCGCTGGCTCGTCCCCTCGCCTCCCGGCCCGCGGTCCGAGCCGGAGCCGGCTGCCTCCGGGCGCGCCCGCGGCCGGCTCTCCAAGCCGGAGCTGGACCTCCTGGAATCCACGACGGTGATGTTCCGGCAGTGGGACGCCCAGTGCGGCGGCGGACTGCGCCGCAAGGCCGTCGTCGGCCAGCTGCACGAAGTGACCGACCTGCTCCAGGAACCCCAGCCGGAGGCCACCACCCGGCGCCTGTTCAAGGTCGCCGCCGAGCTCGCCGAGCTGGCCGGCTGGATGTCGTACGACATCGGACTGCAGCCGACCGCGCAGAAGTACTTCGTCCTCGCCCTGCACGCGGCCAAGGAGGCCGGCGACCGGCCCCTCGGCTCGTACGTGCTGTCCAGCATGAGCCGCCAGATGATCCACCTCGGCCGGCCCGACGACGCGCTGGAACTGATCCACCTCGCGCAGTACGGCAGCCGGGACTGCGCGAGCCCGCGCACCCAGTCGATGCTGTATGCGATGGAGGCCCGCGCCTACGCCAACATGGGCCAGCCCGGCAAGTGCAAGCGGGCGGTCCGGATGGCCGAGGACACCTTCGCCGAGGCCGACGAGTGGGACGAGCCCGACCCCGACTGGATCCGCTTCTTCTCCGAGGCCGAGCTCCACGGCGAGAACTCCCACTCCTTCCGCGACCTGGCCTATGTCGCAGGCCGCAGCCCGGCCTACGCCTCGCTGGCCGAGCCCCTGATGAAGCGGGCGGTGGAGCTGTTCGCCGAGGACGGCGAGCACCAGCGGTCGTATGCGCTGAACCTGATCGGCATGGCCACCGTGCACCTGCTGCGGCGCGAGCCCGAGCAGAGCACGGTCTTCGCCACGGAGGCCATGCGGGTCGCCAAGAAGGTCCGCTCCGAGCGCGTCAACACCCGCATCCGCAAGACCGTGGACACCGCCGCACGCGACTTCGGCGACCTCGGCGAGGTCGTCGACCTGACCGAGCGGCTCGCCGCCGAGCTGCCCGAAACCGCCGAGGCGGTCTGACCGGCCGCACGGCCCCCTGAACCCCGGCCGCGGCCGGCCCTCCCGAACTGCCCGACTCGGCTCCCCCAGCCAGGTCATCGGAAGGCCGGCCGCGGCCGGCCCGTGTGCCCCGGAAACAGGGAAGACGCCGAAGGTTGCGCCACGATAACGATCGGCGCGGCCGCCCTCCGGCAGTTCATCGACGCGTAACACGGCACGCGCCTTCGTCACGGTCGCGAAACAACGAGGGGCCTCCACCGAAACCGCGCTGCGCCAATCTCGTGGCGCATAACCGGCCCACCCCTCACTCCGCTCCATGCTTCGCCCGCACGGGGCCGTACCAACGACGAGGAGACGCCGATGGCACCAGCCATCACCCTTGCCGCAGAGGCGCCCAAGCTCTCTGCCGCCAACACAGGGTTCATGCTCATCTGTTCCGCCCTGGTGATGCTCATGACCCCGGGTCTGGCCTTCTTCTACGGAGGCATGGTCCGCGTCAAGAGCACCCTGAACATGCTGATGATGAGCTTCATCAGCCTCGGGATCGTCACCATCCTGTGGGTGCTGTACGGCTTCTCCATGGCGTTCGGCACCGACTCCGGCAGCCTCATCGGCTGGAACTCCGACTGGGTCGGCCTCGGCAACATCGGCCTGACCGAGCTGTGGGACGGCTACACCATCCCGGTGTTCGTCTTCCTGGTCTTCCAGCTGATGTTCGCGATCATCACGCCCGCCCTGATCAGCGGCGCCCTGGCCGACCGCGTGAAGTTCAGCGCCTGGGCGCTGTTCATCGCCCTGTGGGCCACGGTCGTCTACTTCCCGGTCGCGCACTGGGTCTGGGGCGCCGGCGGCTGGGCCTTCGAGCTCGGCGTGATCGACTTCGCCGGTGGTACGGCGGTCCACATCAACGCCGGTGCCGCCGCGCTCGGCGTGATCCTGGTCATCGGCAAGCGCGTCGGCTTCAAGAAGGACCCGATGCGCCCGCACAGCCTCCCGCTGGTGATGCTCGGCGCCGGTCTGCTGTGGTTCGGCTGGTTCGGCTTCAACGCCGGCTCCTGGCTCGGCAACGACGACGGCGTGGGCGCGCTGATGTTCGTCAACACGCAGATCGCCACCGCCGCCGCCATGCTGGCCTGGCTCGCCTACGAGAAGATCCGCCACGGCGCGTTCACCACGCTGGGTGCCGCCTCCGGCGCGGTCGCCGGTCTGGTCGCCATCACCCCCGCCGGTGGTGCGGTCACCCCGCTCGGCGCGATCGCCGTCGGCGCCATCGCCGGTGTGCTGTGCGCCATGGCCGTCGGCCTGAAGTACCGGTTCGGCTACGACGACTCGCTCGACGTCGTCGGCGTCCACCTGGTCGGCGGTGTCGTCGGCTCCCTGCTCATCGGCTTCTTCGCCAGCGGCAAGGGCCAGTCCGAGGTCGAGGGCCTCTTCTACGGCGGCGGCCTGACCCAGTTCTGGAAGCAGTGCGCCGGTGTCTTCGCGGTGCTCGCCTACTCCCTGATCGTCTCCGCGATCCTCGCCTTCATCCTCGACAAGACCATCGGGATGCGGGTCCCCGAGGACGACGAGGTCGCCGGCATCGACCAGGCCGAGCACGCCGAGACCGCATACGACTTCAGCGGCGCCGGTGGCGGTGCCGCCAAGACCGCTGCCGTCGCGGCCGCCGTGACCGGAGCCGAGAGCAAGAAGGTGGACGCATGAAGCTCATCACCGCCGTCGTGAAGCCGCACCGGCTCGACGAGATCAAGGAGGCCCTGCAGGCCTTCGGAGTACACGGACTGACGGTCACCGAGGCCAGCGGCTACGGTCGGCAGCGGGGACACACCGAGGTCTACCGGGGTGCCGAGTACACCGTCGACCTCGTCCCCAAGATCCGCATCGAGGTCCTGGTCGAGGACGACGACGCCGAGCAGCTGATCGACGTCGTGGTCAAGGCGGCCCGCACCGGCAAGATCGGTGACGGCAAGGTCTGGTCCATCCCGGTCGAGACGGCCGTACGGGTCCGGACCGGCGAGCGCGGCCCCGACGCGCTCTGAGGCAGGAAAAACAGAACAGGAGTCGCCGGGTGACGGGTACGGACGTGCGGAAAGAAGCAGAGGACTCGGGACCCGGCGGCTA
Organism: Streptomyces sp. XY006; assembly: GCF_002237655.1. GTDB lineage: Bacteria > Actinomycetota > Actinomycetes > Streptomycetales > Streptomycetaceae > Streptomyces > Streptomyces levis. Next base: position 56,555 of record NZ_NOKT01000021.1, read on the forward strand.
CGCGGCGGCCCGGCTGCGCCTCCTCACCGAGGAGGCGCGGTCCGGGCCGCCGCGCCGTGCGGCCCTGGCCGAACTGACCGACGAGTGGCTCGCGGGCCTGTTCACCGCGGGCGCCGAGAACCTGCGCGGCGTCTCCCTGATCGCCGTCGGAGGCTACGGGCGCGGCGAGCTCTCCCCGCGCAGCGACCTCGACCTGCTCCTGCTGCACGACGGCAGCGACCCCAAGGCCGTCGCCGCCCTCGCCGACCGGCTCTGGTACCCGGTGTGGGACCTGGGCCTCGACCTCGACCACTCCGTGCGCACCCCCGCCGAGGCCCGCAGGACCGCCGGCGAGGACCTCAAGGTGCAGCTCGGGCTGCTGGACGCCCGGCACCTCGCCGGCGACCTCGGTCTCACCGCGTCCCTGCGCACCACCGTCCTGGCCGACTGGCGCAACCAGGCACCCAAGCGCCTGCCCGAACTGCAGGAACTGTGCGCCGAACGCGCCGAGCGCCAGGGCGAGCTGCAGTACCTGCTGGAGCCCGACCTGAAGGAGGCCCGCGGCGGACTGCGCGACGCCACCGCGCTGCGGGCCGTCGCCGCCTCCTGGCTCGCCGACGCCCCGCGCGAGGGCCTGGCCGACGCCCGGCGCCGGCTCCTCGACGTCCGGGACGCCCTGCACCTGGCCACCGGGCGGGCCACCGACCGGCTCGCCCTCCAGGAGCAGGACCAGGTGGCCGCCGAGCTCGGCCTGCTCGACGCGGACACGCTGCTGCGCCAGGTGTACGAGGCGGCGCGGCTCGTGTCGTACGCCAGCGACGTCACCTGGCGCGAGGTGGGGCGGGTGCTGCGCTCGCGTGCCGTGCGGCCCCGGCTGCGCGCCATGCTCGGCGGCGGCAAGCCGACCGCCGAGCGCTCCCCGCTGGCCGAGGGCGTCGTGGAGCAGGACGGCGAGGTGGTGCTCGCCCGCGCGGCCCGCCCCGAACGCGATCCGGTCCTGCCGCTGCGCGCCGCTGCCGCCGCCGCCCAGGCCGGACTCCCGCTGTCCCTGCACGCCGTACGGCGCCTCGCGGCCACCGTGCGCCCGCTGCCCACGCCCTGGCCCGCCGAGGCACGCGAGCAGCTCGTCACCCTGCTCGGCTCCGGCCGCCCGACCGTCGAGGTCTGGGAGGCGCTGGAGGCCGAAGGGCTGATCACCCGGCTGCTGCCCGACTGGGAGCGGGTCCGCTGCCGCCCGCAGCGCAACGCCGTGCACCTGTGGACCGTCGACCGTCACCTCATCGAGACCGCGGTGCGCGCGTCCGAGTTCACCCGCCGGGTCAGCCGCCCCGACCTGCTGCTGGTCGCCGCGCTGCTGCACGACATCGGCAAGGGCTGGCCCGGCGACCACTCGGTGGCCGGCGAGATCATCGCCAAGGACGTCGCCGCCCGCATCGGCTTCGACCGGCACGACGTGGCCGTCGTCGCCACCCTCGTACGCCACCACCTGCTCCTCGTCGAGACCGCCACCCGGCGTGACCTGGAGGACCCGGCCACCGTGCGGGCCGTCGCCGACGCCGTCGGCTCCCCGGGCACCCTGGAGCTGCTGCACGCGCTGACCGAGGCCGACGCCCTGGCCACCGGCCCGGCCGCCTGGTCCTCCTGGCGCGGCTCGCTCGTCGCCGACCTGGTCGCACGTGTCGCGGCGGTGCTCGCCGGGGACGCCCCGGCGGACCCCGAGGCCGCGGCGCCCACCGCCGAGCAGGAGCGGCTCGCCCTGGAGGCCGCCGCGACCGGCAGCCCGGTCCTCGCCCTGCGGGCCCAGACCGAGTCGCCCGCCGGGCAGGAGCCGTCCGGCGACCCCGAGCCGCTCGGCGTGGAGCTGCTCATCGCCGTCCCGGACCAGCCCGGGGTGCTGCCCGCGGTGGCCGGCGTCCTCGCCGTGCACCGGCTGACCGTACGGACCGCCGAGCTGAGGTCGCTGACCCTGCCCGCCGGGGTCGACGGATCCGTCCTGCTGCTGGACTGGCGGGTCGCCGCCGAGTACGGCTCGCTGCCCCAGGCCGCCCGGCTGCGCGCGGACCTGGTCCGCGCCCTGGACGGCAGCCTGGACATCGCCGCCCGCCTCGCCGAGCGGGACGCGGCCTATCCGCGCCGCCGGGGCGTGATCGCGCCCCCGCCCAGGGTGTCGGTCCACCCGGCCGCCTCCCGGCTGGCCACCGTCATCGAGGTCCGCTCCCAGGACGCCCCGGGCCTGCTGTTCCGCATCGGCCGCGCCCTGGAGGACGCGAGCGTGCAGGTGCGCAGCGCCCATGTGTCGACCCTCGGCGCCAATGCCGTGGACGCCTTCTACGTGACGGGCCCGGAGGGCGCGCCGCTGCCCGGTGACGAGGCCGAGTCGGTGGCCCGGAAGCTGGAGGAGACACTGCGCGGGTGATGCCGACCCGGCGACTTGTCACGCCGGGATACCCTGGAGGGCGATTCCCCAGTCTGTCTCCGACCCCGAGGACCGCGAGCGCCGTGTTCGATACTCTTTCCGATCGCCTCTCAGCGACCTTCAAGAACCTGCGCGGCAAGGGACGGCTCTCCGAGGCGGACATCGACGCCACGGCGCGCGAGATCCGGATCGCTCTGCTCGAAGCCGACGTCGCCCTGCCGGTCGTCCGGACGTTCATCAAGAACGTCAAGGAGCGTGCCCTCGGCGCCGAGGTCTCCCGCGCGCTGAACCCGGCCCAGCAGGTCCTCAAGATCGTCAACGAGGAACTGGTCACCATCCTCGGCGGCGAGACCCGGCGCCTGCGCTTCGCCAAGCAGCCGCCCACCGTGATCATGCTGGCGGGTCTGCAGGGTGCCGGTAAGACCACCCTCGCGGGCAAGCTCGGCCGCTGGCTGAAGGAGCAGGGCCACTCGCCGCTGCTCGTCGCCTGTGACCTGCAGCGCCCCAACGCCGTGAACCAGCTCAGCGTGGTCGCCGAGCGCGCCGGTGTCGCGGTCTACGCCCCGGAGCCGGGCAACGGCGTGGGCGACCCGGTCAAGGTCGCCAAGGACTCCATCGACTTCGCCAAGTCCAAGGTCCACGACATCGTGATCGTGGACACCGCCGGCCGTCTCGGCATCGACCAGGAGATGATGCAGCAGGCCGCGGACATCCGCGACGCCGTCTCCCCGGACGAGATCCTGTTCGTCGTCGACGCGATGATCGGTCAGGACGCCGTCAACACGGCCGAGGCCTTCCGCGACGGCGTCGGCTTCGACGGCGTGGTGCTCTCCAAGCTCGACGGCGACGCCCGCGGTGGTGCGGCCCTGTCGATCCGGCAGATCACCGGCAAGCCGATCATGTTCGCCTCGAACGGCGAGAAGCTCGACGACTTCGACGCCTTCCACCCGGACCGGATGGCCTCCCGCATCCTCGACATGGGTGACCTGCTCACCCTGATCGAGCAGGCGGAGAAGACGTTCAGCCAGGAAGAGGCCGAGAAGATGGCCTCCAAGCTGGCGTCGAAGAAGGGCCAGGACTTCACCCTGGACGACTTCCTGGCCCAGATGGAGCAGGTCCGCAAGATGGGCTCCATCTCCAAGCTGCTCGGCATGCTGCCGGGCATGGGCCAGATGAAGGACCAGATCCAGAACCTCGACGAGCGGGACGTCGACCGCACGGCGGCCATCATCAAGTCGATGACCCCGGGCGAGCGCCAGGACCCGACGATCATCAACGGCTCGCGCCGCGCCCGTATCGCCCGCGGTTCCGGTGTCGAGGTCAGCGCCGTGAAGAACCTGGTCGAGCGGTTCTTCGAGGCCCGCAAGATGATGTCCCGCATGGCCCAGGGCGGTATGCCGGGGATGCCCGGGATGCCGGGCATGGGCGGCGGTCCCGGCCGGGCGAAGAAGAAGCAGAAGCAGGCCAAGGGCAAGCAGCGCTCCGGCAACCCGATGAAGCGCAAGCAGCAGGAGCAGGAGGCCGCCGCCCGCCGCGCGGCCGCCGCCGAGGGCGGCAACGCCTTCGGGCTGCCCCAGCAGGGCGGCAAGGACTTCGAACTCCCCGACGAGTTCAAGAAGTTCATGGGCTGACGAACCGGGCCTGTACCCGGTCCTGTATCCGGTCCCGTACGACCACGCCGAGGGCGCTCCTGCCGTGCAGGGGCGCCCTCTCGGTCGTGTCAGGCGCCGCGCGTCACGGCGTCCGGGCGATCAGGTACCGGAACACGTTCGGCATCCACACCGTGCCGTCCCGGCGCTGGTGCGGGTGCAGGGCCTCGGTCAGCTCCTTGTCCACCTGCACCTGGTCCGTCGCCCGCATCGCCGCGTCGAACAGACCCGTCGATTTCAGGCCGCGTACCGCGCTGTCCACGTCGGCGTAGCCGAAGGGGCAGGCCACCCGGCCCGAGCCGTCCGGCCTGAGCCCCGCCCGCCGGGCGACGTCCTCCAGGTCGTCGCGCAGGGCCGGGCGCCAGCTGCCCGAGGTGCGCAGCGGCTCCGCCAGCTTCGTGGCGACCCGCAGCACGGACGTCGTGGCGCACCGCTCCGGCGGACCCCAGCCGGCCAGCACCACGGTGGCTCCGCGCTCGGCGAGCGGCGTCGCCTCCGCGAGCAGCCCGCCCAGCCCCTCCGAGTCGCCCGCGAGGCACCCGATCGGCTCGAAGGCCGTCACCAGCGTGTAGCCGGGCGCGCCGGGCTCCGCGGTGTCCCCGGGCGAGCCGTCCACCAGCCGGGTGTCCGTGCGCGTACCGGTACCGGACGCCCCGGGCAGGAGCCGCTCCCGCGCGAGGGCCACTCTTTCGGGGGAAGCGTCGACACCGGTGACCGCCGCTCCCCGGGCGGCGGCCATCAGCAGGGCGAGTCCGGAACCGCAGCCGAGGCCGAGCAGCCGCGTGGCGGGACCCACGTCCAGTCGCTCGTAGACGGCCTCGTAGAGCGGTACGAGCATCCGCTCCTGGATCTCGGACCAGTCACGCGCGCGTGCACGCAGGTCCACGCGGGGTGCGGCCCCCGCGTGAGGCAGGTGCTGCTGCCGCACGAGCGTAGGTGTCATAAGTAAGCGCCCCAATCCGCCGAGAGTTGCCTCTTGCCGCTTTCCATGGCCCCCGTGACAGTGCGCTCGCACTACCCCCGTATGCCAGGTAACTCCCCCCTCGACCCGTCGTCCAGTGGAATGCGGCAGGGCTTGTGAGATGTCATGTGCCGGTGGCGAGATTTCACATTCCGGCAACCTGGGCCCGTACGATCGCGCCATGGCCAAGGCACCCGTACTCACGCCTCGCGGGGACGATTTCCCGCGCTGGTACCAGGACCTGATCACCAAGGCGGAGCTCGCCGACAACGGTCCGGTGCGCGGCACCATGGTCATCCGGCCGTACGGATACGGACTGTGGGAGCGGATGCAGGCGGAGATGGACGCCCGCATCAAGGCCACGGGCACCCAGAACGCCTACTTCCCGCTGCTGATCCCGCAGTCGTATCTGACGAAGGAAGCGGACCACGTCGAGGGCTTCGCGCCGGAACTGGCCGTGGTCACCCACGGCGGCGGCAAGGAACTCGAAGAGCCCGCGGTGGTCCGCCCCACCTCCGAAATGATCATCAACGCCACTTTCTCCAAGTGGGTGCAGAGCTACCGCGATCTGCCGCTGCTCATCAACCAGTGGGCGAACGTCGTGCGGTGGGAGCTGCGGCCGCGTCTCTTCCTGCGCACGACCGAGTTCCTCTGGCAGGAGGGCCACACCGCGCACGCCACCTACGGGGAGGCGCGCGACTTCGCCGCGCACATCCACCGGCAGGTCTACGAGGACTTCATGGTGAACGTCCTCGCCATGGACGTCGTCCCCGGCCGCAAGACGGCCAGGGAGCGTTTCGCGGGCGCCGTCAACACCCTCACGCTCGAAGGGATGATGGGCGACGGCAAGGCCCTGCAGATGGCCACGAGCCATGAACTGGGCCAGAACTTCGCCAAGGCGTTCCAGACGCGGTACCTGTCGAAGGACGGCACGCAGGAACTGGTCTGGCAGACCTCCTGGGGGTCCACCACGCGCATGATCGGCGCGCTGGTGATGATGCACGGCGACGACGACGGACTGCGCGTCCCGCCCCGGCTGGCGCAGATCCAGGCCGTGATCCTCGCGATCAAGGGCGACGAAGCGGTTCTGGCCAAGGTCCGCGAGGTCGGCGACCGGCTGCGGGCGGCCGGAATCCGTGTGCACGTCGACGACCGCAGCGACATCCCCTTCGGCCGCCGCGCGGTCGACTGGGAGCTCAAGGGCGTGCCCGTCCGCGTCGAGATCGGCCCGCGCGACCTGGAGAACGGCACCGCGATGCTGGCCCGCCGCATCCCGGGAGGCAAGGCGCCGGTCTCCCTGGACGAGCTGGCGCAGCTGCTGCCCAAGGTCCTGGAGGAGGACCAGGAGCTGCTGCTCACGCAGTCCCGCGAGCGCCGTGAGTCCCGCACGGCCGAGGTGACGACGATCGGGGAGGCCGTCGAGGCGGCCACGGCCGGCGGCTGGGCGCGCATCCCGTGGGCGGTGCTCGGCGAGGAGGGCGAGGCGGCGCTCGCCGAGCACGCGGTGACCGTACGGTGTCTGGTCGCCGAGGACGGGTCGGTGCCGGCCGACGGTGACGCACCCGGTAACGTCGCGGTCGTCGCACGCGCTTACTGAAGCAGGCGTGCATCGCGCGCGAGAGACCCAAGGCGACCGAAACGCCTCTTGCGTCCCCGCGGACCCCTCGCTCCCCGGCGCGCGGACATCTTCTACGCGCCGGGGCGTACGCGCTACTACGCACCACCTTGTGGTGAGCTGCGAGGCTTCTCCACAGATCAGCGCACGCGCCCTCGTCGGGACGCATCAGAGGCAACTGACGGGTACGTGCAAATTATTTGGGATGGCCCGGAATCGGAACACTGGGGCACCCAGGCTCGTTGTCATTACGTGAGCACGACACAGACACCACCTGTTCTCGCCGCAGAGCTGGCACAGGCGTGGGCCGACATTCAGCGGTACCACCCCGAGCTGCCCGACCTTGCCGCGCCAGAGTCCCTGATCGGGGAGTCGTCGTCCGCGTGCGGTCACGAGCTCTCCTTCGAGCGACTGCTCCATGAGGCAGTCCATGGCATCGCCGCCGCGCGCGGCGTCCGCGACACCTCCCGTGCCGGCCGCTACCACAACCGCAGATTCCTGGCCATCGCCGAGGAGCTGGGCCTGGACCACCCCGAGGAACCGCACCCCAGCAGCGGCTTCTCGCTGGTCACGCTCACGCCCGAGGCGAAGCGCCGCTACCGCCCGACGATGGAGCGCCTCCAGCGCGCCCTCAAGGCGCACACCGCCGCGACCTCCTCCGACACCTCCCGCACCTTCCGGGGCCCGGCCGCCCGCCACGGCTCCTCGGGTGGCGGCGTGCGCGTCAAGGCGGTCTGCGACTGCGGACGCAACGTCCGCGTCGTCCCGTCGGTCCTCGCCCAGGCACCCATCGTCTGCGGTGGCTGCGGCAAGCCGTTCCGCATCCCCGAGGTCGTGGGAGCGGTCGCGAGCTGACGTCCCCCCCACCGGCATCTCGTGGCTGCCGGTCGGGACGGACCGCCGGAACGGACCGGCACCCGGCGTACGCACCTCACCTCCACGCCGGGTGCCCCTCCGGCATGCCCGGGCGCGGCGCACCCGCGGCCGGAGCGACCCGCGGGGTGTGGCACAATGGCTAGCTGTACTCGACAGCCGCACAGGAACCCTCTCGCCTCCGGCTGACGCGTCCATCGGGCACTCGGGTACCGCAACCCCACGCGGCTTTCTCGCCGTGCCCAACCACGTCAAATCCAGGAGAACCCACTCCCGTGGCAGTCAAGATCAAGCTGAAGCGTCTGGGCAAGATCCGTTCGCCTCACTACCGCATCGTCGTCGCCGACTCCCGCACCCGCCGTGACGGCCGTGCGATCGAGGAGATCGGCAAGTACCACCCGACGTACAACCCGTCGGTGATCGAGGTCGACGCGGACCGTGTCGCGTACTGGCTGGGTGTCGGCGCGCAGCCGACCGAGCCCGTGCTCGCCATCCTCAAGAAGACCGGCGACTGGCAGAAGTTCAAGGGCGAGCCGGCTCCGGCCCCGCTCCTGACGCAGCCCGAGAAGGCCGCGCGCCCGTCGTTCGAGGCTCTCGCCGGTGACGACGAGGGCAAGGGTGAGGCGATCACCCAGAAGAAGAAGGCTGAGAAGAAGGACGACGCTGCCGCTGAGTCCGCTTCGACCGAGGCCTGAGCATGCTCGAGGAGGCTCTCGAGCACCTCGTGAAGGGCATCGTCGACAACCCTGACGATGTGCAGGTCGCCTCGCGCGACCTGCGCCGCGGGCGGGTGCTCGAGGTCCGGGTCCACCCGGACGACCTCGGCAAGGTGATCGGCCGCAACGGCCGCACCGCACGCGCCCTGCGCACCGTCGTGGGCGCCATCGGCGGTCGCGGTGTCCGCGTCGACCTCGTCGACGTGGACCACGTCCGCTGACGCTTATCGCGCAACCGGCTCGGGCCGGGGAGGGCCACAGGGCCGTCCCCGGCCCGCGGTCGTATGACAAGGAGACTTGGACACGTGCAGCTGGTAGTCGCACGGATCGGCCGTGCCCATGGCATCAAGGGCGAGGTCACCGTCGAGGTACGGACTGACGAGCCGGAGCTGAGGCTGGCCCCCGGCGCGGTGCTCGCCACCGACCCCGCCTCCGCGGGACCGCTCACCATCGAGACGGGCCGCGTCCACAGCGGCCGCCTCCTGCTGCGCTTCGAGGGCGTCCGCGACCGCACCGGCGCCGAGGCCCTGCGCAACACCCTCCTGATCGCCGAGGTCGACCCGGAGGAACTGCCCGAGGGCGAGGACGAGTACTACGACCACCAGCTCGTCGACCTCGACGTGGTCACCGCGGACGGCACCGAGGTCGGGCGGATCACGGAGATCTCGCACCTGCCCACCCAGGACCTGTTCATCGTCGAGCGGCCCGACGGCAGCGAGGTGATGATCCCCTTCGTGGAGGAGATCGTCGCCGAGATCGACCTGGAGGAGCAGAAGGCCGTCATCACCCCGCCCCCGGGCCTGATCGACGACCGCGCCGAGATCGCCTCCAGCCGGGACGACGCCTCCGGCCGGGACGAGTCGTAATGCGCCTCGACGTCGTCACGATCTTCCCCGAGTACCTGGAACCGCTGAACGTCTCCCTGGTCGGCAAGGCCCGCGCGCGGGGACAGCTCGACGTGCACGTCCACGACCTGCGGTCCTGGACCTACGACCGCCACAACACCGTCGACGACACCCCCTACGGCGGCGGCCCCGGCATGGTCATGAAGACCGAGCCCTGGGGAGACGCCCTGGACTCCGTCCTGGCCGACGGCTACGAGACCGGCTCGCGCGAGCCCGCCCTCATCGTGCCCACCCCGAGCGGCCGCCCCTTCACCCAGGAACTCGCCGTCCACCTCTCCGAGCGCCCCTGGCTGATCTTCACGCCGGCCCGCTACGAGGGCATCGACCGGCGCGTCGTCGACGAGTACGCCACGCGCATGCCGGTCTACGAGGTCTCCATCGGCGACTACGTCCTGGCCGGGGGCGAGGCGGCCGTGCTCGTCGTCACGGAGGCCGTGGCGCGGCTGCTGCCGGGCGTCCTGGGCAACGCCGAGTCCCACCGCGACGACTCGTTCGCGCCCGGGGCCATGGCCAACCTGCTCGAAGGGCCCGTCTACACCAAGCCGCCCGAGTGGCGCGGCCGGGACATCCCCGACGTGCTGCTCAGCGGGCACCACGGCAGGATCGCCCGCTGGCGCCGGGACGAGGCGCTCAAGCGCACCACCGCGAACCGGCCCGACCTCATCGAGCGGTGCGACCCCAAGGCCTTCGACAAGAAGGACCGCGAGATGCTGTCCATCCTGGGCTGGGCGCCGGACCCGGCGGGGGAGCCGTACGGCCGATTTTGGCGCAGGACCGAGGGCATGGAAGAATAGCCAGCTGTTGTGCGTCCGTCCGGCGTGCGCCCCTGCCACAGGGGGAGACGACGCCCGCCCCGACCCGCGCGACCCTGATCCCGAAACACCTAGTTTCCGTTGATGACCTGTGGCATCAGCGAGGAAAGCAGACGAAATGTCTCACCTGCTCGACACCGTCGACTCCGCGTCGCTGCGCAGCGACGTCCCCGCCTTCCGCCCGGGCGACACGGTCAACGTGCACGTCCGCGTCATCGAGGGCAACCGCTCCCGTGTGCAGCAGTTCAAGGGCGTCGTGATCCGCCGCCAGGGCTCCGGCGTGCGCGAGACCTTCACGGTTCGCAAGGTCTCCTTCTCCGTCGGCGTCGAGCGCACCTTCCCGGTGCACACCCCGATCGTGGAGAAGATCGAGCTCGTCACCAAGGGTGACGTCCGCCGCGCCAAGCTGTACTACCTGCGCGAGCTGCGCGGCAAGGCCGCCAAGATCAAGGAGAAGCGCGAGAACTGAGCGCTCTCCGGGGTTCACATCGGAGCCGGATAGCATCTGGCTCCGATGGACACCGAAGCACAGCACACGGAGCGCGACCGCTCCTCCCGCCCTTCCGACTCCGGGGACACCCCCTCGGACTCCGCAGGGCCGGAGGGACGGTCGCGTTTCGCGTTGGTGTCGCGCGTCAGTGCCTGGCTGCCGGGCGGCCGGATCACCCTCGCCCTGCTGACCTGCCTGCTGTTCCTGCTGTTCCTCAGCACGTTCGTGCTGCGGCCGTTCCAGATCCCCAGCGGATCGATGGAGCGGGGATTGAGGATCGGGGACCGGGTTCTCGTAAATAAGTTGGCATACCGTTTCGGTGCCGCGCCGCAGCGGGGAGACATCGTCGTGTTCGACGGCACCGGGTACTTCGGGCACGCGGACTACATCAAACGCGTTGTCGGCGTGGGGGGAGACCACGTCGTCTGCTGCGACAAGGACGGGAGGATCCAGGTGAACGGCCGGCCGGTCGACGAGTCGCGCTTCCTGTATCCCGGGAACAGCCCGTCCGCGGTGCCCTTCGACGTCGTCGTGCCCGCCGGCAGGCTCTTCCTCCTCGGCGACCACCGCAGCGACTCCAGCGACTCCCGCGACCACCTCGGCTCGCCCGGCGGCGGCATGGTCCCCGCCGGCGCCGTGATCGGCCGCGCCGACGCGATCGTCTGGCCCTTCGCGCACGCCACCCGGCTGCAGCGCCCCGACGCCTACGCGCGCGTGCCCGCCCCAGCCCCGGAGGCGGGCCATGGGTAACCGCGGCAAACCGCGCGGGGTCCCCGCCAGCCCCGCGGACAACCTGCTGCCCACCGGCGCCCGGCGCGCCGCCGGCGCGTCCGGCGGCCGCACACGCGCCGAGCGGCGCAAGCTCCAGAAGAAGGTCAAGCGGCGCCGCAGGCGCGGTGCCGTCAAGGAGATACCCCTCCTCGTCGGCGTCGCCGTGCTCATAGCCCTCGTGCTGAAGACCTTCCTCGTCCAGGCCTTCGTCATCCCGTCGGGCTCCATGGAGCAGACGATCCAGATCGGCGACCGCGTCCTGGTCGACAAGCTCACCCCGTGGTTCGGCTCCGAGCCGCAGCGCGGGGACGTCGTCGTGTTCAAGGACCCCGGCGGCTGGCTCCAGGACGAGCAGCCCACGGCCAAGAAGGACGACCCCGTCGTCATCAAGCAGATCAAGGAAGGGCTCACCTTCATCGGCCTGCTGCCGTCGGAGAACGAGAAGGACCTCATCAAGCGGGTCGTCGGCGTCGGCGGCGACCGCGTCAAGTGCTGTGACACGCAAGGACGCGTGACCGTCAACGGCGTCCCGCTGAACGAGGACTACCTGTACCCCGGTGCCGCCCCCTCGGACACGCCGTTCGACATCACCGTCCCGCAGGGGCGCCTGTGGGTGATGGGCGACCACCGCAACAACTCCGCGGACTCCCGCGCCCACCAGGACACCGACTACGGCGGCACCGTCTCCGAGGACGAGGTCGTCGGCCGCGCCATGGTCATCGCCTGGCCCCTCGGCCACTGGACCACCCTGGAGGAGCCGAACACCTACGCCTCGGTGTCCGACTCGGGCACCGGGTCGACCGCCGGCCCGCAACTGTCGCATAGGGTTGCCTCCGACGATTCGAACGAAGCGATCCAGCTCCCGACCCCTGCGGAACTCCCGCTCGTTATGGGAGTGGTGGGCCTGCGCCGTGTGTGGGGCAGGCGGCGGCACAGAGTGAGGAGTTGGCGTGGGGGATGTGGCGGTTGGCGCACGGTCCGGACACGACGGCGAGGAGCACCGCGGACGTCCCGCGGAATCCGCCGTCCCGGCCGCGGACAGCGCCGTGACCTCCGGGAGTGACTCCGGGGCAGCCGAGGGCGACAGGGTGACGGACGAGCACAGCACGGCCGAGGGCCAGGGACCGGGCGGTACGGCCCGGACACCGAAGAAACCGCGCTCCTTCTGGAAGGAGCTGCCCATCCTGATCGGTATCGCGCTGGTGCTGGCGCTGCTGATCAAGACCTTCCTGGTGCAGGCGTTCTCCATCCCCTCCGACTCGATGCAGAACACCCTCCAGCAGGGCGACCGCGTCCTCGTCGACAAGCTCACGCCCTGGTTCGGCTCCGAGCCCGAGCGCGGCGAGGTCGTCGTCTTCCACGACCCGGACAACTGGCTGGCGGGCGAGCCGACCACGGACCCGAACGCGCTCCAGACGTTCCTCAGCTGGATCGGCCTCATGCCGTCGGTGGAGGAGAAGGACCTCATCAAGCGCGTCATCGGCGTCGGCGGCGACACGATCGAGTGCAAGAACACCGGCCCGTTGACGGTGAACGGCAAGGCGCTGAACGAGGCGTCGTACGTCTACCCCGGCAACACGCCGTGCAGCGTCGACGACCAGGGCGGCCAGTTCAAGGTGAAGGTCCCCGAGGGCTACATCTGGGTCATGGGCGACCACCGGCAGAACTCCCGGGACTCCCGGTACAACCAGTCGGACAAGAACCACGGCATGGTCCCCGTGAAGGACGTCGTCGGCCGGGCCGTCGTCGTCGCCTGGCCGGTCAACCGCTGGGACAACCTGCCGGTGCCGGACACCTTCGACCAGCCCGGCCTGAACGCCCAGCCGGCCGCCGCCGGTCTGCCGGTGGCGCCGCAGGGTCTGGCGCTGGCCGGTGTGGTGCCGGTGGTGTGGTGGCGGCGCCGCAAGCCGTAGCGCGCCCTTGCGGGGAAGCGGTGATTCCACCCGTCTGCTGACCCCGGACCGTACCCCCGGGTAGGGTGCGGACCCATGGGTGGCGAGAGCATGACGCACACGGCCCCGCGCGGCAGCGGCGCGGGCACGGGCCCGGTGGGCAGCCGGACCGGACAGCGGTTGTCCGGGCTGGCCGTCGCACTGGGCCTGGTGCTTTTCCTCGGCGGGTTCGCCTGGGGCGCGGTGGTCTACCGGCCGTACACCGTGCCGACCAGTTCGATGACGCCGACGATCGACGCGGGCGACCGCATCCTCGCGCAGCGGGTCGACGGCGGTGCCGTGCGCCGCGGTGACGTCGTCGTCTTCAAGGACGCCACCTGGGCCAACGCGCCCATGGTCAAGCGCGTGGTCGCCGTCGGCGGCGACACGGTCTCCTGCTGCAAGGACGGCAAGCTCAAGGTCAACGGCAAGGAGATCGACGAAACGTACCTGCCCCAGGGCACGCTGGCCGAGATGAGCAACTTCCCGACCGTGACCGTCCCCAAGGGCCGGCTGTTCCTGCTCGGTGACGAGCGGGGCAACTCCGTGGACTCCACCGCCCACCTGACCGACGCCGCCAGCGGCACGGTGGCGCGCTCCGCCGTGGACGCCCGCGTCGACTCCGTCGTCTGGCCGACGAAGGGCATGCTGGAGCGCCCCACCGGCTTCGAGCCGCTCGGCGCCCTCTCCTCGCCCGGGCCGCTGCGGACGATCACCCTCCTGGTGATCGCCGGTGCCGCGCTCGTCCTGGGCGGAGGCGCCTACGGACCCATCGCCAAGCGCACGGGCGCGGCCCGGGCCCGCCGGGCGAGCACGGAGCCCGCGGGTGTCCGCTGAGGCCGTGCCGGCGGGCCGGGACACCTACCAGGGCGGACTGCGCAAGGTGGCCCGGGTCGTGCTGCTCGACCCGCGGGACCGCATCCTGCTGCTGCACGGGCACGAGCCGGACGATCCGGCCGACGACTGGTGGTTCACGCCCGGCGGCGGTGTGGAGGGCGACGAGACCCGTGAACAGGCCGCCCTGCGGGAACTCGCCGAGGAGACGGGCATCACGGAGGTCGAGCTCGGCCCGGTGCTGTGGCGGCGCAGGTGCTCCTTCCCGTTCGCGGGCCGCCGCTGGGACCAGGACGAGTGGTACTACCTGGCCCGTACGGACCGGACGGAGATCGCCGCCGCCGGGCTGACCGAACTGGAACGGCGCAGTGTCGCCGGAGCGCGCTGGTGGACGTGTCCGGAACTGAGCCGGGCACATGAGACGGTGTATCCGACCAGACTCGCCGGGCTGCTGCGCACGCTGCTCGACGAGGGTCCCCCGGCCAGGCCTGTGATCCTTGACCCGGAAATCGTCTAGGGGCTCACGGGACTGGCGCACAATGGGGGGATCGCACGGCTGAAGGGGAACATGCCATGAGCGCCGAGGACCTCGAGAAGTACGAGACCGAGATGGAGCTGAAGCTCTACCGGGAGTACCGCGATGTCGTCGGTCTGTTCAAATACGTGATCGAGACCGAGCGGCGCTTCTACCTCACCAACGACTACGAGATGCAGGTGCACTCCGTCCAGGGTGAGGTGTTCTTCGAGGTGTCCATGGCGGACGCCTGGGTCTGGGACATGTACCGGCCCGCGCGTTTCGTGAAGCAGGTCCGGGTGCTCACGTTCAAGGACGTGAACATTGAGGAGCTGAACAAGAGCGACCTGGAGCTGCCCAGCGGCTGAACGCCGCCAGGTCACCCGGGTGGGTGACTGAGTTGTCCACAACGGCCGAGCCGTCCACCAAGATCCACTTCGTGGGCGGGGCTGCGTGATCGTTGGCGCCGGAGGTGGTGCCGACATGAACGCACGCGGTGCGATGGGCAGGTACGGAGAGACCCTGGCGGCCCGGCGGCTGAGGGAGACCGGGCTGACGGTCCTGGAGCGCAACTGGCGCTCCGGCCGCGCCGGGGAGATCGACATCGTGGCCCGGGACGGGGACGTCCTGGTCGTCTGCGAGGTCAAGACCCGCAGGGAAGGTCCCTTCGAGCATCCGATGGCGGCCGTGACCCCGCAGAAGGCGGAGCGGCTGCGGGACCTCGCCCAGCGCTGGATTCAGACACACGGGGGAGTGCCGCCCGGCGGCGTCCGCATCGACGTGGTCGGGGTGCTGCTGCCGGCCCGCGGCGCGGCCGTGGTCGAGCACGTGCGGGGGGTGGCCTGATGGCGTTCGCCCGTACGTGTTCGGTGGCGCTGGTGGGCGTCGAGGGCGTGGTCGTCGAGGTCCAGGCCGACCTCGAACCGGGCGTGGCGGCGTTCACGCTGGTGGGGCTGCCCGACAAGAGCCTGACGGAGAGCCGGGACCGGGTGCGCGCCGCGGTCGTCAACTCGGGCGCGGCCTGGCCCCAGAAGAAGCTCACGGTGGGTCTGAGCCCCGCCTCGGTCCCCAAGTCGGGCAGCGGCTTCGACCTGGCCGTGGCGGCCGCGGTCCTGGGGGCGGCGGAGCGCATCGACCCCCGGGTCCTGGCCGACATCGTGATGATCGGCGAACTGGGCCTGGACGGCCGAGTGCGCCCGGTCCGCGGGGTGCTGCCGGCGGTGCTGGCGGCGGCGGACGCGGGGTATGAGCAGGTGGTGGTGCCGGAGTGTGCCGCAGCTGAGGCGTCGCTGGTGCCCGGGATCTCCGTGCTCGGTGTCCGCAGTCTGCGGCAGCTGATCGCCATCCTGGCCGACGAACCCGTACCCGACGAGGAACCCGACGAACTGGGACGCCCGGACCCGCTCCTCGCCGGCCTGCGGGTGCCGGGCACCGGCGCGGCCACCGGCATGCACAGCGTCGGAGCCGCCCAGCACGACCACGGTCACGACCTCGCGGACGTCGTCGGCCAGACCTCGGCCCGCACAGCCGTGGAGGTGGCCGCGGCCGGCGGGCACCACCTCTTCCTGGAGGGGCCTCCCGGAGCGGGCAAGACGATGCTCGCCGAGCGGCTGCCGACCATCCTGCCCCGGCTCTGCCGTCAGGAGTCGCTTGAGGTCACCGCGGTCCACTCGGTGGCGGGTCTGCTGCCCCCGGGCAAGCCGCTGATCGACGTCGCCCCCTACTGCGCCCCGCACCACTCGGCCACGATGCAGGCGCTGGTCGGCGGCGGCCCGGGCATCGCGCGGCCCGGCGCGGTCTCGCTGTCCCACCGGGGCGTGCTGTTCCTGGACGAGACGCCCGAGTTCAGCAGCCAGGCGCTGGACGCGCTGCGCCAGCCACTGGAGGCCGGGCAGGTCGTGATCGCGCGCAGCGCGGGCGTGGTGCGCTTCCCGGCCAAGTTCCTCATGGTGCTCGCGGCCAACCCGTGCCCGTGCGGCCGGTTCTCGCTCCGCGACGACCTGTGCGAATGCCCGCCCTCGGCGATCCGCCGCTACCAGGCCAGGCTGTCCGGCCCGCTGCTCGACCGGGTCGACCTGCGCGTCGAGGTGGACCGCGTCACGCGCACGGAGCTGACCGCCTTCGGCGCCCGCGGCGAGTCCACGGCGACGGTCGCCGACCGGGTCCGTGCCGCCCGGGAGCGCGCCGCGGAGCGCTTGGCGGGCACCCCTTGGCGCACCAACAGCGAGGTGCCCGGACGGGAGCTGCGCAGCCGCTGGTACGCCGTGTCCGGCGCGATGGACGAGGCCGAGCGGAACCTGGAGCGGGGCGTCCTGACCGCCCGGGGCCTCGACCGAGTCCTGCGGGTGGCCTGGACGGTCGCCGACCTCGTGGGACACGACCGGCCCGACGCGACGGACGTCGCCCTGGCGCTGCAGCTGCGCACCGGAGTGCCCCGGGGCGTGCCCATGGCCATCGGGGCACCGACGTGAACGCCCCCGACGAAGCGGACGACGAGCTGCTCGCCCGGGTTTTCCTCACTCGGGTCATCGAGCCGGGTGACGAGGCCGGGGGGCGGTGGGTGCGGGAGCTCGGGGTCGGGGAAGTGGCGCGGCGGCTCCGGGACGGCGGGGCGGCGCTGCCCGGCGTCAGCGGGAAGCGGTGGGCCGGGCTCCTGGCCAGGGCCGCGGTCGCCCGGCCGCACCAGGACCTCGCCGTCGCCCGGGACGCCGGCGTGCGGTTCGTGTGCCCCGGCGGCACCGAGTGGCCGGCGCAGCTCGACGACCTCGGGGACGCCCGGCCCCTCGGGCTCTGGGTGCGGGGGCGGGCGGCCCTGCGCATGTGGGCGCTGAAGTCCGTGGCCGTCGTCGGCGCCCGGGCCTGCACCGAGTACGGCGCCCACATGGCGGCCACCCTCGCCGCCGGCCTCGCCGAGCAGGGGTGGGTCGTGGTCTCCGGCGGCGCCTACGGGGTCGACGGCGCCGCACACCGGGGAGCGCTCGGCGCGGGCGGGGCCACCGTCGCCGTCCTCGCCTGCGGCGTCGACCGGCCCTACCCGCGCGGACACAGCCGGCTGATCGGCAGGATCGCCGAACAGGGACTGGTCGTCGGCGAGTTGCCGCCCGGCGACCATCCCACCCCCAGCCGGTTCATCCTGCGCAACCGCGTGATCGCGGCCCTCACCCGCGGCACCGTGGTCGTCGAGGCCGCCCACCGCAGCGGCTCCCTCGTCACGGCCCGGGCGGCTCAGCGGCTCGGGCGGCACACCATGGGCGTCCCGGGCCCCGCCACCAGCGCCCTGTCCGCGGGGGTGCACGAACTGCTGCGGGGCGAGGCCACCCTGGTCACCGACGCCGCGGACGTCGTGGAGCTGGTCGGTGCCATCGGGCAGCTGGCACCGGACCGGCGCGGCCCCGTCCTGCCCCGCGACCTGCTGGACCCGGCCACCCGGCAGGTGCTCGCCGCGCTGCCGGGGCGCGGGGCCGCCCGGCCGGACGAGATCGCGCGCCGTGCGCAGACCGCGCAGGACGACGCGATCGCGAGACTGTACGAACTCCGAGCACTCGGTTACGTCGAACGACACGGCGACGGCTGGAAGTTGACACGCCAGGCGGTGATGTCGGTCCGCGATGTTCCCGGCCCGTCCTGACCGCCCGTGTTCGGCCGTCCGGGGGAACCCCGACATCCCTTGGAAATGCGCCCAGTTGGGCTTCTGTGGTGATCACACCGAGCGACCGCGACGGCCCGGCGGTTCGCACCGAGGAACGTATCTGCGCCCGCTCCGGGCTCCTTCCTTCGCGCACCGCGACACCGCAGTCACGCTACGCTCACGAGGATCCCGACACGGACAGGCAACTCGACATCAGACAGACAGCCCACCCAGGCAGCACCACTCCGCAGCAGAACGGCACAAGGCGACGAATGCCCCAGCACACCTCCGGGTCCGACCGGGCGGCGATCCCCCCAGCCGCCCGTGACGGTGGCAGCGTGCGGCCGCCCGCTCCCTCGACGCTCGACGAGCTGTGGCGGTCGTACAAGGCGACGGGGGACGAGCGGCTGCGGGAGCAGCTGATCCTGCACTACTCGCCGCTGGTGAAGTACGTCGCGGGACGGGTCAGCGTGGGCCTGCCGTCCAACGTGGAGCAGGCGGACTTCGTGTCCTCGGGCGTGTTCGGACTGATCGACGCGATCGAGAAGTTCGACGTCGACCGGGAGATCAAGTTCGAGACGTACGCGATCACGCGCATCCGCGGGGCGATGATCGACGAACTGCGGGCGCTGGACTGGATCCCCCGCTCGGTGCGGCAGAAGGCACGCAACGTGGAGCGGGCCTACGCCACGCTGGAGGCGCGGCTGCGGCGGACGCCGACGGAGGGCGAGGTGGCCGCCGAGATGGGCATCGCCGTGGAGGAACTCCACGCGGTGTTCAGCCAGTTGTCGCTGGCGAACGTGGTGGCCCTGGAGGAGCTGCTGCACGGCGGGGCCGAGGGCGGCGACGGGCTGAGCGTGATGGACACGCTGGAGGACACCGCCGCCGACAATCCCGTCGAGGTCGCCGAGGACCGGGAGCTGCGCCGATTCCTGGCGCGGGCGATCAACACGCTGCCCGACCGGGAGAAGACCGTGGTGACGCTGTACTACTACGAGGGCCTCACGCTGGCCGAGATCGGCAACGTGCTGGGCGTGACCGAGAGCCGGGTCAGCCAGATCCACACCAAGTCCGTGCTCCAGCTGCGCGCCAAACTGGCCGGTTTCGGCCGCTGACCGGGCCGGGCGGCGCCGGACGCCCGGGAGCCACTCCCGCCGGGCCCGGTGCGTCCGTAGAGTGGTTGACGTGCCAAGGATTCGAGCGGCCTCCGTGGCCGAGCACCGGTCGATGCAGCGAGCCGCCCTGCTGGATGCGGCTCGTTCCTTGTTGTCCGAGGGCGGTACGGAGGCGCTGACCTTCCCGGCCCTCGCCGAGCGGACGGGCCTCGCGCGGTCGAGCGTCTACGAATACTTCCGGTCACGGGCGGCCGTGGTCGAGGAACTGTGCGAGGTCGACTTCCCGGTCTGGGCGGCGGATGTGTCGTCCGCCATGGAGCGGGCGCAGACGCCCGAGGCCAAGGTCGAGGCGTACGTGCGCCGGCAGCTGGAGCTGGTCGGGGACCGGCGGCACCGGGCCGTGGTCGCGATCTCGGCGAGCGAGCTCGACGCGGGGGCCCGGGAGAAGATCCGGGCGGCGCACGGCGGGCTGGTCGCGATGATCGTCGAGGCGCTCGCGGAGATGGGGCACGAGCAGCCCAGACTCGCGGCGATGCTGGTGCAGGGCGTGGTGGACGCGGCGGTGCGCAGGATCGAGCTTGGAGCGGCGGAGGAGCCCGGGGCGATCACCGAGGCCGCCGTCTCCATGGCCCTGCGGGGTGTCCGGGGCTGAGCCCTGCCCTGGTGTCCGGGGCTGAACCCTGCGCGTCCCTGCCCCGCCTTTCCCTTCCCCCTTCCCGGGCCGGACCCGGGGCGCGCGGCGTCACGGGAACACCGGCAGCAGCCTGGACGGGCCCCTGTGGAGGAGCCAGGGGGGCAGGAGCGACAGCGGGTCCAGATACGCGTCGGCCCGGCGCAGCCCCCAGTGCACACAGGTCGCGGCGCAGTGCGAGCCGCTCGCGTCCACCGTGCCGATCACCTCGCCGGGCGTCACCATCTCGCCCTCCTCGACCGACGCCGTGACCGGCTCGTACGTGGTGCGGAGCGGGGGATCGCCGGTCCCGGTGAGTTCCA
Source organism: Streptomyces sp. XY006 (assembly GCF_002237655.1). GTDB lineage: Bacteria > Actinomycetota > Actinomycetes > Streptomycetales > Streptomycetaceae > Streptomyces > Streptomyces levis. The sequence continues at coordinate 76,757 of NZ_NOKT01000021.1, forward strand.
CCGTGACCACCCCCTTGCCCGCCACGCGGCCCGCGAAGGCCACCCGGCCCGCCGCCACCGCCCGCACCGGCGTCCCGGGCGCCGCCGCCAGGTCCACGCCCCGGTGGCCCGGCCCGTAGACCGTCGCCGGCGGTTCCCAGCCGCGCAGCACCCGAGGGCGCAGACCGACCGGCCAGGCACGCCCCACCGCCGGCACGGTGCCGTCCGCGGTCGGTTCGGTGGGGTCCCCGGTCGGCACGCGGGCGTCCGCCGTCGGTGGGGCGGCCGCGAAGAGGGGTGGGGGCGGGGCCAGCAGGACCGCCGCCGTCAGGGTCACCAGCAGGACCAGACGCGTGATCACACGCACACATCGCTTCGCTCGCATGGGCAAAGCGTCCCGAAAGGCCGCCGTCCCCGCCCGCGCCTGTGGACCGGCGTCCGGTTGTGGACATCGGCGTCACCCGGCACCTCCCGGGTCCCGTACACTTCTGGTGGCGACCCGGGCCACCGGGTCGACTTCGCACGCCCCGACACACAACCCGGCAACGGGCCGTGTCAGCGCCCCTCGGTCCCCAGTGGCACGGCGCGCAGTGGGCGTCAGGCGCGGAAGCCGTCCGGCATCCGCGGCACAACCGAGAACATTCAAGGAGATACGGCCATGGCCGTCGTCACGATGCGGGAGCTGCTGGAGAGCGGCGTCCACTTCGGTCACCAGACCCGCCGTTGGAACCCGAAGATGAAGCGCTTCATCTTCACCGAGCGCAACGGCATCTACATCATCGACCTGCTCCAGTCGCTGTCGTACATCGACCGCGCCTACGAGTTCGTCAAGGAGACCGTCGCCCACGGCGGCACGGTCATGTTCGTCGGCACGAAGAAGCAGGCGCAGGAGGCCATCGCCGAGCAGGCCACCCGCGTCGGCATGCCCTACGTCAACCAGCGCTGGCTGGGCGGCATGCTCACCAACTTCTCGACCGTCTACAAGCGCCTGCAGCGCCTGAAGGAGCTCGAGCAGATCGACTTCGAGGACGTCGCGTCCTCCGGTCTGACCAAGAAGGAGCTGCTGGTCCTCTCCCGCGAGAAGGCCAAGCTGGAGAAGACCCTCGGCGGTATCCGCGAGATGCAGAAGGTGCCCAGCGCCGTCTGGATCGTGGACACCAAGAAGGAGCACATCGCCGTTGGTGAGGCCCGGAAGCTGAACATCCCGGTCGTCGCGATCCTCGACACCAACTGCGACCCCGACGAGGTCGACTACAAGATCCCGGGCAACGACGACGCGATCCGCTCCGTCACCCTGCTCACCCGCGTCATCGCCGACGCCGTCGCCGAGGGCCTCATCGCCCGCAGCGGTGTCGCCACCGAGGGCAAGGGCGAGAAGGCCGCCGGCGAGCCGCTGGCCGAGTGGGAGCGCGACCTGCTCGAGGGCGAGAAGAAGGCCGACGAGGCCGCCCCCGCCGCCGAGGCTGCCCCCGCCGCCGAGGCCGCTCCGGCCGCCGAGGCTGCTCCGGCCGCCGAGGCCGAGAAGCCGGCCGAGGGCGAGAAGCCGGCCGAGGCCGAGCAGGCCTGACCCGTCAGTCCGCGTTGACGGCGGGAGCGGCACTCCATCACAGGACGCCTTCCGGCGCGATGAAGTCCGCTCCCGCCGTTCACCCGTAGGTCGGCGGAAGGACAGCACCCCAGGGCTCCATGGGGGGTGCATCCCGCAGATCTTCGATCTTCCAGACTTCGAGAAAGATTCACAGACTCATGGCGAACTACACCGCCGCCGACGTCAAGAAGCTCCGCGAGCTCACGGGCGCCGGCATGATGGACTGCAAGAAGGCGCTGGACGAGGCCGAGGGCAACGTCGAGAAGGCTGTCGAGGCGCTCCGCATCAAGGGCCAGAAGGGCGTCGCCAAGCGCGAGGGCCGCTCCGCCGAGAACGGCGCCGTGGTCTCGATCATCGCCGACGACAACTCCTCCGGTGTCCTCGTCGAGCTGAAGTGCGAGACGGACTTCGTCGCCAAGGGCGAGAAGTTCCAGGCCGTGGCCACCGCCATCGCCGAGCACGTCGCCAAGACCTCCCCGGCCGACCTGGAGGCCCTGCTCGCCTCCGAGATCGAGGCCGGCAAGACCGTCCAGGCGTTCGTGGACGAGGCCAACGCCAACCTGGGCGAGAAGATCGTCCTGGACCGCTTCGCGCAGTTCGCCGACGGCTACGTCACGGCGTACATGCACCGCACGATGCCCGACCTGCCCCCGCAGATCGGTGTCCTCGTCGAGCTGGACAAGCCGAACGCGGAGATCGCCAAGGGCGTCGCCCAGCACATCGCCGCCTTCGCGCCGAAGTACCTCTCCAAGGAGGACGTCCCGGCCGAGGTCGTCGAGTCCGAGCGCCGCGTCGCCGAGGAGACCACCCGCGCCGAGGGCAAGCCCGAGGCCGCCCTGCCGAAGATCGTCGAGGGTCGCCTCAACGGCTTCTTCAAGGACGCCACGCTGCTCGGCCAGCCCTACGCGCTCGACAACAAGAAGTCCGTCCAGAAGGTCCTGGACGAGGCCGGTGTCACCCTGAAGCGCTTCACGCGCATCAAGGTCGGCATCTGAGTCCGTACCGCGATCGACGCGCGACCCCGATAGGGTCGACAGCAGTCGTCCGCGTACGCCGTCACAGGGGTGACGGACGACAGCAGATCTGACGAGGAGGCCATTGCCGTATGGGATGCGAAACACGCCCCACCGGCAATGGCCTTCTTCGCATGTGCACCACGTGAAAGAGGCGGGATCCCCCATGACGACCAAGGCCCAGAAGAGCGACGACGGCAAAGTACGCGGCCGGTTTCTGCTGAAGCTGTCCGGAGAGGCCTTCTCCGGCGGTGGGGGCCTGGGCGTCGACCCCGACGTGGTGCACAAGATCGCCCGCGAGATCGCGGCCGTCGTACGCGACGGCGCGCAGATCGCGGTCGTCATCGGCGGCGGCAACTTCTTCCGCGGCGCCGAACTCCAGCAGCGCGGCATGGACCGGGCCCGCTCCGACTACATGGGCATGCTCGGCACGGTCATGAACTGCCTCGCCCTGCAGGACTTCCTGGAGAAGGTCGGCGTGGACTGCCGCGTGCAGACCGCCATCACCATGGGCCAGGTCGCGGAGCCCTACATCCCGCTGCGCGCCGTACGGCACCTGGAGAAGGGCCGCGTGGTGATCTTCGGCGCCGGTATGGGCATGCCGTACTTCTCCACCGACACCACCGCCGCACAGCGCGCCCTGGAGATCGACGCCGAGGCGCTGCTGATGGGCAAGAACGGTGTGGACGGGGTCTACGACTCCGACCCGAAGACCAACCCGGACGCCGTGAAGTTCGACCACCTCGGCTACGGCGAGGTCATCACCCGCGACCTGAAGGTCGCCGACGCCACGGCCGTGACGCTGTGCCGCGACAACAAGCTCCCGATCGTGGTCTTCGAGCTGCTCGCGGAGGGCAACATCGCGCGTGCCGTCAAGGGTGAGAAGATCGGCACGCTGGTGGGGGACGCCGGCAGCCGCGACTGAGGCACCGTAACAACCCCGTCCGGGGGACGGACGGGACGGAGCCGGGCCGGGGGATGGACAATGTCCAGCCGGTCGGGAACCGTGCAGGAAGAAGACGCGACGCAGCCGGCCGCCGCCCCACATGGAACCGCAGCCGGGCCTACTCAAGACACGCAGGAGCAAGTGGTGATCGAAGAGACCCTCCTCGAGGCCGAGGAGAAGATGGAGAAGGCCGTCGTGGTCGCCAAGGAGGACTTCGCCGCGATCCGCACCGGCCGTGCGCACCCGGCGATGTTCAACAAGATCGTGGCCGACTACTACGGCGCGCCGACGCCGATCAACCAGCTGGCCTCGTTCTCCGTGCCCGAGCCGCGCATGGCCGTGGTGACGCCGTTCGACAAGAGCGCGCTGCGCAACATCGAGCAGGCCATCCGCGACTCCGACCTGGGCGTCAACCCGAGCAACGACGGCAACATCATCCGGGTGGTGTTCCCCGAGCTGACCGAGGAGCGCCGCCGCGAGTACATCAAGGTCGCCAAGGGCAAGGGCGAGGACGCGAAGATCTCGATCCGCTCCGTGCGCCGCAAGGCCAAGGAAGCCATCGACAAGCTGATCAAGGACGGCGAGGTCGGCGAGGACGAGGGCCGCCGTGCGGAGAAGGAGCTCGACGACACCACCGCGAAGTACGTCGCGCAGGTGGACGAGCTCCTGAAGCACAAGGAAGCGGAGCTGCTCGAGGTCTGATGAACGACTCTTCCTGGGGGGCGCCGTCACAGGCCGGGTACTGGGGGCCCACCGACCAAGGGCACGGCCATGGACCCGCGCAGGGTCATGGCCAGGGGCCCGTGCAGGGGCACGGCCACGGACACGTCCGGGGGGCCGTCCCGGCGGGTCCCGCATACGATGCGCGGGAAGCGCCTCACACTCGCCCCATGCCCATCGTGCCCGAGGTAGCCGCACACGGCGGAAACCAGGATGACGACCGGAGGGCCGCTTCGCCGAGCGGCCCCCCGGTCCGGAACGAGACGAACCCGGAGCCCATGCCCGACTCCTCACAGCCGGCCCCCAAGCCGCAGAAGAAGAGCGCGGGTCGCGACCTCAGTGCCGCGATAGGGGTCGGCGTCGGGCTCGGCGCGGTGATCGTCGCCTCGCTGTTCATCGTCAAGGCCGTGTTCGTCGGGGTCGTCGCGGTGGCCGTGGTGGTGGGTCTGTGGGAGCTGACCAAGCGGCTGGACGAACGCAAGGGCATCCGGGCGCCGCTCGTGCCGCTCGCGCTCGGCGGTGCCGCGATGGTCGTCGCCGGATACGTCCGGGGCGCCGAGGGCGCCTGGGTGGCGATGGCGCTCACGGCCCTGGCCGTGCTCGTCTGGCGCATGACGGAACCGCCCGAGAACTACCTCAGGGACGTCACGGCCGGCGTCTTCGCGGCGTTCTACGTGCCGTTCCTGGCGACGTTCGTCGCGATGATGCTGACCGCCGACGACGGGCCGCAGCGGGTCCTCACCTTCCTGCTGCTCACCGTCGTCAGCGACACCGGCGCCTACGCCGTCGGCTGGCGCTTCGGCCGGACCAAGCTCGCGCCGCGCATCAGCCCTGGCAAGACCCGCGAGGGCCTGGCCGGAGCGGTCTCCTTCGCCATGGTCGCGGGCGCGCTGTGCATGCAGTTCCTGATCGACGACGGCGTCTGGTGGCAGGGGCTGGTCCTCGGCCTCGCGGTCGCGGTCACCGCCACCCTCGGCGACCTCGGCGAGTCCATGATCAAGCGGGACCTCGGCATCAAGGACATGGGCACGCTGCTGCCGGGGCACGGCGGCATCATGGACCGGCTCGACTCGCTGCTGCCGACGGCTCCGGTCGTGTGGCTGCTGCTGGTCCTCTTCGTCGGATCCGGCTGAGCGGAACCCGTCTTCCCGCAGTGCTTCGCGCAGCGAGCCTCCGTCCGTCCCGGGCGGGGGCTCGCCGCCGTTCTCGGAGTGCCTCCGGGAGCCGCCGGTGGGACGATGCAGGGGTACCTCCCCGAGGAGGCCATCATGTCCGCCATCAAAGAAACCGTCGACGTCGACTGCCGTCCCGAGGACGTCTACGACTACGTCACGGACACCGAGAGAATGCCGGAGTGGCAGCTCAGCGCCGTATCGGCGGAGCGCCTCGACCCCGGGCCCGTCGGTGTCGGCACCCGGGTCCGCGTGACCCGGCACATCGGCAGCCGTGTCATGCCGATGACCATGGAGGTCACCGAGTACGACCCGCCGCACAGCTGGGGCATGCGTGGGGTCGACGGCCCGGTCCGGGCGCGGGTGCACGGCGAGGTCGAGCCGTTCGACGAGGGCCGCCGCTCCCATGTCACGATCGCCGTCGACTTCGAGGGCCACGGCATGGGCAAGGTCCTGGTCCCACTCGTCGTCCGCCCCCAGGTCCGCAAGGAGCTCCCGCGCAACGAGCAACTCCTCAAGGACCGTCTGGAACACCCGGGCGGCTAGCCCCGGCTCACCCGGTGCCGCGGGTCACCTGAATTGATCTGCGACACTGGTACAGCCATGCCTAAGCCCGGAGAACTGATGTGATCCGGGCATGAAGAAGCCCCCTACCAGCGAGGTTGTCGCCAGTAGGGGGCTGTCTTGTGCCCGCTGGGCCGTTCCTGGGCCGTCAGGGCTCCTGGGCCGTGCCGAAGACGCTGTCCAGGGCTCGGCGGGCGCGCTCGGTGCTGCTGGGCATCAGGTGGGCGTACACCCGCAGTGTCATCGCCGGGTCGGAGTGGCCGAGGTATTCGCTGACGGCCTTGATGCTCTCGCCCGCGTCCAGGAGGACCGAGGCATAGAAGTGGCGGAGGGCGTGCATTCCATGCTGCCGTGCGGAGGCGTACGGCTTGCCGGGTTCAGGCGTCGGGATGAGGCCGGCGGCCGCGACGGCGGGCTTCCATTCCTGGATGTTGAAGTTGCTTCGCCAGACGATTCCGTCGGCCGTGTTGGTGAAGATTAGGCGCCGCTCGGTGAGCGGGCCGTCAGGCCTGCCCCAGGGCAGCTTGATGCCCACGGGCGGGTGGTTCTTCATGTGCTGCCGCAGAGCGGAGGCCACCGAGGACGGCAGCGGTACGTCACGCTCCTTGTTGCCCTTGGGCGGAGCGAAGACCGCGACGCCCCGGATCAGCTTGACCTGAGTGGTGACGCGGAGGGTGTCGCTGTCGAGCTGCACGGTGTCCTCTGCCAGACCGATGATCTCGCCCTGCCGGAGGCCGCAGCCGCTGCCTACGTCGACCATGGCCCGGTATCGCTCGGGCAGGGCGTCTCGGACGGCACGCACCTGGGACGGGAGCCAGGGCACGACCCGGGCAGTCGAGACGGCGGGCGGGCGCACCGACGCTGCCGAGCACGGGTTCCGGGCGGGGTAGCCGTCATCTACGGCAGCCGAGAGGACGGCACGGACGTTGGCGTAGATGTTGCGGGCGTAGGTGCCGCCCATCGAACCGTTCTCCAGGTCGCGCACGAACTCGCGGATGTGGACTGGGCGGAAAGACCCCCAGCGGACGCGCCCCGATACGAGGGAAGGCATGCAGCCGAAGACGGGTCTCCACACCGATGCGTGTGTTCAGGTCGGTTGTCTGCCCGGTGATCCAGCGCTCGGCGTACTGCTGAAAGGTGGTCTGGGCTGCCCTGGGGTCCACGTACTGACCACGGGACATGTCGGCAGCCGTCTCGGCCAGCCATTCCTCCGCCCGGCGCTTCTGGCGGTCTGGGAAGGACTTGCTCTTCTCTGTGCCGTCCGGGCCGACGTAGCGGGCCCGGTAGCGGAGTCCGTTGCCGTAGCGTTCGGTCTTGACCCTTACCGGCTTGCCGTCGGGGCCCGGCTCGGTCTTGTACCAGCGGTCTTGGACGTGCCCCGCCATTAGGCGGCCTCCTCGAGCTGGGAGTCGACCCAGGCTCGTATGTCGTTCGGGTCGAAGCGGAGATGCCGGCCGACTCGGAAGCCGCGGGGGCCGGTGCGCTTGCGGCGCCACTGGTAGACCGTCTCGACGCTGGGCAGCTCGAACATCGGGGCCACCGGGGCGGCGGCGGGGTCTGGCCGCTGGTGACGATGGCGGTCGGCTCGACGACCGTGGGCGGTGTGACGTGGCCGGTCGGCGTGGGCATGGTCGGGATCTTCGGACGGAACATCGGCGGTTCTCCCTTCCGGGGCGGTTACTTGATGAAGGTGTCGATGGCGGGGGCGAGGACGCTGTCGGCGAGGAGGATGCCGCCGAGCAGCAGGACGGCGATGAGCCAGGCGGGCGGGCGGATGAGCTTGACGCCGAGGTAGCCGACGACGAGCAGGGCGAGCCAGAGCGGTACTTCCATGGCGGAGGGCCTCCTAGCGGACGCGGCAGCGGTGGGTGCGGGCGGCGAGCTGGGCGGCGGACTGGCTGCCGTAGTCGGAGGACCAGCCGCAGCGGTCGGCGGTGCACACGGCGGCGTACTTGGTCTGGCCGTGGCGGTCGCGGTGGGTGCCGATCTGCACGGGTCCGATGCGCATCACGGAGTGGAAGTGGTCGCGGGCGGGCATGTCAGTCGGTCTCCTTGCGGGTCAGGGCCGGATCGGGGTAGGCCGCGCGGATACCGGCGGCGGTGGCCGGGTCGGTGGTGCGGCGGGCGGCTTCCTCGGCGAGCAGGTGGGCGAGGAGGGGCCGGTTCGCGGCGGCCATCTCGCGGGCGGCGTCGAGGTGGTCGGCGGCGGTCAGGTCGGCCGGGTCACTGGTCATGGCGTGCTCTCCTGTTGATGTCAGGCGAGTTGGGCGGCGATGGCGTCGGCGAGCTGGGGCGGGACGCCGAGTCGGGCGCGCAGGGTGTCGGTGTCGATCGGCGTACCGGTGCGGGCATGGTGGTCGTCGGCGACCTTGCGGGCGTGGTCGACCAGCGCGGCCGGGACCGGCACAGCCGAAGCAGCGGCGACCGGGGCGGGCTCGGCGGCCGGAGCGGGCTCGGCGACGGGAAGCGCCGGGGTGTCGTCGACCGCCGGAAGCGACTCGGGCTCGGGCTCGGTAACCGGCTCCGGGTCCGGTCCGGTGGCCGGTGCCGTGGGTGCCGGCGTTTCCGGCTCCCGGTCGGTGGCGGAGTGGGCGAGGAGGGTGCCGCCCATGAAGGCCAGGGCGGGCCAGGCGGCGACGAGGATGCGCAGCCAGGCCGGAACGTGATCGAGGTCGAGGAGTCCGGCGGTGGCGACGTTGGCGCCGAGGGAGGCGATCAGGGCGATCACGAACCAGCACCAGGCCAGCCGGGACGGGCCCTCGGAGCGCAGCCGCCGCCAGGCAGCCACCAGGAGCAGGTCGACGCTGATCGGGTAGGCCCAAGCTTTCCAGCCGTCCGTCCGGCAGCGGCGGCCAGGTCGTGCAGGTGGGCGAAGGACAGCGCCCCGGCGATGACGGCCTGGACCACGACGGCGTCGACGCGGAGAGCGGGGCGAGTCATCACGGTTCCTTCCTGTCGTGTGGCATGGCGGGGGTAGGGACCTGGCGCGAACGGTCACGCCAACCGGTTGAGGGGGGAGGGTCAGGCGGTGGCGGGGGCTGTCTTGGACAGCGGCCGCCCGGGCCGAGGGCAGCGGGGCGACGGCGGGCCGGTAGGCGGCCAGGGCGGGCACGTCGGGGGTGCGGTGGGCGTGCTTGTTGCAGGTGTTCACGGCCTGGCGCAGCGAGGTGTGCGGGGCGCGGATGCGGTGCCAGCCACCGGTGGAGTCACCGGCGATCGCGATGCCGCGTGTCTCGGCGGGGATCTGGATGGCGGCCAGGACGGCGTCCGGGGAGATGTCGCCGAAGGCCATGTTCGCGGAGGTCTCGTCGGTGACGCGGTGGGCGGTGCGGCCGGTGAGCTGGGCGCGGAGCATGGTGATGCCCTTGCCGAGTTCGGAGCCGAAGCGCTGCCCGCAGATCTCCAGGTAGATGCCGGCCGCGCGGCCGAGCTGGGCGAGACGGACCAGGGCGGTGATGATCCGGTCGCGTCGCTTCTCTTCCTCCTTCGAGGCGAACAGGGCGAGTTCGGCGACCTCGTCGACCAGGACCACGACCGGGACGGGGCGGATGTCGTCGGGCAGGTCCCAGATGTCGGCGGCGATCTCCGCATCGGGCACCGCGACACTGATGCGCTGCTCAGCGATCAGGGAGCGCACCATCCCGCGACTGGCCCGACGCATCCTTGCGGCGGTCGAGGCCAAGTCCGAGTCTGCCCCGGTTTACCTGGAGCATGGCCAGAGGCCGGAGAGCCGAGCTGCGTGATCCCGCAGGACTGACCCGCAGTGCGGTAAGAGTTTCCCTATATTCATCAAGTGCCCGCGCACGGCGCGGGCGCGCGCCGCCTCTGCGGCGCGGCCTGCCTCCTGTCTGCGCCCCGGCTGGCCGCGCCCGGCGGCGCGCTCGGCGGCTGCGGGCATGAAGTGGGAGACACTCTCTGTGGCTGGGGCGGTCGGCTCCACGGCTTTAGGCAGTCACTTTGGGGCGAGCCTCTAAGATCATCGCCCCAACGTCGTGCTTTAACGGGCAGGTCCACAGACTGCCCGACGCGCCGGAAGCTTACGGGGCCATGATCACTCGCCCCAAAGCAGCTCCAGCCCAAAGCCGCTCCGCCGACCTCTAGTTTATGCTGCGTATTTCCGGGGGCAGACGTGATTTAGGCGATTAGCGCTTGACTCGGCCGCGTATAGCAAGTACGGCGAGACCGAGCAGAACTGGCTCGGAAAAACGTGATGCCATCTCGATGTAGGTGCCTGCCTTGGTTAGATCTTGACCCGAAGAGCGAAATATCACTGAATTCAAGGTTACTCGCAAGGCGCTCTCGACTCGCTTGCCTGTAATGCGAGCGCGGTAGGGAACTTCCGGGTTGGCAGGGTCAGGCTTCTCTGTTGTTATAGAAATGCTACCATCCTTTATCTGGCCGGAAGAGGACGAGTCGACGCTCGATTTAGGGATGCCCCATATTGTTAGACTCGCCACGGTGGCAATCATTGTTAGCAATAGCCACCCGAGCGCCCTTGAAGCGCGCAAGCCATAACCGGATGTGCCCCAGTAGAGAGATAGTAAGACCCTCTCGCCGAATGGGCGACTGGGATCATGGCGCCGCATTTCCATCTCGCCATAGTAAAAGTCTGCGGCATCTGGTTCATTCTTTCCGTCTTCCAACGCTTTGCGTAGCTGTCTATATGTCGCGCCTAGTGCAGACGGTGTTGGAGGGGTGATATCTTGCCCAGCTGTTGTCCAGCCACGCCAAATTGGACTCTCGGCACGTCTGTAGCTCATTCGCCATAGATGTTCCTCGTAAATGGTGCGCCGTTGAGTCCATCTAGCGAGGCGAAAACTGTTGCGCTGAAACCCCGTAGGTGTTGCGGAGTAAGTGCAGTTTCCTTCCATGCGGATTTGATCCAGATGGAAGGCTCCAGTGAAGATGCAGGATGACAGGTCAAGGTCGGTCAACACCAGATGAGCGGCATCTACGCCGCGTACTGTTGTCATTCGTACGGTCGGATGGAGGCCGTCGAAAAAATCTTCCGACAGTTCAGTGCCATGTTCACTTACAAATCGGCGTTCCCGTGAGGTTACCGCAACTGGATATTCGAAAAACGCATCGTCCAAATTTACGGCAGCGTACCGAAGTCGCAAAGTCGCCGTTGACTTCCAGTGAGTGCGTTGACAATCAACCTGCCTGGCGGAAACCTCCAGCAAAGTTGGTTTCTCGAAAACGGCTAGTGTTAGGTTTACCGTTTGCGCGCATATGAGCGGGCCAATTTGGGGGGCATTGCTAAATGTTGCATTTGAGAAGTCGATATCGCCGCCTATAGTAGACTGCCAAAACTCCAAAGGTCCGCGAAAGGTTGCCCGGCTAAAGAAGGCTGCGGAGTGAAATGTGCAGTCGGTGAAATGAGTGGCACCCGAAAAGACGGTCAGACCAAAGCCTGCCGTCCTCTCGAAATGGGCACCATCAAAAAATGCTTCATCGCGGAAATCGGCTCGCCCGAAAAATGCGTCTTTCAGGATGGCGTTTTCAAAGCTGACGTATGCATTAAACACGGCATCGTTGAATTTTGCCCCGTCTTGAAATGTCGCCATAAAGAAGACTGCTGTGCCTTCGAAGTGAGAATGGCCGTAGTTGGCATTTCCGTCAATCACCGCCTCTGTGAGATCTACATCGCCGAACCTCTTATGCTGACGCGTGGGGTCGTAGAACCTATGCAGCACTTCGTCAAGGAGTTGCTCGGATACTGTTGTCCCGCGCAGATCAAGATTTCCTCCCGGAGACAAACTCGCCAGGAATGCATCTTTTTGAGAAGAGTCGGCATGCGTAAGGCATCGGCCGTGGGGGGCAAGAGCTAGGCCACGGCAACCGACCGGGTCCGAACTGTCTGCTCCTACGGCGCAGTGTTGCCAGTCCGGAGGTTCGACCTCAGGAGGCGGGCTTGGAATCTGATTGGGTGCGGCCACATCGACCACAGACGTTAGGGTCGCGCAGATGGTTCCGCTGTCTTGTGCTGCCGCACTGGCCGCGTCGTAGCGCGAGATGTCTGAGTCCCTGGGCCGTCCCTGGGCCGTCCGAAGCCGACCAACGCCGACAGTCGGCACCCACAGGTGACCACGCCCACCCCGCTCCGGCCTGGGCTCCCGGCGATGATCTGCGACACTGGGTGGGTTATGCCGAAGCCCGGAGAACTCACTTTCGTCGCCCCGCGCGGAGCCAAGAAGCCGCCGCGGCATCTCGCCGATCTCACTCCTGCCGAGCGCAAGGAGGCCGTCGCCGCTGTCGGGGAGAAGCCGTTTCGCGCCAAGCAGCTCTCGCAGCACTACTTCGCGCGGTACGCGCACGATCCGGAGCAGTGGACCGACATCCCCGCCGGGTCCCGTGACCGGCTGCGGGAAGCGCTGCTGCCTGAGCTGATGACCGTCGTGCGGCATCTGTCCACCGACCAGGGCACCACGCGCAAGACGCTGTGGCGGCTGTTCGACGGGACGCTCGTCGAGTCCGTGCTGATGCGCTACCCGGACCGGGTGACCATGTGCATCAGCTCGCAGGCCGGCTGCGGGATGAACTGCCCCTTCTGTGCGACGGGGCAGGCCGGCCTGGACCGGAACCTGTCCACCGCCGAGATCGTGCACCAGATCGTGGACGGGATGCGCGCCCTGCGCGACGGGGAGGTCCCCGGCGGCCCGGCGCGGCTCAGCAACATCGTGTTCATGGGCATGGGCGAGCCCCTCGCGAACTACAACCGGGTCATCGGCTCTATCCGGCGGCTCACCGACCCCGAGCCGGACGGGCTGGGGCTGTCGCAGCGCGGCATCACCGTCTCGACGGTCGGGCTCGTCCCGGCCATCCACCGGTTCGCCGACGAGGGCTTCAAGTGCCGCCTCGCCATCTCGCTGCACGCCCCGGACGACGAGCTGCGCGACACCCTCGTGCCCGTGAACACGCGGTGGAAGGTACGTGAGGTGCTCGACGCCGGCTTCGAGTACAGCGCCAAGTCCGGGCGCCGGCTGTCCATCGAGTACGCGCTGATCCGGGACATCAACGACCAGGCCTGGCGCGGGGACCGGCTCGGCCGGATGCTCAAGGGCAGGCCCGTGCACGTCAACCTCATCCCGCTGAACCCGACGCCCGGGTCGAAGTGGACGGCCTCCCGGCCGGAGGACGAGAAGGCGTTCGTCGAGGCCATCGCCGCGCACGGTGTGCCGGTGACGATCCGGGACACCCGTGGTCAGGAGATCGACGGGGCGTGTGGTCAGCTCGCCGCCACCGAACGGTAGTCTGACCGCCGTAAGAACATCTGCATATTCCGACAGGGGAGCGCCACAGCGCTGAGAGTGCGGCACCGGCCGCAGACCCTCCGAACCTGGCCCAGGTCATTCTGGGTAGGGAGATCGGTCATCACTCGAGCTGTTGCGCCCTGCCCGGGACCTCGGAAGTCCCGGGCGGGGCCGCGTCTTCTCCTGGTCACTCCAGGAGGAATCCAGTGGGCATCAACGCGAAGCGCCTGACGGCGGCGGTCGTCGGGCTGGGCATGGCGGGCACGCTCGCCGCGTGCGGGTCGTCCGACGGCGGTCAGGAGTCCGGCGACTCCACGACGGTGACGCTCGTCAGCCACGACTCGTGGGCCGCGTCCAAGGACGTGATCGCGGCCTTCGAGAAGCAGTCCGGCTACAAGGTCCGCGTCCTGAAGGACGGCGACGCCGGGCAGGCCGTCAACAAGGCCATCCTCACCAAGGACAACCCGCAGGGCGACGTCCTCTTCGGCGTCGACAACACCCTGCTGTCCCGCGCCCTCGACAACGGCCTGTTCCAGCCGTACGAGGCGAAGGGATCGGAGCGGATCAAGCCCGAGTACCGGGCCGATCAGGAGCAGCACCGGGTCACGCCCGTCGACACCGGCGACATCTGCGTCAACTACGACAAGAAGTACTTCGCCGACCGCGATCTGCAGCCGCCGCGCAGCTTCGACGACCTGATCAAGCCGGCCTACAAGAACCTGCTGGTCACCGAGAACGCCTCCTCGTCCTCGCCCGGCCTCGGCTTCCTGCTCGGCACCGCCGCGAAGTACGGGGACGACGGCTGGGAGGGCTACTGGAAGAAGCTCAAGGCCAACGGCGTGAAGGTCGTCGACGGCTGGGAGCAGGCCTACAACGAGGAGTTCTCCGGCTCCAGCAGCGGCAAGAAGGCCAAGGGCGACCGGCCGCTCGTCGTGTCGTACGCCTCCTCGCCGCCCGCCGAGGTGCTGTACGCCGAGCCCAAGCCCACCGCCGCCCCGACCGGGGTCGCCGCGGGCACCTGCTTCCGGCAGGTCGAGTACGCCGGGCTGCTGAGCAACGCCCGCAACACCGAGGGCGGCAAGGCCCTCCTCGACTTCCTGATCGGCAAGCGGTTCCAGGAGGACATGCCGCTCAACATGTTCGTGTACCCGGTGACCGAGGGCGCCCAGGTGCCGCCGGAGTTCGTGAAGTACGGGCCGCAGGCGAAGGACCCGGAGACCATGGACCCGGCGAAGATCGCCGACCGTCGTGACCCGTGGATCAAGTCGTGGACCTCGCTCGTACTCAAGTGAGCGGCCGGACGCGGGGCGCGGCGGCGCGGCTCGGCCTGCTGGCCGTGCCCGTCGCGTTCTTCGCGGTCTTCTTCGCCTACCCCGTCGCCGCGATAGTGTCGCGTGGCCTGAAGGCCGACGGGGCCTGGCACCTCGGGCGGATCGGGGAGGTGCTGGCGCAGTCCGACGTGCGGCACGTGCTGTGGTTCAACACCTGGCAGGCCCTCGTCTCCACCGCGCTCACCCTGCTGATCGCCCTCCCGGGCGCGTACGTCTTCGCGCGCTTGTCGTTCCCGGGCAAGCAGGTCCTGCGGGCGGTCGTGACCGTGCCCTTCGTGCTGCCCACGGTCGTCGTCGGTACGGCGTTCCTGGCGCTGGTCGGGCGCGGCGGGCTGCTCGACGAGCTGTGGGGCGTACGGCTGGACACCACCGTGTGGGCGATCCTGCTCGCGCACGTCTTCTTCAACTACGCCGTCGTCGTGCGGACGGTCGGCGGGATGTGGGCGCAGCTCGACCCGCGGCAGGAGGAGGCCGCGCGGATGCTCGGCGCGTCCCGGGCGCAGGCCTGGCGGCAGGTCACCCTGCCGGCCCTCGCCCCGGCCGTGGCCGCCGCCGCGCTCATGGTCTTCCTGTTCACCTTCACCTCCTTCGGTGTCGTCCAGATCCTCGGCGGGCCCACCTTCTCCACCCTGGAGGTGGAGATCTACCGGCAGACCTCGGAGATCTTCGACCTGTCCACGGCGGCCGTGCTCACGCTGATCCAGTTCGCGGCGGTGGGCGCGATCCTCGCCCTGCACGCCTGGACGGTGCGGCGGCGGGAGACCGCGCTGCGGCTGGTGGACCCGTCCGTGACCGCGCGCAGGCCGCGCGGCGCCGGGCAGTGGGCGCTGCTGGGCGGGGTGCTCGTCACCGCCGCGCTCCTGCTCCTGCTGCCGCTCACCGTGCTGGTGCAGCGGTCCCTGGACGCGCCGGGCCTGGGCTACTACCGGGCACTGACCCGCGAGGACGGGGGCGTGTTCCTGGTCCCGCCGATCGAGGCGATCGGCAACTCCCTGTCGTACGCCGTCGCCGCCACGCTCGTCGCCGTGGTGGTCGGGGGACTGGCTGCCGTCGCGCTCACCCGCCGGGACGCCGGGCGGTTCGTGCGCGGCTTCGACGCGCTGCTGATGCTGCCGCTCGGGGTGTCCGCGGTGACCGTCGGGTTCGGGTTCCTGATCGCCCTGGACGAGCCGCCGCTGGACCTGCGGTCCACATGGATCCTGGTGCCGCTCGCGCAGGCGCTGGTCGGGGTGCCGTTCGTGGTGCGGACCATGCTGCCCGTGCTGCGGGCCGTGGACACCCGGCTGCGGGAGGCGGCCGCGGTGCTCGGGGCCTCGCCCTGGCGCGTGTGGCGGGAGGTGGATCTGCCGCTCGTACGGCGGGCGCTGCTGATCGCGGCCGGGTTCGCCTTCGCGGTGTCGCTGGGGGAGTTCGGGGCGACGGTGTTCATCGCGCGGCCCGACAATCCGACGCTGCCGGTGGCCGTGGCCCGGCTGCTGGGGCGGCCCGGGGAGCTCAACTACGGGCAGGCGATGGCCCTGTCGACGATTCTGATGGTGGTGTGCGCGGTGGCCCTGCTGGTGCTGGAGCGGCTGCGGACGGACCGGACGGGGGAGTTCTAGATGCTGCTGAGCCTGGAGGGCGCGACGGTCCGTTTCGGCGGGCGGGCCGTGCTGGACGCCGTCGATCTGGCGGTCGCCGAGCACGAGATCGTGTGCGTGCTGGGCCCGAGCGGCAGCGGCAAGTCGACCCTGCTGCGGGCGGTGGCGGGGCTGCAGCCGCTCGACTCCGGGCGGGTCTCGCTCGACGGCCGGGACCAGGCGGGTGTGCCCGCGCACCGGCGGGGCGTGGGGCTGATGTTCCAGGACCACCAGCTGTTCCCGCAGCGGGACGTGGGCGGCAACGTCGCTTTCGGTCTGCGCATGCACGGGGCGTCCAGGCGGCAGCAGGCCGAGCGCGTACGGGAGTTGCTGGAGCTCGTGGGGCTGCCGGGCGCCGGGAACCGGGCCGTTGCCGCGCTGTCCGGCGGGGAGCAGCAGCGGGTCGCGCTGGCCCGGGCGCTGGCGCCGAGCCCGCGGCTGCTGATGCTGGACGAGCCGCTGGGCCAGCTCGACCGGTCGCTGCGGGAGCGGCTGGTCGTCGAACTGAAGGAACTGTTCGGCCGGTTGGGCACCACCGTGCTCGCCGTGACGCACGACCAGGGCGAGGCCTTCGCCCTCGCCGACCGGGTCGTGGTGATGCGGGACGGGCGGATCGCCCAGTCCGGCACGCCCCTTGAGGTGTGGCAGCGGCCCGCCGACGCGTTCGTGGCCCGCTTCCTCGGCTTCGAGAACGTCGTCGAGGCGACCGTCGGTGCGGAGGCGGCGGACACGCCGTGGGGCAAGGTGCCGGTGCCCGAGGACGCGCCGCAGGGCACCCGGACGCTGCTCGTGCGGCCCGCGGGCGTGCGGCTGGTGCCCGCCGGCACCGGCCTGCGCTGCACGGTGGCCGCGCGGACCTTCCGGGGCACCCATGTCGCCGTCCACCTCCAGCCCGCGGACGCCCCACGCCTGGAGGCGGCATGCGCGCTGCGCTCCGCGCCCGAGACGGGGGACGAGGTCGGGGTGGAGTTCGACGCCACCGAAATCGTGGTGCTCGACTGACCGGGGGCGGCCCGAGCTGACCGAGGTCGGTGTCTCCTGGCGTCGGGGCCACGTGAAGGCCACGGTCGTCCTGCGCAGGCGACGTTCGGCTGAGGCAAGACGTCCCGGGACGGGACGTGGCCCGCCCCCGTGGTGCGGGGACGGGCCACGTCGGGTTGCCTGGAGGCGTCAGCTCTCGCTCTTCGCCCCACGGCGGCGCATGCCGAAGAACACGGCACCACCACCGGCGACGACCAGGGCCGCCGCGATGCCGGCGATGACGCCGGTGTTGGAGTTGGCACCCGTCTCGGCGAGGTTCGAGTCACCGGCCGGAGCGGGCACGTTGCCCGCGGGCGTGGTGCTCTCGCCCTCCGACGGCTCGGGAGCCGGCGTACCGGTCTCCTCGGCCGGCTGCGACGGGGAGGCCGACGGGGTCGGCGTGGCCGGCGGGGTCGAAGCCGGGGGCTCCTCCCCCTTCTTGCAGGCCGTGGCCGGGGTGACGAGGTTCGGCTTGATGTCCTCGTCGACGTACGGAGTGGCCTTCACGTGGATGCGGTACTCCGCGTTCGGCTTCCACTCCTCGGCGAAGGTGATGGTGGTGCCCTCGCGCGAGCCCTTGACGACCTGCTCGCCGACCTTCTTGGCGTCGGCGCCGTTGTTCTGCAGGTACACGGTGACCGTGGCCGGGACACCGGCGGGGTCCACGTCGGTGACGGTGATGACGCCCTTGTCACCGTCGCACTTCGCCTCGGCGGAGAACTCGTTGATGTTGCAGGCGAGCGCGTTGCCGGAGGCACCGAGCGCGAGCGCGGCCGAGGCCGAGACGACCCCGAGGACGCGCAGGGAACGAGCAACAGTACGGCGCGAGGCCGTACGGGATACGGACAGAACTGCCACGTTTGTCCTTTACAGGATGCGTAATGCGGGGGGTTGGTGGCGGTGTTGACAGAGCATCAGCACCACCTGGAGGCTCACAGGTTTATAAGCGCCGCATAAGTAGTGTCAACGCATATGCCGCTTGCAAGCACTTGCTTTGCCAGGTTATTAACCGCCCAGACGTTTCAACGCCTCGGGCGCCTCCTCGATCCGGTCCACCAGCGCGATCCGCGCCTCCATCGACCGCTCCCTGGCCAGCGACTTCAGCAGCGGCCACGCGGGCAGCCGCTCCGTCCAGTGCGCGCGGTTCACGAGCACCATGGGCGTCGGCTCGCCGCGGGACTCGTAGTAGTTGGGCGTCGCGTTGTCGAAGATCTCCTGTACGGTCCCGGCGGCGCCCGGCAGGAACACCACACCCGCGTTGCACCGGGCCAGCAGGCCGTCCTCGCGGGTGGCGTTGGCGAAGTACTTGGCGATGTGCGACGCGAAGGCGTTCGGCGGCTCGTGGCCGTAGAACCAGGTCGGGATGCCGACGGAGCGTCCGCCCCGCGGCCGGCGCGAGCGTATCTCGAAGGCGGCCGTCGCCCACTGGGTGATCGACGGGGTGAAGTGCGGTGCCTTGGCGAGCAGTTCGAGGGACTCGGTGAGCATCTCCGCCTCGAACGGGGCGGCGTAGGCCCCGAGGTTCGCCGCCTCCATCGCGCCGGGGCCGCCGCCCGTGGCGACCGTGAAACCGGCCCGGGCCAGCTCCTGCCCGAGCCGGGCGGCGCCCGCGTACTCCTCGGTGCCGCGGGCCATGGCGTGGCCGCCCATCACGCCCACGACCCGGGCGCCGGCGAGGAGTTCGTCGAGGGCGTCCGAGACCGAGTCGTCGTGGACCGCGCGCAGCATGGACGCGTGGATGTCGCCGTCCGCCTTCGTGCGCTGGAACCAGGCGTAGGCGCGGGCGTCGGGCGTGGCCTCGTAGCCGTCCGACAGGGACGCGAACAGCTCGTCCGGCGCGTAGAGCGCCCCGCGGTACGGGTCGAAGGGCAGGCCGGGGACCGGAGGGAAGACCAGGGCGCCGTCGGTGCGGATCTTCGCGGCCGCGTCCTCCCGCATGGCGCAGCCGAGGAAGACCGCTCCGGCCGTGTCCGTGGAGAGCAGTTCGCGCGTACGGTCCGTCAGATCGACCGCCTGGACGCGGTATCCGGCGAGGGTGCCGCGCGCCGAGACGGTCGCGTCGAACTCTTCGAGGGTCTCTATCTCACGGTCGTCGTGGTGGGCCGCATGGGCGGGCATCGTCTGCACCCGCCCATGCTGGCACAGCGGCCCTCAGCCCTGGACGGCCGCCGGGTCCATCCACACGACCTCGAAGGTGTGGCCGTCCGGGTCGTCGAAGGCGCGGCCGTACATGAAGCCGTGGTCCTGGGTCTCGCCGCTGACGGAACCGCCCGCCGCGACCGCCTTGTCCACGAGCTCGTCGACCTTCTCGCGGCTCTCCGCGCTCAGCGCGATCAGCACCTCGCTGGTCTGCGTCGCGTCCGCGATCCGCTTCTTGGTGAACTGCGCGTACTTCTCCTTCGTGTGCACCATCACGACGATGGTGTCGCTGATCACGACGGAGGCGGTCGAGTCGTCGCTGAACTGCTCGTTGATCGAGTAGCCCAGTTCCGTGAAGAACTTCTTCGAGGTGCCGAGGTCGCTCACGCACAGGTTCACGAAGATCATCTGCTGGTACATGCGGGTCTCTCCCAACGGGTCCGTGTCGTTACGTGGGATTAGACCGGGCCCGGGCGCGGGACTCATCGCCGTTCGTGGATTTTCTTCGGACGGGTTCTCTCAGCGGGCCAGGGGCAGGGCCGCCAGCTCGGCGACCGTCAGGGTGAGGGGGCCGAACAGGGCGAGCAGGGCGCCCGCGCGCAGGGCGGCGGCGCCGCGCAGCATGGTCGCGGGGGCGCCGAGCCGCAGCAGCGCGGCGGTCGTGTCGGCGCGCAGCTGGCGGGCCTCGACGGCGGCCGTGAGCAGCGTCCCGACCGTGCAGCCGGTCACCAGGAACACGCCGAGCAGGGTGAGCGGGCCGAGGGACAGCCCGTCGGGGCCGTGCAGCAGCGCCATGGCCCAGGCGGCCGACAGCACCGCGCTGACGACACCCAGGGGGCGGCCGATGCGGCCCGCCTCCGCCATGAGGACGCGTCCGGCCAGCAGCCGCGGGGCGCCGGGGCGGGCCGACTGCAGGAGCCGTCCGCACAGGTGCGTCAGGCCCGGTCCGGCCAGGGCGAGCCCGACGGCGGCCAGGGCCCAGCCGGCCAGAACGCCGGGGGAGGCGCCGGAGAAGGAGAGGTCGGGCGCGGCCGGGGCGGTGCGGCTCGTGTAGGTCTCCACGGCCAGGCCCGCGGCGAGCAGGGTGATGCCCCAGGGGAGACCGGTGGGGGCGGCGGTGGGGGAGCCGGCGGTCGCGGGCGCGTCCGGCAGGGCCGCCGCGAGAACGGCCGGGTCGTCGGCGCCGCGCACCTCGGCCGGGTGCGGGGCGGTGCGCTGGGCGGGCGTCCCGTCGGCGCGGGCGGTGCCCGCCGACTGCGGCACCTCGGGGTGCCGTGCGGGACGAGCGGTCCGCGGGTCGGACGTGGCCGCGTGCCCGGCCGGCGCACCCCCGACGGAGGCCGCCGGGTCCGACGGGTCGCCGTCCGGGTGCCCGGTGCGTGGCGGGGAGGATTCCCCCGCCTGCCGGGCCGGGTCGCCGTACGGGATGACCGCGCTCACCGCGTCGCGTGCCGCCGGGTCGGCGAGCGCGCTCACCGTGCCGCCGGAGCCGGAGCCGGAGCCGGAGCCGGAGCCGGAGCCGGAGCCAGAGCCGGAGCCGGAGCCAGAGCCGGCGCCGAGGCCGGTCGCCGTCGTGGCCGGTTCGCCGGTGCGCGCCTGCGGGGGGCCGCCCTGCGAAGGGCCGCCCTGCGGCGCGGAGTCGGCGGAGCCGCCGGGCGCGGGCCGCACGATCTGCCGTCCGAACCGGCCGTACGCCCCGAACGTCTCACGCCTGCTGTCACGGCGGTACGCGCCGAAGCGGCCGTACATCCGGGACGCCCGGGGCGCGGCCGGAGCCGCCTCCCGCGGCCGCAGCGCCAGCGCCACGGCCGCCGACGCGCCGACGGGCACGATCGCCAGCAGCGTCAGGGTGCCCGCCAGCGGCAGGGGCCGGCCCGAGGCGAGGGGCCCGGCGGCCGCCCCGTCGAAGGGCAGACCCGACAGGTCGCCCCGCAGATGCAGGAAGACGAGCAGGGCCAGCATCGAGCCGAGCGTGCAGGACAGGGCCGTCGTCGCCGCCGACACGGCCATCAGGCGCACCGGGCCGAGGCCGATCGCGGCGAGGCCGGGGCGGGGTTTCGTGGCGGGGTCGGTGCGCGCCACCGCGACGGCGAAGTAGACGGTGGCGGCCAGCGGGGCCACGCACCACGCCAGGCGCGTCAGGGACTCGCCGGTGGTGCCGGGGTGCCCGAGGGCGTGTCCCAGGGCGCACAGCAGCAGGAAGCTCGTGCCCGCCGAGGCCGCCGCGACCAGGAGGCGGCGCAGCTGGACGGCCGGGTGGGCGCCGCGGGTCAGACGGAGAGCGAGCACGCGGCCCGGCCTTCCGCCTCGGTGGTCTCGCCGACCGGTGGCAGGTGCACCGTCTGCACGCGCCGCCCGTCGAGCAGCGACACGGTGCGGTCGGCGAGCGCGGCGGTGTCGGGGTCGTGGGTGGCCAGGACCACGGTGATGCCGTGGGAGCGGGCCGCCGTGGTGAGGGTGCGCAGCACGTGGGAGCGGTCGGCGCGGTGCAGGGGCGCCGTGGGCTCGTCGGCGAAGAGGACCGAGGGGGCGGTGGCGAGCGCGCGGGCGATGCAGACCCGCTGGCGCTCGGCCTGCACGAGCTGGTGGGGGCGCTTGCGGGCACCGTCGCCGATGTCGAGGCGCTCCAGCCACTCCAGGGCCGCGGTCTTGGCGCGCCGGCGGCTGGTGCCGCGCAGCATCAGCGGCAGGGCCGTGTTCTCCCAGGCGTTGAGCTCCGGGACGAGCGAGGGTGCCGGGTCGATCCAGCCGAAGCGGTCGCGGCGCAGCCGTTCCCGGGTGAGCGGACCCATGGTGTGCACGGGCACGCTGTTGAACCAGACCTCGCCGCGCCGCACGGGCACCAGGCCGGACAGGCACCGCAGCAGGGTCGTCTTGCCGCTGCCGCGCGGGCCGCTGACGGCGAGGATCTCGGCCTCGCGGACGCCGAGCGAGACACCGCAGAGCGCGGGCGAGCCGTCGTCGTGCTGGAAGTGCAGGGCACGTGCCCAGAGCACGTCGTTGTCCGGCGGGGCCTCCATGGGCGTACACCTCGGTTCAGATCCGTAGTTCCCGTGCCATCCCCCGTGCGGGGGAACGAAGGCAGGGCCGATCGGTCACTGGGCACGCTAGGCAGAAGGCGGCTCGGGGCCGGACAGCACGCGGCCCCGGGCCGCCGTTTCTCACTCGAACGGGCGGCACCGGGGCCGGTGTTGATCATCCAGGCAGACGATCGGAGCGACGCGGGGGCGCCGGCCGGTCAGAGCTTGGTCCACGCCTCCGAGAGCGTGGCCCGCAGGATCTGCTCGATCTCGTCGAACGTCGACTGGTCCGAGATCAGCGGCGGGGCGAGCTGCACGACCGGGTCGCCGCGGTCGTCGGCCCGGCAGTACAGGCCGTTCTCGTAGAGCTTCTTGGAGAGGAAGCCGTACAGGACGCGCTCGGTCTCGTCCGCGTCGAAGGACTCCTTGGTGGCCTTGTCCTTGACGAGCTCGATGCCGTAGAAGAAGCCGTTGCCGCGGACGTCGCCGACGATCGGCAGGTCGTGGAGCTTCTCCAGGGTCGAGCGGAAGTTGCCCTCGTTGTCCAGGACGTGCTGGTTGAGGTTCTCGCGCTCGAACAGGTCGAGGTTGGCCAGGCCCACGGCCGCGGAGACCGGGTGGCCGCCGAAGGTGTAGCCGTGCAGGAAGGTGTTGTCGCCCTTGTAGAACGGCTCGGCCAGGCGGTCGGAGATGATGCAGGCGCCGATCGGGGAGTAGCCCGAGGTCATGCCCTTGGCGCAGGTGATCATGTCCGGCACGTAGTCGAACTTGTCGCAGGCGAAGTAGGTGCCCAGGCGGCCGAAGGCGCAGATGACCTCGTCGGAGACGAGCAGCACGTCGTGCCGGTCGCAGATCTCGCGCACCCGCTGGAAGTAGCCGGGCGGGGGCGGGAAGCAGCCGCCGGCGTTCTGCACGGGCTCCAGGAAGACCGCGGCCACCGTGTCCGGGCCCTCGAAGAGGATCTGCTGCTCGATCTGGTCGGCGGCCCAGCGGCCGAAGGCCTCCGGGTCGTCGCCGAAGAGCGGGGCGCGGTAGATGTTGGTGTTCGGGACCTTGTGCGCGCCCGGCACCAGCGGCTCGAACGGGGCCTTCAGACCCGGCAGGCCGGTGATGGACAGGGCGCCCTGCGGGGTGCCGTGGTAGGCGACCGCGCGGGATATGACCTTGTGCTTGGTGGGCTTGCCGACCAGCTTGAAGTACTGCTTGGCGAGCTTCCAGGCGGTCTCGACGGCCTCGCCGCCACCGGTGGTGAAGAAGACCTTGTTCAGGTCGCCCGGCGCGTGGTGGGCCAGCCGCTCGGCCAGCTCGACGGCCTTGGGGTGGGCGTACGACCACACAGGGAAGAACGCCAGCTCCTGCGCCTGCTTGAAGGCGGTCTCGGCGAGCTCGACGCGGCCGTGCCCGGCCTGCACCACGAACAGGCCGGCGAGGCCGTCCAGGTAGCGCTTGCCCTGGTCGTCGTAGATGTAGGTGCCCTCGCCCCGCACGATGGTGGGGACGGGGGCCTTCTCGTACGACGACATGCGCGTGAAGTGCATCCACAGGTGGTCGTACGCGGACTGGGAGAGGTCCTTGCTCACGGCTATCGGGTCCTCACGGTTATCGGGTTCCCCACATGTAGGTCTGCTTCTTGAGCTTGAGGTAGACGAAGCTCTCGGTGGAGCGCACTCCGGGGACGGCCCGGATGCGTTTGTTGATGACGTCCAGGAGGTGGTCGTCGTCCTCGCAGACGATCTCCACCATCAGGTCGAAGGAGCCTGCGGTCATCACCACGTACTCGCACTCGGACATGGCCGTCAGCGCGTCGGCGACCGACTCCACGTCGCCCTCGACGTTGACGCCGACCATCGCCTGTCTGCGGAAGCCCACGGTGAGCGGGTCCGTGACGGCGACGATCTGCATCACGCCCTGGTCGAGCAGCTTCTGGACGCGCTGGCGCACGGCCGCCTCGGACAGGCCGACGGCCTTGCCGATGGCGGCGTACGGCCGGCGGCCGTCCTCCTGCAGCTGCTCGATGATGGCGAGGGAGACGGCGTCCAGCTGGGGCGAGCTGCCGTTCCTGGACTCACGGGAGGGCTCGCGGTGCTCCCGCGAGCCCTTCTGGTCTGCGCTTCGACTGGCCACGGGGTCACTGTGCACGAGGTCTCGACACTTCCGCAAGCCTGGGGCGATGAAATCCGTTGTTTCACTCCCCGAGTCCTGCGGATTCCGCATGAACGGGCGGAGCGGGGGTGTTGAAAACGTGGGTCGGCCGACTAGGGTGGGTGTCTCAAGTAATGGACATCCGAACTGGAGGGCCGGCAGTGAGCACCGAGCTGCGTCGTCTGCGCAACTACATCGGCGGTGAGTTCCGGGACGCCGCCGACGGACGGACCACCGAGGTGGTCAATCCCGCGACGGGCGAGGCGTACGCGACCGCTCCGCTGTCCGGGCAGGCGGACGTGGACGCCGCGATGGCGGCGGCCGCCGAGGCCTTCCCCGGCTGGCGCGACACCACGCCCGCCGAGCGTCAGAAGGCCCTGCTGAAGATCGCGGACGCCTTCGAGGAGCGCGCCGAGGAGCTGATCGCGGCCGAGGTGGAGAACACGGGCAAGCCGGTCGGGCTGACCCGCTCCGAGGAGATCCCGCCGATGGTCGACCAGATCCGCTTCTTCGCGGGTGCCGCGCGGATGCTGGAGGGCCGCTCGGCCGGTGAGTACATGGAGGGCCTCACCTCCATCGTCCGCCGTGAGCCGGTCGGCGTCTGCGCGCAGGTCGCGCCGTGGAACTACCCGATGATGATGGCCGTGTGGAAGTTCGCCCCGGCGATCGCGGCGGGCAACACGGTCGTGCTGAAGCCGTCCGACACCACCCCGGCCTCCACGGTCCTGATCGCGGAGATCCTCGGCGGGATCCTGCCCAAGGGCGTCTTCAACGTCATCTGCGGCGACCGCGAGACCGGCCGCATGATGGTCGAGCACCCGGTCCCGGCGATGGCCTCCATCACCGGCTCGGTGCGCGCCGGCATCCAGGTCGCCGAGTCCGCCTCCAAGGACGTCAAGCGCGTCCACCTGGAGCTGGGCGGCAAGGCGCCGGTCGTGGTCTTCGAGGACACCGACATCGCCAAGGCCGTCGAGGACATCTCGGTCGCGGGCTACTTCAACGCCGGCCAGGACTGCACGGCCGCCACCCGCGTGCTCGTCCACGAGTCCATCCACGACGAGTTCGTCTCCGCGCTCGCGAAGGCCGCCGCCGACACCAAGACGGGCAAGCCGGACGACGAGGACGTGCTGTACGGGCCGCTGAACAACCCCAACCAGCTCAAGCAGGTCGAGGGCTTCATCGAGCGCCTGCCCGCGCACGCGCGCGTGGAGGCCGGTGGCAAGCGCGTCGGCGACCAGGGCTACTTCTACGCGCCGACCGTCGTCTCGGGTCTGAAGCAGGACGACGAGATCGTCCAGAACGAGGTCTTCGGCCCGGTCATCACGGTCCAGTCCTTCCGTGACGAGGACCAGGCCGTGGAGTGGGCCAACGGCGTGGAGTACGCGCTCGCCTCCTCGGTGTGGACCAAGGACCACGGCCGTGCCATGCGGATGAGCAAGAAGCTCGACTTCGGCTGCGTGTGGATCAACACGCACATCCCGCTGGTCGCGGAGATGCCGCACGGCGGCTTCAAGAAGTCCGGCTACGGCAAGGACCTGTCGGCGTACGGCTTCGACGACTACACGCGGATCAAGCACGTGATGACGTCGCTGGACGCGTAACCCTCCCCGCACGGCCGAACGGCCCCGGACGGTTCCTCTCCGTCCGGGGCCGTCCGTGTGTCCGGAGCCGGGAACGGCCATTTTTGAACATGTTCAATTGCAGGCGTAGAGTGCGCCTCATGAGCGACAGAGCCGCCCTGTTGAAGGGCATCCGTGCGTGGCTGGTCTTCTTCGTGGTGTGTCTGGTGCTCAGCGGCGCCACCGCCTTCCCCCTGGTCCACGAACTGCGCTGGACCGACGAGCTGTTGCGGGCGTCGGCCGTCGGCGATCAGCTGCCCGGCCTGGCGGACTGGATCGGGCGGGTGCGCGCGGGGCTCGACCGGGCGGACGCCGAGTACCCCTTCCTGCTGTACGGCACGGACTGGCTGGCCTTCGCGCACCTGGTGATCGCGGTCGCCTTCTACGGGCCCTACCGCGACCCGGTCCGCAACATCTGGGTCGTCGAGTTCGGGATGATCGCCTGCGCCGGCGTCATCCCCCTGGCCCTGATCTGCGGGCCGATCCGCGGCATCCCCTTGTGGTGGTCGGTGATCGACATGGCGTTCGGCGTGTTCGGGGTGATCCCGCTGTACGTCGTACGGCGGCGGATCAAGCGGCTGGAGGAGCTGACCGCGCCGGTGGCCGTCCCGGTGCCGGCCGTCTGAGACGCGCTAGCCGCGCCCGTCCGGCCGGTCCGGCGGCGCTCGCGCGTGCGGCGCACAGGACGTCGACGCGGTTGGTCGTGATCGAGTCCACGCCCGCGGCCATGAGCCGGCGCATGGAGCGGCGGGTGTCGGGGGTCCACACGGACAGCAGGTGGCCGTCGCGGTGGACGCGGTCGGCGAGGGCGCGGTCCACCAGCGGGAAGCGGTAGTTGAGCCAGCGCGGGCGGATCGCCTCCAGCAGCACCGGCCGCGGCGGGGCCAGGGTCGTCCAGGTGAGGGCGATCTCGGCGGCCGGGTCCGCCGCCCGCACCGCGAGCATCGTGTCCGCGCCCGCGCAGTAGTAGACGCGGTCCGCGGCCCCGGCCTCCCCGACGGCGTCCATGACCCGGCGCACCGCCCGCACGTCGGGCGAGCCCGGCAGGTCGATCATCATGCGGTGCCCGTCGGTCGCGGCCAGCGCCTCCGTCAGCGTCGGCACCCCGCCCCCGGTCAGCCCGCGCACCTCGGCCCAGGACAGCGCGAGCACCGGCCGCTGGTGCTCCCAGAGCCGCTTGAGCGTCGCGTCGTGCAGCAGCACCGGCACACCGTCCCGGGTGAGCCGTACGTCGACCTCCACCGCGTCCGCGCCCCGGGCCAGCGCGGACCGCAGCGAGGCCACGGTGTTCTCGCGGACGCGGTAGGGGTCGCCCCGGTGGGCCACGGCGGTCACAGGCCGCCCGGGGCGCTGCGCCGAGGACATCGGTCGAGCCGAGGACATCACCGGCCGAGCCACTCCGCGGTGTACGTGTCGATCTCGCGCGTGATCCTGGTCTTGCCGGCGTCGTCCAGGAAGGACGCCTCGACGGCGTTCTTCGCCAGGCCGGCCAGGCCTCGCTCGTCGAGGCCGAGGAGACGGGCGGCCACCGCGTACTCGTTGTGCAGGTCGGTGCCGAACATCGGCGGGTCGTCGGAGTTGATCGTGACGACGACCCCGGCCCGGGCGAACTCCTTGATCGGGTGCTCGTCGAGGGTGCGGACCGCGCGCGTGGCGATGTTCGAGGTCGGGCAGACCTCCAGCGCGATCCGGTGCTCGGCGAGGTGCGCGAGAAGCTTCGGGTCCTGCGCCGCGCTCGTGCCGTGCCCGATGCGCTCGGCGCGCAGATGCGTCAGCGCGTCCCAGACCGTCTCCGGGCCGGTGGTCTCCCCGGCGTGCGGCACGGAGTGCAGCCCGGCCGCGATCGCGCGGTCGAAGTAGGGCTTGAACTGCGGCCGGGGCACGCCGATCTCCGGACCGCCGAGCCCGAAGGAGACCAGGCCCTCCGGGCGCAGCCGGTCGTCCGTGGCCAGCCGGGTCGTCTCCTCGGCCGCCTCCAGGCCCGCCTCGCCAGGGATGTCGAAGCACCAGCGCAGCACGGTCCCGAACTCGGCCTCGGCGGCCTTGCGGGCGTCCTCGATCGCGTCCATGAAGGCGCGCTCGTCGATGCCGCGCCGGGTGGAGGAGAACGGCGTGATGGTCAGCTCGGCGTAGCGCACCTGCTGGCGGGCCAGCTCCCGGGCCACCTCGTAGGTCAGCAGCCGGACGTCCTCCGGCGTGCGGATCAGGTCGACGACCGACAGGTACACCTCGATGAAGTGCGCGAAGTCGGTGAAGGTGAAGTAGTCGGCCAGGGCCTCGGGGTCGGTCGGCACCTTCGAGTCGGGGTGCCGGGCGGCCAGCTCGGAGACGATCCGGGGGGAGGCGGAGCCCACGTGGTGCACGTGCAGTTCGGCCTTGGGCAGGCCGGCGATGAACGCCTTCAGGTCCCGCGGGGCCTGGGCGTCGACGAGATGCTCGGTCAAGGGTTCCTCCCCGGAACGGCGCCGGGCCGGCGTGAGGGCGGCGGGCGCGGGTGATCGGCTGATCGATGACTCGGGTTTCATCCTAGGCGGGGGAGCGGCACGTCAGGGGGGCGCGGGGCCGCGCCGGCCTCCGGCTGCGCCGCCGCGGGCGGGAAGGACCCCGCGCACCCGCCCTGTGGTCCGCGCCGAACGGCCCCGTAGCATGGCGACACGATCGACCCAGGGGGGATGCACAGATGACGGACCCGACGCAGCCCGGCGGAGGCGGCGGCCACGACCCGTGGGCGCCCCCGGAGCACAAGCCGTCGCTCGACAAGGACCAGCCGCCCACCCAGGGGCCGCCCTCCGTGCACGACCAGGCCACGGTCACCTCGATGCCCACGGCCGGTTTCACCCCGCCCGCCGGCACCCCGCAGTACGACACCTCCGGCGCCGGCGCGGTCCCGCCCCCGCCCGTCGCCCCAGGCGGTCCCGGCGGCTACGGGTACCCCGGCTACCCCCAGTCCGGCTACGGCTGGCCCGGCATGCCCGTGGCCCCGCAGAACGGCATGGGCATCGCCGCGATGGTGCTCGGCATCGTCTCCTGCACGCTCTTCTGCCTGTACGGCGTGGTCTCCCTGGTCACCGGCATCCTCGCCGTCGTCTTCGGCATCAAGGGCCGCAAGCGCGCCGAGGCCGGTGTGGCCACCAACCACGGGCAGGCCCAGGCGGGTCTGATCATGGGCATCATCGGGATCATCCTCGGCATCACCGTGATCGTCCTGATCGCGGTCGGCATCACGGCCGCCATCAACAGCGACGACTACGACGACGACCCGTACTACGGCACCCTTCGCCCCGCCGTCACCGCACCGGTCCTGCACTGAACTCCCGTGCTCCCCGGCCGACTCGGCCACTACGATTCCCTGGTCTGACAACGGAGGGGAGCTCGTCCATGTCCAACACCAATCCCACGCCCGGTGGCTTCGGCCCACCGTCCCAGCCTCCGCAGCAGCCGGCCCCCGGCTACGGCTTCCCGCAGCAGTCCGGCCCGGGCTACGGCTACCCCCAGGCCGGCCCCGGCTACCCGGCCGCGCCGCCCGTCGGCTACCCGCAGGCGGCCGGCTACGGGATGCCCGCGCAGCCGAGCAACGGCATGGGAACCACGGGTCTGGTGCTGGGCATCATCGGCGTGGTGTGCAGCGTGACCTTCCTGCTGTGGTTCTTCGGCGTGATCCTCGGCATCCTGGCGATCATCTTCGGCGCCATCGGCCGGGGCAAGGCCACCCGCGGCGAGGCCACCAACAAGGGCGCGGCGACCGCCGGCCTGGTCTGCGGCATCATCGCCACCGTGATCCTGCCGCTGCTGGGCTTCCTGCTGTTCGCCGGCATCATGGGCGGGCTCGGCGCGGCTTCCTGAGCGCAGCCCGCAGGCAGTAGCAAGGGGCCGGTCCCCCGGACCGGCCCCTTGCTCATGCTCCCGCCCGCAGCCGCTCCCGCGCCGCCATCAGCGCGAAGCCCAGCAGATTCGGCCCCCGCCACCGCTCCGGGTCCATCGCCGCCTCGTCGTCCGCGGCCAGCCCGATGCCCCAGACCCGGTCCACGGGGCTCGCCTCGACCAGCACGCGGTCGCCCGTGCCCAGCAGGAAGCCCTGCAGCTCCGGATGCGCCGCGAACTTGTGGACGCTGCCCTCCACGACGATCCGGAACCGCTCCCGCGCCCAGACCGTCTCGTCGAACCCGCGCACCAGCCGCCCGGCCTTCTTCGCCTCGGCGGGATGCCCGGCGGCCAGCACGGCACGCTCGGCCGCCGCGTCCTCGAAGAGCCGGGCCTTGCCGGCCATCATCCAGTGCTCGGCCGTCGCGTACCGAACGCCGTCCACCGTGAACGGCGACGGCCACCACTGGCTCAGGCAGCTCGGGCCGATCCGGCCGTCCGGCCGCGGCCGGTGCCCCCAGAAATGCAGATACTTGATACCGGCCCCCGCGCGGACCGCCCTGATCAGGGCTTCCCGCGAGTCGACCGCCCCCGTGATCCTCTCCATGCACGCGAGTCTGGCACGCACCACTGACACAGCGTCCCGCCTTTTCCCGGCGGACTCGACACCTGGTCGACAGATTCCGTCGCGTAACCAAAAATCAACAACGGAATCACTTGTTGGTGTGCCATCCCTCTGTCAGGATCGGCACTCAAATCGAGCCTGAGCCACGCCGGCCCCATCATGGGGACACGGAGGAGAGCGACATGCACAACCCGGGCAACGCCACCCCGGACCGATTCCCGGCCGAGGAGCGCTTCCAGCAGGGCGCGCAGTACATCGCGGGCCGTCCGACCAGGGGCACCTCCGGCCGGACGCACGCGGTCGTCGACCCGGCGTCGGGCGAGGAGGTGCTGCGCTACGAGCTGGCCGGCACGGCCGACGTCGACCGGGCCGTCGCCGCCGCCCGCGAGGCCTTCCCCGGCTGGGCGGGCACCACCCCCGGTGAGCGGTCCGACGCCCTGCACCGGTTCGCCGCGGTGCTGGCCGACCGGGCCGAGGACTTCGCCCGCGCCGAGTCCCTGCAGTGCGGCAAGCCGCTGAAGCTGACGCGCGAGTTCGACGTCCCCGGGACCATCGACAACACGGCCTTCTTCGCCGGTGCCGCACGGCATCTCCAGGGCCAGTCGGCCGGTGAGTACTCCGGCGACCACACCTCCTACGTCCGGCGCGAGCCCATCGGGGTCGTCGGGTCGATCGCGCCCTGGAACTACCCGCTGCAGATGGCCGCCTGGAAGATCCTCCCGGCGATCGCCGCGGGCAACACCATCGTCCTGAAGCCCGCCGAGCTCACCCCGCTGACCTCGCTGCTCTTCGCCCAGGCGGCCACGGACGCCGGGATCCCGGACGGCGTGATCAACATCGTCACCGGTACCGGCAGGGAGGCCGGAGAGCACCTCGTCGGCCACCCCGACGTGGCCATGACCTCCTTCACCGGCTCCACCGCCGTCGGCAAGCGCGTCGCCGAGGTCGCCACCGCCACGGTCAAGCGCCTCCACCTGGAGCTCGGCGGCAAGGCGCCCTTCGTGGTCTTCGACGACGCCGACCCGGAGGCCGCCGCCCAGGGCGCCGTCGCCGGTGCGCTGATCAACACCGGGCAGGACTGCACGGCCGCCACGCGCGCGTACGTGCAGCGGCCGCTGTACGACGCCTTCGTGGAGCGGACGGCCGCGCTCATGGAGACGGTCCGGCTCGGCGACCCGTTCGCCGCCGGGACCGACCTCGGCCCGCTGATCTCGCACGTGCAGCGCGACCGGGTCGCCGGCTTCGTCGACCGGGCGCGTGGCTACGCGCGCGTGGTGACCGGCGGCGAGGCGCCCGGCGGTGAGCTCGCCAAGGGCGCCTACTACCGGCCCACCCTGATCGCCGACGCGGCCCAGGACAGCGAGGTCGTCCAGTCGGAGATCTTCGGACCGGTCCTCGTCGTGCTGCCGTTCGACACCGACGACGAGGGCATCGCCCTCGCCAACGACACCCCGTACGGGCTGGCCGCCTCCGCCTGGAGCCGGGACGTGTACCGGGCCAACCGGGCCACGCGCGAGATCAAGGCCGGCTGCGTGTGGGTCAACGACCACATCCCGATCATCAGCGAGATGCCGCACGGCGGCTACAAGTCCTCCGGCTACGGCAAGGACATGTCCGCGTACTCGTTCGAGGAGTACACCCAGATCAAGCACGTCATGTTCGACAACACCGCGGTGGCCGCGAAGGACTGGCACCGCACCGTCTTCGGGGACCGCTAGCCGTATCAGGCCGCCTGACCAGCGGCCGCCCACCCTCCGAAAGGGCACCACGCGCATGGAGCAGTACGAGCCCGACCGCCTGTCAGCGGCCCAAGTGGCCGCGGCGCGGCGCAGCCTCACCAACGGCAGGGCCGCCCTCACCCGGCGGTCGCTGCTGCGCGCCTCCGCGGGCGGCGCGCTCGCCGTCGGCGGTCTCGGGACCCTGAGCGCCTGCGGCATCCCGGCGGCCGGTCAGTCGCAGGGCGGCGTCCCGGCCGAGGACCGCTCGGCCAAGGAGAAGACCGTGAACTTCTCCAACTGGACCGAGTACATGGACGTCGACGACAGCGGCAAGCACCACCCCACGCTGGAGCAGTTCACGAAGCGCACCGGCATCAAGGTCAAGTACACCGAGGACATCAACGACAACAACGAGTTCTTCGGCAAGATCAAGCCGCAGCTCGCCGCGGGCCAGGACACCGGCCGCGACCTGATCGTCCTCACCGACTGGCTGGCCGCCCGCCTCATCCGCCTGGGCTGGGTGCAGAAGCTCGACGCCAGCAACCTGCCGCACGCCTACGCCAACCTGTCGGCCCAGTTCCGCAACCCCGACTGGGACCCGGGCCGCGCCTACTCGTACGTCTGGCAGGGCATCTCGACGGTCATCGCGTACAACAAGAAGGCCCTCGACGGCGTCGAGGTGACGTCGATATCCGACCTGCTCGACAACCCCAGGCTCAAGGGCCGCGTCGGCTTCCTGTCGGAGATGCGCGACAGCGTCGGCATGACCCTGCTCGACATGGGCAAGGACCCGGCGGACTTCACCGCCGACGACTACGACGCGGCCATCGCCCGGCTGCAGAAGGCCGTCGACAAGGGCCAGATCCGCCGCTTCACCGGCAACGACTACACCTCGGACCTGACCAGCGGCGACTTCGCCGCCTGCGTCGCCTGGGCCGGGGACGTCGTCCAGCTCAAGGCGGACAGCCCCGACATCGACTTCCTCATCCCGGACAGCGGCTACATGACGTCCACGGACAACCTGCTGGTCCCCAACAAGGCCCGGCACAAGACGAACGCCGAACGGCTCATCGACTTCTACTACGAGCCGAAGCCGGCCGCGGAACTGGCCGCGTACATCAACTACGTGTGTCCCGTCGACGGTGTGAAGGCCGAACTGGCGAAGATCGACGAGGACGCGGCGAACAACCCGCTGATCATTCCCGACAAGGCCATGGCGGCCAAGTCGCACGCCTTCCGCTCGCTGAGCTCGAAGGAAGAGACCGAGTTCGAAGAGAAGTTCGCGAAGCTGACGGGGGCGTGACCACCATGACGAACACGACGGACCCCAGCGGCGACGTCCGCCTCACCGGCATCGCCAAGACCTACGGCTCCTTCACGGCCGTCCACCCGCTCGACCTGACCGTCCCGCAGGGCTCCTTCTTCGCCCTGCTCGGCGCCTCCGGCTGCGGCAAGACCACCACCCTGCGCATGATCGCAGGGCTGGAGGAACCGTCCGCCGGCACCGTCTTCCTCGGCGACCAGGACGTGACGGCCCTGCCGCCCTACAAGCGGCCGGTGAACACCGTCTTCCAGTCCTACGCCCTCTTCCCGCACCTCGACATCTTCGAGAACGTCGCCTTCGGCCTGCGCCGGCGCGGTCTGAAGTCGGTGAAGAAGCAGGTCGAGGAGATGCTGGAGCTGGTCCAGCTCGGCGAGCAGGCGCGCAAGAAGCCGCACCAGCTCTCCGGCGGCCAGCAGCAGCGCGTCGCCGTGGCCCGCGCCCTGATCAACCACCCCAAGGTGCTCCTGCTCGACGAGCCGCTCGGCGCCCTGGACCTGAAGCTGCGCCGCCAGATGCAGCTGGAGCTCAAGCGCATCCAGACCGAGGTCGGCATCACCTTCATCCACGTCACGCACGACCAGGAGGAGGCCATGACCATGGCCGACACGGTCGCCGTGATGAACGGCGGCCGCGTCGAGCAGCTCGGCACGCCCGCCGACCTGTACGAGAACCCGCGCACCACCTTCGTCGCCAACTTCCTCGGCACCTCCAACTTCATCGAGGCCGAGGTCGACTCCAAGAGCGGCGAGGACATCGTGCTCAAGGCGGGCGGCGGCAAGCTCGTCCTGCCCGAGGCGCGATGTTCGGCGCCCACGAGCACCGGCGGCAAGGTGCTGGTCGGGGTCCGCCCGGAGAAGATCTCCCTCACCCACGCGGACGACGCCGGCGAGATCCCGGAGGGCCGCAACCGCATCACGGGCCGGATCGCCGACTCCAGCTTCATCGGCGTCTCCACGCAGTACGTCGTCGACAGCCCGGTCTGCCCGGACTTCGAGGTCTACGCCCAGAACATCGACCGCGACCCCCGGCTCGTGCCCGGCGCCGAGGTCGTCCTGCACTGGAACCCGGCCCACACCTTCGGCCTGGACGCCGCGCAGGACGCCGACGCCGGAGTGGAAGAGGCGGCCTGATGTCGACACTCACCGAGGCGCCGCCGCCTCTCGCGCCCGGGGCGCCCGAATCCAAGCCCCCCAAGCGCCGGGGCCGCTTCACGCCGTACTGGCTGCTGCTGCCCGGCATCCTCTGGCTGGTCGTCTTCTTCGCGCTGCCGATGATCTACCAGGCCTCCACGTCCGTGCAGACGGGCTCCCTGGAGACGGGTTACAAGGTCACCTGGCACTTCGCCACCTACTGGGACGCGCTGTCGGCGTACTGGCCGCAGTTCGTCCGCTCGGTGCTCTACGCCGGTACCGCCACGATCCTGTGCCTGCTGCTCGGCTACCCGCTCGCCTATCTGATCGCCTTCCGGGCGGGCCGCTGGCGGAACCTCATCATGATCCTGGTGATCGCGCCCTTCTTCACCAGCTTCCTGATCCGCACCCTGGCCTGGAAGACGATCCTCGCGGACGGCGGCCCGCTCGTCGGCGCGCTCAACTCGCTGCACGTCCTGGACGTCACCAGCTGGCTGGGCCTGACCGCGGGCGACCGGGTGCTGGCCACCCCGCTGGCGGTCATCTGCGGTCTGACGTACAACTTCCTGCCGTTCATGATCCTGCCGCTGTACACCTCGCTGGAGCGCATCGACGGCCGGCTCCACGAGGCCGCCGGCGACCTGTACGCCCGGCCCTGGACGACCTTCCGCAAGGTCACCTTCCCGCTGTCGATGCCGGGTGTCGTCTCCGGCACGCTGCTGACCTTCATCCCGGCGACCGGTGACTACGTCAACGCCGACCTGCTCGGCTCGACCGACACCCGCATGGTCGGAAACGTCATCCAGACGCAGTTCCTCCGCGTGCTCGACTACCCGACGGCGGCGGCGCTCTCCTTCATCCTCATGGCGGCCATCCTCCTCATGGTCACCTTCTACATCCGCAGGTCCGGGACGGAGGATCTGGTCTGAATGCCCTTCGTCAACTGGCTCAAGAGACATCTCGTCGTCATCGCGGGACTCGTTACGCTCGCCTATCTGCTGCTGCCGAACATCATCGTGACGGTGTTCTCCTTCAACAAACCGAAGGGGCGCTTCAACTACGAGTGGCAGCAGTTCTCGCTGGACGCCTGGAAGGACCCGTGCGGTGTCTCCGACCTGTGCGGCTCGCTCTCGGTCAGCCTCCAGATCGCCTTCTGGGCGACCCTCGGCGCCACGCTCCTCGGCACGCTGATCGCGTTCGCCCTGGTCCGCTACCGGTTCCGCGCCCGCGGCGCCGTGAACTCGCTGATCTTCCTGCCGATGGCGATGCCCGAGGTCGTCATGGCCGCCTCGCTGCTCACCCTGTTCCTGAACATGGGCGCGCAGCTCGGTTTCTGGACGATCCTCATCGCGCACATCATGTTCTGCCTCAGTTTCGTGGTCACGGCCGTGAAGGCGCGCGTGATGTCGATGGACCCGAAACTGGAGGAGGCGGCACGGGACCTGTACGCGGGCCCGTTCCAGACCTTCGTCCGGGTCACCCTGCCGATCGCGGCACCGGGTATCGCGGCCGGTGCGCTGCTCGCCTTCGCGCTCTCCTTCGACGATTTCATCATCACGAATTTCAACGCCGGCTCGACCGTCACCTTCCCCATGTTCGTCTGGGGCTCGGCGCAGCGCGGAACGCCCGTCCAGATCAACGTCATCGGTACGGCCATGTTCATCGTCGCCGTACTGTTCGTCCTGATTTCCGTGGTCATCGGAAATCGCCGCAACAGGCAAAAGGCATAACCGTAGGGAGTTGAAATCATGGCCCCTGGCGCCATGAATCAGTGGACTCATTCGCTCTCCGACGCCCAGCCGGTCCCGTACTGGCTGGACGACCCCGGCCGGCCCCGCCCCGAACCCGCCCTCACCACCTCCGAGACCTGTGACCTGCTGGTCGTCGGCGGCGGCTACAGCGGCCTGTGGACGGCGCTGATCGCCAAGGAGCGCGACCCGCGGCGGGACGTGGTGCTGGTGGAGGGCCGTGAGGCGGGCTGGGCCGCCTCGGGCCGCAACGGCGGGTTCTGCGCCGCCTCCCTCACCCACGGCCTGCCCAACGGCCTCACCCGCTGGCCCGACGAGATCCACACGCTCCAGCAGCTGGGCGCCCGCAACCTCGACGCGATCGAGGCGGCGGTCGCCCGGCACTCCATCGACTGCGACTTCGAGCGCACCGGCGAGATCGACGTCGCCACCGAGCCCTACCAGGCGCGGGAACTGCGCGAGTGGCACGAGGAGACGACCCGCCGGGGCCTGGCCGAGGGCGTCGAGTACCTGGACGCCGACGCCGTACGGGAACAGGTGAACTCACCCACCTTCCAGGCGGGCCTGTGGGACCGCAGGGGCGTCGCGATGCTGAACCCGGCGAAACTCGCCTGGGGCCTGAAGCGGGCGTGCCTCGCCCTGGGCGTCCGCGTCCACGAGCACACGCCCGCGCTCGACCTGAAGCCCTACGGCGCGGGCATGTCCGTCCGCACCCCCTACGGAAGGATCCGCGCCCGCCGGGTCGCCCTGGGCACCAACATCTTCCCCAGCCTGGTCCGCCGCGTGCGCTCCTACACCGTCCCGGTCTACGACTACGCCCTCATGACCGAGCCGCTCACCGGCGACCAGCTCGCCTCCATCGGCTGGAAGAACCGCCAGGGCCTGGGCGACAGCGCCAACCAGTTCCACTACTTCCGGCTGTCCGCCGACAACCGGATCCTGTGGGGCGGCTACGACGCGATCTACCCCTACGGCGGCCGCGTCCGCGCCGAGTACGACGACCGCCCCGAGACCTACGCCAAGCTCGCCGGGCACTTCTTCACCTGCTTCCCGCAGCTGGAGGGCGTGCGCTTCTCCCACGCCTGGGGCGGCGCCATCGACACCTGCTCCCGCTTCTCGGCGTTCTTCGGCACGGCCCACCAGGGCAAGGTCGCCTACGCGGCCGGGTACACCGGCCTCGGCGTCGGGGCCACCCGGTTCGGCGCCGAGGTGATGCTGGACCTGCTGGCCGGGGAGCGCACCGAGCGGACCGAGCTGCAGATGGTCCGCAGGAAGCCGCTGCCGTTCCCGCCCGAGCCGTTCGCCTGGACGGGCATCGCCCTCACCAAGTGGTCACTGGCCCGCGCGGACGCCCAGGGCGGCCGCCGCAACCTGTGGCTGCGCACGATGGACCGACTGGGCCTGGGCTTCGACAGCTGATCACTCGGAGGCCCGGCCCGGCGCGGAGCCGCCCTCCGCCGGAGCGGGCGGCGCCGGCGGCCGGGCCTCCTCCCGGCGCGGCGGTCCTTCCTGGCGCTGCCAGGCGGCGTACAGCGTGGAGAGGCCGATCGCCACGGTGGACACCGCCTCCGGCTGGATCCCGGACAGGACGAGGACCACTCCGGTCACCAGAACCGCCAGGAAGACGACCAGGTCGGTTCGTCGTCGTGCGCTGCGCATTGCTGCCCCTTCTGATCCGATCTCGTGCGAAGCTGCTCCCTCGGGAGCGGGCATCAGGCTGCGCCGGAGACGAAGTGTTGCGCCACACGGCACAGTTGCCACGTTCCGCAACGCCCGGCGCGAGGAGGGTCAGGGGGATGGCATGGGCAGTCTCGTGCCGCTGGGCGGCGATCTGCCGGTCGAGTCGCGGGCGCTCGCGGAGGCGCTGCGCGGCCTCTTCGACGGACTGGGGCTCAGCGTCCGCCGCTACGCCACCCGGCGGCACCGGGACCCCGGCTCCGTGTCCCGGTTCCTCAACGGCACACGCGTACCGCCCTGGGAGTTCGTCAACGACCTGATCAGCGATGTCACGGAACAGCACGGCCAGCCTCCCACCCAGGAGGCCATGGACCTGCTGCGGCGCCTGTACCGCGCGGCTCTCGCGGAGAGCGGCTCGGCGTTCAGCCGGGTCCAGCTGCTGGAGAACCAGCTCGCCGACGCCGACCGGCGGTCCGTGGAGTCCACGGCCGTGGTCCGCGCTCTGGAACGGGCGTTGGCGGACGCGCAACACCGCGCCGCCGACCTGGAGTTGCAGATCCGGCAGCTGCACGGCAGGCAGCAGGGCAGGATCGCCGAGAAGGACAAGGCCCTTCGGCTGTACGAGGATCAGGTGACCGCGCTGCTCAGAGAGCGGCAGTCTCTGCTCCGGGAGGTCGAGGCACTCGGCGAGCAGTTGCTCGACGCCCACAACCGGCGGGCGCAGGCGGAACGCCGCTGCGAGGAACTGGAGCGGCAGCTGGTCGTGGCCGAGGAGCTGTGGGCGGAGGAGAGCGGCCCGGGCGAGCGGGACGCGGACCACGCAAACGGGGAAGCCGGGGCGCCCGGCCTCTCCGCGCGCGGGGCCGGCCCCTCGGGGAGCGACGACGTCCGCACCGGAGGCGGGCCGGACCCCAGGTACGCCCTCGACACCTTCGAGGCGGGCGAGGCCAACCGCTTCGCCCTCTCGGCCGCCGTCGCCGTCGCCGAGGCCCCCGCCAGGCTGTACAACCCGCTCTTCGTCTACGGCACGTCCGCCATCGGCAAGACACACCTGCTGCACGCGATCGGGCAGCGCACCCGCGCCCTGCACCCCGACAAGCGCGTGCGGTACGTCGGCGCCGAGGACTTCGGCAACGAGTTCGCACGGGCGGGCGGCGAACGCGGCCTGGACCGGTTCCGCCGGCGCTACCGGGACGTGGACGTCCTGCTGATCGACGACATCCAGTTCCTCGCCGACCATGAGCGGTTACGCGAGGAGTTCCTCCACACCTTCGACGCCCTGCACGGCGCGCAGAAGCAGATCGTGCTGTCCTCGGACCGCCCGCCCAAGCAGCTGACCCACCTCGGGGACAGGCTGCGCAACCGGCTGGAGTCCGGACTGATCACGCACGTCCAGCCGCCCGACCGGCCCGCCCGCGTCGCCCTCCTGCGACGCCAGGTGGAACGGGACCGGCTGACCGCGTCGCCGGAGGTCCTGGAGTACATCGCCTCCCAGGTGCAGCGGAACGTGAGGGAGCTGGAGGGGGCGCTGATCCGCGTGACCGCCTTCGCGTCCCTGAACCGGCAGCAGGCGGACGTGGAGCTGGCCGAGACCGTCCTGAAGGATCTGGTGCCGGACCGGGTGCCGACCCGGCAGGAGGACGTGGCCCGGCTGATCATCGCGGAGACCGCCGAGTACTTCGGCGTCACCTCCGACGACGTGTGCGGCAAGGAACGCGGCCGCGCGATCGTGACGGCGCGGCAGATCGCCATGTACCTCTGCCGGGAGCTCACCGATCTGTCGACGCCGAGGATCGCCGCGGTCTTCGGCGGCCGGGAACGGGAGACCGTCGAGCACGCGGACCGGAAGATCCGCAACCTGGTGGCCGAGCGGCGCTCCATCTACAACCAGATGACCGAACTCACCCTGCGCGTCAAGGCAGCCGGCGGGCTGGGCTCCGGCAGCTGAGCGCGTGGACCGGCCCGGCGCGGCGGGTGTGAGCCGGTTCACTCCGATGAGGTGGTGGAACCCGCGTAATGACCCCGGGGAGACCCCCTTCTCCCTCGTGGTGCCCCCGTGGGCGCAGCGCGCGCCCGCGGGATCCACGAGCTTCACGAGAGAGAAGGGGGTCTTCCTCATGACAGGGGCCAAGACGGCGGTCGAGTGGCTCGCATCCGTCGCACCCGATCCCGAGGCCTGCCGCTGGGAGTGGGAGCGCAACCCGCTCGGGGTCGCGCTGCTGCCGGCCGGCAGTGCCTGGGACGTGCTCATCCTGCCCGGGGAACTCGGCTACGCCACGCTCGACGTGCTCAGCCGCGTCCTCGACCAGCCGGGCCCCGTGCTCGTCGACTTCGGCGACGAACGCATGGGGTTCTTCGTACCGCCCGGCACCGCGGCCCGCTGGCTCGGCACCGGCATCCGCACGGCGGGCGCCGGCACCTGGATCGTCGTGCCGTACCCGGGCCGTTCCTCACCCGGCGGCGTGCGCTGGCTGGTCCCGCCGGACGGCTCGGGCCTGCTGACGGATCCGGCCCTGCTGGAACTGGCCATGCACGAGGCGGCGGCGGGCCTGGCCAGCCCGAGCGGTGACTAGGCCCTACCGGGGCGGCCCGCCTCGCGCCGTCCGCCGCAGGAACAGCCACAGCGACGTCAGCAGCACCGCGCACAGACACCAACTGCCCACCACGTCCAGGGGCCAGTGGTAGCCGCGGCGGACCAGGCCGTAGCTCACGCCCAGCACGAGGGCGGCGCAGACGGTGATCAGGGCGCGGCGGGCCGGGGCGGTGCGCAGCCACGGGAGCAGCAGCAGCGTCGCGCCGCCGTAGGCGACGGCGGCCGTGGCGGTGTGGCCGGAGGGGTAGTAGCCGGTGCCCGAGGGGACGACCGGCGGGCCCGGGCGGTCGGTGAGTTCCTTCAGCGGGACGACCAGGGCCGGGACCAGCACCATGAGCAGGGCGGCGGCGGCCACCGGCGGCCACCAGCGGCCGGTGCCGTCGCGGCGGCCGCGCACGGCGGCGTACCCGAGCGCGACGGCGAGGACCGGGACCGCCACCCCGACGTTGCCCAGGTCCGACAGCAGCTCGGAGAAGCGGTCGGGGTTGAGCAGCACCCGGCTGAGCCGCTCGTCGAGCCGCAGCAGCGGGCCGTCCGCGACGACCTGCCAGGTGATCAGTGCGAAGAGCAGGGCGGGCAGGCCGAGCAGTGCGACCAGGGTGCCGGGGTGCTCGCGGGAGGGGGTGCGTTCCTGGTGCGCGTGCGCGGCGATCGGCATGGGGACAGCTTGGCACGAGCGCGGACGTCCGCCCGTCGCCCGAACGGTCGCTGTCCGGGCCGGTGTCAGTGCCCGGTGCGACACTGCCCGGCATGACCGCACCCCACGCGAAGGCGGACCTGCTCCGTTATCTGCAGGACGCCCGCGACGCGCTGCTCTGGAAGCTCGACGGACTCTCCGAGTACGACGTCCGCCGCCCGCTCACCCCGACCGGGACCAACCTGCTCGGGCTGGTCAAGCATGCCGCCGGGGTGGAGCTCGGGTACCTCGGCGACACGTTCGGGCGGCCGTACTTCGCGACGGAACCGCCGCCGCCCTGGTGGTACACGCGGGACGCCGAGCCCAACGCGGACATGTGGGCCACACCGGAGGAGTCACGCGAGCGGATCACCGGGCTCTACCGGCAGGCCTGGCGGCACTCCGGCCGGACGGTCGAGGCCCTGGAGCTGGAGGCGACCGGGCAGGTGCCGTGGTGGCCCGAGGAGCGGCGGGAGGTGACGCTGCACCACGTCCTGGTCCGGGTGATCGCCGACACGCAGCGGCACGCCGGCCACGCGGACATCGTGCGCGAGCTCATCGACGGGAGCACCGGTCTGACGCCGGCCGCGGACAGCATGCCGGAAGGCGACCGGGCGTGGTGGGAGAGGCACCGGGCCCGGCTGGAGCGGGCCGCGCGGGAGGCCTCGGACGGCTGAGCCGAGGCAGGGAGGTCTCGAACGGCGGGGAAAAGCGCCGGAGAAAGAGGAAGAGGGAGGTCGGCCGCCCCGGAACAGGGGGGGGTGGTTCCGAGGCGGCCGTCCGGACCGGAACGTCGCGCGCCCCGGGGGGTTTGGGGCGGGCGACCGTCCGATCGGTGAGGAGATCCAGAGCCTCAGGCTCCGGTTGTGTGCGCGAGGGCACGACCAGGTCGAAGCTGGGGAGGCCCCGGCCTGATGTCGCCCACAGTCCCCTGTGGGCGGGGTGTATCTCTCATCTGGGTAGAACCTACGACAGGGGCAGGGCTCAGGACAGGCCGTAGGGCGCCATGTCATCCACCTCGCACACCTTCTTCACACGCTCTGCCGCTCGCCGCCCCGGTAGCGGAACCGGGGCGGCTCACCTGCCCCGACGGGGGCTCAGATGCGCGTCGCGGCGGGTCAGATGCGGGCGAAGCCCTGCTCGATGATGTCGAGGCCCTCGTTCAGCAGGTCCTCGCCGATCACCAGCGGGGGCAGGAAGCGGAGGACGTTGCCGTAGGTGCCACAGGTCAGGACCAGCAGGCCCTCCTGGTGGCAGGCCTTGGCCAGAGCGGCGGTCGCCTCCGGGTTCGGCTCCTTGGTGGCGCGGTCCTTGACCAGCTCGATGGCGATCATCGCGCCGCGGCCGCGCACGTCGCCGATGATGTCGAACTTCTCCTGCATGGCCGAAAGGCGCGCCTTCATCAGGGCCTCGATGTTCTTGGCCTTGGCGTTGAGGTCGAGCTCGCGCATGGTCTCGATCGCGCCCAGCGCACCCGCGCAGGCGACGGGGTTGCCGCCGTACGTGCCGCCCAGGCCGCCCGCGTGCGCGGCGTCCATGATCTCGGCACGCCCGGTCACGGCCGCGAGCGGCAGACCGCCGGCGATGCCCTTGGCGGTCGTGATCAGGTCCGGCACGATGCCCTCGTCCTCGCACGCGAACCACTGGCCGGTGCGGCAGAAGCCGGACTGGATCTCGTCGGCGACGAAGACGATGCCGTGGTCGGAGGCGAACTTCCGGATGGCCGGCAGGAAGCCCTTGGCCGGCTCGATGAAGCCGCCCTCGCCGAGCACCGGCTCGATGATGACCGCGGCGACGTTCTCGGCGCCGACCTGCTTGCTGATCTGGTCGATGGCCTGGGCGGCGGCCTCGGGGCCGGCGTTCTCGGGACCGGTCGGCCAGCGGTAGCCGTAGGCGACGGGCACGCGGTACACCTCGGGCGCGAACGGCCCGAAGCCGTGCTTGTACGGCATGTTCTTCGCGGTGAGCGCCATCGTCAGGTTGGTGCGCCCGTGGTACCCGTGGTCGAACACGACGACGGCCTGCCGCTTGGTGTAGGCACGCGCGATCTTGACGGCGTTCTCGACGGCCTCGGCACCGCTGTTGAACAGGGCGCTCTTCTTGGCGTGGTCACCCGGGGTGAGCTCGGCGAGGGCCTCGGCGACCTCGACGTAGCCCTCGTACGGCGTGACCATGAAACAGGTGTGGGTGAAGTCAGCGAGCTGCGCCGACGCCCGGCGTACGACGGCCTCGGCGGAGGCGCCGACGGACGTCACGGCGATGCCCGAGCCGAAGTCGATCAGGCGGTTGCCGTCGACGTCCTCGATGATCCCGCCGCCCGCGCGCGCGGTGAACACGGGCAGCACGGAGCCCACGCCCTGCGCGACCGCGGCGGTGCGGCGGGCCTGCAGCTCCTGCGACTTCGGGCCGGGGATGGCGGTGACGACACGACGCTCCTGCGGCAGTGCGCTCATGCGGGGCTCCTGGGGGTGGTGCGGACGGACCTGTACAGACACTGTGACTTCTTTTCCCGCAGGCTAGGGCGGGGGGAGGGGGGTGGGCATGCTCCATGTGGGCGTTGTCGGCGCGGTGGCTTGTCCGGGGTGGACATGGCGGTCTCGGCCACCCGTGCCCACGGCGCGGCCGCGTATGCGGTGAACTCCCCAGGGGAGGGCGTTAGATTGGCTCGCTGATGGTGGACGGAGCGGCTGGTCAGGGGGCAAGGGCGATGGACAGCGACGGGACGCAGGAGGCCCGGGGCACGCATGCGAACCCGGTACCGCGTCCGGCGGGACCACCGGAGGTGCCCTCGATGCCTCCCCGGCCACCCCGGGCACCGGCGGCCCCGCCGCTGCCGGACGGCTCGGCCTTCCTCGCCTGGCTGCGCGCGCCCCGGCCCGAGGCCGCGCCGGGGGTGTGGCGGTTCGGGTACCGGCCGCGGCCCGCTGAGGAACTCGACGTCACGCCCACCCGGCAGCTGCTGAGCGGGGCGGTGATCGCGTTCCTCGTGGGGTGGCTGATCTGGTCCCTGCTGCAGAACGGGTACCTCGGCAACTGGTGGTGGGTGCCCTTCGACCTGATCGTCCCCGACGCCTGGCGCGGCGCCGACAGCGATCTCGGCGAGACCGGCACGTTCCTGGTGTACCGGGGGTACGAGCTCCTCGTCGCCCTGGCGATCATGGTCGGGGTGGCCCGGCTCGGCCGCTGGGGCGAGGTCTGGCGCCGCTTCGTCGCCGCGCGCTTCCGCCGGCCCGAGGCCCAGGCGACCGCCGCCTCACCCGAGGACGACCCCGCCCAGTGGAACGAACTGCGCGCCGCCGGCGCCGTCGACGCGGCCGAGCGGCTCGCCGCCGACGCCCGCTCCGGGCTCATGCGGGACGT
Source organism: Streptomyces sp. XY006 (assembly GCF_002237655.1). Classification (GTDB taxonomy): domain Bacteria; phylum Actinomycetota; class Actinomycetes; order Streptomycetales; family Streptomycetaceae; genus Streptomyces; species Streptomyces levis. The sequence continues at coordinate 121,594 of NZ_NOKT01000021.1, forward strand.
CGACCACGCCCGGATCCAACGGGCCTGGCAGGGCGTGCGCACCGGACGGCACAGCCTCGCCACCTTCAGCGGCGCGGTGCTGAAGGACGGCGCCGCCGCCTGTCTGCACCCCTCCGGAGAGCGCGACCTGCCCGCCCGGCTCGCCCGGCACGACCTGCTCACCGGACAGGTACGGCTCGGCACCACGGTGGACGACGCCCGCAACCCGTACACCTACCGCGGCGCCGGGCTCGCCCTGGGGCCCGACCTGCTCGGCACCTCGCTCGTCGCCGTCGGCCCCGCCGGTTCCGGGAAGACCGGGGCCGTGGTGCGGCCCTTGGCCGAGGCGTTGTGTCTGCAGGCGCTGGCCGGGCGGGCCGCCGTCGTGGTGGTCGGGGCGGCCGGGGCGGGTCTCGGGCCCGCCGACGCGTACGACGTCGTCGTCCGGATCGGCAATCAGGACTCCGAGTACGACCTCGACCTGTACGGCGGCACCGCCGACCCGGACGAGGCCGCGGCCGTGCTCGCCGAGGGGCTGGTCGGGGACCTCGCCGATCCGCACCCCGGCAGTGACAGCCGGCGCGCCACCACCGTGCTCGCCCAGCTGCTCGGGCCGTTCCGCGCCGTGCACGGGCGATTCCCCTCCGTGCCGGAGCTGCGGCAGCTGCTGGACGGGGCACCGGGGCCGTTCGCCGCCCTGCGGCAGGGACTGCAGGAGTCCGGGCAGGAGTCGCTGCTGCGGGAGCTGGACGCCCGGGAGCGGCAGATGGGGCAGCCGGGGGACGTCGGCGGGGTGCTCGGCGACCGCGTCGCGCTGCTCGACCGGCCCGCCTTCGCCGGGTTCTTCGACACCTCCGGCCAGTCCCGGCCCTTCACCCTCAAGGCCCTCGACCACCCCGTGCGGGTGCGCATCGACCTGCCCGAGCGCGGGCACGCCGACGCCTCCCGGATGCTCGCGCGGCTGGTGCTCGCCCAGTTCACGGCGAGTGTCGCCGTACGCGAGGACCGGTCGCTGTTCGCCTGCCTGGTGCTCGACGACGCGACCGGCGTGGTCACGCCCGAGGCCGTGCGCGGCATCCAGCGGCTGCGGTCCGGCAACGCCGGTGTCGTGCTGACCCTGCGGACGCTGGACGACGTGGCCCGGCCCCTGCGCGGACCGCTGCTCGGCGCCACCGGGTGCCGGATGGCGCTGGCCGGGCTCACGCCCTGGGACGGGCAGGACTTCGCCGAGGTGTGGGGCAAGGAGTGGACCGAGGCCCGTGACGTCACCGACCGGCAGATCATCGCCGAGACTCCGGCCGGCAAGGCGCTGCACGCGGTCCGGCGGGTGATCACCGGCAAGGCGCCGACCGCCCGGGCGGTGACCGTCCGGCAGGTCGAGCGCGAGCGCTGGTCCGCCTCCGAGCTGGCCCACGGGGTGCCGGCCGGGCACGCGGTGCTGTCGCTGACCACCGTGCAGGGCGAGCACGCACCGCCCCTGCTGGTGAACCTGCGGGGCTGAGATCCCACGGTCCGTGGGCCGACGCGGTACGCCGGGACCGTACGGTGAGGCAGAATCGTCACAGGTCGTTCATACGCCGCGGCCAAAAGACCACGCCGCCCACACCGCCCACACAGCCCTGACGCAGACCTGAAGGCCTCATGCCCCCGACGCTCGCCTCGCTCGTCCACCACTCCGCGCTGAAGCTGACCGTGCGGGCGGGCGAAGACCGCCTCGACGTGCCGGTCCGCTGGGCGCACGTCAGCGAGCTCGCCGACCCCGTGCCCTACATGGAGGGCGGGGAGCTGCTGCTGATCACGGCGCTCAAGCTGGACGCCGAGGACCCGGAGGCCATGCGGCGCTACGTGCGGCGGCTGGCCGGCGCCGGCGTGGTCGGGCTCGGCTTCGCCGTCGGCGTCAACTACGAGGAGATCCCCAAGGCGCTCGTCGACGCGGCCGAGGAGGAGGGCCTGCCGCTGCTGGAGGTGCCGCGCCGGACCCCGTTCCTCGCCATCAGCAAGGCCGTCTCCGCCGCGATCGCCGCCGACCAGTACAAGGCCGTCACGGCCGGGTTCGCCGCCCAGCGCGAGCTGACCCGGCAGGCGCAGACCGGCGGGCCGGAGGGGCTGCTGGCCGCGCTGGCCGCGCAGGTCGACGGCTGGGCGGCGCTGTACGACGCGTCGGGCGCCGTCGTCGCCGCGGCCCCCGAGTGGGCCGGGCGGCGTGCCGCACGGCTCACCGGCGACGTGCAGCGGCTGCGGGACCGGCCCGCGCCGGCCTCGTCGGTGGTCGGCGGGCCGGAGAACGAGGACCGGGTCGAGCTGCACACGGTCGGCACCGGCCGGCGGCCCCGCGCGGCGCTCGCCGTGGGCACGGCCGCCACCCTGGGCACCGCCGAGCGGTACGCCGTCCACTCGGCCATCGCCCTGCTGACCCTGACCACGGAACGCTCCCGGTCCCTCCAGGCGGCCGAGCAGCGGATCGGCGCCGCGGTGCTGCGGATGCTGCTGGCCGGGGAGCCGGACCACGCGCGGGCGGTCGCCGGGGACCTGTACGGCGGGCTGCTGGACGCCCCGTTCCGGATGATGGTCGCCGAGCGGGTGCCGGTGTCGGCCTCGGCGGCGCTGGCCCGTGCCGAGGCGCGGGCGGGCGCCCCGGCCCTCGACCGGCCCTCCGCCGCCGCGCTCGCCGCGGCCGACACCGCCGGCGACCCCCTGGCGGCGCTCGCCGACGTGGTGGAGTCCGCGGCGGCCCGGGCCGGGGAGGCCGTGCTGGTCGTGCCGGAGGGGGAGCGGCTGGTGGTGCTGGCCGCGGACGGCGGTGCCGCGGCGGCGGCCTGCGCGCAGTACGCGGCCGCCCTGGAGACGGCCCGGACCGGCGTGCGCGAGAAGGTGCCGGGCGGCGAGGAGGACGAGCTGGTCGTGGGCCTGTCCGCACCGGCCGGGCCCATCGCCGCGTCGGCCGCGTACAAGCAGGCCGAGCAGGCCCTGTCGGTGGCCAGGCGGCGTGGACGCGTCCTGGTGGAGCACGAGCAGATGGCGGCCGGATCCGTACTGCCGCTGCTCGCGGACGACGCCGTACGGGCGTTCGCCGACGGCATGCTGCGCCCGCTGTACGAGCACGACGCCACGGGCCGCGGCGACCTGGTCGCCTCCCTGCGCGCCTGGCTGTCCCGGCACGGCCAGTGGGACGCGGCCGCGGCCGACCTCGGCGTCCACCGCCACACCCTGCGCTACCGCATGCGCCGCGTCGAGGAGATCCTCGGCCGCTCCCTGGACGACCCGGACGTGCGGATGGAGCTCTGGCTGGCCCTGAAGGCGACCAGCACGGACTAGCCAAACCGTAGTGTCCCGGGGCGCCACTGCTACGCCCCGGACAAGCGCCCCTCGGCCACTCCGCCCCTACGGTGGGTCCGTACGACTGGATCACCCCCAACGCCGAAGGGCCGGAACGAACATGACCTCCACCCACGCCTTCTGGCTCGCCGGCCGCCAGGCCACCGGCGAGGACACCTTCGACGTCACCTCCCCCTGGGACGGACGGCTCGTCGGCAAGGTGAGCGTGCCGACGGACGCGCAGGTAGAGGAGGCCGTCGCCGCCGCGTACGCCGTGCGCGACGAGCTCGCCGCCACCCCGGCCCATGTGCGCGCCGCCGCCCTCGACCACGTCAGCAAGCGCCTCGCCGAGCGCACCGAGGAGATCGCGCGGCTGATCTCCGCCGAGAACGGCAAGCCCATGAAGTGGGCGCGCGGCGAGGTCGGCCGTGCCGTGTCGGTGTTCCGCTTCGCGGCCGAGGAGGCCCGGCGGTTCAACGGCGGCGAGGCCCAGCGCCTCGACACCGACCTCGGCGGCCAGGGCCGCCTCGCCCTCACGCGCCGCTTCCCCAAGGGCGTCGTGCTGGGCATCGCGCCCTTCAACTTCCCGCTGAACCTGTGCGCCCACAAGGTCGCCCCGGCCATCGCCGCCGGCGCCCCGATCATCCTCAAGCCGGCCCCGGCCACCCCGCTGTCCGGCCTGATCATCGGTGACCTGCTCGCCGAGACCGAGCTGCCCGCCGGTTCCTGGAGCATCCTGCCGGTCGCCAACGACAAGATGCCCGCGCTGGTGCAGGACGAGCGCCTGCCCGTGATCTCCTTCACCGGCTCCGAGAAGGTCGGCTACGCGATCATGGACTCGGTGCCGCGCAAGCACTGCACCCTGGAGCTGGGCGGCAACGGCGCGGCCGTCGTCCTCGCCGACTGGGCGAGCGAGGAGGACCTGGACTGGGCGGCGAACCGCATCGCCACCTTCTCCAACTACCAGGGCGGCCAGTCCTGCATCTCCGTCCAGCGGGTCATCGCCGACGCCTCGGTGTACGACCGGCTGCTGCCGCGCATCGTCGCCGCCGTCGAGGCCCAGGTCACCGGTGACCCGAGCGACGACGCCACCGACGTCGGCCCGCTGGTCAGCGAGGACGCCGCCCAGCGCGTCGAGAAGTGGGTGCAGGAGGCCGTGGACGCCGGTGCCCGGCTGCTCACCGGCGGCAAGCGCGACGGCGCCTCCTACGCGCCGACCGTCCTGGCCGAGGTCCCGGCCGACGTGACGATCTCCTGCGAGGAGGTCTTCGGGCCGGTCCTCACCGTGCAGAAGGTGGACGGCGAGGCCGAGGCCTTCGCCGCCGTCAACGACTCCAAGTACGGCCTGCAGGCGGGCGTGTTCACGCACGACCTGCAGACCGCCTTCCGCGCCCACCGGGCCCTTGAGGTGGGCGGCGTGGTCGTCGGCGACGTCCCGTCCTACCGCGCCGACCAGATGCCGTACGGCGGCGTCAAGCAGTCCGGCGTGGGCCGCGAGGGCGTGCGGTTCGCCATGGAGGACTACACCTACGAGCGCGTGATGGTCCTCACCGGCATCACCCTCTGACCCTCCTCCGGCCCCTCTGGCCGATGGGAACCATTTTCATATAGGGTCCTGAAGAGGCCCGGCACCGATGCCTTCCGGTGCCGGGCCTCTTCTGTTCGTGCCGGCCTGCTCCGGACCCTCAACCGGAGAAGCCGACGTGCGCGAGCCGCAGCGGGCCGCGCAGCCTCAGGCGCACGTCGTGGACACCGGCGGCGGCGACGGCGGCGACGAGCGGGACGTAGTCGTACGGGCCCGCCGTGGGCGCCGCGGTCGACAGCACCGCGAGCACCGGACCGCCGTCCAGGGACAGTTCGGCCGTGCCCGCCCCGGCCACCTCCATCGTCACCCCGGAGACGCCGCGCCCGAAGTCGCAGGCGCGGTAGAGCAGTTCGGCGCCGTCCGCGTCGGCCGGTGTCACCGCGTCGCCCGACACCTTCGTCCGGTCGACGATCTCGATGCCGTGCTGCTCGTCGAAGTCGGCCGCGGCCAGGCCGTCCGTGACGACCGCGCGGGGCAGGGCGGGCTCGCCGGTCAACGTGACCGTCGTCCGCAGCCGGACGTCCTCGCTGGACGCCCCCACCAGAAGCTCGTGCGGGCCCGGCTCCACCCGCCACCGTCCCCGGGCCACGTCCCAGAAGGCGAAGGCGGACAGCGGGACGTCGAAGTCCAGCGCGGCCGTCGCGCCCGGGGCGAGCGTGACCCGGCGGTGGCCGAGCAGCTCACGGCGCGGGCGGGGGACGGTGGAGCCGGGCGCCCGGGCGTAGACCTGGGCGACCTCGTCGGCGGTGACCTCGCCGGTGTTGGTGACGGAGAAGGAGACACGCACCGACCCGTCCCCGGCCCGGGCCGTCAGGCCGTCGTAGGCGAACGCGGCGTAGGACAGTCCGTGCCCGAAGGGGAACAGGGGAGTGCCCTCGAAGTAGAGGTACGTCTGGCGGCTGCCGATCACGTCGTAGTCGAGCAGGTCCGGCAGGTCGGCGTCCGAGGCGTACCAGGTCTGCGGGAGCCGGCCGGCGGGGGAGACGTCACCGGCCAGGACCCGGGCCAGGGCGGTGCCGGCCGCCTGCCCGCCGTGCGCGGTCCACAGCACGGCCGGCAGGTCCGCCGGGTCGACGGCGTAGGGGTAGGCGCTAACCAGGGCGAGCACGGTCGCCGGGTTCGCCGCGCGGGCCGCCCGCAGCAGCCGCTCCTGGTGGCCGGGCAGCCGCAGTGTCGTACGGTCCTCGGTCTCGCGGCCGTTGAGGTGCGGGTCGTTGCCCGCCACGACCACCACCACGTCGGCCGCCGCGGCGGCCCGGGCCACCGCCTCCTCGCCGCGCTCGGCGACGACCAGGCCGAAGACCTCGGGGTCCTCGTCGGCAACCTTCACGCCGTCGGCGGAGACACAGACGTGGCGACCCGTTCCCAGGTGCCTGAGGAGGTGCCCGTCCCCGTGCGGTTCCAGCCTGAACGTCTCCTGCACGACCCAGCCGCCCGGCTGGTCGGCGGCGGCGCGGACGTACCCGTCATCGGCGACCGAGAGGTAGCGGCCGTCGGGCGCCCGCAGGGTCAGCACGCCCTCGCCCCAGTCGACCAGCGCCAGTTCGGTGCCGGACGCGTCGGTGGTCAGCGGGGGCAGGTCGGTGCGGCCCGCGAGCAGCGCCGGGTCGAGCGCGCCCTCGGCGCCGCGCACCTCGTCGGCGGCGTCCCCGGCCGGCGGCACGCGCAGGAAGGCGCCCGACGCGGTCCGCAGCCGGACCCGGTCCACACCCTCGGCGAACTCCACCCGCTCCGCCCCGAACCGCTCGTACAGGCCCTCCAGCGGGGTCGAGCGGTGCAGCAGGGTGCCGCTGTACCAGTCGAGCTTGCACTCGTCGGCCAGCAGCCCCACCACCGCGACGCGGGCCCCGGCGGCCAGCGGCAGCAGCCCGTCGTTCTTCAGCAGCACGATCGCCTGCTCGGCGGCCTCCTGCGCGAGGGCGCGGTGCTCCGGGGTGTCGAACGCGGCCGTCGCCCCGTGCGGGTCGTCCTGCGGGTCGAACTCGCCGAGCCGGAAGCGGACCGAGAGCTGGCGGCGGACGGCCGTGTCGAGGTCCGCCTCCGTCAGCAGGCCGCGCTCCAGGGCGCCGCGCAGCCGCGCGGTGATGCGCGAGGAGTCCGTGCCGTGGTCGGTGAAGCTGTCGACGCCCGCCACGAGCGAGGCGGCGGTCGCCTCCTCGTGCGTGTCGAAGTAGTGCTCGGAGTCGACCAGGTTGCTCGGCGCCCCCGCGTCCGAGCAGACCAGCAGCTCCTGGCCGGTCCAGGTGCGCAGGTGCTGTCGCAAGTACGGGGAGACGTGGTTGGGGCGGCCGTTGACCAGGTTGTAGGCCGGCATCACCCCGGCCACCGCGCCCGCCTCCACGGTGTCGCGGAAGGCCCGCAGGTCGTACTCGTGCAGCACGCGCGGGCGCACCGAACTCGACGTGGTGGAGCGGTCCGTCTCGTTGTTGTGGGCGAGCCAGTGCTTCAGCACGGGCGCCGTGCGCCAGTACACCGGGTGGTCGCCGCGCAGGCCGTGCGTGTAGGCGGTGGCGATCGCCGAGGTCAGCTTCGGGTCCTCCGAGTAGCCCTCCTCGTTGCGGCCCCACAGGGGGTGGCGCAGCAGGTTGACCGTCGGGGCCCACACGTTGAGGCCGACCCGGTCGTCCTTGGCGCGCATCGCGCGGGCCTCCCTCGACACGGCGTCGCCGACCCGCCGTACGAGGTCGGGGTTCCAGGTCGCGCCGAGCCCGACGGCCTGCGGGAACACCGTCGCCGGGCCCATCCAGGCGACGCCGTGCAGGGCCTCCTGGCCGGTGCGGAACGCGGCGATCCCGAGCCGTTCGACGGCGGGCGCGTACTGGTGCAGGAAGGCGATCTTCTCGTCGAGGGTGAGCCGCCCCAGCAGGTCGTCGACGCGTTCCGCGAAGGGCAGCCGCGGATCGCGGAAGGGTGCGGTGGGTGGCGTGTGTGCGGTCACGTGGGGATCCCTTGCGCTGAATCGGCGAGGTGCTTTCGAAGCGCTTCGATGCTGATTCGACGACGGGTCGGGTGTCAAGACATCGGCGCCTCACTTCAAGTGGTGCACGAGGAAAGGTCCCTTGCGAGGCCGGGAGGAAGTTTGGAAGCGACCCTTGTGCACCGTGGGGCGTTCACTTAACCTCGCAGCAACATCGAAGCGCTTCGACTGCCTCGGCCGCCGAAATCCCGACGCATGCGTCGAAGGTCCGCTTCAGCTCAGCCAGTTCCACTCGAGACACCGCAGCCGACGGCCTCCGCCGGGTGTCCTGGTGTGCCACGAAGGGTTGACGCAATGACGCCGAACGCCGCCTCCGCCTCCTCGGGACCGAGCCGGAGAACCTTCCTCGCCTCCACGGCGGTCGCCACCGCGGCGGTCGCGGGCGGGGTGCCGCTGCTCACCGCGTGCGGCGGGTCGGACAGCGGAACGCGCGACGGCACCACCTCGGCCAAGGACGCCGAGAAGATCCTGCCCGCCTACGTGGCGAGCAACGTCGTGAAGCCGGACATCCCGTCGAGGAACGGCTCGGCCATCGGCTTCACCGGCAAGCTGGACCTCGCCACCCTCAAGACCTCGGTCGCGAAGAAGCTCGGCAAGGGCGGCAGGGTCACCGTCATGGCGCCGTTCTGGGGGTCGCCGCCGAAGCAGGACAACGCCTACTACACGGCGATGAACGACCTGATCGGCGTCGACGTCGTCTGGCAGAACCAGGACGGCAACACCTACGACCAGAAGCTCGGCGCGGTCCTCGCCTCCAGCGACGTCCCGGACGTGGTGGTCGTCCCCGGGTGGAACATGGGCGGCAAGATACCCAGCGCCATCATCGGCAAGTTCGCCGACCTCGGCCCGTACCTGTCCGGGGACGAGGTCAAGCAGTACCCGAACCTCGCCGCGATCCCGACCGACGCCTGGCGGCGTTCCCTCTTCGGCGGCAAGCTGCGCGGCCTGCCCATGCCGGCGCCGTCCGCCCCCTCCATGGTGCCCCTGTACCGGCAGGACGTCTTCGAGAAGGAGGGGTACGAAGTCCCGCGCTCCTGCGACGAGTTCATGTCGCTGGCCAAGGAGATCACCAACGCCCGGGCCAGGCGGTGGGCCTGCCTGGACATGAAGTGGACCGCCTTCCAGGCCTTCGGTGTGCTCTCCGGCAGCGAGAAGCCGCTCGGCTGGAACCTCGTGGACGGCAAGCTCGTCAACCGCATCGAGACCGAGGAGTTCCTCGAAGCGCTGGAGTGGTCCCGCAAGCTCTTCGCCGCCGGGGTCGTCCACCCCGACTCCAAGATGGGCAAGAACGCCCCGGACCCGGGGCCCAAGTTCGCGGCGGGCGAGTTCCTGATCTACCCCAACAACATCTCCCAGTGGTGGGGCCGCACCGCAGAACAGGCCGCGCAGAACCCGGAGTTCAAGATCTGGGGCATGGACCTCTGGGGCCACGACGGTGGCGACCCCACCCTGTGGGCCGATCAGCCCGCCGGCATCTTCGCCTTCGTCAACAAGAAGGCCTCCGAGTCGGTCGTCCGCGACGTGCTGGCCGTCGCCAACGTCACCGCGGCGCCGTACGGCACCAAGGAGTACATGATGACCAACTACGGCGTCGAGGGCACCCACTACACCGTCGAGGACGGCGTCCCCGTCAAGACCGACAAGGGCAACATCGAGGTGATGAACGCCTACGTCATGGTCGCCTCTCCCGCCGCGACCCTCGCGCACCCCGACTTCCCCGAGGTCGCCAAGGGCCAGGTCGAGTGGCAGCAGCGGATGGGCGCGTTCGCCAGGAAGTCCGCCTTCTGGGGCCTGCAGATCACCGAGCCCGCCCGGTACACCAACCTCACCAACGACGTCGAGCAGCTGGAGGACGACATCGTCCGCGGCCGGAAGAAGATCGGCGACATGCAGCAGTTCGTCTCCGACTGGAAGAGCAGGGGCGGCGACAAGCTGCGCGACTGGTACCGCAAGCTCCTCGACGAGAACGGTTCGGCGGCGAGCTGACCCGGCCCTGAGGCAAGGAGAACAGCTGTGTCGCACAGCACGGTGCCCCGGAGCGGTACCGAGGCCGCAACGCCCGGGAGGACCCCGGTGGCCTCCGGTGACGTCGCCGGTTCCCGGGAGAAGCCACCCGGGGGCAGGCTCAGCCTCCGGCACAGGTTCCGGCGCGATCGCGTCCTGGTCCTCATGACCCTGCCGGCCCTCCTGCTGGTGCTGGTCTTCAACTACCTGCCCATCCTCGGCAACGTCGTCGCCTTCCAGGAATACGACCCCTACCTCAGCGACAACGGCGTCGTCTCCATCCTGAACAGCCCCTTCGTGGGCCTGGAGAACTTCCGGCGGATCGTCGAGGACCCGGCCTTCTGGAACGCCGTCGAGAACACGCTGGTGCTGTTCTTCGTCCAGCTCGTGCTGTTCTTCCCGATCCCGATCCTGCTCGCGCTGCTCATCAACAGCGTGGTCCGGCCCCGCGTGCGGGCCGTCGCGCAGGCGGTGCTCTACCTGCCGCACTTCTTCTCGTGGGTGTTGGTCATCGCCGTCTTCCAGCAGATGTTCGGCGGCGCGGGCATGCTCTCCCAGCTGCTGCGGCGAAACGGCTACGACGGCATCGACATCATGACCAACCCGGACACCTTCGCCTTCCTGCTCACCGCGCAGAGCGTGTGGAAGGACGCCGGGTGGGGGATCATCGTCTTCCTCGCGGCCCTGGCCTCGGTGTCCCAGGACCACTACGAGGCGGCCGCGATGGACGGCGCCGGACGCTGGCGCCGCATGTGGCACGTCACCCTGCCCGCCCTGCGCCCGGTGATCGCGCTCCTGCTGGTGCTGCGTGTCGGCGACGCCCTGACCGTCGGGTTCGAGCAGATCCTGCTGCAACGCGACGCCGTCGGTCCGGGAGCGGGGGAGGTCCTCGACACCTTCGTGTGGTGGAACGGCGTGCGCAACCAGGACTTCGGCTACGCGGCCGCCGCGGGTCTGATCAAGGGCGTGGTCAGCATCGGCCTGGTCCTCGCCGCGAACAAGGTGGCCCATCTCATGGGCGAGCAGGGGGTGTACAAGAAGTGACCGCAGTCGTCGAGAAGCCGGCGAACAGGCCGCGCCCGTGGGCCGCCCCGCCGCGCCCGGCCTGGGAGGAGGAGCCCTCCAGGGCCGGCCTCGCGGGCAAGGGCATCGCCCTGTCGTTCGCCTGCCTGGCGATCCTCTTCCCGCTGTGGATCGTCGTCGTCACCAGCCTCTCCTCGCGGAAGACCATCGACGAGGCGGGCGGCCTGGTGCTGGTGCCCGAGGGCATCACCTTCATCGCGTACCGGGAACTGCTCAGCGGCGGCCAGGTCACCCGGGCCGCGCTCGTCAGCATCCTCGTCACCCTGACCGGCACGCTGTTCTCGATGGCGGTGTCCGTGCTGTGCGCCTACGGCCTGTCCCGCAGCGGGTCCCTCGGCCACCGCTGGATCCTGATGACGCTGCTGGCCACCATGTTCTTCAGCGCCGGCCTCATCCCCACGTATCTGCTCGTGCAGTCCCTCGGCCTGACGGACAGCTATCTCGCGCTGATCCTGCCGAGCGCGGTGAGCGTCTTCAACATCCTGGTGCTGCGCGGCTTCTTCATGGGGATCTCGCAGGAACTCGTCGACAGCGCGCGCATCGACGGTGCCGGGGACTTCCGCATCCTCTGGCAGATCGTCATGCCGCTGTCCCGGGCCGTCCTCGCGGTGATCACGCTGTTCTACGCCGTGGGCTACTGGAGTGCCTGGTTCAACGCGTCGCTCTACCTGAACGACCAGGACATGATGCCGTTGCAGAACGTGATGATCCAGCTCGTGCAGAAGCAGGAAGCACCGGTCGGTCTCGGACAGGCCATCAAGACAGGGCAGTTGTCGGGGCTGGCCGTGCAGATGGCGGTCATGGTGATGGCCCTGCTGCCGGTCGCCGTGCTGTCGCCGTTCGTCCAGAGGCACTTCAAGAAGGGGATGCTGACGGGCGCGGTGAAGGGCTGACGGACCGCGCCGGCGGGCCGTCCGCCGCCTTCCGTGTGCATCCTTCGCCGTGGCTGATCGCGCAGTTCCCCGCGCCCCTTCCGGGGCGCTTCCCCCTCCCTCCTCAGACGCCGAGGTGTGTGTCATGCATGCGTCCAGCCCGAGCAGAAGAACCGTCCTGGCCGGAGCAGCGGCCGCCGCCGCGCTCAGCGGTGCTCCCGTCCTGCCCGGGCGCGCACAGGCCGCCGGGGCGGCCGGCTCCGCGGGCGGGGCGTACCGCTGGCGCAATGTCGTCCAGGGCGGCACCGGATTCGTGACCGGCGTGCTGTTCCACCCGGCCGTCCGCGGCCTGGCCTACGCCCGTACCGACATCGGCGGCGCCTACCGCTGGGAGGACCGCACCGGGCGGTGGGTGCCGCTCGTCGACCACATCGGCTGGGACGACTGGAACCTGCTGGGCGTGGAGGCCATGGCCGTCGACCCGGCCCACCCGGACCGGCTGTACCTCGCCCTCGGCACCTACGCCCAGCCGTGGGCCGGCAACGGGGCCGTGCTGCGCTCCGAGGACCGGGGAGCGACCTGGCGGCGCACCGACCTCACGGTGCAGCTCGGGGCCAACGAGGACGGGCGCGGCTGCGGTGAGCGGCTGCTCGTCGACCCACGCGACAGCGACACCCTGTGGCTCGGCACCCGGCACGACGGGCTGCTCAGGTCGGCCGACCGGGGCGCCACCTGGCAGGCGGTGCCCTTCCCGGCCGCACCGAGCGCCACCGGGCAGGGCGTCACGCTCCTGGTGGCGGCGGGCCGTACCGTCTACGCCGGCTGGGGCGACGCGAACGGCACCGCCCCGAACCTCTACCGCACGGCCGACGGCACCACCTGGGAGGCCGTCCCGGGACAGCCGACGGGCACCGCCGCGAAGGTGCCGGTCCGCGCCGCCTACGACCGGCACACGCGCGAGCTGTACGTCACCTACGCCGACGCCCCCGGCCCGAACGGCCAGTCCGACGGCGGCGTGCACAAGCTGCGCACCACGGACGGGAGGTGGACGGAGGTCACACCGGTGCGGCCCGGCGGCACGACGGGCGACGGCGGGAGGGACTCCTTCGGCTACGGCGGTGTCGCCGTCGACGCCCGCCGCCCCGGCACGGTCGTCGTCTCCACCAACAACCGCTGGGCGGAGATCGACACCGTGTTCCGCTCCACCGACGGCGGCCGGAGCTGGACCTCACTGAAGGACACGGCCGTCTTCGACGTCTCCGAGACGCCGTTCCTCATGTGGGGCGGTGACCGGCCCAAGTTCGGCTGGTGGATCCAGGCCCTCGCCCTCGACCCGTACGACTCGCGGCACGTCGTCTACGGCACAGGCGCCACCCTCTACGGCACCCGTGACCTCACCCACTGGGCCCCGCAGATCCGCGGTCTGGAGGAGGCGTCCGTCCGCCAGCTGGTCTCGCCCCCGGCCGGCGAGGCGCATCTGCTCAGCGGCTGCGGGGACATCGGGGTGATGTACCACGAGCGGCTCACCGCCTCGCCCTCCCGCGGCATGGCGTCGAACCCGGTCTTCGGCACGTCGACCGGTCTGTCACTGGCCCCGGCCAGGCCGTCGTACGTGGTCCGGGCGGGCTGGGGCGACCACGGCAACGGGGCCTGGTCCGGCGACGGAGGCCGGACCTGGGCCCCGTTCGCCGCGCAGCCGGACATGGCCAGGACCGCGCCCGGGCCGATCGCCGCCAACGCCGACGGCAGCGTCCTGCTGTGGTCCTTCGGCCCGGGCGACCCGGGCTTCCGCTCGGCCGACAACGGCGCCACCTGGTCCGAGGTCGCCACCTTCCCGCGGGGCGCCGCCCCGGTCGCCGACCCCGCCGACCCGCGGCGCTGGTTCGCCTTCGACACCACCACCGGCACCCTGTTCGCCGGCACGGACGGCGGCCGCACCTTCACCGCGCGGGCCGGCGGTCTGCCCTCGGGCGACCGCGAGTTCCAGCTCGTCGCCGCCCCGGGGCGCTCCGGCGACCTGTGGCTCAGCCTGAAGGGGAACGGGCTGTACCGCTCCACCGACGGGGGCGAGAGCTTCCGCAAGGTGGACAGCTGCCGGGCGTCGTACACCCTCGGTTTCGGCAAGGCGGCCGAGGGCGCCTCCTACCCGGCGCTCTACATGGTCGGCGCCACCGGGAGCGGCACGGCCGTCCACCGCTCGGACGACGAGGCGAGGACCTGGGTGCGCGTCAACGACGACCGGCACCAGTGGGGCTGGACCGGCGCCGCCATCACCGGCGACCCGCGCGTGTACGGCCGGGTCTACGTCGCCACCAACGGGCGCGGCATCCAGTACGGGGAGCCCGCCTGATGCCCGGCCTGAGCGACGCGACCAGGGGCCGGCTGCTGTTCGGCGGCGACTACAACCCCGAGCAGTGGCCGGAGGAGACCCGGCACGAGGACGTCCGGCTGATGAAGGCCGCCGGGGTCAACTCCGTCACCCTCGGGGTGTTCTCCTGGTCGACGCTCGAACCGGAGCCGGGTGCCCGGGAGTTCGGCCTGATGGACACGCTCATGGACCTGATGCACGAGCACGGCATCGGCGTCGTCCTCGCCACCCCGACGGCCTCGCCCCCGCCCTGGATGGGCCGGCTGCACCCCGACACCCTGCCCGTCACCGAGGACGGCCGCACCGAGTGGTGGGGCGGCCGGCAGCACTTCTCGCACTCCAGCGCCACCTACCGGCGCTACGCCGCCGCCATCACCGAGGACCTGGCCGCCCGCTACGGCGGCCACCCGGCGCTGACCATGTGGCACATCAACAACGAGTACTGCACCTACGACTACGGCGACCAGGCCGCGGCCGCCTTCCGGCGCTGGCTGCGCGCGAAGTACCGCACGCTCGACGCCCTCAACGAGGCCTGGGGCACCGCCTTCTGGAGCCAGGGCTACGACACCTGGGACGGCATCCTGCCGCCCCGCCTGCCGCACTACCTGCGCAACCCCGGCCAGGTCCTGGACTTCCGGCGCTTCACCTCGGACATGCTCCTGGAGTGCTTCACCGCCGAGCGGGACATCGTCCGCCGCCACTCCCCGCACACCCCGGTGACCAGCAACTTCATGCCGCTGTGGTCCGGGCAGGACGCCTGGCGCTGGGCCGGGGAGGAGGACGTCGTCTCCGTCGACCTCTACCCCGACCCGCGCGACCCGCTCGGCGCCCAGAGCGGCGCCCTCGTGCAGGACATGACCCGCTCCCAGGCGCGCGGGCCCTGGATGCTGATGGAACAGGCGGCCGGGCCGGTCAACTGGCGGGGCGTGAACCACCCCAAGCCCCGGGGCCTGAACCGGCTGTGGTCGCTGCAGGCGGTGGCCCGGGGCGCCGACGCCGTCTGCTACTTCCAGTGGCGGCAGTCCCGGCAGGGCGCCGAGAAGTTCCACTCCGGCATGGTCGGGCACGCCGGGGAGGAGGGAAGGACCCACCAGGAGATCAAGCGGCTCGGCGCCGACCTGGCGCGGATCGCCCCCGAGGTCTCCGGCCGGAACGTCACCGCCCGCATCGCCGTCCTGCACGACTGGGACGCCTGGTGGGCCGGCGCCCAGGACGGCCGCCCGTCCAGCCGGATGGAGTACCCCGACGTCCTGCGCGCCTGGCACCGGGCCCTGTGGCAGGCGCACCTGGTCACCGACTTCGCCCATCCGCTGCACGATCTGACGCCGTACGCGATGGTCGTCGTGCCGCAGCTCTACGCGCTCACGGACGCGGCCGTCGACCACCTCCTCGCCTACGTACGGCAGGGCGGCACCCTCGTCTGCGGCTTCCAGACCGGTGTCGCCGACGAGGACGACCGGATCCGCCCCGGCGGCATGGACGCCCGGCTGCGGGAGCTGTTCGGCATCCGCACGCTGCACGAGTGGTGGCCGCTGGAGGAGGGGGAGACCGCCGCCTGCGAGGGCTTCCACGGCACACTGTGGTCCGAGGAACTGGAGGGCGACGGCACCGCCGACGAGACCCTGCCCTACGAGGGCGGTGAGCTCGACGGACTGCCCGCCGTGCTCCGCAAGGGCCGGGCCTGGTACGTGTCCACCCTCCCCGAGCCCGGGGCGCTGCGCGACCTGCTGGCCCGGATCGCCGCGGGCGCGGGCGTCCGGCCGGTGCTCGACGGACTGCCCGGACAGGTGGAGGCCGTACGCCGAGGAGAGGTGCTGTTCGTGCTCAACCACGACCGTGAGCCGGTCACCGTAGAGGTGCCCGGCACCCATCGCGACCTGCTGACCGGGACCGAAGTCACCGGCCGGATCACGCTCGGCCGCTACGGGGCGGCGGTGCTCCGGCCATGACCGACTCCGCCCCCGTGCACGGCACCTGGGAGCCGCGCCCGGCCGGCCGCTGGGAGGACGCGTTCCTCAGCGGCAACGGCCACCACGGCGCCCTTGTGTTCGGTGACCCGAACGCCGAACGGGTCGTCGTCACCCATCACACGCTGGTGCGGCCCAACGGCCGGGACGACCGGCCCCCGCAGCTCGCAGCGGGCCTCGCCGCCGTGCAGGACCGCCTCCTGGCGGGTGACACGAGCGCCGCCGAGAGCTTCACGGACGGCCGCCCGCTGGAATGGGTGCAGCCCTTCCACCCCGCCTTCCAGGTCCGCGTCAACCGGCCACCCGGCGACCGCCCCGGCTACCGCCGGGAGGTCGACTTCACCACCGGCGTGGTGAGCGCGACCTGCGACGGCTGGACCGGGCGGGTCTTCGTCTCCCGCGCCGACGACGTGATCGTCCAGTACGTCACGGGCCGCGCCCTGACCCTCGACATCGACCTGGACCACCGGCTCCCCGGCGCCCCCGCCGGACTGGGCGTCGGCCACGGAGCCGTCCTCACCCCCGAGGGCGCCCTGCTCAGCCTGCGCGCCCGCTACCCGGACAGCGACCTGGCCTGCACCGGCGTCACCCGCGTCACCGTCACCGGCGGCACCACGGCCCTCGTCCCGCCGGGCGTGCGCGTCCAGGGCGCCCGGTCCGTCCTGCTCCTCACCCGGGTGTTCCGGCACACCGGCGAACTCGACGTGGTCGCCGAGGGCCGTGCCCTGCGCGACCTGGGCACCGACCACGACGCCCTCCTCGACCGTCATGCCGCCCTGCACCGCACCGCCTACGAGCGCGTCATCCTCGACCTCGGCGCCGACCCGGCCGAACGCGCCCTGCCGGGCTCCGAGCTGCTCCGGCGGCCGGACAGCCCCGCCCTGCTGGAGCGCCTCTTCGCCGCCGGCCGCTACCACCTGCTGAGCGCGAGCGGCCTCTTCCCGCCCCGTCTGACCGGGCTGTGGACCGGCGACTGGAACACCGCCTGGTCGGGCGCCTTCACCCAGGACGCCAACCTCAACCTCCAGACCGCCTCGGCCGCGGCCGCCGCCCTCCCCGAGGTCACCGAGGCCCACGCGCACCTGATCCGGCGCCAGTTGCCCGACTGGCGCGACAACGCCCGCGCCGTCTTCGGCACCCGGGGCGTCGTCGCCCCCGCCCACTCCGACGGCGAGTCGGGCCACTCCCACCACTTCGACCGCGAGTACCCGCTGCACCTGTGGACCGCCGGTGCCGACTGGCTGCTCAAGCCGCTCGTCGACCACGACGACACCCGCGGCGCCCGCGACCCGCGCACCGCCGCCGCCCTCGCCGAAGTCGCCCTCTTCTACGAGGACTTCCTCACCCGCACCGACGCCGACGGCCACCTCGTCGTCGTCCCCTCCTACTCACCCGAGAACCGCCCGGCCAACGCGAGCTGGGGCACGGTCAACGCCGCCATGGACCTGTCGGCGGCCCGCCACGCCCTGCGCACGGCCGCCGCCTACCACCCGGACACTCCGGACGCCGAGCGCTGGAACGCCCTCGCCGACCGGCTCCCGCCGCACCGCGTCAACGCCGACGGAGCCCTGGCCGAATGGGCCTGGCCGGGCCTGGAGGACTCCTACGACCACCGCCACCTCAGCCACCTCTACGGCGTCTGGCCGCTCGACGAGATCACCCCCTACGACACCCCCGGACTGGCCGCCGCCGCCCACCGCGCCCTGGAACTGCGGGGCTCCGAGAACGACTCCGCGCACGGTCATCTGCACCACGCGCTCGTCGCGGCCCGGCTCCGCGACGGCGACCGCGTCGCCCACGCCCTCGGCCGGGTCCTGGACGGCGACTTCTTCCACGTCTCCCTGATGAGCGCCCACTACCCCCGGCGCGACGTCTACAACGCCGACGCCGCGCACACCCTGCCCGCCGTGCTGATCGAGATGCTGGTGCAGTCCACGCCCGACCGGCTGGTGCTGCTGCCCGCGCTCCCGGCGGACCTCCCCGGCGGCGCGCTGCGCGGCGTGCGCACCCGCTTCGGCGCCGCACTCGACCTCACCTGGAGCCGGGACGGCGCCGCCACCGCCGTGCTCCGGCCGGACCGCGACGCCCGTGTCGAACTGAGGACTTCCTCCGGCGCCGAGCCCCTCGACCTGGTCGCCGGAGAAGACCGCGTCCTCACCGTGAGAGCGCGGTGATCCCCCCGCACTTCCCCCCACCCATGGAAGGGACACCATGGCATCACGCACCCTGAGCAGGCTCACCAAGGCCCTGCTGGCCCCGGCCCTCGCGCTCGGCGCCACCGTCGGTCTCGCCTCCGCCCCGGCCTCCGCCGCCGTCTGGAACACCTGCGACCAGTGGGGCAACACGAGCCTGAACGGCTACACCCTCTACAACAACATCTGGGGCTCCGGCGCCGGCAGCCAGTGCGTCTGGGCCAACTCCGGCACCCAATGGGGCGTCTGGGCCGACCACCCCAACACCGGCGGCATCAAGTCGTACCCCAACTCCAAGAAGGTAATCAACAAGACGATCACCTCCCTGTCCTCGCTCACCAGCAGCTACAACGTCACGGTCCCGTCGTCCGGCGCGTACAACACGTCGTACGACATCTGGGACACCGACTACGACTACGAGATCATGCTCTGGGTCAACCACAACGGCGCCGTCGGTCCCCTCGGCACCGCCCAGGGCAGCGTCACGCTCGGCGGCCACACCTGGAACGTCTACAAGGGCAGCAACGGGGTCAACGAGGTCTTCTCGTTCCTGCGGACGTCCGACTCCAGCTCCGGCAGCGTCGACATCCTGCCGATCCTGAAGTGGATCAAGGACACCAAGAAGTGGATGGGCAACGAGACCATAGGTGACGTGCAGTTCGGCTACGAGATCACCTCGTCGTCCGGCGGCCTGAACTTCACCACCCACAACCTGACGGTCAGCGGGGGCTGACCCGCGCGAGCCGGGGCGGGCCGTGCCGCGGGGCGGCGGCCGGCCCCGGCCGTGCGGCGCCTACGAGCGGCTCGGTGCCGGGCCCGAGCTCGCCCGGACCGTCAGCTCGGGCGCGAGCAGCACGACCTCGTCGCCGCCGCGTCCCTCCAGCTTGGCGACCAGGTGTTCCACCGCACGCCGGCCCATCTCCTGCGCGGGGATGGCGACCGACGTCAGCCGCACCGAGGCCTGCGTCGCCACCTGGTCCGGGCAGATCGCGACCACCGACATGTCCTCCGGGACGGCCCGGCCCTGCTGCCGCAGCAGGGCGAGCAGCGGCTCGACCGCCGACTCGTTCTGCACGACGAGGCCCGAGGTGTCAGGGCGTTCGTCGAGGATCCGGGCGAGCGTCACCGCCATGGCGTCGTACCCGCCCTCGCAGGGCCGGTGCAGCAGCCGCACGCCCAGTTCCCGGGCGCGGGACCGCAGCCCGTCGAGGGTGCGCTCGGCGAAACCCGTGTGCCGCTCGTAGACCGCCGGGGCCTCGCCGATGACGGCGATGTCGTGGTGCCCCTGCTTGGCCAGGTGCTCCACGCACAGCGCACCCGTCGCCCGGAAGTCCAGATCGACGCAGGTCAGCCCCGCGGTGTCGGCGGGCAGCCCGATCAGCACCGACGGCTGGTCCGTCGCCCGCAGCAACGGCAGCCGCTCGTCGTCGAGTTCGACGTCCATCAGGATCATGCCGTCGGCGAGACCGCTGCCCGCGACGCGGCGCACCGCGTCGGGCCCCTCCTCGCCGGTGAGCAGCAGCACGTCGTAGCCGTGCGTGCGCGCGGTGGTCGCCACCGCGATGGCGATCTCCATCATCACGGGCACGTACATGTCCGTGCGCAGCGGGATCATCAGCGCGATGATGTTCGACTTGCTGCTCGCCAGGGCGCGCGCCCCCGCGTTCGGGTGGTACCCGAGCTCGCGGATGCTCCGCTCGACCCGCTGCCGGGTGGTCGAGGAGATCGACCGCTTGCCGCTGAGGACATAGCTCACCGTGCTCGCCGAGACTCCGGCGTGCTGGGCGACCTCGGCGAGGGTGACCATCCAGCTCTCCAAGTTCTTAGTGAAGCGCTTCGACAGCGCGCCGTGCCGGTATGAACGGGTGAGGGTGGGTTCGACAGTAGCTTCAGCGCGGGTGGGTGTCCATAGGCTGTCGAAGCGCTTCGATTCCCATTTCCGCCCCCTTCGGCCGAACGGACGCGTGAGGACTGGTGGCAGCGTCCGGTATCGGGTACCAACGATCCAGTAGCACCGGTCGGTAACGTACAGTCATCACCAATCCTAGATGCGGCGAGGTGACCCTCATGTCCGCTTCCACCACCCCCTCATCCCGTCCCGCCGTCACCGAGCGGGAGGCCCGTGAGGTGGCGGAGGCCGCCCGGGAACAGCACTGGCGCAAGCCCAGCTTCGCCAAGGAGCTGTTCCTCGGCCGCTTCCGGCTCGACCTCATCCACCCCCACCCCGTCCCCGAGGACGAGGCGGCCGAGCGCGGCGAGGAGTTCCTCGCCAAGCTCCGCGACTTCGTCGAGACGAAGGTCGACCCGGCCCTCATCGAGCGCGAGGCCCGGATCCCCGACGAGGTGATCGACGGGCTGAAGGAACTCGGCGCCTTCGGCATGAAGATCGCCACCAAGTACGGCGGTCTCGGTCTCACCCAGGTGTACTACAACAAGGCGCTGGCCCTGGCGGGCTCGGCCAGCCCGGCGATCGGCGTGCTGCTCTCCGCCCACCAGTCGATCGGCGTGCCCCAGCCGCTGAAGCTGTTCGGCACCGAGGAGCAGCGCGAGCGCTTCCTGCCGCGCTGCGCCCGCACGGACATCAGCGCCTTCCTGCTCACCGAGCCCGACGTCGGCTCCGACCCGGCACGCCTGGCCACCACGGCCGTGCCCGACGGCGACGACTACGTCCTGGACGGCGTGAAGCTGTGGACCACCAACGGCGTGGTCGCCGACCTGCTGGTCGTCATGGCCCGGGTGCCGAAGTCCGAGGGCCACCGCGGCGGCATCACCGCCTTCGTCGTGGAGACGAGCTCGCCGGGCGTCACCGTCGAGAACCGCAACGCCTTCATGGGCCTGCGCGGCATCGAGAACGGCGTCACCCGCTTCCACCAGGTCCGCGTCCCCGCCGCCAACCGGGTCGGCGAGGAGGGCCAGGGCCTGAAGATCGCCCTGACCACGCTCAACACCGGGCGGCTCTCCCTGCCCGCCTCCTGCGTGGCGGCCGGCAAGTGGTGCCTGAAGATCGCCCGCGAGTGGTCGGCGGCCCGCGAGCAGTGGGGCAAGCCCGTCGCGCACCACGAGGCGGTCGGCTCCAAGATCTCCTTCATCGCGGCGACCACGTTCGCCCTGGAGGCCGTGACGGACCTGGCCTCGCAGATGGCCGACGAGAACCGCAACGACATCCGCATCGAAGGCGCCCTGGCCAAGCTGTACGCCTCCGAGATGGCCTGGACGATGGCCGACGAACTCGTCCAGATCCGCGGCGGCCGCGGCTTCGAGACGGCCGAGTCCCTGCGGGCCCGCGGCGAACGCGGCGTCCCCGCCGAGCAGCTGCTGCGCGACCTGCGCATCAACCGCATCTTCGAAGGCTCGACGGAGATCATGCACCTGCTGATCGCCCGCGAGGCGGTCGACGCCCACCTCTCGGTCGCCGGCGACCTCATCGACCCCGAGAAGTCCCTCGGCGACAAGGCGAAGGCCGGCGCCAACGCCGGCGCCTTCTACGCCAAGTGGCTCCCCAAGCTGGTCGCGGGCCCGGGCCAGCTCCCCACCTCCTACGCCGCCTTCAAGCACGGCGTGGACCTCTCCGGGCACCTGCGCTACGTCGAGCGCACCTCCCGCAAGCTCGCCCGCTCCACGTTCTACGCCATGTCCCGCTGGCAGGGCCGGATGGAGTCCAAGCAGGGCTTCCTCGGCCGCATCGTCGACATCGGCGCCGAGCTGTTCGCCATGAGCGCGGCCTGTGTCCGGGCCGAGATGCTGCGCAGCCAGGGCGACCACGGCCGCGAGGCCTACCAGCTCGCCGACGTCTTCTGCCGCCAGGCCCGTATCCGGATCGAAGAGCTCTTCACCCGTCTGTGGACCAACACCGACGACCTCGACCGCAAGGTCGTCGAGGGCGTCCTGTCCGGCACCTACACCTGGCTGGAGCGGGGCGTCGTCGACCCCTCGGGCGACGGCCCCTGGATCGCCGACGCGACTCCTGGACCGTCCGCCAAGGACAACGTCCACCGGCCGATCCGCTAGCCCGGCCCTCCGGGGGCGCGAACCACTGCGGCGCGCGCCCCCGGGATAGGGATGCGCTGTCCTCACGCGCCAGGCTTACGGCAACAATGGAGGAATGAGCGACAGTCCAGCCCCCCTCGCCGACCCGCACCTCGTCTACGACCCGGTGTCGGCCGACGGACCGAAGGACGTGGTGATCCTCGGTTCCACCGGGTCCATCGGCACCCAGGCCATCGACCTCGTGCTGCGCAACCCCGACCGCTTCCGGGTCACCGGCCTCTCGGCCAACGGCGGCCGGGTCGCCCTCCTCGCCGAACAGGCGCACCGGCTCCGCGTGCGCACGGTCGCCGTGGCCCGGGAGGACGTCGTACCGGCCCTGCGCGAGGCGCTCACCGCGCAGTACGGCCCGGGCGAGCCCCTCCCGGAGATCCTCGCCGGCCCCGAGGCGGCCACGCAGCTCGCCGCCGCCGACTGCCACACGGTCCTGAACGGCATCACCGGCTCCATCGGACTCGCCCCGACCCTCGCCGCACTGGAGGCGGGCCGCACCCTCGCGCTCGCCAACAAGGAGTCGCTCATCGTCGGCGGCCCGCTGGTCAAGGCCCTCGCCAAGCCCGGGCAGATCATCCCCGTCGACTCCGAGCACGCCGCCCTGTTCCAGGCCCTGGCCGCCGGCACCCGCGCCGACGTCCGCAAGCTGGTCGTCACCGCCTCCGGCGGGCCCTTCCGCGGCCGTACCAAGGCCGAGCTCGCGGGCGTCACCGTCGAGGACGCCCTCGCCCACCCCACCTGGGCCATGGGCCCGGTCATCACGATCAACTCCGCGACCCTCGTCAACAAGGGCCTGGAGGTCATCGAGGCGCACCTGCTCTACGACATTCCCTTCGACCGCATTGAGGTCGTCGTGCATCCCCAGTCGTATGTCCACTCGATGGTTGAGTTCACGGATGGATCGACACTGGCCCAGGCGACCCCGCCCGACATGCGCGGGCCCATCGCCATCGGTCTCGGCTGGCCCGAGCGCGTCCCCGACGCCGCTCCCACCTTCGACTGGAGCAAGGCCTCGACCTGGGAGTTCTTCCCGCTCGACAACGAGGCCTTCCCCTCCGTGAACCTCGCCCGGCACGTCGGCGAGCTCGCGGGCACCGCCCCGGCGGTGTTCAATGCGGCCAACGAGGAGTGCGTGGAGGCGTTCCGCCGGGGCGCACTGCCGTTCAACGGGATCATGGACACCGTCACCCGGGTCGTCGAGGAGCACGGCACCCCGCGTACGGGAACCTCGCTCACCGTGTCGGACGTCCTCGAAGCGGAGACCTGGGCACGCACCCGGGCCCGGGAACTGGCGGCACAGACGGCGGAGGCCCGTGCATGACGACCCTGATGTTCATCCTCGGCATAGTCCTCTTCGCGGTCGGCCTGCTGTTCTCGATCGCGTGGCACGAACTGGGGCACCTGTCCACCGCCAAGCTGTTCGGCATCCGCGTGCCGCAGTACATGGTCGGCTTCGGCCCGACGATCTTCTCGCGCAAGAGGGGCGAGACCGAGTACGGCATCAAGGCCATCCCGTTCGGCGGCTACATCCGCATGATCGGGATGTTCCCGCCCGGCCCCGACGGCCGTCTGGAGTCCCGTTCCACCTCCCCGTGGCGCGGCATGATCGAGGACGCCCGCTCCGCCGCCTACGAGGAGCTCCGGCCCGGCGACGAGAAGCGGATGTTCTACACGCGCGCCCCCTGGAAGCGCGTGATCGTGATGTTCGCCGGTCCCTTCATGAACCTGATCCTCGCGGTGGTGCTGTTCCTCACCGTCCTGATGGGCTTCGGCATCACGCAGCAGACCACCTCGGTCAGCTCGGTCTCCCAGTGCGTCATCGCCCAGAGCGAGAACCGCGACAAATGCGAGAAGGGCGACCCGGCCTCCCCGGCCGCGGCGGCGGGGCTCAAGGCGGGCGACAGGATCGTCTCCTTCGGCGGCACGCACACCGACGACTGGAACGAGCTGTCGGACCTGATCCGCGCCAACCCCGGCAAGGAGGTGCCGATCGTCGTGGAGCGGGGCGGCCAGGAGGTCACCCTGCACGCGAAGATCGCCTCGAACCAGGTCGCCAAGAAGGATTCCAGCGGCCAGATCGTCGAGGGGCAGTACGTCCAGGCCGGCTTCCTCGGCTTCAGCGCCGCCACGGGCGTGGTCAAACAGGACTTCGGCGACTCCGTGACGTGGATGGGCGACCGGATCGGCGAGGCCGTCGACTCCCTCGCCGCCCTCCCGGGCAAGATCCCGGCCCTGTGGAACGCGGCCTTCGACGGCGCCGAGCGCGAGTCCGACTCCCCGATGGGCGTGGTCGGCGCGGCCCGCGTCGGCGGTGAGATCTTCACGCTCGACATCCCGCCCACCCAGCAGCTGGCCATGGCCCTGATGCTGGTCGCCGGCTTCAACCTCTCCCTGTTCCTGTTCAACATGCTCCCGCTGCTGCCGCTCGACGGCGGCCACATCGCGGGCGCCCTGTGGGAGTCGCTGCGCCGCAACACGGCCAAGCTGCTGCGCCGGCCGGACCCCGGCCCCTTCGACGTGGCGAAGCTCATGCCCGTCGCCTACGTCGTCGCCGGGATCTTCATCTGCTTCACGATCCTGGTGCTGATCGCCGACGTGGTGAACCCGGTGAGAATCTCCTAGCCATACGGAGTTCCGGGCGGCCCGGCAGGCTTTTCGCCGGGCCGCCTCCCATCGGGTGGCACGACGGGTGGGATGTGCCCGCGCCCGCACCCGTGCCGTAATCTCGAAGCTCGGAGCCCGCTGCTCACGGGACCGGACCTTGATCCACGACTTGGGGTTGCACAGCAGATGACTGCGATTTCTCTCGGCATGCCGTCCGTTCCGACCAAGCTCGCCGAGCGCCGGAAGAGCCGCCAGATCCAGGTCGGGTCCGTCGCGGTCGGCGGAGACGCCCCCGTCTCGGTCCAGTCGATGACCACCACGCGCACCTCCGACATCGGCGCCACCCTCCAGCAGATCGCCGAACTGACCGCCTCCGGCTGCCAGATCGTCCGGGTCGCCTGCCCCACCCAGGACGACGCCGACGCCCTGGCCACCATCGCCCGCAAGTCGCAGATCCCGGTCATCGCCGACATCCACTTCCAGCCGAAGTACGTCTTCGCCGCGATCGAGGCCGGCTGCGCGGCGGTCCGCGTCAACCCCGGCAACATCAAGCAGTTCGACGACAAGGTCAAGGAGATCGCCAAGGCGGCCCGCGACCACGGCACCCCGATCCGCATCGGCGTCAACGCCGGCTCCCTCGACCGCCGCCTGCTGCAGAAGTACGGCAAGGCCACCCCCGAGGCCCTGGTCGAATCCGCCCTGTGGGAGGCGTCCCTCTTCGAGGAGCACGACTTCCGCGACATCAAGATCTCCGTCAAGCACAACGACCCGGTCGTCATGATCGAGGCGTACAAGCAGCTCGCCGCCCAGTGCGACTACCCGCTGCACCTCGGCGTCACGGAGGCCGGCCCCGCCTTCCAGGGCACCATCAAGTCGGCGGTCGCGTTCGGCGCGCTGCTCTCCCAGGGCATCGGCGACACGATCCGGGTGTCGCTGAGCGCGCCTCCCGCCGAGGAGGTCAAGGTCGGCATCCAGATCCTGGAGTCGCTGAACCTCAAGCAGCGCGGCCTGGAGATCGTCTCCTGCCCCTCCTGCGGCCGGGCCCAGGTCGACGTCTACAAGCTGGCCGAAGAGGTCACCGCCGGCCTGACCGGCATGGAGGTCCCGCTGCGCGTCGCCGTCATGGGCTGCGTCGTCAACGGCCCCGGCGAGGCCCGCGAGGCCGACCTGGGCGTCGCCTCCGGCAACGGCAAGGGCCAGATCTTCGTCAAGGGCGAGGTCATCAAGACCGTCCCCGAGTCCAAGATCGTGGAGACCCTCATCGAGGAGGCCATGAAGCTGGCCGAGCAGATGGAGAAGGACGGCGTGGCCTCCGGCGAGCCGTCGGTGGCGGTGGCGGGCTGACCGCGCAGCCCGCACCCGGGCCGGGGGACACACCGTCTACGCGGCCGTCCTCGCCACGGTCGACGGCCCTCAGCCCGCCCTCGGCCTGTTCCGGGAACTCGTCCGCGATCTCGGCGCGACCCTGGGCGAGGACCACCCCGCGACCCTCCGCGTCCGGATGAACCTGGTCATCGCCACCCTGGAGAACGGGCAGGCGGGGGAGGCCGGGCACCTGTGCGCCCGGGTCGTCGACTCGCTGCGCAGAGTGCTGGGCGACGACCACCAGGAAACCCGGCTGGCGAGGGAACTCCTGCGGGACCTCGACGAGCGGGAGCCGCGGCGGGAGGCGAGCGCCCCGCCCGTTCCACCGCAGCGGTACTGGCACTCGTACGGCACGTCGTACGACGGCGGGGGCGGACAGAGCGACCGGGCCCTCAAGTCGGCCGTCGAACCGGTCACCTGGCGCTCCGAGCCGCCCCCCGGCACCGCGGCCCCGGCCCCCGGCACCGTCACACCGGCCTACCGGATGGTGAGCGGCCTCCAGGACGAGGTGAGCCGGCTCAGGGAGCGGCTCGACGAGCGGTAGGGCCGGGCCGGTGCGCGTCCCGGCCGCCGGCGCGGCGGCACTCCCCAGCTCCGCCAGGTACAGTGCGGGGAATCAGCCGACCCCAGTGTGTGAGGCGCCCCGCACGTGTTGACGCAGACCACCTCACGGGTCCTCGAACCGAGCGACCTGGACGCCGCGCTCGCCGTCCTCGACCGCGAGCCGGTCGCGAACGCCTTCGTGACGTCCCGGGTGCAGATCGCCGGACTCGACCCGTGGCGGCTCGGCGGTGAGATGTGGGGCTGGTACGAGGACGGCATCCTCACCTCCCTGTGCTACGCGGGCGCCAACCTCGTGCCGATCTGCGCCGGTCCGCGTGCCGTGCGCGCCTTCGCCGACCGCGCCCGCCGCTCCGGCCGCCGCTGTTCCTCCATCGTCGGCCCCGCCGGACCGACCGCCGACCTGTGGCGGCTCCTGGAGCCCCACTGGGGCCCGGCCCGCGAGGTGCGCCGCCACCAGCCGCTGATGATCACCGACCGGCTGCCGGACGACGTCACCCCCGACCCCTACGTCCGCCGCGTCCGCAAGGACGAGATGGAGACGATCCTGCCGGCGTGCGTGGCGATGTTCACCGAGGAGGTCGGCGTCTCGCCGCTGGCCGGCGACGGCGGCCTCCTCTACCAGGCCCGGGTCGCCGAACTCGTCGGCTCCGGCCGCGCCTTCGCCCGCTTCGACGCGGACGGCAAGGTCGCCTTCAAGGCCGAGATCGGCGCCGCGACGGACCGCGCGTGCCAGATCCAGGGCGTGTGGGTCGCCCCCGAATACCGGGGGACCGGCCTGGCCGCCCCCGGCATGGCGGCCGTGCTGCGCTACGCCCTGGCGGACGTGGCCCCCCTCGTCAGCCTCTACGTGAACGACTTCAACACGGCGGCCAGGAGGACCTACCGGCGCGTGGGCTTCCAGGAGGTCGGCGCCTTCATGAGCGTTCTGTTCTGAAGCGCCCGGACGGCGGCGGAAACCCCCCTGTAGGCTCCCCGCCATGGACCTGGTGATCGGCCCCCTCGACCTCTCCGCCCACGTAGACGAGGCCCTGGCCGTCCAGGCCGTGGCCTTCGGTCTCGGCCCCGACGAAGTCGCCGTCCGCCGCCAGATCGTCCTGCGCCACATGACCTACCCCGGCGCCCGCGCCCTCGGCGCCACCGCGGGCGGACGCCTGGTCGGCTTCGTCTACGGCATGCCCAACGACCGCACCCACTGGTGGTCCACCGTCGTGGAGCCCTACCTGCGCGCCCAGCACCACGACCACTGGCTCGACGACTCCTTCGTGATCACCGAGCTGCATGTGCACCCCGCCTACCAGAACCGCGGCGTCGGCCGCTCCCTGATCACCACGATCACCGACGGCGCCGCCGAACCCCGCTCGATCCTCTCCGCGATCGACACCGACAGCCCCGCCCGCGCCCTGTACCGCTCCCTCGGCTACCGGGACCTGGCCCGCCAGGTCCTCTTCCCGAGCGCCCCCAAGCCGTACGCCGTGATGGGCGCCCCGCTCCCGCTGCTGCGCCGTTAACCGATTTCCGCCGCCCCCTGCCGCCCGGATAATCTCCTGCCATCACCCTCCCCCACTCTCGACGGCGCTCGAGCGGGGGGACCCCCAGCAGCAGGAGCAGACGAACCATGGCGAACGCACCGGTCCAGCGCATGTCCCAGTTGTTGGCGAAGACGTTGCGCGACGACCCGGCCGACGCCGAGGTCCTCAGCCACAAGCTCCTCGTCCGCGCCGGCTACGTACGCCGCACCGCCGCCGGCATCTGGAGCTGGCTGCCCCTCGGCAAGAAGGTCCTGTCCAACGTGGAGCGCATCGTCCGCGAGGAGATGGACGCCATCGGCGCCCAGGAGGTGTCCCTGCCCGCCCTGCTGCCGCGCGAGCCCTACGAGGCGACCGGCCGCTGGAACGAGTACGGCGCCGAACTGTTCCGCCTCCAGGACCGCAAGGGCGGCGACTACCTCCTCGGCCCCACCCACGAGGAGATCTTCACGCTGCTGGTGAAGGACCAGGCGTCCTCCTACAAGGACCTGCCCGTGATCCTCTACCAGATCCAGAACAAGTTCCGTGACGAGGCCCGGCCGCGCGCCGGCATCCTGCGCGGCCGCGAGTTCCTTATGAAGGACTCCTACTCCTTCGACACCGAGGACGAGGGCCTCGCGCGGTCCTACGCCCTGCACCGCGAGGCCTACCAGCGCGTCTTCGCCCGGCTCGGCCTCGACTACCGCATCTGCGCCGCGACCGCCGGCGCGATGGGCGGCTCCAAGTCCGAGGAGTTCCTGGCCCCGGCCGAGGCCGGCGAGGACACCTTCGCCGACTGCCCGAACTGCGACTTCGCCGCCAACACCGAGGCGATCACGTACGAGCTGAAGCCGGTCGACGCCGCGGACGTGCCCGCCGCCGAGGACATCCCCACCCCGGACACCCCCACCATCGAGACCCTCGCCGCCTCCCTCGGCGTCCCGGCCTCGGCCACGCTGAAGAACCTCCTCGTGAAGGTCGACGGCGAGATCGTCGCCGTCGGCGTCCCCGGCGACCGCGAGGTCGACCTGGACAAGGTCGAG
The DNA here is from genome assembly GCF_002237655.1 of Streptomyces sp. XY006. GTDB lineage: Bacteria > Actinomycetota > Actinomycetes > Streptomycetales > Streptomycetaceae > Streptomyces > Streptomyces levis. The sequence continues at coordinate 151,055 of NZ_NOKT01000021.1, forward strand.
GCGCACTTCGCCCCGGCCACCGTCGAGCTGGTCACCGAGACCGACTTCGCGGGCCGCCCCGACCTGGTCCGCGGCTACGTCGGACCCCAGGGCCTGGACAAGGTCACGTACATCGCTGACCCGCGCGTCGCCCCGGGCACCTCCTGGATCACCGGAGCGAACAAGGCCGGAACGCACACCAAGAACGTCGTCGCGGGCCGCGACTTCGAGGTGGACCAGTACGTCGACGTCGTGGTCGTGCAGGAGGGCGACCCCTGCCCGAAGTGCGGCACGGGCCTCGTGCTGGACCGCGCCATCGAGATCGGCCACATCTTCCAGCTGGGCCGCAAGTACGCCGACGCCCTCAAGCTCGACGTCCTCGGCCAGAACGGCAAGCCGGTCCGCGTCACCATGGGCTCCTACGGCATCGGCGTCTCCCGCGCGGTCGCCGCCCTCGCCGAGCAGAGCGCCGACGACAAGGGCCTGTGCTGGCCCAAGGAGGTCGCCCCGGCCGACGTCCACGTGGTCGCCGCCGGCAAGGCCCTGCAGACCGAACTGGCCCTCGACATCTCCCAGAAGCTGGCCGCTGCCGGGGTCCGCGTCCTGGTCGACGACCGCGCCGGCGTCTCCCCGGGCGTCAAGTTCACGGACTCCGAGCTGATCGGCGTCCCGCAGATCCTGGTGGCCGGCCGCCGCGCCGGCGAGGGCGTCGTCGAGCTGAAGGACCGCCGTACCGGCGAGCGCGAGGAAGTGACGGTCGAGGAGGCCGTCGCCCGCCTCACGGCGTAAGGCCCCGGCGGGGGCAGGGGTGAGCGCTCCGGGCGGCCGGGGCGCTCACAGCCAGCCCGCGAACTCCAGCAGCAGCTCCGCGTCCCGGGGCCGCCCCACGCGCCCCGCCCGTACACCCGACTCCACGGCCCGGAACAGGGTCCAGCCGCGCAGCCGCTCCTGGTCCACGTCCAGGGACTCGGCCAGCCGCTTCACCCGGCGCCGGGTCGTCGCCGCCCCGGACGGCTGGGCGATCAGGTCCTCCACCCGGTCGCGGACCAGCCGGGCCAGGTCGAACGCGCACTCGCCGACCACCGGGTCGGGCCCCACGGCCAGCCACGGCATCCGCTCCCCGGCGAGCACCTTGCTCTGCCGGAACGTGCCGTGCAGCAGCCGGTGTTCGGGCGGCGCGGCCAGCAACTCCTCGCGCGCGGCCAGCGCCAGCTCCACCAGGGGGGCCACCGCGGGATCGGCCTGCGCCCGGGCCCGCATCGCCTCGGCCTGCCGCCCGGTCCGCTCGGCCACCGTCTCGAACGGGAAACCGGCGGGCGGCTCGATCCACAGCCGCCGCAGCGTCCCCGCCGCCTCCAGCAGCGCCTTCGCCTCCGGCAGGGACCGCACCGACACGTCCGGATGCAGCCGCTCCAGCAGCAGCACCCCCTCGGTCGGCTGGACCGGTTCGAGCAGTTGCACGGCACCCCGCCCGGCCCAGTGCGCGAGCGCGGCCCGCTCCGCCTCCGGCCGGGCCCGCCCCGGTGCCAGCTTCAGCACGGCGGGTGTCCCGTCGGCCGTCCGCACCAGCACGACCAGGCTGCTGCGTCCGCCGGGCACCTGCACGCGCTCCACGGTCAACTCGCGTAGCGCTACGGCCTGCCGCGCCGCCTCGGGCAGCTTCTCCAGCCAGTCGTCGCCGTCCGGGGCCGTCTCACCGAGCGCCCTGACCAGGCGCTGCGGCGGTTCGAAAACCATGCGCGAGTCCGTTCCCTTCGTGCTCGTGACGGTGCGCGCCCCGCGCGGGTCACGCCCTCGGCGCCGCCGAGGGCGGGGCCGTGCCCGCCCGCTCGGCGAGCCCAGGGAAGGCTACGCTCTCCCCGCGCCAGCGCACCGCCCGCACCGCCGCCTCGCGCAGCGCCTCGGCGGCCAGGGCCCGCCGCTCGCCGCCCGCGGCCCGCACCAGGTCGGAGTAGACCCCGGCCACCCGGTCCTCCAGCTCCGCGGCCAGCCGCCCGGCCGCCGCCGCGTCCGGCACCGCGAAGGGCAGCGCGTATCCGGCGGCCGCCGCCACGGGCCGGCCGCCCAGGTCCTTCACCTCGCGCACCAGTGCGTCCCGGCGTGCCCGGTGCGCGTCGTAGGCGGTCCGTGCCTCGCCGCGCCGCCCCTCGCCGATCTTCCCGCCGACGACTCCGTACCCGTAGACCGCCGCGTGCTCGGCCGCCAAGGCCGCCTGGAGGGCCCGCAGCTCCCGGTCCTTCGCCTCGCTCACGCGTCCCCCTCGGACAGCAGGTACACGTGCGCCGCCCCGGCCGCCGCCGCCGACGCCAGCAGCCGCGCCAGCTCGCCCGGCACCCCGAGCAACTCCTTGGACCGCCGGTCGGCGAGCTCCCGCTCCGCGGCGGCGAGCCCGGCCAAGGCGTCCTTGTCGTTCCCCGCCACGGCGACCGGCGACGAGGCCGGGCCGGACGGCGGGGGTGACGCCGGGGGTGATGCCGGACCGGACGGCGGGACCGACGCCGAGGGCGATGCTTTTCGGCCACCCCCGAACGCCTGGACATGCCGTACGACGTTCTCCCGCAGCGGTCCCAGCCGCCCCACCAGGGCCGGCCGGGCGGCGATCACCGCGTCGTACCGCTCCAGGAGCCCCTCGCTGTCCCGGGCCGCACGCGCGCGTGCCCGGCGTTCGGCGGCCGAGGGCCCGTCGCCCGCGTCCCCGGACCCCTCCGGACCGGCGGTGCAGCCCGCCAGCGCGAGGGCCGCGGGCCCGACCGCGAGCAGACTCCTTCTGCGCGGCCCCGAACGGGGGCGCGGCGATGAGGGGAACGGCACGTCAGACGTCCTCGGGGGCTCGTGGTGGGAAACATGCGAGAAGGAAGGGACCGCAAGGGCTGCCCGCCCGTGATCACGGTACCCGGGCCGTCGCCCGGGACCACTCAGCGGCACCGTTCGTGACCGGGTGGACGGCAACACTCCCTGCGACCGGATACCCTTTGACCAGACACGCGACCCATCCCACAACAGCACACGCGGCCGAGGAGTCACCCGGATGAGCACCACCCAGAGCGAGAGGCTGCGAGAGCTACTGGAACCGCTCGTCAGCTCCCAGGGTCTGGATCTCGAAGAGATCGAAGTGGACTCCGTCGGTCGCAAGCGTGTGCTGCGCGTCGTCGTCGACTCGGACACCGGTGCGGACCTGGACCAGATCGCCGATGTGAGCCGCGCGCTCTCGGCGAAGCTCGACGAGACGGACGCGATGGGTCAGGGGGAGTACACCCTGGAGGTCGGCACCCCGGGCGCTGAGCGCCTCCTCACGGAACACCGGCACTACGTCCGGGCCACGGACCGGCTGGTGAAGTTCCAGCTGGCCGAGGGCGGCGAGCTGGTCGCCAGGATCCTGAAGGTCGACGACGACGGCGTCGACACCGAGGTGCCCGGGGTCAAGGGCCGCAAGGCCACCGCGCGCAGACTCGCCTTCGACGACATCGTCCGGGCGCGCGTCCAGGTCGAGTTCAGCCGCAAGGACAACAAGAAGGAAGAGGAGGCGTAGCCGTGGACATCGACATGAGCGCCCTGCGGGGCTTGGTTCGGGAGAAGGAGATCTCCTTCGACCTGCTGGTCGAGGCGATCGAGTCGGCCCTCCTCATCGCCTACCACCGCACCGAGGGAAGCCGCCGCCACGCGCGCGTGGAGCTCAACCGGGAGACCGGCCATGTGACCGTGTGGGCGAAGGAGGACGCGGACGACCTCGAGGAGGGCCAGGAGCCCCGCGAGTTCGACGACACCCCGTCCGGTTTCGGCCGTATCGCCGCCACCACGGCCAAGCAGGTCATCCTGCAGCGCCTGCGCGACGCCGAGGACGACGCGACGCTCGGCGAGTACGCCGGCCGCGAGGGCGACATCGTCACCGGTGTGGTCCAGCAGGGCCGCGACCCGAAGAACGTGCTCGTGGACATCGGCAAGCTGGAGGCCATCCTGCCGGTGCAGGAGCAGGTGCCGGGCGAGACCTACCCGCACGGCATGCGGCTGCGGTCGTACGTCGTCCGGGTGGCCAAGGGCGTCCGCGGCCCGTCCGTGACGCTGTCGCGCACGCACCCCGGTCTGGTGAAGAAGCTGTTCGCTCTGGAGGTGCCGGAGATCGCCGACGGGTCCGTGGAGATCGCCGCGATCGCCCGCGAGGCCGGTCACCGCACCAAGATCGCCGTACGGTCCACCCGCTCCGGCCTGAACGCCAAGGGCGCCTGCATCGGCCCCATGGGCGGCCGGGTGCGCAACGTGATGGGCGAGCTGAACGGTGAGAAGATCGACATCGTCGACTGGTCGGAGGACCCGGCCGAGATGGTGGCGAACGCCCTCTCCCCGGCCCGCGTCTCCAAGGTCGAGATCGTGGACATGGCGACCCGGTCCGCCCGGGTGACCGTGCCCGACTACCAGCTGTCCCTGGCCATCGGCAAGGAGGGCCAGAACGCCCGCCTCGCGGCCCGGCTGACCGGCTGGCGGATCGACATCCGCCCGGACACGGAACCGGCCGCGGAGTAGCCGCGGAGGAGCCGCGAGGCAGCCCGGAGCAGGCGCGGACGGATCGGCCGAAGATCGACGGCGGATCCGCGCCGCATCCGGGGAATGGATCCAAGCCGTGAGTCGTTCAGATCACGACAGGTTCACGCGCTGCAATCGTTCGAATGCTGCCCCACAGGGGTGAGGCGCGTACGGGGAGGTAGACTTAACTGTGTCTGGCCGGACACGCGCCCGTGCATGCCCTGAGCGCACCTGTGTGGGGTGCCGGGAGCGAGCGGCCAAGACTGAACTGCTGCGGATCGTGGCGATCGAGGACGCGTGCGTCCCTGATCCACGCGGTACGCTGCCCGGCCGGGGTGCGTACGTACACCCCGCCCAGGTCTGTCTGGACCAGGCGGTACGCCGCCGGGCGTTCTCGAGGGCACTGCGCGTCCCGGGAGCGCTCGACACAAAGGCGTTGCGCCGATACGTCGAGCAGACAACAGTTGCCGATCAGGCAACACCGTAAGAACGTGCCGCACGGAACCCCGTGTGGTCTAGGTACCTCGCGAGTCGAAAGCAGGTCGAGATTGCGATGAGCACTCGATGAGTACGCGATGAGTACGCCCATGAACTAGCGACGGTCCGGACGCAACCCGGACCTCAAAGGAGCGAAGTGGCTAAGGTCCGGGTCTACGAACTCGCCAAGGAGTTCGGTGTCGAGAGCAAGGTCGTCATGGCCAAGCTCCAGGAACTCGGTGAATTCGTCCGTTCGGCGTCTTCGACCATCGAAGCGCCCGTTGTACGCAAGCTGACGGACGCCCTCCAGCAGGGCAACGGCGGCGGCAAGTCCGCCCCCGCCCGCAAGGCTGCCCCGGCGAAGCCGGCAGCCCCCTCTCCGGCGCAGGCCGCCCGCCCGGCCGCCCCGCGCCCGCCGGCCCCCAAGCCGGCCGCCGCCGAGAAGCCCGCGGCTCCCGCCGCGCCGGCCACTCCCGGCCCCCGTCCCAC
>NZ_NOKT01000022.1 GCF_002237655.1 Streptomyces sp. XY006
TCGGAGAAGTACCAGCTCAGGCCCCGCGACTGGGACACCGCCGAACGCGAGGGCCGCACCATCACCCCCCTGCTCACCCGGCTCAACACCATCCGGCGGGAGAACCCGGCCCTGCAGCAGCTGCGCGACCTCCACTTCCACCACGCGGACAAGGAAGCGGTGATCGTGTATTCGAAGAGGAAGGGTTCGAACACGGTTCTGGTGGTCGCCAACCTCGACCCCCACCACACCCAGGAGGCCACGGTCTCGTTGGACATGCCGCAACTCGGCCTGGACTGGCACGAGTCGGTGCCGGTGCGCGACGAGCTCACCGGCGAGACCTACCACTGGGGCAGGGCCAACTATGTGCGCCTCGAACCGGGCCACCGTCCCGCGCACGTCTTCTCGGTTCTGCGACCGTCCCACCCGCAGATCGGAGGGTCACCCACAACATGATCGTCAACGAACCCGTGCAGGACACCTTCGAGGACACACCCGCCAGGGACCGCGACCCGGAGTGGTTCAAGCGCGCCGTCTTCTACGAGGTGCTCGTCCGCTCCTTCCAGGACAGCAACGGCGACGGCGTCGGTGACCTGAAGGGCCTGACCGCCAAGCTCGACTACCTGCAGTGGCTCGGCGTCGACTGCCTGTGGCTGCCGCCCTTCTTCAAATCGCCCCTGCGCGACGGCGGCTACGACGTCTCCGACTACACGGCCGTGCTGCCGGAGTTCGGCGACCTCGCGGACTTCGTGGAGTTCGTCGACGCCGCCCACCAGCGCGGCATGCGCGTGATCATCGACTTCGTCATGAACCACACCAGCGACCAGCACCCCTGGTTCCAGGAGTCGCGCAAGGACCCCGACGGCCCCTACGGCGACTACTACGTGTGGGCCGACGACGACAAGCAGTTCCCGGACGCGCGCATCATCTTCGTCGACACCGAGGCCTCCAACTGGACGTTCGACCCGGTCCGCAAGCAGTACTACTGGCATCGTTTCTTCTCCCACCAGCCGGACCTCAACTACGAGAACCCGGCCGTGCAGGAGGAGATGATCTCCGCCCTGAAGTTCTGGCTGGACCTGGGCATCGACGGGTTCCGGCTGGACGCGGTGCCGTACCTGTACCAGGAGGAGGGCACCAACTGCGAGAACCTCCCGGCCACGCACGACTTCCTCAAGCGGGTGCGCAAGGAGATCGACGCGCAGTACCCGGACACGGTGCTGCTGGCGGAGGCGAACCAGTGGCCCGAGGACGTCGTCGACTACTTCGGCGACTATCCGAGCGGCGGCGACGAGTGCCACATGGCGTTCCACTTCCCGGTCATGCCGCGCATCTTCATGGCCGTGCGGCGGGAATCGCGCTACCCGGTCTCCGAGATCCTGGCCAAGACCCCGGCCATCCCCTCGGGCTGCCAGTGGGGCATCTTCCTGCGCAACCACGACGAGCTCACGCTCGAGATGGTCACCGACGAAGAGCGCGACTACATGTGGGCCGAGTACGCCAAGGACCCGCGGATGCGCGCCAACATCGGCATCCGGCGCAGGCTCGCCCCGCTGCTGGACAACGACCGCAACCAGATCGAGCTGTTCACGGCCCTGCTGCTGTCCCTGCCGGGCTCGCCGATCCTGTACTACGGCGACGAGATCGGCATGGGCGACAACATCTGGCTCGGCGACCGCGACGCGGTGCGCACGCCCATGCAGTGGACGCCCGACCGCAACGCGGGCTTCTCCTCGTCCGATCCGGGGCGGCTGTTCCTGCCCACGATCATGGACCCGGTCTACGGCTACCAGGTGACCAACGTCGAGGCGTCCATGGCCTCGCCGTCGTCGCTGCTGCACTGGACCCGCCGCATGATCGAGATCCGCAAGCAGAACCCGGCCTTCGGACTCGGCTCCTACACCGAGCTGCCGTCGACGAACCCGGCGGTGCTGGCGTTCCTGCGGGAGTACGAGGACGACCTGGTGCTGTGCGTGAACAACTTCTCGCGTTTCGCACAGCCCACGGAGCTGGATCTGAGCGCGTTCGAGGGCCGGCACCCGGTGGAGCTGTTCGGCGGGGTGCGCTTCCCGGCGATCGGCGAGCTGCCGTACCTGCTGACGCTGGCGGGTCACGGCTTCTACTGGTTCCGGCTCCGCAAGGACGCCGTATGAGGCCGGTTGCGGCCTGATCAGGCCTGTTGCGCGGGGCAGGCCGCAAACCCCCGCGGCGGGGCGTTTCCTCCGCCCCGCCCGGGGCACGCATCAGTAACACCCCGCCACCCGCGTGAGCCGGAAGGGGCGCCGTCCGGGGCCGGCCGCAGGCGCCCGGAGGCGCACCAGAAATGGGTGAAAGGACGCGACGCCATGTCGGAAGCCGTCACACGCACCGTCACCACCCCGCCCGGCCTTCTTGCCTCCCTCGATCCACTGCTGCGGGAATGGCTGCCGCGGCAGCGCTGGTTCGCGGGCAAGGGGCGGCCGGTCACCGGGTTCACGCTCGTCGAGGCCACCGAGCTGCTGCCGCCCACGGCCAAGCTCGGCCTGTACCACCTGCTCGTCCGCGCCCACCAGCCGCTCCTGCGGTCCCACGGGGCGCCCGGCCACCCCGGTGACTGCTACCAGCTGCTCATAGGCGTGCGCGAGGCGCTGCCACCTCGGCTGGCGCCCGCGCTCATCGGTCATGTGCCGGAGGGTCCGCTGGCCGGCCGGACGGTCTACGACGCCCTGCACGACACCCGGCCCGCCGAGCTGCTCCTGGAGGCGCTGCACACCCGCGCCCGCATCGGCGCGCTCCGCTTCGAGCGGGACCTCGGTCAGGACATCCGGTCCGGGCTGGTGCCGCGCGTGGTGACCGCGGAGCAGTCCAACTCGTCGATCGTGTACGGAGATACGTTCATCCTGAAGCTGCTGCGGCGGATCGTGCCCGGGGTCAACCCGGACCTGGAGCTGCCGCTGGCCCTGGCCCGTGAGAGCTGCCCCCGGGTGCCCGCGCCGACGGCCTGGATGGTGGCGGACGTGGACCCCGGGGCGGACCCGGTCGTCTCGACGGGCCCGGTGGACCCGGCCGGCCAGCCGTATGTGCTGGGGGTGCTCCAGCCCTTCGTGCAGGGCGCCTCCGACGGCTGGGAGCTGGCGCTGCGCGAGCTGGCCAAGGGCGAGGACTTCGCCGCGGAGGCGCGGGCGCTGGGACGGGCCACCGCCGAGGTGCACACCGCGCTGGCCCGTGCGCTGCCGACGGTCACACTCGGTCATGCGCAGCTGCGGCTCATGGTGGACGGCATGATCGAGCGCCTGGACGCGGCCGTCCAGGCGGTGCCCGCGCTGCGCCCGTACGCCGGCGGCCTGCGGTCGGCGTTCACGGCACTGGGCGATCTGGCCGCCGAGGGCCGCACCTGGACCGCACAGCGGGTGCACGGCGACCTGCACCTCGGGCAGTGCCTGCGCTCGCCCGCCGGCACGTGGAAACTGATCGACTTCGAGGGCGAGCCGGCCCGGCCGCTGGCCGAGCGGCGCATGCCGCAGCCGGTGGTGCGGGACGTCGCCGGCATGCTGCGGTCCTTCGACTACGCGGCGCGCTCGGCCGACCCGCCCCAGCCGGACTGGGCCGAGACCTGCCGTTCCGCGTACTGCTCCGGCTACGCGGACGCCTCCGGCCGCGATCCGCGCACCGACCCGGTGCTGCTGCGCGCCTACGAGACGGACAAGGCGATCTACGAGGTGGTCTACGAGGCCCGGCACCGCCCCGACTGGCTGCCGGTGCCGCTGGCCGCCATAGACCGGCTCGCCGCGTCCGGCCACCTGACCTGACTGACCCACCTTCGCCCAGGAGGCTCCGCCCGTGACCCCCCGCCCTGAGTCCAGCGGTCCGCGTCCCAAGGGGACGGCCGGGGAGAAGATCCCCGAGCAGCCCACGGCCGCGCAGAAGAAGAGTGCCGCGAAGAAGACGGCGGTGCCGAAACAGGCGGCGGCCCGGAAGGGCACGGCCGCCGCGAAGAAGGCCGCCGCCAAGAAGACGGCCCCGGCGAAGACGACCGCGAAGAAGGCCACCGCGAAGAAGACGGCGGCCGGGGAGACGACGGTCAAGGCGACGGCCGCGAAGAAGGCGGTCGCCAAGAAGGCCGCCACGACGAAGGCGGCCACCGCGAAGGCCCCCGCGAAGGCCCCCGCGAAGAAGGCGGCCACCGCCAAGACCGCTGCCACCAAGGCCGCCGCGGCCAAGGCGACCACCACCAAGGCCGCCGCGAGCAAGGCGAGCGCCACCAAGGCCGTCGCCAAGAAGTCCTCGGCGGTCACGGGGGCGAAGAAGACGGTCGCGAAGAAGGCGGTCGCGAAGAAGAGCGCGCCCGCGAAGAAGGCGGTCGCGAAGAAGGCGCCCGCCGGCAAGGCCGCCGCCGCCGGGACCGCCCCGGGTCAGGTCGTGCCGCCGGAGGTGGAGGTCGCCGTCTCGCCCGCCCTGGACGCCGGGGACCGTGAGCGGCTGCTGAGCGGCACGCACCACGCCCCGCACTCCGTGCTCGGCGCCCACCCCGTGCCCGGCGGCATCGCCTTCCGGGCGTTCCGTCCGTACGCCCTGTCGGTGACGGTCGTCGCCGGGGAGGTGCGGGCGGAGCTGCACGCCGACGGGGAGGGCTTCTTCTCGGGGCTGCTGCCGCTGCGGGAGGTCCCGGAGTACCGGCTGCTCGTGCAGTACGAGGGCACGCTCCTGGACACCGAGGACGCCTACCGCTTCCTGCCCACGCTCGGCGACCTCGACCTGCACCTGATCGGCGAGGGCCGGCACGAGGAGCTGTGGACGGCGCTGGGCGCGCACCCGATGACCCACCAGGGCGTGACCGGCACCCGCTTCGCGGTCTGGGCGCCGAACGCGCGCGGCGTGCGCGTGGCCGGCACGTTCAACTTCTGGGACGGCACCGGGCACGCCATGCGCTCGCTCGGCTCGTCGGGCGTGTGGGAGCTGTTCCTGCCGGACGTCGGCGAGGGCGAGCTGTACAAGTTCGAGATCACCCGGCCCGACGGTTCGAAGACGATGCGGGCGGACCCGATGGCCCGCCGCACCGAGGTGCCGCCCGCGACCTCGTCGGTCATCACCTCCTCGCGCTACGAGTGGGAGGACGCCGAGTGGCTCGCCCGGCGCGCCGAGGCACCGGCGCACGAGTCGCCGTTCTCGGTGTACGAGGTCCATCTGCCGTCCTGGCGACCGGGACTGACGTATCGCCAGCTGGCCGAGCAGCTCCCCGGCTATGTGAAGAACCTGGGCTTCACGCACGTCGAGCTGATGCCCGTCGCGGAGCACCCCTTCGGCGGGTCCTGGGGCTACCAGGTCACCGGCTTCTACGCGCCGACGGCACGCCTGGGCACGCCGGACGACTTCCGGTACCTGGTCGACAAGCTGCACCAGGCCGGCATCGGCGTGATCATGGACTGGGTCCCGGCGCACTTCCCGCGTGACGACTGGGCGCTGGCCGAGTTCGACGGCCGGCCCCTGTACGAGCACGCGGACCCGCTGCGGGCCGCGCACCCCGACTGGGGCACGCTGGAGTTCGACTTCGGGCGCAACGAGGTGCGCAACTTCCTCGTCGCCAACGCCGTGTACTGGTGCGAGGAGTTCCACATCGACGGGCTGCGCGTGGACGCGGTCGCCTCGATGCTCTACCTCGACTACTCGCGCGAGCCGGGCCAGTGGACGCCCAACGAGCACGGCGGCCGGGAGAACCTGGACGCGGTGGCGTTCCTCCAGGAGATGAACGCGACGGTGTACCGCAGGGTGCCCGGCGTGGTGACGGTCGCGGAGGAGTCCACCGCGTGGGACGGCGTCACCCGCGCCACCCACCACAAGGGTCCGAGCGGCTTCGGCGGGCTCGGGTTCGGCCTGAAGTGGAACATGGGCTGGATGCACGACTCGCTGCAGTACATGAGCCACGAGCCGGTGCACCGCAAGTACCACCACCACGAGATGACGTTCTCCATGGTGTACGCCTACAGCGAGAACTACGTCCTGCCGATCTCGCACGACGAGGTCGTGCACGGCAAGGGGTCCCTGGTGTCGAAGATGCCGGGCGACTGGTGGCAGCAGCGCGCCGGGGTCCGCTCCTACCTCGGCTTCATGTGGGCCCACCCGGGCAAGCAACTGCTGTTCATGGGCCAGGAGTTCGCGCAGGGCGCGGAGTGGTCCGAGGCGCACGGACCGGACTGGTGGCTGCTGGATCCGGGCTACGGGGCCGAGGCCGACCACCGGGGCGTGCGCGACCTGGTCCGCGACCTCAACGCCGTGTACCGCACCACCCCGGCGCTGTGGCGGCTGGACACGGACCCGGCCGGGTTCGAGTGGATCGCCGGCGACGCGGCCGACGACAACGTGCTCGCGTTCCTGCGCCTGGACCCGGAGGGCAATCCCCTGCTGGCGGTGTCGAACTTCGCGCCGGTCGTCCGCCCGGACTACCGGCTGGGCGTGCCGGAGGACGTCTCCGCCTGGCACGAGGCCGTCAACACCGACGCGGCCCGCTACGGCGGCAGCGACGTCACCAACCCCGACCCGGTCAAGCCCGAGGCCCAGCCCTGGCACGGGCGCCCGGCGAGCATCCGCCTGACCCTGCCGCCGCTGGCGACGGTCTGGCTGCGCCCGGCGTAGGCCCCCTGTGACAGGGGTGTGACCGGAGAAGTGGCCTGCGTCACAGCCCGTCCGGTCCGGGAGTGGTGGGGTGACCGCATGCGTGTCCCCCCACTCCCCCGCCGCTCCGCAAAGGGCTGAGGCCCGTGCTGGTGGGCCTCGGTCTCTCGGCGGTCTGCGCCGTCGCCGCGCTGATCGCCGCCGCGGGTGCCGTCGCCGTGGCGCTGCCCGGGCGGCCCGAGCCGTGGCCGGTGCATCTGCTGCGCCGGGCGGCGGCGACGGCCGCGTGGGCGGCCGCCGCCGTGTACTCCCTCGGCCTCTTCGCCGTGCTGGGCTCGGAGGCGGCCTTCGACGACGGGGCGAACTCGGTCCCGGCCCCGGCCTGCCGCGACGGTTTCGACCCGGCCACGATCGAGGGGCTGAGCCACCACCGGTCCTCGTACCTGCCGCTGCGCTTCGACTGCGTCCGCGGCGACGGCTCCGTCTACACCAGCGACCCGGACTACGGATGGATGAACGGGGCGACGGCGGTCCTCGCCCTGACCGCAGCCCTGCTCGCCATCACCGCCGGCTACACAACCGAACTACGCGCCCGCAAGGCGCCCGCCGCGCCATGACGGCCGGAGCAGGCGCCTCACGGGCTACATGAGTGCCTTTGCCAGGGCCGTGGGGAGTTCTCCGGTGTGCAGGACGCCCAGGTGCTGGGTGGCGCGGGTCAGGGCCACGTACAGGTCGCTGGTGCCGTACCGGGCGGGTTCGACCACGAGGACCGAGTCGAACTCCAGGCCCTTGGCCTGGCGCGGGTCGAGCAGGACCACCGTCTGTGTGAGGTCGGGTTCGGCGCCCGCCGTGACGCCGTCCAGCCGGGCCGCGAGGGAGCGGTGGAGGTCGCGCGGGGCGATCACCGCGAGCCGCCCCTCGGCCGGGGTGAGCTCCCCGACCGCCTTGGCGACGGCGCCCGGCAGGTCGTCGGTGGCCCGGGCCCAGGGCCGTACGCCCGTGGAGCGGACGGAGCTGGGCGGCTCGAACTCCGGGTTCTCGGCCCGGACCACGGCCGCCGCGACGTCCATGATCTCGGCCGGGGTGCGGTAGTTGACGCCCAGGCGGGTGTGCTCCCAGCGGTCCTCGACGTACGGGGCGAGGATGCCCGACCAGGAGCCCACCCCGGCGGCCTCCGCGGTCTGCGCCGGGTCGCCGACCAGGGTCATCGAGCGGGTCGGGCTGCGCCGCATCAGCAGCCGCCACGCCATCGGCGACAGCTCCTGCGCCTCGTCGACGATGATGTGCCCGAACGCCCAGGTGCGGTCGGCGGCCGCCCGCTCGGCGGCGCTGCGGTGGTCGTCCTCCTCGTGCCGCTCGGCGAACCGCTCGGCGTCGATGATGTCGTGCGCGGACAGCACCTCGGAGCTCTCGGGGTCGTCCTCCTCCTTGTCCTCGAACTCGTAGGTCCGGGACGCGTACGACACGTCCAGCACGCCCTGCGCGTAGGCGATCTGCCGCTCGCGCTCCCGCTCGGCGCGCTCCCGGGCGAGCCGGTCGTCCTCGCCGAGGAGTTCGGCGGCCTCGTCGAGCAGCGGCACGTCGGCGACGGTCCAGCGCCGGGTCACCGGGCGGCGTACGGCGTCGGCGTCCTCGGCCGGCAGGAACTCCTCGGGCGCCGCGAGGAAGTCGGCGACGAGCCGCTGCGGGGTCAGCACCGGCCACAACCGGTCGATCGCGGCCCACACTTCGGGGTTCTCGGCGAGGTCGTCGCGGATCTGGGTGACGTCGCTGGGGTCGAGCAGGCTGGACCCGTCGAAGGGGTCGGTGCCGATGCGCTCGGCGTACAGCTCGGTGAGGGTGTTGAGGATGTGCCCCTCGAAGTGCTCGCGGGCGGCGTTGTGCGGCAGCTTGGCGGCGCGGGTGCGCTCGCGTGCGACGTTGACCAGGCCGTCGTCGAGCATCAGCACCTCGCGGTCGTGCTCGATGGCGATCACCGGGTCGGGCAGCGCCTGCCGGGCGCGGACGACCTCGGCGAGCACGTCGGCCATGGCGGCGCGGCCCTTCACGGCGGCCGCCTCGGGCGTGTCGGTGGCGGTCGCCTTCACACCGGGGTACAGCTCGCCGACGGTCGCGAGGAGCACGCCGGTCTCGCCCAGGGACGGCAGCACCTCGCCGATGTAGCCGAGGAACGCCGGGTTGGGCCCGACGATCAGCACGGCCCGCTTGGCGAGCAGCTCGCGGTGCTCGTAGAGCAGGTAGGCGGCGCGGTGCAGGGCGACGGCCGTCTTGCCGGTGCCCGGGCCGCCCTCCACCACGAGGACGCCGCGGTGCGGGGCGCGGATGATGCGGTCCTGGTCGGCCTGGATGGTCTGCACGATGTCGCTCATGCGGCCGGTGCGCGCGGAGTTCAGCGCGGCGAGCAGCACGGCGTCGCCCGTCGGGTCCTCGTGGCCGGTGCGGGTCTCGTCGCCGAGGTCGAGGATCTCGTCGTGCAGGTGGGTGACCCTGCGGCCCTCGGTGGCGATGTGCCGCCGGCGCCTGAGGCCCATCGGGGTGTGGCCGGTGGCCAGGTAGAAGGGGCGGGCGACGTCGGCGCGCCAGTCGATCAGGACGGGCGTGCGCTCCGCGTCGTCGGTGCGCAGGCCGATGCGGCCGATGTGGTGGGTGACGCCCGAGGTGAGGTCGATCCGGCCGAAGCACAGACAGCCGTCCACCGCGTTCAGCGCGGCGAGCAGCCCGGAGCGCTCGGCGACGAGGATGTCCCGTTCGAGTCGGGCCTGCATGGGCGTGTTGCCCTGCGCGAGCGCGTCCGTGACGGAGGTCTCGGCGTCGCCGCGCAGCGCGTCCACGCGCGCGTACAACCCGTCGATGAATTCCTGTTCCTGCCGCAATTCATCGTCCGGAAATTCGGTGTTTGACAATTCCGCTCCCGCCCGGATATACTGTGCTCACTGAACTCCTCCGCGACTTCAATCGACTTGAAGTCGCGAATGAATCAATATACGCGAGAAAAGCCCCCGAGCCAATTGCTCGGGGGCTTTTCCGTGCCCCGGGCCGGTCGCTCACAGCACGTCGGACAGCTCCTGCAGCAGCCGGCGCTTGGCCCGCGCGCCGACCATGGACTTCACGGGCTCGCCGTCGCGGAACACCAGGAACGTCGGCATGGACAGCACCTTGTAGGCGTTGGTGGTCAGCGGATTGTGGTCCACGTCCAGCTGCACCACCTTCAGCCGGTCGCCCTCCTCGGCGGCGAGGGCCTTGAGCACCGGCGCCATCTGCCGGCAGGGCGGGCACCAGTCGGCGGTGAACTCCACCAGGACCGGCAGATCCGCGCCGATCACCTCGGCCTCGAAGTCCGCGTCCGTCACGTCGGTCACCACGGGTGCCTCCCCAGTTCGCAGCGGGGCTCCGGACCGCCCGGAGCCTCGGCCTCGGCGTTCAGCTCGGCCCGCGCCAGCTGCCGCGCCACCGTGTCCCGCACGGCGCTCAACTCGCCGATCAGCGCGTCGAGTTCGTCCAGCTTGCGCCGGTAGACCGCGAGGGACGCCGGACAGGAGTCGCCCTCGGGGTGCCCGGCGCGCAGGCACTCCACGAAGGGCCGTGTCTCCTCCAGGCCGAACCCGAAGTCCTGCAGCGTCCGGATCTGCTCCAGCAGCTTCAGATCGCACTCGTCGTACGTCCGGTATCCGTTGTCCGCACGCCGCGCGGGCAGCAGCCCTCGTGCCTCGTAGTACCGCAGCGTCCGCGTGGTGGTCCCGGCGCGTGCGGCCAGCTCGCCGATTCGCATGGGGTCGAACGTAATCCTTGACGCCGAGGTCAAGGCAACACCTCAGCGCGCCCCGGCGTTCTCCGGCTCCCGCTCCTCGACGGCCTGCTCGGGCTCCGGCTCGCCCCGGCCGGGCAGCAGCAGCGCCACGAGCACCGTGCCGACGCCCAGGACCGCCGCCCCGACCAGGCTGGTGTGGGCGACCGCGTCGGCAAAGGACGAGCCCACCGCGTCGGCCATCTGCCGTGCGCCGCCGGCGAGTTGCTCGGCCTGCGCCCTGAGCCGCTCCGCCTGCTGCGGATCGCTCGTGCCGGCCGCCTGCTCGGCGAGCTGCCGGGCCCGGTCGCCGATGCCCTGCGCGACGGCGTACCCGGCCCCGACGGAGTCCTGGGCCGTCTCCAGGGAGGACGCGGGCAGCTTGCTGCCGGCCGTCGCGTCCGAGAGGTGACCGGAGTACGACGTCGCCAGCAGCGAACCGAGGAGGGCGATGCCGATCGATCCGCCCAGCTCCAGCGACGTGTCGTTGACCGCGCCGCCGACGCCGAGCTCCGACTCCGGGAAGGCCCCCATGATCGCGTCCGTGCAGGGCGAGAGGGCGAGCCCGATCGCCAGGCCCAGGACGACCAGGGGCACGACGAAGTCGCCGTACGCCGAGCCGGAGTCGATCCGGGTGAGCAGGGCCAGTGCCGCCGTGCCGCCGACCATGCCGGCCGTGACGGTCCACTTCATGCCGACCCGGGGCGTGAGGTACCCGGTGAGGGCCGAGCCGGCGAACACCGCGCCCGCCAGCGGCAGCATCCGCACGCCGGTGTCCAGGGCGTCGTAGCCGAGGACGAACTGCAGGTGCTGCGTCAGGTAGTAGAAGGCCCCGAACACGGCCAGGAAGAACAGCGCGACGGCGAGGTTGGAGCCCGCGAACCGCCGGTCGGCGAAGCGGCGCACGTCGAGCAGCGGGCGGGGATGGCGCAGCTCCCACACCACGAAGGCGGCGAGCCCGGCCCCCGCGACGACCGCGGCCGTGACCGCCTGGGCGTCCCAGCCGAAGTGCGGTCCCTGGATGATCGCGTAGACCAGTGCCGCGATCCACACCACGGACAGCAGCCCGCCGCCGTAGTCGATCCGCCCGCGGTCGGCGGCCTTGGACGGCGGGACCAGGACGAACGCGCCGACGAGTGCCAGCGCGGCGACGGGCACGTTGATCAGGAACGTCGACGACCAGCCGTGGTGCTCCAGCAGCGCCCCGGCGACCAGCGGCCCGGCCGCGATGGCGAGTCCGGCCGTGGCGGTCCACAGGGTGATGGCGCGGGCGCGCTCGCCCCGCGGGAAGGTCGCGGCGAGCAGGGACAGTGTGGCGGGCATGATCATCGCGGCTCCGGCGCCCATCACGGCACGGGCGGCGATGACCGCCGTTGCGCTGTCGGCGAGGTAGCCGAAGACGGCCCCGCCGCCGAACACGAGGAGCCCGAGCACCAGCGCGCCCCGGCGGCTGTACTTGTCGCCGATCGCGCCGAGCAGCAGCATCAGCGCGGCGTAGGGGACGGTGTAGCCGTCGATGACCCACTGCAGGTCGGCGCTGGACAGTCCGAGGTCCTCGGTCATGGCGGGTGCCGCCACGGTGAGGGCGGTGTTCGCCATCACGATGATCAGCAGGCTCAGGCAGAGCACGAGCAGCGCCCACCAGCGGCGCGGGTAGGGGCGGTCCGTCCTCTCGGCCGGTTCGGTCACGACGAGTCGCATGGCAGGGGCGCCTTCCTCGCTGATTTGCACATGGCTGTGCATTTACACAACGATGTGCAATCTACGCCGTTGCACAGCACTGTGCAACTCGGCTCCGGAGGGGCACAATGACGTCCATGACCACGGGCACCACCAGCCGCGCCGACGCCAACCGCCGCCGCATCCTCGATGTCGCCCTCGCGGAACTGCTGCGGGACCCCGACGCGTCCATGGACCAGATCGCCCGCGCGGCGGGCGTCGTCCGGCGCACGGTGTACGGGCATTTCCCGAACCGCGAGGCCCTCATCAGCACGCTCGTCGACGAGGCGGTGGAGGCCCTGTCGGCCGCGCACGCCGCCGGCCGCGCGGGGGTGGGGGATCCGGCGGAGGCCGTGGCCCGCTCGGTGCTGGCCGTGTGGGAGATCGCCGACCGCTACCGGCTGCTGGTCGCGCTCGCCCAGCGCACGGTGACCATGCAGGGCATCCGCGAACGCCTCGCCCCGGTCCGGGAGACCGCCGCCGGCATGCTGCGGCGCGGCCTGGACGAGGGTGTCTTCAGCTCACCGCTGCCCGCCCCGGCCCTGGCCTACGTGCACGAGCAGATGCTGGTGGCGCTGATGGAGGCGGTGAACGACGGGCTGGTGGCAGCGGAAGAGGCGGGCCGCTGCGCCGCGGTCACCATCCTGACCGCGGCGGGCGTGCCCGCCTCGACCGCCACGGGGCTGGTGGCGGAGCTGAACGACTGACTTCTTCTGCTGGGACTGCGAAGTGGGACCGGGCGGCTGGGCGACGGGGGGACACCAAGCCGCCCGGAGTCCTGGGCAGCGCGGCCGTCAGGCCTTCGCCAGCTCCTTCTCGCCGCCCGGCTCGGGCACCTCGACGTGGCCGCCGGAGGCCGGGGCGCCGTGCCCGTCGTCGAGCAGGGTCTTCTCGTCGAAGGGCAGCTGCCCGGCGAGGACCTGGTTGACCCGGTCCTTGTCGATCTCCTTCGTCCAGGTGCCGATCAGCACGGTGGCCACGGCGTTGCCCGCGAAGTTGGTCAGGGCGCGGGCCTCGCTCATGAAGCGGTCGATGCCCACGATCAGGCCGATGCCGTCCACCAGGGCCGGCTTGTGCGACTGCAGACCACCGGCCAGGGTCGCGAGACCGGCACCGGTGACACCGGCGGCGCCCTTGGAGGCGACCAGCAGGAAGAGCAGCAGCGGGATCTGCTCGCCGATCGACATCGGGGTGCCCATGGCGTCGGCGATGAACAGCGAGGCCATGGTCATGTAGATCATGGTGCCGTCGAGGTTGAAGGAGTAGCCGGTCGGGACGGTGATGCCGACCACCGGCTTGCTGACGCCCAGGTGCTCCATCTTCGCGATGAGCCGCGGCAGCGCGGACTCGGACGAGGAGGTGGACAGGATCAGCAGGAACTCACGGCCGAGGTACTTGAACAGCGTGAGGATGTTCAGGCCGGAGATCACGCGCAGCAGGGCGCCGAGCACGATGAAGACGAAGAGGAAGCAGGTGACGTAGAAGCCGAGCATCAGCACCGCGAGGCTCTTGAGCGCGTCCAGGCCGGCGGAGCCGGTGACGGCGGCGATGGCGCCGAAGGCACCGATCGGGGCCGCCCACATCACCATGGCGAGGATGCGGAAGACGAGCCGCTGGATGTGCTCGATGCCGCGCAGGATCGGCTGCCCGGCCGCGCCCATGCCCTGCAGCGCGAAGCCGGCGAGCAGGGCGATCAGCAGGGTCTGCAGCACCGACTCGCTGGTGAAGGCGGAGACGATCGTGGTCGGGATGATGCCGAGCAGGAACTCGGTGGTGTCCTTGGCCTCGGCGTCGACCTGCGCGTGTCCGGCGTCCTTGACCGCGTCGGTCACGGCCAGGCCCGTGCCCGGCTCCAGAATGTTGCCGACGACCAGGCCGATGCTCAGGGCGACCAGCGACATCACCATGAAGTAGCCGAGGGCGATACCGCCGACGGCGCCGACCTTGGCGGCCTTGCGCACCGAGCCGATGCCCAGCACGATCGTGCAGAAGATGATCGGCGAGATCATCATCTTGATCAGGTTCACGAAGCCCGTGCCGATGGGCTTCAGCTCGACAGCGAAGTCCGGTGCGGCCAGGCCCACCGCGATACCGGCGGCGACCGCGATGATCACCGCGATGTAGAGATAGTGCGTGCGGTCCCGCTTGGCCTTGGGTGCGGCAGGTGCCGTATCGGCTGCGCTGGTCACGGCGGCCCTCCTTGACGACGTCGTCGGCATCACCGGCGTGCGGCTCACGTCCGGGAAATCTCCGGAAGCTCCGGGCAACTGCGGGAAACAGGGAGCGGGGCTCCCGGAGATGCGTTATGGGGAATGCCGTGACTATGTCGTGCGCTGTGAGCGCGGTCACCCTTCCGTTCATTTAGTTCACAATCGGCCACGGTGCAGACTGACGGCATGCGCCTCACCGTCCCCGGCCCCCGCAGTCTGGCGGGCCAGCTCTTCGCCATGCAGGCCGTGCTGATAGCGGTCGTCGTGGCCGGATACGCGCTGTTCACCTATGTCAGCGACCGCAGCCAGGCCGAGGAGGCGGCGGCGCGCCAGGCCCGGGCGGTGGCCCGGTCGGTCGCCGACTCCCCGTCCGTGACGGCGGCGATCCGCACCCCCGATCCGACGGCCGAGCTCCAGCCGTACGCGCTGCGGGTGATGCGGGACACCGAGGTCGACTTCATCACGATCATGGATCCGCGGGGCATCCGCTGGACGCACCCGGACCCGAAGCAGATCGGCCAGACCTTCCAGGGCCACACCGACAAGGCGCTGCGCGGCCGGACCTTCACCGAGACCTACACCGGCACGCTCGGCCCGTCGGTCCGGGCGGTCACCCCGATCAAGGACGGCCCGCGGGTGGTCGGCCTGGTCAGCGCGGGCATCCGGGTCGAGGAGATCACCCAGCGCGTCCAGGAGCAGCTCACGGCCCTGCTCGGCGTCGCGGCCGGCGCGCTGGTACTGGGCGCGGTCGGCACGTACGTCATCAACGCCCGGCTGCGCCGCCACACCCACGGGATGAACGCGGCCGAGCTGAGCCGGATGCACGACTACCACCAGGCCGCCCTGCACGCGGTACGCGAGGGGCTGCTGATGCTGGACGGGCAGTACCGTGTGGCGTTGATCAACGACGGAGGGCGGGAGCTGCTGGGCGTGGCCGGGAACGTGGTGGGCAGGTCGGTGGCCCAGCTGGGGCTGCCCGCTCCGCTGACGGGCGCGCTGCTGGCCTCGGAGCCGCGGGTGGACGAGGTGCATCTCACGGCCTCCCGGGTGCTGGTGATCAACACCTCGCCGGTGTCGGGCGGCGAGCGGCGCGGTACGGTCGTGACCCTCCGCGATGTCACCGAACTCCAGTCGCTCATGGGCGAGTTGGACTCCGAGCGGGGTTTCACCCAGGCGCTGCGCTCGCAGGCGCACGAGGCGGCGAACCGGCTGCACACGGTCGTCTCGCTGATCGAGCTGGGCCGGGCGGAGGAAGCGGTGGAGTTCGCGACGGCCGAGCTGGAGCTGGCCCAGGCGCTGACCGACCAGGTCGTGGCGGCGGTGAGCGAGCCGGTGCTGGCGGCGCTGCTGCTGGGCAAGACCGCCCAGGCGAACGAGCGGGGCGTGGAGCTGGTGGTGTCGGAGGACAGCAGCCTCGACGACGGCCTGCTGCCCGCGTCCCTGCCGGCGCGGGATCTGGTGACGATCCTCGGCAACCTCATCGACAACGCCGTGGACGCGGCGCAGGGCAGCGTGCGGGCCCGGGTGACGGTGGCCGCGTACACCGAGGCCGCGGGCGGCTGCCCGGAGCTGGTGATGCGGGTGTCGGACACGGGCCCGGGCGTGGATCCCGAGCACGCCGAGGCCGTCTTCCAGCGGGGCTTCACGACCAAGCCGGCCGGACCGGGCGGCCGGGGGCTGGGCCTGGCGCTGGTCCGGCAGGCGGCGCACCGGCACGGCGGGACGCTGTCGGTGACGGGCGCCGACGGGGGCGGGGCACAGTTCGAGGTGCGGCTGCCGCTGAGCCGGGCGGCGGATGCGGCGCCCGGCGACCTCGCCCGGGACGGCGGCGCGGCACCGTCGGATCCGGCCGCCGCGCTCCCGCTGCCCGCGGGGCCCGCGCCCGGGACCTCCGGGGGCCCGCTGTCCAAGGCCGGTGGAGGCGACGCATGACGAGCGACCCGACGAGACAGCAGGCCATCCGCGTCCTGGTGGTGGAGGACGACCCGGTCGCCGCCGACGCGCACGTCCTCTACGTCGGCCGGGTGCCCGGCTTCGTGGCCGTGGGCAAGGCCCACACGGGTGCGGAGGCCCGCCGGGCCCTGGAGCGCACCCCCGTCGACCTGCTGCTGCTGGATCTGCACCTGCCCGATGTGCACGGCCTGCAACTGGCCCGTTCCCTGCGCGCGGCCGGCCACCACGCCGACGTGATAGCGGTGACGTCGGCCCGCGACCTGGCCGTGGTGCGCGAGGGCGTCTCGCTCGGTGTCGTGCAGTACGTCCTGAAGCCGTTCACCTTCGCGACCCTGCGCGACCGGCTGGTGCGGTACGCGGAGTTCCACGCGGCGGTCGGCGAGGCCAGCGGCCAGGACGAGGTGGACCGGGCGCTCGCCGCGCTGCGCGCACCGGGCCCGGCCGCGCTGCCCAAGGGCCTGAGCGCGCCGACCCTGGAGCGCGTCACGCTCGCCCTGCGCGACAGCGCGGAGGGCCTGACGGCCGCGGGCGTGGCGGAGACGGTGGGCATCTCCCGCATCACCGCCCGCCGTTACCTGGAGCACCTCGTCGACGCGGGCCGCGCGGCCCGCCGCCCGCAGTACGGCACCGTCGGGCGGCCGGAGTTGCAGTACCGCTGGGTCACCGGTCAGTGACGGTCCATCAGCCGCCGATCAAACCCCCGCACACGCATTGACCTGACTAGACCATTCAACTTAGGTTCACGACGCAGCCGTCCCGGCCACAACGAAGTGCGCCCGTAGGAGGTCGTGCCCGTGCGCCCCACCGCCGCCCTCACCCCCCTCGCCGCCCTGCTCCTCGCCGCCACGGCCCTCACCGCCTGCGGTGGGGGATCCGGCAGCGACCCGGACACCGTGAAGGTCTCCTTCAAGCAGTCCACGGACAACTCCGTGAAGGTGATGGACACCTATCTCGCGGACATCACGAAGCAGTTCGAGAAGGCCCACCCGGGCAAGAAGGTCGAGCTCGTCCCGATCAAGGCCCCGGACGCGGAGTACTACACCAAGCTCCAGCAGATGCTCCGCTCCCCCAAGACCGCCCCCGACCTGGTCTACGAGGACACGTTCCTCATCAACTCGGACATCACCAGCGGGTACTTGAAGCCCCTCGACGCCTACCTCGCCAAGTGGCCGGACTGGAACCGGTTCATCGACACGGCCAAGGCGGCGGCCAAGGGCGAGGACGGCAAGACCTACGGCGTCCCCGACGGCACCGACACCCGCGGCCTCTGGTTCGACAAGGACGTCTTCGCCAAGGCCGGACTGCCTGCCGACTGGCAGCCGAAGACCTGGGACGACATCCTCACCGCCGCCCGTGCCGTCAAGAAGAAGGTCCCCGGCGTCATCCCCCTCAACGTGTACACGGGCAAGCCGGTCGGCGAGGCCGCCACCATGCAGACCTTCGAGATGCTGCTCTACGGCACGAACGACGGCTCCGCCGACCCCCTGTACGACAAGTCGAGCAAGAAGTGGATCGCCGGCGGGCAGGGTTTCGAGGACGCGCTCGCCTTCGTCGAGACGGTCTACCGCGAGAAGCTCGGCCCGGACGTCTCCGACGCGCTCGACCCGAACGTCGGGACGCGGGTGCGCGGCGAGTGGCTCCCGCAGGGCAAGCTCGGCATCGCCCTCGACGGCTCCTGGCTGCCGCAGGACTGGCTGCCGGGCAGCGGCCACGAGTGGCCCGAGTGGTCGCGGGAGCTGGGTCTTGCCGCCATGCCGACCCAGCACGGCCAGGCGCCCGGCAAGGTGAGCATGTCCGGCGGCTGGACCTGGTCGATCCCGGCCAAGGCCGGCAACCCGGACCTGGCGTTCGAGTTCATCAAGACGATGCAGACCAAGGCCAACGCGCAGAAGTGGTACATCGCCAACTCGGGCATCGCGGTCCGCGAGGACGTCGCCGAGGACCCGGCGTACGTCGACGCGCAGCCCGGCATCAAGTTCTTCACCGACCTGGTGTCCTCGACCCACTACCGGCCCGCCTACCCGGCGTACCCCAAGGTCTCCACGGCCATCCAGGAGGCGATGGAGAGCGTCACCACGGGCGACGCCTCGGCGGAAGAGGCGACGCGCGCCTACACGGACGCGCTGAAGGACGCCACCGGCGACCAGGTGGCCGAGCGGTGATCCCGGGCCGCCGCGCATGACCGCCACCGCGCCCCGCCCGTCCCTCGCCAGGACACCCGGGGCCCCGCGCCCGGCCCGCGGTCCCCGCCTGCCGGTGCGGGTCCTGCCCCTCACCCCCGCGGTCGTCCTCCTGCTGCTGTTCCTGGCCGGCCCGATCGCGTACTGCGTCCTCATCGCCTTCACCGACCTCCAGCTCACCGGCCAGGCCGAGTCGTCGTTCGTCGGCTTCGACAACTTCACCCGGGCCTTCGGCGACGAGGCGTTCCTCAACGCCGTATGGCTGACGCTGGTGTTCACGGTCCTGTCGTCGCTGATCGGGCAGAACACCCTCGGACTCGCCCTCGCCGCGCTGATGCGGCGCGCCTCGAAACCGGTGCGCACCCTGACCGGCGGCATCGTGGTCACCGCCTGGGTCCTGCCGGAGGTGGTGGCGGGCTTCCTGCTGTACGCCTTCTTCCGCCGCGAGGGCACCCTGAACGCCGTCCTGGACTGGCTGCACCTGCCGTCCCAGAACTGGCTCTACACCCTGCCCATCCTGGCGGTGTCCTTCGCCAACGTCTGGCGGGGCACGGCCTTCTCGATGCTGGTCTACTCGGCCGCGCTGAACGAGATCCCGCAGGAGATCACCGAGGCGGCGGAGGTCGACGGAGCGGGCGGCTGGCGCCGCATGTGGCACATCACGCTGCCCATGATCCGCCGTTCCATCGGCACGAACCTGATGCTCAACACCCTGCAGACCCTCTCGGTCTTCGGCCTGATCTGGGTGATGACGCGCGGCGGCCCGGGCGGCCGGAGCCAGACGCTGCCGCTGTTCATGTACGAACAGGCCTTCCAGAACAGCCTGATCGGCTACGGCACCGCGGTCGCCCTGCTCCTGCTGCTGGTCGGCTCCCTCTTCTCCCTTCTCTACCTGCGCCTGCTGCGGACGGAGGTCTGACCCGCATGGCCACGCTCACCTCCCGCCGTACGACCCGCCGCCTCGCCGCCGACGCCGGCCTGCTGGCCGTCGCCGCCGCGTTCGTCCTGCCCCTGGCCTGGGTCGTCCTCTCGGCCCTCGACCCCGGCGCCACCCTCCGGGTGAAGGCGCCCGACGGCCTGACCCTGGACCACTTCGACGCGGTCCTGACCCCCGAGATCACCTTCACGCCCCTGCTCAACAGCCTCCTGCTGTGCGGCGGCGCGACACTGCTGACGGTGGTCTGCGCGGCCCTGGCCGCCTACCCCCTGTCCCGCTTCCGCTCCCGCTTCAACCGGCCGTTCCTGCTGGCGATCCTCTTCGCCACCAGCCTGCCCATCACGGCGATCATGGTCCCGGTCTACGCGCTCTTCGTGCGGGTGGACCTGATCGACACCATGCACGGCACGATCCTCTTCTTCGCCGCGTCCCAACTGCCGTTCGCCATCTGGCTGATGAAGAACTTCATGGACGGCGTCCCGAAGGAACTGGAGGAGGCGGCCTGGACGGACGGCGCCTCCTCCCTGCAGTCCCTCGTCCGCATCGTGCTGCCCCTGATGGGCCCGGGCGTGGCCGTGGTGACGGTCTTCTCCTTCGTCATGATGTGGGGCAACTTCTTCGTCCCCTTCATGCTCCTGCTCACCCCCGACCAGATGCCGGCGTCGGTCAGCATCAACGACTTCTTCGGCAACCGGGGCATGGTGGCCTACGGCCAGCTGGCCGCGTTCTCCCTCGTCTACTCGACGCCAGTGATCCTCCTGTACGTGCTGATCTCCCGGCGCCTGGGCGGGGGCTTCGCGCTGGGCGGGGCGGTGAAGGGCTGACGGGGGCGGACGGGAAGCAACCGCGCGCGCCCGCTGTTGGACGTCGTGACCGCGGAGATCACCGCGCTCGGCACAAGGGGGAGACATGTCGGTTCGTGCTCTGCTCGTCGATCCGTCCGCGCCCGTCGCCGTCCGGCTCGGCGAGGTCGCCGAGCCGGAGCCCGGGCCGGGTCAGGTCCTCGTCGAGGTCTCGCACGTCTCGTTGAACCACGGCGACCTCAACGACGCCCGCTCCGGGCGCGTCCCGGTGGGAGCGGTGCTCGGCTCGGACGCCGCCGGCGTGGTCGTCCGGGCCGCGGCCGACGGAACCGGGCCGGCGGTGGGCACGCGGGTGGTGGCCCTGACCTCGGGAGCCTTCGCCGAGCGGGTGGCGATCGGCGTGGGCGAGCTGGCCGAGGTGCCCGAGGGCCTGGACCCGGCGAAGGCGGTGGGGCTCCCGGTCGCCGGGGTGGCGGCGCTGCGCTCGCTGCGGGCCGCCGGACTCGGGCCCGGCAGGAGGGTGCTGGTCACCGGGGCGTCCGGCGGGGTCGGCCGGTTCGCCGTCCAGCTGGCGGCCCGGGCCGGGGCCCAGGTGATCGCGTCCGTCGGCTCGGCCGCCCGGGCCGGGGGACTGGCCGGGGCCGGTGCCGACGAGGTGCTGGTCGGGCTGGAGGGGCTCAAGGAGCCGGTGGACATCGTCATCGACAGCGTCGGCGGCCCCCAACTGGTCGCCGCCTGGGACCTGCTCGCCCCCGGCGGCAGCGTGCAGAGCGTCGGCTGGACGTCCGGGGAACCCGCCGTCTTCCCGCCGTACGCGACCGTCGGCCCGGCCAAGTCGCTGTCCTCCTTCGTCATCGACTCGGAGGCGGGCGCCGACCTGGCCGTCCTCACCGAGCTGGCCGCCGAGGGGTCCCTGACCGTGGAGACAGGCTGGCAGGGCCCGTGGAACCGATTCGACGAGGCGGCCGAGGCCCTGCACGCACGCCGAGTCCAAGGCAAGGCGATCCTGGAGATAACGCCCCACTAGGGGCGCTCGAACCCTGACGTCCCCCGGCGTCCCGCCCGCACTCGTCGGCCCGGGCGGTGGTCACCGCACCAGACTCGGACGCTTCGGGTCGAAGGACCACCCCGGCACGAGGTACCGCATCGCCACCGCGTCGTCCCGTGCCCCCGCCGTGCCCGCCGCCTTCTCGCGGTACAGCTCGTGTGCCGCCAGCAACCGGTCCATGTCGAGCGTGATTCCCAGACCCGGCGCGGCCGGCACCGCGATCTCCCCGTCCACGATCCGCGGCGGATCCGTCGTCAGCCGCTCCAGCCCCTCCTGCCAGATCCAGTGCGTGTCCAGCGCGTTGTACTCCCCCGGCGCCGCCGCCCCGCAGTGCGTCACCATCGCCAGCGAGATGTCGAAGTGGTTGTTGGAGTGGCACCCCCACGTCAGCCCCGTCGCCCGGCACAACTGCGCCACCCGCACCGACCCCTGCATCGTCCAGAAGTGCGGATCGGCCAGCGGGATGGACACCGACTGCAGAGCCAGCGCGTGCGCCAGCTGCCGCCAGTCCGTCGCGATCATGTTGGTCGCCGTCGGCAGCCCCGTCGCCCGCCGGAACTCCGCGAGGATCTCCCGCCCCGAGTAGCCCCCTTCCGCCCCGCACGGATCCTCGGCGTACGCCAGCGTGCCCACCAGCGGCCGGCACAGCTCGACCGCCTCCCGCAGCGACCAGGCCCCGTTGGGGTCGAGGGTGATCCGGGCGTCGGGGAACCGCCGCTTGAGCGCCCGCACGGCGGCGACCTCCTCGGCCCCCTCCAGCACACCCCCCTTGAGCTTGAAGTCCCGGAACCCGTACCGCTCGTACGCCGCCTCGGCCTGCCGCACGATCGCCTCCGGCGACAGCGCCTCCTCGTGCCGCACCCGGTACCACGCGACCGGGGAGCCGGGCTCGCGCACGTACTCCAGGTCGGTGCGGTCCGCGTCGCCCACGTAGAACAGATAGCCCAGCACCCGCACGGACTCCCGCTGCTGCCCGTCCCCCAGCAGCGCGGCGACCGGCAGGTCCAGGTGCTGCCCGAGCAGGTCCAGCAGGGCCGACTCGACCGCCGTGACGGTGTGGACGGTGGTCCGCTGGTCGAAGGTCTGCGCACCGCGCCCGCCCGCGTCCCGGTCGGCGAACCGCTCCCCGATCTCCCGCAGCACCCGCTTGTAGTCGCCGACCTTCACCCCGACGACCAGCGACGCGGCGTCCCGCAGGGTCCGCGTGATCGCCTCCCCGCCGGGCACCTCCCCGAGCCCGGTCCGGCCCTCGGAGTCGGTGAGGACGACGACGTTGCGGGTGAAGTACGGCCCGTGCGCGCCGGAGAGGTTCAGTTCCATGCTGTCCCGGCCGGCGACGGGGTGGACGGCGAACGCCGTGACGACCGGCTGCTGCCCGATGCCCATCAGGTGCCTCATCTCTGTATGCAGACGACGTCTACGTAGGCAGATGGAGGCTAGATGGGTGGACGACCGGGGTCAATGGGCCGACGATCATCAATGGCCGGAAGGAAACGCCCTCGCGCGACGCGGACCGTACGGATTGCGCCGCCGGCCCACGCCTTCGCCCGCCCTCGGGAGACGCCGGCGGCGAGGCACACCGCTTCGATGCCCGGCCCTGTGCACGACGCCCGGGCCGCCCCGCCCGTCCCCGCCGCCGTGCGGTCGATGCGCGAATATGCCCACTGAGCTTGCCGTTCGCCGGGGCCGTGGTCCCCACGGGACTGCCGGCGCCGCTCCGGACCCCGCCCGCGCCCGCACATCCGTCCGCCGGACAGACGCCCCCGGCCCCGGCGAACCCGCCGGTAGCCGTAGCTTCCTACAATCCGTGATCCTGGCCGAACTGACCGTAGTCGCCGCAGCCCCACGCCCCTAGCTTGTGGCCCGTGCGCCGACCTTCACCCAGCCCGAGCGAGCCCTCCCCGACGACGACTCCGCCCTTCAACGCCCCCGCCGCCCGCCGGCTGCGCGCGGCCCTCGGCATGGCCCCCGAGCACGTCGCCCACGGCATGCGCGTCTCGTACGGGCACCCGCACGTCTCCCCGGACCACGTGATCGCCTGGGAGCGCGGGATCATGGCCCCGAGCAACTCCGAACTCACCGCCCTCGCGGGCGTGCTGTGGTGCTCGCCGGCCGAGCTCATCGGCAGACCGCGCACCCTGCGCGAACACCGCATCGCCCGCTGCCTCGCCCCCGAGGACGTGGCCCGGGCCGTCGGGCACGACGTCCACGCGTATCTGCGCATGGAGGAGACGGACAGCTGGCGCGGCACCGAGCGCCAGTCCGCCGCGCTCGCCGAACTGCTCGGCCTCGGCCTGCCCGACTTCGTCACCGTCACGGGCCGCGACGCCCGGCTCGGCGATCTGCTGCGCAGCGCGGCCATCACCCGCTGGCAGGCCTATGTGCGCCCGGTGGCCCGGCTCGTCCCGCTGGACCGGCGGTTCCTGGAGGGTGCTCTGCAGAGCCTGCACGAGGACTACCAGGGCCACATGGCCGCCACCCTGAGCTGGGGCGGCGGCAGCGGTGACGCGGGCGGCGCCGGCCAGGACTTCCTCGACCGGATCGTCGAGCACTTCTGGGCGAAGCTCCAGGACGACACCGGACGGGAGGCTGTCTAGAAGACCGACTCGGCCTCGTCCATACGGTCCTTGGGCACGGTCTTCAGCTCGGTCACGGCCTCGGCGAGCGGCACCATCACGATGTCCGTCCCGCGCAGCGCGGTCATCCGGCCGAACTCGCCCCGGTGCGCGGCCTCCACCGCGTGCCAGCCGAACCGGGTGGCCAGGACCCGGTCGTAGGCGGTGGGCACACCGCCGCGCTGGACGTGGCCGAGGATGACCGGCTTGGCCTCCTTGCCCAGCCGCCGCTCCAGCTCGTGGGCGAGGGCCGTGCCGATGCCCTGGAAGCGCTCGTGGCCGAACTTGTCTATGGCGCCCTTGCCGTAGTCCATGCTGCCGTCGACCGGGTGGGCGCCCTCGGCGACGCAGACCACCGCGAACTTCTTGCCGCGGGCGAAGCGCTCCTCGACCATCTTCACGAGGTCCGCCGGGTCGAAGGGGCGCTCCGGCAGGCAGATCCCGTGCGCGCCGGCGGCCATGCCGGACTCCAGCGCGATCCAGCCCGCGTGCCGGCCCATGACCTCCACGACCATCACGCGCTGGTGGGACTCGGCGGTGGTCTTCAGGCGGTCCATCGCCTCGGTGGCGACGCCGACCGCGGTGTCGAAGCCGAAGGTGCGGTCCGTGGAGGAGATGTCGTTGTCGATCGTCTTCGGCACGCCGACGACGGGCAGGCCCGCGTCGGAGAGCATCCGGGCCGCCGTCAGCGTGCCCTCGCCGCCGATCGGGATGAGCGCGTCGATGCCGAACTCGTGGATCATGTCGGAGGCGTTCTCACAGGCCTCGCGGAGCCGGTCGCGCTCCAGCCGGGACGAGCCGAGGATGGTGCCGCCACGGGCCAGGATGCCGCTGACGGACTCCAGGTCGAGGTTGCGGAAGCGGCCGTCCAGCAGGCCCGCGTAGCCGTCCTCGAAGCCGATGACCTCGTCGCCGTAGTTGTCGACCGCCCGGTGCACGACCGACCGGATCACGGCGTTCAGGCCGGGGCAGTCGCCGCCTGCGGTGAGAACTCCGATACGCATCGTGCTGTGTCTCCTGCTCGCTGTTGACGCCGGTGAGCCACTGCCGATTGTTTCACGCTCCACAGCCCGCCGTGGCACCCCGGTCTGACGGGCGCCTTATATAGCGGCAGAGGTATTGTCAAGAGGGTTCTGCTCACCTTGGTGGGCGATTTTTCTGCCCTCGTTCGCGATGAAACGGAGAGCTCGCGTGACCCGCAGCGTGTACGTGACCGGCATCGACCGCGGTGACGGCCGCCAGGTCGTCGAACTGGGGGTCATGGAACTCCTCACCCGGCAGGTCGACCGGGTCGGCGTCTTCCGTCCACTGGTGCACGACGGACCCGACCGCCTCTTCGAGCTGCTGCGCGCCCGCTACCGGCTCGCCCAGGACCCGGCGACCGTCTACGGCATGGACTACCACGAGGCGTCCGCCCTCCAGGCCGAGGCCGGCACCGACGAGCTGGTCTCCACGCTCGTCGACCGCTTCCACCGGGTCGCCCGCGACTTCGACGTCGTCCTGGTCCTCGGCACCGACTACGCCGGCACCCAGCTCCCGGACGAGCTGTCGCTCAACGCCCGGCTGGCGAACGAGTTCGGCGCCTCCGTGCTCCCGGTCGTCGGCGGCCGCAAGCAGCCCGTGGAGTCCGTGCTCGCCGAGACGCGCAACGCCTACCGCGCCTACGACACCCTCGGCTGCGACGTCCTGGCCATGGTCGCCAACCGGGTGGCCCGCGAGGACCGCGACGAGATCGCCCGCCAGCTGGACTCCCGGCTCCCGGTGCCCTGTTACGTGCTGCCCGACGAGCCGGCCCTGTCCGCCCCGACCGTCTCGCAGATCAGCCACGCCCTCGGCGCCGAGGTGGTGCTCGGCGACGACTCCGGGCTCGCCCGGGACGTGCTCGGCTTCGTCTTCGGCGGCGCGATGCTGCCGAACTTCCTCGGCGCCCTGACCCCGGGCTGCCTCGTCGTCACCCCGGGCGACCGCGCGGACCTGGTCGTGGGCGCGCTCGCCGCGCACAGCGCCGGCACCCCGCCGATCGCCGGTGTCCTGCTCACCCTGAACGAGGTGCCCGGGCAGGACATCCTCACCCTCGCCGACCGCCTCGCCCCCGGCACCCCGGTGCTGTCGGTGACCGGCAACAGCTTCCCCACCGCCGAGCAGTTGTTCTCCCTGGAGGGCAAGCTCAACGCGGCCACCCCGCGCAAGGCGGAGCGGGCCCTCGGCCTGTTCGAGCGCTACGCCGACACCGGCGACCTCGCGCGCCGCGTCTCCGCGCCGAGCAGCGACCGCGTCACGCCGATGATGTTCGAGCACAAGCTGCTGGAGCAGGCCCGCAGCGACCTGCGCCGGGTCGTGCTGCCCGAGGGCACCGAGGAGCGCGTGCTGCACGCGGCCGAGGTGCTGCTGCGCCGGGGCGTGTGCGAACTGACCCTGCTCGGCCCGGTCGACCAGATCCGCAAGAAGGCCGCCGACCTCGGCGTGGACCTGGGCGAGACCCAGCTGATCGACCCGGCCACCTCCGAACTGCGGGACGCTTTCGCCGAGAAGTACGCGGCCCTGCGCGCCCACCGGGGCGTCACGGTGGAGCTGGCGTACGACGTCGTCTCGGACGTGAACTACTTCGGCACGCTGATGGTCCAGGAGGGCCTCGCCGACGGCATGGTGTCCGGCTCGGTGCACTCCACGGCCGCGACGATCCGCCCGGCCTTCGAGATCATCAAGACCAAGCCGGACGCGGACATCGTCTCGTCGGTGTTCTTCATGTGCCTGGCCGACAAGGTCCTGGTCTACGGCGACTGCGCGGTCAACCCGGACCCGGACGCCGAGCAGCTCGCCGACATCGCCGTGCAGTCGGCGACCACGGCCGCGCGGTTCGGGGTGGAGCCGCGGATCGCCATGCTGTCGTACTCGACCGGCACGTCCGGCTCGGGCGCCGACGTCGACAAGGTGCGCGAGGCCACCGAACTGGTCCGCGCGCGCCGCCCGGATCTGAAGATCGAGGGCCCGATCCAGTACGACGCCGCCGTGGAGCCGTCGGTCGCGGCGACCAAGCTGCCCGGATCCGAGGTCGCCGGGCAGGCGAGCGTGCTGATCTTCCCCGACCTGAACACGGGCAACAACACCTACAAGGCGGTGCAGCGCTCGGCCGGCGCCATCGCCGTCGGACCGGTGCTGCAGGGCCTGCGCAAGCCGGTCAACGACCTGTCCCGGGGCGCCCTGGTCCAGGACATCGTCAACACCGTCGCCATCACGGCGATCCAGGCCCAGATCCCGTCCCCGAGCGAGAAGGCAGCCGCCCAGTGAGCCCGACCCGTGTCCTCGTCCTCAACTCCGGTTCCTCGTCGGTGAAGTACCAGCTGCTCGACATGCGCGACAGCAGCCGGCTGGCGGTGGGTCTGGTCGAGCGGATCGGGGAGCAGACCTCCCGGCTGAAGCACACCCCGGCCGGCGGCGAGAGCCGGGAGCGCGGCGGGGCGATCGCCGACCACGACGCGGCCCTGAAGGCCGTGGCCGAGGAGCTCGCCAAGGACGGCCTCGGCCTGGACTCGCCGGAACTGGCCGCGATCGGGCACCGGGTGGTGCACGGCGGCAAGCACTTCACCGAGCCGACCGTGATCGACGACAGGGTGCTCGCCGAGATCGAGCGGCTCATCCCGGTGGCCCCGCTGCACAACCCGGCCAACCTCACCGGCATCCGCACGGCGCAGACGCTGCGGCCGGACCTGCCGCAGGTCGCCGTCTTCGACACCGCCTTCCACACGACGATGCCGGAGTCGGCCGCCCGTTACGCGATCGACGTCGAGACGGCCGACGCGCACCGCATCCGCCGCTACGGCTTCCACGGCACCTCGCACGCCTATGTCTCCCGGGCCACGGCGGACCTGCTGGGCAAGGACCCGTCCGAGGTGAACGTGATCGTGCTGCACCTGGGCAACGGGGCGTCGGCGTCGGCCGTGCGGGGCGGCCGCTGTGTCGACACTTCCATGGGGCTGACGCCTTTGGAGGGGCTCGTGATGGGTACGCGCTCCGGAGACATGGACCCGGCCGTCATCTTCCATTTGATGCGTGTTGGTGGAATGTCCGCCGACGAGATCGACACTCTCCTCAACAAGAAGAGCGGTCTGATCGGTCTGTGCGGCGACAACGACATGAGGGAGATCCGCCGCCGGGTCGACGCGGGCGACGCGCGGGCGGAGCTGGCGTTCGACATCTACATTCACCGGCTGAAGAAGTACATCGGCGCCTATTACGCCGTTCTCGGGCGGGTGGACGCGATCGCCTTCACCGCGGGTGTCGGGGAGAACGCGGCACCGGTGCGCGAGGCCGCCCTGGCGGGCCTGGAGGAGCTCGGCATCGCGGTGGACGGCGAGCGCAACGCCGTGCGCGGCGACGAGGCGCGGCTGATCTCGCCCGACGGCGCCCGGGTGGCGGTGGCGGTGGTCCCTACTGACGAGGAATTGGAGATCGCGACACAGACCTACGCGCTGGTAAATGGTTCGGGGAATCACACCTGAGCGGCATCCCGCCCTTTTGTATTTTCCGCCAGACGGAATATTCCGCTGGGAAACAAACCGATAGGATCGCCCCCATGCGCCGTTCGAAAATCGTCTGTACTCTCGGCCCCGCGGTCGACTCCCACGATCAGCTTGTCGCGTTGATCGAAGCCGGCATGAACGTGGCCCGCTTCAACTTCAGCCACGGCTCGCACGCCGAGCACCAGGGCCGCTACGACCGGGTCCGCGCCGCCGCCAAGGAGACCGGCCGGGCCATCGGTGTCCTCGCCGACCTCCAGGGCCCGAAGATCCGTCTGGAGACCTTCGCCGAGGGTCCCGTGGAGCTGGTGCGCGGTGACGAGTTCACCATCACCACCGAGGACGTCCCCGGGGACAAGACGATCTGCGGGACGACCTACAAGGGCCTGCCCGGCGACGTGAACAAGGGCGACCAGATCCTCATCAACGACGGCAACGTCGAGCTGAAGGTCACCGAGGTCGAGGGCCACCGGGTCAAGACGATCGTCATCGAGGGCGGCGTCATCTCCGACCACAAGGGCATCAACCTGCCCGGCGCGGCCGTCAACGTGCCCGCCCTGTCGGAGAAGGACATCGAGGACCTCCGCTTCGCCCTCCGCATGGGCTGCGACCTGGTCGCGCTGTCGTTCGTCCGGGACGCCAAGGACGTCGCCGACGTGCACCGCGTGATGGACGAGGAGGGCCGCCGGGTCCCGGTCATCGCCAAGGTGGAGAAGCCGCAGGCGGTGCAGAACATGGAGGACGTCGTGATGGCGTTCGACGGTGTGATGGTCGCCCGCGGTGACCTCGCCGTCGAGTACCCGCTCGAGAAGGTCCCCATGGTGCAGAAGCGCCTGATCGAGCTGTGCCGGCGCAACGCCAAGCCGGTGATCGTGGCGACCCAGATGATGGAGTCGATGATCACCAACTCCCGTCCGACCCGCGCCGAGGCCTCCGACGTGGCCAACGCGATCCTGGACGGCGCCGACGCGGTCATGCTGTCCGCCGAGTCGAGCGTGGGCGCGTACCCGATCGAGACCGTCAAGACGATGTCGAAGATCGTCACCGCGGCCGAGCAGGAGCTGATGTCCAAGGGCCTGCAGCCGCTCGTCCCGGGCAAGAAGCCGCGCACGCAGGGCGGTTCGGTGGCCCGCGCGGCCTGCGAGATCGCCGACTTCCTCGGCGGCCGCGGCCTGGTGGCCTTCACGCAGTCCGGCGACACCGCGCGCCGCCTGTCCCGCTACCGCGCCCAGCAGCCGATCATCGCCTTCACCACCGACGAGGGC
This sequence comes from Streptomyces sp. XY006, assembly GCF_002237655.1. GTDB lineage: Bacteria > Actinomycetota > Actinomycetes > Streptomycetales > Streptomycetaceae > Streptomyces > Streptomyces levis. Next base: position 29,599 of record NZ_NOKT01000022.1, read on the forward strand.
ACCCGCAACCAGATGGCGCTGAGCTGGGGCGTGGAGCCGTACGTGGTGCCGTTCGTGAACAGCACCGACGAGATGGTCGACCTGGTGGACCAGGAGCTGGTCAAGCTCAACCGCTTCAACGCGGGCGACATCGTGGTGATCACGGCCGGTTCGCCCCCCGGCGTCCCCGGCACCACCAACATGGTGCGGGTCCACCACCTGGGCACCGAGAGCTGATTTCCGCCCGGTCCCCTCGGGGCCGTGCACGACGCCGAGGGCGCCCCCTGGATTCCAGGGGGCGCCCTCGGTGTGTGCGGCTCCCGAACGGGCTCTGGGGGGGCGCTCAGTCGATGTAGTTGTGCAGCCCGGGCACGTGCAGGGTCCCGCCGAACTGGCCCGCCTGCGTGACCTTCACGTTGGTGAAGTAGATCAGCGGGATGTTCAGCGGCGGCGGGTGCTCCGGGTCGAAGGTGATCGGGATCAGCCCGAGCAGGTTGCCCGAGATGCTCTCGGTGTACATCACCGTGTCGCCGTCGCGGATCGTGGACGTCGAGCCCTTGGCCGCCTGCACGTGGTAGGTCTTGCCGGACTGCTTGTCCTTGACCGTCTGGTGGAGGTCACCGATGTCGGTGCCGCCGGAGATGACGTACTTCAGGACCTTCTTGACCGAGCCGTTGGCGGTGCGCACCTCGACGACGCCCTTGTAATCGGCGCCCTTCAGCGTGAGCGAGCTGGCGTTGAGGTACCAGGGGTCGTCCGGCAGCGGCACCTTGTTGTCGACGCCGCCCTCGGCGTCGGTGGCCGCCGGGCAGTCGTCGGGGTCCGTGGTGGCGCTCGCGCTGGGGGTGGGGCTGGGCGAGGCGGTGGCCTCCGCGGCCTTCTCCGCAGCCTTGTCCGCGCCCGCCTTCCCGGCGGCCTCGGCGGTGTCCCCGGCGGGCTCCTCGGCCTTCCCGGCGCTGTCCTCGACGGTGTCCTCGGCCGAGCCGGCCGCCTTCTCGGTCGTCTCCCGGGCGGTGCCGGTGGCGTCCTCGGCGGGCTCGTCGGCGGTCTCGGACGCCGGGGCGGACGGGGTCGGGCTCGGGCTCGCCTCCGCCTTGCCGCCGCCCAGGATGCCGTCGATGGCGTCGCCGATGCCCTCCAGCAGGCCACCGCCGCTCTGGGACGGCGAGGGGGACGGCGTGGCCGTCGCGTCGTCGCCGCCCGTGGCGGGCTCGCTCGCGGACGGGGCGGGCGCGGGCTCGTCCTTGTCGTCGGAACCTGAATCCGGCGAAGAGGAACCGCCCTCGCTGTCGTCCGTGTCGCCCGTGCCCGAGGAGGGCGACGGCTTCGGGGCCGTGCCGCTCTGGTCGTCCTTGTCGTCCGTCGCGCCGTCACTGGCCGAGGGGGACGGCGTGGGCGAGGCCGAGGCGTCGTCCTCGGCGGTCTTCCCCTCGTCCTCCAGGGCCGCCACGCAGTCCTTGTACTCGTCCACCGTCAGGCTCTTGGACGTCGGCGTCGCCGGGTTGGTGCTGTCGGCGATGGCGAGCGTCGACGTGAAGCCCATCCCCATGAGCACCGCCGTCGGCATCGCCGCCATGGCTATCGCCTTGCCGGCCGGCCTGTTGAACCTGGTGAACAGCGGCTTCTTGGGTGCCGCGTGGCGCGGCCCGGTTCTCACACGGGACGCCTCCACATCAGCCCCGTGGGTCACCTCGTCAGCCGGCACTGTGCCTCCCGTTCGCCCCGTTGGCCGGGTTCGTTCCTGACAGATCGTTCGGCGCGTCCACCGCGTCCACGGGCTCGATCACCGTGGTGTCGTGGTCCGTCGCCTCGGGAGCCCCGCCCGTGCCTTCGGCGGCGTGGGTGGCGAGCTGCCCGGCGGGCGGTGCGCCCGGCGCCCAGGCCACGGCCATCGCGCCGCCCACGAGGGCAAGCAGGAAGCCGATGAGGAAACCGCCGAGGTTGGACACGGGGATGGACACCAGCGCCAGCAGGATGGCCGCGACTCCCGCGAAGACGCGGACGTGCTTCTGGAACCAGAGGCTGACGCCCAGTACGACGAGCAGCACGCCGATGATCAGGGACCCGGCGCCCGCGGTGGTCGCCATCGCCAGCGTCAGATGACCGATCTGGAGGTTCGCGTACGGGAAGTAGGCGATGGGCAGCCCGCTGAGCAGGACGAACAGCCCGGCCCAGAACGGCCGCGTACCCCGCCAGGCGCGGAACTGCTGCCTCCGGAGAGTGAACTGGCCGCCTGCGGCAGGAGTCTCGGCGCTCATGGAAAAACAGCTCCCTGGTACGGCGTTGCTGTGGTGGTGATGTGGGCCGCGCGTGAAGGCGCGGCCGGAAGGTGGACGGGCGGGGGCGCCACCGGCTCCCCCGCCCGTCATCGAGTGCTTAGTAGCACTCCTTGACACCCGTCGACAGCGACATCTTCAGGCCGCTGAGCTTGAAGGTTCCGGCGGTGGTCGCCCACGCCGTCTGCTTCACGTCGGTCAGGGTCGCCCGGTCGGCCTGCTGGGCGAAGCCGTACGGGTTCGCCGTCTCGCCCTTCCTCATGGCCGGACCCTTGGTGGCGTCCTTGGCGGCCACACCGATGTCGATGTTCTCGAACGTCGCGTCCGCGCTGAGGTCGGCGACGTCGATGTAGAGGTTCTGCGCCTCCACCGGCTTCGCACCCTGACCCGCACGCAGGATCAGGCTGACGTTCCCGAGCACCGGAATGTTCGGGGTGACGACCGACTGGCACAGGTTCTTGATCGTCGCCGACTTGAACGACGAGACCGCGACCGGGTGCACCGACTTCTTGCCGTCGAGCGTGTATCCCTCGTCGAGGGCGCCGTACTGCGAGAAGCCCTCACCGACGAGCTGGTCGGTCGTGACCTTGAACGACTGGCCGGAGACGCTGAACGACGCGGCGAGAGCGCCCTGCGCGAGGGCGACACCTATCGCAGCCGTGGCGGCGACGCTGGGCACCATGACCACAGCGAACCGCTTCCATCTGGTCCCGCCACGCACCTGGGACTCCATATTTCCTCCTTCTCGGACGTACATCTCCTGTCCTGGCTCGCCCCGAGTCGCGGCTCAGCCGGGCAGGGATGGGAGAAGTGCTACGTCCTCGGGAAGGAGAGCGCCTGCACTCGGCGGCGCAACTAGCGCCCGAATCACCGGCGATCACCCCCGAGCGACAACCACTGGTCGCGCCTGACACGCATCACGCACAACCCTGCTGGACAGGCTTCACCGAGTGGGCGAAGACCCCCCTGTCCAAGAGCCGGCGCCACTGCCGCCGGCTCTGCTCGGTGGGGACCCAGGACGTCCCGCGACCCAACCGGCTGCCGGGGTACGGGATTGGACCGAGCGTGGCCGATCGTGGTGCATTCTCGCCGCCCGCACAAGGGGGTTCGTTACTCGCTAGTAACGGGGGGATAACCGAACAACGACCCATCGGTCTCGGTCGGCGACACAGGGTGGCTCGGAGTGGCGGTACAAAGCTGTTGATCGCTGGACAGAATCCGACAGATCAACGCCGATGACTTACTCGCAGTAACAGCGGCCGCGATTACCAAGTTTTGGTAAAGCGCGGCCGCAGTGACACTCTTCGGGCGAACTTTTCACGCGGACCCCACGGGCCCGCGCGTTTAACGACTGGTCAGAACAGGGCGCGCGCCAGGGCCCGGCGCGCCGCGATCACCCGCGGATCCTCGGGTCCGACCACCTCGAACAGCTCCAGCAGCCGCATCCGCACGGTGTCCCGGTCGTCACCCACCGTGCGCTGCACGGTCTCGATGAGCCGGCCGAAGGCGTCCTCGACGTGGCCGCCCACCAGGTCCAGGTCGGCGGCGGCGATCTGCGCCTGCACGTCCGCCGGCTTCTCGGCCGCCTCCTTGCGCACCCGCTGCGGGTCGACACCCTGCACGCGCTGCAGCAACTCGGCCTGCGCGAGGCCCAGTTTGGCCTCCTCGTTGCCCGGGTCCTCGTTCAGCACGTTCCGGTACGCCTGGACGGCACCGCCCAGGTCACCCGAGTCCAGCGCCTGCACGGCGGCTTCGAGGAGTCCGTCGTGCGGGCCGGCCGGCCGCTCGGGGGCTGCCGGGGCGCCGCCGGGCTCGGCTTCGGGGTCTACGGTGAGGCCGGTCAGGCCGAAGCGCTGCTCGGCGACCTGCACCAGCTGGTCCAGGGTCTGCCGGATCTGCGCCTCGCCCGCGGCACCCTGGAAGAGCGGCAGCGCCTGACCCGCGACGACCGCGAAGACCGCCGGGATCCCCTGGATGCCGAACTGCTGCATCAGCATCTGGTTGGCGTCGACGTCGATCTTGGCGAGCAGGATGCGGCCGTTGTACTCGACGGCCAGCCGCTCCAGGACCGGGCTCAGCTGCTTGCAGGGCTGACACCACTCGGCCCAGAAGTCGATGACGACCGGTACCTCGGCGGACCGCTGCAGGACGTCCCGCTCGAACCCCGCCTCGTCGACGTCGATGACGAGATCGGCCGGGGAGATCGCCCCCGCCCCGCCCTCACGGGCTGCTTGGGCGCGCGCCTGCTCCGCCTTCGCCTTGGCCTCCTGGGCCGCCTTCACCGCGGCGAGGTCGACGACTCCGCTCATGGACATGTTCCGTGGCTGCATGCGTCTATCCTCCCCCGTACTGCGCGCGCGTGTGAAAAACGGTGTGAAAGCAAGGCCGGTCGGGTGCCCATGGCGCCGGGTCCCCACCCCACGCCGTGCGTGCGAGGCCCGTGTACGTCCCTCACGGGCTTTCGCTACGAGTCGTAGCGTAATGCCATGCCGCGCTCCCTGGACACCACCCCTCGGTGATCTCCCTCACGGGGCCGCACGGGAACCGCCGGTTTATGGTCGGGACATGCACAGCCGCAGCCCAGCCAGCCGCACCGGGCGCCCGCGCAGCGCCGCGGCGGACGCCGCGATCCTGGCCGCCACCCGGGAGGCGCTCGTGGACCTGGGCTGGTCCAAGCTCACGCTGGGGGACGTCGCGACGCGCGCGGGGGTGGCGAAGACGACGCTCTACCGCCGCTGGGCGGGCAAGAACGAACTGGTCGTCGACGCGGTGGCGGAACTCTTCGACGCCCTGGAACTCCCCGACCGCGGCTCCCTGGCGGCGGACATCGAGGGCGTGGTCCTGCAGTTCGCCGCGATCCTGGCCCTCCCCGAGGCGAAGAGCGGCCTGATGGCGGTGGTGGCGGAGGCCACCCGGGACGACGCCCTGCGCGAACGCGTCCGCGCCTCGGTCGTCGACCGCCAGAAACGCCTGGTCCTGGAGGGCCGCGCCCGGGCCCAGGCGAGAGGCGAACTCCCGCCGGAACCGGATCCCGGGGCGGCCGCCCGCACGGCGGACCTGATCTTCGACATGGTGGCGGGCGCGGTGGTGCACCGCACCCTGGTGAGCGGACAGCCGGTCGACGAGGAGTGGGTCCGCGGCTTCACCCAGGTGCTGCTGCGGGGACTGACGGCGCAGTCCACGCGCCCGGTGGCCGGCTGAGCCGTGCCCGCCCGCCTCCGGGCGCGCGGTGTGCGGCCTCGCTCAGGAGGAACCGGCGCCGAAGGTGAAGTCGCCGTGGAAGTCCCGGCCCTGGATCACCGTCTGCTGCCTGCCGCCGGTGATGCTGTTGGTGACGTCCCCGGGCCGTGCGGCGGTCACCTCCGCGTCCGCCCGCCGCCGCCAGATCTCCAGCGCGGCGGCGAAGTCGGCGTCCTGCGCGGCGCGTTCATTGAGCAGCGCCGCAAGCCGCCCGGCCCGCTCCGACCCGGTGTGGGTGCAGGCGCTGAACCCGAGGAGCGACGGCGGACGTGTTCAGAACCCGGCGGGCTCCGTGTAGACGCCCCACTCGTCCCGCAGCACGCCGCAGATCTCGCCGAGGGTGGCCTCCGCGCGGACGGCGTCCAGCATCGGCTCGATCATGTTGGAGCCGTCGCGCGCGGCGGCCAGCATCGCGTCCAGCGCGGCGCGCACCGCCGCGTCGTCGCGGGCCGCCTTCCGCTCGGCCAGGACCCGCACCTGCTCGCGCTCCACCTCGTGGCTGACCCGCAGGATCTCCAGGTCGCCGGTCACCGAGCCGGTGTGGACGTTGACGCCGACGACCTTCTTGTCGCCCTTCTCCAGCGCCTGCTGGTAGCGGAACGCCGACTCGGCGATCTCGCCGGTGAACCAGCCGTCCTCGATGCCGCGCAGGATGCCGGAGGTGATCGGGCCGATGGGGTGCTGCCCGTCGGGGTGCGCCCGCAGACCGCGCTCCTTGATCTGGTCGAAGATCTTCTCGGCGTCGGCCTCGATGCGGTCGGTGAGCTGCTCGATGTACCAGGAACCGCCCAGCGGGTCGGCGACGTTGGCGACGCCGGTCTCCTCCATCAGCACCTGCTGCGTGCGCAGCGCGATCTCGGCGGCCTGCTCGCTCGGCAGGGCGAGGGTCTCGTCGAGCGCGTTGGTGTGCAGCGAGTTCGTCCCGCCGAGCACGGCCGCCAGGGCCTCCACGGCCGTGCGCACGACGTTGTTGTACGGCTGCTGCGCGGTGAGCGAGACACCGGCGGTCTGCGTGTGGAAGCGCAGCCACTGGGCCTTCTCGGAGGTGGCGCCGTAGACGTCCCGCATCCAGCGGGCCCAGATCCGGCGGGCCGCGCGGAACTTGGCGATCTCCTCGAAGAAGTCGACGTGCGCGTCGAAGAAGAAGGACAGGCCGGGTGCGAAGACGTCGACGTCCAGGCCGCGCGACAGGCCCAGCTCCACGTACCCGAAGCCGTCCGCCAGGGTGTAGGCGAGTTCCTGCGCGGCCGTCGCCCCGGCCTCGCGGATGTGGTAGCCGGAGACGGACAGCGGCTTGTACGCGGGGATGCCGGCCGCGCAGTGCTCCATCAGGTCGCCGATGAGCCGCAGGTGCGGCTCGGGCTGGAAGAGCCACTCCTTCTGCGCGATGTACTCCTTGAAGATGTCCGTCTGGAGCGTGCCGTTCAGGACGGACGGGTCGACGCCCTGCCGCTCGGCGGCGACCAGGTACATGCAGAAGACCGGGACGGCCGGGCCGCTGATGGTCATGGACGTCGTGACGTCACCGAGCGGGATGTCCTTGAACAGGACCTCCATGTCGGCGGCCGAGTCGATGGCGACACCGCAGTGCCCGACCTCGCCCAGCGAGCGCGGGTCGTCGGAGTCGCGGCCCATCAGCGTGGGCATGTCGAAGGCGACCGAGAGCCCGCCCCCGCCGTTGCGGAGGATCATCTTGTAGCGCTCGTTGGTCTGCTCGGCGTTGCCGAACCCGGCGAACTGCCGGATCGTCCACGTCCGCCCCCGGTAGCCGGTGGCGTACAGGCCGCGGGTGAAGGGGTACTCCCCCGGCCAGCCGATCCGTTCGAAGCCCTCGTACGTGTCCCCGGGCCGGGGCCCGTACACCGGCTCCACGGCATCGCCGGAGAGCGTCGTGAAGTCGGCCTCGCGCTTGCGCGCGGCGTCGTAGCGGGCCTGCCAGCGACGGCGGCCTTCCTCTATGGCGTGAGCGTCCATACCCTCGAATTTACTAGGACGTCCTAGTAAATGTCGATGGCAGACCGCCGTACGTTCGCCCGTACGGCGGTGCGGTTACGCCTTGGCGGTCGCGGGCGCGTCCTCGGCGACCCGCCCCTGCAGCTCGTGGCTGATCCTGCGCTCCACGAAGAAGGCGGCCGTGGGGATGGTGCCGGCGAGCAGCACCCACAGCTGCTTGGCGACCGGCCACTTCGCCTTGGAGCCCAGGTCGAAGGCGAAGACCAGGTACACGACGTAGAGCCAGCCGTGCGCGATGCTGACGACGCGCGTGAAGTCGGCCGCGCCGTCCAGGTCGAGCACATACTTGCCGATCATGCCCAGGGTCAGCAGGACCAGCAGTACGCCGGTGACGTACGCCATCACGCGGTAGCGGGTCAGCACGCTCTTTTTCATGCCGTCGAGCGTAACCACCCGTTCCGGGTGATCTTGCCCCGGGTCACTGCTCCTCGAAGTCCCCCGCGGCGATCCGCAGCGGGCGCAGCATCGCGAAGATCTCCGCGCACTCCTCGGCGTCGTACGCGCCGAGCCCGAAGTCCATCGCCATCAGGTCGCGGGTGGCCGACTCGACGACCTCACGGCCCTTGTCGGTGATGCTGGCCAGGGTGCCGCGGCCGTCGTTCGGATTGGGCCGCTTGGCGACCAGACCGGACCGCACCAGGCGGTCCACGGTGTTGGTCACGGAGGTGGGGTGGACCATGAGCCGCTCGCCGATCTTGGACATGGGCAGCTCGCCCGACTTGGAGAAGGTGAGCAGCACCAGCGCCTCGTAGCGGGCGAACGTCAGCCCGTACGGCTTGACCACCGCGTCGACCTCGGCGAGGAGGATCTGCTGCGCGCGCATGATCGAGGTGATCGCGGCCATGGACGGCACGTTTCCCCAGCGCTGCTTCCAGCGTTCGTCGGCGCGCGCGATCGGGTCGAAGGAGAGACTGAGCGGCTTCGGCACGGACCAGACCTTACCGGCCGGTCACATGGTGGTCAGCCCTGTCTCGCCCTTCGGTCGGGACCTCCGGCCGGTGCGGTCGGCTCATGTCCTTTCCGCAGCGGTTCATTGCCCTGTGTCACGATTGCTTCCACTTCGTCACCCACCGTCACCATCCTTTCAGGGAGCGGCATGACTCGGCTGATCCACACCCTCGCGGCCCTCGCGGTGCTCGGTCTCGCCGCGGGCTGCACGTCCGAACACCGCGACGATGCCGCCGACGTCGACACCACGCAGGCCGGCTACGCGGCCTCCCCCTTCTGGATCGACCCCGACAGCCCCGCCGCCCGGCAGGCACGCCTGTGGGAGAAGCAGGGCCGGGAAAAGGACGCCGAGCTGATCAAGCGGATCGCCGACCAGCCGGTCGCGCTGTGGCCGGCCGGTGAGCTCGACCCGGCCCCGATGGTCCGGGAGGCCGCCTCGGCCGCGGGCCGGGAGGGGAAGACGGCGGTCTTCGTCGCGTACAACATCCCGCACCGCGACTGCGGGCAGCACTCGGCGGGCGGGGCGGCGGACGCGAACGCCTACCGGGACTGGATCGGCAAGTTCGCCGACGCCCTCGGCGAGGCCGACGCCCTGGTCGTGCTGGAGCCCGACGCGATCGCGCACATCGTGGACGGGTGCACCCCCGGCCAGTACCACGCCGAGCGCGAGCAGCTGCTCGGCGAGGCCATCACCCGGCTGAAGCAGCAGCCGAACACCAAGGTCTACCTCGACGCGGGCAACGCGGACTGGATCCGGGACTCGCAGAAGCTGGTCGAGCCGCTGAAGCGGGCCGGGATCGAGCAGGCCGACGGCTTCGCCCTCAACGTCTCCAACTTCCAGACCGACGAGGTCACCACCGAGTACGGGGGCCGGCTCGCCGAGGCCCTCGGCGGCAAGCACTTCGTCGTCGACACCAGCCGCAACGGCAACGGCCCCCTGCCCGGCGTCTGGTGCAACCCGCCCGGCCGGGCGCTCGGCACCCCGCCCACCACCGCCACCGGCCGGCCCGTCGTCGACGCCTACCTGTGGATCAAGCGGCCCGGGGAGTCGGACGGGACGTGCGAGGGCGGGCCGGCCGCCGGGCGCTGGTGGCCGGAGTACGCCCTGGAGCTGGCGCGCAACGCCAAGGGCTGACCCGGCCGCCGCTCACCGCACGTGGACCCACTTGGCCTTCGAGGGCGTGCCCTCGGCGTCCGTGACGAACAGCATGTACCAGCCGGGCGGCACGAGCGCCGGGTCGCGCGGCACGTCGAACGTCACGGAGCCGCCCTTCCTGGTGATGTCCAGCTCGATCGAGCGCTGCTCGACGTCCGTGGTGTGCGTGACCGCGCTGGGCCGCATCAGCCGGGCCGCGGCCACGCGCTCCGGGTGGTCCGTGCGGAACGTGATGCGGTGGTCGTCGTCCAGCGTGCTCGGGCCCTCCTTCAGTACGGGGCGGCTGCGGGCGTTCTTGTGCAGCGCGGGCGGGGTGAAGACCTCCATGCGCTGCTCGAAGTGGCCCAGCTTGGTGTTCTGCTGGTCGTCGAAGAGGGGGTCGGAGCCGAAGGTGGCGATCCGGCCGTCGGGCAGCAGCAGCGCCTCGGAGTGGTAGTTGCGGCCCACCTTGGGCGCGGCGGCCTCCCGGAAGGCGTTGGCCTTCGGGTCGTAGAACTGCGCCCGCAGGATGTTGCTGGCGCTGCGGCCCCGGTAGTCCTTCGAGCCGTTGGACGTGAACACCGTGTCGTCCGGCATGATCACGCTGTTCAGATAGCGGGTGCCCTGCGGCAGGTCGGGGCCGGTCTCGAAGGCCGGGTTGTCCTTCTTCAGATCGACCACGGCCGTGCGCGGCGTGGACTTCCTGGACTCCCCGACACCGCCCCCGCCGAGGATCATCACCTTCTGGTCCTGGGCCGGCGGCAGCAGGACGGAGGCCGAGGTCTCGGTCTGGTCGACGTCCTCCAGGCCCGGCACCTTGCGGAACGTGTTGGTCTCCAGATCCCACAGGCCCGGCGCGCGCCCCTGGTCGGCGGGTCCGTACCCGGCGTTGGAGGCCGAGTAGAACAGCTTGCCGCCCTTGGTGAGGAACAGCGCCGGGTAGGTCGGGAAGTAGCGCTTGGGGCCGGGTGACCACTTCTTGGTCTCCGGGTCGTAGATCTCGTTGTCGCCCGGGTCGATCATGCCGACGTCGTCGAGGCCGGACACCGCGAGCACCCGCCCGTCGTCCAGGCCGACCAGCGTCGGGTACCAGCGGGCCTTGTCCATCGGGTCGACCGGGACGTACTTCTCGGCCTTCGGGTCGAACTCGTAGGCGGCGCGGATGCCCTGGAAGTCCTGCTTGTCGAGGGTGATCTTCTCCGACAGGCCGTAGACGTTGTCGGCGGCCCTGCCCTTGAGGCCGACGACCGCGTACTGCGCCTGCTTGTCGGTGACCGACCGCTTGCCCTTCTTGACGGCCTCCACGAAGACGCGGGCCTCACTGGCGGTGACCTTGGTCTGCCAGGGCTGCATCACCCCGCGGCTGTTGTACGTGACCTTGAAGGTGCGCTTGGCCTTGGGGACGGTGACGTCGAACCGGGTGACGTACTCGACGCCCGAGGGGGAACGGAAGCGGGTGCCCTTCTTCAGGAACACCGCCTTGTCGGGGCTCTCGTTCTTCACGCGCATGCCGCCGCCGGCCCGGGTCACCTCACCGTCAAGGAGCTCGTAGCGCGCGGTGCCGCCGGCCACCAGCAGGCGTCCGTCGGGCAGTTGGGCGTGGCCGGCGCAGAAGAAGTCCTCCGGGGTGGGGACCTTCTTGAAGGTGTTCTTCTCCGGGTCCCACAGGACCGTGTCGAACTCGCCCTTGTCGAACTTGCGCTGCTCGTTGCCCGACCCGGCGACGATCAGCACCTTGCCGGTGTGCAGCAGGGCGGCGTGGATGGCGTTGGTCCGGTACTCCTCGGGGATGGCGACCTGGTCCCAGGAGCCGTACTTCGCCTTGTACGCGGGCTGGGCGATCTTGTACTCGTGGTACTGCGCGGAGACGAAGTCCAGTGCGGCCGGGGCGTTCAGGCCCGCCAGGACCGCGATGCCGCCGATGCCCAGGACGGTCTTCTTGGTCTTCTGCGAGGGCTGGTACGCCATGGGCTAGTTGCCTCCTGTCGTGGTGCCGGTGACCGGAGCCGCCGCCGGGGACACGGTGGCGAGCGCCTGGGCGGGCTCCTTGGATTCGGGCACGCGCGCGTGCCCGGGGGTGGGAGTGGCCGCCGCTGCGGGCTGCGGAGCCCGCACGGACCGCGGCCGGCGCTCCCGGGAGTCCCTGAGCAGGGTCGCGGCCCACACCCCGGCCGGAGCCAGCGAGATGGCCATGGCGAGGACGGCCCAGGTGCGCATCGCCGCGTGGGTGTGGTCCAGGGCGGTCGAGGCGGCCAGGGACGTGGCCAGCAGGGCGGCCCAGAACAGGTGGATCCGGAAGGTGGCCGGCCGGTCGGGGCTGGCGTCGCCGCCCTTGGGCGTGACGACGAACCGGCTGGGGCGGCGCAGCAGGGCCTCGCCGAGGGACTTGAGGTAGATCGGCGCCGACAGGGCCGACATCGCCATGCCGGCCAGGCCGCCGGAGCCCTCCGGCTCGTGCGGGGAGACGTTGTGCCGGCGGTTCCACAGGTACAGGCCGACCTGGAGGGCGGCCGCGTCGCTGTACAGCATCATCCACACCGAGGCGGAGACCTGGGTGCCCGAGGCGCCGAACCAGAGGAACAACACGCAGCTGAGGATGCCGAGCAGCCAGTTGACGGCCGTCATGGGGTAGTAGACGAGCATCAGCGTGTAGGACAGCAGGCGGCCCGGGGGCATGCTGAAGGGCGCCTTCCAGTACTGCTTCAGGAGCGTCTCGTAGGTCCCGCGCGACCAGCGCATCTGCTGGGTGAAGAAGTCGGTCCAGGAGGCGGGGCCCTCGCCGACGGCGAGCACGTCCGGGGTGTAGACGGACCGCCAGTGGCGGCGCGTGGCCGGGTTGCGGTGGCGGTGGATCTCGAAGCCGGTGGCCATGTCCTCGGTGATGGAGTCGTACAGGCCGCCGATCTGCTTGACGACGGAGATGCGGACGACGTTGTTGGTGCCGACGAACATGGGGGCGCGGTAGCGGTTGCCGGCGCGCTGGATCAGGGCGTGGAAGAGGAACTGCTGCGACTCGGCGGCCTTGGTGACGGGGTTGTGGTAGTTGCCGTACACCTGGGGGCCGACCACGAAGGCGACGTCCGGGTCGCGGAAGTAACCCATCATCCGCTCCAGGAAGTTCGGGAGCGGGACGTGGTCGGTGTCGACGGACGCGAAGAAGTCGTAGGAGTCGCCGTGCATGGCGATCCAGGCGTTGTAGTTCCCGTGCTTGGTGCGCGCCTTGTGGACGCCCTCGGAGCGGTTCCACTCGGGGACGCCGAGCCGGGTGAAGTGCCGGACGCCGAGCTCCGCGCACAGGGCCTTGGCCTCGGCGTCGTCGCCCTCGTCGAGGAGCCAGACGTCGACGGGGCCGGTGTGGTGGATGCGGACGGCGCCCTCCAGGGTCGCCCGGACCATGGAGAGGGGCTCCTTGCCGGGGACGTAGGTGGTGAGGAAGGCGACGCGGGTGCCGGGTTCGGGGACGACGGGGACGGGGTCGCGGGCGACCATCGTGGCGTGGGCGACCGAGGCGACGTTGACGAGCATGAAGAGTTCGATGAGGCCGATCGAGACCAGCATGGTGATGTCGAGGCCGACGAGCCAGCGTTCGCCGCCCTCGCGTTCCACCCAGTGGGTGGGCCAGACGAGGTAGACCAGCAGGGCGCCGGTCAGCAGCGGGGCGAGGCTCATCAGGAGGACGGCTCGTGTTCGGCGGGGCTCGCGGGCGAGGAGCGAGGCGTACTGCACCTGGTACGCCTCACCGGACGGCTCCGTGAGCGGTCCGGCGAGGCGGCTGTGGGAGTCGTAGTCGTAGCCCTCCGGCCGCACAGCGCCCTCCAGATGGTTGAGACCTGATCGAAGCGCAATACCCCGATACCCATACGTAAGTGGACCTCTGGGGCGGTGTCGATCTGGGGGCGTCCAGGCGGGTGGAGGGCCGGGAGGGCGCCTGCGACGGCCCGCGGGGGCGGCGCCGGGCACACGAAAACCCCGGCTCTCCGAGGAACCGGGGTTTCCGTCGCGTCAGGACCGGGTGCCGTCACTCGGCGAGATGCCGCTCCACCGTCTCCACCTTGGACGTGAGGCCGTCGGTCACGCCGGGGCGGATGTCCGCCTTCAAAACGAGGGAGACGCGGGGCGCGCGGCGCTCGACCGCGGCGACCGCCCGGCGGACGACGTCCATCACCTCGTCCCACTCCCCTTCGACGGACGTGAACATCGCGTCCGTCCGGTTCGGCAGTCCGGACTCCCGCACCACCCGCACGGCGTCGGCGACGTACTCCCCCACGTCCTCACCGACCCCCAGCGGCGTCACGGAGAAGGCGACGATCACGCGTTCACCACGCCCTCGTTGCGCGCGCGGGACGCGATGACCGCGTCCTCGGCCTCACGCCGCAGCTTGCGCTCCGCGAAGAACCCGCCGGCCGGCAGCACCGAGAGCACGAAGTACACGGCGGCCGTCCGCAGCGACCACTTCGCCCGGTTCCACGCGTCCGCCCAGAAGATCACGTACAGCACGAACAGCGCGCCGTGCACCGCTCCCATCACCGGCACGGCGTTGAACTCGGTGGTCCGCTTCAGCACCGAGCAGACCAGCAGGAGCAGGAACGAGATCGCCTCGGGGGCCGAGACCAGGCGGAGGCGGCGGAGGGCGGTGGCGGTCTTGAGGTCCACGGGTCACCTTCGGTGGGAGAGAAACGGTTTGTGAACGCACGCACAAGCGTCCCGCCCATTGTGGCAAACCGCCGGGGGCCCCGGTCCCCAGGGGTGCGTCAGGGTCGTTCTCCACCCTGGGGACCTGTCGGCGGGGCCGGGCCTGCGGCTACCTTCCCGTATGTGGCGATGTTCCGACTTCAAGGCAGCAAGGTGCTCGCCGTCGACATGACCGGAGATGCCGTCAAGGCGAAGAACGGCTCGATGGTCGCGTACGACGGCGAGATGGCCTTCAAGAAGCTCAGCGGCGGCGGCGAGGGCATACGGGGGATGGTGACCCGGCGGCTCACCGGCGAGCAGATGACGTTGATGGAGGTGAAGGGGCGGGGGACCTGCTGGTTCGCCGACCGCGCCTCCGAGATCAACCTGGTCGGCCTCCAGGGCGACAAGCTCTACGTCGAGTCGAGCAACCTGCTCGCGACCGACGGCGGGCTGCGCACGGGGACCGAGTTCACGGGCCTGCGCGGAGCCTCGCAGGGCAACGGGCTGTTCACGACGACCGTCGAGGGCCACGGCCAGGCGGCGATCATGTCGGACGGCCCGGCCGTGGTGCTGCGGGTCAGCCCGCAGTACCCGCTGACGGTGGACCCGGGGGCGTACGTGGCCCACCAGGGCAACCTCCGGCAGTCCTTCCAGTCGGGTGTGACGTTCCGCACGCTGCTCGGGGAGGGCGGCGGCGAGGCCTTCCAGATGCGGTTCGAGGGGGACGGCCTGGTGTACGTGCAGCCGAGCGAGCGGAACACGATCGCGGGAGACGTGTGAGATGGCCTTCCGGGAGATCAACGCGAAGATGATCGAGGCGACCGTGACGCCCGGCCAGCGGCTGTTCAGTCAGCGCGGCGCGATGCTCGCCTACCGGGGCGAGGTGTCCTTCACGCCCAACACGGCGGGCGGCCAGGGCGGGGTCATGTCGATGATCGGCCGCCGGGTCGCCGACGAGGACACGCCCCTGATGACGGTCGAGGGCAGCGGCACGGTCCTGTTCGGGCACGGAGGGCATCACATCCAGGTGATCCGGCTCACCGGCGACACCCTGTACGTCGAGGCGGACCGGCTGCTGGCCTTCGAGGGCACGCTCCAGCAGGGCACGATGTTCCTGGGCTCGCAGGGCGGCGTGATGGGCATGGTGCGCGGGCAGGTCAGCGGCCAGGGGCTGTTCACGACCACGCTGAAGGGGCACGGGGCCGTCGCGGTCATGGCGCACGGCGGCGTCATCGAGATCCCGGTCACCCCGCAGCGCCCGGTGCACGTCGACCCGCAGGCCTACGTCGCCCACCACGGCGAGGTCCGCAACAAGCTGTCCACGGCCCTGGGCTGGCGGGACATGGTGGGCCGCGGCTCGGGCGAGGCGTTCCAGCTGGAGCTCAGCGGCAGCGGTGCGGTGTACGTCCAGGCGTCGGAGGAGAAGCTGTGAGCACCTACGGAACCCCGGGCGCCGGCCCCGCGGTCTTCGACCCGGCGACCCTGCCGCCCGACGACAACGTCAATCCCTACACCTTCTGCGTGGAGCTCAAGGGGAGCCAGTGGTTCCTGCAGAAGGGGAAGATGATCGCCTACTACGGCTCGATCGACTTCAACGGCGTCGGACACGGCCGGCTGGACCGTCTCGTCCGCACCTCGTTCCATTCGCCACTGCACGCGAGCGACTGGGTCGTGGCGGAGGGCTCGGGCAAGATGCTCCTCGCCGACCGGGCCTTCGACGTCAATTCGTACGACCTCGAAGACGGCAACCTGACCATTCGCTCGGGCAACTTGCTTGCTTTTCAGCCAACTCTTTCGCTGAAGCAGTCGATCGTGCCCGGTTTCCTGACCCTCATCGGAACCGGAAAGTTCGTGGCCGCGTCCAACGGTCCGGTGGTCTTCATGGAACCCCCGATCCGGGTCGACCCCCAGGCCCTGGTCGGCTGGGCGGACTGCCCCTCCCCCTGCCACCACTACGACCACGGGTACATGACCGGCGTGATGGGCGGCCTACGTGCGCTGACAGGCCTGGGCGGGGCCTCCGGCGAGGAGCACCAGTTCGAGTTCGTCGGCGCGGGCACGGTCCTGCTCCAGTCGTCCGAGACCTTGATGGCCGAGCAGGCCACGGGGGCCGTTCCGCACCAGGCGGGCGTACCCGGAGGCGGGCCGTCCGCTCCTCAGCACGGCCAGTCCGGGGTACCGCGCCTTCCCGGACAGCTGGGGGACCTCCAGCGTCGCTTCGGGCTGTGAGCGGTAGTCTGCGGAGTGTGACATCGAACGCCTGCGCACAGCTGTTCGCCAGGTGTGCGCCGTCACACGCCACCCCTCACTAGTTCGCCTTTCAACCTTTTAGGTAGACTTCATTCATGGAGACCGAGACGGCCACTCGCTGGCTGACCGATGCGGAGCAGTGCGCCTGGCGCACCCACCTGGAGGTCAACAGGCTGTTGACGTACCAGCTCGAAAAGGACCTGCAGCCGTTCGGCCTGACAATGAACGACTACGAGATCCTGGTGAATCTCTCCGAGTCCGAGGACCTGCGGATGCGGATGAGCGACCTCGCCTCCGCCACCCTCCAGTCCAAGAGCCGCCTCTCGCACCAGATCACGCGCATGGAGAACGCGCACCTGGTCCGGCGGGAGAACTGTGAGTCGGACCGCCGGGGGCTCTACGCGGTCCTGACCGACCACGGCATGGCGACGATGCAGAAGGTCGCGCCGCACCACGTGGAGTCCGTGCGCAGGCACTTCATCGACCTGCTGTCCCCCGAGGCCCTGACGGAGCTGGACAAGGCCCTCAAGCCCATCGCGGAGCACCTGCGCGGACAGCGCGGGCGCCCCTGACCCCCGCGGCCGGCTAGACGAGCGGCAGGCGGAGTTCGAACAGGGCTCCGCCTGCGGGTCCCCGCCCGGCCGTGAGCGTGCCGCCGTGCCGTACGGCGACGTCCCGGGCGATGGCCAGTCCCAGCCCGGCACCGCCGTCGTCACGGCTGCGGGCGGCGTCCAGCCGGACGAACCGTTCGAAGATCCGCTCGCGGTCGGCCTCCGGCACCCCGTCCCCGTCGTCGGCCACCCCGACCACGGCCCGGTCGCCCTCCCGCCGCACGCTCACCGTCACGGCCGACCGGGCGTGCCGCTGGGCGTTGTCCAGCAGATTGGCGAGCACCCGCCCGAGCTGCCCCCGCGATCCGGTCACCTCGACCGGTTCCGCCTCCACGCTCACCCCGGTCCGCCCCTCGGCCTCCTCCCGGGCGAGCCCGGCGAGGTCGACGCGTGTGTCGTTCGGCCGCTCCCCCGCGTCCAGCCGGGCGAGCAGCAGCAGGTCGGCGGCGAGCCGCTGGAGCCGGACGGTGTCCTCCACGGCCCCGTCGAGGTCGAGCAGTTCGGGATGGGCGGCGGCCACCTCCAGCTGCGTGCGCAGCGAGGCGATCGGGCTGCGCAGCTCGTGGGAGGCGTCGGCGACGAACCGCCGCTGCCGCTCCACGGAGGTCTCCAGCGCCGCCAGCGTCTCGTTGGTGGTGCTGGCGAGCCGGGCGATCTCGTCATGGGTGTCCGGCTCCGGGACACGCCGCGCGAGGTCCTCGGACCGGGTGATCGCGGCCATCTCGCGCCGGATGCCCTCCACCGGCCGCAGGGCCCGCCGGGTGACCAGCCAGGTCACGCCCGCGACGACGCCGAGCAGCAGCGGGAAGCCGATCAGCATCACCGTCAGCGCGGTCCGCACGGCCCCGTGTTCGGCGGCCAGCGGCGCACCGGCGTAGACCCGGAGGGTGCCCCGGTCGGGGGTCTCCACCTCCACGGCGGCGTACCGGTAGTCCTCGGTGTCGCCGTCGACGGTCGCGGACCCGTTGCTGAAGACGGTCTCCGCGGAGATCTCCCCCGGTTCGAGCGCCTGGTCCGAGCCCTCGGAGTCGTCCTCGTCGTCCCCGGCCGGCCGTCCGGCGCCCTGCGCCTTCACGCGGTCACTGTCCGTGCCGCCGATCCGCTCCAGGTCCTCGCTGACCGCGACCAGCCGCCCGTCCTCGTCGAGGACCTGCACCGGCCCGATGTCCCCGTCCAGCCCCGAGAGCTTGTCGTACGGCGTCCCGGCCGCGAGCTCGGCGGCGACGGCCCGCGCGGAGCGCTCCGCCTGCGTACCGGCCTCGCCCATCAGGTTCGACCGCAGGGACAGCAGCACGGCGGCCCCGGCCGCGACGAGCGCCACCGCGACGACCAGCGTGGCACCGAGCGTGGCCCGCGCCCGCACCGACCCGAACAGCCGCCTCACGGCGAGGTCTCCAGCCGGTACCCGGCCCCGCGCACGGTCCGGATCAGCCCCGCGCGCAGCTTGCGCCGCAGGGTGCTGACGTACACCTCGACGATGTTCGGATCGCCCTCGTAGGCGAAGTCCCAGACGTGCTCCAGGATCTCCGGCTTGGACACCACCTCGCCGGCCCGCAGCACGAGCTGCTCCAGCACGGAGAACTCCTTGGCGGTCAGCGCGATCTCGTCCTCGCCGAGGAACACCCGGCGCGCGGCCGTGTCCACCCTCAGGTCGCCGTGCACATGCACGGGCGAGGCCCCCGCGCCCTGCCCGCGCCGCCGCAGCAGGGCCTTGACCCGGGCGACGAGCACGACGTACGAGAACGGCTTGGTCAGGTAGTCGTCCGCGCCCGTGTCCAGGCCCTCGGCCTCGTCGTACTCGCCGTCCTTGGCGGTCAGCATCAGGATCGGCACCTCGTGCCCGGCGGCGCGCAGGGCGGCGCAGACCCGGTAGCCGTTGAGGCCGGGCAGCATGATGTCGAGGATGACCAGGTCGTACGTCCCCTCCGAGGCCTGGTGCAGCCCCTCGCGGCCGTCGTGGACGACGTCCACGGCGTACCCCTC
Source organism: Streptomyces sp. XY006 (assembly GCF_002237655.1). Taxonomy (GTDB): domain Bacteria; phylum Actinomycetota; class Actinomycetes; order Streptomycetales; family Streptomycetaceae; genus Streptomyces; species Streptomyces levis. The sequence goes on from NZ_NOKT01000022.1 coordinate 48,708, forward strand.
GGCCGTCAGGCCCCGGGCCAGCGACAGGGCCAGCCGCTTCTCGTCCTCCACGATCAACAGGCGCATGCGTAAAGAGTGGCAAAGGGAACCTGAAGATCCCTTCAGGGGCCTTCAGGTTCCTCTCAGCCTGGGTCGGCCAGAGTCGAAGACGTCGAAAACCAAACGACTCGGGAGGAATCCGCATGAAGCGCAACATCGTGATCGCCGCCGTGACCGCTGCCGCTCTGATCGGAGGCGGTACGGCGACGGCGCTCGCGACCACGGGCGACGACGAGGGCTCGGCGCGTCAGGCGGCCACCCCGCGGTCGGCGGGCGACGACGCCCGGGACGACCAGGACGACGCGGACGACCGCGACGACCGCGACGACGACGCCGCGCGGGCCGCCTCCTCCGGCATCTCGGCGCCCGAGGCGATCGCCGCCGCGCTGAAGCACACGCCGGGTACGGCCGTCTCCGCCGAGCTGGACGACGAGGACGACGGCGGCAAGGTGGTCTGGAAGGTGGACGTGCTGTCCGGCGACAGCACCTGGCGCAGTGTGAGCGTCGACCCGGCCGGCGGCAAGGTGCTGGGTGCGCAGAGCGACGACGAGGACGACACCGCGCGGGTCCGGGCGGCGCTGAAGGGTTTCTCGGTGACGGCCGAGGAGGCGGCGAAGGCCGTGGCCGGCAAGGGTGTGGTGACCTCCGTCGACCTGGACGAGGACGGCGAGGACCGGTCCTGGGAGGCCGAGACCCGTACGCCCGGCGGCGCCGAGCAGGACTGGAAGATCGACCTCAAGACGGGCAAGATCACGCAGGACCGCTCGGACGCCCAGGACGACGACACCGACGACCAGGACTGACCGCCCCTGCCATACGGCCATCGCCCCGGCGTTCCTGCTGACGCCGGGGCATCACACACCCCCGGCGTCACGGGCTCCCGCCGCGCCCACCCTCCCCCAAGCTCTCGGCTTCGCTCGGGGGCCGCAGCTCAGCGGGAACGCGCCCGCACCCGCGTACGGCGAGAAGGGGACGTGTCGGGGGGGGTCCGCCCGCAGCGGTTGGCGCGTCGACGGACAGCGAGTCGGTTCGCAACCCCATCGCGCCGTTCCGAGGACGGACACCCCCCGGCGCGGCCCCGACCCACACCCGGCCATGGGCGAAACCGCCCACCGGCCGGCCACCTTCCGGCCGGGCTCAGCCCTTCGTCAACCCCGTCACCAGTTCGTCCGCCGCCCGGTAGGGGTCCAGTTCGCCCGCCACGATCCGCTCCGCCAGCGCGCCCAGGCGCCGGTCGCCGTGCAGGTCGCCGATCCGCTCCCGCAGGGCCGTCACCGCGATCGTCTCGACCTCGCGCGCGGCCCGGGACGTCCGCCGCTCCGCGAGGACTCCCCGCTCCTCCATCCAGGCCCGGTGCTTCTCCAGCGCCTCGACGACCTCGTCCACGCCCTCGCCCCGCGCGGCGACCGTCTTCACGATCGGGGGACGCCAGTCCCCCGGCCCCCGCGCCTCGCCCAGACCCAGCATGTGGTTCAGCTCGCGGGCCGTCGCGTCGGCCCCGTCCCGGTCGGCCTTGTTGACGACGTACACGTCCCCGATCTCCAGGATCCCGGCCTTGGCCGCCTGGATCCCGTCCCCCATCCCCGGCGCCAGCAGCACCACGGACGTGTCGGCCTGCGAGGCGATCTCCACCTCCGACTGCCCGACCCCCACCGTCTCGACGAGGATCACGTCGCAGCCGGCCGCGTCCAGCACCCGGATCGCCTGCGGAGCCGCCCACGCCAGCCCGCCCAGATGCCCCCGCGTCGCCATCGAGCGGATGTACACGCCCGGGTCGGACGCGTGCTCCGACATCCGCACCCGGTCCCCGAGCAGCGCACCGCCGGAGAACGGGGACGACGGGTCGACGGCGAGCACGCCGACCCGCTTGCCCTGCTTGCGGTAGGCGCTGACCAGCGCCGAGGTCGACGTCGACTTGCCGACCCCGGGCGACCCGGTCAGCCCCACCACGTACGCCCCACCGGTCAGCGGCGCCAGCGCCGCCATGACCTCACGCAGCTGCGGGGACGCCCCCTCCACCAGCGAGATCAGCCGGGCGACGGCCCGCGGCCGTCCCTCCCTGGCCTGGGCCACCAGCGTGGAGACGTCCTGCATCACAGCTCCGTTCTTGAGAAGTGGGTTCAGAAAGCCGCCGTCAGGCCTTCGGCACCCGGACGATCAGCGCGTCACCCTGACCACCGCCACCGCACAGCGCGGCCGCGCCGACGCCACCGCCCCGCCGCTTCAGCTCCAGCGCCAGATGCAGCACGAGACGCGCACCGGACATCCCGATCGGGTGACCCAGGGCAATGGCACCACCGTTGACATTCACCTTTTCGGTGGACACGCCGAGGTCCTTCATGGACTGCACGGCCACCGCCGCGAACGCCTCGTTGATCTCGATGAGGTCGAGGTCCTCGACGCCCAGCCCCTCCTTCTTCAGCGCGTGCTGGATCGCGTTGGACGGCTGCGACTGCAGCGAGTTGTCCGGCCCGGCCACGTTCCCGTGGGCCCCGATCTCGGCGATCCACTCCAGGCCGAGCTCCTGCGCCTTGGCCTTGCTCATCACGACCACGGCGGCGGCGCCGTCGGAGATCTGCGAGGCGGAACCGGCCGTGATCGTGCCGTCCTTGGAGAACGCGGGGCGCAGCTTGCCGAGCGACTCCGCGGTCGTGTCGCCGCGAATGCCCTCGTCCTTGCTGAACAGCACCGGGTCGCCCTTGCGCTGCGGGATCTCCACCGGCGTGATCTCGGCCTCGAACAGGCCGTTCTTCTGCGCGGCGGCGGCCCGCTGGTGCGACAGCGCGGCGATCTCGTCCTGCTCGGCCCGGCCGATGCCCAGGCGCGTGTTGTGCTTCTCCGTCGACTCGCCCATGGCGACGCCGTCGAAGGAGTCGGTCAGACCGTCGTAGGCCATGGCGTCGAGCATCTGCACCGCGCCGTACTTGAAGCCCTCGCGGGACTTGGGCAGCAGGTGCGGGGCGTTGGTCATGGACTCCTGGCCGCCGGCCACGATCACGTCGAACTCGCCCGCGCGGATGAGCTGGTCGGCGAGCGCGATGGCGTCGAGGCCGGAGAGGCAGACCTTGTTGATGGTGAGCGCCGGCACGTTCATCGGGATGCCGGCCTTGACTGCGGCCTGGCGCGCCGGGATCTGCCCGGCCCCGGCCTGGAGCACCTGGCCCATGATCACGTACTGCACCTGGTCGCCGCCGATCCCCGCACGGTCGAGGGCGGCCTTGATCGCGAAGCCGCCGAGGTCGGCTCCGGAGAAGGACTTGAGCGAACCGAGCAGCCGTCCCATGGGCGTACGCGCGCCCGCGACGATCACCGAGCTGTTCGCTTCAGAGGTTCCAGAAGTCATGAGCTGCGATCCCCTTACCGGCTGCACAGCCGAGGAGTGAACGAGGGTTTACTTCGAATGTACTGAGTGGCACTCCGTGCCGTCATCGGGCTGTCGGTGTGATCGCGCGCACGTTGCGTAACCACCTCGGGGGCGCTGCACTGAAACCATGCTGACGCGAATCGACCACATCGGAATCGCCTGTTTCGACCTCGACAAGACCGTCGAGTTCTACCGTGCCACCTACGGCTTCGAGGTGTTCCACTCCGAGGTCAACGAGGAGCAGGGCGTGCGCGAGGCCATGCTCAAGATCAACGAGACGTCCGACGGCGGCGCCTCCTACCTGCAGCTTCTGGAGCCGACCCGGGAGGACTCCACCGTCGCGAAGTGGCTGGCGAAGAACGGGGAGGGCGTCCACCACATCGCTTTCGGTACGGCGGATGTGGACGCCGAGTCCGCGGACATCCGCGACAAGGGCGTACGCGTGCTGTACGAAGAGCCGCGACGCGGTTCCATGGGGTCACGGATCACCTTCCTGCACCCCAAGGACTGTCATGGCGTACTGACAGAACTGGTCACTTCGGCGCCCGTTGAGTCACCTGAGCACTGACCCTCGTACATAGGGGCCGGTAGGGTTGGGTGCGGTCGCCGCTCAACCAGGGTGACCGCGGTCCCGCCGTGCGACGGCAGGACCACCGGGGTCCGGGTTTCGGGGGACGAGCGACGGGGCGGCAGCCTCTGCTCCGCCGATGATCTGACACCATTCCCCGGGGGCCCCGTTCGGCGGATGGACGGAGCTCGTTCGGAAAGAGTTGCGACCAGGGGACGGATGGGACCGCGCAGTGCGGGGCTACGAGAGCCAGGAGCGAGAGCCGGCGGCTGACGTCGACCACCTCTCTCGGTTCGAAGCCGAGATGAAGCGGCTGAAGACCGAACGGGAAAAGGCGATCCAGCACGCCGAGGACCTCGGCTACCAGGTCGAGGTGCTGCGCGCCAAGCTGCACGAGGCGCGGCGCACCATCATGTCCCGGCCCTCCTTCGAGGGGGGCGACATCGGCTGGCAGGCCGAGCAGTTGCTGCGCAACGCGCAGATGCAGGCCGACCAGATCCGCGCGGACGCCGACCGGGAGCTGAGCGAGGCCCGGGCCCAGACCCAGCGGATCCTCCAGGAGCACGCCGAGCAGGCGGCCCGCCTCCAGGCGGAGCTGCACCAGGAGGCGGTGACCCGCCGCCAGCAGCTGGACCAGGAGCTGGCCGAGCGCCGCCAGACGGTCGAGTCGCACGTCAACGAGAACGTGGCGTGGGCGGAGCAGCTGCGCGCCCGTACCGAGCAGCAGGCCCGCCGGCTGCTGGAGGAGTCCCGCGCCGAGGCCGAGCAGGCCCTGGCCTCCGCGCGCGCGGAGGCCGAGCGGCTGGCGACCGAGGCCCGGCAGCGGCTGACGAGCGCGGCCGAGGAGGCCCGGGCCGAGGCCGAGCAGATCCTGCGGCGTGCCCGCACGGACGCCGAGCGGCTCCTCAACGCCGCCTCCACGCAGGCCCAGGAGGCCACCGACCACGCCGAGCAGCTGCGCACCTCCACCGTCTCGGAGTCCGAGTCGGCGCGCCGCCGGGCCCAGGAGCTCAGCAAGGCCGCCGAGCAGCGGATGGCCGAGGCCGAGGAGGCGCTGCGCAAGGCGCAGGCCGAGTCGGAGAAGCTGGTCGCGGAGGCCAAGGAGGCCGCCGCCAAGGCCCTGGCGAGCGCCGAGTCCGCCAACGAGACGCGCACGCGCACGGCCAAGGAGCAGGTCGCCCGGCTGGTCGAGGAGGCCACCAAGGAGGCCGAGAACACCAAGTCCGAGGCGGAGCAGATCGTCGCGGACGCCCGGGCCGAGGCCGAGAAGATCGTCGCGGAGGCCTCCGAGAAGGCCCGCACGCTCACGGCCGAGGAGACCGCCACCCAGCTGTCCAAGGCGGCCCGGACGGCCGAGGAGGTCCTCAACAAGGCCTCGGAGGACGCCAAGAAGACCACCAAGGCCGCCGCCGAGGAGGCCGAGCGGATCCGCAAGGAGGCCGAGGCCGAGGCGGACCGGCTGCGCGCCGAGGCGCACGACATCGCCGAGCAGCTCAAGGGCGCGGCCAAGGACGACACCAAGGAGTACCGCGCCAAGACGGTCGAGCTGCAGGAGGAGGCCCGCCGGCTGCGCGGCGAGGCCGAACAGCTGCGGGCGGACGCCGTCGAGGAGGGCGAGAAGATCCGCGCCGAGGCCCGCAAGGAGGCCGTGGCGCAGATCGAGGAGGCGGCGCGGTCCGCCGAGGAGCTGCTCGCCAAGGCCAAGGCGGACGCGGACGAGCTGCGCACGACGGCCCAGACGGACAGCGAGAAGGTCCGCACGGAGGCCATCGAGCGGGCGACGACCCTGCGCCGGCAGGCGGAGGAGACCCTCCAGCGCACCCGGCAGGAGGCCGAGCGGCACCGCCAGGAGGTCGTCGAGCAGGCCGAGGCCCTCAAGGCGGACGCCGAGCGCGCCGCGCGCGAGCTGCACGAGGAGACCGAGCGGGCCATGGAGGCCCGGCGCGCGGAGGCCGCCGAGGAGCTGACGCGGCTCCAGCGGGAGGCCGAGGAGCGGCTGACGGCGGCCGAGCAGGCGCTGTCGGACGCCCGGGAGGAGGCCGCGCGGATCCGCCGCGAGGCCGCCGAGGAGAACGAGCGGCTGCGGGCCGAGGCCGCCGAGCGGATCCGTTCGCTCCAGCAGCAGGCCGAGGCCGAGGCCGAGCGGCTGCGCGACGAGGCCGCCTCGGACGCGTCCGCCGCGCGCGCCGAGGGCGAGGCCGTCGCCGTCCGGCTGCGCACGGAGGCCGCGAGCGAGGCGGAGCGGCTGAAGTCCGAGGCGCAGGAGAGCGCCGACCGGATGCGCGCGGAGGCGCAGGCCGCCGCCGAGCGGCTCGCCGCGGAGGCGTCCGAGACGCTGGCCGCCGCCCAGGAGGAGGCCAACCGGCGCCGCCGCGAGGCCGAGGAACTCCTCGGCAGCGCCCGGCAGGAGGCCGACCAGGAGCGCGAGCGCGCCCGCGAGCAGAGCGAGGAGCTGCTGGCCTCGGCGCGCAAGCGCGTGGAGGAGGCGCAGACCGAGGCCGTCCGGCTGGTCGAGGAGGCGGACCGGCGCGCCACGGAGATGGTGTCGGCGGCCGAGCAGCACGCGCAGCAGGTCCGCGACTCCGTCGCGGGGCTGCACGAGCAGGCGCAGGAGGAGATCACCGGGCTGCGCTCCGCCGCCGAGCACGCGGCGGACCGTACGCGGCGGGAGGCCCAGGAGGAGGCGGACCGGGTCCGCTCCGACGCCTACGCCGAGCGGGAGCGGGCGAGCGAGGACGCGGGCCGGCTGCGCCGCGAGGCCCACGAGGAGTCCGAGGCCGCCAAGGCGCTCGCCGAGCGGACGATGTCCGAGGCGATCGCGGAGGCGGAGCGGATCCGCACGGAGGTCGCCGAGCACGCCCAGCGGGTGCGCACGGAGGCGTCGGACGCGATCGCCGAGGCCGAGCAGAGCGCCTCGCGCACCCGGGCGGACGCCCGCGAGGACGCCAACCGCATCCGGTCGGACGCGGCGGCGCAGGCGGACGCCCTCATCAGCGAGGCGCGCAGCGAGGCGGAGCGGCTCACCACCGAGACGGTCCAGGAGACCGACCGGCTGCGCATGGAGACGGTCACCGAGGCGGAGCGGGTGCGCACCGAGGCCCTCTCCGCGGCCGAGCGCGTGCGTTCCGAGGCGGCGGCGGAGGCCGAGCGGCTGCGGGCCGAGTCGGTCGCCACGGCCGACCAGCTGGTCGGGGAGGCCACCGGCGAGGCGGAGCGGCTGCGGGCCGAGGCCGCCGAGACGGTCGGCTCGGCGCAGCAGCACGCGGAGCGGGTCCGCTCCGAGGCCGAGCGGGTCAAGGCCGACGCGGAGGCGGAGGCGGAGCGGCTCGTCGCCACCGCGCGCGAGGAGGCCGACCGCACCCTGGACGAGGCGCGCAAGGACGCCAACAAGCGGCGTTCCGAGGCGGCCGAGCAGGTCGACAAGCTCATCACCGAGACCACCGCCGAGGCGGACAAGCTGCTCAACGAGGCGCAGCAGCAGGCGCACAAGACCACCGCGGAGGCCGAGGCACAGGCCGACACGATGGTGGGCGCGGCCCGCACCGAGGCCGACCGGATCGTCTCCGAGGCGACGGTCGAGGGCAACTCCCTGGTGGAGAAGGCCCGCACGGACGCGGACGAGCTGCTGGTCGGCGCGCGCCGGGACGCCACGCAGATAAGGGAGCGCGCCGAGGAGCTGCGCGACCGCATCACCTCGGAGATCGAGGAGCTGCACGAGCGGGCCCGCCGGGAGTCGGCCGAGGCCATGAAGACGGCGGGCGACCGCTGCGACGCGCTGGTCAAGGCGGCCGAGGAGCAGCTCGCGAAGGCGCAGGCGAAGGCCAAGGAGATCGTCTCGGAGGCCAACTCCGAGGCGGGCAAGGTCCGCATCGCCGCGGTGAAGAAGGCGGAGGGCCTGCTCAAGGAGGCCGAGCAGAAGAAGAACACGCTCGTCCGGGAGGCCGAGGAGCTGAAGGCCGAGGCGATCCGCGAGGCCAAGCGCACGGTCGAGGAGGGCAAGCGCGAGCTGGAGGTGCTGGTCCGGCGCCGCGAGGACATCAACGCCGAGATCTCCCGTGTCCAGGACGTGCTGGAGGCGTTGGAGTCCTTCGAGGCCCCGGCCGCGGCCAAGGACAACGGGGTCAAGGCCGGCGCGACGGTCGGCGCACCCCGTTCGGGTGGCAAGAGCTCGGAAAGCTAGCGAAGCGGGGCGAATCCGGTGTGTGCTGAGGGGCTTTGACCAAGACTTTGGCAAGCAGTCCGACGGTTAGCCACTCAAAAGGGGTGTCATTTTCCAGATCAAACGCGCATCCGCTCGATGACACACCGTTTCGGCCCCTAGGATTCCACCTATCACCTCACCGGTCTCATTCGACAGGAACCCCATGAGCGACACTTCCCCCTACGGCTTCGAGCTTGTGCGGCGTGGGTACGACCGCGCTCAGGTGGACGAACGTATCTCCAAGCTCGTCTCCGACCGTGACAGCGCTCTCGCCCGCATCACCGCTCTGGAAAAGCGCATCGAAGAGCTCCACCTCGAGACGCAGAACGCCCAGGCCCAGATCACCGACGCCGAGCCGTCGTACGCGGGTCTCGGCGCGCGCGTGGAGAAGATCCTCCGCCTCGCCGAGGAAGAGGCGAAGGACCTGCGCGAGGAGGCCCGGCGCGCGGCGGAGCAGCACCGCGAGCTCGCCGAGTCGGCGGCGCAGCAGGTGCGCAACGACGCCGAGTCGTACTCCGCGGAGCGCAAGGCGAAGGCCGAGGACGAGGGCCTGCGGATCGTCGAGAAGGCCAAGAGTGACGCCGCTCAGCTGCGTGCCGAGGCGCAGAAGGACGCGCAGTCCAAGCGCGAGGAGGCGGACGCCCTCTTCGAGGAGACCCGCGCCAAGGCCGCTCAGGCCGCCGCCGACTTCGAGACGAACCTCGCCAAGCGCCGCGAGCAGTCCGAGCGCGACCTGGCCTCCCGTCAGGCCAAGGCCGAGAAGCGCCTGGCCGAGATCGAGCACCGCGCCGAGCAGCTGCGCCTGGAGGCCGAGAAGCTGCGCACGGACGCCGAGCGCCGCGCCCGCCAGACGGTGGAGACGGCCCAGCGCCAGGCCGAGGACATCGTGGCCGACGCCAACGCCAAGGCCGACCGCATCCGTTCGGAATCCGAGCGCGAGCTGGCCGCCCTCACCAACCGCCGCGACAGCATCAACGCCCAGCTGACGAACGTCCGCGAGATGCTCGCGACGCTCACGGGCGCCGCGGTGGCCGCCGCCGGCACGCCGGCCGAGGACGAGCCGATCTCCCGCGGGGTCCCGGCCCAGCAGTCCCGGTAACAGCCCGGCATACGGAGTCTGAACCTCCGCAAAGCCCTCTGCCGCTCGGGTGGCAGAGGGCTTTGTCCCGTTCTAGCGTGGCGGGCATGATTGAGCTGGAGGGGCTGACCAAGCGGTACGGCGAGAAGGTGGCGGTCAACAACCTGTCCTTCACCGTCAGACCGGGCATCGTCACCGGCTTCCTCGGGCCGAACGGCGCGGGCAAGTCCACCACCATGCGGATGATCCTGGGTCTCGACCACCCGACCGCCGGCGACGTCCGGATCGACGGCAAGCACTACCACCAGCTCAAGGACCCGCTGACGTACATCGGCGCCCTGCTGGAGGCCAAGGCCTGGCACGGCGGGCGCAGCGCCTACAACCACCTGCTGTGCCTCGCGCAGAGCAACGGCATCCCGCGCCGCCGGGTGGGCGAGGTGCTGGAGACGGTCGGGCTGACGGCGGTCGCGAAGAAGAAGACCAAGGGCTTCTCGATGGGCATGGGGCAGCGGCTCGGCATCGCGGCCGCGCTGCTGGGCGACCCGCGGATCCTGATGTTCGACGAGCCGGTCAACGGCCTGGACCCCGAGGGCATCCACTGGATCCGCACCCTGATGAAGTCGCTGGCCGCGCAGGGCCGGACCGTCTTCGTCTCCTCCCATCTGATGAGCGAGATGGCCCTGACGGCCGAGCACCTGGTCGTCATCGGGCAGGGGCGGCTGCTGGCGGACACCTCCATGGCCGATTTCATCGCGCGCAACTCGCGCTCGTACGTCAGGGTGCGCAGCCCGCACCGGGAGCGGCTGCTGGATGTGCTGCACCAGGCGGGCGTCGTCGCCGTCGAGAGCGGCGAGGGCGTACTGGAGGTGGACGGCGGCAAGGCCGAGCACGTCGGCGAACTGGCCGCGCAGCACGGGCTCACGCTGCACGAGCTGAGCCCGCAACAGGCCTCGCTGGAAGAGGCGTTCATGCGGCTGACGGCGGAGTCGGTGGAGTACCACGCCCACAGCGGGACGAGCGCCGCACCGCCACCACCACAGCAGCAGCAGTGGGGCGACGGCTGGAAGAGGGGCTGAGCATGGCGGTGCCCCAGGTCGTACGGTCGGAGTGGACCAAGATCCGGTCGGTGGCGTCCACGGTGTGGACCCTGTCGCTGGTGGTGGTCGTGACGGTCGCGCTCGGCATGCTGATCTCGGCCCTGTCGAAGAACGAGTTCGACTCGATGAACGCGCAGGACCGGGCGGAGTTCGACCCGACGTTCATCAGCTTCGCGGGGATGAGTCTCGGGCAGCTCGCCATGATCGTGTTCGGGGTGCTGGTCGTGTCGAACGAGTACAGCACCGGCATGATCCGCACCTCGCTGGCCGCCGTGCCGCAGCGGGGCTCCTTCCTGTTCAGCAAGATCGCCGTCGCCACCGCGCTCGCCCTGCTGGTCGGGCTCGTCACCAGCTTCGCCGCCTTCTTCCTGGGGCAGGCGATGCTGGGAGACCACCGGGCGGAGATCGGCGACCCGGGCGTGCTGCGGGCGGTGCTCGGCGGCGGGCTCTACATGACGCTGATCGCGATGTTCTCCATGGGCGTCGCCGCCATGCTGCGCTCGCCGATGCTCTCGCTGGGCATCCTGATGCCGTTCTTCTTCCTGATCTCCAACATCCTGGGGAACGTCGACGCCACGAAGAAGGTCGGCCGCTTCCTGCCCGACCAGGCCGGCAGCAGGATCATGCAGGTGGTCCCGCCCCTCGACGACGACACACCGTACGGACCGTGGGGCGGCCTGGGGATCATGGGGCTGTGGGTGCTCGCGGCACTGATCGGCGGATACGTGCTGCTGAGGAAGCGCGACGCCTAGCAGGGGGCAGGGCTCGGCCGACGTTTTACCTCCTCTTGGCTGGAACCGTCAGCGCCTCGATATCCTCCTAACCCTTACGGGGGCGTGTGCCCCGCTGTCCTGAACCTTGCGATGGGTGCGGAGCATGATCGAAGCAGTCGGCCTGACGAAGCGCTACGGCGACAAGACCGCTGTGTACAACCTTTCCTTCCAGGTGCGGCCGGGCGCCGTCACGGGCTTCCTCGGGCCGAACGGTTCGGGCAAGTCGACGACGATGCGGATGATCCTCGGGCTCGACAACCCGACGGCCGGGCAGGTGACGATCGGCGGCTACCCCTACCGCAAGCTGCCCAACGCCGCCCGCCAGGTCGGCGCCCTGCTGGACGCCAAGGCCGTGCACGGCGGCCGCTCCGCCCGCAACCACCTGCTCTCCCTGGCCCAGCTGTCGGGCATCCCGGCCCGGCGGGTGGACGAGGTGCTCGGGGTGGTCGGTCTGCAGGACGTGGCCAAGCGGCGGTCCAAGGGCTTCTCGCTCGGCATGGGGCAGCGGCTCGGCATCGCCGCGGCGCTGCTCGGGGACCCGCAGGTGCTGCTGTTCGACGAGCCGGTCAACGGCCTCGACCCCGAGGGCATCCTCTGGGTGCGGAACCTGATGAAGGCGCTCGCCGCGGAGGGCCGGACGGTCTTCGTCTCCTCCCACTTGATGAGCGAGATGGCCCTGACGGCCGACCACCTCATCGTCATCGGGCGCGGGCAGCTGCTCGCCGACATGAGCGTCACCGACTTCATCTCGGCGAACTCCGCGGACTTCGCGCGGGTGCGGACGCCCGACACCGAGCCGCAGCAGCGGGAGAAGCTGTCGTCGGCGCTCACCGAGGCGGGCGGGCACGTGCTGCCCGAGCAGGACGGCGCGCTGCGCGTCACGGGCCTGCCGCTGCCCCGCATCAGCGACATCGCGCACGACGCCGACGTCCGGCTGTGGGAGCTGTCGCCGCACCAGGCCTCGCTGGAGGAGGCGTACATGCGGATGACGCAGGGCGCGGTCGACTACCGCTCGACCATCGACCAGAAGGAAGGCCTGCAGCAGCCGCTGCCGCCCGGCGTACAGCCGCCGATGCCGGTTCCGGGCCAGGGCCAGCCGGGCTGGTACGCCCCGCCGCCGCCCCAGCAGGGCGGGCAGCCCTTCTCGATGCCGCCGCAGGGCGCCCCGGGGCCGTACGGCGCCGCCCAGGGCGCTCCCGGCCCCGGCACCCCCAACCCGTACGCCCAGCCCGTGCCGCAGACGCCCCCGGCCCCGCAGGGCGCCCCGCAGGGCCAGGCGCCCGCACCCCAGCCCCCGCAGCCCTCGCAGCCCCCCGCCACCCCGACCTCCGACCTGACCAAGCCCGAGGACGCCCGATGAGCAGCCCCCAGTCCCAGATGCCGCAGGCCGCGCCCACCTGGCAGGCGGCGCCCGGCACCTCGTTCCCGTCCGGCTACACCTCGCCGATCCCGGTCGTGCGCACGCACCTCGGGAACGCCATCGCCTCCGAGTGGACGAAGATCAAGTCGGTGCGCTCCACGATGTGGACGCTCGGTGTGTTCGTGCTGCTCGTCATCGGCATCGGCACCCTGACCGGCGTGGTGGTGGCCGAGTCCGACCCGGCCCTGGACGGCGAGAGCCCGCTGGGCCTGGGCTTCTTCGGGCTGCTGCTGGGCAGCATGTGCATCATCACGCTGGGCGTGCTGACCACGGCGTCGGAGTACGGCACCGGCATGATCCGCACCACGATGGTCGCCTGCCCGAGCCGCGGCCGGGTGCTGGCGGCGAAGGGCGTGGTGTTCTTCCTGGTGGCGTTCGTGGTGACGCTGGTGTCCGCCTGCCTCGTCGCCTTCCTGCACGTGGCGATGCTGGAGGGCGACGGCGCCAAGTCCCCCACCGGCGGGGAGTGGCTGAAGGGCACGGTCGGCATCGCGGCCTACGTCGCGCTGCTGGGTCTGCTCTCGCTCGCCGTCGGCTCGATCATCCGGCACTCGGCGGGCGCCATCACCATCATGATCGGCGCGGTCCTGGCCCCGCTGGTGATCGCGCTGTTCATGTTCTCGGAGTCGCTGCAGGGCGTCCGTGACGCGCTGTTCGAGTACTCGATCCCGAACCAGCTCAGCGTCTTCTACTCCAACTCCCTCAGCCAGTCCGGCCCCTCGGGCTGGGACCCGCTGTGGATCATGCTGGGCGCCACGGCGGTCGCCTTCGCCGCCGCCTTCGCGCTGCTGGAGAAGCGGGACGTCTGAGCCCGGTCAGAACCTCGGCGCGTTACGGGACCGCTGCACCCCCGGGGTGCGGCGGTCCCGCGCGTTCCAGCAGGCCTTGTGCCAGTGCCGTCTGTCGTCGACGCCCGCGTGCTCGGCCCAGGCCACCACGTGCGGCACCCCGTCGGGGATCATCTGGTCGCACCCGGGACAGCGGTAGGACTTGCCCTGCGCGCTGGCGCCGGCCACGTGCCGCACGCTCCAGTTCTCGCCCTGCCAGTGCTCCGAGGACTGCCAGCCGCCGTAGCGGCCGCGGTCGTCCTCGGAAGTCCGGCCGGACGATCCGGCGCCCTTGGGTCGGTTGCGACGCGGGGACACGGGACACCTCTCGGGGCTATACAGGAAGCGGGCCGTGTCCAGCCTACGCGGCGCCCGGCGGGGTACGCGTACGGCACCAATCGTCACAAGTCCCTCCCGGGCGAGGCGGGCTCTCCCCCGGGCCCGCCCGCCGGTCTCCCCCCGGCCCCTCGCGGAGCGCGGGACGCCCATTCTGCAGACAATCCGCAAATTACCCCGACCGGCCGTGTCCTCGGCACGTGTCAGACGGTTATGCCCTGTGGGGGAGCTCCGTGTCGGAGCCAAGGAAGCAGGAAAGCAATGCGCGTTGGAAGTTTCGTGTTGGCAGCCCAGTTCCCCGGTCAGGGCGAGGGAGAGGCGCTGCACCGCGCGGTCCGCTCGGCCGAGGTGGCCGAGGAGTCCGGGCTCGACACGGTCTGGCTGGCCGAACACCACTTCGTGCCGTACGGCACATGTCCGTCCGCCGTCACCCTGGCCGCCTTTCTGCTCGGCCGCACGAGCCGCATCCGGGTCGGCACGGCGGTCAGCGTGCTGCCCACCGTCCATCCCGTGGCCCTCGGCGAGCAGGCGGCGCTGCTGCACCACACGAGCGGCGGCCGGTTCACGCTCGGCGTCGGGCGCGGGGGCCCCTGGGTCGACCTGGAGGTGTTCGGCGCGGGCCTGGAGGCCTACGAGAAGGGGTTCCCGGAGTCCCTGGACGTCCTGCGGCGGTGGCTGCGCGAGCCGTCCGTGGCGGCCGACGGGGAGCGCTACGCGTTCCGCGAAGTCCCGGTGGTGCCCCGGCCGTCGGAGGCGCTCACGGAGGCCGCGGGGCCCGAGCTCGTCGTCGCGTGCACGTCCCCGGCGAGCGTCCGGCTGGCGGCCGAGCGCGGGCTGTCGATGCTGCTCGGGATGCACGTGGGGGACGAGGAGAAGGCGGAGATGGTCGCCCTGTGGCGGCAGCACGCGCGGGCGTGCGGCCGGTCGCCGGAGGAGGTCCTCGGGGCGTCCCATGTCTCGGCCGGCGTCTGCCAGATCGCGGACAAGAGGGTCGACGCGGCGGAGACGCTGATGAAGGCGATGCCGGGCTGGCTGAAGCAGGGCCTGGAGGCCCATGTCACGGTCGACGGGCGCACGCGCCGGATGCGCGACCCGCTGGCGTACACCGAACTGCTCTGCGGGCTGCACCCGGTGGGTACGCCGCGGCTGTGCGCCGACCGGCTGGCGGCGACCAGCGAGCGGACCGGCATCTCCCGCTTCGCCCTGCTCGTCGAAGGCTCCGGCGACCTGGCGGCGACCGAGGAGAACGTACGGCGGCTGGGCGCCGAGGTACTGCCCCAACTCGTCTGAGGGCGCCGTGACTTCCTGGGGGCTTGCCGCTCCGGTACAGAACTGCACCTCCCGCGTACGGAGCGGCAAGCAAGCGGCGCCGCGTCAGCAGTCCCGGAACTCGGGCGACTGGTTCAGCACCTGACTGCGGACCGAGGTGAAGCGGGTCAGCGACTCGTCGACCGAGGAGTCAAGCGGGAACACGGCCACCCGGTGGCAGTTCTGGAAGGCCAGGCGCACACCGAAGTGCCGTTGCAGCGCGCCGCGTATCGCGTCACTCGCAAGCGCACGCAGCAACTGACCGCGTGCCTGCTCGTCCGGCGGAGGCGTCTGGTTGTCGGCGAACGCACCGCCGTCCACCTTCAGCTGGGCCACCAGGGAGCTGATCATCTCCCACGCATAGGGCAGGGAGGTCCGGACGCAGTCGACGAATTCCGCTTCGTCGACCTCGCCTCGCTCGGCCTGTTCGAGTAGGGCCGGTGAGACGTCGAGCGACATGAGTTCTCCTCTCGCACCCCCAAGGAGCAGGGGTTGCCTGACAGATGAGGGAGAGCGCGATACCGGACACGCTGCGTACACGCACCGCGACCTCCCGTTCATACCGTAAGCAACGGCCGGGGGCGGCACCAGGAAAATGCGCAGATGAGACACTCCCAGTGAGCACACCATGCACACAATCGGCCATTACCGAACACGTGTTTTCCAGGGCGAATCGCGTGGACAGGTGCCCGTCGAGTAGCGTTGCCGACCATGCGTCTCGTCATTGCCCGCTGCTCCGTGGACTACGCCGGGCGGCTCACCGCCCACCTTCCCTCGGCCCCGCGCCTGATCCTGGTGAAGGCGGACGGCAGCGTCTCGATCCACGCCGACGACCGGGCCTACAAGCCCCTGAACTGGATGTCGCCGCCCTGCACGCTGAAAGAGGGCGCCGGCGAGGATGAGGGTGTCTGGACCGTCGTCAACAAGGCGGGCGAGAAGCTCATCATCACGATGGAGGAAGTCCTCCACGACTCCTCGCACGAACTGGGCGTCGATCCGGGCCTGATCAAGGACGGCGTGGAAGCGCACCTTCAGGAGCTGCTCGCCGACCGCATCGAGACACTCGGCGAGGGCTACACGCTCATCCGCCGCGAGTACCCGACGGCCATCGGCCCGGTGGACATCCTGTGCCGGGACGCCGACGGCAAGACCGTCGCGGTGGAGATCAAGCGGCGGGGTGAGATCGACGGCGTGGAGCAGCTGACGCGCTATCTGGAGCTGCTGAACCGCGACCCCCATCTCGCCCCGGTGCGCGGCATCTTCGCGGCCCAGGAGATCAAGCCCCAGGCGCGCGTCCTCGCGACCGACCGGGGCATCGGCTGCCAGGTCCTCGACTACGACGCCCTGCGCGGCATCGAGGACGACAAGCTGCGCCTTTTCTGACCGCTTCCCCCTGCGCACGAAGGGGCCGCGTCCGCCGAGCGGACACGGCCCCTTCGTCGTGCGGGCGTCAGATCACCGACGGGGAGCTGCTCGGCGCCCCCGAGCCGCCGCTCTCCGGTGCGCTCGCCGTGGTGCTGGCGGGGGCGCTGGAGGCCGGGCCGCTCGCCGAGTCCGACGTGGACGGCGAGGACGGCGGGTCGGAGGTCGGCGGCTCCGAGGTGGGCGGCTCGCTGGTCGGCGGCTGAGACGTAGGCGGCTTGGACGTCGTCGGGGGCTTGGACGTCGTGGGCGGCTTGGAGGTCGTCGGGGGCTTGGACGTCGTGGGCGGCTTGGAGGAGGACGGCGGCTTCGACGACGACGCGGAGTCGCTGGGGTCCGCCGAGCCGCTCGGGGAGCCGGTCGGGGTCGGGTCGTCCGAGGTGCCCAGCGTGCCGTCCGGGCCCGGGTCGGTCGGCCGGCTGGTCGCGCCGGGACCGCCGTCGCCCTCGTTGGCCGCCGGGTCGGCGCCCAGGCTGCCGTCGCCCAGGCCCTGGCTGGCCGAGGGGTTGACGCCGACCTGGTCGGACGGCGAGTTCGGCTCGTTGTCGGAGGTGGCGCCGAGCGTCACCACCGTGCCGAGCACGGCGACGAGCAGGGCGCCCGCGCCGGCGGCCACGAGGTTGCGCCGGGCCAGCCCCTTGAGCCCGCCCCCGGCCTTGCGCGAGGGCGCGGGCGAGCTGCGGTGGGTGACCAGGGCCGGGGTCGTGGGGGGCTGGAGCGTGGGGAAGGCCGCGGGGACACCGCCGGCCGGGGAGGCCGATTCCTCGTACCGGGCGTCGGGCACCTCCTCCGCCGCGGTCGGCCCGAGCCCGATCGGCGTGCCCGAGCGGTCGGCGACCAGGGCGAGGGCGCGCCGGCCCGCGACGGTGCCGCGCTTGTCGGACAGGGCGCCGCGCAGGCCGATGGAGGTTTCCAGTTCGCTGCGGGCCCGGTCCAGCGAGCCCCCGCACAGGGCGAGGACGCCGAGCTCGTGGTGGAAGTAGGCCTGTTCGGCGACGTCGCCGGCGAGCCGGGCGGCCTCGGCGCCGGCCCGCAGGGTCCGCTCCCAGGCACTCCAGTGCAGCCCGGCGGCGAACGCGGGTGCGGCGGTGCGGGCCAGGTGCACGGCCGCGCTCTCCTCGCCCTCGGCGGGCGGGGTGGTGAGCGGCCCCAGCACGGTGAGGGCGGCGAGGAGCGCGTCGGCCTCGGCGCAGACGCGCTCGGGGGTGACCGAGGGGTGCCCGGCCCACCAGGAGTAGTGCTGGGCGGCGCTGCGGGCGCCGGCCTCGGCCTCGTCGGCGTATCCGGCGGCCTCCAGCTGCGCGGGGACGCCGGCGGCGAGCCGGTAGCGGGAGCCGACCGCGGAGACCAGTCCGCAGGCGGCCAGTTCGCCGAGCGCGGCGTCCGCGTGGGTGTCGCCGACCAGGGCCGGCAGATGCGCCTGGTGCGGGATCTCGCCGTCGAGGGCGACGGCGAACCGCAGGGTGGCCCGCGCCGAGGCGCTCAGCCGCGAGGCGAGCAGCGGCGCGGGCGCGGCGGCCTCGCCGAGCGCGGGCAGCGGGACGTCGTCGCCCAGGTCGTAGGTCTCGGCGGCGTCGGCCGGAGGGGCGTCCTCGAAGACGCCGAACTCGTCGACGGCCCCGGCGCCGGCGCGCAGCCGGTCGCGCTGCCGCAGCAGGGCACCGGCCTGGACGAAGCGCAGCGGCAGGCCCTCGGACTCGAACCAGAGGTCGCCCGCCCAGTTGGACTCCTCCTCGGTGAGGGGCCGGCCGACGGCGTGCTCCAGCAGGTCGAGTCCGTCGGCGCGCTCCAGGCCGCCGAGGGTGACCTCCTCCACGGCGGACTCGGCGGACGGGGCGGGCACGTCCGGGGTGGCGCTCAGCAGGAAGGCGCACTCGGGGGTGGCGTCCAGCAGCTCGTCGAGGGCGGCGCCGCCGAACTGCAGGTCGTCGAGGACGACGACGGCGCCGATCTCCCGGAGATGGGTGAGCAGTTCGTCCCGGTCCGGGCGGTGCAGGGGGGCGTTGTACACCGCGTAGAACAGGTCGTGGAGCAGATCGCCCGAGGTGCGGCCGAAGCCGTTGAGGCGGACCACCCCGTCGGGGGCGAGGTCCGCGCAGTCCTCGGCGACGAGGTCGAGCAGCCGGGTGCGGCCGGAGCCGCCCGGGCCGGTGAGGCGGACGGAGCGGCCACGGGCGAGCAGGCGCACCAGTTGCTCGCGTTCGTCCTGGCGGGCCAGCAGCGGCAGGGCCGGCTGCGCGGGCCCGGGCGGGACGGGCGGCCGGGCCGCGCGCTCGGCCTCGGCACGCTCGGCCGTGGTGAGCTTCACGGGCCGGGCGGGCCGTTCGGCGGGCGGGCAGACTTCTATCTCGCTGCCGTCGACGGGGTTGACCGTCAGCAGGAAGTCGCCGGAGACGAGCTGCACCGTGCGGGCGAGCGCGGGCGCGTGCTGTCCGAAGTCGGGTGCGAGGGATTCCCGGGGCGGGCGCTGGCGCGGCCCCTGGCCGTCGCCTTCGTGGCCGTACTCCTCGGGTCCCCGGGTGTTCGGGTCCATAGGTCAAGCCCCCCAAAAGCGGGTGTGTGCTGTGAAAGCCCCTCCCGGCCTTGCTGCACACCGCGCTGTCGCTTCTGGTCCGGGCCCGCTTGAAGGGTGTCAAGGCAGCGGGCAGCCGAACCCTAAACCTTCGCACAGTATCTACGACAGTCCGGGGTACCGCGCCGTCCATAACGTCACGGTCTCGTGAGGATTGTGCGCGTCGCACGGTTCGACGACGTCCGTCCGGGTCTCCCCGGTCGCCCGGTTCACACCCGTACGCGGGGTCACACGCGGGGCAGTGTCTCCACCCCGATGCCGCCCTCGATCGCCAGGATCCGGTGCAGGCGTGTGGCCACGAGCAGGCGCTGCATCTGCGGCGGTACACCGCGCAGCACCAGGCGCCGGCCGCAGCGGCCGGCCCGCCGGTGGGCGCCCATGATCACGCCCAGGCCGGTGGCGTCCCAGGAGTCCAGTTCGGACAGGTCGAGCACGAGGTCGCCGACTCCGTCGTCGACGGCCGAGTGCAGGACCGTACGGGCGTCCGCCGCGCTCCGGACGTCGAGGCGGCCCCCGACGACCAGCTCGGCGTGGTCGCCCCTGATGTGCATATGCGCTCCCCGTGCGTGCGAATCGTGCTCCGCGTTCTGGTTTTGGGTGATGCAACCTCTGACTGTGTGGAGGAGCCAGAGGTTGCTTCTTGTAAGCGAACCGATACCGAATTCACCCCGGGGTGTGATGGCACCGGGGCATGTGCGGTTTCAGTGCTTGTAGAAGCCCTGCCCGCTCTTGCGTCCGATGTCACCGGCGTCAACCATCCGGCGCATCGACTCGGGAGCCGCGAACTTCTCGTCCTGGGACTCGGTGTAGATGTTGCTCGTGGCGTGCAGCAGGATGTCGACGCCCGTCAGGTCCGCCGTCGCCAGCGGGCCCATCGCGTGGCCGAAGCCGAGCTTGCAGGCGAGGTCGATGTCCTCGGCGCTCGCCACGCCCGACTCGTGCAGCTTGGCGGCCTCGACGACCAGGGCGCAGATGAGACGGGTCGTCACGAAGCCGGCCACGTCGCGGTTGACGACGATGCAGGTCTTGCCGACCGACTCGGCGAACTCCCGGGCCGTGGCGAGGGTTTCGTCGCTGGTCTTGTAGCCGCGGACGAGTTCGCACAGCTGCATCATCGGCACCGGCGAGAAGAAGTGCGTGCCGACGACCCGCTCGGGACGCTCCGTCGCGGCCGCGATCTTGGTGATCGGGATGGCGGAGGTGTTGGAGGCGAGGATCGCCTCGTCCTTCACGATCTTGTCGAGCGCGCGGAAGATCTCGTGCTTGACCTCGAGCTTCTCGAAGACGGCCTCGACGACCACGTCCGCGTCGGCCGCGGCGTCCAGGTCGGTGGTCGCGGTGATGCGGCCGAGGGCGGCGTCGGCGTCGTGCGCCTCCAGCTTGCCCTTGGCGACGAACTTGTCGTACGACGCCTTGATGCCGTCGGTGCCCCGCTTCAGCGCCTCGTCGGTGACGTCGCGCAGGACGACGTCCCAGCCCGCCTGTGCGGAGACCTGGGCGATGCCGGATCCCATGAGGCCGGCTCCGATGACGGCGAGCTTCCGTGCCACTGTGCGACTCCCCTGACGCGCTGCTTATG
The DNA here is from genome assembly GCF_002237655.1 of Streptomyces sp. XY006. Classification (GTDB taxonomy): domain Bacteria; phylum Actinomycetota; class Actinomycetes; order Streptomycetales; family Streptomycetaceae; genus Streptomyces; species Streptomyces levis. The sequence goes on from NZ_NOKT01000022.1 coordinate 69,292, forward strand.
TCTGCCTCTCCGGCGGACACTAGCGCCCGTGAGGGCCCGTGTGACCAGTAAGTAATGCGCGTCACGTCTCACATGACGGACATCACACCGGCAGGGGTCATTCCACGCCACGGACGGCGTAGTTGAGCACCTGCTCGCTCAACAGGCCCTCGATGTCGTCGAGGAGCCCGAGCATCTCCCGGGACACTTCGCCCGGATTGCGCCCCCGGGCCATCTCGCGGCCGATCGAGACGAAGAGGGTGCCGTGGACCCAGCAGATCTGACCCGCGATCAGCCCCGGCAGCGGGTCGCCGGCCGTGGCGCGGGTCTCCTCGCGGAGGGCCGCCTCCAGGTTCTCCTGGACCTCCTGCTGGATGCGCCACAGCCGGGAGCGCAGCGGCGGCGCCTCGTCGATGCAGCGCATGAAGCGGTCGTAGCCCTCGATGAGGCCCATCCGGGGTGAGACGGCCTCGAGCTCGGCGCGCAGCTCGCGCAGCACCGCCCGGGCCGCCGACTCCCCCGGGTCCCGGGCGCGCACCCAGCGGGAGAGCCGGTCGACGACCCCCTCGGAGCGGTCGAAGAAGAGGTCCTCCTTGGCCGGGAAGTAGTTGTAGACGGTGTTCACCGAGACGTCGGCCGCCTCCGCCACGTCCGCCATGGTCACGGTCACGAAGCCGTGCTCCAGGAACAGCCCGGTGGCGATGTCGGAGATGCGCTGCCTGGTCTCGCGCTTCTTCCGTTCCCTGAGCCCCTCAGCCATGTCCGAATCCTAGCGTTCCCCGGGGGCCTACCAAATTTTGGGGCCATTGCAAAATTTAAGGGACTCTGTTTTTCTGGGCGGCATGGCAATCATCAGTACGGCCGGCCTGGCCCGTACCTTCCGGACCAAGCACGGCCCCGTCCAGGCCGTGCGCGGCATCGACCTGACCGTCCGCGAGGGCGAGATCCTCGGCTTCCTCGGCCCGAACGGCGCCGGCAAGACGACGACCCTGCGGATGCTGACGACCCTGCTGGAGCCGACCGGCGGCGCCGCCACCGTCGCGGGCCACGACCTGGCGGCCGACCCGGCCGGGGTGCGGCGGGCCTGTGGCTACGTGGCACAGTCCGGCGGGGTCGACCCGCAGATCAGCGTGCGCGAGGAGCTGGTCACGCAGGGGCGTCTGTACCGGCTGACCAGGGCGCGGGCCGCCGAGCGCGCCGAGGAGCTGGCCCGCGAGCTGGGCCTGGCCGAGCTGCTCGACCGCAAGTGCGGCGCGCTCTCCGGCGGGCAGCGGCGGCGGCTGGACATCGCGATGGCGCTCACCCACCGCCCGAAGGTGCTGTTCCTGGACGAGCCGACGACCGGGCTCGACCCGGGCAGCCGCGCCGACCTGTGGGACCTGGTGCGGCGGCTGCGCGACGAGCACGGCACGACCGTCTTCCTGACCACCCACTACCTCGACGAGGCCGACGCGCTCTCCGACCGGCTGGTGATCGTCGACGGGGGCGTGGTGGTCGCCGAGGGCACCCCGAGCGCGCTGAAGCTGCGCTACGGCGGCTCGCTCGACGCCTCGCTCCAGGACACGTTCCTCGCCATCACCGGCCGCAGCGCCACCCCGGCCGACGCCGCCCCCGTGGCCGTATAGGCCGTCCCCGTCTCCGTACAGGAAGTCCCCGATGCTGCTCCACGACACGGCCCTCGTCTACGGCCGCTATCTCCGCCAGTCCCTGCGCTCGCGCTTCGCGCTGCTGTTCGGCGTGCTGATGCCGCTGCTGTACCTGCTGTTCTTCGGCCCGCTGCTGACCGGTCTGCCGCTCGGCGAGCGGAGCAGCTCCTGGCAGGTGCTGGTCCCCGGGCTGCTGCTCCAACTGGGGCTGTTCGGGGCGTCCTTCGCCGGTTTCACGATCATCATGGAGAAGGGGCAGGGGGTGGTCGAGCGGATGCGGGTCACCCCGGTCAGCCGGCTGGCCCTGCTGCTCGGCCGGGTGCTGCGGGAGGCGACGGTCTTCGTCTTCCAGGCGGTGCTGCTGGTGCTGGCGGCGGTGGCGATGGGCCTGCGGGCGCCGCTCGCCGGCGTGCTGATCGGCTTCGGCTTCGTCGCGCTGCTCACCGTGTCGCTGTCCGCGCTGTCGTACGCGCTGGCGATGAAACTGAGCACCCCGCAGGGCTTCGGCCCCACGGTCAACGCGCTCACGATGCCGTCGATGCTGCTGTCCGGCCTGATGCTGCCGATGTCCCTGGGCCCGGCGTGGCTGGACTTTCTGTCGCACCTCATGCCGTTCCGCTACCTGGTGGACGCGGTGCGGGACGCCTACGTCGGCAGCTACGCCACGGCCGACATGCTGTACGGCGTGCTGGTGGCCCTCGGTCTCGCCGCGCTGGCCGTGACGGTGGGCACACGCGTGTTCCGATCGGCCGGAGCGTAACTACGCTGGCCGCATGGTCAATCTGACGCGCATCTACACCAGGACCGGTGACCAGGGCACGACCGCCCTCGGCGACATGAGCCGGGTCGCCAAAACGGACCTGCGGATCTCGGCGTACGCCGACGCCAACGAGGCGAACGCCGTGATCGGCACGGCGATCGCGCTGGGCGGCCTCGACGAGGAAGTCGTCAAGGTCCTCACCCGCGTGCAGAACGACCTGTTCGACGTGGGTGCGGACCTGTCGACGCCGGTGGTGGAGAACCCGGAGTTCCCGCCGCTGCGGGTCGAGCAGTTCTACATCGACCGGCTGGAGGCGGACTGCGACCGCTTCAACGAGCGGCTGGACAAGCTCCGCTCCTTCATCCTCCCGGGCGGTACGGCGGGCGCGGCCCTGCTGCACCAGGCCTGCACGGTGGTCCGCCGCGCGGAACGCTCGACCTGGGCGGCCCTGGAGGCCCACGCCGACACGATGAACCCCCTGACGGCCACCTACCTCAACCGCCTCTCCGACCTCCTGTTCATCCTGGCGAGGACGGCGAACAAGGAGGCCGGGGACGTGCTGTGGGTGCCGGGCGGCGAACGCTGACACCCCGGGCGGACGTGTCGTGGGTGCCGGGTGGGGAGCGTCAGGTTCTGCCTCGCGCGGCGTGCCAGAGGCCGTTGGCGGAGAGGACTCCGCCGACGACCATCAGCACGACGCCCGCCTTGGTCAGGGTGACGACGGGGACGTCCACGTCGCCGGTGAACCGCCACAGCGCCAGGCCGATCAGGAACGTGATGACACCTTCTGCCGCGTACTGCTTGGCCTTGCTCATCGGTGGAGCCTCTCCTTCGGGTCGGTGACCGCCTCCGGCGCGCCCGCGGGGGCCTTCCGCGGCCAGATGAGATAACTCAGCGCGACCAGCCCGTGGATCCCGGCCGCACGCCAGGCCACATGGCGCCAGCTCTCCAGGGAGGTCACGCGGCTCGGGTCGTCCACGTACCAGATGGCGAGCTGCAGGAGCGCGGTCGCGACGGCGGCGCCCAGCACCGTGCCCAGCCAGACCCTGCCCTCGTGCCGGGCCCGGGCCATGCCGTACCGCGGCGGCTTCGCGGGCGGCGGGGCCCCGCCGAAGCGGTGGGCCGCGTGCCCGTCGAGCCACTTCACGGTCCGGTGTCCGTGGCCGACGGTGTAGCCGATGTACAGCGCGGCCAGCCCGTGCGTCCAGTCGGGTTCCGCGCCGTTCTTCAGATCCAGCGCGGTGGCGACCAGCAGCACGACCTCCAGCAGCGGCTCGCACAGCAGCAGCGCCAGCCCCGTACGCGGCATGCGCAGCACGTAACGGAAGGCCAGTCCGGCCGCCAGCAGCACCCAGAAGCCGATCTCACAGGCGGCGATCAAGGCGACGATCACGGTTCGCTCCTCTCGGTCACCCTTCCAGGCTCCCGGGCGGCGCGGCCGGAGTCGTCGTCGCGACTGACGAACCCTCGGTACATCGAAAGATGCAGTCCAGGACCCTTCGCGGGGATCAGGCGCGGGGCCCGGCGGCCGTGTTGGATGGTGCCATGGCCGTACGACTCCCCCGCCCCCGCCGCTTCGACGCCCACGTCGCGCTGGGCGGTCTGCTCGGCGGGCTGCTGCTGTGGGGCGTCGGCCTGGCCACCCGCCCGCACACCGAGCCGTACGTGCTGCTGCCCGGGCGCTGGCCCCTGCTGCTGCCGCTCGTCGTGATGGCCGGCTGCGAGCTGCTGCGCCGCGGCGCCCCGCGCGTCGCCCTGCTGATCGGCACGCCCGCGATCGTGCTGGATCTGCTCACCCAGGGCAACCTGGTCACGCTCCTGATGTACACCGACCTGATGTACGCGGCCGTCCTGTACGGGCCGCCCGCCTCGGCCCACCGCATCCCGCGCATCACGGGGCTGCTCACGGTGGCCGCGGCCGTGGTGCCGTTCGCGATCTGGCGCGAGCCGGAGGCGCTGCTCATCGGCGTGCTCACCGGCCTGGTCACCTTCGGGCCCGCCGCCACCGGCCTGATCGTCCGCAACCACCGCGACGCGGCCGAGGCGGCCCGGCTGCGCGCCGAGCAGACCGCGCTGCTCGCCGAGATGGACCGCACGCAGGCCGTCACCGCCGAGCGCGCCCGGATGGCCCGCGAACTGCACGACATGGTCGCCAACCACCTCTCCGCGATCGCCATCCACTCCACGGCCGCCCTCTCCCTCCAGGACCCCAGGACCTCGCAGGAGGCGCTGGTGGTGATCCGCGAGAACAGCGTCGAGGGGCTCGCGGAGATGCGGCGGCTCATCGGGATCCTGCGCGACTCCAGCGGCGACACCGAGCCGGTCGCCGCCCCCACCCTCGACGGCCTCGGCGCCCTGGTGGACAACGCGCGCACCAACGGTCTCGACGTCACCCTCGACGCCGCCTTGGACGCGGCGCGGGGCCCGGTGCCGGCGCCGGTGGAGCTCGCCGCCTACCGCATCGTCCAGGAGTCGCTCACCAACGCCCTCAAGCACGCCGGCGCCGGCCGGGTCGCCGTGTCCCTCGCCCGGTGCGACGGCGTTCTGCGGGTGGCGGTGACCAGCCCTTACGGCGACCGCGACGGGCCCACGGCCCCCGGCTCGGGTGCCGGACTGGTCGGCATGCGCGAGCGCGCCGCGCTGCTGGACGGCACCTTCGAGGCCGGTCCCGAGGACTCGCCGGACGGCAAGATCTGGGCCGTCCGCGCCACCCTGCCCGTCAGCGACACCGTCGAAGGAGACACCGCATGATCCGCGTCCTGGTCGCCGAGGACCAGTCGGCCGTCCGCGCGGGCCTGGTCCTGATCCTGCGCAGCGCGCCCGACATCGAGGTCGTCGGCGAGGCGGCGGACGGCGAGCAGGCGGTGGCGCTGGCCCGCGAGCTGCGGCCCGACCTGGTGCTGATGGACGTTCAGATGCCGCGTCTGGACGGGGTGTCGGCCACTCGGCAGGTCGTGGCGGAAGGGCTCGCGGACGTGCTGGTGCTGACCACCTTCGACCTCGACGCGTACGTGTTCGGGGCGCTGCGCGCGGGCGCGTCCGGGTTCCTGCTGAAGAACACCGAGGCGCGGGACCTGCTGGAGGCGGTACGGACGGTGGCGCGCGGCGAGGGCCTGATCGCCCCGGCCGTCACCCGTCGGCTGATCGCGGAGTTCGCCGCGAAGCCCGCCCGGGAGCCCGCGGCCGATCCGGCGGTGCTGGATCGGCTGACGCGCCGTGAGCGCGAGGTGCTGTCCTGTCTGGGCGAGGGCCTGTCGAACGCGGGCATCGCCGAGCGGCTCGACATGGCGGAGGCGACGGTGAAGACGCACGTCAGCCGCCTGCTGGCCAAGCTGGAGCTGCGCAGCCGGGTGCAAGCGGCGGTGCTCGCGCAGGAGTTGGGGATCTGATCCGGCGCGGATCACACCGGGTCACGGTGGTCCAGACCTATTGACCGGTGGTCCAGACCTTTCTATTCTCACCGCACCATGTGTGGCGTGAGGCTCAGTCACGCCCCCCACAACTCCATCAAGGAGGCGCAGCATGCGCTTCAGACACAGAGCCGCGGCAGGGTTCGCGACCCTGTTGCTCCCCTTCGCCGGCCTCGTCGGCCTGGCGAGCCCGGCCCAGGCAGCGGCGTCCGCCACCGCGACCTACGCCAAGACCCAGGACTGGGGCTCCGGCTTCGAGGGCAAGTGGACGGTCAAGAACACGGGCACCACGACCCTCAGCTCCTGGACCGTCGAGTGGGACTTCCCCTCCGGTACCTCCGTCACCTCCGCCTGGGACGCCGACGTCACCTCCTCCGGCACCCACTGGACCGCGAAGAACAAGTCCTGGAACGGCACCCTCGCCCCCGGGGCCTCCGTCACCTTCGGTTTCAACGGTTCCGGCTCCGGCTCCCCCGCCAACTGCAAGCTCAACGGCGGCAGCTGTGACGGCGGCACCACCGAGCCCGGCGACAGCGCGCCGAGCGCCCCCGGCACCCCGACCGCGTCCGGCATCACCGACACCTCGGTGAAGCTGACCTGGTCCGCCGCCACCGACGACAAGGGCGTCAAGAACTACGACGTCCTGCGCGACGGCGCCAAGGTCGCCACCGTGACGACGACCTCGTACACGGACACCGGCCTGACCAAGGGCACGGACTACTCCTACGCCGTGCAGGCGCGGGACACCGCCGACCAGACCGGCCCGGTCAGCGGCTCCGTCCGCGTCCGCACCACCGGCGGCACCACCGAGCCCCCGCCCACCGGCGACAAGGTCAAGCTCGGCTACTTCACCGAGTGGGGCGTCTACGGCCGCAACTACCACGTCAAGAACCTGGTGACGTCGGGCACCGCGTCGAAGATCACCCACATCAACTACGCGTTCGGCAACGTCAAGAACGGTCAGTGCACCGTCGACGACACCTACGCCGCCTACGACAAGGCCTACACGGCCGACCAGTCCGTCAGCGGCACCGCCGACACCTGGGACCAGCCGCTGCGCGGCAACTTCAACCAGCTGCGCCAGCTGAAGGCCAAGTACCCGCACATCAAGGTGCTGTACTCCTTCGGCGGCTGGACCTACTCCGGCGGCTTCGGCCAGGCGGCACAGAACGCGGCCGCGTTCGCCAAGTCCTGCAAGGCCGTCGTGGAGGACCCGCGCTGGGCCGACGTCTTCGACGGCATCGACATCGACTGGGAGTACCCGAACGCCTGCGGTCTGACCTGCGACACGTCCGGTCCGGCGGCCTTCAAGAACCTCTCCCAGGCCCTGCGCAACGAGTTCGGCCAGAACTACCTGATCACGGCCGCCATCACCGCGGACGGCTCCTCCGGCGGCAAGATCGACGCGGCCGACTACGGCGGCGCCGCGCAGTACCTCGACTGGTACAACGTGATGACGTACGACTACTTCGGCGCCTGGGACAAGACCGGTCCGACGGCCCCGCACTCCCCGCTGACCTCGTACAGCGGCATCCCGAAGGACGGCTTCAACTCCGCGGCCGCCATCGCCAAGCTCAAGGCCAAGGGCGTTCCGGCGAGCAAGCTCCTGCTCGGCATCGGCTTCTACGGCCGCGGCTGGACCGGTGTCACCCAGGCCGCCCCCGGCGGCACCGCGACCGGCCCCGCGCCCGGCACCTACGAGGCGGGCATCGAGGACTACAAGATCCTCAAGAGCTCCTGCCCCGCCACCGGCACCATCGGCGGCACGGCGTACGCCCACTGCGGCAGCAACTGGTGGTCCTACGACACCCCGGCGACCATCGCGGGCAAGATGACCTGGGCCAAGAACCAGGGCCTCGGCGGCGCGTTCTTCTGGGAGTTCAGCGGCGACACCGCGAACGGAGAACTGGCGGCCGCCATCGACAGCGGCCTGAAGTAGACCGCTTCAAAGAAAGGTTCTAAGGGCCAAAGGCCCTAAGCGACATTGACGCTCCCCCAGACTTCGTCTGGGGGGACCCCCACCCAGCGGGTGAACGTGGCTACGCCACGTTCACCCGCTGTCCGGGCGGGGCTGCCTCAAGCCACGCGAGGAAACCGGTCAGCGCGTCTTCGCTCATGGCGAGCTCCAGGCGCGTGCCCCGGTGCAGACAGGCCAGGATCACATGGTCGGAGAGGAGCGCCAGCTCCTCCTCGCCCTCCGGGACCCGGCGGCCGGCCACCTCGATCGCGGACCGCTCCAGAACACGGCGCGGACGCGGCGAGTACGAGAAGACACGGAACCACTCGACGCGGTCGCCGTTGTACCGGGCCACCCCGTACGCCCAGCCCTTGCCGTTCGCGTCGCCCTGCTCGGGGACGTCCCAGCGCAGGCTGGCGTCGAACGTGCCGCCCGAACGCTGGATCAGCCGGCGGCGCAGCCCGAAGACGAACAGGCCCACCACCACGAGGGCCACCACGATTCCGCACACAGTCAGAGCGAGGACCATCGACACCGACCTCCTCGTCTCCTAGGTAACGGAACGTAAAAAACACCCACATCCACCTCAGCCGCGGCCGGGTCCGGATCTCTCCGGTACCCAGCCGCGGCTGAGTGACGACTTCACACGGCGGGCAGTGTCAGCGCGCCGCCGTCGCAGCCCGCAGACGGACGTCCGCGCGGCGCTGGGCCTCCGCGTCGTCCTCCGCCTTCGCGCGCTCCAGCTCCCGCTCCGCGCGCTGGACGTCGATCTCGTCCGACAGCTCGGCGACTTCCGCCAGCAGCGAGAGCTTGTCGTCGGCGAACGAGATGAAACCGCCGTGCACCGCGGCGACGACCGTCCCGCCGTCGCTCGTGCGGATGGTCACCGGGCCCGACTCCAGCACACCGAGCAGCGGCTGGTGACCGGGCATGACGCCGATGTCGCCGGACGTGGTGCGCGCGACGACCAGGGTGGCCTGGCCGGACCAGACCTCACGGTCGGCCGCGACCAGCGCGACGTGCAGCTCAGCAGCCAAGGTGGCTCCTCGGGTCACCACCCGGCGGGAGTGCCGGGTGTTGGTTACAAGTCTAAGGGGCGTGACGAAGGGGGCGGGACGTTCCCCGCCCCCTCCGCCGTGAGCACGAGGCTCACGATGAGCACGAGGCTCAGGAGACGCCGAGCTCCTTCGCGTTCTTCTTCAGGTCCTCGAGACCACCGCACATGAAGAACGCCTGCTCCGGGAAGTGGTCGTACTCGCCGTCGCAGATCGCGTTGAACGCGGCGATCGACTCGTCCAGCGGCACGTCCGAACCGTCCACGCCGGTGAACTGCTTGGCGGCGTGGGTGTTCTGGGACAGGAAGCGCTCCACGCGACGGGCACGGTGGACGACGAGCTTGTCCTCCTCGCCGAGCTCGTCGATACCGAGGATCGCGATGATGTCCTGCAGGTCCTTGTACTTCTGCAGGATGTTCTTCACGCGCATCGCGGCGTTGTAGTGGTCCGCCGAGATGTACCGCGGGTCGAGGATGCGGGACGTCGAGTCCAGCGGGTCCACGGCCGGGTAGATGCCCTTCTCGGAGATCGGACGGGACAGCACCGTCGTCGCGTCGAGGTGGGCGAAGGTGGTGGCCGGGGCCGGGTCGGTCAGGTCGTCCGCGGGGACGTAGATCGCCTGCATCGAGGTGATCGAGTGACCACGGGTCGAGGTGATGCGCTCCTGGAGGATGCCCATCTCGTCGGCCAGGTTCGGCTGGTAGCCCACCGCGGAGGGCATACGGCCGAGCAGGGTCGACACCTCGGAACCGGCCTGGGTGAAGCGGAAGATGTTGTCGATGAAGAACAGCACGTCCTGCTTCTGGACGTCACGGAAGTACTCCGCCATCGTCAGGCCGGCCAGGGCCACGCGCAGACGGGTGCCCGGGGGCTCGTCCATCTGGCCGAAGACCAGGGCGGTCTTGTCCAGAACGCCGGACTCTTCCATCTCCGCGATGAGGTCGTTGCCCTCCCGGGTGCGCTCGCCGACGCCCGCGAAGACGGAGACGCCCTCGTGGAGGTTGGCGACACGCATGATCATTTCCTGGATCAGCACGGTCTTGCCGACACCGGCGCCACCGAACAGACCGATCTTGCCGCCCTTGACGTACGGGGTGAGCAGGTCGACGACCTTCAGGCCCGTCTCGAACATCTCGGTCTTCGACTCGAGCTGGTCGAACGCGGGGGCCTTGCGGTGGATGGGCCAGCGCTCGCCCGTGTGGACCTCGTCGCTGTTCAGCACCTCACCGAGGGTGTTGAACACCTTGCCCTTGGTGAAGTCGCCGACGGGGACGGAGATACCCGCGCCGGTGTCGGTCACCGGGGCCTGGCGGACCAGGCCGTCGGTGGGCTGCATCGAGATCGCGCGGACCAGGCCGTCGCCCAGGTGCTGCGCGACCTCCAGGGTCAGCGTCTTCTTCTCGCCCGCGAGCGCCGGGTCGGCGACCTCGACGTGCAGGGCGTTGTAGATCTCCGGCATCGCGTCGACGGGGAACTCCACGTCGACGACCGGGCCGATGACCCGCGCGACGCGGCCAGTGGCCACGCCAGCAGGAGCGGTCGGCTCAACAGTGGTGGTCATTTGTCAGTCACTCCCCGCGGTCGCGTCGGCCAGGGCACTGGCGCCACCGACGATCTCGCTGATTTCCTGGGTGATTTCGGCCTGGCGGGCCTGGTTGGCAAGCCGGGTGAGCGTCTCGATGAGCTCGCCGGCGTTGTCGGTGGCCGACTTCATCGCGCGCCGCGTGGCGGCGTGCTTGGAGGCGGCCGACTGGAGCAGCGCGTTGTAGATGCGGCTCTCCACGTAACGCGGCAGCAGGGCGTCCAGGACGTCCTCCGCCGAGGGCTCGAAGTCGAACAGCGGGAGGATCTCGCCCTTGGGCTTGGCCTCCGCCTCGACCTCTTCGAGGCTGAGCGGCAGCAGCCGCGCCTCGATCGCCGTCTGCGTCATCATCGACACGAACTCGGTGTAGACGATGTGGAGCTCGTCCACGCCGCCCTCGGCCGTCTCCGTCTCGATGGCCTCGATCAGCGGTGCCGCGACCTTCTTGGCGTCCGCGTACGACGGGTCGTCGGTGAAGCCCGTGAACGACTCCGCGATCTTGCGCTCGCGGAAGTTGTAGTGGGCGACACCACGGCGGCCGACGATGAAGTTGACGACCTCCTTGCCCTCGGCCTCCAGCTTCGCCGTGAGCTTCTCCGCGGCCTTGATGGCGTTGGAGTTGAAGGCGCCGGCCAGACCGCGGTCGCTCGTGAGGAGCAGGACCGCGGCGCGGGTCGGGTTCTCCGGCTCGGTCGTCAGCGGGTGCTTGGTGTTGCTACCGGTGGCGACCGCCGTGACCGCCCGGGTGAGCTCGGTCGCGTACGGGGTGGAGGCCGCCACCTTGCGCTGCGCCTTGACGACGCGCGAGGCGGCGATCATCTCCATCGCCTTGGTGATCTTCTTGGTCGCGGTGACGGATCGGATGCGACGCTTGTAGACCCGGAGCTGGGCTCCCATGAGTCAGGTCCCTTCCGTCGTCACTTGCCGGCAGCCGGGGCGTCCTCGCCGAGCAGCTTGCCGTCGGAGGTCTCGAACTGCTTCTTGAACTCCGTGATGGCATCGGCGACGGCCTGCAGGGTGTCGTCGGACATCTTGCCGCCCTCACGGATGGAGGTCATCAGGCCCTGCTCCTTGCGGTGCAGGTAGTCCAGCAGCTCCTTCTCGAAGCGGCGGATGTCGGCGACGGGGACGTCGTCCATCTTGCCGGTGGTGCCGGCCCAGACGGAGACGACCTGGTCCTCGGTGGCCATCGGCTGGTACTGCGGCTGCTTCAGCAGCTCGACCATGCGCTGACCACGCTCCAGCTGCGCCTTCGACGCGGCGTCCAGGTCGGAACCGAAGGCGGCGAACGCCTCCAGCTCACGGAACTGGGCGAGGTCCACGCGCAGACGGCCGGAGACCTGCTTCATCGCCTTGTGCTGCGCGGAACCACCGACTCGGGAGACGGAGATACCGACGTTCAGCGCGGGGCGCTGACCGGCGTTGAACAGGTCCGACTCCAGGAAGCACTGGCCGTCGGTGATGGAGATGACGTTGGTCGGGATGAACGCCGAGACGTCGTTGGCCTTGGTCTCGACGATCGGCAGACCGGTCATCGAACCCGCGCCCATCTCGTCGGAGAGCTTGGCGCAGCGCTCCAGCAGACGGGAGTGCAGGTAGAAGACGTCACCCGGGTAGGCCTCACGGCCCGGCGGGCGGCGCAGCAGCAGCGACACGGCGCGGTAGGCGTCGGCCTGCTTCGACAGGTCGTCGAAGATGATCAGGACGTGCTTGCCCTGGTACATCCAGTGCTGGCCGATGGCCGAACCGGTGTAGGGCGCCAGGTACTTGAAGCCGGCCGGGTCGGACGCCGGGGCGGCGACGATGGTCGTGTACTCCAGCGCGCCGGCCTCCTCCAGAGCGCCGCGCACACCGGCGATCGTGGAGCCCTTCTGGCCGATGGCGACGTAGATGCAGCGGACCTGCTTGTTCGGGTCGCCCGTGCGCCAGTTGTCGCGCTGGTTGATGATCGTGTCGACGGCCAGGGCGGTCTTGCCGGTCTGGCGGTCACCGATGATCAGCTGGCGCTGGCCGCGGCCGATCGGGGTCATCGCGTCGACGGCCTTGTAGCCCGTCTCCATCGGCTCGTGCACCGACTTGCGGACCATGACGCCCGGGGCCTGCAGCTCCAGGGCGCGACGGTCTTCGGTCGCGATCTCGCCGAGGCCGTCGATCGGGTTGCCGAGGGGGTCCACCACGCGGCCGAGGTAGCCCTCGCCCACCGCGACGGAGAGAACCTCACCGGTGCGGGAGACCGGCTGTCCCTCCTCGACGCCGCTGAACTCGCCGAGGACGATGGCACCGATCTCGCGCTCCTCGAGGTTGAGGGCGAGGCCGAGGGTGCCGTCCTCGAACTTCAGCAGCTCGTTGGCCATGGTCGAGGGCAGGCCCTCGACCTTCGCGATGCCGTCGCCGGCAAAGGTGACCGTACCGACCTCCTCGCGCGAGGCCGCGTCCGGCTTGTACGCCTGGACGAAGTTCTCCAGCGCGTCCCGGATCTCCTCCGGCCGGATCGTGAGCTCCGCCATCTGGGTTCCCTGCTCTCCTTGTTGGGCCCGAAGTTTCTTAGGGGGTCTGGGGGCGACCCCCAGGATTCTTCTGCACGGCCCAACCAGGGCCGTCGTAAGTACGTTGTGCCTATTGAGTTGCTGCTCAGCCGGCGAGCCGGCGGCTGGCGTCCTCGATGCGGTCCGCGAGGGAGCCGTTGATGACCTCGTCGCCGACCTGCACCCGGATTCCGCCGAGGACCTCGGGGTCCACGTCCAGGTTGAGGTGCATCGTGCGGCCGTAGAGCTTCGCGAGGGCGGCACCCAGGCGCTGCTTCTGCGGGTCGCTCAGCGGCACCGCCGAGGTCACGGTGGCGACCATGCGGTCCCGCCGGTCGGCGGCGAGCTTGGACAGGGACTCCAGTCCCGCCTCCAGGCTACGTCCCCGCGGCGCGGTCACAAGGCGCGTCACCAGACGCTCGGTGGCCGGCTGGGCCCGGCCGCCCAGCAGGCTGCGCAGCAGCCCGCCCTTGGCGGAGGCCGTGGCCTTGCGGTCGGTCAGCGCGGCACGCAGCTCGGTGCTGCCGGAGACGATCCGGCCGAACCGGAACAGCTCGTCCTCGACGTCGTCGAGCTTGCCGGCCTGCTGCGCGGCGGTGAGGTCGGCGGTGTTGGCCAGCTCCTCCAGCGCGTCCACCAGGTCGCGCGACTGCGACCAGCGGGAGCGCACCATGCCGGCCACCAGGTCCGCGGCCGGGCCGCTGACCTGGGTGCCGAGCAGACGCCGGGCCAGCTCGGCCTTGGCCTCGCCGGCCTGCGCCGGGTCGGTGAGGACCCGACGCAGCGACACCTCGCGGTCGAGCAGCGCGGTGACGGCGGCCAGCTCGTCGGCGAGCGAGCCCGCGTCGACGGACGTGGAGTCCGTCAGCGCGTCGAGACGCTCTCGTGCGGCTGCCAGGGCCTCGCGGCTCGCTCCGTTCATCGGCCGGCCTCGGCCTTCTCCTCGAGCTCGTCGAGGAAGCGGTCGATCACGCGGCTCTGGCGGGCGTGGTCCTCGAGGGACTCGCCGACGAGCTTGCCGGCCAGGTCGGTGGCGAGCTTGCCCACGTCCTGGCGCAGCGCGGACGCGGCGGCCTTGCGGTCGGCCTCGATCTGGGCGTGACCGGCGGCGACGATCTCCTCGCGCTGCCGCTGGCCCTCGGCCCGCATCTCGGCGATGAGGGCGGCACCCTGCTCCTGCGCCTCCTGGCGCAGACGCGCGGCCTCGTGCCGGGCCTCGGCGAGCTGTGCCTTGTACTGCTCAAGGACGCTCTGGGCCTCGACCTTCATGGTCTCGGCCTCTTCGATACCGCCTTCGATCGCCGCGCGGCGCTCCTCCAGAACCTTGTTGATGTTCGGAAGCAGCTTCTTCCAGAAGAAGAAGAACACGATGGCGAAGGCGATGGTGCCGACGAGCAGCTCGGGGCCCGGAGGAACGAGCGGGTTCTGCTCTTCCTCGGCCGCCAGCTGCACCAGGTTGGCGATCACATCAGTGCCTTTCGTCGAAACGTGTCGGTGAGCAGGAAATTACTGACCGAACACGAACGGCATAACGATGCCGATGAGGGCGAGCGCCTCGCAGAAGGCGAAGCCCAGGATCTGGTTGGCACGGATCAGGCCGGCGGCCTCGGGCTGACGGGCCAGGGCCTGGGTGCCGTTGCCGAAGATGATGCCGACGCCGATGCCGGGGCCGATGGCGGAGAGGCCGTAGCCGATGGAGCCGAGCGAACCGGAGACAGCGGCGAGGGTCTCAGTGGCAGCCATGCTGAATCTTCCTTCTCTTTCACGGACCGGCGGGGGTTGGCCACCGGACGTATCTGGGATTTGCGGGGGCGGAGGGGCTCAGTGGTGCTCGGCCAGAGCGCCCTGGATGTACGTGCAGGCGAGGAGTACGAAGACGTACGCCTGGACGGCCTGCACGAAAAGCTCGAAGACGATCATGGCCATGGTCATCACGAAGGAGATACCGGCCGCCGGGATCATCCAGCTGTTGAGCAGGTACCAGGAGGCGACGGTGAACATGACCAGCATCAGGTGACCGGCGAACATGTTCGCGAACAGCCGGACGGCGTGGGTGAACGGCCGGACGAGCAGGTTCGAGAAGAACTCGATGATCATCACGAGCGGCAGCACCGGGCCGAGCGACTTGTCGTAGCCGGTGATGTTCTTGAAGAACCCGACGAAGCCGTGCCGCTTGAAGGTCAGCGAGACCCAGGTCACGTAGACGACCGCGGCGAGGACCGCCGGGTAGGCGATGACCGACGACACCGGGAACTGCGCCAGCGGGATCACGGACCAGATGTTCATGATCCAGATGAAGAAGAACAGCGAGACCATCAGGGGGACGTACTTCTCGCCCTCCTTCTTGCCGAGGGTCTCGTAGACGATGCCGCGGCGGACGAAGTCGTATCCGGCCTCACCGACCATCTGCAGCTTGCCGGGCACCACCTTGGCCTTGCCGAAGGCCGCCCAGAAGAAGCCGATGACGAGGATCGTGGTGATGATGGCGAGCAGCATCACCTTGTTGAACTCGTACCCCCCGACCGTGGCGATCGGCTTGAAGAGGAACGAGTGCAGGCCCGGTGCCGGAAAACCACACCCGTCGGACATGATCCGACAGCTCCAGTCGAAGGCGAGCTGGGTCTGGTCAGCACTCACCGCGGGCTCCTTCGGTGTGACGCATAGGTACGGCAACCTCGTTGTGTCGGCGCGGCGCGCAGCCGCGGATCGGCACCGGACTGGTGTTACGGATGTGAGGGCGGCTGGGGGGCATCGAGCCTCGCGTTCGAGCAGGCGTCAGCTCAGATGCCCGCGCCCGCGATGCCGCAGTTGGCACCGGACGATAGCAGGAGTTCCTACTGCCCTTTATCGCGCCCCTACTCGTCACGACGACGACCCGGTCTTCTCGGGCTTCTCGCTCTTCTCGGAGTCCGGGTCGATGTAGAAGATCTTGGCCTTCATGTGCGCACGAGCCTGCGCAGCCATCCACACGACGGTCGCGACGACGAGCCCGATGGCGAACGCCTTCGCGTTGAAGAGAGAGGTGTCCTTGAAGAGGGCGACGAAGATCAGAAGAAGCAGCAGCTGGGCGACATAGAGCATCAGCCCCATGGCCTGGAACAACTGCGGGAGCGTTTTTGCCGTCCACTGGAGAACGTAGAGACCGATCCCCATGAAGAGGATGGCCAGCAGCGCGCCGACGGCGGCGCCGACGGCTCCCTTGCCTCCGGCCACCACGCCACTGACGGCGGCCGCGACCACACCGGCAGCGGCTGTGGGCACAGCGCACTGCAGAAGGTTCCGGGCGTCATTGGACGGCATGGCGGCAACTCCGCTTTCGCAGGGGGCAGGGGTGTCGTCATGGACGAGCGTAGTCCCGGGCTGAGTGGAGACCTCACACCGCTGGACCGTCGCACTGCGGTCCTTCGGCTCTATCCGGGGGGTTCTCGTGAACCGTATCACAAACTATTTGATGCAGTCTTTACCTGGAGGTGTGCGGACAGTCACACATGAGAGTGAATGTGCGCGTCTGAGCGTGAACACCGCCGAGATGTCTGGTATTGGGGCGCTTCGCACCCCCATCAGCACCCCACGACTTGGCAATGCTCTCGTCAGATTCTTACCTTGTCCCCGCCTTGCGCCGGTCGGCCGGGTGCGACCGGGTGCCCAGGGCGGTCGCCCCGTTGACACCGGCCACGCCGGACGCCACGGGGGTGCGGCTCTCGGCCCCGGCCGGGACGGGGTGCTCCCCCGCGGACGCCGGGGCCGAGGCCTCCGGCGCCACCGCGGCGACCGCCCCGCGGCGCCGGTAGCGCGGCGGCACGAACCGCTCCATCCAGCGCGGGGTGCGCGGCGTGAAGCGCGGCAACAGCAGCAGGACCAGGCCGATCGCGCTGAGGAACACCACGCCGAGGACGATCCACATGGACGCCGAGTTGACGGAGTAGGCGAGCGCTCCGAAGGCGATGAGCGCGGACCAGAAGTACATGATCAGCACCGCGCGGCTGTGCGAGTGGCCGATCTCCAGCAGCCGGTGGTGCAGATGCCCGCGGTCGGCGGCGAACGGCGACTGACCGCGCCAGGTGCGGCGCACGATCGCCAGGATCAGGTCGGCGGCCGGCACCGCGATGATCGTCAGCGGCAGCAGCAGCGGGATGTAGACGGGCACCGTCTGGTGCACGGCCTCCTTCTCGGAGCCGACGTACAGGTTGAGCGCGTCCGGGTCGACCTGGCCGGTGACGGAGATCGCACCGGCGGCCAGGACCAGGCCGATCAGCATCGAGCCCGAGTCGCCCATGAAGATCCGCGCCGGGTGCATGTTGTGCGGCAGGAAGCCCAGGCACATGCCCATCAGGATCGCCGAGAACAGCGTGGCCGGGGCGGCCGCCTCGATGCCGTACGAGTACCAGATGCGGTAGGCGTACAGGAAGAACGCGGTGGCCGCGATGCAGACCATGCCGGCCGCGAGACCGTCCAGGCCGTCGACGAAGTTGACCGCGTTGATGGTGATGACGACCAGCGCGACCGTGAGCAGGGTGCCCTGCCACTGGGTGAGCGCCACCGAGCCGACGCCCGGGATCGGCAGCCACAGGATCGTCAGACCCTGCACGACCATCACGCCCGCGGCGATCATCTGGCCGCCCAGCTTGATCAGGGCGTCGATCTCGAACTTGTCGTCCAGGACGCCGATCAGCCAGATCAGGGCCGCCCCGGAGAGCAGCGCCCGGGGTTCGTTCGACGTCTCGAAGACCTGGTTGAGGTTCGTCAGGTGGTCGGCGACCAGCAGGCCCGCGCACAGGCCGAAGAACATGGCGATCCCGCCGAGCCGCGGAGTGGGTTCCCGGTGCACGTCACGGGCCCGGATCTCCGGCATCGCCCCGGCCACGATCGCGAACTTCCGCACCGGCCCTGTCAGCAGATACGTCACCGCGGCCGTGATGCAGAGCGTCAGCAGGTATTCACGCACGGGCTTCCCCACAGGTCTCGCTGGCCATCTCAGCTCCACACCCTAGCGATGCGCGCATATGGGTGGGGACTTCCGGGTAGCGACGATGGTTGCACGCCTGGCTGTGCACCCTGGTGCGCTTACCCGGGCTCAGCGGGGATACGGCGGAAATGCGCCGGCCAGCTCCCGCACTTCCTCACGGGCTCGCGAGGGCTCCGTCACACCCCGCAGGACCCCGGCGAGCAGCTTGGCGATCCGGGCCATCTCCGCCTCGCCCATGCCCTGCGTGGTGATCGCGGCCGTGCCGAGCCGCAGGCCCCGGACGTCGCCGTGCGGCAGGGCGCAGCAGTCCAGGACCAGGCCGGCGGCGGCGAGCCGGCCCCGGCCGGTGCGCCCGTCGACGCCGAGCGGGGCCGGGTCGGCGGTGATCAGGTGGGTGTCCGTCCCCCCGGTGGTGACGGTCAGGCCCTCGGCGGCCAGCCGGGCCGCCAGCACCCGCGCATTCGCCACCACCTGATGGGCGTACGCGGCGAACGCCGGTGTTGCCGCCTCGCCGAACGCGACGGCCTTGGCGGCGATGGTGTGCATCTGGGCGCCGCCCTGTGTGAAAGGGAACACGGCCCGGTCGACCCGCTCGGCCAGTTCCGCCCGGCACAGGATCAGGCCGCCGCGCGGGCCCCGCAGCACCTTGTGGGTGGTCCCGCAGACGATGTCCGCGTACGGCACCGGGCTGGGCGCGGCTCCCCCGGCCACCAGACCCATGGGGTGCGCGGCGTCCGCGATGAGGTAGGCGCCCACCTCGTCGGCGACCTCGCGAAAGAACGCGTAGTCGAAGTGGCGGGGGTAGGCGATGGAGCCGCACACGATCGCCTTGGGCCGGCGCGTGCGGGCCAGGGTGCGCACCTGCTCGTGGTCGACGAGCCCGGACTCGGCCTCCACGCCGTAGCCGACGAAGTCGAACCAGCGGCCGGAGAAGTTCGCCGGGGAGCCGTGCGTGAGGTGGCCGCCGTGCGGCAGGCCCAGGGCGAGGACGGTGTCCCCGGGACGCAGCAGGGCGGCGTAGGCGGCCAGCACGGCCGAAGAGCCCGAGTGGGACTGGACGTTGGCGTGATCGGCGCCGAACAGGGCCCTGGCGCGGTCCACGGCCAGACGCTCGGCGATGTCCACGATCTCGCAGCCGCCGTGGTGGCGTGCGCCCGGGTAGCCCTCGGCGTACTTGTTGGCCAGCGGTGAGCCGAGGGCGGCCAGCACGGCCGGGGAGGTGAAGTTCTCGGCCGCGATCAGCTGCAGCGTCGTCGCCTGCCGCTCCCGCTCGCCGAGCAGGACGTCGGCGAGCTCGGGGTCCTGGCGGCGCAGGACGTCGGCCTCGATGGCAGGGGTGACCGTCATGGTGGGCTCCGGGCGTCGACGGTGACGTACGACCAATGTAGGCCCGGGGCCCCCGGGGCGCTCGGCCGCTACGTCCGTGCGGGGACGCCGGTGAGCGCCGTGACGACCGGGTCGAGCGCCTGGTGTATCTCGTCCCCGATGGAACGGAAGAACGTCAGGGGCGCCCCGTACGGGTCGTAGACCTCGTCCGCCTCGGCGTTCGGGGCCAGCAGCCACCCGCGTAGAGCCGCCGCGGCACGGACCAGGGCACGGGCGCGGACGACCACGCCCTCCTCCAGGGGCGGCAGGGTCGCCGGGTCGATGGCCTTGACCAGGCGGGTGAACTCCTTGAGCGTGAAGGTCCGCAGGCCCGCCGAGTGGCCCATGGAGATGACCTGCGCGCGGTGGTCCCGGGTGGCGGTCAGCACCAGGTCGGCGCGGATCACGTGCTCGTCGAGGAGCTCACGCCCGGTGAAGCCGGAGGCGTCCGCGCCGAAGTCGGCCAGGACGGTCTCCGCGTGGGCCTCCATGGGCGCGCCCTCGTGGCCCCAGGTGCCCGCGCTCTCCACGATCAGGCCGCCGCCCAGGATGCCCAGCCGCTCCTGCACGAAATGGCGGGTCAGCCGCTCGGTGATGGGCGAGCGGCACACGTTGCCGGTGCTGACGTGGAGGATGCGGAAGCTGTCGCGCGGAAGTCCCACGAAGGTCGTCGTGATCTCCGCCGCGCTGTCCCCGTTGCCTATGCCACGCCCCTCAGGGGCCGTCAATTCGCCACCTCGAGGTCGGGTACGACCTTCCTCAGCTCGTCCGCCGAGAGCGCGCCGGCGCGCAGCAGCAGCGGCACCTCACGGGTCACGTCGACGATCGACGAGGGCACGTTGCCGGGGGTCGGGCCGCCGTCGAGGTAGACGGAGACGGAGTCGCCGAGCATCTCCTGCGCCGCGTCGCAGTTCTCCGGCGCCGGGTGGCCGGTGAGGTTGGCGGAGGACACGGCCATGGGACCGACCTCGGTGAGCAGCTCGATGGCGACGGGGTGCAGCGGCATGCGCACCGCGACCGTGCCCCGGGTGTCGCCGAGGTCCCACTGCAGGGACGGCTGGTGCTTGGCGACCAGGGTCAGGGCGCCCGGCCAGAAGGCGTCGACGAGCTCCCAGGCCAGCTCCGAGAAGTCCGTGACGAGCCCGTGCAGCGTGTTCGGGGAGCCGATGAGGACGGGGGTGGGCATGTTGCGCCCCCGGCCCTTGGCCTGCAGCAGGTCGGAGACCGCCTCCGAGGAGAACGCGTCGGCGCCGATGCCGTACACCGTGTCCGTCGGCAGCACCACGAGTTCGCCACGGCGGACGGCGGACGCTGCCTCACGCAGACCGGTCACTCGGTCGGTCGCGTCGTTGGTGTCGTATCGCCGTGCCATCTTTAGCTGGCCTCCTCGTACACGTGCTGCTGGGATGAAGTCCGTGAAGTCCGCGAGATCCGCGTGGTCAGCGGGATCCGCGCGGACCGCGGGGTGCCCCGGGTGCTCACGGCAGTGCCTTGCGGGCCGTGGCGAAGCGGGGGCGGTTGTTCAGGTCCGGGTGGTCGGCCGCGTCGGTCCAGCCGCGGTCCTCGGCGAAGATCCACGGCACCTGGCCGCCCTGGGTGTCGGCGTGCTCCACGACCACCACGCCGCCGGGGCGCAGCAGCCGGTGCGCGGTCCGCTCCAGTCCCCGGATGAGGTCCAGGCCGTCCTCACCGGAGAAGAGGGCCAGGTCCGGGTCGTAGTCCCGCGCCTCGGGGGCGACGTACTCCCACTCCGTGAGCGGGATGTACGGCGGGTTGGAGATGACCAGGTCGACCTGGCCGTCGAGGTCCGGGAAGGCCGTCAGGGCGTCGCCCTGGCGCAGCTCGACCCTGGACCCCTCCACGTTCTTGCGGGTCCACCGCAGGGCGTCCTCGGACAGCTCCACGGCGTACACGCGCGAGCGCGGGACCTCCTGGGCGAGGGCGAGCGCGATGGCGCCGGAGCCGGTGCACAGGTCGACGATGCAGGGCTCGACGACGTCCATGGCCCGTACGGCGTCTATGGCCCAGCCGACCACGGACTCGGTCTCCGGCCGCGGCACGAACACCCCCGGACCGACCTGGAGTTCCAGGTACCGGAAGTACGCGTGTCCGGTGATGTGCTGGAGCGGTTCGCGGGCCTCGCGGCGGGCGATGACCTCCCAGTACCGGGCGTCGAAGTCGGAGTCCTTGACGGTGTGCAGCTCGCCGCGCTTGACGCCGTGCACGAACGCGGCGAGTTCCTCCGCGTCGGTACGCGGCGAGGGCACGCCGGCGTCGGCGAGCCGCTGGGTGGCCTGGGCCACCTCCGCGAGCAGCAGATTCACGCAAGTCCTCCGAGTGTGCTCGTTCGTGCCTTACGCAGCCGCCAGCTTCGCCGCCGAGTCCGCGTCGACGCAGGCCTGGATCACCGCGTCGAGGTCGCCGTCCAGGACCTGGTCCAGGTTGTACGCCTTGAAGCCGACGCGGTGGTCCGAGATGCGGTTCTCCGGGAAGTTGTACGTGCGGACCTTCTCGGAGCGGTCGACGGTGCGGACCTGGCTGCGGCGGGCGTCGGCGGCCTCCCGCTCCGCCTCCTCCTGCGCCGCTGCGAGCAGCCTGGAGCGCAGGATACGCAGTGCCTGCTCCTTGTTCTGCAGCTGGCTCTTCTCGTTCTGGCAGGAGGCGACGACTCCGGTCGGCAGGTGCGTGATGCGCACGGCGGAGTCGGTGGTGTTGACGGACTGCCCGCCGGGACCGGAGGACCGGTAGACGTCGATGCGCAGATCGTTGGGGTTGATCTCGACGTCGACCTCCTCCGCCTCGGGCGTGACGAGCACACCGGCCGCGGAGGTGTGGATGCGGCCCTGGGACTCGGTCGCGGGCACGCGCTGCACGCGGTGCACGCCGCCCTCGTACTTCAGCCGGGCCCACACGCCCTGTCCGGGCTCGGTGGCGCCCTGGCCGCCCTTGGTCTTCACGGCGACCTGGACGTCCTTGTAGCCGCCCAGCTCGGACTCGGTGGCGTCGATGATCTCGGTCTTCCAGCCGACGCGCTCGGCGTAGCGCAGGTACATGCGCAGCAGGTCGCCCGCGAACAGCGCGGACTCGTCGCCGCCGGCGCCGGCCTTGATCTCCAGGATGACGTCCTTGTCGTCGCTGGGGTCGCGCGGGACGAGGAGGAGACGCAGCTTCTCCGTCAGCTCCTCCTGCTGCTTCTCCAGCTCCTTGACCTCGGCCGCGAAATCGGGATCGTCGGCGGCGAATTCGCGCGCGGTCTCGATGTCGTCGCCCGTCTGCTTCCAGGAGCGGTACGTCGCGACGATCGGGGTGAGCTCGGCGTAACGCTTGTTCAGCTTGCGCGCGTTGGCCTGGTCGGCGTGGACCGACGGGTCGGCGAGCTTCTTCTCCAGGTCGGCGTGCTCGGCGACGAGTTCCTCGACGGCCTCGAACATCTTGGGGCTCCTGTGTACGGACGGGGGTGAAGGGCGGGCGACCAAAAACGCCGGTCCCGGCGCGCCCCTCGGTGGGGGCACTGCCGTGGACCGGCGAAATGGGGCTCGCTACTTCTTGGAGCCGGCGGCCTTGCCGAAGCGGGCCTCGAAGCGGGCCACACGGCCACCGGTGTCGAGGATCTTCTGCTTGCCCGTGTAGAACGGGTGGCACTCGGAGCACACGTCGGCCCGGATGGTGCCGGACTCGATGGTGCTGCGCGTGGTGAACGACGCGCCGCAGGTGCAGCTGACCTGCGTCTCGACGTACTCGGGGTGGATGTCGCGCTTCAAGGTGTCTCCTAGGTTTCGGGAGGGCGCCGGGTCGCCGCCGCGGGGTGCGGGAGCGTGAACCGGAGCCGACGTACCAGTCTGCCAGGACTGGGGCCATCCCCCAAAACCGGGGGTTGCGGTGATCTATTCCCCGCGGGCCGGTGGGGGTCGTTCGCGCAGTTCCCCGCGCCCTTTGGGGACGTCTCCCTCAGGGGGCGTTCACGACGCCCTTGGCCTCGCCGGTCGCCGTGTCCTTCGTCGCGCTCTTCGGGATCGGCTGGTCGTTCGCCAGGGCCTTCCAGATCTGGTCGGCCTTCTTCTCCTGGAGGAGGACGCGGTTGGGGTCGGCGGGGTCGTAGACGACCGGCATCGTCACCATGTGCATGTGCGAGGGGCTGATGCCCCGCAGGCCGCCGGCGAAGGACGCGAGCTTGTTGACCGAGCCGAGGTCGGAGTCGGTCGTCACCGTCTTGGTCGCGGTCTCCGCGAGGTCGAGCAGCTTCTTGGGGCTGGTGAAGACGCCGACGTCCTTGACCTGGCCGACCAGGGCCTTGATGAAGGCCTGCTGGAGCTGGATGCGGCCGAGGTCGGAGCCGTCGCCCACGCCGTGCCGGGTGCGGACCAGGCCGAGGGCCTGCTCGCCGTCGAGTCTGTGGGTGCCGGCCTTCAGCTTCAGGTGGCTGTCGGGGTCGTCGATGCTCCTGGTCGTGGTGATCTCGACGCCGCCGAGGTCGTCGATCAGCTTCTGGAAGCCGGCGAAGTCGACCTCCAGGTAGTGGTCCATGCGCAGGTCGGTGATGGACTCGACGGTCTTCACGGCGCAGGCGGCGCCGCCGGTGGAGTACGCGGAGTTGAACATCGTGTTGCGCGCGGCCGGGTGCTCGTTGCCCTGGGTGTCCGTGCAGGCGGGCCGGTCGATGAGGGTGTCGCGCGGGATGGAGACCACGCTGGCCTTCTTGTGGCCCTTGTAGAGGTGGACGATCATCGCCGTGTCGGAGCGGGCGCTGCCGTCGTCGGTGCCGCCGCCGAGCTTCTTGTTGCCGCCGGAGCGGGTGTCCGAGCCGAGGACCAGGATGTTCTCGGAGCCGTTGTCGGCCGCCTCGGGGCGGTCGGTGCCGAGGGCCTGGTCGATGTCGACGCTCTTGAGGTTGCCGTTGAGCTTGAAGTACACGTAGCCCATGCCGGCGCCGCCCAGGACGACGATGCCGGCGGCGGTCCACGCCGTGATGATCAGGCCCTTGTGGCGCTTGCGGGGGGCGCGGCGGCGGCCCCTGCCGCGGTGACGCGCTCCCGTGGTGCCGTTCTCGCCCGGTATACCCGGATCCGGTGTGCTCTCGGCAGCCATGTGCTCCTCAGCTCGTCTACGGTCGGTTACCCCCTGCCGTCAGTGCCAGGCGTGGCCGGCCGGAACCCTTCCTCGCACCATCGTCGCTCCGCCTGGTCAGACGGGGAAACTCGGGAAAGGGTTGCACAACGGACTGTGCCCACCGCGTGGGGCGGTGGGCACAGTGTGTGGCCGGTGGGGCCGGAGGGAACCGGCTCACCTGCTGTTTCAGCCGAAGATGTCGTACTGCTTGAAGTCGGTGGCGACGGACTTCCTTGTGGCGAAGATCTCGCTGGTCGCCTTGCCGGTGCCGGCGTACAGGTAGAGCGTGCCGCCGGGGGTGCGGGCCAGGAAGTCGGCCTTGCCGTCGCCGGTCATGTCGCCGACCGCGTCGAAGGCGTTGTACGTGGTGCTGCTCCAGGTGCGCACCTTGATGCGGCCGGAGAACGCCCCGGTGCCGGACTTGCCGGTGCCCTTGTACAGGTAGATCGTGCCGCCCGTCTTGCTGCGGGCGATCAGGTCGGTCTTGCCGTCGCCGGTGAAGTCGCCCTTGCCGCGCACGGAGTTGTACTGGTTCCAGCCGGTGCCGACCTTCACGCGCGAGGCGAAGGTGCCGTTGCCCTTGCCGGGGTAGATCCACATGGCGCCGGCGGAGTCGACCGAGAGCAGGTCGGGCAGGTAGTCGCCGGTGACGTCACCGGGGGTGATGATGCGGGTGCGGCTCGCCCAGTTGTCGGCGATCTGCTTGGTGGCCCAGGTGCCGCTGGAGATCACGTAGTGGGTCCAGTAGACGTCGCCGGTGGAGCTGACCCGGTAGACCAGGTCCTGGTAGCCGTCGCGGTCGAGGTCGGTCTGCAGGACGACGTTGACGCCGTTCCAGTCGCCCCAGGACTCGCGGGCGGCCAGGGAGGTGCCGTTGGAGTTCTTGGAGTAGCCGGTCTTGGTGGAGGCGTTGCGCACCCACACGTCGGCCCGGTGGTCGCCGTTGATGTTGGTGTCGTCGAGCCGCGGGTAGGCGGCGCCCACGTAACTACTGACCTTGCTGAAGACGCTGTAGGCGCCCTTGGCGACGCAGTCGGTCACGCCCCAGGAGACGACACCGACGATGCGGTTGTTGACGACCAGGGGGCCGCCGGAGTCGCCGTTGCAGGCGGTGGTGGTGCCGGTGTCGCTGCCGGTGGCGGGCTTGCCCGCGCAGACCATGTGGCCCTTGACGAAGTCCGCGCCGTAGGCGGCGGAGCAGGTCGCGTCGGACTGGATGGGCAGCGTGGCCGTCTTCAGCGTCTCGGAGATGTCGTCGCTGGTGGAGCTGGTGCGGCCCCAGCCGTAGACCTTGGCGCTGGTGCCGGTCGCGTACGAGGCGGTGTCACCGGACGTCGTCATGCGGATCGGCGTGGCCTTGACCGGGACGGGCAGGGTGAGCACCGCGATGTCGTTGTCGATGGTCGTCGCGCTGTACGACGGGTGGCTCCACTGCCGCCAGACACCGGTGACGGTGCCGCCGTGCAGATCGGTGCCGTCGGCCGAGGGGAGCTGGGAGGTGCCGGTGACGATGGCGCCGTTGCCGTGCCAGTCGTAGCCCTTGACGCAGTGCGCGGCGGTGAGGATCTTCGTGGGCGCGACGACGGCGCCGCCGCAGAAGAAGCCGATGTCGTCGCCGGTGCTGGAGGTGCCCCGGTCGTCGTAGTAGTGGAGCTGGGCCATCCACGGCGCCGAGGTGATGGTGGTCTGGCTGCCACCGATGATCTTCGCGTCGACGCTGCCGGTGACGGTGCCCGCGCTGAGCGAGGCCTTGCTCGTCTTGCCTGCGACGTCGTCGCCGGCCATGGCACCGGCGACGCGCTGCTCCAGCTCGGCGAGGGACGGCGAGCCGGCCACGGCGGGCTTGACGGCGGGCTGCGGCAGCGGGGTGGCCGCGCCGGCCGACGTCGTCAGCAGCGCGGCGGCCACGGCTGCGGCCACGCCGGCCGCGGCCACGGGCAGTGCGATACGTATCCGGCGTCTGTGCCGGCCGCCCCCGGGCATGGATGTACCCACGAATGTCCCCCCTCGGGATCACAGGTTCGAAGAGAGCGTGATCCTACCTGTACATGGACACCACAAAGGGCCGCCCCCCTCTCGGGGAACGGCCCTGTGCGCGGTGCCTGCCTCAGTCGCCGTTGCCCGGCGCCGGGGTGGTCTTCTGGATCTGCATCAGGAACTCGACGTTCGACTTCGTCTGCTTCATCTTGTCGAGGAGCAGCTCGATGGCCTGCTGCTGGTCGAGCGCGTGCAGCACCCGGCGCAGCTTCCACACGATGCCCAGCTCCTCGCTGCCGAGCAGGATCTCCTCCTTGCGGGTGCCGGACGCGTCGACGTCCACCGCCGGGAAGATGCGCTTGTCGGCGAGCTTCCGGTCGAGCTTGAGCTCCATGTTGCCGGTGCCCTTGAACTCCTCGAAGATCACCTCGTCCATGCGGGACCCGGTGTCCACCAGGGCGGTGGCGAGGATGGTCAGCGAGCCGCCGTCCTCGATGTTGCGGGCCGCACCGAAGAAGCGCTTCGGCGGGTACAGGGCGGTCGAGTCGACACCACCGGACAGGATGCGGCCGGAGGCGGGCGCGGCGAGGTTGTACGCACGGCCCAGACGGGTGATCGAGTCGAGCAGGACGACCACGTCGTGACCCAGCTCCACCAGGCGCTTGGCGCGCTCGATGGCGAGCTCGGCGACCGTGGTGTGGTCCTCGGCGGGGCGGTCGAAGGTCGAGGAGATGACCTCGCCCTTCACCGACCGCTGCATGTCGGTGACCTCTTCCGGACGCTCGTCGACGAGGACGACCATCAGGTGGCACTCGGGGTTGTTGTGCGTGATCGCGTTGGCGATCGCCTGCATGATCATGGTCTTGCCGGTCTTCGGCGGGGCCACGATCAGACCGCGCTGGCCCTTACCGATCGGCGACACGAGGTCGATGATGCGAGTGGTGAGCACGCCCGGGTCCGTCTCCAGGCGGAGGCGGTCCTGCGGGTACAGCGGGGTGAGCTTGTTGAACTCCGGGCGGCCGCGGCCGTGTTCGGGCGCCATGCCGTTGACGGAGTCCAGGCGCACCAGCGCGTTGAACTTCTCGCGCCGCTCGCCTTCCTTCGGCTGGCGGACCGCGCCGGTGATGTGGTCGCCCTTGCGCAGGCCGTTCTTGCGGACCTGGGCGAGGGAGACGTACACGTCGTTCGGACCGGGCAGGTAGCCCGACGTGCGGATGAACGCGTAGTTGTCGAGGATGTCCAGGATGCCCGCGACGGGGATCAGGACGTCGTCCTCGTTGATCTGCGGCTCGGAGGCGATGTCGTCGCGGCCACGACGGCCCCGGCGGTCGCGGTAGCGCCCGCGACGGCCGCGCCGGCCGCCCTCGAAGTCGTCGTCGTCCTGCTGGCCGCGGTCCGGACGGCCGCCGCCCTGCTGGTTCTGCTGCTGGCCGCGGTCCTGACGAGCGCCGCCCTGCTGGTCGTCGCCCTTGCCGCCGCGGCGGTCGCGGTCGCGGTCCCGCCCGCGGTCACGGTCCCGGTCCCGGTCGCGGTCACGGCGGTCGCGACGACGGCCCTCGCCGCCGTCGGCGTCGGACTTGGCGTCGTTGCCCTGGTTGCCCTGGGACTGCTGCGCCGGCGTCTCGGCCTTGGGCTCGTTCTTCGCCTCGGCGGCGACCGTCTCCGGAGCGGAAGCGGGGGATCCGGCCTCGGCGGTGGCGCGGCGACGGCGGCGCTCGGGAGCGTCGTCGGACGCCGGCTGGCCGGGGATCTCGATCTGCTGCTGGGCCGTGGCCTGCTCCGCGGGGGCCTCGGGGGCCTCCTTCGCGTCGGCCTTCTTCTCGGCCTTGTCGCCGTTGTCGCCCGTACGGGCCCGCGAGGTGGCGCGGCGCTTGGGCTTGGTCTCGGCGGTGGCGTCGGCCTTCGCGGCCGGAGCGGCGCCGCCGGACGCCTGCGCCTCCTTGATGACCTCGATCAGCTGGCTCTTGCGCATACGCGCGGTGCCCCTGATGCCAAGGCCGGATGCGACCTGCTGCAGCTCGGCCAGCACCATGCCCTCGAGGCCGGTACCGCGGCGCCGCCGGGAGCCGGCACCGGTGGCAGGCGCGGAGGCGTCCGTGGCGGGCGCGGCAGCGGTCTCCTCGACACGTGCGCCCATCAGATCGGTGGTGTCGCTCACGAAGGGTCCTTCCCTGGAGCGGACGTCGGCCTGTCTGGCTCGGCGACCGGTTGTGCTGTCCGGCTTCGGTCCGTGTGGTGTGAACCGTGCCGGGGCGGTGGTCCGCCTAAGCGGCGGAGGAATCTGGTGATGGCGCTTCCTTGAGCCGTGGCACCCAGTGTCAGTGTCACGTGGCGTGGTCGCACCGGTTCCGGAGCATGCCCTGCGCCCCGCTCAATGTCCTTGTACGGCGTACGGTCCGACGTACGGAACACAGTGCGGCTTGGGGGGCTCCCGGAAGAATGTCTGTCCCGGACGGGGACACGAGGCACCTCGCCATGGTGGGGTCGGGTGCAGACTTGAGGTTAACACTACCGGATCCAACAAACATTCCCCCTCTCGAAATCCGGCAACCGCGCGCTGTCAGATGTCACCGGCGGCCGCCAGCGGCAGCACGCTCGCGCCGTGCGCGTCGAGGCTCAGCCGGTTGGCGGCCCAGTCCGCGCCCGCCAGGGCCTCGACCTTGTCGGCGGTGTCCGCGTCGGCCAGCGCCATGACCGTCGGCCCGGCGCCGGAGATGACCGCGGGGATGCCGTCGCCCCGCAGCCGCTCCACCAGTGCGGCGCTCTCCGGCATGGCCGGGGCGCGGTACTCCTGGTGCAGACGGTCCTCGGTGGCGGGCAGCAGCAGCTCGGGGCGCCGGGTCAGGGCCTCGACGAGCAGGGCGGCCCGGCCCGCGTTGGTGGCGGCGTCGACGTGCGGGACGGTACGCGGGAGCAGGCCGCGCGCCGTCTCGGTCAGTACCGGCTTTCCGGGAACGAAAACCACCGGAACGATGGAATCGGCGGGGTCCATCCTGATCGCGCGGGCGGCACCGCCCTCCATCCAGGACAGCGTGAATCCGCCCAGCAGACACGCGGCGACGTTGTCCGGGTGGCCCTCGATCTCCGTGGCGAGTTCGAGCAGTGCCGTGTCGTCGAGCCGGGCCTCGGCGCCTATGGTCACGGCGCGGGCGGCGACGATCCCGGCGCAGATGGCGGCCGAGGAGGAGCCCAGGCCCCGGCCGTGCGGGATGCGGTTGGCGCAGACGATCTCCAGGCCGCGGGGCTGCCCGCCCAGCAGGTCGAAGGCGGTGCGCAGGGACCGCACGAGAAGGTGCTGCTCGTCGCGCGGGAGCGTCTCGCTGCCCTCACCCGCGATGTCGATGTGCAGCCCGGAGTCGGCCACCCGGACGACCACGTCGTCGTACAAGCCCAGCGCGAGACCGAGGGCGTCGAAGCCCGGGCCGAGGTTGGCGCTGGTGGCGGGGACGCGCACCCGGACGGCGGCGGCGCGGAACGCTGGACCGGCCATCGCTCGATGACTCTCCTTGAGCTGCGTGATTGTCGAATGACGTTCGATGGACATTCGATGGCGTACGAGAACCCGGGGGGCCGCTGCCGGCCGGTGGGGGCCGGCCGCTGTCCCGGCCGCGGAGACGGCGCGGCACCACGCTCCGTGCGGAGGCATATGCGGCGGGCGGGTTCAGTACAGCCTATCGAAACAAGGTTCTGTGGCGACATAGGGCGCACAGGAGGCGCACGATGCGTGTCGTAAGCCCCCTGTGCACCCCCCGTAGGGAATCTCCCCGGGACGGCGCCGTCTTACGCCGGAACGTGTCGGGCGTAACACCGGCGCTCGGAGCGTCGGCGCACGTCAGCCCCGGTTCGAGCGCCCTCAGGCGAGACCCAGGCGCTCCGCTGCGGCCGCCGCGTCGACGGGGACGGTGACCGGCTGCGGGGCACCGGCGACGGCCCAGTCGGGGTCCTTCAGCCCGTTGCCCGTGACGGTGCAGACGATGCGCTGCCCCGGGTCGACCTTGCCCTGCTCGGCGGCCTTGAGCAGACCGGCGACGGACGCGGCCGACGCCGGCTCGACGAAGACGCCCTCCTGCGCGGCCAACAGCCGGTAGGCGCGCAGGATCTCACGGTCCGTCACCTCGTCGATGGCGCCGCCCGACTCGTCCCGCGCGGCAAGCGCGTACTGCCACGAGGCCGGGTTGCCGATGCGGATCGCGGTGGCGATGGTCGAGGGGTCCTTGACGACCTCGCCGCGCACGATGGGCGCGGAACCGGAGGCCTGGAAGCCCCACATGCGCGGGGTCCTCGTGGCGACACCGTCGGCGGCGTACTCCGTGTAGCCCTTCCAATAGGCCGTGATGTTGCCCGCGTTGCCCACCGGCAGGACGTGGATGTCGGGCGCGTCGCCGAGCATGTCCACGATCTCGAAGGCGGCCGTCTTCTGGCCCTCGATGCGCACCGGGTTGACGGAGTTGACCAGCGCCACGGGGTAGTTGTCGCTGAGGCCGCGCGCGAGCGTGAGGCAGTCGTCGAAGTTGCCGTCGACCTGCAGGATCTTCGCGCCGTGGACCAGGGCCTGGCCCATCTTGCCGAGCGCGATCTTGCCCTGCGGCACCAGCACGGCGCAGACCATCCCGGCGCGCACGGCGTAGGCGGCGGCGGAGGCCGAGGTGTTGCCGGTGGAGGCGCAGATGACGGCCTGCGCGCCCTCCTCCTTGGCCCGCGTGATGGCCATGGTCATGCCGCGGTCCTTGAAGGAACCGGTGGGGTTCGCGCCCTCCACCTTGAGGTGGACCTCGCAGCCCGTGCGCTCGGAGAGCACCTGCGCGGGCACGAGCGGCGTGCCGCCCTCGCGGAGCGTCACGACCGGCGTGCTGTCAGATACCGGCAGCCGGTCCCGGTACTCCTCGATGATTCCGCGCCACTGGTGGGTCATTGCTGGTTACTCTCCTTCAACCCGCATGATGCTGGCGACACCACGCACGGTGTCGAGCTTGCGCAGCGCCTCGACGGTCCCGGTGAGGGCGGCGTCGGACGCGCGGTGCGTGACGACGACGAGGGACGCCTCGCCGTCCTTCCCCTGCTGGCGAACCGTATCGATCGAGACTCCGTGCTCGGCGAAGACGGTCGCGACCTGGGCGAGAACACCCGGTTTGTCGGCCACGTCGAGGCTGATGTGGTAGCGCGTGACGACGTCGCCCATCGGGGACACGGGGAGGGCGGCGTACGCGGACTCACCCGGTCCGGTCGCGCCGCCGATGCGGTTGCGGCAGACGGCGACGAGGTCGCCGAGCACGGCGGAGGCCGTGGGGGCACCGCCCGCTCCGGGGCCGTAGAACATGAGCTGCCCGGCGGCGTCGGACTCGACGAACACGGCGTTGTACGCGCCGCGCACGGAGGCCAGCGGGTGGCTCAGCGGAATCATCGCCGGGTGCACGCGCGCGGTGACCGACGCCCCGTCCGCGGCCCGCTCGCAGA
This sequence comes from Streptomyces sp. XY006, assembly GCF_002237655.1. Classification (GTDB taxonomy): domain Bacteria; phylum Actinomycetota; class Actinomycetes; order Streptomycetales; family Streptomycetaceae; genus Streptomyces; species Streptomyces levis. The sequence goes on from NZ_NOKT01000022.1 coordinate 101,074, forward strand.
TGGCGAGCAGCTTGATGGTGCAGCCCATCTCCTTCGCCGAGGCGAAGTCCGCGGCGGTCACCTCGGTCATGCCCTCGCGGTAGACGTCGTCGAGGCGCACGCGCGTGTGGAAGGCGATGCCGGCGAGGATGGCGGCCTTGGCGGCGGCGTCGAAACCCTCGACGTCGGCGGTCGGGTCGGCCTCGGCGTACCCCAGGGCGGTGGCCTCGTCGAGGGCCTCCTGGTACCCGGCGCCGGTCGAGTCCATCTTGTCGAGGATGAAGTTGGTCGTGCCGTTGACGATGCCCATCACCCGGTTGATCTTGTCGCCGGCGAGGGACTCGCGCAGCGGCCGGATCAGCGGGATGGCGCCGGCGACGGCGGCCTCGTAGTAGAGGTCCTTGCCGTGCTCCCCGGCGGCGGCGTGCAGCGCGGCGCCGTCCTGGGCGAGCAGCGCCTTGTTGGCGGAGACGACGGAGGCGCCGTGCTCGAAGGCGGTGGTGATGAGGGAGCGGGCCGGCTCGATGCCGCCGATCACCTCCACCACCACGTCGATGTCACCGCGTTTGACCAGGGCGGTGGCGTCCGTGGTGATGAGCGCGGGGTCGATGCCCTCGCGTACGCGGTCGGGCCGGCGGACGGCGACACCGGCCAGCTCCACCGGGGCCCCGATCCGGGCCGTGAGGTCGTCGGCGTGCGTCGTCATGATGCGCGCCACCTCTGAGCCGACCACTCCACAGCCCAGCAGCGCCACCTTCAGCGGACGCGTACGCATCATCCGACCTCGTTTCCTCATTACCGTCTGCGGTGCAACCAGTCTCACCCACCGAACGGGACTTTCTGCCCATGGTCCGGATCGTGAGACGTCTATTTCATTTGTACGGGGGTGGAAGACAGGAGATCTTCCACCCCGCGTCATGCGGCTCGTGCGGCTCGTGGAGCGTGTAGGGCCGCCGTGGGGATCAGCCGACGTCCAGGCGCAGCAGGTCCTCCTCCGTCTCGCGGCGGACGATCACCCGGGCCTCACCGTCGCGCACGGCGACGACGGGCGGCCGCAGCACGTGGTTGTAGTTGCTGGCCATGGACCGGCAGTAGGCGCCCGTGGCCGGTACCGCGACCAGGTCACCGGGCGCCAGGTCGGCCGGCAGGAACGCGTCCTTCACCACGATGTCCCCGCTCTCGCAGTGCTTGCCGACGACCCGGGCGAGCATCGGCTCGGCGTCGGAGGTGCGCGAGACCAGGGCGACGCTGTACTCGGCGTCGTACAGCGCGGTGCGGATGTTGTCCGACATGCCGCCGTCGACGGAGACGTACGTGCGCAGCCCGTCGAGCGGCTTGATCGTGCCGACCTCGTAGAGCGTGAAGGCGGTCGGCCCGACGATGGCCCGCCCCGGCTCGACGGAGATGCGGGGCGTGCGCAGCCTGGCGGACTCGCACTCCCGCGTGACGATCTCGGTGAGCGCCTTGGCGATCTCGTGCGGCTCGCGCGGGTCGTCGTCGCTGGTGTACGCGATCCCGAGCCCGCCGCCGAGGTCGATCTCGGGCAGTTCGACGCCGTGCTCGTCGCGGATGTCCTTCAGCAGCCCGACCACCCGGTGGGCGGCGACCTCGAACCCGGACATGTCGAAGATCTGCGAGCCGATGTGGCTGTGGATGCCGACGAGCTCCAGACCGTCGAGCTGCAGCGCCCGCCGTACGGCCTCGGCGGCCTGCCCGCCGGCCAGCGGGATGCCGAACTTCTGGTCCTCGTGGGCCGTCGCGATGAACTCGTGGGTGTGCGCCTCGACGCCGACGGTGATGCGGATGAGCACCTTCTGCCGCTTGCCCAGACCCTGCGCGATGTGGGCGACGCGCACGATCTCCTGGAACGAGTCGAGCACGATGTGGCCCACGCCGGCCTCGACGGCCCGGGTGATCTCGTCGACGGACTTGTTGTTGCCGTGGAAGGCGATGCGCTCGGCCGGCATGCCGGCGGACAGGGCGGTGGCCAGCTCACCGCCGGAGCAGACGTCGACGTTCAGCCCCTCCTCGTGCAGCCAGCGCACCACGGCCCGGGACAGGAACGCCTTGCCGGCGTAGAACACGTCGGCGCCGGTCCCGAAGGCGGTGCGCCAGGCCCGCGCACGAGCCCGGAAGTCGGCCTCGTCGAGGACGTACGCCGGGGTCCCGATCTCCTCGGCCAGCCGCGTCACGGGGATCCCGCCGACGGTGACGACACCGTCCTCGTCGCGGGTGACGGTCTCGGCCCACACCTTGGGGTCGAGCGCGTTGAGGTCGGCGGGCGGGGCGGAGTAGTGGCCCTCGGGAAGGACATCGGCGTGACGGGGCCCGGCGGGGTGGGCGGAACGGCTCATGATTCGTGTGCCTCTTCTTGGCTCTCAGAGGTGTTCGGGTGCGTCGATGCCGAGCAGGGACAGGCCGCCGGCCAGCACCGTCCCGGCGGCTTCGGCGAGAGCGAGCCGGGCACGGTGGGCGGCCGAGGGTTTCTCCTCACCGAGCGGCAGCACGGCGGGGAGCAGGGGCAGCGTGGCATCGGCAACGGCGACGAGGTGCCGGGCCAGACGGTCGGGGGCGTCCTGGGCGGCGACGAGGACGCGGGGGTGGTCGCCGAGGAGGGCGAGCAGGGTGGGGGCGGTGGATTCGCGGAGGGGGGCGGGGTCGGGCACGGGCCGGATGGTTGGGTCGGCGGCGTTGCGCGGGAGGGCAATGGGGCCGGGCTCAGGACGAAAGCCCAGGTCGGCGGCGTTGCGCAGCAGGGCCCGGGTGCGGGCGTGGGCGTACCGGACGCGGAAGAGGGGGTTGGTCTCCCGCTGGACGAGATGCTCCCGGGTGATGCGGGGGCGGTCGTGGAGGGCGGGGTGCAACAGGGCCCAGCGAGCGGCGTCCCGGCCGAGGGGAAGAGGGTCGGCGGGGGCGGGCAGGGGCCGGACGGTCTCGGAGCCATCGAGCTCGACGTCGACGAGACGGCTTGGCTCGGACAGGTCGTCGGCGTCGCCGAGACCGCTTGGCTCGTACAGGTCGTCGGGGTCGACACCGAGTACGGACGTCCACTCCGGGTCGAGCGGCCCGTCGTGGTGGACGCGAACGAAGTGGCCCTGGCTACGCCGCACCCGCGCGACGACGTCCGCGACCACGACGGCACGCACCTCGGCCGGACACCGCAGCCGGACGAGTGTCCCGCTGGGCGACACGGCGTGCCCGTACCGTCGCCCGCGGCTGAGGATCTCTACGACGAGGTCGGCGGAGGCGGTGCCATCCAGGCTGAGGTTGAGGAACCCGGGCCCGGTGACGGCGACGTCGCTGACGCCGTGCTGTTCGAGCAGACGCGCGCGGAGGATCTCGGCGACGCGCCGCGGGGGCTGCCCCGCCGCACGGGCCAGCTGAAGGGCGATGTTCGTGGCGTAGTCACCACACCCTCCGGGCCCGGGCGGAGCGACCACGGCCCGCTCGGGCACGGTCACGCTCAGCTCACCCTCGTCGACAGCACGACGCACGGCGTGCAGCACGGTGCGGGAGAGCTCGACGGGGGTCACGGGGACCAGCGTATGGGAGGAGGGGGGTGGGTATGCGACCCGGTTTGGCGGACGGTCCGGCATGTGGACGCGGAGTGCGCCCGTCCGGGGCGGCCACGCACAGGACCTCGCACGCGGCCGGCGTCCGCGTCTACGGCACGGCCGACTGATCCACGACGGCGGTTGAGGCGCTGTCGGCCCCGAGGACACCCGGTCCGAGGCCACCCTGCTCACGGGTGTCGCTGTCCAGTCCGCCGGGACCGACGCCGTCACCGGCGTCGACGTCGGGACCGTCCCCGCCCTGCCGCCCTCCCTGACCCCGACTCCGACTGCGGGCTCGCTCGACCAACTGCCGCACCATGGCGACAAGTTCGGCCGGCTCGAAGGGCTTGGCGAGGAAGGCGTCGACGCCGACGTCGAGTCCGGCCTCGACCTCGTATTGCGTACAAGCACTGACGATGGCGAGGGGCACGTCCCGAGTGCGCGGATCGGCCCGCAGCCGACTGGCGGTCCTGAGCCCGTCCAGCCGCGGCATGGCCACGTCGAGGGTCACTGCATCGGGCCGCACCTGATGAACGACATCAAGACACTCGGCACCGTCGGCCGCGGTCACGACCTCCAGCCCCTCCAGCTCGAGGTTGACCCTGATCAGCTGCCGGATGACCTTGTTGTCGTCCACAACAAGCACCCGGCCCCACGCGCCTGGCACAACTCGAGAGTAGGTCGCCGTCGGCCATCGCGTCCGGGTTTTCCCCACTTCCACCCCGCACGAGCGACCCGCACCACCGCCCCCGACAGCGGAAACCCGTTCATGACCACCCCGAGGGAGCTGGTAGTGTTCTACCCGTCGCCGCGAGCAACGCGACCGACACGCCCCCGTAGCTCAGGGGATAGAGCAACGGCCTCCGGAGCCGTGTGCGCAGGTTCGAATCCTGCCGGGGGCACTTCGCATGAGGTGCCCAAAGACCCCGCCATCAGCGCTTTCGCTGAGACGGGGTCTTCGCGTATGTGCAGGCGTGTGCCGCTCGGGGCGGCTGTATGTCGGGGGCTGTGGACTATGCGTGGACTGGCCGCAGGCCAGGAATCCGCAGGTCAGACCCGGAAAACGCCGAGGCCCCCGGACCGTAGTCCAGGGGCCATCATGCCGTAGGTGCGTGTGTCAGAGGTGTGCCGGGATCAGGTCCCGTCGCCGGGCTCGCCTTCCTGGCCGTCGTCCTCACCGAGAAGCTCGGCGATCCGGCGGTTGGCGATGTCCTGGCGGCCGTCGAGGCACTTCGCGTACCGGCTCAGCAGCACTTCGACGCTGTTGCCCGCGCGCTCCGCAACCTCGGTGGGATCGACGCCAGCGTTGAGCCAGGAGGAGAGCGCTGCGTGCCTCAGGTCGTAGGGCCGAGCGGCCAGCGGCGAGGCCACCTGTTCCGGCGTGAGCGCCAGGTGCCGAGCCTCGTCCCAGACGCGCCAGTACGTAGTGGAGGCGACCACTCCCCCACGTTCGTTGGCGAACAGGCGCCCATCCGTGGCAGTGCCGAACTCCTCGATGTGGGCAAGGAGCATGCGGACGAGACGAGGCGGGATCGGGACGATGCGGGTTTCGTTCGCGGGGCGATTCTTGAGCCCGCGGTTGTCGTGAACCTCCCCGGTCCCGGTCCAGCGCTTCCCCACCGTCGGACGGGTCTTCTCCAGGATCAGCGAACCCCACCCGGTCTCCGGCAGCGTGCAGTCCGGACGACGCAGCGCCACAGCTTCCGCCGGCCGAAGCCCACCGAAGTACATGCAGGCGAAGAGCGCGACCAGGCGCCGCCCACGGGCTCTGCGGTAGCCGCCGACATAAGAGACGGCGGCCAGGAGCTCGCGTGCCTGCCGAGGGTTCACCACGACCCGGCGGTCGACTTCCTTGGTCACCATCGGCGGCTTCCACTTCACGAGCGTGACCGGGTTCTCCGGGAGCTCCCCCAGTTCGACCGCGTAGGCAAGGGCGTTGAAGAGGACCGCGCGCTTGCGCCGTACCGTCTCTGCGGCCGCTGGAGCGCCCGACAGCTTGAGCTTGAGCGAGTCGAGGACGCGGCGGATGTCTGCCGGATTCTTAAGCATCGCCAACGGCAGCGAGGCCTTGGCCACCCAGCGAAGGGCATTCGCGATGTCAACCGGCGGAGTTTCGTCGTCCGAGGCTTCGACGACGAAGGCCCAGCCCCGCAGCGCACGGCGCAAGACGTCGTCAGCAGGCCGCCCAGGCCGATCACCCAGCAGCTGAGTCGTGACGAGCGTCATCGTCTCGTTCAAGCTGTCGCGGGAGTTCGGAGCCGCGTGCGGCCACTTCATGGCGACGTACGCCCGTGCGAAGTCGTACCAGGTACGGGACGCTTTGACGGGTGCCATCGAGTCCGGCAGACCAGTGTCCGTGTCGAAGGCCTCGCCCTTCTGCGCAGCCCGAAGAAGCTTGGCGCGGAAGTTGTCGGCGAGTGCCTTGGTCCGGAAAGTCTCGGAGAACGGCGGGGCGTCGGCAACCTTCCATCGCACGTCATAGGACGGCGTCTTGTAGGGCCGCTTGCGGATGCCCCACACCCTCACGTCATGCGACTTCACGCCGCCTCCGCGAGCCCGTGGAGCCAGGCGTCGAAGTCACTGCGCCAAACGCGGAGCTCACCATTCGGCAGCTTGATCGCTTCCGGAGCCTGCCCTAGCTCGCGCCAACGGTAGAAGGTTCGGCGGGACACTCCGCCCAGCTCGGCGAGGATCTGCGGGACAGTCATCAGTTCGTCCCGTCGGCGGTCCATGTCGGTTCTCCTTCCGTTCCGGGGGCGGGTTCGAGAGATGCGGCCAGCCAGGCTTCGGTGTCCGAGAGGCCGGTACCGGCGAAGACCCAGTGCGCGAGGACGTACGTCGTCTCAGGCTCGGCGCCGCTGGGTGCTGCGGCTTGGGCACGGCGCCACTCGGCGCGGGCGTCGCGGAGGGCGCCGAGGGTGGTGGAGTAGCGGCGGGACTTGGTGGAGAAGTGGCCGCGGAAGCCGAGCATGTGAGCCCAGGCGCGCAGGCGGAGGTCTTCGAGGTCCTTGCGTGCGCCGAGGAACCAGGCGGTGCGGATCAGGCGGCGGGCGTGGTCGCTGATGTCGAGCTGGGCGAGTTCGGCGGCGAACTTGAGCGGGCGGTCGAGAGCTCCTGTCGCCGTCTCGGCGCCTTTGGTGGCGTACTTGGCGATGTAGGCGGCGACAGCCCGTTCGGTCAGCTCCTGGCCGCCGTCGAAGTCGGCCGAGCGGATGGTGCGTACGTCGAGCTGGCGACCGAAGGTGAAGGTGTGGGCGCGGCCGTCGATGGTCGGGCCGTCCACGCGGACCTTGGCGGTGGCAGCACGGATGGCGTCCGTGAGCAGCTCGGCGGTTGCCCAAGTAGGGGGTGGAGTGTCGCCGCCGCTGGGGCCGTCGATGCGAATGACCGCGTGGAAGTGGACCGCGCCGCGCTTCTGGTACTCCGCGACCTTGGCGAAGGACACGCGGGCATGCTCGCGGAAGCGGCGCTGGGAGAGGCCGGCGCGCTTGGCGACCTCTCGGCGCAGGTAGGTCGAGAAGCGCCGCCAGAGAGGACCGGCGTGGGCGTTCCAGAGCACGGCGGCTTCGTAGTCGTAGGTGTCTGGGTCGAGCGGGGAGCCGAGTACCTCGTCGTCCTGGTCGTGGTGGATGCCGCAGCGGCAGGGGCGCCCGCTGGAGGGACGGTTGTGGACCGGGCCGAAGCTCGGCGCGGTGAAGGTGGCGAACACGCGCGGGTGGACGGCGACGTGTTCGGGGATGCCCTTGCCGCCACGCAGACCGGAGGTGATCAGGTGGAAGGTGTCGCGGCGGTAGACCTCGGCACAGGCGGCGCAGCGGGTCGTGCGGCGGTTGTTGCAGCGGACGAGGAGCTGACCGGCCGGAAGGCTGGTCGATTCGAGGCGGTGGAGGACGTTGCCGATCTCGCCGGTGCGGGTGTCGACGTCGTACTCGGTGCGGTGGCCGTCGAGGCGGATCGGGTTCGTGCAGCCGCCGAGCCCGGAGAGCTGGCGGAGGATACCCGGCAGCGTGCCCTGCGCGGCCAGGTTCGCGAGTTCCGGAAGTGGTGCCGGAGTGGTGCGGGTGAAGATGGCGTTTCCCCTTCTGACTGGCTCGGTCGGGAGGAACAGGCCCCGGGGCGGCGAAATGCTTGGTCGTGTGCCGCCGCCCCGGAGGCCAGCGCGGTTCAGCGGCGGTGGTCGCGGAGCATGGAGCGCAGGACGACGGCGGCCACGGCAACGGAGATGGCCGTGACGGCTACGGCGGCCAGGAGCGCGGTGAGGACGACTCCACCGACGACCAGGGCCGCGACGGTCTTCTGATCGATGGACACCGACGGGAGCGAGCGCCGTGCGGGTGTCGGCTCGGTCGGGGTGTGGGTGTGAGCGGGCGGCGGGGTCAGGCTGTCGGGGTACTTCGGGAGGAACACGGGTCAGGTCTCCTTATCTACTCGTCTAGTCGTGTGAGCCGTTTATGACGGTCACGCCTGAGCGCGTACCGGACTCGATGGCGGGTGCGAGGAAGGTTCGGGAGAGCCAGAAGCCGAAGAGGGCGATCAGGACGACGATCCAGACGCGGACGCCGAGGAACCTGACTGCTCCCCAGGCGAAGAAGCCGAGGACGACGACAAGCGGCAGGTTGACGGTCACGGGGTGAGAGTCCTTTCAGCGAACGGGGCAGCGGTGGGTGCGGGCGGCCAGCTCGGCGGCGGCGCGGCCGTCGTAGTCGGTGGAGAAGCCGCAGCGCGGGGCGGTGCAGGCGGCGGTGTGCTTCTCCTGGCCCCGGCCGTCGTAGTACGTGCCGACCTGGACAGGGCCGATGCGGACGACGTCGCGGAAGCGGCGGTTGGCGGTCACGCAGGTCTCCTTTCAGAGGTGGGTGGCGATGGCTTCGGCCATGGGTGCGGGGACGCCGAGGCGGGCGCGAAGGGTCGGGGTGTCGATGGGTGCTCCGGTGCGGGTGTGGTGTTCGGCGGCGACCTTGCGGGCGTGTGCGACGAGGGCGGCCGGAACGGGCGGGGCAGGACGCTCAGGCGGTTCCGGTTCGTTGACCGGACGCGGGGGCGGGGTTTGCTCGGGTGCCGGGTGGACGGGTGGCTCGGGGAGGAGTTCTAGTTCCTCCGCCTGGTCGTGGACCTCGTCGTCGTCCGTGTCGGGTTCTGCGGCGTGGTCGATCGTCTTCGGTGCCGAGTGCGCGAGCAGGGTGCCGCCGAGGAAGGCGACCGCAGGCCAGCCCGCCACGAGGATGCGCAGCCAGGCCGGGACGTGGTTCATGTCGAGCAGGCCGGCGGTGGCGACGTTGGCTCCGAGTGAGGCCGTGAGCGCGATGACGAACCAGCACCACCCGGCCGCTTTCGTTTCCCCTGACCGCAGTCGACGCCAGGCGGCGACGAGCAACAGGTCGACGCTGATCGGGTAGGCCCAGGCTTTCCATCCGTCCTGCCCGGCCGCCGAGGCGATGTCGTGCAGGTGGGCGAAGGACAGTGCGGCAGCGATGACGGCTTGGATGAGCACCGCGTCCACGCGGGCCAGTTGGGCGCGCATGATGCGGCTCCTTCCGGATTCAGGCATGCGAGGGGTAGGGACTTGGCGCGAGAGGGTCACGCCGACCGGGGTTGGTGGAGGAGGTCAGCCGATTGCCGGGCGCGGTTCGACGACCGGGGCCGCGGACTCAACCGGCCTTACCGTCACCTCGGGCTGGAAGGGCTTGAGCACGGGCAGGTCCGGCACCACGTGCGCGTACTCGCGGCAGGTCTCGGCGGCGTCACCGAGGGACAGGTACGGCGTCCGGATGCGCGACCAGCCGCCCGAGGTGTCACCTGCCACGGCGAGGCCGGGCCGTTCGGGGGCGATGGCACAGGCGGCCATGACCGCTTCGGGTGCGATGTCGCCGAGCGCCATCTTCGCGGAGGCTTCGTCGTTCACACGGTGGCAGACGCGGCCGGTCAACTGGGCCCGCAGCATAGTGGCACCCTTGCCCAACTCAGCACCGAAGCGCTGCCCGCAGACCTCCAAGTAGATGCCGGCCGCGCGGCCAAGTTGGGCGAGCCGGATGAGCTGGGTGACCATCTCGTCCCGGCGTTCCTCGTCCTTCCTGGTGGCGACGAGGAAGAGCTCGGCCACCTCGTCCACGAACAGCACGAGGGGGACGGGACGTCCGGACTCGGGCAGTCCCCAGATGTCGGAGGTGATCTCTTCGGCCGGGGTCTCCGGGGCGATGCCTTGCCGGGCCTTGATCAGGTCGTATCGGTCCTCCATTTCCTTCACGAGCACGGGCAGCAGCTCGGCTGCCTGCTCCGGTTCGGTCGCCAGCGCCGAGAGGCGGGCCGCGAACGGCGCCAGCTCCACACCGCGCTTGCAGTCGATCCCGACCAGGGCGACCGGCTGAGGGGCGAGTCCGGCGATCAGGTGCCGCAGATACATGGACTTACCCGACAGCGTGGCGCCGAGGGTGAGTTGGTGGGGCACGGTCCGGTAGTCGCGTATGAACGGCATGGCGTCCTCCCGCAGGGCCACCGGCACCTGAAGGAACCCGGCGTCCACCTTGCGCGGCATCCGCACTCGCCGCAGCACGTCGAAGCCGACCAGCCGCAGCTCAACCACACCCGGCTTGACCGTCGTCACGTACACGGCGTGAACGCCCCAGGCATGCCGCAGCCGTTCCGCCGAGGCGGCGACGTCGGCCGGTTCCTGCCCCGGAGCGAGCCGGAGACGGAGCCGCAGCCCGGTCGAGGTGGGCCGGATGATGCCCCGACGCGGCGGTACGGACCGGACCTCACGGCGAGTGGTGGCCTTGACCGCCAGCATCCGCAGCCGGGACGGAGCCACAGTCAGGCCGCAGGCCTTCATGACCGAGCCGTACGAGCTGAGGAGCCGAGCCGTGGATATCGGCAGGCCGACCGTGGACCAGTACACCCCGGGATGCTTGGCCCGGGCGTAGGCGGCCCCGCCGCCGAGTGCGGCAACAGGACCACCCACCTCCAGGAGCGTCGTCAGATCGGTCATCAGGCAGCGGCCCCGGTGGCGGCCGGGAACGCGGCCGGAGTCACGGCGGCGGCGCGGAACGCGATGCCGTGCCGCTGCTGCCCGTTGAAGACACTCTCCCACGGCCGGGCCACCAGACCCGGCAGCGAGACCGGAGCCCCGAGCGTCAGCCCCTCGGACACTCCGCTCTCCGGAACGGTGACCTTGATCAGCGACGACTCGCCGTCCTCCAGGTAGACGACGCCGATCGTCATCAGCGCCTCCCCGCTGGTGGCGTCCTTGGCGATCTCGCCCGTCTGCCGGTCACGGACCTTGGGCTCAGGGGCCTCGGTCAGCAGGATCGTTGCGGCCGAGGTCTCTACACGGATGGTGCGCAAGACTTCTTCCCATCTACTCGTCTATACAAGATGCAGGGTTCGTACCCGATCTCCCGGGAACGGCAACCACCTTGCCACATAACTTGCCCACTCGTCTATACGAGTAAGCGTGTTGGGGCGTACGAGTTCGGAGAAAGCGCCCCCGCGCACCACCACCGATCAGGCGCTCACGTCGCCGGGAGCTGGTACGACAGCACGTACGCGTCCGCCGCCATGACCGTGTCACAGACCTCCACGGCCCGCCCCTCCTGGTCGAACGCGGTCCGGATCAGGTGAATGACCGGCACACCGGAGGCCAGCCGCAGCGTCCGGACCTCATCGGGCGAGGGCATCCGGGCACGAATCTCTTCCTCGAAGTGGTCGAGGCGGTGGCCCAGCTCCTCAAGCCGGGCGTAGATGCCACCAGGCCCGGGGTTCGGCTCGGCGATCGGCGTACCGCGCGCGATGTCGAGCGGCAGATACGAGGTGGCGAACTCCACCGGCCGCCCGTCCAGCAGATACCGGCGACGCCGAGCCAGCACCCGCCGTACGGACCCGAGCCGGGTGGAGACGTCCTGACTGGCCTTCTCCTCCTTGACCTCCAGGCTGTCCACCTGCGGGTGACTGCCGGCGGCGTCGGCCTCCACGATGAACGCGGACTTCCCCTGCTCACGATGGCGCCGGGCGAACCGGTCGGAGGCGAGCCGCCTGACAGGCGGGCGTGGTCGCACGAAGACGCCCTTGCCGTGCTCGGCGTGCACCAGGCCCTCGCCCTGGAGGACGGAGAAGGAGTTTCGAACGGTCATACGGGAAACCCCGTAATGCTCGACAAGTTCGGCCTCGGAGGGCAGCTTTTCGCCCTCCTTGAATCGCCCACGGTCGATGGCCTCGCGCAGCTGGTCGGCGATCTGCCGAAAGACCGCACGATCGCTCGTGGGGTCGAGGTCGCCGAGAAGGCCGGAGGAAAGAGAAGGCACGTGTACTCCTTTAGGTATCTAGACGAGTGGGCGAGCTTTGTTGCTACGGTGGAGAGCCTAGCCATCCGAGAGGGCAGAGGAACGTGAGCACCGACCGTCCGCACTCCGTGAGCGTCGCCGGAGTCATCGTCGACGACCAGGACCGCGCCCTCCTGATCAAGCGCCGCGACAACGGCCACTGGGAACCCCCGGGCGGCATCCTCGAACGCGAGGAAACCATCCCCGAGGCCCTCCAGCGCGAAGTTCTCGAAGAAACCGGCATCAAGATCGCACTTCCCGCGACCCTGACCGGCATCTACAAGAACATGAAGGGCTTGATCGTCTCCATGGTCTTCCGCTGTGAGACCGCCGACGGCACGCCCACCACCGGAGACGAGACCCGCGCACTGCGCTGGGCCACCCGCGAAGAAGTCATCGAACTCGCCGACGAGGCATACGCGATCCGCGTCCTGGACGCATTGGACGCTGTAGCCCCGCCGGCCATCCGCGCCCACGACGGCGTGAAACTCGTCTAGCCCGAACCCGCTACACATGGCGGCCTACCAGCACGAAGGAACTTGTATGCACGAGTATACGAGCACCGCCCGGGTCTGGGGACTCACTTGCCCAGGTTTTCCGGAAGAGGTCAGCCGGGCCCGCCGCTGGACGCGGGACATCCTGCGCGGATCTCCCCTGGCCGACGACGCCGAACTGATCGTGAGCGAGCTAAGCGCGAACGCAATCCTCCACACGGCCAGCGGCGCGGCATTCGGCAGCTTCCACCTGGCCCTGGCCGTCTCCCCGCAGGTGGTCGCCCTGTCGGTCACGGACGCCGGAGGCACCGGCATCTCCCCCAAGGTCGAGCACCAGGACCAGGACGCCGAACACGGCCGCGGGCTGGGCATGGTCACCGCACTTGCGCACCGGGTCGTGGTCCACAACAGCCAGGCCGGCCACACGATCACCGCGGAACTCTTCGCGGAAGCGCGACAGGGAGGGGGCGCGTAGTGACCGCGGCCCCTGACGAACGCTTAGCCGCAGCAGCAGACAGCACTTTGTACTGCTGCTGGGCAGCGGCATACCCCGCGTACGAGACCCGCTCCATCCCTCTGGGAGCGCACAACACAGCGAGCCCCCGCCTCGCACTGCGTTGGCTGCGCGAGCAGACAAGGAATGTCACCGACCAGCTCGACGCGGCGTACGCCCAGCCAGGACGCCACTGGTTGACCGACGAGCCCGAACACGAACGCGCACTCGCCTACCTGACCGAGGGCACTGCTTACCAACTCACCCTGCACGACGAGAACACCCGCTATGTACTCGTGGCCTACCCACCGGGAGTGACCTCGTGACTGAACTCCCGCGCGGCTACTGGTGCGAGTGCTGGACCGAAGACCTCGCCCAGGCGGAGCAACGAGTCCTGCACGCTTCGTTTGATGCCTACTCGGCACCGCAGGCAGACAGATGGGTAGCAGTCGCCCTGCGCACCATCTCACCAGCACTCGACCCCGACGCCTGCAACGAGGCGTGGACCTGGCTCTACGACAGCCGCATCGATACCCGACGAGCCCTCTTGCGCATGGAACCCTGCGCAGTCTCCTTGACCCACGCCGACACCCGTATCACCTGGACGATCAGGCCAGTCATCTTCCTGCCGCTAGCCCACCGCCAAGGGGTCGATCTCCCAGCCTGCGCACACGACTTCAAGCCCCACACCACCGACTGAGTTACAACTTTCTCTACTGGTTCAAGGCGGCTCGCTCCGCTCCCCGCGCGCGGCCCGGCCCCCGGCCGGGCCTGCGCTCCTGTCTCCGCCCCGCTCCAGCCCGGCCGGCGCCCGTGCCGCGCTCAAAACAATCAGCCGCCTGATGCCAGAGAAGGGGTACGTCGTGGCTGGGGCGGTCGGTTCCACGGCTTTAGGCAGCCACTTTGGCGCGAGCCTCGAAGATCATGGCCCCAACGTCGTGCTGCAACGGGCAGGTCCACAGACTGCCCGACGCGCCGGAAGCTTACGGGGCCATGATCACTCGCGCCAAAGCAGCTCCAGCCCAAAGCCGCTCCACCGCCCTCACACCACAAGGTTGAGGCATCGGGGTGCGTCCAGGTGCTGAACCACAAATTGAGCGTGTTGACTCTGCGTTGGGTCATACACGATTTCCCCATTGCTTCTAGCACGTACAACGATCGTGCCAGCGCATGACTCTCCCTTAGCCTTACCGGCCGACGGCCAAGTGAGTGAGAGGTGAGACGCAGTTCCACTGACTGCGTCACGAGAGTGACAGTGCTTACTCACTTGCGTACACGCAATATGCGCCGAAGGGACGGCATCTCGAACGCCGGCAAGTACCTCAGGCAGCGGGTTCTTATACTTGTGCCGCCCGAGAGAAAAGACAACCAATTGAGGCTGGACTTGCTCACACACACGCCTCGCAAATGCCCTGTCATCCCCGCCCTTGGCTGATCCTCCATGGTGGGGGAAAACCAGGACTGGTGCCCGCAGATCGACACCTCGACCAATAATGGCTTCGAAACCCTTATCGTCGATGTCTGCGGCAAGCAGTACAGCTGGGGCACCCGCGAGACTTACACGTAACACGGCAGACATCCGGTTACTTGACACTTCTCCCAGCTTATGGCTTCTGGCGGCCTGGCCGATCCCCGCGAGGCGCATATCAGGGTGCAGCACCTCGATACCTACGCGCTCAAAGTTGAGATCCTCGCGAGCTCCCACATTCAAGTTGCTCCGGTAGCGAGTCTTACGCTGGTCCTCGCGTAACGCGGCCTGCTCGACTAAGTCGAGATAAGTCGCCGTGTCTTGGATGGCGCTCGGGTTGCACCAGAAATTGGCGATAGCTACGTCAGGATCCGCCAACAAACGCGCGGCGCCGCCGATGTGATCCTCATCAGGGTGGGACAAAAGAAGGTGCTCAATGTGATGACACTTATTGTCCACGAGCGCATTGATGACGGGCTTACCGCGAGGTATGTCCACGATCGCACTCTTGAGCCCGTCCCGAATAACGGCACAATTTCCGTGACCAACGTCAACGATAATCACTTCAAGCGGCCTTGCAGTCCCGCCTGCAGTCGTGCCCGTGCTTACCATCCTGCGGGTACCCCCGGCCCCATCCTGAAATCGCGAAAATACAACTCGCCCGCCGTAGGAGCATAGATATTGACGTCAGCGCTGAGACGTTTACCAATGAGCTCTTTAATCGGCGTATTCAACGACTCTACGATCATCGACGCTGGAACATCGACAGTAGTACGCGGCTGCCAGGCCGTTACAACACACTCCGCGACCACCCCCTCTGGTCCATAGCGGCAGTCTTGCACCCGGACGATCACGCGGTACGGCTTCCGGGCTTCGGTGTACACGCCTCGGCACTCATCCTCAGCGAGACTCAGTGCTCGCGCGAGACGATCGGGGTCGCTGTCTGACCCTCTACTGAGGAGCATTGGAATCTCCGACCGCCAGCGGCGAATGGTCGAATTTTCGTCACTATTGGCATAGCTAGTAAGCAGTACCGCCGGAATCTTCCGCCGATTGCTTTTCGCCACCACTTCAGCACCGAAGTACGATACTGCACTTCCTCGCCCAAGACGGTGATCGCAAATTACTGCGGCCGCCTTACCCTCGATCTCGGCGAACAATTCATCCAACGATGCCGGGATGCGGGAAATAGGTACCGGCGTGAAGTCGGCCTCCTCCACTATCCATCCTGTCGTTCGCCTATTGACCTCTTCATCCTCAATGATCGCGATCGGATCGCCAGGACCGAGTGGACGATCCAGCACGTTCACTATCGTGTTCTCCTAGCATTCTGCTTTACAGATGGCATTGACTGCACGTTCACGAGAGAGTCGTGGCGCGCGGTAGTTCAATATTGAACTCCGCACCGCCAATTTCTCCGACCGGTTTAGCGAAAACCTCGCCTTTCAGGTCCCTTGTAGCGTCCCTGACGATCGTGAGCCCGAGGCCCGTTCCATCTTCGCGAGTCGTCGCACCCGGCAACCAGATGTCATCCAAGGCCAACTTTGATGTATCGATGCCCGGACCATTGTCCATGACCGTCACGAAGACTGAGTCGGCATTGAGGTCGGTCTTTATGACGATCATCCGCTGCGACGTGCCGTCGGTCTGCGGCTGAGTGAATGCATAAGTCGCGTTAGCGAGGAGATTAGCCAACATGGCTTCAATCGCAGAGACAGTCGCTTTTACAGGTGCCCCATTATCTGCCAGCTGCATCTCTACTTCGATGTTCGCGCCCTCCAGGTGCGGGCCGAAGAGCGCAACAATATCTGCAGCGACTTCGTTGACATCGACAACCCTCGCCCGACGCTTCCTCCGGTGCAACAGTCGCAACGGAATGTCCGCGTAGGTCCGAAGTGAGTCAGCAGCCCTACGCACAGTTTCGACCGGCTCCGACAACTGGTCGGTGTATTGGTCCTTGAGGAGGCGTGCCGCTCGTCGTGCGATTAGGCCAGAAGCTTGGTCAATCAAATCGACGGGCTGCTTGGTTTCGTGTGCGAAAACTGCCGTTGTAGTTCCAACAGTACTGAGGGTCCGGTACAAAAGAAGGTCATCTTCGACAGCTCTGACCTTCTCGTCGAACGCAGACCTCAGGTAGTTCGTGGCCTCCAGGACCTCCCGACGTTGCTGCGGCGGCAGCCTGTTAACCGTGTCCTGAAGCTTGCTCAGCGCGTTCTCGACCTTATCGCCCGCCTGCTGCTGCTTCTTTCCCTTTTCCCGCTCGCGGCGACGCAACAGCTCCTTGGCTGCCCAGTCCAGAACATTACGGCCGAAACGCGCCAGCTCTACAAACTCGGGTGTTTCGAGGAAACCGGTCCGGTCAGTCTTGGGAGTGAGCCGCTGCTCCTCGTCTATTACGCTGACTCGCCCTACCGCGGTGTTTGTTCCCGGACGCAACTCAGGACTGCGAACTCTGCGCAAGTTCATGTCAAGCCAGTCGTGCCCCTCGTCCCCGTAAGGGTGCACACGCAGATTCCGGTGATATAGGTGAACGCCGCCGACTGACCTCAGCCAGTTTCTAACTTCGGAGACCTTGTGCTTCGACCCTCGGATGGTGAACGCATTGGCGCTCAGGTTGTATGACCAGAGCTCGAAGTGTGCTGCTGGCGTGAAGTACGCAATTGGGGAGTCGCCTCGCTCTGACCCTGCGGAGCTCACTTCGCTGTGACCTCCGCTTGCGATTTCTTCACCTCGCCAGTCATATAGCTTGGCTGAGGCTCGCCCAGTGTCGTTCAACTCGGCGACAATGCGATATTCGGCTTCCTCAAAGAAGGACTGGTGAACGATGCTCGCAAGTTTTTGAAACTCAGGAGCATTCAAATCGACTCGAAAGTCAGCTGGCCCGGGAAAGGGTCCCGTCAGTAGGACCAGCGCACGCGCGAGACGCTCAACATCCCTTGGTTTAAATGCCGTCGACAGTTCGTCGATTTCGATCTTTGTCCCCGGCCCCGCTTCGGTCGGCGCGGTTGTGATGCTGAGCTGAACGTCTTCGACTGCTGAAACTGCGTCGAAGCTGCGCCAGTCGATATGCAGGACGTGCTGTACCCCGGGAGTCTCACGTGGGCGAGTGGTGAGCGTGACGTAACGGCCGAGTCGCAGTGCTGCTAGTCTTCCGAGGCCCTTTTCGCCAACCTTCCGGCGACCCTTCCTGGTGAGCGTGGACTCAGCTTTCGATGATTTCCCAAGAAGCAGCCAGCCCCGGATGATGTCTTCTTCCGTCATACCATCGCCGGTGTCGGTTACGACGATTCGACCACCACGGGTCTCAACGGATTCCATCTCAACGGAGCAAGTCGGAGCATCTGCATCGTACGCATTTCGCACGAGTTCAATGACTCCCAGATCTGGGTGAGGGACAAGCTCCTCCCCTAATCGACGCAAAATCTCCGGGGAGAACCTGAGGTTGGCCATCGCTGTCACGCAACATCCTCACCACGCGCCGACATGTCCCATCCCGGAAGATGGTAGCGGAGATAGTACCCTTGCCACCTTCCGTTCAACAGGGGTTGTCGAGTATAGGAGTTGGAACGTGGACAGCGTGCCAGGCAGTGTGCCGTACCTAGAGCACACAGCCCACATCGACGGGGTGCTCGACAGCCTGCAGAGCCAGGGGGAAGCCGCCCGCCCGCAGGTCGACCGGCTACTTGACGGGCACTCGGCGGCCGAGCTCAGGCGGCTCGTACCCCTCAGCTATAGGCGGCAAGTAGGGGCCTTCTTCACTCCAAGTAACCTCAGGGCCAAGGTTGCTGAGGTCCTGGCAGCCACCCCGGCTGAGTCATACCTCGACCCAACGTGCGGTGCCGGCGACCTCTTGCTGGCGGCGACGGAAGTGATGCCCATCAGTGCCACGGTTCCGGAGACCCTGGCGAACTGGGGCGAAAACCTCCATGGTTGGGATCTTCATGAGGAATTCATCCAAACCGCTCGGCGCAGGATTGCACTGTCCGCCTTGAAGCGCCATTACGAGATGTCCGGTCAGTTCGACCAATCCACCAACCTGCTAGAACACCTTAAAGGCATTCAGCAGGCTGACGCTCGCACCCAAGAAGCAAAGCCTGTGGATGCAGTGGTATTAAACCCGCCATTCACTCGGGCACCGGCGTCTAGGGGCTGCAAGTGGGCCCAGGGAAAAACTTCAAATGCGGCGATCTTCTTCCTGGACGCCCTGCAGCATGTCAGAAGAGGTGGCTATATAACTGCCATTTTGCCGGACTCTTTGCGCAGCGGATCAAATTTCAACAAGTGGCGCGCCACCGTTGAGTGCCATACGGACGTTACTCATGTCGAGCGGCTCGGGGTTTTTGACGATCATACCGACATTGACGTCTTCCTTCTTGTGGCTAAGGTTCGAACAACTGGACCTAGCCGGCAGTCCGTGCCGTGGTGGAGTAAGCCTCCGGAGGGCAGGACGGTTGGGGATCTCTTCGAGGTGCGCGTGGGAACGGTGGTCGACAATCGTGACCCTCACGAAGGTGAGAGTCGGCCATTCCTAGTGGCCCGCGACCTGCCGGCCTCAGGCCGCGCGGAGATTCCTTCCCGACGGCGACTCTTCAGTGGGCGTCTATTCGAACCTCCTTTTGTCGCAATTCGAAGGACTTCGCGTCCTACTGAAGGATCTGCTTCCCGGGCGGCAGGCGTACTCGTAACAGGAGATCAGGAGGTGGCCGTTGACAACCACCTACTAGTCGCGAAACCTCTCAAGGGTGGCGTCAAGGAGTGCAACGCACTAGTTAAAATGCTCGCTGATTCGTCCACGAATGAGTTGCTAGACGACCGGATTAGTTGCCGTCATCTAACCGTATCCGCCATCAAGCAACTTCCTTGGAGTGAGCGCGCCAGCTAGCCCCCTGGCTTAGGGTTGCCTCTTAGATGCGTTGTGACACGCATGTCCCTCACTCTTCGCTACGTCGGGCTGCCGCGGCGACTATGACAGGGCATCTCACCGCCCCAGTCATCCGATGGCCGGGATTCAGCGACCTGTGCAGTGAGGTAGGAGGCAGGAGCTGACCTGCTGCGTTCCGTCCAGAATAGCGCGGGAAGAAGCCCGGGAGGATAATGAGCATTTCAACGATCCGTTGCCTTGCACATTGGGAGGCGATCAAGGCCATGAACTCCCAGAGAGACATAGTAGTTGTCGAGTTCGGCGAGACTGAGACGCTGGACGATAGGCATCTGCTCCTCGCTCATGGTCGTCCAGAGCACGGCGACGTCGGCTGGTGGCTCTTCTGGCGTCAGGGAGGCGATGAGAAGCGTAGCCACTGTTTTCCCGGGATTCCTCCTGACGATCGCTCCCAGGCCATGCTGCACGCACGCAACTACGCACTAGAGAACCAACTGCTGTAGCGCTTCCGCCAGGTCCGCAAGCGACTGAGGCCACCTCCTGCTTCGGAGGCGCATGACGCATTCGACGAGCCTGGTTGGTACGCCTCGTGGACTATCCGTGGACGGCGACCCGTCAGCCTTAGGCGCCTAGGCTCCGGACCAGGGGTTTCTTGGGGGACGCAATGGGCCTCCGGAGCCGTGTGCGCAGGTTCGAATCCTGCCGGGGGCACCTTGCATGAGGTGCCCAAAGACCCCGTCATCAGCGCTTTCGCTGAGACGGGGTCTTCGCGTATGTGCCGCCCGGGTCACCGTCCCCGTGCCTACTGGGCTGGGCTGGTTCTGGATCCGAGCCGCTCGACAGTGGCTGATGACGGCCAACGACGATTCCCGACGCACGAGTCCATCGCCCCTGACCAGCAAAAGCCCAACTCACCGAGGTTGCCAGCAAGACCCAGGACAGGCCTTCAGCTGGCGCGTGCTTTGTCTCTCCCTCGGCGTCCATCGGGGTGCGTCACCAAGCTGAAAGACGGTCTGTCCGACGGTGGTTGCTCCGAAAGCCGCGGCCGCCCGAGCCACGCCGGGCGACCGCCGGGGAAGTTTGCCGCCTGGGCAGCAACGTCGGCCGTCGGCGTTCGCCGGTCACCGGATGTGCTGCCGAGGGGCAGTGCCGGTCCGTGTCGAGTACGCGCTCGTGACCGGGCAGTGCCTGTCCCACTGCCCGGTCGTGAGGCGGTGCCTCAGCTGTTGACGAAGTCGCGCACCTGGCCGTAGACCGTCGGATCCGAGCCGATGGCGTTGTGACCTAGACAGGCGGTCCGGGTGTTCACAGCACCGCTCAGGGGGACGCTGCTGCCCGGGTTGATGACGGTGTCGCAGGGCGACCACCAGGTGCCGTAACGCGGGGTGCCCGGGGTCTCGTCGCCGGAGTTCAGCGAGGTGAGGAAGGCGGACCCGATGCGCATCTCGAAGCAGGAGGTGTAGCCGCATCCGTTGGCCCAGTCGGTGCCGTGGTTGGGGCCGGCCAGCGAGACCCAGGCGTCGATCTTTCCGCTGCCTCCCAGGTTCTTGGCGTAGTACCGGCTGGACAGGCCGCCCATGGAATGGCTGACGATGTCGACCTTGGATGCGCCGGTGGCCGCGAGCAGGCGATCCACCTCGACGGCCAGCTGCTGGGCGGTGGCGGCGTTGGACTGCCGCCAGTCGTAGCTCCATTGGTCCAGGTGGGACGACGGCCAGCCGTCGGTTCGGAAGGCGTCGGCCATGGTGTTCCAGTAGGAGCCGGACGAGCTGTATCCGTGGACGAACAGGACAGGGTGGCTGGACGGGCCGAAAGTCGATGGATCGGCGGCGTGGACCGGAGCGGCGGACGTGAACGCAAGCAGAGTGCTTACGACAGCGGAAAGCACGTACTTCTTCAACGCGTACCTCTGGTGATCGGCGGCTCTGTGGGGGGAGGCCGGGAGGAGGTTACTGCCCAGTAGGCCAGCGGAGTCAATAACCGCGCAGATACCGACACAGGGCCGATCACCTGCAGTTTCGCTCCACGTCGTAGCGTTTATGAGCCGCGCGACTGTCGCTGCCCGGCCCTCGCGCCTCCGGCCGTGCATGACGCAGCCTGCCGGGCCGTGGATCCACCGCCCGGCCTTCCTGGGCGCAGGTTCGGTCCTGCCGGGCGGCCCGCTGAGGACCGGCCCTCCTGAGTCGCGCGGGCAGTGCGGCGCGGAAGAGGTACGGGTGGGAGCGGCAGAAAATCGTCGGGACCTCGGGGCACTGCGATGCCCGGCCGAGTGGCCGCGGTTTGTCACTTTCGCCCCTTGTGCACCGTTGTTCTACCGTGGAGGGGAACGGAAACACGCTGTTCGCCCCCTCACCCCCATCGAGGTGACGGTCATGACCGAGACCACTCAGCGCAGGCAGCAGGACGGGGTCACTGCATCGCAGGGCAAGGGAGCTCCGGAGACCCGTGGCAGTACCGCGATCGCCGACACGGTCGTCGCGAAGATCGCCGGGATGGCCGCCCGGGAGGTTCCGGAGGTGCATCACCTGGGTGGCGGGATGACCCGGGCCATCGGCGCCGTGCGCCAGCGTGTGCCGGGCACCGGTTCCGGCAGCGGCGTCACGCAGGGCGTGAAGGTTGAGGTCGGCGAGCGTCAGGCCGCCGTCGATCTGAATGTGGTCGTCGAGTACGGCGCCGCCATCGCCGACACTGCGGCCGACATCCGGAGCAACGTCATCAACGCCGTCGAGCGGATGACCGGCCTGGAGGTCGTGGAGGTCAACATCGCCGTCGACGACGTCCATCTGCCCGACGAGCCGGAGGACGAGGGCGAGGAGTCCGGATCCGGGCAGGGCGGCAGGCGCGTGGCCTGAGGGCTCAGGGCTGAAGGCTCGGGGCTGCAGGCTCGGGGCTGAAGATTCGCGGCCTGAGGGCTTGTGGCCGCAGGGCCTTTGGCCGCAGGGCTTTTGGCCTGAGGGCCGTGGCCTTAAGAGTGTCGGCTCAGGGCACCGTTGGTGTCGCGCCGGGTGTGGCGGTGATGCGGGTGCGGTGGCCGTGTGGGCAGTGGACCACGCGGTCGCCTAGGCCCAGCCGATCCGCCTCGGCCAGGAAGGCGGACAGCGGGGAGCGCATGACCGTGTAGTCGGCATAGTGGACCGGCAGGATCAGGCGGGGGCGCAGGCGGCGGGCCAGTTCCGCGCCCTGGGCGCCGTCCATGGTGACGACGAAGCCGCCGGGGAGCGTGGTACCGCCCAGGTGGAGGACGGCCAGGTCGGCGGAGGGGAAGTGGCGGGTGATCTCGTCCAGGCCGTCGTGGAGCACGGTGTCGCCCGAGAGGTAGAGGCGCAGGCGAGGGGGGCCGCCGGCGGGACCGAACTCCAGCATGCTTCCCATGACCGGCGGCAGCAGCGCGCGCAGCGCCGGGTGGCCGGCGTGCCGGCCCGGCAGGGCGGTGACGGTGACCTGGGCTCCGCCGCGTTCGAGGGTGAGGGACGTCCAGGTGTGCAGGCCGGCCGTGCGCTGGAAGCCGTGCAGGACCTTGAGGCGGCGGGCCGCGTGCCGGGTGGTCAGGATCGGCACCGTGTGGTCCAGGTGCCGGCGGGCCCGGCGGTCCCAGTGGTCGCCGTGCAGGTGGGAGAGCACGATCCCGTCGAGGCGGGGCAGTTCGGGCACGTCGAGGGCCGGTTCGGTGAGGCGGCGGCTCAGCAGGCCGTACCCGAGGTGGGCGTACTGGCCCCGGTGGAGGAAGTTGGGGTCGGTGAGCAGGGTGAGCGGGCCGTAGGTCAGCAGCACCGTCGCGTTGCCGATGAAGTGGATGTCGAGGGTGTCGTCGTCGCCGATGATTTCGGCGACCGTGGTGCGGGCGACGGTGGTGTCGGCGGCGGGCGTGTCTTCGCCGGTGGGCGGTCCCTCCGCGGCGGGGTGGGGTGGGGCCGTGGGCTTGTCCTCGGGGCTTGGCATCGCGCTCTCCCGTCTCCCCCCGTGGCGGAGTACCCGTGCCGAAGCCGGCCAGTCCGCGGAGCGTGCGGGGCACGTGCGCGGACCGGCGGCCTCAGGCCGAGCGTTTGCGGGGCGTCGACTTCTTCGCCGGTGTCTTCTTCGCCGTGCTCTTCGCCGCCGTCTTCTTCGCACCCTGGGCCGACTTGGCCGTCGACTTCTTCGACGAGGCCGCCGTCTTCTTGGCGGCCGTCTTCTTCGCCGTGGACGTCGACTTCTTGCCGCCGGTCTCCTTCGGTGCCGCGCGGGACGTCTTGCGCGGCAGCGGCTTGACCTCGGCGTGGTCCCCGGCCTCCTCGCCGCGGGACTCGCGGGCCGCGCGGACGCTGTTCTCCAGGGCCGCCATCAGGTCAAGGACCTTGCCGCCGGCCGCGGGCTCGGGCGCCTGCGGCGGGGCCTCGCCGGCGGCCTTCGCGGCGATGACCTCCTCGACGGCCTCGCGGTACTCGTCGTGCAGGTCCTCCAGGTCGACCTCGCCCAGGGTGTCCATCAGCGCGTCGGCGAGGTCCAGCTCCTTGTCGCGGACCGTGACGTTCGTGTCGGGGGCGAGGCCCTCCGGGGCGCGGACCTCGTCCGGCCAGAGCAGCCCGTGCATCGCGATCGCGTCTCCGACGACCCGGAGCATGCCCAGCCGCTCGCGGCCGCGCAGGGCGAACTTGGCGATCGCCACCTTGTTGCTGCGCTTGAGCGCTTCGCGCAGCAGGGTGTACGGCTTCGCCGCCGGGGCCCCGCTCGCCTGGAGGTAGTACGCGGCGTCCATCTGGAGGGGGTCGATCCGGTCGGCCGGGACGAACGCGACGATCTCGATCGTCTTGGCCGTCGGGATCGGCAGGCTGGACAGGTCCTCCTCGGTGATCGGGATGATCGAGCCGTCCGCGTCCTCGTACCCCTTGCCGATCTCCCCCTGGGTGACCTCGCGGTCCTCCAGTTCGCAGAATTTGCGGTAGCGGATGCGGCCGCCGTCCTCGGTGTGGATCTGGCGGAAGGAGATCGAGTGGCTCTCGGTGGCGTTCACCAGCTTGATCGGAATGCTGACCAGGCCGAATGAGATGGCGCCGTTCCATATGGATCTCACGTGCAGCACCCTTCCGGTCACGCTCGGGAGTGTTTGCCACGGTTTGCGTGGGATTCTTATCGTATGGCGCCTATCACAGAGGTGGAGGGGCGACGGCTCGCGCTGAGCAATCTGGAGAAGGTGCTGTATCCCGCCGACGGCTTCACCAAGGGCGAGGTGCTGCACTACTACGCGACCGTCGCCGAGGTCCTGCTGCCGCATCTGCGGGACCGGGCCGTGTCCTTCCTGCGGTACCCGGACGGGCCGGACGGGCAGGTGTTCTTCACGAAGAACGTGCCGCCTGGTACGCCCGAGTGGGTCACGACCGCCGAGGTGCCGCGGGTGGAGGGGCCCTCGCGGATGGTGCTGGTGCAGGATCTGCCGAGCCTGATGTGGGCGGCCAACCTCGTCGCCGAGTTCCACACCCACCAGTGGCTCGTCGGCACGCCGGAGGAGGCCGACCGGATCGTCTTCGACCTCGATCCGGGGGCTCCGGCGAGCATCGTGCAGTGCTGCGAGGTCGCGCTGTGGCTGCGGGAGCGGCTGGCCCGGGACGGCATCGAGGCCTACGGCAAGACCTCCGGCGCGAAGGGGCTGCATCTGCTCGCCGCCGTGCGCGGGGCGTCCTCCGAACGGGTCTCCGAGTACGCCAAGGAGCTGGCCGTGGAGGCCGAGAAGGCCATGCCGCGGCTGGCGCTGCACCGGATGACCAGGAGTCTGCGCCCCGGGAAGGTCTTCGTCGACTGGAGCCAGAACGCCGCCCGCAAGACGACGGCGACGCCGTACACCATGCGGGCCCGGGCGGAGCCGACCGTCTCGGCACCGGTGACCTGGGAGGAGATCGAGGAGTGCCGGGCGCCTGGTCGGCTGGACTTCCACGCGCGGGACATCGCGCCGCGGGTGCAGGATTTCGGGGATCTGCTGGCGCCGCTGCTCGACGGGGAGCGGGCCGGGGAGCTGCCGTAGCCGGGTGCCGTAGCCGGGCCGGTCCGGTCCGGGGGTGCGGTGTGCGGTGTGCGGTGGCTCAGGGCTTCAGTGACCCGTGTGGAGTCCGGTGCTCAGGCTCAGTGACCCTTCCCGGGGGGGCCGGTACCCCCTCTGGGCCTCCTGTCCCGGAGGCGACCTGCCTCAGAGTCCGCCCCACGTGTTCCTGTCGCGGGCCGTCGCGTGGAGGGCCTCCACGTCCGCCGGTTTCAGGACGCCGCCCTGGTGGGACAGGGCGTCCAGCTGCGTGTCGGTCAGGACGCGGACCTCGCGAGGGGGCGCGGGGACCGTCACCGCCGCCGGGTCCACCAGGGCGAGGACCGGGCGGACCTCGGCCGTCAGGGCGTAGGAGGCCCGGTCGGCCGCGGCGCGGACGAGGCGCAGCAAGGGGCGGGGATCTCGGCGGCCCACGGTGACCATGGGGTCGGCGATGGTCACGCGGTGCCTGCGGGCGTGGAGCGAGTGCAGGGCGAACAGGCCGCCGGGGCCGATCAGCAGATGGTGGATGCGGTCGCCGCCGGGCAGCGGCACCGAGTGCAGGGCGTGCCAGCCCGCGCCGTCCAGCCGGTCCAGCGCCTCCCCCACCGTCTGCTCGGCCTCCAGGGCCCGGCGGCGCGGGTCGGGCCGCAGCCTGCGCGCCGGGCCGGGGTCGCGGTCGAGCGCGACGAGCAGGGCCTCGCCGGGGCGGTTGGGAGCCAGGTCGTCGTCGGGGTGGAGGGTGAGGCGGGCCAGTTCGGCCGGGGTGGGCACGGGGGGCGGGCCGACCGTCACCGGGCCGGTGATGAAGGGCCCGAGGGCTCTCATGACGTCGTCCTCGCGGTCCGCGCCGAGCAGGTTGACCCGGGACGCCTCACGGTCGTACCAGGCGATGTTCCTGCCGTCCGGGAGGCAGACGTACAGCCGCTCACGGCCGTGCCGCCAGGTCGGTACGACGCGCAGTCCGTCCATGCAGCATCACCCCCGACCATGGGAACAGGCGGGGTGCTGCCGGTGCAAGAACCCGGATACCGTGGGGAGCAGTTGGGCCTGCCGGCGGATCGGCCGCCGGGAGGACACCGTGCCTGGTCGACGCCGCGCGGGCCCTCCGGCGGTGAGGTGGGGAGGCACCGTTGCGTACCCGCAGTGAACCCGATGTGCCGACGCCCCGCAGTCCCTGGAACGAGGTCGTCCCCGGGCTGTGGATGGGTGGTCACGAGTACACCGGGTCGCAGGGCCATCGGGAGTTCGCCGTCGTACGGGACGAGTTCGACCTGGTCCAGACGCTGCTGCGGCTGCCGGGGCACGGGCCGGATCCGGGTGTGGCGCACCATGTGTGGCCGATCCCCGACGGACCGCTGGACGGCACGCAGCTCGCGGGCGTGATGCGGCTCGCCGAGGCCGCGTGCGAGGCGCTGGACGCGGGCCGTACGGTCCTGGTCCGCTGCTTCCACGGTTACAACCGCTCCGGTCTGGTCGTCGCGCACGCGCTGATGCGCCGGGGCAGCTCCGCGGAGGCCGCGATCCGGCTGATCAGGGACCGCCGCTCCCCCTGGGCGCTGCACAACGACCTGTTCGTCGAGTACCTGCGGGCCGGGCTGGCCACGGCCCGGCTGCTGGAGGAGCTGACCGACTAGCACGCATACGGGCGCCCTCGCGCGCAAATGGGACTTCCCCGCGAATAAGGTGTACGCGGCCGACGGTCGTGTCCGCCACGTGAGGAACCGTGAACCGTAGGAGTGCAGTGCCCCGCAGCCGTCCCGGAAACCGCTCCGGTCCGCGTGAGCGCCGGCTCGGCCGGGCCGTCCGGCGGGCCGTCGCCGGGATGCTCGTGCTGGCGGCCGCCGTGGGCTGCGGGAACGCCGGGGAGCTGGAGGGCGCGGGGCCGACCCCGACGGCGGTCGGTCCGGCGCGGCTCTGGCCGGAGCTGACCCCCGCCTCCAGTCCGGCCTTCGAGATCGGCGAGGTGAACAGGGAGCCGGTCAAGGGCGTCGAGGTCCCGGCCGACGGCGACATCCGCCGGGTCGACCCGGTCGGGATCGTCCGGGCCGAGATCGACGGGAACCCCCGCGACTACGCCGGTGCCAAGGCGCCCTACCGTGACACGAACCGGCGGATGGCCGACTGCGCCGAGGGCCCGGGCCGTGGGAAGTGCCCGGTGCTGCGGCCGTACTACCGGGATCTGACCGGCGACGGGCGGGACGATCTGACGCTGGGCTTCCGGCTGCTGCCCGGCAAGACCACGGCCGTGCGCGTCTACACCGTCGACAGGCGCCGGCTGTTGCAGGTGATGGCGTGGGAGGACGCGCTCAGCGGTGTCGAGCTGGCGGGGCGTTCCCTGGTCATCCGGTCGCCGTCGGAGGTCGCGGGCTACGAGTACCGCCTGGAGTGGACCTGGGACCGGGACCAGCGGGCCATGCTCCTCACCCACGACGAGATGCTGCGCACCGGACCGCGGGGCCACTCCCGGCACCCTTCCGCCTCGCCCTCAGGGTCCCGGTCCGCCTCACCGTCCGGGTCTGCCTCGCCGTCCCGGTCCGCCTCGCGGTCCGTCTCGCCGTCCCCGTCCGGCTCGTCCTCCGCGAGCGGCGGATGAGGGCCGTGCTGCCCCGGTGGTCCGGGACGCTCGCCGTGAAGGCCGCCGTCTTCATCACGGTGATGTGCTGTGCGCTCGCCGCCCTGCTCGGCGTCCTGGTGCACGTGCAGGTGACGAACCAGACGGTCGACCAGGCCCGTGAGCGGGCGCTGCAGCGGCTGGCGCAGGCGACGGAGCGGTACGAGGCCGGGGACACGCTGCGGCGGGGCGCCGGGGTGGACCCGCCGGGCCTGCCGGGGTCCCTGCGGGAGCTGGCGGTGGCCGGGGACCGGGGCACGATGGTCGCCGAACTGGAGGGACGTCCCGTGATGTGGGCGGCGGGGCCCGTGGACGGGGGCCGGGCTCTGGCGGTGGCGGTCGACTACGGCCAGCAGGCGCGCACCATCAACGGCCTGGACCGGGCGATCCTGTGGTCGTCGGGGCTGGCGATCGGGGCGACGCTGCTGGTCGGCTCGTTCGCGGTGACGCGGGTGACGCGGCGGCTGCACACCACGGCGCTGGTGGCCCGGCGGATCAGCGCGGGCGATCTGGACGCGCGCGTCAACGACCCCCGCACCCGGCCCCGCCCGGCACCGAGGCTTCGGGCGCACCTGGAGAACCAGGCGCACACGAAGGACCCGACCCGCCCGAAGAACCCCGCCCCCCAAGATCCCGACCGCCCGAAAGTCCCCGCTCGCCCCCAAGACCCCGCCCGCCCGAAAGTCCCCGCCCGCTCCAAAGACCTCGCCCGCCCGAAGGGCTCCGCTCGGCCGCAGGACGAGGTCGCCGCGGTCGCCGCCGCGCTGGACTCCATGGCGGCGTCGCTGCAGGGCAAGCTGCTCGCCGAGCAGCGGTTCACGGCGGATGTCGCGCACGAGCTGCGCACCCCGCTCACCGGACTGCACGCCGCGGCCGAGCTCCTGCCCCCGGGCCGGCCGACGGAGCTGGTGCGCGACCGGGTCGCGGCGCTGCGCACGCTCACCGAGGACCTGCTGGAGATCTCGCGGCTGGACACCGGGCGGGAGCGGCTGGAGCTGGACACCGAGCAGCTGGGTCCGCTGGTGGAGCGGGTGGTGCGCGCGTCCGGGAGCGGTACGCGGGTCGTCGTTGTGCGGGACGTGGCCGTGGAGACGGACCGGCGGCGGCTGGAGCGGGTGCTGGGGAACCTGGTGGCGAACGCGCACAAGCACGGGCGGGGGCCGGTGGTGCTGACCGTGGACGGCCCGGTGGTCACCGTCCGGGACCACGGGGACGGTTTTCCGGAGTACCTGGTGGCGCACGGGCCGCAGCGGTTCCGTACGGAAGGGGGCGCCCGGGGGCACGGGCTCGGGCTGACGATCGCGCTGGGGCAGGCGGAGGTGCTGGGGGCGCGGCTGGAGTTCGCGAACGCCCCGGACGGCGGGGCGGTGGCGACGCTCGAACTGCCGGTGGACTGAGGCCTGGCCGCGTCCTCCTTCGGCCCACTGTGAGGGGCGCCCCCGACAGGCCGCTCCTAATGTGGCGAATAGTCAGCTTCGCCACCTTCGCCCCCACATGGAGGTAATCCCCATGGCCTTGCGCTCCCGCCTCTGCATAGTCACCGCCGCAGCCTTCCTCGCCGCCGCGGCCGCCGTCACGCCCGCCGCCGCCGCGCACGACGACTGGGACCCGAGCGGCGGCCTCGGCGGAAACGGCGGCAACCACCACCACGACCCGACCGGCGGCAACGGCGGCGACCACCACGGGCATCACGGCCGGCACCTCTACAAGGGCGTCGTCACGGCGGACACGCTGGCGCTGCGCAGCGCTCCGAACCGCGGCTCGCAGATCATCCGGTTCGCCCACCGGGGCGACATCGTCAAGATCTTCTGCAAGACCGGCGGCGAGACCGTGCAGGGCAACCCGCTGTGGTACCTCCTCACGGACGGCACCTGGGCCTGGGGCGCGGCCCGGTACATCGACAACATCGGTCCCGCGCCACGCTGGTGCTGACACTCCGTCACCCAAAGACACACAAGACGCACTGTTTGGGTAGGTTCCGGACATGAGCAAGGCCGGAATCACCGTGGCGACGGCGGACCCGCCCGCGTCCGCCGTCCGCCGCCTCCCCCGGCGCCGGGGCGTCGAACTCGCCCTCATCGTCCTGGCCGTACTGCTGTCCGTGTACGGCTACTGCGCCGTGGGCCTGGCCCGGCACGGGACGCTGCCGCCCGGTGCCGCCGGCTACGGCGCCGGGCTCGGCGTGCTCGCGCTGCTGGCCCATCTGGCCGTGCGCCTGCGGGCCCCCTACGCCGATCCGCTGCTGCTGCCCATCGGTGTGCTGCTCAACGGTCTCGGCCTGGTCCTCATCTACCGGCTCGACCTGGAGACCCCGGGCGACCGGGCGGCACCGGCACAGCTGGTGTGGTCGACGCTGGGGGTGGCCCTGTTCATCCTGGTCGTGCTGCTGCTGCGCGACCACCGGGTCCTGCAGCGCTACACCTACGTGTGTGTCGTGGCCGCGCTGGTGCTGCTGACCCTGCCGATCCTGTTCCCGGCGGTGAACGGGGCCCGCATCTGGATCCGGGTCGCCGGGTTCTCCATCCAGCCGGGCGAGTTCGCGAAGGTGCTGCTGGCGGTGTTCTTCGCCGCGTACCTGGCCGCGAACCGCAGCGCCCTGGCCTTCACCGGCCGCCGCGTCTGGCGGCTCCAGCTGCCCACCGGCCGGGTCCTCGGCCCGATCGTGGCCGTCTGGCTGGTGAGCGTGGGCGTGCTGATCCTGGAACACGACCTCGGCACCTCGCTGCTCTTCTTCGGCCTGTTCGTGGTCCTCCTCTACGTCGCCACCGGGCGCACCGGCTGGATCGCCGTCGGGCTGCTGCTGGCGGCGCTGGGCGCGGTCGCGGTGGGACGGCTGGAGCCGCACGTGCACGGCAGGATCGAGACGTGGCTGCACCCCTTCGCCTCCATCGAGGCGGGCGAGGGCGCGAACCAGCTCGCGCAGTCGCTGTTCGCCTTCGCGGAGGGCGGCCTGCTCGGCACCGGCCTCGGCCTGGGCCACTCCGTGCTCATCGGCTTCGCCGTGAAGTCGGACTTCATCCTGGCCACGGCGGGCGAGGAACTGGGCCTGGCCGGACTGTCCGCGGTCTTCCTGCTCTACGGCCTGCTGGTGGAACGCGGCTTCCGGGCGGGCCTGGACCTGCGCGAGCCGTTCGGCCGGCTGCTCGCCGTCGGACTGGCCTCGCTCGTCGCGCTCCAGGTGTTCGTGATCGCGGGCGGGGTGACCGGGCTGATCCCGCTGACCGGCATGGCGATGCCGTTCCTGGCCCAGGGCGGCTCGTCGGTGGTCACCAACTGGGCGATCGTGGCGCTGCTGCTCCGGGTGAGCGACTCGGCCCGGCGGCAGTACGACGGGCAGGACCCCCGGTGACCCGGCACATCCGGCACGCCGGTTTCTTCTGCGCCCTGCTGCTGGTGGCCCTGCTGGTGAACGCCGCCCGCGTCCAGGTCGTCCAGGCCCCGGAGTACGACCGCAACCCGGCCAACCGGCGTCCCGACATCACCCGTTACGAGCGGCCGCGCGGTGACATCCTGGTCGGCGGCCGGCCGGTCACCGGCTCGAAGGACACCCGCGAGCACCTGCGCTTCGAACGCACCTACGCCGACGGCCCGTTGTACGCCCCGGTCACCGGCTTCGCCTCCCAGCTGTACGGCACGACGCTGCTGGAGAACGCCGAGGACGGGGTGCTGTCCGGCTCGGACCCGATGCTCGCGCCGTTCCCGCTGTGGAACGACTTCACGCGGGCGCGCAGCTCCGGCGGCCATGTCGTGACGACCCTCGACCCGGCCGCGCAACGGGCGGCGTTCAAGGGGCTCGCGGGCCTCAAGGGCGCGGTCGCGGCGGTGGAACCGGCGACCGGCCGGATCCTGGCCCTGGTCTCCGCGCCCTCCTACGACCCCCAGCCGCTGTCCGGCAACGGGACGGCGGCGGCCCGGGCCTGGGCGCGGCTCACCGCGGACGAGGACCGCCCGATGCTCAACCGGGCGGCGCGGCAGACGTATCCGCCGGGCTCCACCTTCAAGGTCGTCACCGCGGCCGCCGCCCTGGACGCCGGGGTGGTCACGGACCTCGACGCGCCGACCGACTCCCCCGACCCGTACCCCCTGCCCGGGACGCGGACCCGGCTGAAGAACGCCGCCCGGGGCTGCGCGGACGCCTCCCTGCGCAAGGCGTTCACCCTCTCCTGCAACACGGTGTTCGCCAAGCTCGGTGTGGAGGTGGGGCTGCGGGACATGACGGCCACGGCGCACGCCTTCGGCTTCAACAACGCCGACCTGGCGATTCCCTTCCCGGTGGCCCGCTCCACCTTCGACACCACGCTCGACCGGGCGCAGCTGGCCCTGTCGTCGATCGGGCAGTACAACACCCGTGCCACGCCGCTGCAGATGGCGATGGTGGCGGCGGCCGTGGCCAACGGCGGCCAGGTGCGCGAGCCCTATCTGGTGGAGCGCACGACCCGGCCGGGCGGGAGCGTTCTCGCGACCGCCGGCTCGCGCGGGGTGCGCCAGGCGATGTATCCCTCGACGGCGGTGCGGCTGCGTGCTCTGATGCGGGAGGTCGTGGAGGAGGGCACCGGCCGCCGGGCGGCGATCCGCGGGGCGAAGGTCGGGGGCAAGACCGGCACCGCCCAGCACGGCCTCGGCAACTCGGGGATGCCGTACGCCTGGTTCGTCTCCTGGGCGCAGGGGGCGCGGGACCTGACGCCGAGCGTGGCGGTCGCGGTCGTGGTGGAGGACGCGGAGGAGGAGCGCCGGGACATCAGCGGCGGCGGCGACGCGGCACCGATCGCGCGGGCGGTGATGGAGGCGGTACTGAAGTCACGCGACCGCGCACCCGGTTCCTGACTTCGCGCCCCGGCTCCTGCCCTGTGCATTCGACTCCTGACCCGCGTGGCCCGGAACGCCGCTCGGGTGCCGCACCCGGTCCGTGACCCGCGCCTGCAGCTCGTGAACGGCGGCGGCCTGCTCAGCCGTCGGTGCCCCGCCCCGCTTCGATGGCGTCCCGCACCTCGGCCACCCGCTCCCGCTCCTCCGCCGCGAACCGCGCGGCGTCCAGCTTCTCGGCGATCTCCTCGTCCTGGGACATGAGCAGGTCCAGGTCGCTGTCGCCCATCTCCAGCACGCCCATGTCGACATAGGCCCGCTGCAGGCGCGGGCCCCACAGGCCGATGTCCTTCACGCAGGGCACGATGCGGCTGAACAGCAGCTTGCGGAAGAGGGCGAGGAACTCGGACTGCTCGCTGCAGGCCTCCGCCTCGGCCTTCGGGATGCCGAAGTTCTCCAGCACCTCCACGCCCCGCAGCCGGTCGCGCATGAGGTAGCAGCCCTCGACGACGAACTCCTCGCGCTCGCGCAACTCGGCGTCCGTGAGCTGCCGGTAGTAGTCCCGCAGGGCCATCCGCCCGAAGGCCACGTGCCGGGCCTCGTCCTGCATGACGTAGGCGAGGATCTGCTTCGGCAGCGGCTTGTCCGTCGTGTCCCTGATCATGCCGAACGCGGCCAGCGCCAGGCCCTCGATGAGCACCTGCATGCCCAGGTACGGCATGTCCCAGCGGGAGTCCCGCAAGGTGTCGCCCAGCAGCGACTGGAGGCTGTCGTTGATCGGGTACAGCAGCCCGATCTTCTCGTGCAGGAAACGGCCGTAGATCTCGGCGTGCCGGGCCTCGTCCATGGTCTGGGTCGCCGAGTAGAACTTCGCGTCCAGGTCGGGCGCGGACTCCACGATGCGCGCGGCGCAGATCATCGCGCCCTGCTCGCCGTGCAGGAACTGGCTGAACTGCCAGGAGGCGTAGTGCCGCCGCAGTTCCCCCCTGTCCTTCTCGGTCATCCTGGCCCAATGGCGGGTGCCGTACAGGGACATCGCCTCGTCCGGGGTGCCCAGCGGGTCGTACGGATCGACCTCCAGCTCCCAGTCGATCCGCCGCTGCCCGTCCCACTGCTTGTCCTTGCCCTTCTGGTAGAGGGCCAGGAGGCGGTCGCGGCCGTCGTCGTACTCCCAGGTGAAGCGGGCCGCGCCGGTCGCCGGGACCTGCCAGGCGGGCTCTTCCGATTCCATGGCGTACTGGTCGAAGCTCGGCATGTCCCGCAGGCTCACACGAAGTAGACGCCGGGTCAACAAGTCCCGCAGGAGGGATTGACGGCGTTGCTGACAGGCTGTCTCATAAATGGGACGGTGACGTGTGCACAACGAGGTGGGCAGCGATGACGACCCTGACGGAAGCCGACGCGCTCGACGGCCTGCGCGACGCCCTGGGCCTGCTGAAGGACCGGGAGCAGGTGGCCCAGCGGCTGCTCGACTCCTCCGCCAAGCACTCCTTCGACCCGGACAAGGAGCTGGACTGGGACGCGCCGTTCGAGGAGGGCAAGTGGTTCTGGCCCCCGGAGCTGGTCTCCCTCTACGACACCCCGCTCTGGAAGCGGATGGGCGAGGAGCAGCGCATCCTGCTGTCCCAGCACGAGGCGGCCGCCCTCGCCTCCCTCGGCATCTGGTTCGAGATCATCCTCATGCAGCTCCTGGTCCGCCACATCTACGACAAGGCGGCGACCAGCGCGCACGTCCGCTACGCCCTCACCGAGATCGAGGACGAGTGCCGCCACTCCAAGATGTTCGCCCGGCTGATCTCCCACGGCGGCACGCCCTGGTACCCGGTCAGCCGGGTCCACCAGCAGCTGGGCCGCCTGTTCAAGACCATCTCCACCACGCCCGGTTCCTTCACGGCGACCCTGCTGGGTGAGGAGGTCCTCGACTGGATGCAGCGGCTGACGTTCCCGGACGAGCGGGTCCAGACCCTGATCCGCGGCGTCACCCGCATCCACGTCGTCGAGGAGGCCCGCCACGTCCGCTACGCCCGCGAGGAGCTCCGCCGCCAGATGGTGACGGCCCCCAAGTGGTCCCAGGAGTTCACCCGCATCACCTCGGGCGAGTTCGCCCGGGTCTTCTCGGTGGCGTTCGTGAACCCGGAGGTCTACACGAACGTCGGCCTCGACAAGCGGGAGGCCCTCGCCCAGGTGAAGGCCAGCGGCCACCGCCGGGAGGTCATGCAGACCGGCTCCAAGCGGCTCACGGACTTCCTCGACGACATCGGCGTCCTGCGCGGCGTCGGCCGCCGCCTGTGGAAGTCGTCGGGCCTGCTGGCCTGAGACCGGAGGACGTCCGGGAGGGCCGGGAGACCATGACCACGGCGGGGCTCGTGCGGTGCGGGCCCCGCTCGCGTCATGTCCATGAAGGGTGACTACTGTCGTCCGCGCACTCGTCACCCTCCGTGGCCTGAAGGAGATCAGCACCGCATGTCCCCCCACAGCCCCCGCGTCGTACGGCTGACGCGTCTCACGCCCGCCCTCGCCGGTGTCGCCCTGGCCCTCGCCCTGACCGCGTGCGGCGGCACGGACGACGCCAAGGCGGCGGGCGCCGACGCCGACGCCGCTCCGCAGGGGGTCGTCACCCGGGCCGCCGCCGAGAAGATCGCCGACCACTACCAGGAGGTCAACAACAAGGCCAACGCGGCACGGGACGCGAAGCTGCTCGCCACGGTCGAGGCCGGCCAGGTCCACGCGATGGACAAGGCCACCTACACGCTCTTCGAGACCTGGCCGGAGAAGCAGCAGAAGGCCTACGTCAAGCCCTTCACCTACGAGGACCGCTCCTACGTCATCCCCCGGAAGGGCACGGCCACCTGGTTCGCCGTCCAGGCCAGGTCCAGCGAGGACAAGGACGACAGCGTGCTGCTGGTCTTCGACAAGGTGGGCGGCACCTACAAGATGGTGCTGTCCCTGTGGACCGACGGGGAGCCCCCGAAGCCGGCCGTGGACCGTCACGGACTGGCCGAGGCCGTCGACCCCGCCGCGAAGGTCGGGCGGTTCGCCCCGGCCGACCTCGGCGCCGCCTACGCCGATCTCCTCGCGACCGGAGGCACCAAGGAGGGCAAGGCCCTCGCCTCCTCGGCACCGGTGACCGAGGCCAGGAAGACGTTCCAGGAGGCCGACACCAAGGGCACGGCCGACGGCATGGCCACCAAGATGTTCTTCCCCGAGCCCCCGGCCGACCCGAGCACCTACGCCCTGCGCACCGCCGACGGCGGCGTCCTCGCCCTGTTCCCCGCCGCCCACAAGCAGGAGACCCTCCTGAAGGAGCGCTACCGCTCCAGCGCGTCGCTCGTGCCTTCCGACGAGCAGTCCGCCCTCGGCGCGATCCGGGGCGACCTGATCACCGACATGTTCCAGGGCCAGGGCACGGCCGTCCTGACGCCGAAGTCCGCGCGGATCACCGCCGTCGACTTCACCCACGTCGACGCGAAGTAGCCCGCAGCCGCAGGACGGCGCGAGGGGTCGTGTCGGGGGGTGTCCGCCCGCAGCGGTCGGCGTGTCGACGGACAGTCAGCCGGCACGCGACCCCATCGCGCCGTTCCGAGGACGGAAACCCCCGGCACGGCACCGCCCCGGAACCCGTCGTCAGGCGAAGACGCGCACCCCCGCCAAGCGGCCACAGGCCACCACGGCCACCCCACCCACCGCCGGAGGCCACCGCACGTTCCAGCCACCGCTACGCAGCCCCCCGACCCCCCGATTACGCTGCGGAGCATGACACCAGCCGCCGCCCCCACCCCCGCCTACCGGCGACTCAGCGTCGAGGAACGCCGCAGCCAGTTGCTCACCGCCGCGCTGGGCCTGTTCGCGCACCGTGCGCCGGAGGAGGTCTCCCTCGACGACGTCGCCGAGGCGGCCGGCGTCTCCCGCCCCCTGGTGTACCGGTACTTCCCCGGCGGCAAGCAGCAGCTCTACGAGGCCGCGCTCCGCTCCGCCGCCGACGAGCTCCGGCACTGCTTCGACGAACCCCGCGAGGGCCCCCTCCTGCCCCGCCTGTCCCGCGCCCTCGACCGCTACCTCACCTTCGTCGACGAGCACGACGCCGGCTTCAGCGCCCTCCTCCAGGGCGGCAGTGTCGTCGAGACCTCGCGGACCACCGCCATCGTCGACGGCGTCCGCCGCGCCGCGGCCGAGCACATCCTCAGCCACCTGGGCGTCACCGACCCCGGCCCCCGGCTGCGCATGACCATCCGCATGTGGATCACCGCCGTGGAGGCGTCGTCGCTGATCTGGCTCGACGAGGACAAGGAACCCCCGGCGGAGGAGCTCCGCGACTGGCTCGTCGAGCAGTTCGTCGCCGTGCTGACGGTGACCGCCCGCCGCGACCCGCAGACGGACGCCCTGGTCCTGGCCCTCGCCGAGGATGTCTGACACTGATCCCGTGAAGAGCGAAGACACCCCCTTCGAGGGCGGCCCCATGGACGGCAGGGTCCTGCCCGTCCTGCTGGGCATCACCGGCCACCCGCCCAAGACGTACCGCATCCCCGTCCCGGACCCGGACGGCGGAGAGCCCACGGTGCTGGTCTACCGCCGCGTGCCCCGCGGACCGGGCAAGGTGGGCCTGACGAACCGCTGGAAGTACGCCTACGACCCGGAGGGCACCCCCACCCGCCGGCTCAACTGGCCGTGGTCGAAGCCAGACGCCACGCCGCCCGGCAAGCGGGACGACGCCGACGGGTGACGTCGTTGCGCCGAACCGCGCACACTCACCGCGCGCACCCCGCGCACGCGCCCGATCCTCACGGTGTCCGGCGGCACAGGGCCGCCCCCGCACCGGAGGTGACGACATGTCAGGAATCCTGCTGCGTCTGGTCTGCGTCGCGGCGACGGCAGCCGGAACGGCCCTCGCACCCGTACCCGCCGCGGCCGCTCCGGAGCCGGACGCGGAACAGCCCTCCGTCGCCCGCCTCCTGACCGACCTTCAGCGCCTGTACCGCCAGGCCGAGCAGGCCACCGAGGCGTACAACGCCACCGAGGAGAAGCTGACGCGGCAGCGCGCCGAGACCGACCGGCTGGAGCGCGCCCTCGCCCGGGCCCGGCTCTCCCTGCACGACAGCCGGGGCGCGGCCGGCCGCCTGGCCCGGCAGCAGTACCAGAGCAGCAGCGGCATCTCCCCGTACGTCCGGCTGCTGCTGGCCCGCGATCCGGAGCACGCGGTGGACCAGGGCCGGGTGATCGGCCGGATCGCGCGGGAGCGGGCCGGCACGGTCGGCCGGCTGACCGGCAGCGAACGCAAGGCCCGGGACCTCGCCCGCAAGGCCCGCATGGCACTCGACCAGCAGCTCGCCCTCGCCGAGCGGCGCAAGAAGGAACGCGACACGGTGCGCGGGCGGCTGCACGAGGTCGAGGAACTGCTCGCCTCCCTCGACGACGACCAGCTCGACGCCGTCGCCGAGCTGGAGCAGGACGGCGTGGCGAAGGCGCAGAAGCGGTTCCTGGCCTCCGGCGCGCTCGGCGCCGGCGGCAGCGCCGCTTCCGTCCGCAGGCCGACGGCGGCGGGCGGCCGGGCCGTGCGCTACGCCGTACGGCAGCTCGGCAAGCCGTACGAGTGGGGCGCGGAGGGCCCGGGGTCGTTCGACTGCTCGGGCCTGACCTCGCAGGCCTGGGCCGCGGCCGGCACGCCCATCCCGCGCACCAGCCAGGAGCAGTGGAAGCGGCTGGAGCGGATCGAGCTGGACGAGCTGCGCCCGGGCGACCTGGTCGTGTACTTCGAGGAGGCCACGCACGTGGCGCTGTACCTCGGCGACGGCAGGGTCGTCCAGGCTCCCCGCCCGGGTGCGAAGGTGAAGGTGTCACCGATCGCGGCCAACCCCGTCCTGGGCGCCGTCCGCCCGGACCCGGACGGGAAGCCCCTGCGGCGGTACGAGCCGCCGGAGCTCCCCGAGGGCGCGACGGACGGGTCGGACGAGGGCTACGAGGGCCACACGGGCGACGAGGACTAGGCCGCGCCCGCGCCCGACGCCTCGACCAGGTAGGCCTGGGCCTTCTCCGGGTCGTAGAAGAAGTTCTCGAAGTCGGCCGGGTTGTCGAAGCCGTTGGCGAAGCGGTCGGCGACCGGCTGGATCTCCCCGGCGGCGCCGATGAGGTTCAGGATGTGCTCGGGCGGCGGCGCGAGCATCGCGTTGGTCCACTTCGTGACGTGCTGGGCGGTGGCCCAGTAGCGGTCGAAGGTGGCCCGCATCCACTCCTCGTCGAACGGCTTGTCGCCGTGCTCGACGATCGAGGCGAGGTAGGCGGCGGCGCACTTGGACGCCGAGTTGGAGCCCTGCCCGGTGATCGGGTCGTTCGCCACGACCACGTCGGCGACGCCGAGCACCAGGCCGCCGCTCGGGAGCCGGCCGATGGGGTTGCGGACGGTGGGGGCGTAGCGCCCGGCCAGCGTGCCGCCGGCGTCGGTCAGTTCGACCTTGGTGGCCCGCGCGTACTCCCAGGGGACGTACCGCTCCATGAGTTCCAGGGTCAGGGAGAGGTGCTCCGCGGGGTCCTTGACGCCGGCGAAGACGTCGAGCGGGCCGCCGGGTATGCCCTCCCAGAAGAGGATGTCGGCCCGGCCGGAGGTGGTCAGGCAGGGCATGACGAACAGCTCGCCGACGCCCGGCACGAGGTTGCAGCGGACCGCCTCGGTGTCCGGGTGCTCGGGGCGCGGGCCGAGGCCGTGGACGTACGCGACGGCCAGCGCGCGCTGCGGCTCGCTGTACGGGGAGCGTTCGGCGTCGCGGCCGAACATCTGCACCAGTTCGCCCTTGCCGGCGGCGACCAGCACCAGGTCGTAGGTGCGGGAGAAGTAGTCGAGGTCACCGACGGCCGCGCCGTGGATGACGAGCTGGCCGCCGCGCTGGGCGAAGGTCTCCATCCAGCCGGCCATCTTCACGCGCTGGTCGATGGACTGGGCGAACCCGTCGAGGCGGCCGAGCCAGTCGATGGCCCGCGCGGAGGGGCCCTCGGCCCAGGAGCCGGGGGCGGCGACCGAGACGCCGAGTCCTTCGATCTTCGGGGCCTGGGACTCCCAGAAGTTCAGCTGGAGGTCCCGCTCGTGCTGCAGGGCCGTGTGGAACATGCACTGCGTCGACATGACCCGGCCGGTGCGGATCTCGTCCGCGGTCCGGTTCGACATCAGGGTGACCTCGTACCCCTGCGACTGGAGGCCGAGAGCGATCTGGAGACCGGACTGGCCGGCTCCGACGACGAGTATCTTCCGCATGCGGGCTGTCCTCTACTCGGGGGTTTCGTCCAGCGCGTGGCCGACGAGGGCCAGGAGGGTCTCGATCACGGAGATCCGGCGACGCGCGTCCATGATCATGACAGGTATGTGTTGCGGGATGGTCAAGGCCTCCCGCACATCCTCCGGCTCGAACAGCTCGGCGCCGTCGAAGTGGTTGACCGCGACCACGTACGGCAGCCCGGAGCTCTCGAAGTAGTCCAGGACGGGGAAGCAGTCCTTCAGCCGCCGGGTGTCGGCCAGCACGACGGCACCGATCGCGCCGCGCACGATGTCGTCCCACATGAACCAGAACCGCTGCTGGCCCGGCGTGCCGAACAGGTAGAGCACCAGGTCGTCGTCGAGCGTGATGCGCCCGAAGTCCATGGCGACGGTGGTGGAGGTCTTGCCCGGTGTGGCGGTGAGGTCGTCGGTGGCCTCGCTCGCCTCGGTCATCAGCGCCTCGGTCTGCAGGGGCGTGATCTCCGAGGCGGAGGTGACCAGCGTGGTCTTGCCCACGCCGAAGCCGCCCGCCACCACGATCTTCGTGGCTATGGGGGCCCGGGTGCGGTCCGTCTCCCAGGCGTGCATGCCGGCGTCGGGCCGGGCGAGCGGGGAGGAAGCAGCGACGCCGTGAGCGGCGTCAGAGACGACGGAGTCCACTCAGCACCCTTTCCAGCAGAGCGCGGTCCGGGCGGCCCGTGCCGTGGCCGGTCCCCGTTCCGTACACACGGATCTTTCCCTGGTCCGCGAGGTCGCTGAGGAGCACGCGGACCACGCCGAGCGGCATCTTCAGCAGCGCGGCGATCTCGGCCACCGTACGCATCCGGCGGCACAGTTCGACGATGGCCCGCAGCTCCGGCATGACCCGGGTGGACAGCGAACCGTTCGTCAGTTCCTTGCGTTCCTCCGGGGCGTCCAGCGCGGCCGTGCTGGCCACGAACGTCTCCACGAGGAGGACGTGGCCGAAGCGCGTCCGGCCGCCGGTGAGCGAGTAGGGGCGGACCCGGGCGGGTTTGCGGTCTCCGCCGCGGACCGGGAGATGCTGCTTGGGACCACTGCTCATCGGGCACTCCCCGTCGTCTGGGACTCCTCCAGGGATTTGCGGAGTTCGCTGCGGAGTTCGGGCGTCAGGACGTGGCCGGCCCGGCCGACGAACAGGGCCATGTGGTAGGCCACCACGCTCATGTCGCAGTCCGCCGAGCCGTGCACGCCGAGCAGCGAGCCGTCGCTGATCGACATCACGAACAGGCTGCCCTCCTCCATGGCGATCATGGTGTGCTTGACCCCGCCGAAGTCCATCAGCTTGGCGGCACCGATGGTCAGGCTGCCGATGCCGGAGACGATGGTGGCGAGGTCGGCGGCGGAGCCGCGCGGGCCGCTGGGCCGGGCGCCGTGGGACTGCAGCGCCTCCCGGGCTTCCTTGTTGCGGTCCGCGTCGGAGGACAGCAGGAGCAGCCCGTCGGAGGAGACGACCGCGACCGAGAGGATGCCGGGTACCTCCTCGACGAGGTTGGTCAGCAGCCAGTGCAGGTTGCGGGCCTCACTGCTCAGTCCGATCAGTCCGAAGGTACTGGGCGCGGTCAACTGCTTGCCTCCTCGACTGTGCCCCCCGTGGCTTCTTCGGAATCAGCTGGTCCAGATGTGCCGGTGGCCGGCCGTCGGTGCGAGGCCGTCTTCTCGGCGATCTCCGCCTCCA
This sequence comes from Streptomyces sp. XY006, assembly GCF_002237655.1. GTDB lineage: Bacteria > Actinomycetota > Actinomycetes > Streptomycetales > Streptomycetaceae > Streptomyces > Streptomyces levis. The sequence continues at coordinate 142,595 of NZ_NOKT01000022.1, forward strand.
CCTCGCGGTGGCCGGCCTGAGCGCCCTGGCGGAAGCCGCCGAGGCGGCGGCGCAGGGCTTCGGCGTCGACCGAACCGCCGCGCTGGCGCGGGGCGGTGGCCGGGGCGGTGATCTTGGGTGTGCGCTTGGGCAGGCCCTTGTCGGTGACGCGTTCGTGTTCGGCGTCGGCCTGCGCCTGGGCGTGTCCGCTCTCGCCCGCACCCCCCGTGCGGGTCGCGTGAGCGTGCGGGGCCGGTCCGGGCGGGGCGGTTTCCCCGTCGTCGGCCGCGCTGTCGTGCCGCGTCGGCTCCGGATCCTCCTGCGGGATCGGGGCGAGCAGTTCCATGGTGGTCTCGGCAGGGGTCTCGGCGGGTGCCGTCCCCTCCTGCGCCGGGGCGGTCGCGTCCGCCGCCTCGGCCGGTTCCGGGTGCGTGGCGGGGTCCGGGTGCTCCGGCGGTTCCGGGTGCCCGGCCGCGGTCGCGCCGCGGCCGGCCTCCTCCCGCCGTACGGCCTTCTCCGCGAGGGCCACGAGCGGGTCACCGCTCGTGCGGCCGTGCAGGACGTTGGAGTTGGCCTCCGCGTCGGCGCCGGGCAGGGAGAAGGAGTGGGTGGTGCCGGCGAGCGGTCCGGAGGCCGGGACGGCCGCGGCCGGGGCCGCCGCCAGCAGGGTCCGGGGCAGGACGACGACCGCCGCGACCCCGCCCTGCTTCTGCTCGCGCAGCTGCACGCGCACGCCGTGGCGGTGCGCGAGGCGGGCGACGACGTACAGGCCGAGGCCCAGGCCGTCCTCGCCCTCCTGGTCGTAGGGCGCCTCCGGGTCGAAGTCGGACAGGCGGGAGTTCAGGCGCTCCAGCCGGTCGTCGGTCATCCCGATGCCCTCGTCCTGGACGGAGAGCATGACCTCGCCGTTCTCCAGCAGCCAGCCGGAGATCTCGACGGGCAGGTCGGGCGGGGAGAACGAGGTGGCGTTCTCCAGGAGTTCGGCCAGCAGGTGCGAGAGGTCGTCGGCGGCGAACCCGGCGATGTGCGCGTGCGGCGGCAGCGCGGCGATCCGGACCCGCTCGTACCGCTCGATCTCGCTGACCGCGGCGCGCACGACGTCCACCAGCGGCACGGGCCCGGCGGCGTGCTGGACGTGCTCGGTGCCGGCGAGGACCAGGAGGTTCTCGCTGTGCCGGCGCATGACCGTCGCGAAGTGGTCGAGCTTGAACAGCGTGGAGAGCCGCTCCGGGTCCTGCTCGCGCTCCTCCAGGTTCTCGATGACGGCCAGCTGCCGCTCGACCAGGCCGAGGGTGCGCAGGGCGAGGTTGACGAACGTGCCGCCGATGGCCGTGCGCAGCCGCTCCAGCTGGGCGGCGGACTCGGCGAGTTCACCGCGCAGTTCCTCGCGCGCGTCGGCCATCTTCTGGCGCTGGCCGACGAGGTGCTTGCGGTCGGACTCCAGCGTGGTGATCCGCTCCGTGAGAGCGGCCGCGTGCGCGTGCAGGGCGTTCACCGAGCGCACGACCTGCGCGAACTCGTCGTTGCGGCCGGTGAACTTCACCGGCTCCTCGGCCGCCGGGTCCTCGGCCTCGGCGAGGCGCTTGGAGCCCAGGCGCAGGACGGCGAGCGGGCGGGTGAGGCTGCGGGCCATGCCCGTGGCGACACCGACGGCGAGCAGCATCAGGGCGCCCAGGACGGCGATGCGGATCTCCAGCGCGGTGACGTCGTCGTCGCGCAGGGCCTCCAGGTCCTTGGTGCGCCGGTCGTACAGGGCGGACTCGACGCCGCGCATCAGGTCGACCCGGGCGGACAGGGCCGCGTCCAGCCGCTTGGTGCCGGTCGACAGCTCGCCGCCGGAGAGCGAGGGCTGGTCGGTGAGGGTGGCGAGGTACTTCTCGGCGGAGTTGACCTCGGTGCCGGTGACCGTGTTGTCGAACGAGGTGCGGGCGGCCTTGGGGGCGGTGGCGCGGAAGTCGGCCAGGGCCGCGTCGGAGCGCAGCCGGGCCTGCTGGGCGGCGGCGCTCAGGGCGTCGCGCTGCCGGGCGTCGGCCCCGGAGGACGTGCTGGTCTCGGTCGGCAGGCCGGTGACGGGGTCGATGACCGTCTGGGTGGCGCGCGGCACGCTGAGCGCGGCGAGCAGCAGTCCCCGGGCCGCGGCGGCCTGCTGGACGGCGGAGTCCAGCTCGGCCAGCGCGTGGCCCCCGGAGCCGGCGCGGGGCGGCGTCTGCTGGGCCAGCTGCTCGGCGAGCCGGTGGAGTTCGGTGATGGCGGCGGAGTACGCCTGGTGCGCCTGGAGGGCGCTGCTCTTGCCGGTGAGTGCCGCCCGCCGGACGGCCGCTATGCCGTCCAGGCTCGAACGGAGCGCGGCTGGCGTGTCGGTGTCGGCGCGCAGCTCCTCGACCTGCCGGTCGACGCGTTCGCTGTGCTGCTCGGCGGGCGCCTTGGACTTGGGACGGCCGGCCGCGATGTAGGCGGTGACGTCGTCGCGCTCGTCGGCGAGGGAGTGCGCGAGGGCGAGGGCGTCCTGCGTCTGCCCCGCGAGCGTCACCAGCTCCTGGGAGTCGTGGAGTTCCGCGGAGGCGGCCAGCACCGACGGGGTGCCGGCCCCGGCGATCGCCGCGGCGACCACGGCCACGGCCACGATGAGCCGGTTGCGGACGTGTGTGGGGCGGCCCTTGCCGGTGGGGGGCGTCGGCTCAGCGCCCTGAACGGGGGCCGTCTGCTTGCCTGTGCGACGAGGCCGCGTCTTCTGCACCGGTGCTCGCATTCCTGACTCGTGAACCCTTGGGCCCGGATGACGCTCCGTCAACTGGTGCGTACTCCCGGTACACTTCCCGACCCTCCCAGCGCCGGTGGGCAGCGCACGCGCATCACCTGACCCGCCACCCGAAGGAGTGAACCTCGGAGGGGAGTTGAGGGGCAAGTTCCGCCGGCTCTTGCAGCGGCCGTGCGCGGCACGCCGGTTGGACGCCGGGAGCGGGCGGTGGCAGTATTCGCCACCGCGCCTTCCCGGAACAAATCATTCCAGCCCAAACCAGGCGCCTGACCTGCGCGGGTGCGCCGGTACGGCAACCATTGCCGACCTTTTGCGGACCTTGTGAAGGCCTCGTGCAGACTGGCTGGATGCGTACTGAACTCGCCTCGGAGCCGGGAGACGCCGACCGCCCCAACGAGGACTTCGCCGGTGTCGGGCTACCGGCTTCAGGACAGGGCGGTTCACTCGTCGTCCTGGACGGTGTGACGCCGCCGAGGACCGGGACGGGGTGTCTGCATTCCGTCCCCTGGTTCACCGCGCGCCTCGGCGGCGCACTGACCGAACTGACCGTTTCACTCCCGGATGTTCCCCTGGTCGAAGCCTTGTCCCGCGCCATCGCCCGTACCGCCGGCGCACACGCTTCAACCTGTGACCTTTCTCACCCCCGCACCCCTCAGGCCACGGTGGTCGTGGCCCGGTGGAATCCGGACAGCGTGGAGTACCTCGTCCTGTCGGACTCGGCCCTGCTGCTGGAGTCCCCGGACGGCGCGGTGACGCCCGTCCTGGACGACCGGCTGGCCCTGCTGCCCCGCTCGGCACTGGCCACGGACGCGGTGGTGGACGCGACGCTGCGGAACAAGGAGGGCGGCTTCTTCACGGCGGCGGCCGATCCCTCGGTGGCGCGGCTGGCCGTGACCGGGACCCTGCCCCGCCGCGAGGTGCGCGCCCTGGCCGCCCTGACGGACGGGGCGACCCGCTGGGTGGAGAGGTTCGGGGAGGGCGACTGGACGGACTGCTTCCACCTCGTGCGCAAGGAGGGGCCGCAGGCGCTGGTGGACCGGGTCCGGACGCTGGAACGGGCCGAGTCCCCCGCGACGTTCCCCGGCCGCGGCAAGCGGCACGACGACGCGACGGTCGTGTACGTCGAGTTCTGAGGACCCGGCCCGGACCACCCGGACGGGGTGCTACTTCTCCATGCCGCGGTTGAGCTGGTGCAGCAGCCGGGCCAGTTCCGTGACCTCGTTCGTCTCCCAGTCGGCCAGGCGGCCGGCGTAGCGGGCGCGGCGGGCCTCGCGGACCCGGCGGACGCGGTCGTGGCCCTCCTGGGTGAGGGCGACCAGCCAGGCCCGGCCGTCGGCGGGGTCGGGCTCGCGGGCGACCAGGCCGAGCTCCTCCAGGGCGCGCAGCTGGCGGGACATCGTGGCCTTGCCGACGCCGATGTAGGCGGCGAGCTCGGTGGCCCGCTGCTTGCCGCACTCGTCCAGCCGGACGAGCAGCCCGTACGCGGACGACTCCAGGTCCGGGTGGACCTCGCGGGCCATCTCGCCCTGGCTGGCCCGGGCCCGGCGCAGCAGGACGGTCAGTTCCCGCTCCAGCGCGAGGAAGGCGGGCCGGTCCACACCGCTGCCGGCCGTACCGTCTCCGGCCGTACCGGTCGCGGCCGCACCGGCATCCGCGGACTCATCCGGTCCGGCCCGGTGTCCGTCGTCGTTGCCGCCCTCGTGCACGTCAGTCCCTGCCTAGGTCGTCGCTACTGAGATTGTCCTCCGGTCGCCGTCGGCGCCGCAGCCCGGCAAGTATTCCCAGGTCAGGGCATCCGTGTCCACAAGCCCCCCACACGGTGAAGGCCCGGGCCTCCCTCACGAGAACCCGGGCCTCCCCTACCGGCCGCGTCCTCCCCCAGTGCCTAAAGCCTGGGAGGTGCCCCCACCGCCGCGACCGGAACCTCCGGCGCCGCGCCGTTCGTCGCGGGCGCGAGCGCCAGCTCCAGCACCTGGCGGACGTCGGTGACGGCGTGGACGTCGAGCTTGTCCAGCACCTCCGCCGGGACGTCGTCCAGGTCGGGCTCGTTGCGCTTGGGGATGATCACGGTGGTGACCCCCGCCCGGTGCGCCGCGAGCAGCTTCTGCTTCACACCGCCGATCGGCAGCACCCGCCCGGTCAGCGAGACCTCGCCGGTCATCGCCACGTCCGTGCGGACCAGCCGGCCGGACAGCAGGGACGCCAGGGCCGTGGTCATCGTGATGCCGGCGCTCGGGCCGTCCTTGGGGACCGCGCCCGCCGGGAAGTGGATGTGCACGCCCCGGTCCTTCAGGTCGCCCACCGGCAGTTCGAGCTCGGCGCCGTGGGAGCGCAGGAAGCTCAGCGCGATCTGCGCGGACTCCTTCATCACGTCGCCCAGCTGACCGGTCAGGGTCAGCCCGGCCGCGCCCGTCTCCGGGTCGGCCAGCGAGGCCTCGACGTAGAGCACGTCACCGCCCGCTCCGGTCACCGCGAGCCCGGTGGCCACGCCCGGCACGGACGTCCGGCGCTCGGCCGGGTCCTGGGCGGACTCGGGCACGTGGTGCGGCCGGCCGATCAGGTCCCGCAGGTGGGCGTCGGTGACGGTGAAGGGCAGCTCCCGCTCGCCCAGTTCGTGCTGGGCCGCGACCTTGCGCAGCAGTCGTGCGATCGACCGCTCCAGGGTGCGCACGCCCGCCTCGCGCGTGTACTCGCCGGCGAGCTTGCGCAGCGCGCCCTCGTCGAGGGTGACCTCGTCCTTGTCGAGCCCGGCCCGCTCCAGCTGGCGCGGAAGCAGGTGGTCGCGGGCGATGACGACCTTCTCGTCCTCCGTGTAGCCGTCGAGGCGGACGATCTCCATCCGGTCGGCCAGGGCCTCCGGGATCGCCTCCAGGACGTTGGCGGTGGCGAGGAAGACGACGTCGGAGAGGTCGAGCTCGACCTCCAGGTAGTGGTCGCGGAAGGTGTGGTTCTGCGCCGGGTCGAGCACTTCGAGGAGGGCGGCGGCCGGGTCGCCCCGGAAGTCCGAGCCGACCTTGTCGATCTCGTCGAGGAGCACGACCGGGTTCATCGAGCCGGCCTCCTTGATGGCGCGGACGATCCGGCCGGGCAGCGCTCCGACGTAGGTGCGCCGGTGACCGCGGATCTCGGCCTCGTCGCGCACACCGCCGAGGGCGACGCGGACGAACTTGCGGCCCATCGCGTGGGCGACGGACTCGCCGAGGGAGGTCTTGCCGACGCCGGGCGGCCCGACCAGCGCGAGCACGGCACCGCCGCGCCGCCCGCCGATCACGCCCAGGCCCCGGTCGTTGCGCCGCTTGCGCACCGCCAGGTACTCGGTGATGCGCTCCTTGACGTCCTCCAGACCGGCGTGCTCGGCGTCCAGGACCCCCTTGGCGCCCTGGATGTCGTATGCGTCCTCGGTGCGCTTGTTCCACGGCATCTCCAGGACCGTGTCGAGCCAGGTGCGGATCCACGAGCCCTCGGGTGACTGGTCGGAGGAGCGCTCCAGCTTGTCGACCTCCTTCAGGGCGGCCTCGCGGACCTTCTCGGGCAGGTCGGCGGCCTCCACGCGGGCGCGGTAGTCGTCGGACTCCTCGCCCTCCTGCTCGCCGTTGAGTTCGCGCAGCTCCTTGCGGACGGCTTCCAGCTGACGCCGCAGCAGGAACTCACGCTGCTGCTTGTCGACGCCCTCCTGGACGTCCTTGGCGATGGTCTCGGCCACGTCCTGCTCGGCGAGGTGGTCGCGCAGCTGCTGCGTGGCGAGCCTGAGCCGGGCCACCGGGTCGGTGGTCTCCAGCAGTTCGACCTTCTGGTCGGTGGTCAGGAACGGCGAGTAGCCGGAGTTGTCGGCGAGCGCCGAGACGTCGTCGATGGCCTGGACCCGGTCGACGACCTGCCAGGCTCCGCGCTTGCGCAGCCAGGCGGTGGCGAGGGCCTTGTACTCCTTGACCAGTTCGGCGACCTGGCCGGGCAGCGGCTCCGGCACGGTCTCGTCGACGCTGGTGCCCTCGACCCACAGGGCCGCGCCGGGGCCCGTGGTCCCCGCACCGATCCTCACCCGCCCCCGGCCGCGGATCAGCGCGCCCGGGTCGCCGTCGGCCAGCCGGCCGACCTGCTCGACGGTGCCGAGGACGCCGGTGTTCGCGTACGTCCCGTCGATGCGTGGCACCAGGAGTACCCGGGGCTTTCCGGGTGTTGTCCGAGCGGCGGCCTGTGCGGCCTCCACCGCGGCCCTCACCTCGGAGTCGCTCAGGTCCAGCGGGACCACCATCCCGGGCAGCACGACCTCGTCGTCGAGCGGCAGCACGGGCAGGGTGAGCGGTGTGGACGTCGAAGCCATGATCTCCCCTTCGGCAGTCAAGTTGAGCTATGCCGACTCAATGCTTGGGGACGGCCGGTTGTTCCCCGACCTGTGTTCGCTGTCAGCGATCACCCGTGCCGCCCGCGCGGGGAGCCCGCGTAGAGTCGCTCGCGTAATAGGCCAAGCGGGCACACGGTGATTACAGGGGGCGGCGTGGACGGGACCGTGCGGGCGTGGGTGGACGGGTGGGTCGTCTCGCGCGGAGCCGCTCCGCCCGTGGCGGAGCCATGGGGCTGGACGATCGACATGGGGCTGTACGGGCACGTCACCCGGCATGTGTTCGGCGCGACGGGCGAGGACCTGGACGAGACGACCGTCCGCAAGGTGGCCGGCGCGGTGACCGGGGACGGCGTGTGGCTGAAGGCCTTCCGCGATCCGGCGGAGGTCGCGGGCTGGCTGGACGACAGCTGGTGGATCGACCCCGAACCCGGCTACCTCATGACGGTCCCGCTGGCGGCCGGCGACGCCCCGGACCTCCCCGACGGCTTCCGGCTGCGCACCTGGTCACGGGGCGCGGTGACCCAGCTGATGGTGGCCGCCCCGGACGGCTCCCTGGCGGCGCGCGGCCAGATCACCCCCACGGGCGACACCGCCGTCGCCGACCGGATCGAGACGGCCCCGGAGCACCGCCGCAAGGGGCTGGGCAGCCTCGTCATGCGGACCCTGCAGTGCGCCGCCGCGCGGCAGGGAGCCCGGACCGGCGTCCTGGCCGGCACCCCGGCGGGCCGGGGCCTCTACGAGTCGCTGGGCTGGGAGGTGGCGGCGGTGCTGACCAGCGCCAGACACGACCGGCCGACGGCGGCACGGGCCTGACCTGACCTTTCCTTCCCTGCCCGGCCCGTCACCCCGGAGCGTCACGCCCGGCCGGAACCGCGCGGCGCGTGTGCCACCGCCGGACCAACGGCCAGGTCGCGATCCCGATGGCCAGGGCGATCAGATGCCCCCAGTTCGTCATCGGGTCGGTGAAGGCGGCCAGGTCCCGCAGCAGCATCCCGCCGAAGGCGGCCAGCAGCGGTACGCGCAGCCACGGCCTGAGCAGCCCGGCCAGGGCGCCGGTGCCGGCCGCGACGCCGAAGCTGACGCCGTAGTCGAGGCGGTGGAGGGAGGAGTCGGGCAGGTGCCCGGCCAGTACCGCGAGACCCACCGGGACCTCGGTCGCCAGGGTGGCGAGGACGTGCCCGAGCAGGAAGACCCCGGCCGTGCGCAGGCCCCCGATCCGCCGTTCCAGGGAGGTCAGCACCAGCACGAACCCGACCGCGAACGGCGAGGCCGCCCCGCCCGCGACCCACAGCGCGCTGCCGACCAGCACCAGCTCCGGCGACCGCACCAGATGCGCCACGTCCGTACTGGACCCCTGGAGCAGGGCGTGCAGCACGGCGGGGTCGACGTACGCGCCGATCAGCGAGGTGACGCCGAGCAGCACCGCATAGACGAAGGTGAACGGCGTACCGGCGGGCGTGGGCAGCACCCGCCAGGGACGCGGGCCCCGTCGCCGGTGCGCCGCCGGGGACCCGGCTTCCCACCGCCCCGGGCTAGCGCCCCCACGAGGACAACGCTGCCTCGGCACACCGTCCAACAGGGGAACACCGTGCGGCAACGCCTGACAGGCAGAGCCACGACCCGTCGGACCGCGCACACCAGCCGCCGCAGGCGCATCCACCGGCACAGGCAGGACCGTCTCGCCGGCCGACGCGGGCGCCGTGCCGGCCGACGCGGGCGCCGTGCCGGCTGACGAGCGCCCGGTCGGCTCACCGGGCGGCGTGGTGCCTTCCACAGAGGGCGCTCCTTCCGTCCGGTCCCAGCCTTCGCCCGCCCCCACCGCCCTGTCTGTGACGGGCGCCACCCCGCGGGCCCGTGCCCCGCGACCTCCTGGCTTCCCGCTGCGTCCTGCCGATAATCCCGCGCCCGGGCCGGCCTCCACCTGCCAGGATGAGCCGATGCCCACCTCATACGACACGCCTGACGTCCTGGACCGGCGCGAGGGCCCGCACGGCGAGGTCGTGCTGCGGCGGCACGGTGACCGGCTGGAGATCATCGCCAACGGCTGTTTCCTGATGGACACCTCCGACGGCCGCTCGGAGCGGCGGCTGGTCGACGCGGCCCTGGACGCCCTGCCCGGCCGGGACCACCCCGACGTGCTGATCGGCGGACTCGGCGTCGGCTTCTCCCTGGCACACGCCGCCGCGAACCCCCGCTGGGGACGGATCGCGGTGGTGGAACGCGAGCACGCGATCGTCGAATGGCACCGCGACGGCCCGCTCTCCGCGCTCTCCGCCGAGGCCCTCGCCGACCCCCGCACGGAAGTCGTCGAAGCCGATCTCGTCGCCTACGTCAATGAGACATCCGACACGTACGACGCCCTGTGCCTGGACATCGACAACGGCCCCGACTGGACCGTGACGGATGGCAACGCACAGCTCTACGGCGAGGCCGGACTGGCAGGCTGCGCACGGGTGTTGAGACCCGGCGGGGTCCTCGCGGTGTGGTCCGCCCAGCCGTCTCCGGAATTCGAAGAAACCTTGTGGAATGCCGGGTTCCAACAGGTGCGTACCGAAGAGATCCCGGTTGCCCGGGGCGTTCCCGACGTGGTGCACCTCGCCATCCGCCCTGGATAGCAAAGGCGTGCTGCCTGCCCGTACGCTGCTCCTCTGACGCCGATCATTCAAGCGTCAATCGCAACGATGCGCAGGCATGGCCAGTCAGAAGGAATCACCCCACTGATTCCGGAAAGCACACCCCAGGGGCGGGCGATGGAGCAGACACAGACCTCCCACAACGGTTCGGCGACGGCTACTCCTGGCGCGCAGCGCCGGGTGCTCGTCGTCGAGGACGACGCCACGATCGTCGACGCCATCGCGACCCGCCTGCGAGCCGAGGGATTCCTCGTGCAAACCGCGGGCGACGGTCCGGCCGCCGTCGACACCGCCGAGGCGTGGCAGCCGGACCTGTTGATCCTCGACATCATGCTGCCCGGCTTCGACGGTCTGGAGGTCTGCCGTCGTGTGCAGGCCGCCCGCCCGGTGCCGGTCCTCATGCTCACCGCGCGCGACGACGAGACCGACATGCTGGTCGGTCTCGGCGTCGGCGCCGACGACTACATGACCAAGCCGTTCTCGATGCGGGAGCTGGCGGCACGCGTGCACGTGCTGTTGCGCCGCGTGGAGCGCGCCGCGCTGGCCGCCACAACGCCGCGCAGCGGCATCCTGCGCCTGGGCGAACTGGAGATCGACCACGCGCAGCGCCGGGTCCGGGTGCGCAGCGAGGACGTCCACCTCACGCCCACCGAGTTCGACCTGCTGGTGTGCCTGGCCAACACCCCCCGCGCGGTCCTCTCGCGCGAGCAGCTGCTCGCCGAGGTCTGGGACTGGGCGGACGCCTCCGGCACGCGCACGGTCGACAGCCACATCAAGGCGCTGCGCCGGAAGATCGGCGCCGAGCGGATCCGCACCGTGCACGGCGTGGGCTACGCCCTGGAGACCCCGACGCCATGAGCGGCGGGCCGGCTGCACGGAGAAACCCCGGGGAGCCGGAACCCTGGGGAAAGGTGAGCCCGTTCTCGATCAAGACCAAGCTGGGGGCGCTGGTCGTCATCTCGGTGCTGATCACCACGGGTCTGTCGGTGATCGCGGTGCACACGAAGACGGAGCTGCGCTTCATCACGGTCTTCTCGATGATCGCCACTCTGCTCATCACGCAGTTCGTGGCCCATTCGCTCACCGCGCCGCTGGACGAGATGACGGCGGTGGCGCGCTCCATCTCGCAGGGCGACTACACCCGCCGCACGCGGGAGAACCGCCGTGACGAGCTGGGCGACCTGGCCGTGACGATCAACGCCATGGCGGACGAGCTGGAGGCCCAGGACCGCCAGCGCAAGGAGCTGGTGGCGAACGTCTCGCACGAGCTGCGCACGCCCATCGCCGGGCTGCGCGCGGTGCTGGAGAACATCGTCGACGGCGTCACCCAGGCCGACCCGGAGACGATGCGCACGGCGCTGAAGCAGACCGAGCGCCTCGGCCGGCTGGTGGAGACGCTGCTGGACCTGTCCCGCCTGGACAACGGCGTCGTGCCGCTGAAGAAGCGGCGGTTCGAGGTGTGGCCGTATCTGTCGGGCGTGCTGAAGGAGGCCAACATGGTCGCCTCGGTGCGCGCGGGCATCGCCACCGGCTCGGGCAGTCACACCCGTACGGACGTGCACCTGCACCTCGACGTGCATCCGCCGGAGTTGACCGCGCACGCCGACCCGGAGCGCATCCACCAGGTCGTGGCCAATCTCATCGACAACGCGGTCAAGCACAGTCCGCCGCACGGCCGGGTGACGGTCAAGGCGCGGCGCGGTGCGCTGCCGGAGTCGCTGGAGCTGGAGGTCCTGGACGAGGGTCCCGGGATCCCGAAGTCCGAGTGGCACCGCGTCTTCGAGCGGTTCAACCGGGGCAGTGCCAAGCGGCCGCAGGGGCCGGGCAGCGACGGCGGCACGGGCCTCGGCCTGGCGATCGCCCGCTGGGCGGTGGATCTGCACGGCGGACGCATCGGAGTGGCCGAATCCGAGCGGGGTTGCCGGATTCTTGTCACTCTTCCGGGACTTCCATCTGTGCCAAGTTGACGTAAAGTTCGAAGCGGAGCCACAAGATCCACGGGCATCCGCGCTGACGGACACGTGTGATCAGGCACAGGCCCGCGCCACTGGCGTGTCAGGCCCCGCTCTCCCCTTCCCTGCTTAAGCGGAACCACGCTTGTTTCCCGCCATTTCAAGCGCCGAAACACTCTTCAAGATGTGACTTGCGCGACGTTGAACGGGCCCGGCCTGACCTTCCCGCTCGGGGAGGCGTAGCCTTGATTCCCGCTGTCCATCATCTTGTGAAGCGGAAGAGGGCGGTTGCCGCCGTGTCGCCACAGTCCCCCAGTAACTCGAGCATCTCGACCGACACCGACCAAGCGGGCAAGAACCCCGCTGCGTCGTTCGGTGCCAACGAGTGGCTCGTCGACGAGATCTATCAGCAGTACCTCCAGGACCCGAATTCGGTAGACCGAGCCTGGTGGGACTTCTTCGCCGACTACAAGCCGGGCGCCGCTGCCGCCTCGGCTCCGGCGGGTACCGCGGCCACGGGGGCCGCGGGGACCACCACCGCTCAGCCGGCCGCTCCGGCCACACCGGCCCAGGCCTCCGCCCCGGCGGCCGAGAAGCCCGCCGCCGCGCAGGCTCCGGCGCAGGCCCCGGCTCCGGCGAAGCCCGCCGCGCAGGCCCCGGCCCAGGCCGCCGCTCCCGCGAAGGCCGCCCCGGCCCCCGCGAAG
>NZ_NOKT01000023.1 GCF_002237655.1 Streptomyces sp. XY006
GCGAGCCGCACGCCCCGCGCCCGCCGCGCGGCGACCCGGGGCCTGGCCTCGACAGCGCTGGCCGCCCTGGCCACCAAGGCCCTCGGCCCGCGCCCGGTCCGCCGGCCCCGGCCGGCCCTGGCCCCGTACCCGCTGCTGCGCAGGCTGCGGCCGGTCACCACCTCGTTCCCCTCCGGCCGCGCGGCGCGGGCCGCCGCCTTCGCGGCCGGTGTCGCCCTGGAGTCCCCGGCCTGGGGCGCGGTCACCGCCCCGGTGGCCGGCTCGGTCGCCCTCGCGCGCGTCCGTGACCGTGCCCACTTCCCGAGCGAGGTCGTCGCGGGCGCTGCCCTGGGCGTGGGCGCCGCGTTCGCCCTGCGCGCCCTGGTGCCGACGCGGGGGCAGACCATCCCGCCGGCCCACCCCCGTGCCGAGGTCCCGGCGCTGCTGGAGGGTGACGGGCTCGTGCTCGTGGCGAACACCGCCTCGGGAACCGCCGAGCGGGCCCGGGCGCTCCGGGACGCCCTGCCGCGGGCCGAGGTCGTCGAGTGCGCACCGCACGAGGTGCCAGCCGAGCTGGAGAAGGCCGCCGCCCGCGCCCGGGTCCTCGGGGTGTGCGGCGGCGACGGCACGGTGAACACCGCGGCCCGTGTCGCGCTCCGCTGCGGTGTCCCCCTCGCCGTCCTGCCCGGCGGCACCCTCAACCACTTCGCCCACGACCTGGGCGTGGAGGACGTGCGCGATCTCGCCCGTGCGCTGCGTCAGGGGGACGCCGTGCGCGTGGACGTGGGGCGGTTCTCCTGCGGGGACCGCCACGGCGTCTTCCTCAACACGTGCAGTGTCGGCGTGTATCCGGAGCTCGTGCGGGAGCGGGAGCGCTTCTCGCACCGGATCGGCGGCTGGCCGGCCGGGGTGCTGGCGGCCCTGCGCGTGCTGCGGGCCGACCGGCATCCGCTGGCGGCCGAGTTCCGGGGGCGCACGCGTCCCCTGTGGCTGCTGTTCGCCGGCAACGGCACGTATCACCGCATGGGGCTGGCGCCCGGGCGCCGGGTGGACCTGGCCGACGGGCAGCTCGACGTGCGGGTCGTGCACGGGGGCCGCCGGCCGGCGGTGCGGCTGCTGGCGGCGGCGCTCGCCGGACCCCTGACCCGGTCCCCCGCCCACGCGGCCGTGCAGGTGGGGCGGCTGCGTCTGGACCACGTGGCGCCCGGCACGCTCCTCGCCTACGACGGCGAGGTGACCGAGGTGGAGGGCCGGGTGACGCTGGAGAAGCTGCCCGAGGCGCTGACGGTCTACCGCCCCATCACCGGGTACTGACGACCTGTCAGACCGCATAGCGAGATGCCGGTCTCATCATTCGGCCGAACTGCGTACGGTGGCCCCATGCCGACCGGAACGGAAGGGGTGGGGTCCGCCATGCCGGAACCTCGGGAGACCGCCGTCTACACGCACAGGCACCATGAATCGGTGCTGCGCTCGCACACCTGGCGGACCGCCGCAAACTCGGCCGCGTACCTGCTGCCTTCGCTCGAGCCGCACATGAGGATCCTGGACGTCGGCTGCGGACCGGGCACCATCACCGCCGACCTGGCGGAGCGCGTGCCCGACGGGCACGTCACCGGGGTCGACCGGGCGCCGGGGATCCTGGAGCAGGCCCGCGCGACGGCGGCGGGCCGGGGTCTGGCCAACGTGGACTTCGCGGTCGCCGACGTGCACGCCCTGGACTACCCGGACGACACCTTCTGCGTGGTCCACGCCCACCAGGTGCTCCAGCACGTCGGCGACCCGGTGCGCGCGCTGCGGGAGATGAAGAGGGTCACCAGGCCAGGCGGGTTCGTCGCCGTGCGGGACGCCGACTACGAGGCGATGACCTGGTACCCGGCCTCTGAGGGTCTCGACGCCTGGCTGGACCTGTACCGCCGGGTCGCCCGCGGCAACGGCGGTGAGCCGGACGCGGGGCGACGGCTGCGGGCCTGGGCGCTGCGGGCCGGGTTCACGGACATCACGGCCGGCTCCGGCACCTGGACCTTCGCCACCCCCGAGGAGCGGGCCTGGTGGAGCGGTCTGTGGGCCGACCGCACGCTGGCGTCGGCGTACGCGGAGCGGGCCGTGGAGGGCGGGCACGCGAGCGAGGACGAGCTGCGGGACGTCGCCGCGGCCTGGCGGGAGTGGGGTACGCGGGAGGACGGCTGGTTCAGCGTCCTGCACGGCGAGATCCTCTGCCGCAAGCACTGAGCCGGTCCCGGAGCCGAGCCCGGGTGGGTGCCGGAGCCGGGCCGGATCACTGCCGGACGCGAACCGGGCCACTGCCGACCGCGAACCGGGTCACTCCCGGACCCGGGCCCGGGTCGGTGCCCGAGCCGGGCCGGGTCAGTCCCGGGGCAGCAGCGGGCCGAGCGGGCCGAGGTCCAGATTGAGGTCCTCGGGCCGCAGCCCGTAGCGGTCGCGCAGCTCCGCCATCCGCTCCTCCAGCAGCATGAGCGTGAGCCCGATCCGCTCCTCCTGGTCCTCGCTCAGGTCCCCCACGTCGAACCGGCGCAGCGCCTGGCGCTCCATGAGCTGGCGCAGCAACTCCACCACCGTCAGCACGAGTTTGATGAGGTCGCGCTCGACGGTGTCCGGCTCCAGCTCGACCCTGCGGCGGGGGCGGTCGGGCTCACCGGGGCCCGGCCGGGGCTCGGGGGAGGTCACAGCAACTCCTCGAACGGTGAGGGCACCTGGGCGTTCACCGAGCTGATCAGCGCGTTGAGGTCGATGCGGACGAGGTCGACGTCGGCGATCCGCAGCGTGATGTCCCCCGTGATGACGACGCCGCCGGCGAGCAGCCGGTCGAGCAGGTCCACGAGGGCCACCTCACGGCGTTCCACTACGGTCACGGCTTCTCCCCGTCGCTCATGTGTCCTCCCCGGCGAACGAATAGGCGGCCCAGGGGCCGGTGAGTTCGACGCGCAGTCCGGGCGCTTCGTCCTTCGTGCGGTCGACCATCTCCACGAACTCCTCGGAGTGCGTGCGCGGTACGAGATAGGCGGCGTTGAGCACGTTCCGCCCGGACGCCTTGGACAGCGCCGGATTCTGCGGCGGGTGCAGCCGGGAGTCCTCCGCGAACGCGGAGAGCCTCTCGTGCAGCCGGGTGGAGAACGCCTCGGCCTTCTGCCACATCTCCTCGTGCGACCGCGTCTGCATGCGCCGCTGCCGCAGGTAGTCCCGGCCCGAGGCGGGCTTCTCCGCCGGGCGGGCGCTCTCCTGGGGGCCGGACTCGGCGTAGACCTTGACGCCCCACTCGACCCGGCCCTCCAGCCGGTCGAGGGTGCGGTGGAAGTCCTCCTCGCGGGCCTCCATCATCGACCGGACGCCGCTGTCGTCCAGGAAGACGGTGCCGAGCCGCAGCGGCAGCGGGGTCGTGACGGTGGTGAGCGCGTCGATCACGCCCTGGTGGGCGCGGGCGGTGGCGGTGAGCCAGTCCAGGTCCTCCAGATGGGCCCGGAGCGCCTCCTCGGCGAAGTCCCGCTCCGGTACGTGACTCACCACGGCCACCAGGCCGCGGTGAGTCAGCGCTCGGGGCGGATCGCCCGCCACCCCCGTCAACTGGGCCTGGAGCGGGGTACTGAAGGGGCGGCAGACGGCGTAGACGTACCGCAGTCCGGTCACGGTGCCTCCTTCTTCTCCGCACGGCCGGGCTCCAGTTCCTCCAGCCGGGCCAGCCTCTCGCGCAACTCGGCGTTCTCACGGGTCAGTTCGTCCCGACGGGCCCGCGAGCTGAGCGCCGGGTCGGTCTCCCACCAGTCGATGCCCATCTCCTTCGCCTTGTCGACGGAGGCCACGATCAGCCGCAGTTTGATCGTGAGGAGTTCGATGTCGAGCAGGTTGATGCGGATGTCGCCCGCGATCACGATGCCCTTGTCGAGCACCCGCTCCAGGATGTCGGCGAGGTTGGCGCCGCTTGCCTGGCCGTAGGGTTCGGGCATCCTGCTGGGCGTCGTCATCGCCGGCTCCCCGCCTCGACGTCCTGGTCCTCGTACTCGTCCTCCTCGTCCTCGTCGTACTCCGCCTCGGGCTCGTCCTCGGGCTCTTCCTCGTCCTCGTCGTACTCCGCCTCGGGCTCGTCCTCGGGCTCTTCCTCGTCCTCGTACTCGCCCTCGGGCGCCTCGTCTTCCTCCTCCTCGTCCTCGTACTCGCCCTCCGGCTCCTCGGTGTCCTCCTCGGTGTCCTCGTCGCGGGCCTCCGAGCCCTCCTGCGACTCCTCCGACTCGGACTCCTCCTCGGCCAGGGCGTCCTCGTGACTGGTGACGACCTCGCCGTCGCGGATCTCGCCGCGCCAGCCGTCCTCCGCCTCGCCCTTGATGGTGATGAAGCGGGCGAAGTTCTTCAGGTCGAGCCGCGCACGGCGGCCCTGGGCGCGCCAGATGTTGCCGGTCTTCTCGAAGAAGCCGGACGGGTAGTACTCGATGACCAGCAGGACGCGGGTGAGGTTGTCCGCGAGCCGGTGGAAGGAGACGACGCCCTTGGTGGTGCCCTTGGCGCCCTCCGACGTCCACGAGATGCGGCCGTCGGGCACCTGCTCGGTCGTCTTCGCCTTCCAGCTGCGGTTGGACCACCAGATCTTCGCCTGCCAGTCGGTGTGGGTGTCGTCGTCGCGGCTCGCGCTCTTGACGCCCTTGGCGAAGGTGCTGAAGTCCTGGTACTGCGTCCACTGGTCGTAGGCGGTGCGCAGCGGCACGCCGACGTCGATGTGCTCGATGATGACCGTCGGCTTGTTGCCGGACCGGCCCTTGCCCTTCTTCTTGCCGCCGCCCAGGTTCTTGAAGGCGCCGGTGACCTTGTCCTTCAGGGCCGAGCCGCCGGTCTCCACCGCGGCCCGCAACGGGTTCTTGCCCTCGGCGAGCTTGCGGCCGCCCGACAGGGCGAGCTTGCCGAGGCCGGGGCTGTTGCCCTCGGCGATGTCGTTCAGCTTGCCGGTGGTCTCGCCGAGCTTGCGGCCCACGCCGGTCAGCATGCGGGTGGCCTGCGCGGCGAAGTACTCCTGCACCTCCGCCTTCAGCCGGTCGGCGGCCTCGCTGTGGGCCACGTCGGCCAGCGGGTTCTTCGACGCTCCGTTCGCGGCGGACTTCGCCGATCCGAGGGTGTCGGTCATTCCTCACCGCCTCCCTTCGGCTGCCGGGAGCGGCTGCCGCCGCCCCGGTTCCCCGCGGCCGTCTTTCTCGCGGCCGAGGTCTTCTTCGCCGCCGTCTTGCGGGCCGCCGCCGTCTTCTTCGCGGGGGCCTTCTTCGCGGCCTTCTTCGCCGGAGCCTTCTTGGCGGGAGCCTTCTCGGCCTCCGGCTCCTCGTCCTCCTCGCGGCCGGAGTCCTCGGGCTCCTCGCCCTCGGGCTCCTCGTCCTCGTCGTCGTAGGCGTCGTCCGCGTCCTCGTCGCGGCGGCCGGACCCCCCGCCGTTCAGTTGCTCGCGCATCTGGGCGGTGCGGCCGTGCAGCCGGTCGGCGAGCGCGTCGAGCTGGCGCTCGACCAGGGCGCCGGAGGCGGCCTTGCCGACCCCCTGCAGCTCGCCCCGCAGCTGGTCGCCGATCTCCTTGAACTGCGGGTTGTTCTTCAGCTGCTGCTGGACCAGGTCCGCGACCATGCGCGGACTCAGGTTCAGCTTCTTGCCGGCCACCAGTCCGCCGACGGCGACTGCCATCTTGAGTTTCTTGGTCCGCCCCAGGAGGTATCCGGCCCCTATGGCGAGACCCAGTCCCATTCGGTTCATCGTGTCGTCCCGTTGCCTGTTCCCGCGCTCCCGCGCGAAGCGGTCTCCAACCGGTCGAGGAGTTCGTCCTCCTGCCGGTCGAACTCCTCCTCCGTGATCTCCCCGGCCTCCAGCTGCTCCTCCAGGCGGGCCAGTTCGGCCCGGATCGTGGCGGGGTCGTAGTAGATGCGCTCGGCCTCCTGGACGACCTGCTTGATGGCCCAGGCGCTGCCGCGCACCGGTGCGAACGGCAGCAGCAGCACCTCAGAGATCAGGCCCACGTCGTCACCCCGCTCCGGTGTCCGTGCCACCCGCGGCGGTGCCGGCCGGCTCGGCCGGGCCGGGCTCGACGAAGCTGTACGGCGGCAGCGGGCCGTTGACCCGCACCTCCAGGTGCGGCATGTCCTTGCGCACCTGCTCGACCGCGGCCAGGAAGGACTCGGCCGACTCCCGGTCCACCAGGTACGACACGTTGGCCAGCCAGCCGGTGGACTCGGGGCCCACGCTGACGTCGTCGGCGGCCCCCTCCAGGGCGCGCTGCAGGGCGGCGCCGTCGTCGGCCTCCTTGGCCTTGACCGCGGCGGCGACCATCTCGCCGAGCCGGATCTTGTCGTCGTAACTCCCGCCGCCCGCCTGGCGGTTGGCCTCAGCCAGGCTCCGGATGTCGGGGCTCTCGGCCATCACCTGGTGCAGGACGGCCTCTTCGACATGGTTGGCCTTGATGTTGTACTCGACCCGGTTGTCCAGGGCCTGCAGCCGCTCCTTGTAGTGCTCGGCGCGCTCGGCGAGCACCGCCGTGATGGAGTTGTCGTCCGGGGCGACGCTGCCGAACCTCATCGGCAGCACGCAGCCGGCCGCACCGGCCTCGCTGAGCACGTTCTGGTGGGCGAGCAGGTCCTTGCGCTTGGGCCGCAGGTTTTCGGGCGCCTCACTGACGACGGCGGCCAGGTCGCCCTCGCGCAGGATGCGCACCGGGCGGGGCGGGTCGCCGACGCCACCCATGCCCTCCGGAAGCGCGGGGTGGGAACTCGCCGCGATGCCGTAGACGTAGGTGCTCACTCCTGCTCCTCCTTCCGGCGTGCCGACGTCTTGCGGGCACGCGGACGCGACTCGGTCTCACTCTCGCTCCGACCCTGCTTGAAGGCGTCGGAGATGGTCTCGGCGGCGCCGGACAGCGCCCCCTTGGACTTGCCGCGTGCGCCGGACTCGGTCATCTCCCCGACCAGGTCGGGCAGGCCGGGGTCCTTGCGCGGCCCGGCCTCCAGGTCGAGCCGGTTGCACGCCTCGGCGAAGCGCAGATAGGTGTCGACGCTGGCGACGACGACCCGGACGTCGATCTTGAGGATTTCGATGCCCACCAGGGAGACACGAACGAACGCGTCGATCACGAGCCCCCTGTCCAGAACGAGTTCGAGCACGTCGTAGAGACCGCTGCTGCCGCCTCCGCCGCCGGTCTGCTGTGCCGGTACGACAGTCATGCCGGGTGTTCCTCCTCGTGTAGGGATACGGGTGGTCCGGCCGGGCGGCCTAGCGGCCGCCGGACCTGCGCGCGTCCGAACGACCGCGTTCGTAGCGGCGGACCCGCCGGTAGCCCGTGAGCTGCCCGTCGCTGTCGAGCTCCACCTGGTAGCTCGCCATCAGGCTCATCGTGTCGGGCACGCGCTCGAGTTCGAGGACCTCGACCTCCAGCGCCCAGCCTTCCTCCGTCTGCTCGAAGGACGACACGGACTCGGCTTCCATGCCGGTGAGCTCCGCGAGCTGGCCGCGCGCCTGGCGCAGCACCTCCATCGGGCTCGGCCGCTTCCGGGCCGTCTCGTGGTCGTTCGAAGATCGCGAGTTCCGGGAGTCCTGTGACTCCTGCGACTCCTGTGAACTCTGTGAGTCTTGCGTGTTTTTTGTGTTCGACATGGCCACCTCCCCCTCCGTGTGGCCGCAAGCGTGTTCGCCAAACCTCTACGGACGCGTGCATCTGCCACCGTCCGGTTTTCGGGGCGGGCGGGCTCAGCCGCGCAGCGCGTTCAGCCGCCGCCGGGCCGGACCGAGCGCCCGGCCCCGGGCGAGCAGGCCCGACCAGGGATCGGTGCGGGCCTGCTCGACCGCGTCGGCGACGGTATAGCGGCGGGCGTTCAGCTCGGGATCGTCCAGTTGCTCCCAGGTGATCGGGGTGGCCACGGGTGCCCCCGGCCGGGGCCGGACGGTGAAGGGCGCGACGGCGGTCTGCGCGTAGGCGTTGCGCTGGATGTCGAGGTAGAGCCGCTCGCCGCGCTCCTTCTTGCGGGCGGCGGTGGTGAGCCGGTCGGGGTGGGCGTCGGCGAGGGTGTCGGCGACGTCCCGGGCGAAGGCGCGCACCTCGTCGAAGTCGTGCCGGCCGTTCAGCGGCACGATCACGTGCAGCCCGCGCGAGCCGGTGGTCATCAGCGCCGACGGCAGCTCCAGCTCGTCGAGCAGTTCCCCGAGCAGGCCGGCCGCCTCCCGCACGGCCTCGAAGTCGTCGCCTGCCGGATCGAGGTCGAAGACCATCCGGTCGGGGTGGTCGGGGCTGTCGGCGCGGGACAGCCAGCGGTGCAGGGTGATGCTCGCCTGGTCGGCCAGGTAGAGCAGGGTGGCGGTGTCGTCGCACACGGCGTGGCGGACGGTTCCGCCCTCCTTGGCCAGCTCGACGCGCCTGATCCACTCCGGGTAGTGCTCGGGGGTGTTCTTCTGCATGAAACGGGGCCCGTCGATGCCGTCCGGGTGCCGTTCCAGCATCAGGGGCCGGCCGCGCAGGTGCGGCAGCATGAAGGGCGCCACGGCCCGGTGGTAGTCGATCAGGTCGCCCTTGGTGTACTCCTTGGCGTCGCCGCCGCCGGGGAAGAGCACCTTGTCCGGCCGGTGCACCTCCACCGTGCGGCGGCCCGCCCGCACGGCGCGCGTGCCGTCGCCGCTCACGGCACGACCGCCTCCTCCACCAGCAGCCGTCCGGCCGCCGCGATGGACTCCGCGTCGATGCCGGCGGCGTGCAGCTGCTCCTCCGGGGACGCCGAGCCGGGCATGGTCCGCACGGCCAGCCGCACCAGCCGCGGCACGGGCCGGCCGTCGGTGAACGCGTCGAGGACGGCGTCGCCGATGCCGCCCTCCGGGTGGTGGTCCTCCACGGTCACCAGGCAGCCGGTCTCCTCGGCGGCCCGGCGCAGGGTGGCGCGGTCGACGGGCTTAACCGAGTACAGGTCGATCACCCGCGCGCGGATGCCCTGCTCCTCCAGCGCGTCGGCGGCGGCCAGGGCCTCGTGCACGGTGACGCCCGCGGCGACCAGCGTCAGCCGGTCCTCGCCGGAGGAGCGCAGCACCTTGCTGCCGCCGACCGGGAACTCCTCGTCCGGGCCGTAGATCACCGGGCTCTCGCCGCGGGAGGTGCGCAGGTAGCGGATGCCCTCCAGGCCGGCCATGGCGCCGACGAGCCGCGCGGTCTGGTTGGCGTCGCACGGGTACAGCACGGTCGAGCCGTGCACGGCCCGCATCATGGCCAGGTCCTCCAGACCCATCTGGCTGGGCCCGTCCTGGCCGATCGCGACACCGGCGTGCGAGCCGACGAGGTTGATGCCGGAGCCGCTGACGGAGGCCATCCTGATGAAGTCGTACGCCCGGGTCAGGAAGGCCGCGAAGGTGGCGGCGTACGGTACCCAGCCGCGGGAGGCGAGTCCGACCGCCGAGGCGACCAGCTGCTGCTCGGCGATGTAGCACTCGAAGTAGCGGTCGGGGTGCTCCTTGGCGAAGAACTCGGCGCGGGTGGAGTCACCGACCTCGCCGTCCAGGGCGACGATGTCGCCGCGGCCGGTGCCGAGCGCGGCGAGCGCCTCGCCGAAGGCGTTGCGGGTGGCGACCTCCTCGCCCTTGTCCCAGCGCGGGAGCTCGATGTCCCCGGTGTGGACGGAGTGCAGCATGCGCGTGGCGGGCGGCTCCTGCACGTGGATGCGCAGGTCGCGGGAGCCGCCGAGTTCGGCGATCGCCTCGTCGGCCTCGGGCAGCGGCTTGCCGTGCAGGCCCTCGCGGTCCTGGACGGCCTCGACGCCCTTGCCCTTGAGGGTGCGGGCGAGGATCGCGGTGGGCTGGCCCTTGGTGGAGGCGGCCTCGCCGTAGGCGCGGTCGATGGCGTCCACGTCGTGGCCGTCGATCTCGACGGTGTGCCAGTCGAAGGCCTGGAAGCGGCGGGCGTAGGCGTCCAGGTCGTGGCCGTGCCGGGTCGGGCCGCGCTGGCCGAGCCGGTTGACGTCGACGATCACGGTGAGGTTGTCCAGGTGCTCGTGGCCGGCGTGCTCGGCGGCCTCCCACACGGAGCCCTCGGCCAGTTCGCTGTCGCCGCACAGCACCCAGGTGCGGTGGTCGGTGCGGTCCAGGCGCTTGCCCGCCAGGGCGATGCCGACGCCGACGGGCAGGCCCTGCCCGAGCGAGCCGGTGGCCGTCTCGACCCAGGGCAGGCGCTGCGGGGTGGGGTGCCCTTCGAGGCGGCTGCCGAGCTTGCGGAAGGTGAGCAGTTCCTCGTCGTCGATGACGCCGGCCGCCTTGTACGCGGCGTACATCAGCGGGGAGGCGTGGCCCTTGGACAGCACGAAGCGGTCGTTGCCCGGGTGGGCCGGGCGGTCGAAGTCGTAGCGGAAGTGGTGGGCGAGCAGCACGGCCATCAGGTCGGCGGCGGACATCGAGGACGTCGGGTGCCCGGAGCCCGCCGCGGCGGCGGCGCGGACGCTGTCCACGCGCAGCTGCTGTCCGAGGTCGGTGAGTTCACCGGTGTTCATGAGTCTCCTTTCGCAGAGTCAGTCGTCCGGGACGTCGGTTCGCTTGACGGGCCCGGGAGAGGTGCCGGGCCCCGGGGGCGGCTGATCGTCGGGCGGCGCCGGCCCGGACACGTCCCGGCCCCCGCCGACCCCACCACCCGACTGCTCCTCGACGGGCTCACCACCCGGCTGATTCTTGGCCGGCTCACCACCCGGCTGATTCTTGGCCGGCTCACCACCCGGCTGACTCTTGGCCGGCTCACCACCCGGCTGGTTCCGCGCGGGTTCGCCACCCGGCTGGTTCCGCGCCGGCTCACCACCCGGCTGACTCTTGGCCGGCTCACCACCCGGCTGGTTCCGCGCGGGTTCGCCACCCGGCTGGTTCTTCACCGGCTCACCGCCGGGGTGAGGCTTCGCCGGGTCGCTGCCGGGGCCGGCGGTCGTCGCTCCCCCGTGCGGGCGGCCCTTCGCCGTGTCCGACTCGGAGGGGCGCAGCACCGCGGAGGCGGAGCCGGGGTGGTCGCCGGGCGCTCCGTCGTCCGGGCGGCCCTTCGCCGTGTCGGACTCGAAGCGGCGCAGCACCGCCGGCCCGGACCCGGACCCGGGCCGGGGTCCGGCCGCGGCGGGTCCGGGCCGCCCCTTCGCGGGCTCGTCACCGGCCCGGGCCCCCTCGGACCCCGCGCCGGTTCCCCCGCCGTGCGTGTCGGCCTCGATCGCCGCCCCCGGCCCCGACCGCGCGCTCGTCTCCTGCCGCTGCCCGGGCCCGCCCGGCACCCGGGCGACCTCGGGCGACGACGTGTCCAGCGGCACGGACCAGGACCGTACGAGCCCCAACTGCACGGCCTGGCGCGGCAGTACCGCGTCCAGCAGCCAGTCGGCGGCGACCCGCACCCGGTTGCCGGGCATGGCGGCGAGGTGGTAGCCGCGCGTCACCGCGCCCGCCGGCACGCCGGAGAGGGTCACGCCGAGCGGATTGGCCGCGGCCTTCGCACCGCCCAGGTCGACCACGAAGCCCAGGTCGCGATGGCGGTACGGCTTGCGCGTCCCGCCCAGCCCCAGGGACGCGGCGACGTTCCCGGCCGCGATCCTGCCCTGCCGCCAGGCGTGCTGCGCGGTCATCGGCGTGTAGGCGCCGGGTTTCTCCAGATCGGGCACGGCGGCCACGTCGCCGCACGAGAACACCTCCGGCCGCCCGGGCACCTGCAGCTGCGGGTCGACGAGCAGCCGTCCCTTCTCCATCGGCAGCCCGAGGGACTCCACCAGCGGGTCGGGCCGCACGCCCACGCACCACACCAGGGTCCGCGTGTCGACGAACTCGCCGTCGGTCAGCAGGACCCCGTCGTGCGTGGCCTCCTTCACGGAGGTGCCCATCCGCACGTCCACGCCCCGCTGCCGCAGCACCCGGTCGGCGGTGGCGGACAGCTTCGGGTCCATCTCGGGCAGCACCCGCAGCGCCACGTCCAGCAGCATCCAGCGCGGCCGCATGCCCCGCCGCAGCGGGTGCCTGCGGACCTGCGCGTCGGTGAACATCTGCCCGTGCGCGGCGACCTCGGTGCCGGTGTATCCCGCTCCGACCACGACGAAGGTGCAGCGCGCGGCGCACGTCTTCGGGTCGTCGGCGGCGGCCGCGAGCTCCACCTGCCGGGTCACGTGGTCGCGCAGGTACAGCGCCTCGGGCAGGCCGCGGAAGCCGTGTGCGTGCTCGGCGACGCCGGGGATCGGCAGCAGCTTGTTGACGCTGCCCGCGGCCAGCACCAGCCGGTCGTAGGCGAGCGTGCCCTCCTCGCCCTCGGGACCCGTGTAGTGCACGGTGCGCTCGTCCAGGTCGATCCGGTCGGCCCCGCCCAGCACCAGCCGTACGCGCGGCAGCGTGTCGGAGAGGGAGACCGTCACCCGGCGCGGCTCCAGAATGCCCGCGGCGACCTGGGGCAGCAGGGGCAGATAGAGGAAGTAGTCGGTCGGGTTCAGCAGGGTGATGTGGGCCCGGCCCCGGGTGAGCCGGGACAGTGTGCGGGCCGTGCGGTATCCGGCGAAACCGGCACCGACGATCACGATGCGGGGTCGACTCACGGTTGACTCGCCTCCGGCGCTGTTCGCGTACCTCGGGAGCCTTCCGCGTCCCCCTGGCCAGGGCACCCAAACGTCCGCCCGCCCCGGCGCGGCCGGTTTCCGGCCGCCCGCCCGGGTACCCGGTGCGGGATACGGACCGCCGACGTCGCGGAGGCACTCCCTCATGCCCGAGTACGGATATTTCCTCTCCTGCGAGCAGTACGGACCCGCGGAGCTGATCGAGCAGGCGCGGATGGCCGAGCAGGCCGGTTTCCAGGCGCTGTGGATCTCCGACCACTACCACCCGTGGAACGACGAGCAGGGCCAGAGCCCGTTCGTGTGGTCCGTGATCGGCGCGCTGTCCGAGGCGGTGTCCCTGCCGGTCGAGACGGCGGTGACCTGCCCGACCGTGCGCATGCACCCGGCGGTGGTGGCGCAGGCCGCGGCGACCAGCGCGGTGATGACGAACAACCGCTTCCGGCTCGGCGTCGGCTCGGGCGAGGCCCTCAACGAGCACATCCTGGGCGACCACTGGCCGCCGGCCCACGTCCGGCTGGACATGCTGGAGGAGGCGATCCAGGTGATGCGCCGCCTGTTCACGGGCGAGGAGGTCAATCACCACGGCCCGCACTACACGGTCGAGAACGCCCGTCTGTACACGGTCCCGGACGTGCCGATCCCGATCGACATCTCCGGCTTCGGCCCGGCGGCGACCGCGCTCGCGTCCCGCGTCGGCGACGGCTACATCACGGTCATGCCGGACGAGACGATGGTGGAGCAGTACCGCAAGGGCGGGGGCGGCGGAAAGCTGGTCAGCGGCGGCACCAAGGTCTGCTACGGCACCGACAAGGAGGAGGCCGTGCGCACCGTCCACCGGCTCTGGGCGAACGAGCAGCTGCCGGGCGAGCTGGGCCAGGTGCTGCCCTCGCCCAAGCACTTCGAGCAGGCGCAGCAGCTGGTCACCGAGGACATGGTGCGCGAGAACCGGGTGTGCGGCGACGACGTGGACGAGCACGTGGCGGAGCTGAAGCAGTTCGCCGACGCCGGCTTCGACCGGGTCTACGTCAACCAGATCGGCCCGGACCTGCGCGGCTTCTTCGACTTCTACCGCACGAAGGTGCTGCCGCAGCTGCCGTGAGCGGAAATGGTGAGGTGGCGCGGGAGCAGGTCGCCTACAGTCACCGGCATGTCTCTTCGTCTGCGTCTGCGTGCCGCCCTGCCGGAGGCGATCCGGTCCCGTGACAAGGCCGCGGTGAGTGCCCTGCGGGGCACGCTGGCCGCGCTGGACAACGCCGAGGCGGTCCCGCTGGACGAGGACTCCCCGCGCGCGGGGGCGCTGGAGGCCTCTCCGGCCGGCGCCGGCGCCACCGAGGCGGCCCGGCGTGAACTCGGCGAGCGTGAGGTGCTCGACGTGGTGCGTGCCGAGGCCGACGAGCGGCTGGAGGCGGCAGCCCGGCTGACCGCGCCCGCGCACGCCGCCCGCGCGGAACGCCTCCGGGCGGAGGCACGGGTGCTGCTGCGGTTCCTGGACACGGACGAGGAACCCCAGCCGACCGCGAAGCACGGTTAGTCAGCGCCGGCCCGGCCCGGTTGCGCGATCAGCGGCGGTCCGGTCCAGTCCGGTCGCGCGGCCGGCGGCGGACCAGCTCGGTCGCGCTCAGCGGCGGACCTGCCCGGTCAGTCTGCGGGTCGCCAGGACCCCGGCTCCGGCCGTGAGGGCCGCGCCCAGCCATCCTCGGTTACGGGACAGCCACTGCTGCGGGCCGCCGCCCTTGGCCTCGTCGTCGAAGCGCCCGTGCGCGCCGTAGTCCCTGCCGCGCGGCCCGTCGGCGGGCTCCCAGAGGTTCGCCGGCCCGTCGGGCGCGCCCCGGTCCTGCTGGGCGTCGACGTTGGTGCGTGCCAGGTAGCGGTCCAGCAGCCCGGGCGCGACCGCGTTGGCGATGAGCGTGGCGGCCGTGGAGCCGCCCACCCCGTACTCCCGGCGCCGGGCGTGCGACGCCGCGTGCACGATGGCCCGGGCCGCGACCTCCGGCTGGTACACGGGCGCGACCGGCCGGGCCCGCCCGGGCATGCGGTTCAGCACCCAGTCGAACTGCGGGGTGTTGACGCCCGGCAGTTGCACCATGGTCGTACGCACCCCGCTGCCCGCGTGCAGCAGTTCGCAGCGCAGGGACTCGTTGAACCCCTGGATCGCGTGCTTGGCCCGCAGTACGCCGCCTCCAGCGGGATGCCCTGGTAGGCGAGCGTGGAGCCGACCTGCACGATCGTGCCGCGGTCGCGCGGCAGCATGTGGCGCAGGGCGGCGCGGGTGCCGTTCACGAAGCCCAGGTACGTCACCTCGGTGACGCGCCGGAACTCCTCCGGAGTGACCTCCGTGAAGGGCGCGAACACCCCCGTGAAGGCGTTGTCGACCCACACGTCGACGGGCCCGAGCGTGTCCTCGACCTGTCGGGCGGCGTCCTCCACGGCCCGGGCGTCGGAGACGTCCACGCTCACGACGAGCGCCTCGCCCCCGGCGCGCCGTACGTCGTCCGCCGCCGCGGCGAGTCCCTCACGCCCGCGGGCGAGCAGGGCGACCTTGTCGCCCCGGGCGGCGAAGGCCCGGGCCGTGGCCCGTCCGACGCCGCCGGTGGCTCCCGTCACGACGACCACGCGGCGGCCGTTGCGGGACGGTCCCGTCGTGCGCACCGGGCATCACGCCCGGTGGTGCGGGACGTCCGGGTCGTCGGCCGGGCGCGGGGGCACGGTGCCCGGGGCGGTCCCGGCGGGGCTGCCCGCGACGGGCGGGGCCGGCGGGATCGGCGGGACGGGCATGCCCCCGGCGGTCCGGTCCGCTCCGCCGTGGCCCGGGGCGGCGCCCGCCGCATGGCCGCCCGGCCGGGAGGGCCTGGCCATGCCGCGCAGCACGTAGGCCAGGACACCCAGGATCACGGCGGTGATCAGCGCGGCGGCCCAGTCGGGCAGGCCGAGGGCGAGGGCCAGTCCCACGGCGAGCGCGAGGGCCGCGCCCGCGTACAGGGCGAGGGCGCCCGACGCGGCGTACAGCGCCGCCTTGCGGCGCTGCTTGCGCGTCTGCTCGCGCAGCTCGTCCCGTACGGTCTCGCGCGCCACCTGCGCCAGCTCGTCGACCAGATGCTTGTCCAGATGCTCCAGGTGATCCAACGGCTTCATGCCCGGTCGGGTACCCTCGCCCCCCGGCCGGTAACTAGGCTCGTGCGCATGGAGATTCTGGGTGCCACACTGCGCGTCTGCGTCGACGACCTCGAGACGGCGATCCCCTTCTACGAGCGGCTGGCGGGCGGCACCGCCCAGCGCTTCGAACGGGGCGGTGTCCAGGTGGCGGCGATCGGCTGCTTCCTGCTGATGAGCGGTCCGCCGGCCGAGCTGGAGCTGCTGCGCAAGGTGGCGGCGACGATCGCCGTGACGGATGTGGAGGAGACCCACAAGGTGCTCACCGAGCTGGGCGCGCACGTCGTCGCGGGCCCGATCGCCTCCCCGGCGGGCCGCAATCTGATCGCCCTGCACCCCGACGGCTCGGTCTACGAGTACGTGGACCGCCGGGCGTGACGCGGGCGGGGCCGGCTCAGCGCCGTCCCGGCCGTTCGGTCATCTCGGCGGTGATCGCCCAGCGTTCGTGGTCGCGCCAGGCCCCGTCGACGAAGAGCATCTTCGGCGAGAAGCCCTCCAGGCGGAATCCGCAGCCGCGGGCCAGGGCGATCGACGCGGCGTTGCGGGGCTGGACGTTGATCTCCAGCCGGTGCAGCCGCAGGGGGCCGAACGCGTACCCCACGACGAGGTTCAGTCCTTCGCGCATCAGTCCGCGTCCGGCGGCGTGCGCGAAGGCGCCGTAGCCGAGGGCCCCGGACCGGAAGCCGCCCTCGACGATGTTGTTGATGTTGATGAACCCGGCGATGGCGCCGTCGCCTTTCTCGCAGACCAGGAAGCCGGCCCGGGTGGGGTCCTCGCTCAGCCGGCGCGCGTACGCGGAGTACGCCGGGGCGGTGAGGGGCGGGAAGAGCCAGGGGCGGTGCAGGTCCTCGCTCTCCCGGGCCCGGGCGGTGAACTCGGCGCCGTCGTCGAGGGTGAAGTGCCGGATGCCCACCCGGGGGCCTTCGGCGAGGTAGGGGGATGCGGTGGGGGACACCCCGCCACAGTAACCTCGCGGGCCCGGTCGCTCAGGGGCCGGCCACGGGCAGCCGCAGCATCCCGGTGTGGCCCGGCCCGCTGACGACGGTCACCGGCTTGATGCCGCGGTTGCCGAAGTAGGCGTCGTCGCTCGCCGCGATCACGAACCGCAGCCGGTGCCCGGTGTCGTAGCGGTGCACGATGCCGGGCAGCGTGACGGTGAAGCTCCTGGTCACGTCGGGCACCCGGACGGGTGCGACCAGGCGGCGCACCAGGGTGCGGGTGCCGTCGGGGGCGATGTCGTAGACCTTGGCGAACAGGACGAGCCGGTCGGCCGCGTCGCCGGAGTGCTGGGTGCGCTCGGCCTTCGGGGAGACGACCCTGAGTGTGGCGCGGGGCGCGCCGACGACGTCCAGGGGCCGCTTCAGCGGGGCGCTGGTCCAGGCGAGGTGGGTGCCCTTGGCGTCGCGCGGCGGCGAGTCCGGCATCCCGAGCAGCCCGGCCAGGGAGCTCTCCGAATGGCTCGTCGGGATCGCCCAGTTGGTGTAGGTGCGGCGGCCCGGTGTCACCTGGGCGGGGTGGTCGACGAGCCGGCCGTCGCCGGAGAGGTACAGGGTGCGGCCGAGGGCGGGCAGGCGGTCGGCGCCGGCGTAGGTGCGGTCCGGGTCGGCGATCCAGTCGCGGTGGTAGGCGAAGGCCGGCCCTGTGTCGGTGTGGCCCTGCTTGCGCAGATGCCGGTCGAACCAGGAGAGGATCCGGCGGCCGACGTAGCTGGTCTCCAGGTTGCCCTTCGACAGGTCGAGCTCGGCGGCGGCCGCGGGGCCGGAGATGCCGCCGCTGTGCCCCCAGGACTGCCAGATCATCTTCACGGGCGTGCCCTGTGCCTTGAGCGTCCGGTACGTCGCCGTCGCCTCGTTGAGGTTGAACAGCGTGTCGGCCTGTCCCTGGATGAGCAGGGTGGGCGCCTTGACGCGGTGCAGGTACGACACGGGCGAGACGCGGCGTGCGAAGGCGAGGAGCTCGGCGGTGCGGTCGGCGGGGTAGCGGCCGGAGTTGAGGGTGTGGACGGTCCGGCAGGCCTCGGTGACGAAGTGCAGGCAGGCCAGGGAGTTGACGCGGGACGGGTCGAGGCTGGGCCGGAGCAGCGGCTGGCCCTCGCCGATGAGGTAGAAGCCGTTGGTCCACTGCCATTTGAAGGCGCCGGGGACGCCGGAGGCGCCGACGGCGTTGTTCGGGTCGAGCGCGTACGCCAGGTCGTTCCAGGTGATCATCGGGACGAGCGCGTCGAGGCGGTGGTCGACGGCGGCCGTCGCCAGTTGCACGGCACCGCCGTAGGAGCCGCCGATCATGCCGACCCGGGGGTCGCCGGGGGCGTCGCGCGTGACGAAGTCGGCGGTGGTGCCGTCGTCGGCGGCGCGTTTCCCGCCGAGGAAGTCGACGAGTTGCGAGGCCGCGGCGCCGTCGATGTCCGGGTCGTCGAGGGAGACGAGGCAGCCGCTGCGGCCGAAGCCGAGCCCCGAGTAGACGAGCGAGACGTATCCGCGCTGGGCGAAGGCCTTGCCGATGGTGTCGGTCGAACCGTCGGACTTGCTGCCGCCGAAGCCGTTCGTGCCCAGCACGGCGGGCGCCGGGTGGTCCCGGTCGACGCCCGCCGGGCGGTACAGGTCGGCGTCGACCGCGCAGGAGCGCCCGCCAGCCTGGACGGTGAACGTCAGCGGGGTGACGGTGTAGGTGCCGGCCGCCGCCGCGGGCGAGGTGAGGGCGAGCGGGACGGCCAGGGCGGCGCCCAGGGCGAGTGCGAGGGGTGCGCGGAACCTGGGAAGGCGTCGGGACACACGGACCTCCACGATGAGGACAACGGCAGGACTGATCCGGATGACCCGGCGAAGCTGGATACCGACCAGTAGGTACCGGCCGGTAGCCATGGTGTGACACGTGTCAGGAGGCGTCAATCACCGAAACGAGGGTTTCTTGACAGGTTTTCAGCAGCTGTCCCGCTCAGCCGAGGGCCGGTTCGTCGAGCGTCAATGTGCCCGCTCCGGCGTCGAGTTCGGCCGGGACACCGAAGGGCATGGTCAGCGCGCCGTCGCCGTGCCCGAACCCGAACTCCTCCGCGACCGGCACGCCGAGGCCGCCCAGCCGGTCGGCGAAGACCGCGCGCAGGTCCTCGTACGGACCGCAGGCCGCCCAGGAGCCGAGCAGGATCCCGGCGACCCCGTCCAGCCAGCCCGCGCGCAGAAGTTGGGTCAGACACCGGTCCAGTCGGTAGGGGCTCTCGCCGACGTCCTCCATGAGCAGCAGTCCGCCCCGGGCTCCGGCGTGGGCGTGCGGGGTGCCGAGGTCGCTCGCGAGGAGGCTCAGACAGCCGCCCAGCGTGACGCCCCGGGCCCGCCCGGGCACCAGAGCACCCCCGCCCGGGGGCACGGCGGTGAGGGTCCGCACGGCCTCCGGCGCGAACAGGGTGGCCCGCAAGTGCTCCTGGGCCCGGGCCTGCTTGAGGAAGTCGACACCGGCGACCGCGGGCCCGTACAGGGTGACCAGGCCCAGGCGGGTGGCGAAGGCCTGGTGCAGGACGGTGATGTCGCTGAAGCCGGCGAACACCTTCGGGCCCGCGGCCCGCATCGCGTCCCAGTCGAGGAGGTCGACCATGCGCTGCGCGCCGTAGCCGCCCCGGGCGCACAGCACCGCGGAGACCGACGGGTCGCACCAGGCGTCCTGCAGATCGGCGGCCCGCTGCCCGTCCGTGGCGGACAGGTAGGCCAACGTCCCGTGCCGGCCCGGCACATGGGGCGCCACGACGGGGTCGAGGTCCCAGCCGCGCAGGACGTCGAGCCCGGCCTGCAGCCGCTCCTCGGGCACCGGGCCGCTCGGTGCGACGACGGCCACGCGGGCGCCGGGTGCGAGCCGGGGCGGCCGGACGAGGGGTTTCACTTGGTGAGCTCCAGGGTGGGGACGCCGAGCGGGTTCAGCCGGAACACCTGGGCGTACAGGGACAGTTCGGCCTCCAGGGCGCGCACCATGGTCTCCGCCCTGCGGAAGCCGTGTCCCTCCCCCTCGAAGGCGAGATAGGCGTGCGGCACCTTCCGGCCTGCCAGCCGGGCCAGGAACCGCTCGCACTGGACCGGCGGGCAGATCACGTCGTCCAGGCCCTGGAGCAGCAGGAACGGCACGCGCAGCCGGTCGGCGTGGGCGGCGGGCGAGCGCTCGGCGTACCGGGCGGGCACCTCGGCGAGCGGGCCGATCAGGCTCTCCAGGTACAGCGACTCGAAGTCGTGGGTCTCCCCCGTGCCCCAGCCGGCGAGGTCGAGGATGGGGTACTTGATGGTGCCGCAGGCGTACACGTCGGTCGTGGTGAGCGAGGCGGCCGCGGTCCAGCCGCCCGCGCTGCCGCCCCGCACGGCGAGCCGGCCGCGGTCGGCGGTGCCCTCGTCGGCGAGGGCCAGCGCGACGGCGGCGCAGTCCTCGACGTCGACCACGCCCCACTGCTCGCGCAGCCGCTCGCGGTAGGCGCGGCCGTAGCCGGTGGAGCCGCCGTAGTTGACCTCGGCGACGCCGATGCCGCGCGAGGTGAAGTAGGCGATCTCCAGGTCGAGCACGAGGGGGGCGCGGCCGGTGGGCCCGCCGTGCGCCCAGACGACGTACGGCGGCAGTTCGTCGCCGGGCGCGACGCAGGCGGGGTGGTGCGGCGGGTAGATGTGGGCGTGGATGTCGCGCCCGTCCGGGCCGGTGAAGGTGCGGATCTGCGGCTCGGGGTAGAAGGCGGGGTCCACGGCGTCGTCGTGCTCGGCGCCGACGACCCGGGCGTGGCCGGTGCGCGTGTCCAGTTCCACGACCTCGTAGGCGCTGCGCGGGCTGGCGCCGACGGCGACGACCCGTTCGCCGTGGGCCGCGAGCGTGGGCGCGAACTCGGTCCAGGGCCCGGCCGCGTCGACGACCTCGCCCGTCTCGGGGTCGAGGACGCCGAGGGCGGTGGCGCCCCGGCCGTGCACGACGGCGACCAGGCCGCTCGCCAGGGGCGTGAACCATCTCGACCCCAGCTTCCACAGCGCGTCGGCGAACTCCTCCTCGCGCGGGCACACCGGCTGCCCGTCGAGGTAGAGGTTCCACCAGCCGGTGCGGTCGCCGGCGTGCAGCAGGCGGTTGTCGTGCGTCCAGTCGGCCTGGGCGATCGCCTCCCCGGGCCCGCCGGCCACGGTGCGGGCGCCGCGCAGGGTGCCGTCGGGCCCGACGTCGGCGAGGACCAGTTCGGTGCCGTCCCAGGGCATGCGGGGATGGTCCCAGGCGAGCCAGGCCGCCCGCCGTCCGTCGGGCGAGAGCCGCGGTCCGGTCACGAACCGGTGCCGGTCGTCGGTGAGTTCGCGCACGGCGCCCCGGTCCTGCGCGGCGGATCCGTCCAGCGGCACGGCGGCCAGGACGCGGCGCACATCGGTGGGCCCGTCGCCGGTGAACTCCTCCAGCACGCACCACACCTCGCCGAGCTCCGGCCGCAGCAGCGGCTCCGCCCAGCGCAGACCGGCGCCCACCGGGGAGACGGGCGTGAGGGGGCTCGGTTCACCGCCCGGCCGCAAGCGGTACAGCCGCTGGTCGGCGAAGTCCACGAACACCACCAGCGGGCCGTCGTCGCCCGGGAGGGCCGCCCAGGGGTGTCCGCCGTACTCGATGACGCGGCTGCGCACGTTCCACGGCGACGGCAGCAGCGGCTCCTCCCGGCCGTCGGCGTGCCGCCGCACCAGGGTGCGCCGGCCGCCCTCGGCGGGGCGCGGTTCGGTCCACCACACCTCGTCCCCGACGAAGCCCACGTACTCCGGGTGCCCGTCGTGCGCGGCGGCCAGGGCCGCGTCGATGGGCGAGGGCCAGGCCCCGTACGCCAGCGTCCGCACCGTCTCCCCCACTCGGTCAGGCGGTCCGCAGGAACCGGTCGAGGACGCGGACGCCGAAGTGCAGCGCCTCGACCGGTACCCGCTCGTCGACGCCGTGGAACATGGCAGCGTAGTCGTAGCCGTCCGGCAGCCTCAGCGGGGTGAAGCCGTAGCCGGTGACGCCGAGGCGCGAGAACTGCTTGGCGTCCGTGCCGCCGGACATGGAGAACGGCACGACGTGGCCCTCCGGCGCGAACTCCTCGACGGCGGCCCGCATCCGCGCGAAGGTCGGCGAGTCCACCGGCGCCTGCAGGGCGACCTCGCGGTGGTGGTACTCCCACTCCACGTCCGGGCCGGTGAGCCGGTCGAGCGTGGTGCGGAACTCCTCCTCGCCGCCGGGCAGATACCGGCCGTCGACGTAGGCCACGGCCTCCCCGGGGATGACGTTGACCTTGTAGCCGGCGTCGAGCATGGTCGGGTTGGCGCTGTTGCGCAGGGTGGGCTCGACGAGCCGGCCCGCCGGGCCGAGCTTGTCCAGCAGGGCGTCCACGTCGGCGAGGTCGGTGTCGATGCCGTACAGCGCGGCGAGTTCGGTGAGCGCGGCGCGCACGGTCGGGGTCAGGCGCAGCGGCCACTGGTGCGCGCCGATCCGGGCGATCGCGCCGGCGAGGCGGGTGACGGCGTTGTCCCGGTTCACCTTGGAGCCGTGCCCGGCGCGTCCGCGCGCGGTGAGCTTCAGCCAGGCCGTGCCGCGTTCCCCGGCCGCGATCGGGTAGATCTGCCGTCCGGCGCCGTCGTGGAAGGTGAACGCGCCCGACTCGCTGACGCCCTCGGTGCAGCCCTCGAAGAGCGCGGCGTGCCGGTCGGCGAGGAATCCGGCACCGTCCTCGGCGCTGGCCTCCTCGTCCGCGGTGAACGCGATGACGATGTCCCGCCGGGGCCGGACGCCCTGGCGGGCCCAGCCGCGCACCACGGCCAGGATCATCGCGTCCATGTTCTTCATGTCGACGGCGCCGCGCCCCCAGACGACCCCGTCGCGGATCTCCCCGGAGAACGGGTGCACGCTCCAGTCGGCGGCCGCCGCGGGCACGACGTCCAGGTGGCCGTGGAGGAGCAGCGCGTCCGCCGAGGGGTCGGTGCCCTCGATGCGCGCGACGACGTTGGTGCGTCCCTCGGTGCGCTCCAGCAGCGTCGGTTCGATCCCGGCGTCGGCGAGCCGCGCGGCGGCGTACTCGGCGGCGGGCCGCTCCCGGCAGTCGCCGCCGCCCCGGTTGGTGGTGTCGATCCGGATGAGGTCGGACGTGAACGTCACGACCTCCTCCAGCGCCCGCGCGTCCGTCTGCTCAGCCATACTGCTCCTCCACCGCGGCCGCGACGATCGTGGTGACCGCCTTGAAGGTGCGGATGCCCTCGTACATGGTCCCGCTCGTGTAGGCCACCTTCCGCTCCGCGATCCGCTCCACACCCGGCACGACGGTGGCGGCCATCGCCAGGTGCTCCGCGTCGAACTCGACGGCGACGGTGAACGGCCCGCCGTGGGCCGGTTCGTGACGCACCGCCAGGGCGGCGGCCTCCTTGGCGGCGGCCCGGATGTCGGCGGCGGTGCGCGCGGGCGTGCGGCAGACGGCCGCGTACCGGGAGACGTGGTCCTTGACGGCGACCTTCAGCGCCTCCGGCGCGTACCCGAGCGCGTCCTCGCAGGCCACGTCGTCCCCGGTGACCAGCACGACCGGCACCCCGAACTCGGCGGCGACGTGCGCGTTGAGCAGCCCCTCGCTCGCCCGCACGTCGTTCAGCCACACGCCCGTGATCGAGTTGGCGAGGTAGGTGTGGGCCAGGACGCCCTCCATGCCGGCGCCCGCGTGGTAGCCGACGAAGGCGACGCCGTCGACGTCGCCGTACTGCACGCCCTCCACCATGGACAGGGCCTTGTGCCGCCCGGTGAGCATCTGGGCCCGCTCGTCCAGCTGTTCCAGCAGCAGATTGCGCATCGTCGAGTGGGCCTCGTTGATGAGCACCTCGTCGGCGCCGCCGTCGAGGAAGCCGAGCACGGCGGCGTTGACGTCGGAGGTGAACAGCGACCGGCAGCGCTCCCACTGGGACGCGCCGGGCATCACGTCGTCCGGCCAGGTGACGCCGGTGGCGCCCTCCATGTCGGCGCTGATCAGGATTCTCATGACGAGCCGTCCCGGATGGAGATCTTCATGGTTCGTCACGTTACGCGCTGCGGGCGCAACCGGCTACGACGTGGTCACCGGCGGATCGGCAGGTCGCCGAGCAGGGAGGTGAGCCGGTCCGCGAGGTGGCCGCGGGCCCGGCCGGCCGCTCTCAGCCGGCGCGCCCCGCCACCAGCCAATGGGACGGCAGCTCGACGCGCGTGCCGTCGGGGCGGTACTCCGTCGTCATCAGGGGCAGGTCACCGCTCGCCAGGACGGTGAGCCCGGCCGAGCGCAGATACGCGGGCACGGCCTCGTCGGCGACCTCGCCGGGTGCGATGCCGTGCCGGAACACGGGGGCGAGTTTGGGCGGCGGCCCGTCCGGTCCGCTCGCCAGGCCCATGAGCACCGCCTTGGCGGCACCGGCAGGCTCCACGAGGAAGGCCCGGCCGCGGTCGCCGACCAGGGTGGCGATCCCGTCGGCGAGCGCCTGCCGGTCGTCCGGCTCGCATTGGTGCAGCACGCCCCGCAGATAGATGTTGCAGTCGCCGAGCTCGGCGTGCAGGGACTGCACCTCGTCCTTGTCGGCCGCGTCGAGCCGCCGGTACGTCGCCCGTCCCGCCGGGTCGGCCCGGCGGGCGTGCTCCAGGGCCGCGGCGGACAGGTCGGCGCCCACGACCCGCGGGAAGCGGTCGGCGAGGTACCGGGTCTGGGTGCCGTTGCCGCAGCCGAGATCCACCAGCGGCAGCGGGAAATCGGCCAGATGGGGCTCGAACAGGGCCAGGTGCGGCCCGACGGTCAGGGCCGGCTCCGCGTCCCAGAACACCGCCCCCGGAGCGTCGGACGCCTCACGCCAGAATCCCTCCCAGGACTCCCGGTACCGACTCGTCACGCTCATGCCCACTCCCCGGGGTGCGAACCGATCCCGCCCTCAGTGACGGGCGAGTACGGTGTACCGCGCCCCGGTCCCGGCCACAAGGACGTGGCGCGTTCCTTCACTCGGCGTGCGAGGCGGGCGGTGTCCGGCGGCGCGGCAGGGTGAGCTCGAACCAGACCGTCTTCCCGGCGCCGGTGCGGCTGGTCCCCCATTCCCGGGCCAGCGTGCTGACGACCCGGAGACCGCGTCCCGCGTCGTCCAGGGGCCCGGCACTGAGCAGGGTCGGCAGCTCGTGGTCGTCGTCGTCCACCTCGCACAGCAGGGTGTCACCGCGCACCAGACGCAGGGCGACCGGCCGGGCGTGCGCGTGCCGGACGGCGTTGGTGACCAGTTCGCTGACCAGGAGTTCGGCGGGCGCGGCCAGCTCGGCCAGGCCCCAGTCGTGCAGCTGCTCGCGGACCACCGCGCGGGCCCGGCCCGTCTCGGCCGCGTCCAGGGCCAGGCGCCATTCGGCCACGTCGCCGGGCTCGATGCCGTTGAGGCGGGCCATCAGCAGGGCGACGTCGTCCTTGCGGCCGCCACGCGTGTTGAGGGAGCGGATGATCGTGTCGCAGGCGGCGTCCATGGACGCGGCCGGGTGGGCGGCGGACTCGCAGAGGGTCGCCAGCCCCACGCCGATGTCCTCGCCGCGCACCTCGACCAGCCCGTCGGTGCACATCACCAGCCGGTCACCGGGCTCGATGCGCACCCGGACCTCCTCGAAGGGCACGCCGCCGACACCGATCGGCGCGCCCGTGGGCAGGTCGAGCAGTTCGCTGCGGCCGTCCTCGGCGCGGACCAGGACGGGCGGGATGTGCCCGGCGTTGGCCAGGCGGAGCTCGCTCGCGATGGGGTCGTAGACGGCGTACAGGCAGGTGGCGAGGTAGGTGTCGCCGAGGCGCTGGGCGAGGTCGTCGAGGTTGCGCAGCAACTGCGCGGGCGGCAGGTCCAGTCCGGCCATCGTCTGCACGGCCGTGCGCAACTGGCCCATCATGGCGGCCGAGTTCAGGCCGTGGCCCATGACGTCACCGACGACGAACGCCGTGCGCCCGCCGTGCAGTTTCACCGCGTCGAACCAGTCGCCGCCGACCCGGCCGAGCAGCGTGCCCGGCAGGTAGCGGGTGGCGATGTCGCAGCCCGCCATGCGGGGCGGGATGTGCGGCAGCATGCTGTCCTGGAGCGTCTCGGCGACGTTCTCCTGGAACGTGTACATGCGCGCGTTGTCCAGCACCAGGCCCGCCCGGGCGGCGAGTTCGGCGCCGGTGACCCGGTCCATGTCGTTGAAGACGGGCCGCTCGGGGTGGCGCAGCAGGATCATGAACCCGAGGACGACGTCGCGCGCCTTCAGCGGCACCACCAGCATGGAGCGGCCCGTGATGAGCGGCCGGATGTCGCGTTTCTCGAACTGCGCGGCGATGGCGTGGCCCATCTCCTCGCTGATGCGCGGCACCAGCACGGGCTCACCGGTGGTCATGCACTGGAAGAACGGCGTGTGCGCCGGGAACGGCATGGCCTCGCCGACCGGCACGACGTCGTCCCAGCGGCCGGGTTCGTCGGTGTGCTCGACGGCGACCCGGTGCCACAGGGTCGTCGTGTCGGGCACGCCCTCGGCGAACCCCTCGCCCGCGACGACCTGCTCGCGCAGATAGGTGCCGGCGACGTCCGTGAAGCGGGGCACGACGGCCCTGCTGACCTCGATGATCGTGCGGGACAGGTCGAGGGAGGTGCCGATGCGGCCGCTGACCTCGTTGAGGAACTCCAGGCGTTCGCGGACGGCGGCGTACTCCAGGTCCTCGGCCTCGTCGCGCAGTTCCTCCGGCACCGGTTCGCCGGCGGCCCGGGCCCGCGCGGCCCGCTCGCGGCGCGCCTTGCGTTCGGCGCGCCGGGCCACGCCCCAGTCGGGGGTGACGGGCACCCGGTCGTTCTGGCTGAACTCCAGGACGGGATAACCCAGTTCGAGGATCTGCCCGACGATGCGGGCGCTCTCGCCGACGCTCATGCTGGGCAGGATCTCGGGCAGCCGGCGGGCGAGGTCCTCGGCGCCGGGGAAGTCGGTGTGCAGCGCGAAGCCCGGCGCGATCCGCTCGAAGGTCCCGTCGCCGGGGCGCAGGCCCTCCGCGTCGGCGGCGAGCACGAGCAGCCGCTCGGGTCCGGGGCCGACCAGCGGGTAGGCCCACCACAGGACGTCGGCGCGCTCCCGGCCGGGCGCGGCGAGGCGGGCGCGGCCCGCCGCGGGGTAGGAGAGCCCGCCGTCCAGGGAGGAGCCGAGGTCGGGCCCGAGACCGTCGTCGGCCCAGGGTGCCGGGTCGTGGCCCTCCGTCAGGGCGCCGGAGACGGGGAGCAGGTCGAGGGCGGTGCGGCCGATGGCCTCTTCCCTGGGCACGCCGAACAGGCGGCGTGCGCCCCGGCTCCAGTGCGACACGAGTCCCTCGCGGTCGACGACGACCACGGCCAGCGGGACGCGTCCGGGCTCCGCGGGCTCCGCCGCATTCCCGGCTCCCGGGCCGGGAGGTGTCTCCCGCTTACTGCCACGGTCCATGGCCCAGGCCCTCTCTCCCCACGGATCCGCAAGATCTGTGCCCGCGTCACCACCGTACGGCGATCGCCACCGGCGATGTGCGGCAACGCGCGAATTGCTCGCGCGGGGTGCGCACCGGCGTGCGACCCCGCGCGCCGTCGGAGTTCAGTCCTCGTGCCCCAGCTGCAGGTCCCGCTCGGTCCGCCCGCCGCCGGCGACCTGGAGCACGGTGGCGACGGGCGGATACCCGGCGGCGATGACGGTGTACTCGCCGGAGGACAGGTCGACGAAGCGGAAGGTGCCGTCGGGGCCGGTGGTGAGCGTGTCGACGACGTTGCCGGCCACGTCGAGCAGGGTCACGCGGGCGTCCTCCACGGGCCGGCCGCCCCCGGCCCGGACGGTGCCGCGCAGTACGGCGCCCCCGGCCAGCTCGATGTCCCGGCGGGTCTCGCGGGCGGCCTGGACGGTGACGGGGAGCGCGGCCGGGCGGAACGCGGGCGCGCTGGCGGCAAGGGTGTACTCGCCGGCGACCAGCTCGGTGATGACGTAGCCGCCCTCCCGGCCGCTGCGCGTGGTGGCCACGACCTCGCCGTGCACGTTGGTGAGCGTGACGGTGGCGTCCCGGACGGGTGTGCCGTCGGCGGTGACGACGCTGCCGACGAGGTTTCCGGCGCCGCCGAGGACGATGTCGAGCTCGACGGGGCGTTCGCCGACGGTCACGGAGACGGCCTGCGGCTGGTGCCCGCCGGCCGCGGCGATCAGCACGTACGAGCCCGGGCCGGGCGTGGCGAGCGCGTAGCGGCCGTCCTCGCCGCTCGCGCCGCGCCCGGTCTGCCGGCCGGTGACGTCGATGAGCGTGAGGGCCGCGCGGGGCACGACGGTCCCGTCGTGGTGCTGCACCGAGCCGCAGACCGGGACGCCGGCGGCGTACCCGGTGCGGGCCTGCGGGATCGGCGCCGTGTCCGGGTCGGTGACGGAGGCGTTGTGGGACACCAGGGGTTTCTCCTTGAGGAAGAGGGCGATGACCAGCCCGAGGGCCAGCACCGGCACCAGGTAGAGGAAGATCCGCGGCATGGCGTCGGCGTACGCCCGGATGTAGCCGTCGCGCAGGGCCGGGGGCAGGGTGTGCACGAGCTGCGGGGTGAGGGACTCCGGGTCGGGCAGGCCGCCGCCCGCCCGCGCGGGGAGGCGGTCGGCGAGGGCGTCGGCGAGCCGGTCGGCGAGGAGGGTGCCGAAGACGGCGGCTCCGACGCTGCCGCCGATCTGCCGGAAGTAGTTGCCGGCGCTGGTGGCGGTTCCGAGGTCGGCGGGACGCACCGAGTTCTGCACGGCGAGGACGAGCACCGGCATCACCAGGCCGATGCCGGCGCCGAGGACGGCCATCCAGAGGCTGTAGTGCAGCCGGGGCGTGCCGGCCTCCAGGCGGGACAGCAGCCACATCCCGGCGACGGAGAGGGCGCCGCCGAGGACCGGGTAGGCCTTGTAGCGGCCGGTGTGGCTGATGAGCTGCCCGGCGATGACCGAGGCGCCGACGATGCCGCCCATCATGGGCAGCATGAGCAGGCCCGACTCGGTGGCGGAGGCGCCGTCGACCATCTGCAGGTACGTCGGCAGGTAGCTGGCGGCGCCGAACAGCGCGGCGCCGATCACCAGGCCGATCAGGTTGGTGACGTTGAAGACGGAGTCGCGGAACAGCCGCAGCGGGATGAGGGGTTCGGCGGCGAAGCGCTCGGCGACGAGGAAGAGGACGGCGGACGCGATGGCGGCGGCCCCGAGGCCGAGGATCACGCGCGAGTCCCAGGCGTGCTCGGTGCCGCCCCAGCTGGTCAGCAGGACCAGGCAGGTGGAGGCGGCGGTGAGCAGCAGCGCGCCGAGGAGGTCGAGCCGGGCCCTCACGGCCGGCTTGGGCAGCTTGAGCGCGACGGCGACGACGGCGAGCGTGAGCAGGCCGAAGGGCACGTTGACGTAGAAGCACCAGCGCCAGGTGAGGTGGTCCGTGAAGTAGCCGCCGAGCAGCGGCCCGGCTACCGAGGCGAGGCCGAAGGCGGCGCCGATCAGGCCCAGGTAGCGGCCGCGCTGCCGGGACGGCACGATGTCGGCGATGATCGCCTGGACGCCGATCATGAGGCCGCCCGCGCCGGCGCCCTGCACCGCCCGGAAGGCGATCAGCTGGTCCATGGTCTGGGCGCGGCCCGCGAGCGCGGAGCCCGCGACGAAGACGACGATGGCGAACTGGAAGACGCTCTTGCGCCCGAGCAGATCGCCGAGCTTGCCGTAGATCGGCAGGCCGACCGTGGCGGTGAGCAGATAGGCGGTGATCGCCCAGGACATCCGGTCCAGGCCGTGGAGTTCACCGACGATCTTCGGCAGGGCCGTGGCGACGATCATCTGCTCCAGGGCGGCCAGGAGCAGGGCCGGCATGAGCGCGAAGACGATCAACCGCACCCGGCGGGGACTGAGTCCGGCGGCCGGGGACGGTGGTGGGGCGGGGGTGTCGGGAGGCGCCACCGCCGGTTCGTCCTGCGCCAGAGTGATCCCGCCCACTCACCGCTCCCCTCGTCGCGCCGCCACACCATTCCCGCGTAAAAGCGACAACTATGAGCAAGCGCGACGAGTTACGGCACACAGCCGAGCGGTACGGAGATCACCCGAACCGGTGAGAGGCACAACAACCGTGCCTCACTTGGGGCTTGAGCCCCCGATGGTTACTTCTCGACCTCGGCGGCGAGCCTGGCGAGCAGCGCGTCGTAGATCCGGCCGAGACCCTTGGGCGCGAAGGTCTTCTCGAAGAAGCCGCCGATGCCGCCGGCGCCGGTCCAGGTGGTGGTCACCACGACCCGGGACTTGCCCTCGCCGGCCGGGGTGACGCGCCAGGTGG
Source organism: Streptomyces sp. XY006 (assembly GCF_002237655.1). Taxonomy (GTDB): domain Bacteria; phylum Actinomycetota; class Actinomycetes; order Streptomycetales; family Streptomycetaceae; genus Streptomyces; species Streptomyces levis. Next base: position 29,947 of record NZ_NOKT01000023.1, read on the forward strand.
TGACCATGGACGAGTTGCGGTCCTTCTCGACGAGCTCCCCGTCGGTGGGCTCGGTGACCTCCAGGAGGCAGTCGCGCACGCGCTTGCTGGTGGCCTGCAGCTTCCAGTGGACGAGGGTGCCCTCGCCGTCGCCGCCCTCGCGGACCTCGTACTCGCTGAACTGCTCGGGCATCAGCCGCGCGCGCGTGCCGTTGTAGTCGGCGAGGGCGTCGAACACCGTCTCCGCGTCCGCCGCGACGATCCGCTCCGTAGTGGCCTCGACCTGCGCCATCGCTCTCCTCCAGGACCTGGTTGCTCGGGGGTCGGGGCAAGCCAACCACCCCGCCGCCCGGGCTCCCAAATCGGGGGCGTCCAACCCGGTCGAACACGTTCGGAAAACACCCTCGCACGATCAAGGGAACATGTGTTCTATTCTGTGGCCAGAGCTACCGAGGAGGCGCCATGCGCTGGGAGAACCTCACAGCGGACTCCGAACACAGCCGGGCCGACGCGGCGCTGTTCGGCGCGGACGCGGTGACGACCCGTACCTTCGACACGCCGGAGTTCCGTGGGATCACGTTCCACGAGATCCGCGCCCGGTCGATCATCAACCGGGTGCCGGCGGTGTCCCGGATGTCGTTCCAGTGGACGGTGAACCCCTATCGGGGCTGCTCACACGCGTGCGTGTACTGCTTCGCGCGCAAGACCCACAGCTATCTCGACCTCGACACCGGACTCGGCTTCGACAGCCAGATCGTCGTCAAGGTCAACGCGCCGGAGCTGCTGCGCCGGCAGCTGGCCTCGCACCGCTGGCAGGGCGAGCACATCGCCATGGGCACGAACGTCGACTGCTATCAGCGCGCCGAGGGCCGCTACCGGCTGATGCCCGGCATCATCGCGGCCCTGCGCGACCGTGCGAACCCTTTCTCGATCCTGACCAAGGGCACGCTGATCCTGCGCGATCTCGACCTGATCCGGCAGGCGGCGGAGGTGACCGACGTCGGCATCTCCGTCTCGGTCGGCTTCACCGACCAGGAGCTGTGGCGCACCGTCGAGCCGGGCACGCCCGCGCCGGAGCGGCGCCTTGAGGTCGTACGGACCTTCGCCGAGCACGGCATCGGCTGCGGGGTGCTGATGGCGCCGGTCATCCCGTTCCTCGGCGACCGGCCCGACCAACTCCGGGCGACGGTACGGGCGATAGCCGCCTCCGGCGCCACGTCCGTCACCCCGCTGGTGCTGCACCTGCGGCCCGGCGCCCGCGAGTGGTTCATGACCTGGCTGGGGCGGCACCACCCGTACCTGGTGCCGCGCTACGAGCGGCTGTACGCGGACGGCTCCTACGCGCCGAAGTGGTACCAGCGCCGGATCACCCGTCAGGTGCACGAACTGGCCGAGGAGTACGGCATCGGGCCCACGCGCGCGGGCACGCCGCGGCGGATCCGGCCTTCCGAGCCGGCGGCGGAACCCCCCGTGTCCGGACCCATCCAACTTTCGCTTCTTTAGGAGCATACGAGCGCATCCGAAGATCCAATCGGGTCATGAGTTTTACGGAATGAGTTCTTCCGGGACCGCTTTCCGGGACGATGCGGCGAGGACGGTGACCCTCGCGGGCCTCGATCCCGCCGTCCTGGGAGGACTCCATGAGAAAACGCGCAGCCGCGCTGTGCGGCGCCGCCGTCGTCATGGCCGGGACCTTCACGGCCGTTCCCGCCGAGGCGAGCGCACCCAGCACCGCGAATTCCGTGCACGCCGCGAAGCTCACCTGGAAGAACTGCGCCACCGACACCTACCCGACGCTGCAGTGCGCGTCCCTGAAGGTGCCGCTGGACCACCGGCGGCCACAGGGACGGCAGATCGCCCTCGCCCTGTCCCGCGTGCCGCACACCGCCAAGACCTACCAGGGGCCGCTCCTGGTCAACCCGGGCGGCCCCGGCGGCAGCGGTCTGACGCTCGCCGGCTTCGTCGCGTCCGCGCTGCCGAAGCAGGTCGCGGCCCAGTACGACGTCATCGGCTTCGACCCGCGCGGCGTGGGCGCGAGCAAGCCCGCGCTGGACTGCCGGCCGGGCCACTTCGACCCGGTCCGCCCGGACTCCCTGCCGGCCTCGCCCGCGACCGAGAAGGCCAACCTCGACCGCGCCAGGTCCTTCGCCGCCGCCTGCGGCAAGAAGTACGGGGACGTCCTGCCGTACATCAACACCACCAGCGCCGTGCGCGACATGGACGCCATCCGGCGGGCCCTGGGCGCCAAAAAGATCAACTACTTCGGCTACTCGTACGGCACCTACCTGGGCGCCGTCTACGCCAAGTTCTTCCCGGAGCGGGTCAGGCGGCTGGTCCTGGACTCGGTGGTGGACCCGACCGACGTCTGGTACGAGGCCAACCTCAACCAGGACCTCGCCTTCAACGACCGCCACCGCGCCTTCCTGGCCTGGGTCGCCCGGCACGACAGCGCCTACCGGCTGGGCACCGACCCGGAGAAGGTCGAGGCCAAGTGGTACGCCATGCGTGCCGCCCTGGCGAAGAAGCCGGCGGGCGGCACCGTGGGCGCCTCGGAACTGGAGGACACCTTCCTCCCGGGCGGCTACTACAACGGCTACTGGCCGAGCCTCGCCGAGGCGTTCGCGGCCTGGGTCAACGACAAGAACCCCGAGCCGCTGGTCGAGGCGTACGACGACTTCGGCGCGGTGGACGCCTCGGGGGACAACGGCTACAGCGTCTACACCTCCGTGCAGTGCCGGGACGCCGGCTGGCCGCGCGACTGGCGGCAGTGGCGCAAGGACAACTGGGCGGTGTACGAGAAGGCGCCGTTCATGACCTGGAACAACGCCTGGTACAACGCGCCCTGCGCCTTCTGGCCGACGGACTCGCTGCGTCCGGTGAACGTCGCCAACGGCAAGCTGCCGCCGGTGCTGCTGTTCCAGGCGACCGGCGACGCGGCCACCCCGTACGAGGGCGCCGTCACGGCCCACCGGCTGCTGGCCCGCTCCAGCCTGGTCGTCGAGGAGGGCGGCGGCAACCACGGCATCACGCTGAGCGGGAACGCCTGCCTGGACGAGCACTTGGCGGCCTATCTGACCGACGGCACCGTGCCGCGCGGGTACGGCGCCGCCGACGCCGTGTGCGAGGCTCTGCCGGACCCGGAGCCGGCGGCGTCGGCCGAGGGGACGTCGAAGAAGGCGGAGGGGGCGTCGAGTACGGCGGAGTCGGCCTCCGCGAAGGGCTCGACGCTGCACGGGCTGCTCGGCTTCCGCGGCTGAGCCGCCCGCGGCCCGTCCGCCGGGGGCGGGGACGTCACCCCCATGGTCCACCATGGACCCATGAGTGAGCTGACGAGGATCCCCGCCCCCGACGGAGTCGCCCCCGCGGCGCAGTACAGCCATGTGGTCATGGGCACGGGCCGTTTCGTGGCGATCGCCGGTCAGCTCCCGCTCGACGAGGAGGGCCGGCCGGTCGGCGAGGGCGACCCGGCGGCGCAGGCCCGCCAGGTGTTCGAGAACCTCCGGCGGTGCCTGGCCGCCGCCGGGGCCACCTTCGACGACGTCGTCAAACTCACCTGCTTCGTCACGGACATGGCCCACATGCCCGCGATCCGCGCCGCCCGGGCGGCGCACCTGCCCGACGACCGGCTGCCGGCCGCGTCGGCGGTGCGGGTCGCCGGGCTGGTCCGCCCGGACTGCCTGATGGAGATCGAGGCCTTCGCGGTGGTGGCCGAGTGACGGGCCCGCGCATACGGGAGATGACCCGCGCCGACTGCGACCGCGTCGCGGAGATCCGCGTCCGCGGCTGGCAGCACGCCTACCGCGGGATGATCCCGCAGTCGTACCTCGACGGCCTCAGCGTCGCGGAGGACGCCGAGCGGCGCCGCGCCCGTCTCGTACAGGGCGGCGCGGTGGTGAACCTGGTCGCCGAGGACGCGGCCGGCGAGGTCGTCGGCTGGGCCTGCCACGGCCCGTACCGGGAGGGCGAAGTCCAAGTCCGCGCCGGGGACGCCGAGTTGTACGCGCTCTACGTCCACCCGGACCATCTCGGCCGGGGCGCGGGGCAGGCGCTGCTCGCGGAGTCCGTCTCGCGCTGCGCCGCCGCGGGCCACGGCCGTCTCCTGCTGTGGGTGCTCAAGGAGAACGCCCGGGCCCGCCGCTTCTACGAACGGGCCGGTCTGCGGCCGGACGGCGCGGAGGAGCCCTTCGAGGTGGACGGCGTGGTGGTGCCGGAGGTCCGCTACGCCAGGCCGCTCTGACTCACCTCTGTTTCGGGATCCGCCCCAGGGCGCGCACCGCCGCCTCCGCCAGCGCCGGGTGCGCCAAGGCCTCGTTCAGCACGGGTCCGGCCCGGCCGTCGCCCAGGGTGCCGAGCCCGTCCACGCAGGCCAGCGCCACCCGGCGGTACGGATCGTGCGGGCGCAGCCGGCGCCGGAGCGTGGTGATCAGCGCGGGCACGGCCTCCGGGGCGCGCAGCTCGACCAGGAGGCGGACCGGGTGCAGGGCGTAGGCGACGCGCAGTTCGTTGGTGGCGAGGGCGGCGGCCGCGCGGGCGGTGCGCGGGTCGCCGAGGCGGGCGAGGGCGTACGCGGCGGAGGCGCAGCGCGGCGGATCACGGTGGTTGAGCAGGAGCACCAGGGCCTCGAAGGCCCGCCGGTCCCCCGCGAGACCGAGCCGGAACGCCGCCAGCTCCCGCGCCCACAGCGGCTGCCCGGGTTCGGTCAGCACCCCCGCCAGGGCGTCGAGGTCGTCGGTCGCCACGAGCCGCTCGAACGCGGGCGACGCCCCCGACTCCTGCCGTAAGCGCTCCGTGAGTGATCGCAACTCTTCGTCCATGACACCGAGGTTAGGACCCCGGCCCGTCGCTCGGGACGTACATCACAAAGACGGGGACTGGCGCGCTCGTTACCCGCCAGTTAAGCTCAGACGAGCGAGTCACCCACTCGCTTGCCTGCCGACGGTCTGGTGACGCGGCCGCCGCAGGAGCAGTCGGTTCGGTGCCTCAGGCACCGCAGTACGACCCGGCCCCGGGACAGGGCCGGTCGGAACGGCCGTTCGCGCCGGGCGTGTGCACGCCCGCGAGCGACGGCACCGGGCGTGTGCGCATGGCAGCCCGGACCACACCCGCACTTCTCACGCGCCCGGTGCGCCCCGGAATCCGGCCCTCGCCGGCTCTTCCCGGCGCACCCGGGACGCGTTCCCCGTCGTCACCACCCTCATCCTGGAGTCCCGCGATGGCCACTCCCCTTTCCGACCCGTCCCTGTCCCCGCTGCGGACCGTCGCCGTCGTCGGCCTCGGCACGATGGGCACCGGCATCGCCGAGGTCCTCGCCAAGGCCGGCCGCGAGGTCGTCGGCATCGACATCAGCGAGGCCCAGGCCGCGAAGTGCGTCGCCGCCCTGGAGTCCTCCACCGCCCGTGGCGTCGAGCGCGGGCGGCTGACCGAGCAGGAGCGCGCCGAGATCCTGGCCCGCGTCCGCACCTCCGCCGACCTGCGGTCCGCGGCCGAGGCCGACCTGGTCATCGAGGTCGCGCCGGAGTCGTACGAGGTCAAGCAGCAGATCTTCCGGGAGCTCGACGGGATCGTGCGTCCCGGGACCATCCTGGCGACCGGCACCAACGCGCTGTCCGTCACGCGGCTGGCCGCCGACTCGGCGCATCCCGAACGGGTGCTGGGCCTGCACTTCTTCAACCCGGCCCCGGCCATGAAGCTGGTCGAGGTCGTCTCCTCGGTGCTCACCGCCCCGGCGGCCGTCAGCGCGGTCACCGACCTCGCGCTGGACCTGGGCAAGGAGCCCGTCGCGGTCGGCGACCGGCCCGGATTCGTCGCCGACGGCCTGCTGTTCGGCTACCTCAACCAGGCCGCCGCGATGTACGAGGCGAAGTACGCATCCCGCGAGGACATCGACGCCGCGATGCGGCTCGGCTGCGGTCTGCCCATGGGTCCGCTGGCGCTGCTCGACCTGATCGGCGTCGACACCGCCCGTACGGTCCTGGACGCCATGTACGCCGAGTCCCGCGACCGGCTGCACGCCCCCGCTCCCATCCTCAAGCAGCTCAGCGAGGCCGGCCTGACGGGCCGCAAGGCCGGGCGGGGCTTCTACACGTACGAGGCGCCGGGCAGCGGCACGGTCGTGCCGGACGCGCTCACCCCGCAGGAGGGCGGCGACACGGTCGCCGGCCGTGCGGTCCGCTCGGTCGGTGTCGCGGGCTCCGGGACCATGGCCTCCGGGATCGCCGAGGTCTTCGCCAAGGCCGGGTACGAGGTCGTGCTGGCCGCCCGCAGCGAGGAGAAGGCGCAGACCGCCAAGGCCCGGATCGGCAAGTCCCTGGCCCGCTCGGTCGACAAGGGCCGGATGACCGCCGAGGCCGCCGCCGCGACCCTGGACCGCATCACGGCCACGGGCACGTACGACGACTTCGCCGACGTCGACCTGGCCCTGGAGGCCGTCGCCGAGGACCTGGAGGTCAAGCGGCAGCTGTTCGCCGCCCTGGACAAGGTCTGCAAGCCGGGCGCGATCCTGGCCACCACCACCTCGTCCCTGCCGGTGGTCGCCTGTGCCCGGGCCACCTCGCGTCCGCAGGACGTGATCGGCATGCACTTCTTCAACCCGGCGCCGGCCATGAAGCTGGTCGAGGTCGTCCGCACGGTGCTGACCGCCGACGACGTCCACGCCACGGTCCGCGAGGTCTGCGGCAGGATCAGGAAGCACGCCGTCGACTGCGGGGACCGCGCCGGGTTCATCGTGAACGCGCTGCTGTTCCCGTACCTCAACAACGCGATCAAGATGGTCCAGGAGCACTACGCCTCGCTCGACGACATCGACGCGGCGATGAAGCTCGGCGGCGGCTACCCGATGGGCCCGTTCGAGCTGCTGGACGTCGTCGGACTCGACGTCTCGCTCGCCATCGAGAAGGTCCTGCACCGCGAGTTCCGCGACCCGGGCCTCGCCCCGGCGCCGCTGCTGGAGCACCTGGTGGCCGCGGGCTGCCTCGGCCGCAAGACCGGCCGTGGCTTCCGCGAATATGCCAAGCGCTGAGCGTCCCGGCGACTGGTTCCGGTCCGGCTCCGAGTGGGGCGGCCTGCTCGGCCCGGACCGGTTCCCGCCCCCTTCCGGCGGGGGCGGAGAACCGGCTCATGCGCACCGAGCTGCGCACATGCAGTACGTTCAGGGCATGTCCCAGCCCGCCAAGTCCTCACGTACACCAGCCACGGCCGACGCGCCGGAAAGTGCCGCAGGCTCCCGTGCCGCCGCCCAGCGGCTCAAGATGCGCCGGGAACTGGCGGCCGCCGCGATGGAGCTGTTCGCGACCAAGGGGTACGAGGCGACCACCGTCGACGAGATCGCGGCCCAGGCCGGGGTCGCCCGCCGCACCTTCTTCCGCCACTTCCGCTCCAAGGAAGAGGCGATCTTCCCCGACCACGACGACACCCTGATCCGCGCCGAGGCGGTGCTCAACGCAGCGCCCGCGCACGAGCATCCGCTCGACACGGTGTGCCGGGGCATCAAGGAAGTCATGCGGATGTACGCGGCCCGGCCGGAGATCTCGGTCGCCCGCTACAAGCTGACGCGCGAGGTGCCCACCCTGCGCGAGGCGGAGATCGCGTCGGTGGCCCGCTACGAGCGCCTGTTCACCCGCTACCTCCTCGGCCACTTCGACGAGCGCGCGCACGCCGACGACGCCAACGACGACCCGCTGCTGGCCGAGGTCGCCGCCTCCGCGGTCGTCACCGCGCACAACCACGTCCTGCGGCGGTGGCTCAGGGCCGGCGGGCAGGGGGACGTGGAGGCGCAGCTCGACCACGCCTTCGCCATCGTGCGCCGGACCTTCGGCAGCGGGATCGGCGCCGGGCGCTCGGCGGAGCCGCAGCCGGCCGCGGCCACGGCCTCGGCGCAGGGCGAGGTGCTGGTCACGGTCGCCCGCACCGACGCCCCGCTGGACGAGGTCATGCGGACGATCGAGCAGGCCCTCAAGGAGCGCTGAGCGGCTCACCGCACTGTGATGACGGCCACCCTTCGGGGTGGCCGTTTTGGCATGTCAGGGGCCCTTTTGCAGGGCCTTGGCGAGGCCGTTCGATCGATCATCGCTCATGTGTTACGTAAAGATTTCATCTGAGAGCAAGTTCTGGCACTCAGTGCCTTGCGGGGTGACACGCGGTGTCATACGTTGAAGAGGTCCGGGCGACGTCCCAACGGGCCCCGTGCCCGTCCGCCCCGGACGCCTGCGTCACAGGCAACCTCCCGCGCCACCAGCGCTGCCGAAAGCATCACCGCCGAACCGACGGCACACCCCCGATCCCCAGCAGCACCGACGTAACCATCGGCGCCCCTCCCTCAGGGCGCTCACCGCCGGAGGCAACACCGTGACCGTGAAGGACATCCTGGCCGCGATCCAGTCGCCCGACTCCACGTCGGAGGACTTCGCCGCCCTCCCGCTCCCCGAGTCGTACCGCGCGATCACCGTGCACAAGGACGAGACGGAGATGTTCGCCGGGCTCGCCACGCGCGACAAGGACCCCCGCAAGTCGATCCACCTGGACGAGGTGCCGCTGCCCGAGCTCGGCCCGGGCGAGGCCCTGGTGGCCGTCATGGCCTCCTCGGTCAACTACAACTCGGTGTGGACGTCGATCTTCGAGCCGCTGTCCACCTTCGGCTTCCTGGAGCGCTACGGCCGTACCAGCGACCTGGCCAAGCGCCACGACCTGCCCTACCACATCATCGGCTCCGACCTCGCGGGCGTGGTCCTGCGCACCGGCCCGGGCGTCAACGCCTGGCAGCCCGGTGACGAGGTCGTCGCGCACTGCCTCTCCGTCGAGCTGGAGTCGTCCGACGGCCACAACGACACGATGCTCGACCCGGAGCAGCGCATCTGGGGCTTCGAGACCAACTTCGGCGGCCTCGCCGAGATCGCCCTGGTGAAGTCCAACCAGCTGATGCCCAAGCCCGACCACCTCAGCTGGGAGGAGGCCGCCGCTCCCGGTCTGGTCAACTCCACCGCCTACCGGCAGCTGGTCTCCCGCAACGGCGCCGCCATGAAGCAGGGCGACAACGTGCTCATCTGGGGCGCGAGCGGCGGACTGGGCAGCTACGCCACGCAGTTCGCGCTGGCCGGCGGCGCCAACCCCATCTGTGTCGTCTCCTCGCCGCAGAAGGCGGAGATCTGCCGGTCCATGGGCGCCGAGGCGATCATCGACCGCAACGCCGAGGGCTACAAGTTCTGGAAGGACGAGAACACCCAGGACCCCAAGGAGTGGAAGCGCTTCGGCAAGCGCATCCGCGAGCTCACCGGCGGCGAGGACATCGACATCGTCTTCGAGCACCCCGGCCGCGAGACCTTCGGCGCGTCCGTCTTCGTCACCCGCAAGGGCGGCACCATCACCACCTGCGCCTCCACCTCGGGCTACATGCACGAGTACGACAACCGCTACCTGTGGATGTCCCTGAAGCGGATCATCGGCTCGCACTTCGCCAACTACCGCGAGGCCTGGGAGGCCAACCGGCTCATCGCGAAGGGCAAGATCCACCCGACCCTGTCCAAGGTGTACTCCCTGGAGGACACCGGCCAGGCCGCCTTCGACGTGCACCGCAACCTGCACCAGGGCAAGGTCGGCGTGCTGTGCATGGCCCCCGAGGAGGGCCTGGGCGTGCGTGACGAGGCCAAGCGCGCCCAGCACATCGACGCCATCAACCGCTTCCGGAACATCTGAGGAGCGCTGGATGACTGAGCGTCAGCCCGCCGAAGGCAGGCGGGAGAAGGACCGGCCGTGGCTCATGCGCACGTACGCCGGTCACTCCACGGCCGAGGCGTCCAACGAGCTGTACCGGCGCAACCTCGCCAAGGGCCAGACGGGTCTGTCGGTGGCGTTCGACCTGCCGACGCAGACCGGCTACGACTCCGACCACATCCTCGCCCGCGGCGAGGTGGGCCGGGTCGGCGTGCCGATCGCGCACGTCGGTGACATGCGCCGGCTGTTCCAGGACATCCCCCTGGAGCAGATGAACACCTCGATGACCATCAACGCCACGGCCATGTGGCTGCTGGCGCTCTATCAGGTCGTCGCCGAGGAGCAGGGTGCCGACATCACCAAGCTCCAGGGCACGACCCAGAACGACATCGTCAAGGAGTACCTGTCCCGGGGGACGCACGTCTTCCCCCCGGGGCCTTCCCTCCGCCTGACGACGGACATGATCGCGTACACGGTCTCCCACCTGCCGAAGTGGAACCCGATCAACATCTGCAGCTACCACCTGCAGGAGGCGGGCGCCACGCCGGTGCAGGAGATCGCGTACGCGATGTCCACCGCGATCGCCGTCCTGGACGCCGTGCGCGACTCCGGCCAGGTGCCGCAGGAGCGCATGGGTGACGTCGTCGGCCGGATCTCCTTCTTCGTGAACGCGGGCGTCCGCTTCATCGAGGAGATGTGCAAGATGCGCGCCTTCGGCCGCATCTGGGACCAGGTCACCCGCGAGCGGTACGGCATCGAGAACCCCAAGCACCGCCGCTTCCGCTACGGCGTCCAGGTCAACTCCCTGGGCCTGACGGAGGCGCAGCCGGAGAACAACGTCCAGCGGATCGTGCTGGAGATGCTGGCCGTCACCCTCTCCAAGGACGCTCGCGCGCGTGCCGTGCAGCTGCCCGCCTGGAACGAGGCCCTGGGCCTGCCCCGGCCCTGGGACCAGCAGTGGTCGCTGCGCATCCAGCAGGTGCTCGCCTACGAGAGCGACCTGCTGGAGTACGAGGACATCTTCGAGGGCTCGAAGGTCATCGAGGCGAAGGTGGACGGCCTGGTCGAGGCGTCGCTCGCCGAGATGGACCGCATCGAGGAGATGGGCGGCGCGATGGCGGCCGTCGAGTCCGGCTACCTCAAGTCGCAGCTGGTCGCCTCGCACGCCGAGCGCCGCGGCCGGATCGAGTCCGGCCAGGAGAAGATCGTCGGCGTCAACATCTTCGAGGGCACCGAGCCGAACCCGCTCACCGCCGACCTGGACACCGCGATCCAGACGGTGGACCCAGCGGTCGAGGCCCGGGTCATCGAGGCGCTGCAGCGGTGGCGCGACAGCCGCTACCAGCCGCCCTTCAACCACCCGCGGCCCTGCAAGGCCCTGGAGCGGCTGAAGGAGGCGGCCCGCGGCACGGAGAACCTCATGGAGGCCACCCTGGAGTGCGCCCGCGCCGGCGCGACGACCGGCGAGTGGGCCGGGGCCCTGCGCGAGGTGTTCGGCGAGTTCCGGGCGCCCACGGGCGTCTCCTCGGCGCCGGTGGCCGTGCCGGTCGCGGAGGGCAGCACGCTCGCCCTGGTGCGCCGCAAGGTGGACCTGACGGCCAAGGACCTGGGCGTGGGCAAGCTGCGCTTCCTGGTCGGCAAGCCGGGCCTGGACGGGCACTCCAACGGCGCCGAGCAGATCGCGGTGCGCGCCCGGGACGCCGGCTTCGAGGTGGTCTACCAGGGCATCCGGCTGACGCCCGAGCAGATCGTGGACGCGGCCCTCGCCGAGGACGTGCACGCGGTGGGCCTGTCCATCCTGTCCGGCTCCCACGCCCAGCTGGTGCCGGACGTCCTCGAACGGCTGCGTGTGGCCGGTGCCACAGACATCCCCGTGATCGCCGGTGGCATCATCCCGAATGGTGACGCCGAGCAGCTCAGGGAAGCCGGAGTGGCCGCGGTCTTCACCCCGAAGGACTTCGACATCACCGGAATCATCGGCCGCATCGTCGACGAGATCCGGAAAGCGAACAAGCTCGACCCCCTGGAGGTCCCCGCATGACCACGGTCAACCGCCTTCGCCCCCGGCGTTCCTGCCTGGCGGTGCCGGGCTCGAACCCGCGCTTCCTGGAGAAGGCCCAGGGCCTCCCGGCGGACCAGGTCTTCCTCGACCTGGAGGACGCCTGCGCCCCGCTGGCCAAGCCCGAGGCGCGGCACACCATCGTCAAGTTCCTCAACGAGGGCGACTGGACGGGCAAGACGCGCGTGGTCCGGGTCAACGACTGGACGACCGAGTGGACCTACCGCGACGTCGTCACGGTCGTCGAGGGCGCCGGCCAGAACCTCGACTGCATCATGCTGCCGAAGGTCCAGGACGCGCAGCAGATCGTCGCCCTCGACCTGCTGCTGACGCAGATCGAGAAGACGATGGGCTTCGAGGTCGGCAAAATCGGCATCGAGGCGCAGATCGAGAACGCGCAGGGCCTGAACAACGTCAACGAGATCGCGCAGGCCTCCCCGCGCGTGGAGACCATCATCTTCGGCCCGGCCGACTTCATGGCCTCCATCAACATGAAGTCGCTGGTCGTGGGCGAGCAGCCGCCCGGCTACCCGGCGGACGCCTACCACTACATCCTGATGAAGATCCTGATGGCCGCCCGCGCCAACAACCTCCAGGCGATCGACGGCCCCTACCTGCAGATCCGCAACATCGACGGCTACCGCGAGGTCGCGCAGCGCGCCGCCGCGCTCGGCTTCGACGGCAAGTGGGTGCTGCACCCGGGCCAGGTCGAGGCGTCCAACGAGATCTTCTCGCCGTCCCAGGAGGACTACGACCACGCCGAGCTGATCCTGGACGCGTACGACTACTACACGTCCGAGGCGGGCGGCAAGAAGGGCTCGGCGATGCTCGGCGACGAGATGATCGACGAGGCCAGCCGCAAGATGGCGCTGGTCATCTCGGGCAAGGGTCGCGCGGCCGGCATGCAGCGCACGTCCAAGTTCGAGATCCCGGAGGCCTGAGCGCGATGCAGTTCGGACGCACCTACGAGGAGTTCGAGGTCGGGGCGACGTACAAGCACTGGCCGGGCAAGACGGTCACGGAGTACGACGACCACCTGTTCTGTCTCCTCACCATGAACCACCACCCGCTCCACATGGACACGAACTATGCGGAGAAGACGACCGACTTCGGCAAGAACGTCGTCGTGGGCAACTACATCTACTCCCTCCTGCTCGGCATGTCCGTGCCGGACATCTCCGGCAAGGCCATCGCCAACCTGGAGATCGAGTCGCTCAAGCACGTGGCGCCGACCTTCCACGGCGACACGGTCTACGGCCAGACGACGGTGCTCGACAAGTGGCCGTCGAAGTCGAAGGACGACCGCGGCATCGTCTACGTCGAGACCAAGGGCTACAAGCAGGACGGCACGCTGGTCTGTGTGTTCCGCCGCAAGGTGATGGTGCCGACCGAGACGTACATCAAGGAGCGCGGCGGCGAGCAGCCCGGCCGCCCCGAGCTCAAGGAGCAGGAGAAGTAGCCATGGCGCGACTCGCCCAGACCGCCGGTCTGACGGACGTCCAGCAGGAGATCCTGTCCACCGTCCGGGACTTCGTGGACAAGGAGATCATTCCGGTCGCCACGGAGCTGGAGCACCGCGACGAGTACCCGCAGGCGATCGTCGACGGGCTGAAGGAGTTGGGCCTGTTCGGCCTGATGATCCCCGAGGAGTACGGGGGCCTGGGCGAGTCGCTGCTGACCTACGCCCTCTGCGTCGAGGAGATCGCGCGCGGCTGGATGTCGGTCTCCGGCATCATCAACACCCACTTCATCGTGGCGTACATGCTCAAGCAGCACGGCACCCAGGAGCAGAAGGACCACTTCCTGCCGAGGATGGCGGCCGGCGACATCCGGGGCGCCTTCTCGATGTCGGAGCCGGGCCTCGGCTCGGACGTGTCGGCGATCACGTCGAAGGCGGTGAAGGACGGCGACGAGTACGTCCTGAACGGCCAGAAGATGTGGCTCACGAACGGCGGAACCTCCTCTCTGGTGGCCGTTCTGGTGCGAAGTGACGAAGGTCACCCCGAGGGCACCGCCCCGCACAAGTCGATGACCACCTTCCTCGTCGAGAAGGAGCCCGGCTTCGGCGAGGTGCGGCCCGGCCTCACCATCCCCGGCAAGATCGACAAGATGGGGTACAAGGGGGTCGACACCACCGAACTCATCATGGATGGCCTGCGGATTCCTGCGGATCGTGTGCTCGGCGGGGTCACCGGCCGCGGTTTCTACCAGATGATGGACGGGGTCGAAGTCGGCCGCGTGAACGTCGCGGCGCGTGGCTGTGGTGTCGCTCAGCGTGCGTTCGAACTGGGTGTCCAGTACGCACAGCAGCGTCACACCTTCGGCAAGCCGATCGCCCAGCACCAGGCGATCCAGTTCAAGCTGGCCGAGATGGCTACCAAGGTCGAGGCCGCGCATGCGATGATGGTGAACGCAGCACGCAAAAAGGACTCCGGGGAACGAAACGACCTTGAAGCCGGTATGGCGAAGTATCTTGCTTCCGAATACTGCAAGGAGGTCGTGGAGGACGCCTTCCGGATCCACGGCGGCTACGGCTTCTCCAAGGAGTACGAGATCGAGCGCCTCTACCGCGAGGCGCCGATGCTGCTGATCGGTGAAGGCACCGCCGAGATCCAGAAAATGATCATCGGCAGGCGCCTGCTCGAGGAGTATCGATTCCAGGGCTGAATGTCCGGATACGGGGTGTTTTCTTGGAGAAGAAGATCACACCCCGTCAGCACTCTTCGGCCGCCGACTCGGCTGCCTGGCTTACCCAGTTACGGCCCCGAGCCGCTACGATCGCCGGAAAGCCGCCGTCCCCCGTCAGAGTGCGGCATCATCCGCTACGAAGGTCATCCATGCCCCACAGCCAAACCTCTGCACCTCGCGACAGCCGGGCCGGCGTACGCCTCGCGCGCGGAGCATCGCCGTGGCTCCTTCCGACCGTCGCCACCGCAGCCCTCAGCCTGGCCCGCGCCCGCCGCTCCGGCGCCGCGAAGGCCGTCGCCGTTCCCGCCACCGCGCTCGCGGCGGGAATGCTGTGGTTCTTCCGCGACCCCGAGCGCGAGATCACCCAGGGCCGGGTCATCTCGCCCGCCGACGGTGTGGTGCAGAGCATCATGCCGTGGAAGGACGGCCGCACCCGCGTCGCGATCTTCATGAGCCCGCTCAACGTCCACGTGAACCGCGCCCCGCTGGCCGGCACGGTGACGTCGGTCGAGCACATCCCCGGTGGCTTCGTTCCCGCCTTCAACAAGGAGAGCGAGAACAACGAGCGTGTCGTCTGGCACTTCGACACCGAGCTCGGCGACATCGAGATGATCCAGATCGCCGGCGCGGTCGCCCGCCGCATCGTCCCCTACCTGCCCGAGGGCACCAAGGTCGAGCAGGGCGAGCGGATCGGCCTGATCCGCTTCGGCTCGCGTGTCGACCTCTATCTGCCCGAGGGCGTGGAGGTCGCGGTCGAGGTCGGGCAGAAGACCGTGGCTGGGGTGACTCGCATTGACCGTGATTGATCCTGACACCAAGGCCGGCTGGGTCCCGGAGGCCGACGAGGTCGACGAAGAGGAGGAGATGCCCCTCTCTCTGCGTCTGTCGATAGCGGACACCCTGACGCTCGGCAACGCCACGTGCGGCTTCATGGCGGTGTACTTCACCACCACCGGCATCCTGATCCCGCACCTCACGGGCAGCCAGGAGACCGGCATGGCCCGCCACAGCGCGGCCACGGCGGTCATCCTGATGCTCTGCGCGGCGGTCTTCGACCTCTTCGACGGGCTGGTGGCGCGCAAGCTGCGCTCCTCGCCCATGGGCGCGGAGCTGGACAACCTCTCCGACCTGATCAGCTTCGGGCTGGCGCCGGCGTACTTCGTGCTGGTGTACGGCATGGTCGCCGACGACGCGCACCAGCGGGTCGCGGCGGTCGGGGCGATCGTCGTCCTGCTGGCGGTGGTGCTCCGGCTTGCGCGGTTCTCGTGCGTCACGGTCAAGGACGGCACCTTCCAGGGCATGCCCTCGCCGTTCGGCGCGCTGACGGTGGTGTCCATCGTTCTGCTGGAGCTGCCCTTCGTGGCGACGCTGCTGGCGATTCTGGGGACCGCGTGGCTGATGGTGTCCCGTGTGGAATACCCCAAACCCCGGGGTCGACTCGCGGTGGCGATGCTTTCCTGGATCGTGCTCAGCATGGGCCTGCTCGCGGCGTGGGCGTTCGACGCGCCGAGCGGACAGCTGCTGCTGCAGACGGGGTGCGCGCTGCAGCTGGTCATGGGGGCGGTGATCCCGCTGTTCGCTACGGCCCGGCGGGTGAACAACTTCCGTGACAACCGGCGGGAGGCACGGGCGGCGCAGCTGCCCTGACGCTCCGCTCCCCGACGACGGGTGTGGCCCGGACCGCGACGGTCCGGGCCACACCCGTTTCGCCTTCAACGGCACCCTGTTGCTGCCTTTGACGGGTCAACTACTCCTGCTGGAGGTCGATTTGCGAGAGAAATCCTGCAAGAGGAGGGTGGAGTCAGGGGGTTTCCGCAGCTCATCCCACTAGCCATACCGGGAGGCGGTCATGCCCGCGCCCACCCTCACCGAACACAAGGTCACCCTGCAGTCCAAGATCCCGGCAAACCTCGACGAGACGGTGCAGCTGCCCGTCCGTGAGTACGACGGCACCAAGCCGAACCAGGCGCGCAAGCCGGTGCTGATGCTGCACGGCAGGAGCGTGCCGGCCCTGGCGGCCTTCGACCTCGCGCCCGTGCCCGGAGGCCGCGCCACCCGCTACAGCTTGGCCCAGGAACTCGCGGACGACGACTTCGACGTCTTCGTCATGGACCTCCAGGGCTCCGGCCGGTCGCCCCGTCCGCGGATGGACGACCCCTGCAACGCCAACCCGGTCCAGCAGCCGGTCCTCGTCCCGAACCCGCTTCAAGCCCCGTGCCCTCCTCCGCCCCCGTACGCCTTCCAGCTGGGGAACTCCGAGAGCGAGTGGTTCGAGCTCGACGCGGTGGTCCGGTACATCAGGGGCCTGCCCGGCCGGAACAAGCCGATCCGCTTCATCGGCTATTCCCTGGGCGGGGCCATCATGGGCCCCTACGCCCTCCAGCACCCCGAGAACGTCGAGAGCCTGCTCCTGCTCGCCCCGGTCTTCCCGCCCAGGGGGCGCTGGTCTGACGACCCCGCGAAGCCCTTCGGCCGCCCGGCCGAGGCTCAGCAGCTGCCGATGTCCCAGCCCGCCCTCACCTGGGGTTTCCCGATGTTCGTCGGTACGAAGACCGGCTTCAAGAACGGGCTGGACGGCAACCCGGCCCTGCGGGAGCCGGACATCGCGGACTACGCCTGGGAGGCCTGCATGGAGAGCGACCCCGAGGGCAGCAAGTGGGGCCGCGAGATCGAGCCGGGCAGGACCGAGGGCATCCTGCGGTACCGCAACACCTACTGGTGGGGCTGGAACGACCGCACAGTGCCGCACCAGAACCCCACCGGCACATACGTCCTCGGTGAGCGGATCCCCGTGCTCATCGTCTACGGGGAGCTGGACCGGGCCGCCAACAGCCCGGCGTCCTTCCCCGACCCGGTGCGCTTCTCCGTGCCGGCCCTCTACGCGGCCGTCAAGGGACCGAGGAAGCTGATGTTCTGCCTCGCCGGCGCCGGTCACTCCCTGGTGTGGGAGACCACCGCCCAGACCGTGCACCACCTGTCGAAACAGTGGTTCAAGCACGGCAAGGCGGAGGGCCAGGCCGACGGCAGCTACTTCGTGGACGCCAACGGTGAGCTGACCCCCCTGCCGTGACGGTTCAGGTCAGGAAGTCGCGCCCGATCCGTTCCGCGACGCGTTCCAGGATCGGGCCCGCCTCCGCGATGCACTTCGCCACGTCCGGTTCGGCGTCCGTCAGCGGGTAGGCGCGGCGGAAGCCGGACCGGCCCAGGACCTGTGGGGGCAGGGCGAGGCGGCCGCAGACCGCCACGACGTCCTTGCCCGCGGCCCGGGCGGCGGCGGCCACGCCCGCCGGGGCCTTGCCGTGCAGGGTCTGCTCGTCGAGCGAGCCCTCCCCGGTGATCACCAGGTCGGCGCGCTCCAGCGCGGGGGCGAAGCCCAGCACGTCGAGCATGACCTCGATGCCGGGGCGGAAGCGGGCGCCCAGCAGCAGCGCGCCGTAGCCGATGCCGCCGGCGGCTCCCGCGCCCGGCGAGGCGGCGTACTCGGCGGCCCTGGGACCGACCGCGCCCTCCAGGACCTTCGCGAAGTGCGCGAGGGCGGCGTCCAGGGTCGCCACGTCGTCCGGTGAGGCGCCCTTCTGCGGTCCGTAGACCGCGGGTGCGCCCTTGGGGCCGGTCAGCGGGTTGTCGACGTCGCTGGCGAGGACCAGTTCGACCTCGGTCAGGCGGGGGTCGAGACCCGACAGGTCCGCCGAGGCCAGCGCGGCGAGGCCGCCGCCGCCCGGGGGCACGGGCTCGCCGTCCGCGTCCAGGAACCGGGCGCCCAGCGCCGAGAGCATCCCGGCGCCGCCGTCCGTGGTGGCGCTGCCGCCGACCCCGAAGACGATCGTGCGGGCCCCCGCGTCCAGGGCGGCCCGGAGCAGCTCGCCGGAGCCGTACGTCGACGCCGTCAGCGGGGCGAAGACCCCGGCCGGCAGCCGCTGCAGCCCGCTGGCCTCGGCCATCTCCACGACGGCGGTGCCCTCGCGCAGCGCGAACGCCGCCGTCACCTCGTCGCCGAGGGGACCGGCGACCCGTACCTCGCGGCGCTCGAACCCGGCCGCGACCGCCGCGGCCACGGTCCCGTCGCCGCCGTCGGCCACGGGCAGCGCCTCGACCTCCAGGCCCGGCACGGCCCGGCGCAGCCCGGCGGTCACCCGTTCGGCGACCTCCACGGCCGTCAGCGACCCCTTGAACTTGTCCGCGGCGACGAGCACCCGCTGGGTCCGCTGTGTCCTTCGGGTACCGCTCACTGCAGCGTCCGCCACTTGCACTCCCCTTGCTCTCCGGGCCTTCACGCATGTCAAGGCCAGTCGCGCCGCTGCGACCTTAACCGGAGGACACCCCGGCCGTCAGCATCTGCCCAGCCTTCGGACCACGCCCCGAAAGGGGTAGACCGTAACCATGACCCTCGCACGCACCGAGACAGACCTGGCGAACCGCATCCTCGGCGGCTGGCAGGGCCGCATCGCGGGCAACATGCTCGGCAAGCCCGTCGAGCAGGGCGAGGTGTGGACCCGCGACCGCATCGACCGCTACCTGAGGCAGGCCTCCGCCCTCCCCCTCACCGACTACCTGCCCGAGCCGGTCAGCGAGCACGACGGCTTCGAACTGCGCCCGGAGTGGCGCCAGTGCGTCCGCGGCCGCATCCACGGCAGCTGCCGCGACGACGACGTCGACTACGCGATCCTCGGCCTGGACCTGCTGGAGACGCACGGCTTCGGCTTCAGCACCGAGCAGGTCGGCGACCTGTGGCTGCTGCGGCTGCCGTACCTGCAGACCTTCACGGCCGAGCGGGCCGCCTACCGCAACCTCGCCAACGGGCTCAAGCCGCCGCTGACGGCGACGTACGACAACCCGTACCAGGAGTGGATCGGGGCCCTGATCCGCGCCGACATCCACGGCTGGACGTGCCCCGGCGTGCCGCGCCGGGCCGCCGCGCTGGCCCGGCGGGACGCGGTGCTCTCGCATACCGGCAACGGGGTGTACGGGGCGATGTGGGCGGCGGCGCTGATCGCGGCGGCGTTCACGGCGCCCACCGTGCGGCACGCCGTCGACGAGGCCCTGGCCGTGATCCCGGCGAGCAGCCGACTGGCCCGCACGGTACGCCGGGTCGCCTCCCTGCACGACACGCGGATGTCCTGGGAGGACACGCTGACCACGGTCTCCGAGGAGACGCTGGGTCTGGGCTGGATCCACACCGTCCCGAACGCCGCCGTCCTCACGGCGGGCCTGCTCTACGGCGACGGCGACTTCACCCGCACCATCACACTGACCGTGCGCGGCGGCCTGGACACCGACTCCAACGGGGCGACGGCCGGCTCGGTCGCGGGCGTGTTCGGCGGGGCCGCGGCCATCCCGGACCAGTGGAAACTCCCCCTGGAGGACACGGTCCGCAGCGCGGTCTTCGGCTTCGACGGCGTACGGATCAGCGAACTGGCGGAGCGGACGGTGCGGCTGGCGAAGGCCGGGGGCTGATCCTGCCGGGCCCCCGTGACCCGCCCCGCCGCTATCCTGCCGGGATGAGCACACCGGACTACGTCGCCTACATCGCGTCCCTGCCCCGCGTCCTCGTCGGCGCCGCCGCGCTGTTCCGGGACGGCGAGGGGCGGGTGCTGCTGGTGGAGCCCAACTACCGGGAGGGCTGGGCGCTGCCGGGCGGCACCGTCGAGTCCGACGACGGGGAGACCCCGCGGCAGGGTGCGCGGCGCGAGACGGCCGAGGAGATCGGCCTGGACCGTGAGCTCGGCCGGCTGCTGGCGGTGGACTGGGTGCCCGGCACGGGCCGCCCGCCGCTGGTGGCGTACCTGTACGACGGCGGGGTGCTCGGTCAGGACGACCTCAAGGCGATCCGGCTGCAGGAGGAGGAGCTGCTGTCCTGGCGGCTGGTCCAGCGCGAGGAGCTGACCGACCATCTGCCGGGCGCCCTCGGCCGCCGGGTCCTGGCGGGCCTGGACGTCCTGGCGGAGGGCTCCGGTACGGCGGAGCTGGAGAACGGCCACCGGGTGGGCTGACGCCGCGCACGGTCCGGGGTTCCGGCGGCCCGCTGTCCGATATCCGTTCGCGGTCGCCCCGCCGCCCGGCCTACCCTCGCCGACATGGCCAAGTCCCTTGTCGCCCTGCTCACCGGTGCCGGGATCAGCACCGACTCCGGCATCCCCGACTACCGCGGGCCGAACGGGCTGTGGCGGCGGGATCCGGACGCCGAGAAGCTCGTCACGTACGAGTACTACATGAGCGACCCGGAGATCCGGCGCCGGTCCTGGCGGATGCGGCTGGAGACCCACGCGCTGCGCCCGGAGCCGAACGCCGCGCACCGGGCGGTGGCCGAGCTGGAGCGGTCGGAGGTGCCGGTGCGCGTGATCACGCAGAACGTGGACGGGCTGCACCAGCAGGCCGGGATGCCCGCCCGCAAGGTGCTCGAACTGCACGGCACGGCCCGGAGCTTCGTCTGCACCGGCTGCCGTGCGCGCGGCCCGATGGAGGAGGCGCTCGCGCGGATCGAGGCCGGGGAGGACGATCCGCCGTGCCGGGAGTGCGGCGGAATCCTGAAGTCGGCGACGGTGATGTTCGGTGAGCGCCTCGACCCGGTCGTCCTGGGCGAGGCGGCCGCGGTCAGCAAGGCCTGCGAGGTCTTCGTCGCCGTCGGCACGAGCCTTCAGGTGCACCCGGCGGCCGGTCTGGCCGGTGTCGCCGCCGACCACGGTGCCCGGCTGGTCGTCGTCAACGCCGAGCCGACGCCGTACGACGACCGTGCCGACGAGATCGTGCGCGAGCCGATCGGTACGGCCCTGCCCGAGCTGCTGCGCCGGCTCAGGGCCGGGGATCGGCCCGCAGGTCCGCCAGCCGGGTGAGCGCGTCCCGGGCCGCCTCGCGCTCGGCGTCGCCGAGACGGACCGCGGCGGCCCGGGTCAGGAAGTCCGCCGCTTTGTCCTCGTCCCCGAGCTGTGCCGCGACGTCCCCGCGCAGGACGAGCAGTCGCACCAGCTGGACGTCCGCCGGTGTCTCGTCGGTGAGGGCCAGCACCCGGTCGACGACCTTCGCGGCCGCCGCCGGGTCCGCCTTGGAGTCCGCCAGCAGGGACGCGTGGTGCAGGGCCCGGGCGAACGTCTCTCCGGGGGCGGGGCCGTGGCCGTGGTGTACGCCGGTGCGCTGACCGATGCGGACGCAGTTGCCGCCCGGGTCGGTCATGAGGAACTGCCGCACGCCGTAGGACATGTCCTTGAGCGGCCCGAGCCGGGGCAGCCCCCGGGTGGGGACCCTGCCGTACGCGGCCTTGAGCCCGGCCCGGAACGCCTCGTGGAGGCCGTCGACGTCGTCGGTCAGGACGTAGCAGGTGCTGAACGAGGCGGCCGGCTCGTAGTGCTTGCTTCGAGGTGACCTACGCGCAACGCAGCCCCAATCCGTACGCCGTGGTGGAACGCGGCGCCGTCGAGCTCCAGTTCTTCCCGATGAGGGTCAGAAGAGGGCCGCTCCGCGCTCGAAGTCCAGCAGGCGCTGCTTGCGTTCCAGGCCGCCGCCGTAGCCGGTGAGGCTGCCGTTCGCGCCGATGACGCGGTGGCACGGGACGATGATGCCGACGGGGTTGCGGCCGTTGGCGAGGCCGACCGCGCGGGAGGCGGCGGGGCTGCCGAGGGCGTCGGCGAGCCGGCCGTAGGTGCGCGTCTCGCCGTAGGGGATGCGGCGCAGTTCCTCCCAGACCAGGCGCTGGAAGGGGGTGCCGGTCAGGCGCAGCGGGACGGTGAACTCCCGCAGCTCGCCCGCGAAGTAGGCCTTCAGCTGCTCCTCCGCCTCCGCGAAGAGGGTGTCGTCGCGGGGGCCGAAGGACTCCTCCGGCGGGCGGTGGCGCTGGCCGGTCATGTAGAGGCCGCACAGGACGCCGTCGTCGGCGACGAGGGTGAGGGGGCCGTAGGGGCTGTCGGTCACGGTGTGCTGCTTCATCGAACGTCCCTATACCGGAAGGAAGTTGATCGGGTGGCTGTCGGTCGCCCACAGGTACTGGACCGCGTAGGCCCGCCAGGGGCGCCAGGCCGCAGCGCGCGAGGTGAGCGCGGCGGGCGTGGACGGCAGGCCGAGGTCCCGGGCGGCGCGGCGGATGCCGAGGTCGGTGGGGAGGAAGGCGTCGGGGTCACCCAGGGCGCGCATGGCGATGACGTCGGCCGTCCAGGGGCCGAAGCCGGGCAGGCCGAGGAGCTGGGCGCGGGTGCGCGGCCAGTCGCTCTCCACGCCGAGGTGGAGGTCGCCGTCGGCGAGCATGCGGACCAGGGTCGTGAAGGTCGTGCGGCGGGTGCGGGGCATCGCCAGGGTCTCGGGGTCGAGCGCCGCGAGGGCCCCGGGGGCCGGGAAGAGGTGGGTGAGGCCGCCCTCGGGGTCGTCGACCGGTTCGCCGTGCGCGGCGACCAGGCGGGCCGCGTGGGTGCGGGCGGCGGCGGTGGAGACCTGCTGGCCGAGCACGGCCCGTACGGCGAACTCGGCCTCGTCCACCGTGCGCGGGACGCGCCGCCCGGGCGCCTTGCCGACCAGCGGTGCCAGGACCGGGTCCGTGCGCAGCCGGTCGTCGACGGCGACGGGGTCGGCGTCCAGGTCGAGCAGGCGCCGGCAGCGGCTGATGGCGACGGTCAGGTCGCGCAGGTCGCCGAGGGTGAGGCGGCAGGCGATGTGGTCGGGGCCCGGGGTGAGGGCGACGATGCCGTGGCCGTGGGGCAGGCGCAGGGTGCGCCGGTAGGAGCCGTCCCGCCACTCCTCCACCCCGGGTACGGCCGTCGCGGCGAGGTGGCCGAAGAGGTTGTCGGGGTTGAGCGGGGCGCGGAACGGCAGCCGCAGGGAGAGCGCGCCGGGTGTGCTGGGGCCCTGCCGCTTCGGGGTGCGGGTGCGCAGTTCGCTCGGGGAGAGGGCGAAGACCTCCCGGACGGTGTCGTTGAAGGCGCGGATCGAGGCGAAGCCCGCGGCGAAGGCGATCTGCGCCATGGGCAGGGTCGTCGTCTCGATGAGCAGCCGGGCGGTCTGGGCTCGCTGGGCGCGGGCCAGGGCGAGGGGGCCGGCGCCAAGTTCGGCGAGGAGCTGGCGTTCGACCTGCCGGGTGCTGTAGCCGAGCCGGGCGGCGAGTCCGGGCACGCCCTCGCGGTCCACCACGCCGTCGGCGATCAGCCGCATGGCCCGGGCCACCAGGTCGGCGCGTTGGTTCCACTCCGGGGAGCCGGGGCTGGTGTCGGGCCGGCAGCGCTTGCAGGCCCGGAACCCGGCCTGCTGGCAGGACGCCGCGCTCGGGTGGAAGACCATGTTCTCCGGCTTGGGAGGCACCACCGGGCAGCTGGGACGGCAGTAGATGCCGGTCGTCAGGACGGCCGTGAAGAACCATCCGTCGAACCGCGCGTCCTTCGACTGCACGGCGCGCACGCAGTGCTCGGTGTCGGTGTGCATCCCCATCCGCATGCCTCAAGCATCGGGCACGCGGCCAGGGCGGGTCTGGCGAGAATCCGACATGGACCTCGCGGCGGTGCCCCGCACACCGGGAGAGATGAAGAATCATTCATGTGTTCGTGCCCGCCCGGTACGATGGCGCCATGGGTCATGGAGCCGTCATCCCCGCGCAGGACGCCGCACAGCGCGTCCGCCTCGACGCGGACAACGTCGCGAAGGTCGCCACCACGCTCCAGGCCCTGTCCACGCCCTCGCGGCTGCTGATCCTGGCGCGTCTGCGCGAGGGACCGCTGCCGGCCACGGAGCTGGCGGCGGAGGTGGGCATGGAGCAGTCTGCCTGCTCGCACCAGCTGCGGCTGCTGCGCAACCTGGGCCTGGTGGTGGGCGAGCGCAGGGGCCGTTCGGTGGTCTACGCGCTGCACGACCACCATGTCGCCGAGCTGCTCGACCAGGCCGTCTACCACGTCGAGCACCTGCGTCTCGGGATCAGCGACGCCGCCGACGACTGAGGCGGCGCCGCTGTCTGCCCGTCCGCCCTACTCGGTGGCGGTCGGCCGCCGTGCGGCCCGCATGGCCTCGCTCACGCGCGCCAGCGGACGCAGCCGGTAGGTGTAGGCGTAGTCCCGGTCGGCGAACAGCTTGAACTCGTCGTGCGTGTGCGCGCCCCAGCTGTTGTCGCCGCCCACGCCCATCTGGCGGTGGTTGAGGCGCAGCACCACCGCGTCCCGCGGGGTCAGCTGGTAGTCGTGGCGGGCCCCGGCCGACAGGTCCTCGGGGGTGAAGTGCGAGGCGTTGACCTCCAGCAGCGGCTCACCGGCCACGAGCAGTCCGCGCCCTGCGGCGTCGGTCAGCGCGGCCCAGCGGACATCGGTCTTGTTGCCGTTCTCCTGAGGGCGCAGATAGGGGGTCCACTGCTCGGAGACCTTCCCGGAGTACAGGCCCACGTCGGTGGCGTTGTTGCGGTCCCACATGTTCTCCTCGGGGCCGCGGCCGTAGTAGTGCAGCCGGTCCAGGCGGCGCGGCAGGAACAGCAGGGTGCCGACCTCGGGGATGTACGGCAGGTCGGCCGCGCCGGGGTGCAGGGTGTTGTCGACCTTGATCTCGCCGTTGCCGAAGACCGTGTACGTGGTGCTGAAGGCGGAGGCCGTGGCGGTGGGCAGGGTGCCGGTGAACCTGATCTCGACGGCCCGGTCGGCCAGGGGCCGGACGCGGACGTCCGCCACCGTGCGCCCGGCGCCGGCGTCGCGCCACTGCTGGTTGCGGGTGTGGTGGCCGTTGCCGCGGTCGTTGTCGGTGGGTGCCCGCCAGAAGTTCGGGACGGGTCCGGAGGTGACGAGCTTCTCGCCGCCCGCCTCGAAGGAGGTGAGGGTGCCGGTGGTCTTGTCGACGGTGAGCGTGAAGCCCTTGCCCTGGACCGTGAGGGTCTTCTCCCCGTCGGTGTGGCGCAGGGCGGGCACGCTGCGCAGCGGGGCGGGTCTCACCGCCGGGCCGCCCGCGTCGAGCGCGAGCTGCTGCTTGGCCACCTCGAAGCCCGCGTCGGCCCACGGGGTGCGCTCCCTGGTGGTGAAGGAGAACTGCAGGAAGTACTCGGTGCCGGGCGCGGGCGAGGCGGGCAGCCGGACCGGGACCTCGATGTCCTTGCGGCTCAGCGGCGCGACGTCCAGCTGCTCGCGGGTCAGCCGGCCGCGCTGGACGACCGTGCCGTCGGCGAGGAGGGACCAGCGCCCGTCGAGCTCGCGGAGGTGGGTGAAGAGGTACTCGTTGACGAGCGTGACGGCGCCGGGACCGCCCTGGGCGGAGGTGACGTTGACGGCCTGGTAGATCTGCTTGACCTCGGCGGACTTGCCCGTGAGGCCGCGGTCGGGCAGGACGATGCCGTCGCCGGAGAAGGCGCCGTCGTTGGGGTTGTCCCCCCAGTCGCCGCCGTAGGCGTGGAAGGTCCTGTCGCGCGGGCGCTTCTCGGTCAGGCCGGCGGTGGCGGCGTCGAACCAGAAGCGCACGCCCTCGTCGTCCGGGCGGCGGCTGCCGGAGGCGAGCTCGGCGGCGTCCAGGGCGCGGGCGTAGACGCGGGCCCGGCGGATGGTGCCGCTGAACTCCCGGGTGGGGTTGTCGACATCGGTGGCGAGCGAGAGCGACGCCGTGTTGACGCCGGGGCGCCGGTCGGTGGTGCGGGTGGCGCGCACCCGGCCGTCGACGTGGAGGGTGAGTGTGCCCGCTCCCGCGTCGAAGACGCCCGCGACGTGGTGCTCCGTGCCGGTCCAGTCCTCGGGCAGGGCCCAGCTCGCGGTGACCCACTGGCCGCCGCTGTGGATGAAGAACTCCAGGGTCCGCTCGGTCTGCTTGAGGGCGTACTGGGTGTCGCCCTTGGCCAGGAGCGGCTGATGGCCGCCGGTGACGTGCGGGGTGACCCAGGCCTCCAGGGTGAGGGAGCCGGTGAGGTCCAGGCGGGCGTCGCGCGGGAAGACCGTGCCGCCGAAGACGCCCCTGGCGCGGTCGAAGGTGCCGGCGGGCGCCATGATCTCGCCGCGCAGCGCGCCGGGGCCGGACTCGGTCAGCAGCGTGCGCGCCGGGGTGGGCCAGCGCAGGGCCTGGTCGGCGAAGTCCCAGATCCAGCCGCCCTGGAGGACGTCGTGGCGGCGGATGACGTCCCAGTACTTCTTGAAGTTGCCGTTGGAGTTCCCCATGCCGTGGGAGTACTCGATCATCACGTACGGGCGCGTGTCGCTCGTGTCCGCGGCCCGCTGCTCCACCCGCTGGGGGCTGTCGTACATCTCGGAGCGGATGTCGCTGATGCCCGGGCGGTCGTCGCCCTCGTACTGGATGACGCGGGTGGGGTCGTAGGAGCGGATCCAGTCGTGCATGGCGTTGAAGGTGGTGCCGCCGCCCGCCTCGTTGCCGAGGGACCAGATGACCACCGAGGCGTGGTTCTTGTCGCGGTGGACCATGTTCTGCGCGCGCACCACGCACGCCTCGGTCCACTCGGGCCGGCCGCTGCCGGGGTACCGGTCGCGGATGCCGTGCGTCTCGAGGTTGGTCTCGTCGACGAGGTAGAGGCCGTACTCGTCGGCGAGTTCGAGCCACAGCGGGCTGTTGGGGTAGTGCGAGGTGCGGACGCTGTTGATGTTGAGCCGCTTGATGATCGTGATGTCCTCGATCATCTGCGCGCGGGTCAGTGCCGAGCCGGTGACGGGGTGCATCTCGTGCCGGTTGGTGCCGCGGAACGAGACCGGCTTGCCGTTGATGCGCATCAGGCCGTCCTTGAGCGCGAACTCGCGGAAGCCGACCCGGTGCGAGAGGGTCTCGATCACCGTGCCGGACGGGTCGCGCAGACGCAGCACGGCGGTGTAGAGGTTCGGGTGCTCGGCCGACCAGAGCTTCGGCGCGGGGACGGCCCGGGCCGTCTCGACGGTGGCCTCGTCGCCCTCCGGCACGTCCACGGGCGTGCTCAGGGGCCGGGACCAGACGGCGTGGCCGCGGGCGTCGTACAGCTGGGTCTCGACGGTGTGGCGGCCCGCGCCGTCGCCGCCGTAGTCGCGCACGTGCGCGGTGACCTTGAGCTCGGCGGAGGTGTAGCCGTCCCCGAGCGGGGTGTCCAGCTTGAAGTCGCGCAGGTGGACGTTGGGCGTCGAGTAGAGGTGGACCGAGCGGAAGATGCCGCTCAGCCGGATCATGTCCTGGTCCTCCAGCCACTCCGCGTCGGAGTAGCGGTACACCTCGACGGCGATCTGGTTGGTGCCCGGCCTGAGGTGGCGGGTGATGTCGTACTCGGCGGAGGTGTAGGAGTCCTCGTGGTAGCCCGCCAGTTCGCCGTTGATCCACACGTAGTGGGCGGACTTGACGCCCTCGAAGTGCAGGAAGGTGCGCCGGCCCCGCCAGTCGCGCGGGACGGTGAAGGTGCGGCGGTACTGGCCGACGGGGTTGTAGCGGGTGGGGGCGGCGGGCGGCTGGGCGTTCTCCCCGCCGCCGTTGGGGCCCCACCAGGGGTAGGTGATGTTGACGTAGATCGGGAAGTCGTAGCCGTGCAGCTGCCAGGCGGAGGGAACCGGGATGGTGTCCCAGCCGGAGTCGTCGACGTCGGTGCGGTGGAAGTCGGGGTCGCGGTCGTCGGGGCGGTCCGCGTAGGCGAACCTCCAGGTGCCGTCCAGGCTCAGCCGGTACGGGGAGCGCGCGCGGTCACCGGTCAGGGCCTGGGTGAGGTTCGCGTACGGCGTGAGCGTGGTGTGCGGTGGCTCGGTGCCCAGGCGGTACACCGACAGTCCGTCGTTCCACTCCGGCGGGCCGTCCGCCGCCGGGCGCCGGCCGGCCGCGTACGCCGCGCCGGCGGGGGCGGACAGCGCCAGCGCGCCGAGCACGGCGGCTCCTCCCTCCAGCAGACGGCGACGGCTGACGACCGGCCGCTCGGGAGGGGCGGGCCGGCCGGGGTGGGCGGGCCGGCCGGCGGGAGACGGGAGCGGGTGGGGGTGCGGGTGGGGGTGCGGCATGCCGTGGCCTTCCTCGGTTCGACAGGGTCGTGCTGCACGGACTGAGGGCACGTCAGACGCGATCCCCAACTGCGCGTCGGCGACGGGCGTTTCTGTTGGGGCAGGGGGCAACTGACGGTGACGGAGCAACTGCTGAGCAGGCACACCCTAGGACTCGAACACAACCGAAGCAATGACCGCGTCGGACTTTGTGCGGTCCTGATGGTTCGCCTCGGGAGGGGCCTGACCCCGGCGGTTCGGCGGCGGGGATCCACGCGCCCTGCGGAACCGGCCCCAGCGGGCTGTTCCCGACCCGGTGGCCGGATCCCGGCGTCGGCACCAGCCGCTCAGGACGCCGCTCCCCCGCTGCGCGCAACGGCGGTTTTTTGTCATTTCGGCGCGACAGTGTCGCTCCGGCGACCGTACTGTGACCTCATCGGACGGCCTGAAACGGATCTCGGCGGTACCTCTTGCCGCGCCGGAAGGAGCGGCTCGCATGAGTGGCTATGCGACCTCGGAGCCCGACGCCGTCGCGGGCACGCCCGGCGGGCTGCTGGACCTGCTGAAGGTCGCGGCCGTCGTCCTGGACGCGTCCGGGCACATCGCGCTGTGGAGCCCGGAGATCGAGCAGCTGCTCGGCTGGACCGCCGAGGAGGCCCTGCGCCAGCGCGCCGACACCCTGCTCGTGGCGCCCGCGGACCGGGCCCGGGGCAGGGAGCTGTTCGCCCAGGTCAGCGCGGGCGGGCGGTGGGCCGGTGTGTTCCCGCTGCGCCACCGCGACGGCACGGCACGCGCCGTGGAGTTCCGCACGATGCGGCTGCTCGACCCCGAGGGACAGCCCCATCTGCTGGGGCTCGCCGCGGACGCGACGACGGTACGGAAGGTGGAGCGGGACCTCGCCCTCTCGCACAGCCTCGTCAACCAGACCCCGCTCGGCATCGCCGTCTTCGACAACGACCTGCGCTGGGTGGGGGTCAACCCCGCGCTGGAGCAGATCAACGGCGTCCCCGAGGAGGCCCTGCTGGGGCGCCGGGTCGGAGAGGTGCTGCCCGGCCTGGACGTGGAGGCCATCGAGGCCCGGATGCGGCACGTGCTGCGCACCGGGCGCCCGCTCCTGGACCAGCAGACCGTCGGCCGGACGGCCGGGGACGCGGAGGACCGGGCGTACTCGGAGTCGTACCACCGCATCGAGGACATCGACGGGCGGGTGCTGGGCCTCGCCATGGCCGTGCTGGACGTCACCGAGCGGCAGCAGGCGGCGGCGGAGGTCGCGCAGGCGCGCCAGCACCTGTCGGTGATCGCCGACGCGGGCGTGCGCATCGGCACGACCCTGGACCTGCGGCAGACCGCGCGGGAGCTGGCCGACGTGGTGGTGCCGCAGCTCGCGGACCTGGCCGCCGTGGACGTGCTGGAGTCCGTCGTCGCGCACGGCACCATCGTGCCCGTGACGGGCGGCGCTCCGGCCGAGTTCCGGGCGCTGGCCGTCGCGGCCGGCTACCCCACCGACGCCATCCACGCCGCCGACCCGGTGGGCGAGGTCGCCACCTACGGCTCCTCGCGCGTCATCACCCGGTGCGTGCGCAGTGCCCGCCCGGTCCTGGTCGAGCACGTGGACTCCAGGATGCTGCGGCGCCTGGCCCGGGACGCGCGGGCCGCCCAGGCCCTGCACGAGGCCGGTGCGCACTCCTACCTGGCGCTGCCGCTGCTGGCCCGGGGCAAGGTGCTCGGCACGCTGTCGCTGTACCGCACCGTCAACGAGCGCCCCTTCGACGCACGGGACCAGCTGCTCGCCTCCGAACTGGCCGCGCGCGCCGCGATCTGCATCGACAACGCCCGCCTCTACGGACGGGAACGCGGCACCGCGCTGACCCTCCAGCGCAGTCTGCTCCCGGCCCCGCCCGCCGAGCAGGAAGGGCTCGACATCGCGGCCCGTTACCGCCCGGCGCTCAGCGAGGTCGGCGGCGACTGGTACGACGTGCTGCGGCTGGGGCCGGGCCGTATCGGGCTGGTCGTCGGGGACGTGATGGGCAAGGGCGTCCAGGCCGCGGCGATCATGGGGCAGCTGAGCACGGCGACCCGGGCGCTCGCCCGGCTCGACCTGCCGCCCGCCGAGCTGCTGCGGCACCTCGACGACATCGCGGGCTCGCTGGGCGACGCCATCGCCACGTGTGTGTACGCCGTGTGCGACCTGGGGCGCGGTGTCTGCGAGCTGTCCAGCGCCGGTCACCTGCCGCCCGTGCTCGCCGGGGCGGACGGCGGGGCGCGCCTCGTCGAGGTGCCCGGCGGTGTGCCGCTCGGGGTGGGCGGCGTGGAGTTCGGCACGGTGGAGGTGGAACTCGCCCCGGGGGCGCTGCTCGCGCTGTACACCGACGGGCTGGTGGAGACCCGCGGGGAGCCGATCGACACGGGCCTCGACACCCTGACCCGCCTCCTGTCGAAGGCGGCCCCGGACCTCCAGCGCACCGGCGACCACCTGCTCGGCGCGCTGCGCCCGGAGCCGGACGACGACGTGGCCCTGCTCCTGGTCCGCCGGCACGTCTGAGAAGACCGCCACCGGCACCGGCACCGGCACCGGCACCCCAGCGCGAGCCACCCCGCCGGGGCAGCCGCCGTCAGTGCGGGTTTCGGTGTGGGGCGGTGGTGCCGAAGGCGATGCGTGCTACCTGGGGCCAGTCCGCCACCGGTCTGTGCACCGGGACTCCGGGGCGGCGGCGTGGTACCCGTACGCGCAGGGCGCCGGGTTCGACGCGGACCACCACGGGAACCGGCAGCACCACGTGTTCGCCGTCGATGCCCACCGGGACGGTGTCCGTGTCCGCCTCGACCACCACCTCGCGCGCCGTGAGACGCAGCAGGCCCGGGGCGCGGGGGCCGCGCGCCATCCCCGCCGCCTGCGCGGCGTTCTCCACGCGCACGCCCAGGACGCCGAGCCGGCCGGAGTCCAGTCGCTCCCTGCGGCCCGGGTGGGGCGAGTCGACGGCGCGGCGGTAGGGGTTGTTGCTGACGAGCAGCGCCTGGAGGCCCTCGGCGCGGGCGTCGTCGGCCCGCATCCGCAGCCTCGGCGCGTCCGGGCCGGTCAGCAGGCCGGGCAGGGTGCGCAGGGCCGTGTGCACCTTGTCGTCGCGGTAGGCGGGGGACGCGACGACGGACGCGTACGTGCCGAACGAGGCGTTGTTGACGAAGACCCGTCCGGCCGCGAAGCCGAGGTCCACGTCCAGTTCGACACCGTCGGCCAGGGCGTCCAGCGCCGCGGCCGGATCCTCGCGGTCGAGTCCGAGGTCGAGGGCGAAGTGGTTGCGGGTGCCGGCCGGGATCACCAGGAAGGGCAGGCGGTGCCGGGCCGCGACCTCCGCCACCAGGGCCTGCGTGCCGTCACCGCCGGCCACGCCCAGCAGGTCCGCGCCGTCGGACACCGCCTGCCGGGCCAGTGCGGACACGTCCTGGTGCCCGGAGCCGAGCAGCACGACCCGGGCGCCCGCGGCCCGGGCCCTGTCCTCCAGGTGGAAGCGCCCCACCTTGCCACCGCCGGAGCGGGGGTTCATGAGGATCCAGGGATGGCGGGCCGCCGCGGCGCCGTGCTCCGCCGCGACCGGGTCGGCACCGGGCGTGAGGGCGATCCTGGCGGCGGCGACGGCGGCGCCCCACAGCGCGAGGGAGGCCAGCGCCGGGCCCAGCATCCCGGCGGTGGCGTACAGCGCCAGGACGGCGGCCGGCGCCGCCACGGCCAGCAGGAGCCCGGCGGCCCGGGCGGGGCCGGTGCGGGCCAGCGCCCACCACACGCCGGCGGCGGCGAGCGCCAGCCCGGCCAGGCCGAGCAGGAGCCACAGCACGCTGCGCAGTCCGGCCGCGGCCAGGGCGACGGCCGCGCTCGCCAGGAGGGCGAGCACGGCCAGCCGGGCCCAACCCGCCGCGCCCGGACGGAAGGGGCCCACGGTGTGCCTCACGGATTGCCCGGCGGCCGTTCGAAGGGCTCCCAGGCATCGTCCTTGCGCACGGTGCACAGGGCCCAGATGATGATCGCCGACATCGCGATCATCACGACCGACCAGACCGGGTAGTACGGCAGGGACAGGAAGTTGGCGATGATCACGAGCCCGGCGATGCCCACGCCGGCGACGCGCGCCCACGTCGACGCCTGGAACAGCCCGGCACTGACGATCACGGCGGCCACGCCCAGGAACAGGTGGACCCAGCCCCAGCCGCTGAGGTCGAACTCGAAGACGTAGTTGCGGGTGTTGACGAAGACGTCGTCCTCGGCGATCGCCGCGATGCCGCGCAGGATGTCCATGATCCCGGCGATCATCAGCATCACGGCGCCGAAAGCCGTCAGGCCGACGGCCCATTCGCGTTTGGCTCTCGACGGCGTGTGCGTGGGGTGTGTGGCGGTCATCCTGCTGCCTCGTTTCTTGCTGCGTCCGGCGCCTTCAGCGACCGGAGGGGGAGGTGGCGGAGGCCGGGGAGTCCGAGGCGGTGGAGCCGCTCAGCACCAGGTCCTTCGCCTTGCGGAACTCCTCGTCCGTGATGTCACCGCGGGCACGGATCTCGGACAGGCGGGAGAGTTCGTCGACGCTGCTCGACCCGCCGCGGGCGGTCTGCCGTACGTAGTCGTCGAAGGCCTGCTGCTGCCGGCGCGCCTGGGACGCTTCCCGGCGGCCCATGTCCTTGCCCCGCGCGACGACGTAGACGAAGACGCCGACGAACGGCAGGACGATGCAGAAGACCAGCCAGCCGGCCTTGCCCCAGCCGCTCATCGTGTCGTCCCGGAAGATGTCGAAGACGATCCGGAAGAGCAGGACGAACCACATGATCCACAGGAAGAAGACCAGCATCGTCCAGAAGGCGCTCAGCAGCGGATAGTCGTACGCCAGGTAGGTCTGCGCGGTCATGTCACTCCTCCGTCCCGGGCGCACGCCCGGCAGCAGCTCCGTGCCCCTTCAGGCTGGCCGGTGCCACGGGGGCCCCGCCTCACCCGGGGCGGGTGAACATGTCAGCGGCGGCGCCCCGGCGCAGCGCGGCCCGCCAGGCCAGCGCCAGCCCCGCTTCGGCCAGGCCGAGGAGAACCAGCCACAGACCGAGCAGCCGGGTCAGCGCCCGGGCGGACTCGGCGGGCAGGGCCAGTACGACGACACCCGCGACGACGGCCAGGACGGCGGCGCCGAGCAGGAAGCCGCGGTGCGGCAGGTCCCGGGCGGCCAGGGCGGTGTAGAGGGTGAGCAGGCCGGACACCAGCCAGACCAGGCCGACGATCAGGGACAGCGCGGTGATGGTCTGCAGGGGGTTGCGCAGGCACAGCACCCCGGCCAGGACGTACAGCACGGCCAGCAGGAGGCCGGGCAGGCGGTGGCCCGGTTCCGGCCGGGCGAACGTCTCGACGAACCGGAACGCCCCGGCGGCCAGCAGGTACAGGCCGATCAGGACCGCCACGACGTGCAGGGTCGCCTCCGGCCAGACCAGGAGCAGGATGCCCGGCACGAGGGTCGCGACCGCCGAGGCGAGGATCCAGGTCCAGGAGCGGCCGACCGCGGCCAGCAGGTCCGCGGGGTCCGCCGCGCGAGCGGGCCCGGGGCCGTCGGGCCCGGGCCCGCCGCCGTACTCTTCCGCGTCCGGACCGCGGCCTGGCGACGTGGTCATGGCTCCTCCTTCTGCCGCACGGCCCCTGAGGGCCAGCGTCACGCGAGCCCGGGCCGCTGGGGTCACCCCCGACGGGTGATCCCTCCCCACCACCGCCGCGGCGAGCCTGGAGGGACAGCGGGCCGGCGCCGGCGTCGGGCGCACGGGCCACCCGGCGCCGGCGCGGGACCGCCCCGATCCGCCCGAGCGCTGCCCGTGACGGCACAGGAACCGCCCCGATCCGCACGAGAGCCGCCGGGGCCGGCGCGGGAACCGCCCGGATACCGGCACGAGAAGTGCCCGGGACGGCGCGGGAACGGCCCGGGTCCTCACAGGAGCCGCCCGGATACCGGCGCAGGAGCTGCCCGGTGCCGGGCGCCAGAGCGGGAGAGCACGCGATGAGGGATCGAGCGACCGCCCGGACCGGCGCCGTCGGGCCCCCGCACGACCGGGAGCCGCGGGGCCGCGAGCCGCAGAGCCGCGAGCCGCGACGGCGGCGTGCCTCGGCCGCGGCTCTCGCCCGGGCGCTTCTCATCGCGACCGGGCTCCTCACCGTCTACTACCTGCTCCCCCTGGACGGACGCCTGTCGAGCGGTGCCTCGGTCGTACTCGTCTTCGGACTGCTGCTGGTCGTGGTGGTCTTCTGGTGGGAGGTGCGGGCCATCGTGGACTCCCCCTGGCCGCGGCTGAAGGCCGTGGAGGCCCTGGCCACGACGCTGGCGCTGTTCCTGCTGCTCTTCGCGACCGCCTACTTCCTGCTGGAGCACACCACCCCGGGCTCGTTCAGCGAGCCGCTGACCAAGACGGACTCCCTCTACTTCACGCTCACCACGTTCACGACCGTCGGCTACGGCGACATCGCGGCCCGCTCCCAGACCGGGCGGGTCATCACGATGGTCCAGATGCTCGGCGGGCTGCTGCTGGTGGGCGTGGCCGCGAAGATCCTCGCGGGCGCGGTGCAGGCGGGCCTGCGCCGGCAGGGCCGGGAGCCGACGGACGACTTCCCCCGCGGCCGGAGGGCCGAACGATGACCGTAACGGGCTCCCCCAGTTCCTTCCTGTCCCCCGCCGAACGCGCCGCCGGGGGCCGTAACGCGCGGCGGCGCTCGCCGCGGTCCTCCCACGGCCGGCTGGAGGCGGGACCCGGGCGGTTCGACCCGGTGGAGGTGGTGGAGCGGCAGTCGGCGACGCGCGTACCGGAGCTGGTGCCGATCCGCTACGGCCGCATGCTGGAATCGCCGTTCCGTTTCTACCGGGGCGCCGCCGCGATCATGGCGGCGGACCTCGGGTCGGCCCCCGACACCGGGCTGCGGGTGCAGCTCTGCGGGGACGCCCATCTGCTGAACTTCCGGCTGCTGGCCTCCCCGGAGCGGCATCTGGTCTTCGACATCAACGACTTCGACGAGACCCTGGCCGGGCCCTTCGAGTGGGACGTCAAACGGCTCGCGGCCAGTATCGCGATCGCCGGCCGGGCGAACGGCTTCGGCACCGCGGAGCAGGACGACGCGGTGGCCACCTGCGTACGCGCCTACCGGCGGCGGATGCGGGAGTTCGCCGGCATGCGCGTGCTGGACATCTGGTACGCGCAGGACGACGCCGACCGCCTGCAGGAACTGATGGCCGCCTCGATGACGAAGGAGGCCAGGCGCCGCACCGCCCAGGCGACGGCGAAGGCCCGGACCCGCACGCATCTGCAGGCCCTGGCCAAACTCACGGCCGTCACGGACGAGGGCCGGCGGATCGCAGCCGACCCGCCGCTCATCACCCCGCTGCGCGACCTGCTCGCCGGCTCCTCGGCGCAGGACCAGGAGAAGGAGGTGCGCGGCGTCCTGGAGGGGTACGCCCGCAGCCTGTCGTCCGAGCGGCGGCACCTGCTGCGCCACTACCGGATGGTCGACGTCGCCCGCAAGGTCGTGGGCGTGGGCAGCGTCGGCACGCGCTGCTGGATCGCGCTGCTGCTCGGCCGTGACGACGACGACCCGCTGCTGCTCCAGGCCAAGGAGGCGCAGGAGTCGGTGCTGGCCGCCCACACCGAGGGCATCCGCTACGACAACGAGGGACGCCGCGTCGTGGCGGGGCAGCGGCTGATCCAGACCACCAGCGACATCCTGCTCGGCTGGACGCACGCCGTGGGCCTCGACGGCCGCGAGCGGGACTTCTACGTGCGGCAGTTGCGGGACTGGAAGGGCATCGCCCGGCCGGAGACCATGGACCCGGGGCTGCTCCGGCTGTTCGCGCGGCTGTGCGGGGCGAGTCTGGCCCGGGCCCACGCCCGCTCGGGCGACCCCGTCGCCATCGCCGCCTACCTGGGGGGCAGCGACCGCTTCGACCGCGCCCTCACCGGTTTCGCGCAAGCCTACGCCGACCGCAACCAGCGGGACTTCGAGGCGCTCGGCGCCGCCGCCGCCTCCGGCCGGATCCGTACGGCCGTCCTGTGACGCCCCGACCGGCTCCCGGCTCACTCCGGGAGCCGGCGCATCTCGACGACCCTGAGCCCCAGCGACTGGAAGCGGCTCAGCAGCCCGTACAGATGGGCCTCGTCGACCACGGGTCCGAACAGGACGGTCTGCCCGGCCATCAGCACGTGGTCCAGCTCCGGGAAGACCTTGGCCAGCGTCTCCGACATCTGTCCCTCGACGCGGATCTCATAGCGCATGGGCTGCCCTTCCCCGGGCTCAGTGGGGTGTGCGGTGCGCGCCCTTCTCCTGCCATGCTCCACCCGGCGGCGGTGGCCGCCCTCACCCGGGACAGGTGAACCTCGCGGGGGGCCGGGACGGCGGCGTCAGTGCTTCAGGACGATCTTGAGCACGATGATCAGCAGTCCCAGCAGCAGGTTGACGGTGGCGGAGAGGGCCATCTGTCCCCGGGAGGCGCCCGCGCGCACCGCCGCGGCCAGCGACCAGCCCACCTGCCCGGCCACGGCCACGCCGAGCGCCAGCCACAGGGTGCCCGGCACGTCCAGGCCCAGCAGCGGGCTGACGGCCACGGCGGCGGCGGGCGGAACGGCGGCCTTCAGGATGGGCCACTCCTCGCGGCACACCCGCAGCACGGTCCGGCGGTCCACGCTCTCCTGCGCCATGCGCGCCCCGAACAGCTGGGCGTGCACGTGCGCGAGCCAGAACACCGCCCCGGTGAGCACCAGCAGCAGCACCAGCTCCAGCCGGGGCAGCTCGCCGAGGGTGCCGGCGCCGACCACCACGGAGCCGGCGAGCATCGAGCCGTAGACGCCGCCGCTGTAGTCGGCGTGGGCCCGGCGCTCGGCCTTCCGGGCGCGGCGGGCGGTGCGGTCGGCGGTGTCCGTCATGTCGTGCCTCCGGCTCCGGCGCCGCGGTGCGGCTCTGCGGCCGGAGCGCCCTCGTCCCGCTCGGGCGGGCGGCTCTGCCGGCCGGCCGGCAGGTGCGGGGTGGCCAGGAAGCCGACGAGGGTGATCCCGCCGGTGGCCAGGACGGCCGCCTTCAGTCCGTCGAGCTGGGCCGAGGCGTACGACTCGGTGAGGGCTTCCACCTCGGCCGGGGGCAGCCCGGCGCGTTCGCCGGCCGAGCGGACCTGGTCCGTGGACACGAAGCTGACGCCGGACTCCAGGGCGATGCCGGTCTGCCTGCGGGCCTCGTCCGAGAGCCGGGGGTCGTTCTCGACCTGGGTGGTGAAGGCGTGCACCAGGGCCCCGATGAGCAGTGACCCGATGAGGGCGGTGCCCAGCGCCGAGCCGAGGTTCTGCGCGGTGAACTGGAGTCCGCCCGCCTCACTGCGCTCCTCCTCCCCCACGGCGGACTGGACGACGTTGCCCAGCTGCGAGGCGAGCAGGCCCATGCCGACGCCCAGCAGGGCCATGGCCCCGGCGAACTGGGCGTCGTCGATGGCGGGGTCGATGGTGGCGAGCAGCCACACGATCGCACCCGCCAGCGTCAGCAGGGCCAGCCGCACCACCCGCCGGGGCCCCGCCCGCCGCCCGAGCGGTGCGGCGAGCAGGGACGCCAGCAGCATGGTCACGGACACCGGCAGCAGGCGCAGCCCCGTCTCGAAGGCGTTGAAGCCCTGCACCACCTGCAGGTACAGCGGGATGGTGAAGAACAGGCCCAGCAGGATGAGGTTCTGGCTCAGGAGCATGGTCAGCCCGGACCGCAGGACGGGCCGGTGCAGCAGTGTCAGGTCCACCAGGGCGTCCCCGCCGTGCGCGGCCCGCCGCCGCTCCCAGCGGGCGAAGCCGGCCAGGACGAGCACGCCGGCGCCGATGACAAAGAGCGTCGGGGCGAAGCCCAGCACGGTGAAGGGCGGGTCGCGCGGCTGCACCCAGCCCCAGGCGGTGCTCTGCAGCACGCCCAGCACGCCCAGTCCCAGCCCGGCGGCCGAGAGCACGGCGCCCGTGCCGTCCAGCCGTGGGGGCCGTTCGGCGGGGGGCGTGCGCGGGATCGCCCGGTGCAGGCAGAGCACGGCCAGGACGACCACGACCTCCCCGGCGAACACCAGACGCCAGGTGAGGTAGGTCGTCATCCATCCGCCGAGCAGCGGGCCCACGGCGATGCCCGCGCCGGCGAGGCCGCCGATCACGGCGTAGGCGACGGCCCGGTCCCGGCCGCGGTAGGACTCGGCGACGAGGGCCGCCATGGACGGCAGGACCAGCGCGGCACCCAGCCCTTCGATGACGGACCAGCCCAGCGCCAGCACCCACAGGGTGGGGGCCACGGCGGTCAGGGCCGATCCGACGCCGTACACGGCGAGTCCGAGCAGGAACACGCGCCGCCGGCCCAGGATGTCCCCGAACCGGCCGCCGATCATCATGAAGGCGGCCATGACCAGCGCGTACAGGGTGATCACGGCCTGGATGGCCGTGACCTCGGTGTCGAAGTCCTCGACCAGCCGGCTGATGGACACGTTCATCACGGAGGTGTCCAGCACCATCAGGAACTGGGCGGTTCCGAGGACGAGCAGGGCGCGCCAGTGGCTCACGCGTCCATCACAGCGGTGGAACCGGCGGCGTGCCTCACCCCTCGCGGGGGAATCCGCGGTTCACAGCAGCCGCACCTCGCGGGCCCGGCGGACCGCCTCGGCCCGCCGGCTCACCCCGAGCTTGCGGTAGATGCTCTTGAGGTGGGTCTTCACGGTGTTCACCGACACGTTCAGGTCGGCGGCGATCTCCTCCGTCGACAGCATCTCGGCCAGGCGGTGCAGCACGTCCCGTTCCCGGGCGCTCAGCTCCTCGACGACCAGGTCCGGGGGCCGGCCGGGCGGGGCGGGTTCGACGGCCGCGGGCCGGACCGGGCCGGGCACGAGCCAGCCGCCGGCCAGTTCCCGCAGCCGGCCGGTGCGCAACAGCGGGTGGATCCAGGGACCGGCCTCCAGGAACGGGCGGCGCAGCCGGTCCCGCCGGCTGTCCAGGAGGGCGCGGGCGACGAGACGGGCGGCGGTGGCCTGGTCACCGGACTCGTAGGCCGCCTGGGCGCGCACCAGCGTGGCCCGGACCGCCACCGCCGGGCCGGGCCTGCCCTCCTCGGGCAGGTGCGCGATCAGGCCGAGCGCCTCGTCGGTGCGGCCCGCCGCGAGCCGGATCCGGGCCGCCTCGACCGCGCACGCGATGCGGTGGCGGGCCATCCGTTCCACGGCTTCCCCGGCCAGTTCCGGATGTCCCCGGGCCAGGTGGGCGGCCGAGGCGAGCAGGGCGCTGTGCTCCTGCGCCCACGGTGAGGCCACGTCCGCGGTGACGGGTTCGCCGGCCACCGCCAGCGCCGCCCGGGCGTCCCCTCGGGCCAGCAGCAGCCGGCCCCGGATCACGGCCCGCCCCGCCCGCTCCACGGGGTCCTCGGCGTATGGGTGGGAGCCGGCCTTGCCGGCGAGGAGCGCCTGGGCCTCGTCGAGTTCGTTACGGTCCAGCTGGACGGCGGCCAGGACCAGGGGCACGAGGCCGTCACCGGACCGCCGGGGCAGGCTGTAGCGCTCCGCCTGGCCGGCCGCGGCCAGGGCCTTCTGCTCCGCGCGGCCGGGCCAGCCGAGGAGGTAGTCGATCAGCGCCAGGTGGCCCAGGGCCTCCCAGCGGGGCAGCGCCATCACCGCTCCGCCCGGCTGGGAGGCGACCGCCGCCAGGGCGGACCGGGCCTCCTCGAACCGCCCGGCCCACAGGCGGGCGGAGCCCAGGTGGGTGAGGAGCAGGGCGGTGAGTTCCGGGTGCTCGTCGAGGAGCTCCGCCGGGATGTCCTCCCGCAGCAGCCGGGCCTGCTCGGCGGCGTGCTCGGCCTGTTCGGGGGAGCCGGTCAGCCGGGCCGCGAGCGCGTCCAGGAGGGCGAGGCCGAGCCGTGCCGGGGCGGGTTCCCCGCCGTCGCGGGCCAGTTCCTCCTCGGCCCGGCGCAGATGGGGCAGACCGTGGGCCAGATCGCGCCGGCCCAGGTCGCGGGCGGCGCGGACCAGGTCGGGCGCCGGGCCCCGCACCTCGGGGCCCATGTCCGCGAACAGGGCGGAGAGGTCCTCGGAGCGCAGGCCGGTGAAGAGGCGGCCGATCGCGAGGTCGTCGACGACGGCGCGGGCGGTGAAGTCCCAGTCGTCCGCCGCGGCGCCCTGGACGAGGGCCTCCCGCAGGGCTCCCGAGCGCCGCAGCCAGCGGGCGGCCCGGCCGCGCAGCTCCGGCTCCAGGCCGGGGAAGCGTTCGCGCAGATGGGCGCGGAGTATCTCGGCGAACAGCGG
This sequence comes from Streptomyces sp. XY006, assembly GCF_002237655.1. Lineage (GTDB taxonomy): Bacteria > Actinomycetota > Actinomycetes > Streptomycetales > Streptomycetaceae > Streptomyces > Streptomyces levis. The sequence goes on from NZ_NOKT01000023.1 coordinate 70,515, forward strand.
GTGCAGGGTGTACCAGGCGTGTCCGAGGTACTGGACGAAGGCGTTCTCGCGGTGCAGCGCGGCGAGGACGGCCTCCGCGTCGGTGCGCAGCGTCAGCGCGTTCACCAGGTCGGGGCAGAAGCGCTCCAGGACGCTGATGCGCAGCAGCAGGTCCTGGGTGTCCGGCTCCTGCCGGTCGAGCACCTCGGCCAGCAGGAAGTCGGCCACGGTGCTGCGGCCCGCCTCGAACTGCTTGACGTACGTGTCGGGATGATCGTCCTGCCGGGCGGCCAGGGCGCACAGCCGGAGGCCGGCGGCCCAGCCCTGGGTGCGCTCGACCAGGGCCCGGGCGGCGCTCACGGGCAGGTGCAGGCCGTGGCGGGTGAGCAGTTCCTGCGCCTCGTCGGTGGTGAAGGCGAGCTCGGCGTCCCGGATCTCCGTCATCTCGCCCGCGGCGCGGTAGCGGTGCAGCGGCAGCAGGGGTTCCGTGCGGGTGACCAGGACCAGGCGCAGTCCGTGCCCGGCGTGCTGCAGGACGAACTGGAGCTGCCCCGCGATCTCGGCGGAGGTCACGCGGTCGAACTCGTCGAGGACGACGACGGTGGTCCGGTCGCGGCGCTCCAGGGCGGCGGCGAGGCGGGTCAGCGTGCGCGGGTCCACGCGGCCGGCCTCCGCCGGGCAGCCGACGTCGGCGGTCACGGGCACTCCGGCGGCCCGCAGTGCCTCCAGCAGGTAGGCCCAGAAGACGCCGGGGGCCCGGTCGGCGGTGTCGGCGGTGAGCCAGACGACGGGTTCGCGCAGACCGGCGGCCCAGTCGGCGACCAGCAGGGTCTTGCCCGCGCCGGCCGAGCCGTTGACCAGGGTCAGGGGCGTGCGCAGGGCTTCGTCGAGATGGCGCACCAGCCGGGCGCGGCGCAGGAAGGTGGAGGGCCGCTTCGGCAGGGCGAAGCGGGTGCGCAGCAGCGGGTCTCCCGTGGGGCCGACACCCGGGGGCGCCGGTTCCGCACCGTTTTCGTCTGTCACGGCCATGGGCTCACCGTCGATTGCCGTCCGCCGGGTGACGAGCAGCGCTCGTTTCGCCCAGCATCTCAGCGTTCCGCCGCACACGCACGCCCAGGCAGCGGCCTCCACGAACACCCGCGGGGGTCTGCCGCGGGGGCCCTGCCGCGGGGGTCCTGCGGGGACCTCCTCGGAGGCTTGGCGCGGGTCACCTGCGGGAGCCTGCCGGGGGAACCCTCGGCGGCCTGCGGCGACCCACTCGCGGGGGCCTGCCGCCGCCCACCCGCAAAGGTCTGCGGGCCCACCCACGGGGGCCTGCCGCAGCAGACTCGCGGGTGCCTGCCGCGAGCCACCCGCAGGGGCCTGCTGCGCCCTGCCCTCGGAGGCCTGCCGCAGCCCACCCGCGAGGGCCTGCCGCGGGCCCCGTCGCGCGGCGCACAACCACCCGCCGCGGGCGATGCGCGGCTTTCGCCGCGGGGGTTGCCTGGGAGGCCACGCGCCACGGCCCCCGGCCACCCGGCCCCCACGGCCCCCCGGCGCGTACCACCTGTCCGCAGCCACCGTTCCCACGGGCCGCCCGGCACCGCCGGGGCGGCCCGGAGACAAGGGGTGTGACCATGTGCCGCTGGCTCGCCTACTCGGGCACCCCCGTGCTCCTCGACGACGTCCTCTACCGTCCGCAGCACTCGCTGATCGACCAGAGCCTGCACGCGCGGATGGGGGTGGAGACCACCAACGGCGACGGTTTCGGGGTCGGCTGGTACGCCTGGCATCTGCGCACCCCTGCCGTCATCCGCGACACCGGCCCGGCATGGAGCAACCGCAACCTGCGGGAGATCGCCGACCACGTCCGCTCGCCGCTGTTCTTCGCCCATGTGCGCGCCTCCACCGGGACGGCCGTGCAGCAGACCAACTGCCACCCCTTCCGCCACGAACGCTGGATGTGGATGCACAACGGGGCGATCACCGGGTTCTCCGCGATGCGCCGCGATCTGATGCTGGCCGTGGACCCGGAGCTGTTCCCGTCGCTGGAGGGCACGACCGACTCCGAGGTGATGTTCCACGTGGCGCTCACCTTCGGCCTCGACAGCGACCCGCCGGGCGCGGTGGCCCGGATGGTCGGGCTCGTCGAACGGCTCGGCCACGAGCACGGCGTGCCGGAACCGCTGCAGATGACGGTCGCGGTGACCGACGGCGAACGGGTGTGGTTCTTCCGGTACTCCAGCGGCGGCGATTCACGGTCGCTGTACTTCAGCAGCCGGGTGGAGGACGTGCGCGCCCTCCACCCCGACCTCGCGTTCCTCAAGCACATCTCCGACGAGACCCGCCTGGTGGTGTCCGAGCCGCTGGGCGATCTCCCCGGTGTGTGGAACGCGGTGCCGGAGAGCAGCTACGGCGTCGTCCAGCCCGGCCGGGACCTGCTGCGGCACTTCGAGCCGGAGCCCGTCTGAGTCCGCCCGGGACGCTGTCTCAGCGCAGCCGGGCGGCGAACACCTCGTACGCCTGCCGGTCGAAGAGCACGAACCTGACCCGCTCGACCGCCGTGTCCGCCGCCCGGACCGTCTCGACGGCGATGCGGGCACCGTCGTCCATGGGCCAGCCGTAGACGCCGGTGGAGACGGCGGGGAACGCGACCGTGCGGGCGCCGAGTTCGCCGGCGACGCGCAGGGACTCGCGGTAGCAGGAGGCGAGGAGGTGCGAGCGGTCCTCGGTGGTGCTGTGGACGGGGCCGACGGTGTGGATGACCCAGCGGGCGTCGAGGTCGCCGGCGGTGGTGGCGACGGCCTGGCCCGTCGGCAGGCCCTTGCCGTACCGGGAGGCGCGCAGCTTGCGGCACTCCTCCAGGATCGCCGGGCCGCCGCGCCGGTGGATCGCGCCGTCGACCCCTCCCCCGCCCAGCAGCGAGGAGTTGGCCGCGTTGACGATCGCGTCGACGCTCTCGTGGGTGATGTCGCCCTGGACCGCTTCGATGATGGTCACGTCTGCCTCAGTCGCTTCCAGACGGCCTTGGCCGCGTTGTGTCCGGACATGCCGTGCACGCCGGGGCCCGGCGGGGTCGCCGAGGAGCAGATGAAGATCGCCGGGTGGGGCGTGTGGTACGGGAAGAGCGTGAGCTTCGGGCGGAGCAGGAGCTGCAGGCCGGAGGCCGCGCCCGTGGCGATGTCACCGCCGACGTAGTTGGCGTTGCGGGCGGCGAGTTCGGGCGGTCCTGCCGTGGCACGGGCCAGGACGCGGTCGCGGAACCCCGGCGCGAAGCGCTCCAGTTGACGCTCCACGGCGTCGGTGAGGTCGCCCGTCCAGCCGTGCGGGACGTGTCCGTAGGCCCAGAAGACGTGCTTGCCCTCGGGGGCGCGGGTCGGGTCGACGACGCTCGGCTGGGTCGTGATGAGGAACGGCCGGTCGGGGGCCCTGCCCTCGCGGGACGCCGCGCGCAGGGCCGCCCCGATCTCCGCGCTGTCCGCGCCGATCTGCACCGTGCCGGCGGCGCGGGCCTCCTTCGCGGTCCACGGCACGGGCCCGTCCAGCGCGTAGTCGATCTTGAACACGCCCGGTCCGTAGCGGTAGCCGGCGTAGTGGCTGCCGAAGCCGGCGATGCGGGCCAGGGCGGTGGGCGAGGTGTCGAAGACGTAGGCCCGGGCGGGTGGCAGGTCGTCCAGGCGCTTGACCTCGTAGTCGGTGTGGACCTCGCCGCCGAGGTCGCGCAGGTGGGCTTCGAGGGCGTCGGAGAGCGCCTGGGAACCGCCCCGGGCGAGCGGCCAGCCACGCGCGTGCGCCGCGAGCGCGAAGACCAGGCCGACGGCGCCGGTGGCGAACCCGCCGAGCGGTGCCATGACATGGCCGACGAGCCCGGCGAACAGCGCCCGGGCCGGTTCGTCGCGGAAGCGGCGCATCAGCAGGGTCGCCGGGGGCAGGCCGGCGAGCCCGAAGCGGGCGAGGGTCACCGGGTCGCGGGGCAGCGCCGTGAGCGGCAGGGACATGAAGTCCCGCACGAGCCTGTCCCACCGGGGCAGGAAGGGCTCGACCAGCCTGCGGTAGGCACCGGCGTCACGGGGTCCGAAGGAGGCGGCGGTCTCGCCGACCGACCGGGACAGCACGGCCGCCGTGCCGTCCGGGAAGGGGTGGGCCATGGGCAGCTCGGCGTGGAGCCACTCCAGGCCGTACCGCTCCAGCGGCAGGGCACGGAACGCCGGGGAGTTGACGGCGAGGGGGTGGGCCGCGGCACACGGGTCGTGCCGGAAGCCGGGCAGCGTGAGCTCCTCCGTGCGGGCTCCGCCGCCCACGGTGCCCCTGGCCTCGAAGACGGCGACGGAGAAGCCGCGCCGGGCCAGCTCCACCGCCGCGGTCAGTCCGTTCGGTCCCGCACCCACTACGACGGCATCGAGCATCGACGGCACCTTCGGACCCCTTCGTCAGCCGACGGCCACTGGGGGATCAGGATATGCCCGGGGACTGACAGTCACCGGCCGCGGGGGACATCCGCTCGGGACGACCGGTTTGCGACGGTGACCGCCCCCGCACGCACACGCACGGTCATCGTCTGTGCGCACCACGCAACCCGTCCGCCGTCATCCGCCGCCCGCCAGCAGGGCCGCGATCCGGCGGGCCGTGGCCGCGTCCCGGGCCGCCGTGAACGGCAGGGCGTTGCCGCCCGTGATGCGGAACGGCTCACCGGTCAGGGTCAGATGGGCGCCGCCCGCCTCCTCGACGAGGAGCAGACCGGCCGCGTGGTCCCAGGCCGCCTCCCAGGAGAAGGCGATGGCGTCGGACTCGCCGCGGGCGATGGCGAGGTACTCCAGGCCGGCCGAGCCGCACGAGCGCGGCGCGACGCCCTCGGTGCGCAGGCCGAGCAGGGCGTGCTTCTGCTCGTCCGTCGTGTAGTCCGGGTGGGAGGTGGCCACGCGCAGGTCGCGGCCGGGCTCGGGGACGCCGGCGAACAGCCGCTCCCCGTCGAGGTGGGCGCCCTTGCCCCGCTGGGCGGTGGCGAGCCGGTCGCGGGCCGGGGCGTAGGTCCAGGAGGCGAGGACAGTGCCGCCGAGGGCGAGCGCGACCAGGGTGCAGAATCCGGCCTCGCCGCGCACGAACTGCCGTGTGCCGTCGACCGGGTCGATGATCCAGACCGGGGCCCCGCCGCGTATCGCCTCGTAGGAGGCCGGGTTGGCGTGCACCGCCTCCTCGCCGACCACGACCGAGCCGGGCAGCAGGGCGACCAGCTCCTCGGTCAGGTACAGCTCGGCCTTGCGGTCGGCGTCGGTCACCAGGTCGTGCGGCCCGGTCTTCTGGTCGATCTCGTGCGCGGCGAGGCGGCGCCAGCGCGGCAGGATCTCCGTGGAGGCCGCCTTGCGGATGGCCTCTTCGACGTCGGAGGCGTGCTGGACGAGAAACTCTTCGATGGTTTCGTTGCTGTCGATCACCCCTCCACTACAACACGCGCCGCTGACAATCCCCACCCGCCGGGTGCACCCCGGGTGGCCTCACGGTGAACTCGGCCGTGCGCAGGGGCGCGGTCACCGGCCCACGGCGTACCCCTGCATGCCGCGCGGGTTGGCGGCCGCCGACAGCACGCCCGTCTCCGGGTCGCGGGCGACCGCACAGAGCCGGCCCTCCGACCAGGGGGCGCCCACGGTCACCTCGTGGCCGCGCCGCCGCAGCTCCGCGACGACGGCCGGATCGGTGCGGGCCTCCACGGTCACGCTGCCGGGGCGCATGCCGCGCGGGTGGAAGGAGCCGGGGAAGCCGTCGTTGTGCCAGTTCGTGGCGTCGATCGCGCCCTGCAGATCGAGCCCGCCGCGGACCTGGGGGCGCAGCGCCAGGGCCAGGAGGAAGTGCAGCTGCCACTGGTCCTGCTGGTCTCCGCCGGGTGTGCCGAACGCCAGGACGGGCACGCCGTCGCGCAGGGCGATCGACGGGGACAGGGTGGTGCGGGGGCGGCGGCCGGGGGTGAGGGTGCTCGGCAGGCCCTCCTCCAGCCAGGTCATCTGCAGCCGGGTGCCGAGCGGGAAGCCGAGTTCGGGCACGACGGGGTTGGACTGGAGCCAGCCGCCGCTGGGCGTGGCCGCGACCATGGTGCCCCAGCGGTCGACGACGTCGAGGTGACAGGTGTCTCCCCGGGTGCTGCCGTCGGGCAGGATCTCCGGTTCGCCGGGCACGGGCGAGGTGGGGAGCTTCGCGACGGTGGGCTCGCCGGCGCCGAGCGCGGCGAAGCCGTCCCGGGCGGCGGCCACGCGCGCGTGCGCGCTCAGACGCGGGGTGCGCCCGCCGGGGCCGCCGGGCCGCAGGTCGTGCTCGGCCCGCTCGCCGACGAGGGCGCGGCGGGCCGTGTTGTACGCGGTGGACAGCAGGTCGTCGAGCGGCACGTCGGCCGCGTCCCCGTACCAGGCCTCCCGGTCCGCCATGGCGAGCTTGCAGTTCTCGATCAGCAGGTGGACGTACTCGCCCGAGCCGTACGGGGGCAGCTCGGGCGGGAGCAGGGCGAGCTGCTGCAGCAGGACGGGGCCCTGGCTCCAGGGGCCGGGCTTGCAGACGGTCCAGCCGTTCCAGTCGTAGGTCGCCGGTGTCTCCCAGGTCGCGGACCAGGCGGCGAGGTCTGCGGCGGTGAGGGTGCCGGTGTGGTGGGTGCCGCTGGTGTCGAGGGTGGGGCGGGCGGCCTGCCGGACGAGCGCCTCGGCGATGAAGCCGGTGCGCCAGACCTGCCGCGCCGCGTCGATCCGTGCCTCGCGGTCGCCGGCTCCGGCGGTCTCGGCGAGCAGCCGCTTCCAGGTGGCCGCGAGCGCGGGGTTGCGGAACAGCTCGCCGGGGCGCGGCGCCTTGCCGCCGGGCAGGTAGACGTCCGCCGAGGAGGTCCATTCGCTCTTGAACAGCTCCCGCACGGTCTCGACGGTCTGGCCGACGCGCTCCACGGGCGGATGACCGTGCTGGGCGTAGCCGATGGCGTACTTCAGGACGTCGTCGAGGCTCTTGGTGCCGTGGTCGCGCAGCAGCAGCATCCAGGCGTCGAAGGCGCCGGGCACGGCGGCGGCGAGCGGTCCGGTGCCGGGGACGAGGTCCAGGCCGAGGCCTCGGTAGTGCGCGACGCTCGCCCCGGCGGGCGCGACGCCCTGCCCGCACACCACCCGCGCCTCCCCGCCGGGCGGGGCGTACAGGATCGGCACCTCACCGGCCGGGCCGTTGAGGTGGGGTTCGACGACATGCAGCACGAACCCGCCCGCGACAGCCGCGTCACAGGCGTTGCCACCGTCCTCCAGCACGGCCATCGCCGCCTGGGAGGCCAGCCAGTGGGTGGAGGAGACCATGCCGAAGGTGCCCTGGAGGGTCGGGCGGGACGTGAACACGCGACTCGTCACCTCTCGTCGTCGTACGGCACTCGTCCCCTCTCCTGTCGCGGCCCCGACAAAACATGGGCCTCACGGGGGTGCGCAAATCCCCCACGGGCCATGCAAACACCCGGAATCGCGAGGGTCCGTGGTGAGGCACCGTCACCGCCTGGCCACGCAGCGAGTTCGCCCTTCCGCACCACAGGGACTCGTGTGACACTGTCGTCCCGTCCGCCGTGCGGACCCGTTCCGCACCGTCCGTCCCCCACGAGAAGGGCGCCGTGCGTTCTCTACCCCTGCCTCTCGCCCTGACCGCGCGCCTGTCCCCGGTGGCCGTGCTCGCCGCGGCGGGCTGGGCGCTGTCGTCCGGTCCGCTCGCCGCGCCGACGGCCGCCGAGCCCAGGCCGGCCGAGGAGAAGACCGAGACCCAGTCCGCCTCCGCCCCCTCGACGTCGACGGTGTCGAAGACGTACGGGGCGGCGCCCGCGCCGTGCGAGAGCGTGGCCAAGAAGACGATCGAGTCGCTGGTGCCGGGCGCCAAAACGGCCGGCAAGGAGATCCCCTCCACGGACGCGAAGCTGCGCCGGACCTGCTCCTGGAACGCGCTCAAGGGCTACGACTACCGCTGGCTCGACGTGTCCTACGAGGTGCTGGCCTCGGACGAGGCGGCCGAGAAGTCGTACCGGGAGCAGCTGGAGCGCAGGAGCGGCGGCGGGGCCGTCCCCGGGCTCGGGGACAGCGCGTACTCCGTCGTGAACCTCACCACCGAGGACAAGCAGCAGACCCGTGAGGGCGTCGTGGTCGCCCGCGCGTCCAACGCGCTGGTGACGATCACCTACAACGGCAGCGACTTCGAGTCGAAGAAGGCGCCCGACACGGACACCATCAACAAGGGTGCCATCAAGGCCGCGAAGGAAGCGGTGGCCGCGCTGGAGAGCGAGAAGGGCTGAACGCCCTCCGGCGCGGCGGTCCTCACCCCGCTCGGCGGGCCCCGCGGCCGCGCACCGCCATCAGCAGCAGGTACAGCACCATCGACGTGCCCAGGCCCACGGCCCAGCCGTAGTCGGCCAGATCGGCGAGTGCCGGGATGGGACGGCCGTCGACGAGCGGTTTGAAACTGGCGCCGCCGACGGCGAGGACGCCCCCGGCCGCGAAGGCGACGACGGCCCGCCAGTTCCAGCCGCCCTCGTACCAGTAGCGGCCGCCCGGGCGGTACAGGTCGGCGAGGTCGAGCTTCGAGCGGCGCAGGATCCAGTAGTCGGCGATGAGGATGCCCGCGACGGTGCCGAGCAGACCGCCGACCAGGCCGAGCCAGGTGAAGATGTAGCCCTGCGGGTCGGAGTACAGCTTCCACGGGAAGATCAGCACGCCGAGGACGCAGGTCGCGAGGGCGCCGGCGCGGAAACTGATGCGGCGGGGCGCGATGTTGGAGAAGTCGAACGCCGGGGAGACCAGGTTGGCGGCGACGTTGACGGACAGGGTCGCGACCAGGACGGTGACCAGCGCGAAGAGCAGGCCGACCGTGTTGTCGGTCTTCGCCGCGAGCTGGACCGGGTCCCAGATGGCCTCGCCGTAGACGGCCTGGCTGCCGGAGGTGACCATCACCGACAGGAACGCGAAGAGCGTCATGGTGGTGGGCAGGCCGAGGGCCTGGCCCCAGGTCTGGGCCTTCTGGCTCCTGCCGTAGCGGGTGAAGTCGGGGATGTTCAGCGACAGCGTGGACCAGAAGCCGATCATGCCCATGAGGGCGGGGGCGAACAGCGTCCAGAAGTCGGCGCCCCAGCCGAGCTTCGAGGGCTGGTCCAGCAGCGGTCCGAAGCCGCCCGCCTTGTCGCTCATCCACCACAGCATCACGAACGCGCCGACGAGCACGAAGGGCGCCGCCCAGTTCTCGAAGCGGCGGATGGTCTCCATGCCCCGGTAGATGATGACGACTTGCAGGGCCCAGAAGATCGCGAACGACAGCCACATGGTCCAGGCGTAGCCGCCGACCTTCGCGGCGTCCGTCCAGCCGCTGCCGATCAGCTTCCCGGCCAGGAAGTAGATGGCCTCGCCGCCGATCCAGGTCTGGATGCCGAACCAGCCGCAGGCCACCAACGCCCGTACGACGGCGGGCAGGTTGGCGCCGCGGATGCCGAAGGAGGCGCGCGCGAAGACGGGGAAGGGTATGCCGTACTTCGGCCCGGCGTGCCCGGTGAGCAGCATGGGTATCAGCACGATCACGTTGGCGAGGGCGATGGTGAACACCGCCTGCTTCCAGTCCATGCCGACGGCGATGAGCCCGGAGGCCAGGGTCCAGGAGGCGGTGTTGTGGGCCATGCCGACCCACAGCGCGGAGAAGTTGTACGTGGTCCAGGTGCGCTTTTCGACGGGGACCGGCAGCAGGTCCTCGTTGGCGTAGGGACCGCTCGGTGCCGGGGCGCCGGGGGCGATCTCCACCCGGCCGTCGGCGAGGGTGACTTGGGTGGTGGGTGGTGTGGCCGTGGGAGCGGTATCGGTCATGGGCCGGGCCAATCGGGAGGCGGGACGGGAATGGCCGTGCGGGTGATGCCGATGGGGGGTGCGCCCGGGGGCGTCCTGCTCCCCCTTCCCGGGCCGGGGGAAGGGGGAGAGCAAGGGGGTTCGGGGAGGCGTCAGCCGTTGACGGCCGGGATCACCCGGGAACCGTAGGCGTCGATCACGGCCTCCTGCGCGTCGTGCATGTCGTACACGGCGAACTGGTCCACGCCGAGCGCGCGCAGGGCGTTCAGCTTCTCGATGTGCCGCTCGACCGGGCCGATCAGGCAGAACCGGTCCACGATCTCGTCGGGCACGAACCGGGTGTCCGGGTTGCCGGCCCGGCCGTGGTGGGAGTAGTCGTAGCCCTCGCGGGACTTGATGTAGTCGGTGAGTTCGTCGGGGACGGCGGCCGAGTGCTCGCCGTACTTGGAGACCAGGTCGGCCACGTGGTTGCCGACCATGCCGCCGAACCAGCGGCACTGCTCGCGCGCGTGCGCCAGCGCCCCCGGAGAGTCGTCCTCGGTGACGTAGGCGGGGGCGGCCACGCAGACGGTCACCTGCGACGGGTCGCGTCCGGCAGCGACGGCCGCGTCCTTCACGGCCTTGACCATGTACTCGGTCAGATAGAGGTCGGCCAACTGGAGGATGAAACCGTCCGCCTCCTCGCCGGCCATCTTCAGCGCCTTGGGACCGTACGCGGCCATCCAGACGGGCAGTTCGGCGCCCGGCTTGATCCACGGGAACCGGACGACGCTGCCGCCGCCGAGGTCGGCCTCGCGGCCGCTGCCGAGGTCCCGGATGACCCGCATGGCGTCGCTGATCCGGGCCAGGGTGTTGGGCTTGCGGCCGGCCACGCGCATCGCGGAGTCGCCCCGGCCGATGCCGCAGACGGTCCGGTTGCCGAACATGTCGTTGAGGGTGGCGAAGGTGGAGGCGGTCACCTCCCAGGTGCGGGTGCCCGGGTTGGTGACCATCGGCCCGACCTTCAGTTTCGTGGTGTTGGCCAGGATCTGGCTGTAGATCACGAACGGCTCCTGCCACAGCACGGCGGAGTCGAAGGTCCAGCCGTGGGTGAAACCGTTGCGTTCCGCGCGCTTCATGAGGCTGATCACCCGCGAGGCCGGCGGGTCGGTCTGCAGGACGAGTCCGAAGTCCATCCGCACCACTCCTAGTTGAGGTACTGACAGGTGGAACGCGGGGTGAAGACGCCGTGTCCGGCGTGTCCGGTGTACTCCCGCTCGGTGACGACGGGGACGCCGCGCGAGAGCACCGTCTCGACCCGGCCGGTGACCCGCCTGCCCTCGTACGCCGAGTAGTCGACGTTCATGTGGTGGGTCTCGGCCGAGAGGACCTGCTCGGCGTGCGGGTCGTAGATCACGACGTCGGCGTCGGCGCCCGGGGCGATGGTGCCCTTCTTCGGGTACAGGCCGAACATGCGGGCCGGGGTGGCACACGCGATCTCGATCCAGCGGCGGCGGCTGATGTGCCCGTCGACGACGGCCTGGTGGAGCAGGTCCATCCGGTTCTCCACGCCCGGCAGGCCGTTGGGGATCTTGGAGAAGTCGCCGCGGCCGAGGTCCTTCTGGCCGGTGAAGCAGAAGGGGCAGTGGTCGGTGGAGACCACCTGGAGGTCGTTCGTGCGCAGTCCCTGCCAGAGCTTGGCCTGGTGCTCGCGCGGCCGCAGGGGCGTGCTGCACACGTACTTGGCGCCCTCGAAGTCCGGCTCGGCGAGGTTGTCGGTGGACAGGAACAGGTACTGCGGGCAGGTCTCGCCGAAGACGGGCAGTCCCTCGTCGCGGGCGCGGGCCAGTTCGGCGACGGCCTCCATCGCCGAGACGTGCACGACGTAGAGGGGTGCGCCGGCGACCTGGGCGAGCCGGATGGCCCGGTGGGTGGCCTCGGCCTCCAGCAGGGCCTTGCGGACCTCGCCGTGGTAGCGCGGGTCGGTCTCGCCCCGGGCCAGGGCCTGTTCGACCAGGACGTCGATGGCGATGCCGTTCTCGGCGTGCATCATGATCAGGCCGCCGTTGTCGGCGGAGCGCTGCATGGCGCGCAGGATCTGGCCGTCGTCGCTGTAGAAGACGCCCGGGTAGGCCATGAACTGCTTGAAGGAGGTGACGCCCTCCTCGACCAGCAGGTCCATCTCCTTGAGGGTGTCCTCGTTGACGTCGGAGACGATCATGTGGAAGCCGTAGTCGATCGCGCAGTTGCCCTCGGCCTTGGCGTGCCAGGCGTCGAGGCCCTCGCGCAGGCCGTGTCCGACGCTCTGCACGGCGAAGTCGATGATCGTCGTGGTGCCGCCCCAGGCGGCGGCGCGGGTGCCGGTCTCGAAGGTGTCGGAGGCGAAGGTGCCGCCGAAGGGCAGCTCCATGTGGGTGTGGGCGTCGACGCCGCCGGGGATGACGTACTTTCCGGTGGCGTCGATCGTGCGGTCGGCGGTGAGGACTCCGGGCGCGGCCAGGGCGGCGATGCGGCCGTCCTCGATCAGGACGTCGGCGTGGACTTCGTCGGAAGCCGTGATGACTAGACCGCCGTGGATCAGTGTTCGGGTCATCGGGCGCTCCTCACTGTGGGTGCGTGCGGGTTCGTCGTGGCTGGTCGCGCGCACGCGGCGGCAGCCGCATGTCGAATACAGCCCCGCGCCCCTAGGGGGCCGTCAGCGGACCGTAGGCTCCAGGCGCGCGGTCCCGGTAGAACTGCCAGCGGTCGCGGACCTCGCGGAGTTTGGCCAGGTCCAGGTCGCGGACGACCAGCTCGGGCTCCTTGTCGCTCGCCACCTCGCCGACGAACTGGGCCTCCGGGTCCACGAAGTACGAGGTGCCGTAGAAGTCGTTGTCGCCGTACTCCTCGACGCCGACCCGGTTGATCGCGCCGACGAAGTACTCGTTGGCCACGGCCGCAGCCGGCTGTTCCAGCTGCCAGAGGTAGCCGGACAGGCCCCGGGAGGTGGCCGACGGGTTGAAGACGATCTCGGCGCCCGCGAGGCCGAGGGCGCGCCAGCCCTCGGGGAAGTGGCGGTCGTAGCAGATGTAGACGCCGACCTTGCCGACGGCGGTGTCGAAGACGGGCCAGCCGGAGTTGCCGGGGCGGAAGTAGAACTTCTCCCAGAAGCCCCGCACCTGGGGGATGTGGGTCTTGCGGTACTTGCCGAGGTAGGAGCCGTCCGCATCGATGACGGCGGCGGTGTTGTAGAGGACGCCGGGCTGCTCCTCCTCGTACATCGGCAGCACCAGCACGAGGCGCAGTTCCCTCGCGAGGGCCTGGAAGCGGCGGACGATCGGGCCCTCGGGGATCTGCTCGGCGTACTCGTAGAAGGCCGGGTCCTGCACCTGGCAGAAGTACGGGCCGTAGAACAGCTCCTGGAAGCAGAGGACTTGGGCGCCCTGGGCGGCGGCGTCGCGGGCCGCCTGCTCGTGGGCCTGGATCATCGATTCCTTGTCGCCGGTCCAGGCGGTCTGGAAGACGGCGGCACGGATCACTCGGCTCATCGGGACCTCCGGTCGCTCGGTGTGCCGTGAGCCTAGGAAGCCGGGACGTCGTCGTTGAGTTGCACCGTGTCACGTCCCGGGGCGTGCGGCGTGTCACCGTGTCACTCTCGTACGGGCTCATGTTTCACCGCCGTTTTCCCAGGTGGTTGCGTGTTTCACTGCTGTTGCGCGTCGTGCGCGAGGAGCGCGATGTGCACCGAGGCGGCCTGCTCGAAGTCGTCGAGGTCCACCCCGAGGCGGACCTGTATCGCCTCCAGACGGCGGTAGAGGGCCGGCCGGGAGACGTGGTGGAGCTGGGCGGTGCGGGACTTGTTGCGCCCGGTGGCGAGGTAGGTGCGCAGCACGGACAGCAGGTCCTCGTCCGCCTCGTACAGCAGCCCGTCCAGCTCCCGCTCCGCGAAGGACTGCACGTGCGGGTCGTCGCGCAGGAGGCGGATCAGGCCGCGCAGGTGGACGTCCTTCAGGCGGACGACAGGAGGCAGGTCGAGGGCGGCGGAGGAGTCGGTCACCGCGTCCGCCACGTGCTGGGCCTCCCGCAGGCCGGTGGGTACGTCGTCCCAGGCGGCCCGGGCGCCGGCCGCCGCGACGACCGTGCGGTCCGTGCCCGACTCGGTGCGCAGCCGGGTCGCGAAGCGCGCGGTGAGCGCGTCCGCATCCTGGTCGCGGGCGAAGCTGAGCAGCACGGCGGTGGCGCCGTCGGCCAGTTCGGCCGCCAGTCCGGACAGGCCGAGCAGCCGCAGCAGCCGTTCCAGCCGGACGGGGTCGCCGTCGCGGACGACCAGCGGCACGAACGTCCGCCGGTTGACGGGCAGCCCGGCCGCCCGCGCCCGGGGCAGCAGCTGCCGCGCGGGTACGACACCGCTGACGAGGTCGGTGAGCAGGCTCTGCGCGGACTGCTCCTCCCAGGAGCACGCGGCAGCGCCGGCGAGCATCCGGTGCAGCACGAGGGCCTCGGCGGCACGGTCGGCCAGCAGCCGCCCGGTGGCGGTGTCGCCGCGGTAGCCGCACAGCACGATCCGGCCCCAGCGCTCCCCGCGCCCGCCGAGCTCGGCCCGGACCCAGCCGTCGCCCTCGGTGCCCCCGGCCTGCCGGGCGATGCGCTCCCAGTCGCGCAGCACGTCGTCGACCGCGGGCCGCTCCCCCGCCGTGCCGAGGACGCGGTGGGCGAGGTTGGTGACGACGACCGGGCAGGCGCTGTGCCGCGCGACCTCGTCGAGCAGGCGCTGCAGCGGGGCGCCCGCGGTGATGAGGGCCGTCAGCTCGGTGCGCACGGCCTCGGAGAGGCTGACGGCGGCGAACTTGCGCCGCACCAGCCGGGACTGCACCTCCTCGGTCAGTTCGGCGAACGGGAAGGGCCGGTGCAGGACGACCATCGGCAGCCCGCACCGCTCGGCGGCCCGGCGCATCACGTCCGGCGGGGAGGGAAAGGCCCGGCCGAGTCCGAGGACGACCGCCGCCGCCTCGGCGCGGTGCAGCGAGCGGACGTACTCGGCCTGCTTGTCCTCGTCGCCGGCGAGCAGCACCCCGGTGGTGAGGACCATCTCGCCGCCGCTGAGCATGACGCCTACGTCGGCGGCCTCGGCGACGTGCACCCAGCGCACGGGCCGGTCGAGGTGGCTCGCCCCGGCCACCACCTCGGGCTCCCCGGCGAGCACCCGCTCCAGGGTGAGGACCTGCCGGACGGACAGGGCCGGTTCGAGGGAGTCCGAGGTGAGGGTCATGTGACGGTTCCCTTGTTCAGTCCACCGCTAGGGGATGCTCCTCAGAGCGTCTTCGAGGATCGCGGCGCCCTCCTCGGCCTCCGCGACGTTGAGGGACAGCGGCGGGGCGACCCGCAGCGAACTGGTGTTGTGGCCGCCGCCCTTGCCGATCAGCAGGCCGCCCGCGCGAGCCGCCTCCAGGACGGCCGCCGCGGTCGCCGGGTCGGCCTCGTCGGTGCCGGGCCGGGTGATCTCGATGCCGATCATCAGGCCGCGGCCGCGGACCTCCCGCACGGCCGGGACGTGCGCGGCGGCGGCCCGCAGCCGCTCGATGAGCAGGCCGCCGACGCGCCGGGCGTTGCCCTGGAGGTCGTGTTCCAGCAGGTAGTTGAGGTTGGCGAGGCCCGCCGCCATGGTGATCTGGGTGCCGCCGAAGGTGGAGATGCTGTTGGAGTCGAGGCAGTTCATGATCTCGGAGCGGGCGACGACCCCGCCGATGGACATGCCGTTGCCGATGCCCTTGGCGAAGGTCACGATGTCCGGCGGCCCGTGCCGGCCGTGGGCCTGCCAGCCCCAGAAGTGCTCGCCGGTGCGGCCCCAGCCGGTCTGCACCTCGTCGGCGATCCACAGGATGCCGCGCTCGTGCAGCACCTCGCGGAAGGCGGCGTAGAGGCCGTCCGGCGGTGAGGTGAAGCCGCCGACGCCCTGGATGGGCTCGGCGATCAGCGCGGCGGGCGGGCGGGTGTGGCCGAGCAGGTCGACCAGGTCGTCCACGCAGGCGGCGATGAAGTCGCCGTCGCTCAGGGCGGCGTAGGGCCCGCGGGTGCGGACACCGCCGTGCACGTACAGCGTCTGCAGCGGGGACAGCGAGGTCGGGGACCAGCCGCGGTTGCCGGTGATGCCGACGGAGCTGAAGGAGCGGCCGTGGTAGCTGTTGCGCATGGCCAGGACGGTGTTGCTGCGCCGGTACGTCGTGGCGAGCAGCAGGGCGGTGTCGTTGGCCTCGGTCCCGGAGGTGGTGAAGAAGACCCGGGCGTCCGGGATGCCGCTCAACTGGGCGATGCGCTCGGCGAGTTCGACCATGGGGCGGTTGAGGTAGAGGGTCGAGGAGTGGATGATCCGCCCGGCCTGCTCGCTCACCGCCTTGGTCACCTCGGGCAGCGCGTGCGCGGTCATGGTGGTGAGGATGCCGCCGAAGAAGTCGAGGTAGCGGTTGCCCTCGGCGTCCCAGACGTGGCGGCCCTCGCCGTGGGTGATCTCGATCGGCTCCTCGTAGTAGAGGGCGAGCCAGTCGGGGAACACGGCCCGGTGCCGGCCCAGCAGGTCGTGGGTCACGGCCGCACCAGCCCTTCGTAGGCGTCGGGGCGGCGGTCGCGGTAGAAGGCCCACGTCTGCCGCACCTCCTCGATCAGACCGAGGTCGATGTCCCGGACCACGAGCTCCTCCTTGCTGTCGCTGGCGACGTCCCCCACGAACTGGCCGCGCGGGTCGACGAAGTAGCTCGTGCCGTAGAAGTCGTTGTCGCCGTACTCCTCCTGGCCGACGCGGTTGATCGCGGCGATGTAGTACCCGTTGGCGACGGCCGCCGCCGGCTGCTCCAGCCGCCACAGGTGGGAGGAGAGACTGCGGTGGGTGGCGGAGGGGTTGTAGACCAGCTGGGCCCCGGCCAGGCCGAGCTCCCGCCAGCCCTCCGGGAAGTGGCGGTCGTAGCAGATGTAGACGCCGACCTTGCCGACGGCGGTGTCGAAGACGGGCCAGCCGAGGTTGCCGGGCTTGAAGTAGTACTTCTCGCGGAAGCCCTTCAGCTGGGGGATGTGGTGCTTGCGGTACTTGCCGAGGTAGCTGCCGTCGGAGTCGATCACGGCCGCGGTGTTGTAGTAGAAGCCGGGCTGCTCCTCCTCGAACACCGGCGCGACGATCACCATGCCGGTCTCGCGTGCGAGGGCCCGCATCCGCCGGACCGTGGGTCCGTCCGGGACGGGCTCGGCCCAGCGGTAGTGCTCCGGCTCCTCGACCTGACAGAAGTAGGGGCTGTTGAACACTTCCTGGAACCCGATGATCTTCGCGCCCCGGCGGGCCGCCTCGCGGGCGTGCTCCTCGTGTTTCGCCACCATGGACTCGGTGTCGCCGGTCCAGGTGGCCTGGACCAGAGCGGCACGTACGACGTTGGCCATGAGCTGCTCCTTCGACGCGACGTCTGCGCCTCTACGCCCGTAGAAGCGGGCCGTAGAGCCACGAACGTAAGCCTCCCGCCCGGGCTTGCCAAGACCATCGTCGCCAACCCGCGGGGCATCGCGCGATTCGCACTCCTGTGGGTGAGTCGCCTGGGCCACGGCGTGGCCGGTCAGGCGGGGTGCCCGGCGACGCGCAGGGCGTGCACGAGGTCCCAGCGGCGCTCGTCGGACACGCCGGCGGCGGCCTCCAGCAGGAGCGGTACGAGGCGCTGCGGGTCGGGCTCGGCACTGCGGGCGGCCTCCTCGGGGGTACGGGCCGTGACGTAGGCGTCGAGCAGCACGCGCACCTCACGGCGGCGTCCTCCGTCGGCCAGCGCGAGGACGGCCCGGCCGATCTCGCCCGGCGGGCGGGCGACGCCCTGCCTCAGCATCTGCCGTCCGTCGCCGGCGCGCCCCGCCGCGGCCAGGGCGTCGGCGGCGGCGACCAGCTGCCCGGCGGGCAGTGCGGCGGCCTCCCAGAGCAGGGTCTGCCAGTCGGCGTCCAGCCCGGCGCGGTGCAGCCGCTCGGCGAGCAGCGGGAACCGGGCCGGTCCCCAGGAGGCGGCCTCGACCAGCAGGGCGTGCGCCTCCCCGCTGCGCCCCTCGGCCCGCAGCCGCGCCAGCGTCTCGACGACCCTGGCGACCTCGTCCCGGTCGGCGTCCCCGGCGACTGCGGTCCCCTCCCCCACCGGGCGCTCCTCGACCGCCTCCTCGGCGGCCCCGGCGAAGCGGGCGCCCCGGGGCGTACGGCCGCCGGCCGACGCGACGGGCGCGGGCAGACCCGGCACGACGGCGGACACCACACCGGGCACGACGTCCTCCTCCTCGACGGCCCCGGCGAACCGGGCCCCACCCCGCCGCCGCTTACGCACTTTCCCGACACCGCCCTGCGGACCACTCACCGCCTGGGAGGGACTGGCCGCGGAAGGAGAACCCGGAGCGGGGTCGGGGGCGGCCGGGCTGGGGCTGGGGGCGGCGAAGCGGGCGGGGGCGGCTGGGGCGGCGAAGGCGGCCGGGGCAGCGAGAGGGGTGGAGGCATTCACGCCGCCCGCGGCGGCTTGCCGCGGTTCGGTCCGGCTCGCCGGGTGCGGGGCCCCACGGCCGGCCTCGTGGGCGCCGGCGCCGTATGGAGCCGGGGCCGCGGTCCTGCCGCCACCACGGCCCTGCCCGGCCTCACCCGCGCCGTACCCGGACGCGACCCCGGGCCGGGGCCCGGCCACCGTCCCGCCACCGCCCCCACGGCCCTGCCCGACCCCGTCGGCGTCGTGCGGGGCGGTCGTCTCGGCCCACTGCCCCGTGGGGGACCGCGGGGCGCTTCGGTGTGTGTGGGTCATTCGGGCCCGTAGTTCCGCGCATCGTGCCGTCGCGCGGGCGTGGTCGTCGTGGGCCCAGGCCAGGTCGCGGCGGAGGGCGTCCGCCTGCTCGCGTGTGGCGGCCGAGGTCAGCTGGCGGGCGAGGGCGGCCTGGCGTTCCGCGGCGTACTTCTGTTCGCGGAGCATGACGTCGAGGCGGTCGGCGAGGGCCTCACGGCCGCCCGGCCGGCCGTCGTACGCGGCGAGCGCGGCGGTGTGCAGGAAGCGGGCGTGCTCGGTCTCGGGGCCCACGCCCCCCGGCCCGTACTGCTCGGCGAGGTCGCGCAGCAGGGACTCCACCACGTCCCAGGGCGGCAGCTCACGCCCGTCGAGACAGGCCCGCATGCCCTCCGGGTCCCGCTGCCAGAACACCGCGCACCACCCGCCGGACGGGTCGAGGCGCGCCAGGAGACCGTCCAGGTAGTTCGCGAACTCCCGCACCTCGGCCGGGAGTTGGTCCGCCGTCATCGCTCAACTCCCGATAGACCGGAGCACTCCGCCCCGTAGGCAACACCAATCGTGTTACGGCGGTGCTACGGGGAGTTTTCACCCGCGGAGCGGGCGCCTCCGGGGGCCGGTCAGAGCGGTACGAGAACGCACTGCCCGGCCAGGTCGTCCATCGACAGCCCGAGCGCGCCGGCCAGCGCGGCCACCGTGAAGAACGCCGGGGTCGGGGCCCGCCCGGTCTCGATCTTCCGGAGGGTCTCCGCGGAGATGCCCGCGCTCGCCGCGACCTCGGCCATGCTCCGGTCGCCACGCGCCTCACGCAGCAGCTTGCCCAGCCGCTCGCCGCGTTCGCGCTCTTCGGGGGTGAGAGGGGTGCGCACCATGACCCCATTCTAATACCGGTATAGTAATTGGCATGGTGGAGCTGAAGACGGACACATCGATCGACGCCATGTACGAGGCGGGCCAGGTCGTCGCCCGCGCGCTGACGGCCGCACGCGAGGCCGCCGACGTGGGCGTCTCCCTGCTGGAACTCGACGAGGTCGCACACGACGTACTGCGCGAGGCGGGGGCGAGTTCCCCCTTCCTCGGCTACCGGCCGTCCTTCGCGCCGACCCCGTTCCCGGCCGTCCTGTGCGTCTCGGTCAACGACGCGATCGTGCACGGCATCCCGACCCGCTACCGCCTGCGCGACGGCGACCTGGTGTCCATCGACTTCGGTGCCGAACTGGGCGGCTGGGTCGGCGACTCCGCGCTCAGCTTCGTCGTCGGCCGCCCCCGCCCGGGCGATCTGCGGCTGATCGAGACGGCCGAGCGGGCGCTCGCGGCCGGCATCGAGGCGGCCGTCGTCGGCAACCGCATCGGCGACATCGCCCACGCGATCGGCACGGTCTGCCGCACCGCCGGCTACGGCATCCCCGACGGCTTCGGCGGCCACGGCATCGGCCGCCGGATGCACGAGGACCCCGGCGTGCCGAACGAGGGGCGGCCCGGACGCGGCATGCGGCTGCGGCACGGCATGGTGCTGGCGATCGAGCCCATGGTCGTCGCGGGCGGCACGGACGACTACCACGCGGCCCCCGACGGCTGGACCCTGAAGACCAACGACGGCTCCCGCGCGGCCCACGCCGAGCACACGGTGGCGATCACGGACGCGGGCCCGAGGATCCTGACCGCGCGCTGACACCGCCCGAACAACCTCATATGTCCCGAAGGTGCCCCTCGTCGGCGATCGTGCGAAGGTGTTCTACGAGCGCGCCTCAGGTGTAACGGGCTGCCACCCGGGTTACCCGACCCCGGCACGTCGACCAGCGAGGGCGTCCCCCGCCCGGGCGCCGGGGACGCCGGGAACGGAAGGCCCATGAGCAGCGGCTACAGCAGCCCGGAGGGCTACGGCTCGGACCCCTTCGGAGAATTCCTCGCACGCTTCTTCGGCGGACCGCGCCCCGGTCCCCGGCAGATCGATCTCGGCCGGCTGCTCAGCCAGCCGGCCCGGGAGCTCGTCCGCGGCGCCGCCCAGTACGCCGCCGAGCACGGCAGCCGGGATCTCGACACGCAACACCTGCTGCGGGCGGCTCTCTCGACCGAACCGACCCGGACCCTGCTCAGCAAGGCCGGCGCCAACCCGGACTCGCTGGCCTCCCAGATCGACGAACGCTCGGGCCCGGCCCAGCACACCCCGGACGACGCGCCGCCGCCGACCGCGCTCTCCCTCACCCCGGCCGCCAAGCGCGCCCTGCTCGACGCGCACGACATGGCCCGGGCCCGCGGCTACGGCTACATCGGCCCGGAGCACGTGCTCAGCGCCCTGGCCTCCAACCCCGACTCGGCCGCCGGGCACATCCTCAACGCGGCACGCTTCGCGCCCTCCAGCCCGCCCGAGGCGCCCGAGGCACCCCAGGCCGAGCGGCCGCGCGCGACGAACACGCCGACTCTCGACAAGTACGGCCGCGACCTCACCGACCTCGCCCGGCAGGGCCGGATCGACCCGGTGATCGGCCGGGACGAGGAGATCGAGCAGACCGTCGAGGTCCTCTCCCGGCGCGGCAAGAACAACCCCGTGCTGATCGGTGACGCGGGCGTCGGCAAGACCGCCATCGTGGAGGGCCTGGCCCAGCGCATCTCCGAGGGGGACGTGCCCGACGTGCTGATCGGACGCCGGGTGATCGCCCTGGACCTGACGGGCGTGGTCGCGGGCACCCGCTACCGGGGTGACTTCGAGGAGCGGATGAACAACATCGTCGGGGAGATCCGCGCCCACTCCGAGCAGCTGATCATCTTCATCGACGAGCTGCACACGGTCGTGGGCGCCGGTGCCGGGGGCGGCGACGGCAGCTCCATGGACGCGGGCAACATCCTCAAGCCCGCCCTCGCCCGGGGCGAGCTGCACATCGTGGGCGCCACGACGCTGGAGGAGTACCGCCGGATCGAGAAGGACGCGGCGCTGGCCCGCCGTTTCCAGCCGATCATGGTGCCGGAGCCCACTCCCGCCGACGCGATCGAGATCCTGCGCGGTCTGCAGGACCGCTACGAGGCCCACCACCAGGTCCGCTACACCGACGAGGCCCTGGTCGCGGCCGTGGAGCTGTCCGACCGCTACCTCACCGACCGCCGTCTGCCCGACAAGGCGATCGACCTGATCGACCAGGCCGGTGCGCGGGTGCGGCTGCGGGCGCGGACCAAGGGCACGGACGTGCGGGCCCTGGAGCGGGAGCTGGAGCAGCTGATCCGGGACAAGGACCAGGCGGTCGCGGACGAGCAGTACGAGCAGGCCACGCAGTTGCGCGACCGGATCCTGGACGTGAAGCAGCGGATCACCGAGGCCGGCGGTGACGGCGAGGTCGACGAGGGCCAGGACCTGGTGGTCGGTGCGGAGGCGATCGCCGAGGTGGTGTCCCGGCAGACGGGCATCCCGGTCAGCAGCCTCACGCAGGAGGAGAAGGACCGCCTGCTGGGCCTGGAGGAGCATCTGCACGAGCGGGTCGTCGGCCAGGACGAGGCCGTCCGGGTCGTCGCCGACGCGGTCCTGCGCTCCCGCGCGGGGCTCGCGGCCCCCGACCGCCCGATCGGCAGCTTCCTCTTCCTGGGCCCGACGGGCGTCGGCAAGACCGAGCTGGCCCGGGCCCTGGCGGAGGCCCTGTTCGGCAGCGAGGACCGCATGGTCCGCCTCGACATGAGCGAGTACCAGGAGCGCCACACCGTCAGCCGCCTGGTCGGCGCCCCGCCCGGCTACGTCGGCCACGAGGAGGCGGGCCAGCTCACCGAGGTCGTCCGCCGCCACCCGTACTCGCTGCTGCTGCTGGACGAGGTGGAGAAGGCCCATCCGGATGTCTTCAACATCCTGCTCCAGGTCCTCGACGACGGCCGCCTCACCGACTCCCAGGGCCGCACGGTCGACTTCACCAACACGGTCATCGTCATGACCAGCAACCTCGGCTCCGAGGCGATCACCCGCCGCGGCGGGTCCGTGGGCTTCGCCTCGGGCGGCGCCGACGCGGACGAGGAGGCCCGCCGCGAGCAGATCCTGCGCCCGCTGCGCGAGCACTTCCGCCCGGAGTTCCTCAACCGCATCGACGAGATCGTCGTCTTCCGGCAGCTCACCACGGAACAGCTGCGCCGGATCACCGAGCTCCTGCTGGAGCGCACCCGCGCCCTCGTCCGGGGCAAGGGCGTCACGGTCGACTTCACCGACCGCGCGGTGGAATGGCTCGCCGACCACGGCTACCAGCCGGAGTACGGCGCCCGCCCCCTGCGCCGCACCATCCAGCGCGAGGTGGACAACGAACTGTCACGCCTGCTGCTGGACGGCAGGGTCGCGGAGGGCGGCCGGGTGACCGTGGACGTGCAGGACGGTCGTCTCGCGTTCAGTACCGCCCCCCGTTAGGGGCGCGGGGAACTGCGCGGCCAGCCCCCGCACACCCGCACCCGGCATTCAGCGAGCAGGCCGCACCACCATCGCCGACCCTCCACCCCGCCGCACGGTCTCCGCGGCCGCCAGCCACTTCCCGCCGGGCAGCCGCTGCACCCCCGTGGCCGCCCCGATCTCCGGGTTGGCCTTGAACGAGTGCCCGATCGCCTCCAACTGCCGCTTCACGTCACCGTCGAGGCCCGGCTCCAGCTCCGTCTGCGCGGCGTTGCGCTGGCTCGCCCGGGGCGCGGCGATCGCGTCGACCAGCGGCAGCCCCCGGTCGAGGAACCCGGTGAGCGTCTGCAGCACGGTGGTGATGATCGTCGCGCCGCCCGGCGATCCCAGCGCCACCACGGGCCGGTCGTGCCGGTCGAGCACGATCGTCGGCGACATCGACGACCGGGGCCGCTTGCCCGGGCCCGGCAGGTTCGGGTCGTGCACGGCGGGGTTCGCCGGGGCGAAGGAGAAGTCGGTCAGCTCGTTGTTGAGGATGAACCCCCGCCCCGGCACGGTGATCCCGCTGCCGCCCGTCTGCTCGATGGTGAGGGTGTAGGAGACGACGTTCCCCCACTTGTCGGCCACGGTCAGATGCGTGGTGCTGTCGCCCTCGTAGGTGGTGGGCGCGGCCGTGCCGCCGGTGTCGCAGGACTTCGGGTCGCGCGGGTCACCGGGTGCCACGGGGCTGGTGAGCACCGCGTCGTCCTTGATGAGGCACGCGCGCGAGTCGGCGAACCGCTGCGACAGCAGTTCCTTCGTCGGGACGTCCTCGAACGCGGGGTCGCCCACCCAGCGGCCCCGGTCGGCGAACGCGATCCGGCTCGCCTCGATGTACCGGTGCAGATAGGTCGCCCGGTCGGCCTTCGACAGGTCGGTCCGCTCCAGGATGTTGAGCGCCTCGCCGACCGTCGTGCCGCCGGAGGAGGACGGGGCCATCGAGTAGACGCCGAGGCCGCGGTAGGAGGTACGGCTGGGCGCCTGGAGCCTGGTGCGGTAGCCGGCCAGGTCCTGGACGGTCAGGTCGCCGGGCCGGGCGTTCCAGCCGGAGGCGGGGTCCACCGGCGGCTCGTTGACGGTCTCGACGATCTCCCGTCCGAGCCGGCCGTGGTAGAGCTCCCCGACCCCCTTGCGCGCCAGCTCCGCGTAGGTGCGGGCGAGGTCGGGGTTCTTGAACGTGGAGCCGACGGCGGGCAGCCGGCCGCCGGGCAGGAACAGCTCGGCGGTGTCCGGGAAGTAGCGGAAGCGGGCCTCGTTGGAGGCGGTCTGCGCGCGGAAGGTCTCGTCGACCGTGAAGCCGTCGCGGGCCAGGCGCTCGGCCGGCTTCAGGACGCTGGCGAGCCGCTTGCTGCCCCATCGGTCGAGGGCGGCCTGCCAGGTGGCGGGCGTGCCGGGCGTGCCGACGCTCAGGCCGCTGCTGACGGCCTCGGCGAAGGGCACGGGCTTGCCGTTCTCGACGAACAGGTCCTCGTCGGCGCTCGACGGGGCGGTCTCGCGGCCGTCGATGGTGCGTACCGTGCGGGACCGGGCGTCGTAGTAGACGAAGTAGCCGCCTCCGCCGATGCCGGCGGAGTAGGGCTCGGTGACGCCGAGGGCGGCGGCCGTGGCGACGGCCGCGTCGACGGCGTTGCCCCCCTTTCGGAGGACCTCGATCCCGGCGGCGGAGGCGTCCGGGTCGACGCTGGAGACCGCGCCGCCGTAGCCGACGGCCAGGGGGGTCTTCTCACCGCCGGGGCTCTGTGCGGCGGGTGGCGCCGTCGCGCCCACCGAAGCCACCACGGCGGCCGAGACCGCCAGGACCGTCAGATTCCGTGCGACAGGGCGACGCATCCGCACCTCCAGGCAAAGGCAGTCCGCGCAGCTTAATTCATCGCCATGGCCTCGTCAGGAGCACGCCGAACGCGTGTCCGCCCGGCCCGCTACCATGCGCGCCCATGAATGACGACGTGCGCAACATCGTCCTGGGCGTGATAGCGGCCGGCCTGAGCGCCGCCATCGGCTGGGTGGCCCGCACCTACCTGTGGAACCGCAAACTGCGCCGGAAGCAGGCGTTCTTCGGGCTGCCGGACAACTCCGAGTCCCTGCTGGTGGTGAACCGGGGCGCGGCGGGGCCGGAGTTCGCGGTGATGCGCTACGACGTGTTCGCCCTGCTCGAACTGGCCGCGCTGATCAAGGACTGCAACGCCCACGCCCAGATCCTCCCCCACGACACGGCACGTCAGGGCTTCGGCGAGCGTACCGAGTTCTGCGTCGGCGGCCCGGCCTCCAACCGGCGCATGGCGGCCCACCTGTCCTCGCTGCTGCCGGGCGTGCAGGTGAACGTGGACGCCGAACCGGGCCCGGACCGGGGCTCGTTCCTCATCGGCTCGGAGCGCTACCGCGTGGAGCACGGCAGACAGGAGTTCGCGCTGCTGGCCCGCCTCACCGGGGAGCGCGGCCGGGACACCCGCCCGGTCTTCCTCTTCTGCGGCCAGACGTCGATCACCAACCAGGCCACCACCCGCTACCTCGCCCGCCATCACGAGCGGCTGACCCGCAAGTACGGCACCGGCTCGTTCGTGCTGCTGCTCAAGGTGATCAACTCGCAGGCGTACGGGCCGGACGTCGTGGAGCTGATGGAGGACGTGACGCGCGCGGCCCAGACCGCACCGCCCGCAGCGGCGACGGCTCCACGCAACATCCACCGGGCCTCCTGAGGTTCTCCACGCCTCAACAATCGTTACTGGCACGTAACTTACCGACGGGTTACTCCTGGTAAGGAGCCGAGGTTACCGTTCGGTCACTTTGCACTGACACGAGTGAGGAGTGACCGTGGGACCCCACCGCAAGGCCCTGCGCACCACCGCCGTAGGCGCCGTCTCGGCGACCCTGCTCGCCGGAAGCGCCCTCGGAATCGCCCCCACCGCCCAGGCGGCACCACACCCGGTCCGCTTCGTCGACATCAAGGGCGACGGCGGCACCGTCCTCAAGGCCAACGTCGTCACCCCGGCCGGCGCCGACGGCACGCGCCGCTACCCGCTGCTCGTCATGCCGACCAGCTGGGGCCTGCCCCAGATCGAGTACCTCGCCCAGGCCCAGCAGCTCGCCGACTCCGGCTACGTCGTCGTCACCTACAACGTGCGCGGCTTCTGGCAGTCGGGCGGCGAGATCGAGGTGGCCGGCCCACCCGACGTCGCCGACGCCTCGAAGGTCATCGACTGGGCGCTCGCGCACACCCCCTCAGACGCCGGGCACATCGGCATGGCGGGCGTCTCCTACGGCGCTGGCATCAGCCTGCTCACCGCGGCGCACGACCCCCGCGTCAAGGCGGTCGCCTCGCTGAGCGGCTGGGCCGACCTGATCGCCTCGATCTACTCCGGGCGCACCCAGCACGTCCAGGCGGCCGCCCTGCTGGACGGGGCGAGCGTCGTCACGGGCCGCCAGGGAGCCGAAGTCCGCCAGGTCTTCGACGACTTCTACAGCTCCGACCTGGCCAAGGAGCCGGAGCTCGTCGCCTGGGGGAAGAAACGTTCCGCTGCGACCTACCTCGACCGGATCAACGACAACGGCACGGCGATCATGCTCGCCAACGCCTGGGGCGACTCGGTCTTCCCGCCCAACCAGTACGTCGGCTTCTACGAGAAACTGACCGGCCCCAAGCGGCTGGAGCTGCGCCCCGGCGACCATGCCACCGCCGAGCTGACCGGCCTGTTCGGGCTGCCCAACGACGTGTGGAAGGACACCCGGCGCTGGTTCGACCATCACCTCAGGGGCGTGGACAACGGCATCGACCGCGAGCAGCCGGTCCGGCTCAAGTCCCGTTCCGCCGGGGGCTATGAGAGCTACCCGGACTGGAAGTCGGTCGGTGCGGACGCCCGGAAGATCGCCCTCGCGGACACGAAGACCATCCGCGCGAACGTCAACTCGGGCGCCGACGGCGGGGTCGTCCTGCTCTCCAGCATCCTCGACCAGGTGACCCGGCTGCCCCCGATGGCCTCGATCCCGCTGCTCCCCCGCCGCTGGGCGGCCGTGTGGCAGTCGGAGAAGTACGCCACGGCCCAACAGGTGCGCGGCACGGCCAGATTGCACACGACCCTCACCCCGACCGAGGAGAGCGGCACCCTCGTCGCGCACCTGTACGACGTGGGGCCGCTCGGCCTCGGCAAGCTGGTCTCCCACGCGCCGTACACCTTCCACGGGCGCACCCCCGGAAAGCCGTTCGGCGTCGACCTGGAGCTGTACTCCACGGCGTACGACGTCCCGGCCGGGCATCGCCTCGCCCTGGTCGTCGACACGGTCGACCCGCTCTACATCGAGCACAACCCGTCCGGCGCGCAGCTGACCTTCTCCTCGCCGGCGAACGACCCGTCGTACGTGTCGGTTCCGCTGCGCGAGCAGTGATCTCCGGCTGCCGCCGGACGGGCCTGGCCGATGTGAACCACCGCCCCCGTGGCCTGGTACCGCGGGGGCCGCACCCGGCGGGAGACGCCCCGCGGACCGGGCGGGCGGTCTGCTCACCCCGAACGGATCGGCGACCTTCGGCGAAGTCCCCCTCTCCACAGGGATGAAGGGCACATCGTAGTCGAGGTCCGGCCCGGGGCTCCGTCCGGTGCCCGCCCGTTCAGTGCTTGAGGATCTTGGAGAGGAAGTCCTTGGCGCGGTCGCTGGTGGGGTTGGTGAAGAACTCGTCGGGCGTGCGGTCCTCGACGATCCGGCCGTCGGCCATGAAGACGACGCGGTTGGCGGCCGAGCGGGCGAAGCCCATCTCGTGCGTGACGACGATCATGGTCATGCCCTCGCGGGCGAGCTGCCTCATGACCTCCAGCACCTCGTTGATCATCTCCGGGTCGAGGGCCGAGGTCGGCTCGTCGAAGAGCATCGCCTTGGGCTCCATGGCCAGGGCGCGGGCGATGGCCACACGCTGCTGCTGGCCGCCGGAGAGCTGCGCCGGGTACTTGTCCGCCTGGTCGGCGACGCCGACCCGGTCGAGGAGTTCGCGGGAGCGCCGGTCGGCGTCCTCCTTCCCGCGCCCGCGGACCTTGACCTGCCCCAGGGAGACGTTCTGCAGCACGGTCTTGTGGGCGAAGAGGTTGAACGACTGGAAGACCATGCCGACATCGGCGCGCAGCCGCGCCAGCGGCTTGCCCTCCTCCGGAAGCGGCTGCCCGTCGAGGACGATCTGCCCGGACTCGATCGTCTCCAGACGGTTGATGGCCCGGCACAGGGTCGACTTGCCCGAACCCGACGGGCCGATGACCACGACCACCTCCCCCCGGCCGACGGTGAGGTTGATGTCCCGCAGCACATGCAGGTCCCCGAAGTGCTTGTTGACGTCACGCAGCTCGATCAGCGGATCGACGGCCATACTCAGCCCTACTCACTCTCAGCTGTGTGGTGGTTGCCGCAACGTATCCAGGCACGATCGGTTGTGTCGGGCGACACGCACTTTTCGATCATTAGCCGTATTTACGTCGGACTTTAGGCCAAAGCTTCTGGCCTCAGGGCTCAGGACTCGGCGACTTCGGCGTACAGCTGGGACAGTTCGGGCACCCCGTGGGCGGCCCACTCGTGGCCGGAGTCCACGACGTCGAACTCCCGGCCGGAGGTGAGCCGCACGACGGGCTGGCCGTCGGACCGGATCTCCCAGGCGGCGCCGGGCACCGTGCGCACGATCACGGTGCCCAGGTAGAGCCCGGCGTCGTTGCCGAGCCAGGTCAGGGTCTCCTCGTCGTCCCGCCAGCGCGGGACGAGCTGGTCGAGCGCCTCCAGGGAGGCCGCCGAGTCGTCCAGCCGGACACCCTCCCGGGACGCCTGGTAGCGGAGCAGTTCGCACTCGGCGAGGAGGTCCGCGATGCCCGCCGGATCGGGGAACCCCACCTTCGGGCGCCGGTGGCCCAGGAAAGGGATGTTCATACGTCCAGCGTGTCATTCGTACCGCCGTATGCACCACAGGGCGCGCGGACCGGGCGCGGTGGCCGAGTTCACGCCGAGTTCGCGCGGCGCTCGTTGACGCGCCCCCGCCGTCTCCCTACTTTCACCGTGCGCCTTGCGCACCGGCGGTCGCGGGCTCTTCCGCGCGGCGGGTGTCGCGTCGTGTCCCGACGAGCGGGAGGAGTCGGCCGTGCGCCGATGTGTCCGGGGGATCCTGGTCGTCCTGGCCCTGTGCGGGTCACTGGTGCCGGCGGTGTCGGCGGAGGCCGCCGAGGCCCCACGCGCCGCGCCGCTGCCGCTGGAGCGGCTGTTCGACAACAGCGCCGTCAGCGACGACGGCCGGCCCGGGGAAGCGGACTTCGACGGCGCCGGGGCCTCGCTGTCGGCGGGCGACCTCACGGCCGCGGGCTGGACGCCCGGCCGCACCCTCACCGTGCAGGGTGCCCGGCTGACCTGGCCGAAGCGGCGGCCCGGTGAGCCGGACAACGTCCGCGCCGCCGGGCAGGACGTCCGGGTCACCGGGCGCGGCGACGCCCTGGCCTTCCTGGTGGCGGGCACCTCCGGCGCGCCGGCGGGCGGCCCGGGCACGGTGGTGTACGCGGACGGCACGCGCTCCGCGTACCGGCTGACCGCGCCCGACTGGCGCACCGGTCCGCTCGCCACCAAGGCCGTCGCCCTGCCGCACGTCAACACGCCCGGCGGGCAACTCGCCGAACGGGCCCGCCTGTACGTGGTGACGGTGCCGCTGGTTCCGGGGCGCGCGGTCGCCTCGGTGCGGCTGCCGGACGCGGCCGGGCTGCACGTCTTCGCGGTCTCGGTCCGCGCGGCGACGGCGGGCTGGACGGGCGGCTGGACGACGTCCACCGGCGGCTACGCGGCCGTCGGGCCGTGGACGGACCGCACGCTGCGGCTGGTGGTGCACACCTCGGCCGGCGGGCCCCGGGTGCGGGTGCGGTTCGACAACACCTTCGCCGCGTCGCCCGTGCGGATCGGCCGTGCGACGGTGGCCGTGCGGGCGTCGGGGGCGGCCGCGCGGGGCACACCAGTGGCGCTGTCCTTCGGCGGGGCGGCGGGCGTGGAGATCCCGGCCGGGGCGCAGGCGTACAGCGACCCCCTCGGCTTCGCCGTGCCCGCCGGCACCGACCTGCTGGTGAGCTTCCACCTGCCCGGCACCGTGACGGCGGCGCCGGTGCACCGGCTCGCGCAGCAGCGGTCGTACGTCAGCGAACCCGGCGACCACACGGCGGACGGCTCGGCCGGGCCCTACACCTCGGTGATCACCGCCTGGCCGCTGCTGGCCGGGGTCGACGTGGGCGGCGGCCCGGGGTCCGTGGTGCTGCTCGGGGACTCGATCACCGACGGCGACAAATCGACGGTGGACGCGAACCGGCGCTGGCCGGACGTCCTGGCCGGGCGGCTCCTCGCCCAGAGCGCCGTCCCGCGCTACGGCGTGCTCAACCAGGGCGTCTCGGGCAACCGGGTCGTCACCGACCGGTACCCCGGCGACGGGGTGTCCACGGACACGGCCGGGGTGAGCGCCCTGCACCGGTTCGACCGGGACGTGCTCGCCCAGACGTCGGCGCGTACGGCGATCGTCTTCGAGGGCGTCAACGACCTGCGGTGGGACACCTCGGCGGAGGGGGTGATCGCCGGGCTGCGGGAGCTCGCGGAGCGCGGGCGCGCCCGGGGCGTGCGGATGCTCGCCGCGACGATCCTGCCCTGTGCGGGCGAGGCGCGGTGCACCGCCGCCGTGGACACCGAGCGCCGGGCCGTGAACGCGTGGATCCGGGACGGCGGGGTCTTCGACGGCGTGCTCGACTTCGACGCGGTGGTCCGGGATCCGCAGCAGCCGTCCCGGATGCTGCCCGCCTACGACAGCGGGGACCATCTGCATCCGGGCGACGCGGGCCTCGCGGCCCTGGCGGACTCGGTGGATCTGCGGCTGCTGCAGCCCTAGACGTCGAGGTCCACCACGACCGGGGCGTGGTCCGAGGCGCCCTTGCCCTTGCGCTCCTCGCGGTCCACGTACGCGTCCTTGACGGCCTGCGCGAACGGCTCGTTGCCGTACACCAGGTCGATGCGCATGCCGCGGTTCTTCGGGAAGCAGAGCTGGCGGTAGTCCCAGTACGTGAAGGGGTGCTCGTACTTCAGGGGCCGCGGGACCACGTCCGACAGGCCGGCCTCGCGCAGCGAGGCCAGGGCGGCGCGCTCGGCGGGCGTGACGTGCGTGGAGCCCTCGAAGAACGCCGGGTCGAAGACGTCGTCGTCCGTCGGCGCCACGTTGTAGTCGCCCATCACCGCGAAGGGGCGGCCGCCGGCCGCGTCACCGGCGACGGCCGCCGTGAGGGCCTCGAACCACTGCAGCTTGTAGGCGTAGTGGGGGTGGTCCACCTCACGGCCGTTGGGCACGTAGACCGACCAGACGCGGACCGGGCCGCAGGTCGCCGAGATCGCACGGGGCTCCACCGAGCCGTCGAAGCCGGGGTCGCCGGGCAGGCCCTTCACGACGTCCTCGAGGCCGACGCGGGAGAGCACCGCCACGCCGTTCCACCGGCCGGTCGCGTGCACCGCCGACTCGTAGCCCAGCTCGCGCAGCTGCTCCGCGGGGAACTGCTCCTCGGCGACCTTGGCCTCCTGCAGGCACAGCACGTCCGTGCCGCTGCTCTCCAGCCAGGCCAGGAGCCTCGGCAGGCGGGCGGTGATCGAGTTCACGTTCCAGGTCGCGATGCGCATGCCTCACAACCTACCCGGAGGGTGTGACAACACGGCCCGGTCCCCGCGGGCCCTCAGACCTCGGCGGAGTCCCCCGGGGTCAGCCGCAGGTGTTCCGAGCCGCCGAGCTGCCCGATCTGGCGGTCGTAGACGGGGCGGGCCAGGTCGGTGAGGAGGGCGTCGTGGATGTCGTAGGCGCGCCGCGGCCGCACCTCGCGGACGTAGTCGATGACCTCGGAGATCTTGCTCCAGGGGGCCATCACGGGAAGCATCAGCGTCTCGACCGGCTGGCCGGGGACGGTGAGGGCGTCGCCGGGGTGGAAGACCTTGCCGCCGTCGACGAGGTAGCCGACGTTGGTGATGCGCGGGATGTCCGGGTGGATCACCGCGTGGAGTTCGCCGTGGACCTGGACGTCGAAGCCCGCGGCGGTGAAGGTGTCGCCGTGGCCGACGGTGTGGACGCGGCCGGGAAAGGCGGAGGAGATCTTCTCCGCGACCGACTTCAGGGTCCAGATCTCGGCGGCCGGGTTGTCCTCCATCGCGGCGCGCAGCCGGAACTCGTCGAAGTGGTCGGGGTGCTCGTGGGTGACGAGGATCGCGTCCGCGCCGAGCGCGGCGTCCTCCTCGGTGAACCCGCCGGGGTCGAGGACGAGGGTCCGGCCGTCCTTCTCCAGGCGGACGCAGGCGTGCGACTTCTTCGTGAGCTTCATGATTCCATCCTGCCTCCGCGCTCCTGCGCGGGCTCACTCCTGGGGTGTGGTCTCCTCGCGGATGACCTGCTGGGCCACCTTGAAGGCGCTGTTCGCCGCGGGCACGCCGCAGTAGACGGCCGCCTGGAGCAGCACTTCCTTGATCTCGCCGGGGGTCAGGCCGTTACGCAGGGCGGCTCTGGTGTGGAAGGCCAGCTCGTCCAGGTGGCCGCCGGCGACCAGGGCGGTGAGGGTGACGCAGCTGCGGGTGCGCCGGTCCAGCCCGGGCCGGTCCCAGACCTCGCCCCAGGCGTAGCGGGTGACGAACTCCTGGAAGTCCCCCGAGAACTCGTCGGCCTGGGCCAGGGCCCGGTCCACGTGGGCGTCGCCGAGCACCTCCCGGCGGACCTTGAGCCCGGCGTCGTACGGGTCGGGCCGGCCCTGCCCCTGCGGTACGGCGACCGGGGCGATCTCGGCGACGGGGCCGGTCTGCGGCGGCTGCTGCGGGGCCGGGGAGAGGACCGGCTTGAGGGCGGCGGCGGGCAGGGCGGTCTGGCCGGTGGAGGTCTCGAAGACGGGCTGCCAGGCGGTGGAGAAGTGCCGCACGAGCAGGTCGGTGACGGCGGCGGGCTGCTCCACCGGCACCAGGTGCGAGGCCCCGGGGACGACGGCGAGGCGGGCGTCCGGGATGCCGGCGACCAGGGTGCGGGCCTCGGCGGGCCCGGTGACCTGGTCGTCCGAGCCGACGAGGACCAGGGTGGGGACGCCGACGCGGCCGAGCTCGCTGCGGACGTCGAAGGAGGCGAGCGCCTCGCAGGCGGCGATGTAGCAGCCGGGGTCGGTGGTGCGCACCATCTGCACGGCCCACTCGGTGATGGCGGGCTGCGCGGCGGCGAACCCGCCGGTGAACCAGCGCTCGGGCGCGGTCCGGGCCATGGGGTCGAGGCCGTTGGTGCGGACGATCACACCCCGCTGGCGGAACTCGTCGGCCGTGCCGAAGCGCGGCGAGGCCGCGATCAGCGCCAGGGAGGCGAGCCGCTCGGGGTGGCGCAGGGCCAGCTCGATGCCGACGGCGCCGCCGAGCGCGCAGCCGGCGTAGCCGAAGCGCTGCACCCCGAGGCCTTCCAGGGTGACCAGCAGCCGTGTGGTGAGGTCGGTGACCGAACCGGCCGGGTACGCGGGCGCGCCGCCGTGGCCCGGCAGGTCGAACCGGAAGACGCGCCACTGCTTGGTCAGCTCGGGGATCTGGCGGTCCCACATGTGCCATGTGGTACCCAGTGAGGGACCCAGGATCAGGACCGGAGCGTCTTCTGGCCCGTCAAAGCGGTATTGCAGGGTGTTCGGGGGTGTCTCACTCACGCCCCAGACCCTCTCACGTCTCACGGACGCCCCTATAACGCGGGGGCGCGGGAAACCGGTCTGACCAGGTTGAAGACCTCGCGGGCCGCATATCGCTTGAGGCATCGGATGATCTCGCGTCGGGTCTTGCCCTCCTGAGTGCGGCGTTCGTAGTACGCCTGGGTGCGCGGGTCGTGGCGCAGGCGGGTGAACACGATGCGGTGCAGGGCCGCGTTCGCCCGTCGGTCGCCGCCGCAGTTGAGCCGGCGCGTGCTCCGACGGCCCGACGAATACTCGATGGGGCTGACTCCGCAAAGGGCAGCAAAGGACGCCTCGGAGTTCAGTCGCTCGGGGTTGTCTCCCATGGTGATCAGCAGGGTGACGGCGCTGTCCGGGCCGATGCCCACCGGTACGAGCAGTTGCGGGGCGTGGTGTTCGACGAGCCGGGTCAGGCGCTGGTTCAGCTCATTGATCTGCGCGGTGAGCTGTTCGATGCGCTCGGCGAGCATGCGCAACGTCAGGTGGGTGGCCTGGGCCACCGCCTTCTCGTCTCCCCCACCATCGGGTGGGCTGAGGGTCGCGCAGATGGGGAACAGCTCCGCATTGCCCAAGCTCGACAACCGCTCCCGCAGGGCGGGGTCGGCGATGACCAAGACGGCCTTGAGCTGGTTGATCGCCTGGGTACGGGCCTTGACCGCGGAGTCCTTGGCGAGTTTGTGGATCCGGGCGCTGTGCACGGGTCCGCCACCGGATTTGGCCTGGGCCCGGGCGCGACCGCTGAGCACGGCTCGCGCTGCGGCCTGCGCATCGAGAGGGTCCGACTTGCCGAGCATACGGCGGGCCGTGTGGTCGGGCCGGTTCACTTCGAGCACCTGGATCTGCTGAGCGAGCAGGTAACGGGACAGGCCCGCGCCGAAGGTGCCGGTGCCCTCCACGCCGGCCCGGCGCACCGCACCCCGCTTGCGGGCCCACACGAGCAGTTGTCGGTAACCGGCCGCCGTTGCCGGAAAGGACTCGGTTCCCATGACCTCCCCCAGCGGGGAGACCACGGCGGCGACGTGAACCTCGCCGTGGGTGTCCACACCCAGGACGACCTCGCGCCGAACAGGCGGATCCGTGCTCGAGGAGGTGCTGCGCTGTCTGGTCGTCATGGCGGTTCCCTTCCCGCGTGATGACGTGCTGGGTGAATGGCACCGGCCTGCTCGGGCGGTCTGAACCGTGATGGCGCCTGAAACTCGGCAAGGCCCCTATAGGGACACGCCCTGTGGCTCGGTGGCAGGCAGCATCCCGCAACGGCAGTCGACAGGTCCGTGACTGGACACCTCGGTCAAAGATCTCAAGAGTCAGACCCCGTACGGGACGGCATCACGCAACTGTCCCATCGCTCCCCGGGCATCGTCACGTCCCGACCGCAGCCGGACAACTTCGCACGAACCAGGTCCCAGGTCGGCTGGAGCATACTGAGATGAGTAGAAACCCGGCCCACTCGTGACCATCTTTGACGGACATCCGTCTGGCCTGCCGCGCGGTCGTCACTTCATCGACCATCGCGTCAGCGGCTTCCCCCGTCCTCTTTCCGGTGAACGGCTTTCCACAGGTCTGCAGCGGGTACCGACGGTGCGCGGTGCGGCGAGCCCGGCGCTCTCGTTGTCTCGATCAGCTGCTGGCCGAGGTCGGTCATGACGGTCCCGTGCTTCGGGGCGGGCGCCCGGGGGACTGGAGGACATGGCGGGACCTACTTCGAACGGGTCACAGCCGGTCGCATGCCCGTGCGCGACGGACTCGGTGAGATCTTGCAGACGGGGGCGGGCCCCTCCACTTCGTCGAACACTCGGGGAAACGGGGAGCTCATGAGTTCTGACGTAGCCGGGATCGCCGCTCGTAGGGCGCCGCCGGCAGGAGTTCAACACCACACACCACGCCGTGGTCGGGGATCCTCGACGACCAGGGCGTGCAGCGCTTCGCGAGAGCGGCGGCCCCCTCCATCGACGGGAGTTCCCGCTGCCTGCTCGGATTTCCCACGGAGCTCTCCTGTACGGCGGGACGCGGCCGGCGTTCGCCCTCCTTGGTCATGGTTGCCCGAATCCGGACCACGAAATCCGGATCTCCGTAGGGGTTCGGCTGGCCCAGATCGTGTCCGAGAGCGCACCGTGGCCGGCCGATGCCACACGCGGGCAATGCGCAGGAACCGCCTCGAAGTGACTCAGAGCTTGCAATATCCGCCAAAGCATCATTCTCATGCCCACGCTCGCCTAGATTCAGCCGTCCGTCATGGCACCCGCCTTCCCGTAAGCGGAGACGACGGAAGACCAAGGCGGTGGTGCCGGAGCACGAAGAGCGAGGGCATGATCGACCCACCGGCTGGAAGCACCCCGCAGACCTCTCCGGCAGCTGGACAACCGGGCGCGGCGGTCCGTTCGGGGCTGCCGTTCAGCACCACCGGCGTCACCAGAACACGGCACGCGGTGACTGCTCTGGCCTGGCTCACCATCGCCCTCGGGGTGCTGGGGCTTCTGGGATGGGTTCTCCCCTCCCACCTGGTCCGAGGCGCCTGGCCCGGGCCGGACGGGTGGATCAAGGCGAACACCGCACTCGCGCTCACCCTGTTGGGAATCGGACTGGCCCTGCTCGTGGGCCGGTCTCCCGGATCACGGCGTGTGAGAACGGCCCGGGTTGCCTCACTGACCGGTGCCGTGATCGGCGTCGCGAGCCTTCTGGAGTACGTCAGCGGCGGGTGCTTCGGCATCGACGAGTTACTCGTTCGTGACGACACCATGGACGACCTGCCCCAGGTCGCCTCTCCACCGGGTCGGATGGCTCCGAACACGGCGCTGGCCCTCGTCCTGGCCGGGTTGGCGCAGTTCCTGCTGAGCCTGCGCCGCCAGGCGCTGGTCGCCTCCGGGCAGGTGCTGGGCCTGCTGGTGTTCATGCTGGGCCTGCTGCGCTGGTACGGCTTGGCCTACCGGGTGCCGGAGCTGGGCCGGATCGGCGCCTACGTAGGCATGGCACTGCACACCGCGGCCGCCTTGGCCCTGCTGGGCGCCGGCCTCTTCCTCGCCCGCCCACGGCAGGGGTTCGCGGGCCTGCTGTGCAACACCGGCACGACCGGGATGCTCGGCCGTCGCATGACGGCCGCGATCCTCCTCCTGCCACCACTGATGGGCTGGCTGCGCCTGGCAGGACAGGACCAGGGCTGGTACGGCACCCGACTGGGCGTCTCCCTTCTCGTGTCCGGGCACGTGTGCGTCTTTCTCACGGCCAGCTTCCTGTCGCTACAAGCCGGCCGCCGAGTGGAACTGGCGCACACGCGCGCGCAGCACCGGCTGGCCGAAGTCCGCTGGCTGCAGGAGTTCATGGACCATGTACCGGCTGTGGTCTTCATCAGGGATCTCGAAGGGCGCTACACAGCCGCGAACGCCGAGTTCGCGCGGTCGCTGGGGTGCCGGCGCGAAGCGATCGTGGGTCGGCTGACGCAGGAGGTCCTCCCCGCGCACTTCGCAGACGCCGCCCGCGCGGCAGACGCGGAAACGCTGTCCCGGGGGTCGGCCCTGCACAAAGTGGACCACTTCACCCTCGACGACCGGTCGCTCGTCTACTCCACCACGCTCTTCCCCTTGCCCGATCAGAACGGCCGGCCTCACGCGGTCTGCGGGATCTCCGTCGACGAGACGGCCAGAACCGCCGCACGGCAGCAGGCCGAACGCGCCCACCAGCGCTTTCGCGACCTGCTGGAATCCGCGCCCGACGCCGTCCTGATCACCGACAGCGAGGGCATCGTCGCCATGGCCAACGCCCAGGCCGAACGGCTCTTCGGCATACCGCGCGGCTACCTCCTCGGCAGCCCGGTCGAGCAACTGGCGCCCGCTTCGCACCGCGTGCGACTGTCCACGCTCCGACGGGCCTACCGACAGCTGGGCGAGGGCCGTCCGGCGACCTTCGACAAGGACGTGTGGGCCAGGCACGCTGAAGGACGCGTCTTCCCGGTGGAGGTGAGCATCGGCACGCTCAACGGCGAAGCCGGACGACTCATGAGCCTCTCGGTCCGCGACATCAGTCGGCGCAGACGTCTCGAAGCCGAACTCGACGAGCGCTACCACGACTTGCAGCATGTCGCCTACACCCTTCAGAGCAGCCTCATGGGCGACCCGCCCCACCTGCCCCATCTGCACACCGCGCGCCGCTACCTGCCCTCCGCGCAGGACACCGGCGTCGGCGGCGACTGGTTCGACGTCATTCCTCTGGAGAAGGACCGCACAGGCATCGTCATCGGAGACGTCATGGGCCGGGGCATCGAGGCCGCGGCCATCATGGGCCAGCTCAGGGCCGCCACTCACGCCCTGGCCAAGGCCGACATGGAACCGGAGCGGCTGATGCACCACCTCGACGCCTTCGTCTGCGAACTACCCGACCAGCTCGTCACCTGCTGCTTCCTCGTCCTGGACCCGCATCAGGGGCAACTCACCCTGTGCAGCGCGGGCCATCTGCCCGTACTCGCCGCCGAGCCCGGGCGCAGACCGCGACAGCTCGAAGCCCCCATCAGCGTCCCCCTGGGTGTCGGCGGCATTCCCCACCGCCAGACGATGCATACCCTGCCCCCCGGAGGCACCCTCCTGCTCTACACCGATGGCCTCGTCGAAGAACCGGCAGCGGACCTCGACGCCCGCCTCGCGTTGCTTGCCGACACCCTCCACGCCGGCCTGACCGAAGCGGACCACACCCTTGGCGCCCTGGAACAGACCGCTGATCTCGTCGTGCGCACCCTCATCCCCCAGCCCGAACAGCACGACGACGACGTGACCCTGCTCGCCCTGCGACTCCCAGGGGCCCGCACCACCGGCGTGCGCCTGCCCCCGGATCCGCGCTCAGCACCGCGTGCCCGCCACTTCACCACCCACGCCCTTCACGACTGGCAGGTGCCCCGGCAGCTCACCGAGACAGCCGCACTCGTCGTGACCGAACTCGTCACCAACGCACTCCGGCACGGCGACGGCGAACTCTCGCTGGCCCTCCACCTCACCGCTACCGCCCTCACAGTCGAACTCGCCGACCGCAGCGCAACGCCGCCCGTGCCCCGCCGGGCCGCTCCCACCGACGAGAACGGCCGCGGGCTCCAGCTCGTCGACGCCCTCTCGACCAGCTGGGGCACCCGAACCCACAGCCAGGGGAAGTCGGTCTGGTGCATCCTGCCCAGGCCAGGCGGCATCGACAGCCAGTGAGAGGCATGGCCGGCTGGGGCCGCGCCCTGTGAGCGCGGCGGTCAGCGACACGGGGCGGAATGAAGGGCGGGCGTTCGTCGCGCAGGTGGTCGCTGGATGAGGAGAACTGGTCGTGGGGGTGGCAGATCCCGCTGGTCCCCGTCGTCATGGCGGCCGCGGCCTGTTTCCTGGGGGACGTCGAGGGCGGCTGCGAGCGTGGGCCCAGGGGCGTCTGTGTCGCCGTCGGCGGCGCGGTCTGAGGGCGCCACACGTTCGCGCAGGGCCGGACGGTGCGGCATCTGATCATCGCGGCCGTCCCCTTCGCTCTGGCGGTCAGGGCACCGGCGCCGGCCTGGCGGCGCCGACGGGCCGGTCGAGCGGAGTAAGCCGGATGCCGTACTCGTGAATCGAGCCACGCCGACGCAGGGTCCGGTCCCGAGGGGTCCACGGATGCGCAGGTGCGGCGGCACAGTGGAGCCTCCGCCTCGGCGGGACGAGCGGTGGTCTCCCTGCCGGCAGCCCCTCCGGCGCGGCAGTCCGCACAGTCGGTCGGCGATGCCCACTGGCCGGTAGGTGGTGCTCGGGGCGGTCGGAGACAGCCCGCGGCGGGTGTACCGGACCCGTGAAGCGGCGGTGCGGAGACGTGCCGGTCACAGTGCCTGGGGCACGGCACGGGTCAGGGGCCCCAGATCGCCGTACAGGGCCGCGTGGAGACCGGCCGCCAGTTCCCGGCTCCTGGGTTCGAAGTGCAGGTCGTACCACGCGTAGTACACGGGCCCGGCGAGCGAGTCGGGGCGGATCTCGCGGGAGCGCACCAGCTCGGCCACGACCCTGCGGATTCCCTCACCGATGTGATCGTCGAGGGAGAAGGACGAGTCGGCGGTGAGCGTGTCGGCCTTGATCGTCCACAGCTGGGCCTGACATTCGAGCCCGACGAACACCACGCCCTGCTGCCGGCACTGCTCGCACAGAGCCCGATAGACGTCCGCCTGGGAAACGTCAGGGATTGACTCAGCAGGACATGGAATCGGCATCAACTCCATAAAATCCATCGTGCCAGGCCGACAGGAGACCAGCGATGCCGCCCCGGCGGACGTCCGGAGCTGCCTCAGCCGCGGGGTTGCACGACAGGCCGGCAGCCGCCGGTGGTGCGTGTGGCGTCGAGGCAGGGCGCGGGGTGAGACAGTGCTGGCACCACCGGCTCACGATTGCCGTGCCGGCAGGTGACCTCCTTCGCCTCCCCTCGGTGGTGACGGTGGGAGACGGTCCCTTGCGGCATGGACGGGTGCTCCTGGCCCGGGTCTGTCCGACCAGGCCGGCACCCGGCCGTGCTGCCGGGCCACCTGCCTGCTGAGCGCGCCGAAGCGGCGGCCCGGGCGTCGACGGAGTACTCCCTAGGCGAAAGGTTCCGGTGACCGGGATGAACCAAGCCGGGGTGCTGGTCACGACCTTGTGTCGTGCCTGTCGCCCACGGTGGTCACCTCCGGGATCACACTCGGAGTATGTGGGTCGCAGATCTCGGTGCCGCGGGCCAGGCAGCCCCTGGAGCGGGTCTCGCAGCGGCCGCGCATGACGGGCGCCGATGTGGTGGTCGTGCTCGAATACCGGCGAGGTGTTCGGTCGGCCCGTGGCAGCGTCGGGGAACGAGGCGGTGACGATCACGGGCACGGAGCGGCCCGAGTGCCACGGACTCGTCCCTGCGGCGGAGGCACGTACGTGAGGCATCAGGTCCGTGGTGCGGGGGCGGGCGACGGCGCGGTTCCGCCCGGCACGGCTGTGCGGTCACTGCAGAGCATGGTCCAGCGACTCGGCGACATCGAAGTACTCCCGCGTTCCCGTGATGGAGAAGAGCCTGGCCGCAGTCTGCAACGACGGTCCTGCCACCACGAACGAGCGGCCTTCCCGCAGATGCCGGGCACGGCCGTTCAGGAGGGCGTTGAGCAGACCGCTGTCACCGAAGCCCGCGCGGGACAGGTCGACCACGGTCACCTCCAGCCCCAGAGCACCGGCTTCGTCCCCCCACAGCGACGCGAAGGAGTCGCCGTTGTCGCTGTCGATGTCACCCACCACCTCGACCGCGAAGACCCCACGCTCCACACGGCCGGTCACCCGGTCCCCCGCCCGATTCGCCATGTCCGGTGCCTCCAGCCCGCGGCGGGAGGAAGAGGCCCGGCCCGGCCTCGACGGACCCTGCCCCGGATACCCACGTCGCGGCTGCGGATGTCGTCCAGTGGCTCCCGGCGGACGAGGAGGCGCGCGATGCCCTCACGCACGGCCACGACCGGTGGGCGGCCGACGAGGTTGTGGCCGGAGGCCATGGAGACTGTCGATGACGATCCGGCCGACGCCCAGGCGCAGGGCGGTGTCCAGGTCGCGCGGGGACTTGGCGTTGCCGTGCAGCACGACCGGTCCGGCGGGAAGCCGGTGGTGACGACCAGTTCCTGTTCACCGGCGGAGCAGACGTCCAGGCCGAGGCCCTCCTCGGTCGTCCAGTCGCCGCGTACAGGGTCTCGGCGTCGGGGAAGGCGTCTCAGCAGGCGCGGCAGCGGTCGCGGACCTCGGCCTCGTCGAGGACGCAGACGGGGGTGCCGAAGTGGTCGGCGATCTCGGCGAGCGGGACGCCGCCCACCGCGAGGTGCCCTCGCGGTGAATCGGGTGGTGGAGGCGGGCCAGACGGCCGGGCCGGCGGGGACTCACTGCCGGATCGCAGGCTCTCAAGGCTCGGCCACGGCCGGAACCGCCGGCTGGTCGAGCCGCTCGGGGGCCATCGGGACGCTGATCACCATGGTGAGGCCGCCACCGGGGGTGTCCTCGGCGTGCACGGTGCCGCGGACGGCCTCGGTGAAGCCGCGTGCGACGGCGAGGCCGAGGCCGACGCCCACGCCGCGAGGCGCGTCGCCGTAGCGCTGGAACGGTTCGAAGATGCGTTCCTTGGCCTCGTCGGGGACCCCGGGGCCGCGGTCGACGATCCGCAGTTCGACCCGGTCGCCGAGGACGCTGGCGGAGACCAGGACCTTCTCCCCCGGTGGGCTGTGCTTGACGGCGTTCTCGACGACGTTGGCGACGGCCCTCTCCAGGAGTCCCCGGTCGACGTGGACCATGGGCAGCGTCTCCGGGATGTCCAGCTCCACGCTGTCCTCCGGGACCCCGCCGAGCGCCATGGGGACGACCTCGTCCAGGTCGGTCTCACGGAGAACGGGTGTGACCGTGCCGGTCTGCAGGCGGGACATGTCGAGCAGGTTGCCCACCAGTTGGTCGAGCCGGTCGGCGCCTTCCTCGATGGCCGCCAGCAGTTCCGCCTCGTCCTCCTCGGACCACTCGACGTCGTCGGAGCGCAGGGATGTCACGGCCGCCTTGATGCCGGCGAGCGGGGTGCGCAGGTCGTGGCTGACGGCGGCGAGCAGTGCGGTCCGGATGCGGTTGCCCTCGGCCAGTTCCTCCGCCCGGTCCGCCTCACCCTTGAGGCGCTGGCGGTCCAGGACGACGGCGGCCTGGGCGGCGAACGCGGCCAGGACCCGCCGGTCGGCGGCCGGCAGCACCCGGCCGCGCAGGGAGAGCGCCATGTGGTCGCCGACGGGGACGTCGACGTCCGCCTCGTCCGGGGTCGCGGCGGGCCGGGGCCCCACGCTGCCGGCGCAGGTCCAGGGAGCTTTCTCACCGATCCGCTCCAGCAGCGCCACGGACTCCATACCGAAGGTCTCGCGGACTCGTTCCAGCAGCTCCTCCAGCCCGGTTTCACCGCGCAGCACGTTCCCCGCGAGGAAGGACAGGATCTCCGACTCGGCGCGCAGCCGGGCCGCCTGGTGGGTGCGGCGGGCCGCCAGGTCCACCACCGAGGCCACCGCCACGGCCACGCCGACGAAGACCACGATGGCGACGATGTTCTGCGGGGCGGCGATGGTGAGGGTGTGCACCGGCGGTGTGAAGAACCAGTTCAGCAGCAGTGATCCGGCCGCGGCGGAGGCCAGCGCCGGCAGGAGTCCGCCCAGCAGCGCCGCCGCCACGGTCAGGCTCAGGAACAGCAGCATGTCGTTGGCGAGGCCGACGTCCGGCACGGCGCTGCTCAGGAGCCAGGTGAGCATGAGGGGGCCGAGCACGCCGGCCAGCCAGCCGCCGATCACACGGGTGCGCCCCAGGCGTGCACCGCGCGCCACCGGCAGTCCGCGGCCCTTTCCGGCCTCGGCGTGCGTGATGAGGTGGACGTCGAGGTCGGGGCCGGACTCACGGGCGACCGTGGCGCCGACCCCCGGGCCGAAGACGTACTGCCAGCTTCTTCGCCGGGACACGCCGAGGACGATCTGAGTGGCGTTCACCCCCCGGGCGAAGTCGAGCAAGGCTGCGGGGATGTCGTCGCCGACGACGTGGTGGAAGGTGCCGCCGAGGTCCTCGACCAGGGTTCGCTGGAGAGCCAGCTCCTTCGGGGACGCGGCGGTGAGGCCGTCACTGCGGGAGATGTACACAGCCATGACCTCCCCGCCGGCGCCCTTCTCGGCCAGCCGCGCGGCCCGCCGGAGCAGGGTGCGGCCCTCCGGGCCGCCGGTGAGGCCGACGACGATCCGCTCCCGTGAGCCCCAGATGGCGGAAACCCGGTGCTCGCTGCGGTACTCGGTCAGGTAGGCGTCGACCCGGTCGGCGACCCAGAGCAGAGCCAGTTCGCGCAGGGCGGTGAGGTTGCCGGGCCGGAAGTAGTTGGACAGCGCCGCGTCGACCTTGTCCGGCTTGTAGATGTTGCCGTGCGCCATGCGTCGGCGCAGCGCCTGCGGGGACATGTCCACCAGCTCTATCTGGTCCGCCCGCCGTACGACCTCGTCCGGGACGGTCTCACGCTGGCGCACCCCGGTGATCGACTCGACCACGTCGCCGAGGGACTCCAGGTGCTGGATGTTGACGGTGGATATGACGTCGATGCCCGCGGCGAGGAGTTCCTCGACGTCCTGCCAGCGCTTGGTGTTCCGGGAGCCCGGCACGTTGGTGTGGGCGAGCTCGTCGACGAGGGCGATCTTGGGGGCACGGCGCAGGACGGCGTCCACGTCCATCTCGGTGAAGATACCGCCCCGGTATGCGAGCTCCCGGCGGGGGAGTTGTTCGAGGCCGTGGAGCATCACCTCGGTGCGCGGCCGGTGGTGGTGCTCCACGAAGGCGACCACGCAGTCGGTGCCCCGTTCGACGCGACGGTGGGCCTCCGACAGCATCGCGTACGTCTTGCCGACGCCGGGTGCCGCGCCGAGGTAGATCCGGAGCGTGCCGCGTGCCATGTCGTTCCTCGGTTCAGCCTTCGAAGCGGTAGCCCATGCCGGGCTCGGTGATCAGGTAGCGGGGGTGGGAGGGGTCCCTCTCCAGTTTGCGCCGCAGCTGGGCCATGTAGACCCGCAGGTAGTTGGTCTTGCTGCTCTGTGAGACGCCCCAGACCTCGTTCAGCAGGTGCTTCTGTGTGATCAGCCGGCCCGGGCTGGTCACCAGGATCTCCAGCAGGTGCCACTCGGTGGGCGTCAGCCGCACGTCTTGCCCGTCGCGCACCGCCCTCTTGGCCGCCAGGTCGAGGGTGAAGTCCTCGGTCTCGACGAGTGCCGCCGCCGGGTCGGCAGGAGTGTCCTCGGTCCGGCGGACCGCGGCCCGCAGCCGGGCCAGCAGTTCGTTCATGCTGAACGGCTTGGTGACGTAGTCGTCGGCACCGGCGTCCAGCGCGGCCACCTTCTCGTCGGACCCCTGGCGGGCGGACAGGACCAGGATCGGCACCCGGCTCCAGCCGCGCAGGCCCCTGATGATGTCCACACCGTCCATGTCGGGCAGGCCGAGGTCGAGCAGCACCACGTCGGGCTGGCGTGCGGCGGCCAGCCGCAGGGCCGTGACACCGTCCGGCGCGGCGTCCACGCCGTAGTGACGTGCCTGCAAGTTCAGGACGAGAGCCCGCACCAGTTGCGGATCGTCCTCGACCACCAGCACCCGGGTCATGGGTGTCTGCCTCTCCCTGTCGTACGTCGTGCCGTGCACGCCCGGAAGCGGGCCGCCCGACGTGGCGGCTGCGGCAGCCGGCGGGACCGGGGACCCACCGGCTGCCGAGGACATCGCGTAACGCCATCAACTCTTCGCCGCGAGTTCCTTGAGGGCGACATTGAGCTCCAGGACGTTCACGCGCGGCTCG
This sequence comes from Streptomyces sp. XY006, assembly GCF_002237655.1. Taxonomy (GTDB): domain Bacteria; phylum Actinomycetota; class Actinomycetes; order Streptomycetales; family Streptomycetaceae; genus Streptomyces; species Streptomyces levis. The sequence continues at coordinate 115,390 of NZ_NOKT01000023.1, forward strand.
CCCATGAAGCCGAGGGAGCGGCCCTCGGTGTGCTCGTCGACGAGCTTCCGCACCTCGCCGGCGGACAGGCCGTTCTTCTCGGCGACCCGGTGGACCTGGAGGTCCGCGTACTGCGGGGAGATGTCCGGGTCCAGGCCGGAACCGGAGGAGGTGACCGCGTCGGCGGGGACCTGGGACGGCCTCACCCTGTAGGTGCCGGTGGAGTTGTCCTTGACGACGGCCGCCTTGGCATCCTTCACCCACCGGATGAGCTCTGCGTTGTCACCGGAGCGGTTGGTCGCGCCGGACAGGATGAGCTCGTACTGGGGGTTGACGCTGTTGGTGCCGAGTCCGTTGGCGGGGCGGCCCTGGAACCACTTCAGGTCCGGTGCCGGGGTCTCCTGGCCCTCCTTCAGCGGCAGGTTGTACGCCTGGCCGATCAGGGAGGAGCCGACGACCTTGCCGTCCGCCTTGATCTCGGAGCCGTTCGCCTGGTCGTGGAACAGCCCCTGCGCGATGCCGGTGACGACCAGCGGGTAGAGGACACCGGTCACCAGGGTCAGCACGAGGAGGGCGCGCAGGCCCGCCCCGAGCAGCCGGGCGGTGTTCGTGACGGAGTTGTTCATGGCGGTCAGCCGATCCCGGGGATGAGGGAGATGAGCAGGTCGATGATCTTGATGCCGATGAAGGGGGCGACCAGGCCGCCCAGGCCGTAGATCGTCAGGTTGCGCCGCAGCAGCTTGTCGGCACTGACCGGCCGATACTGCACGCCCTTCAGGGACAGCGGTACCAGGGCGATGATGACGAGGGCGTTGAAGATCACCGCGGACAGGATCGCGGAGTCCGGTGAGGACAGGCCCATGATGTTGAGCTTGTCCAGGCCCGGGTAGACGGCCGCGAAAAGCGCGGGGATGATCGCGAAGTACTTGGCGACGTCGTTGGCGATGGAGAACGTCGTCAACGCGCCCCGGGTGATGAGGAGTTGCTTGCCGATCTCCACGATCTCGATGAGCTTCGTCGGGTTCGAGTCCAGGTCCACCATGTTCCCGGCCTCCTTGGCGGCCGACGTGCCGGTGTTCATCGCGACACCGACGTCCGCCTGGGCCAGCGCGGGGGCGTCGTTGGTGCCGTCGCCGGTCATCGCGACCAGCTTGCCGCCGGCCTGCTCGCGCTTGATGAGCGCCATCTTGTCCTCGGGGGTGGCCTCGGCGAGGAAGTCGTCGACGCCGGCCTCCTCGGCGATCGCCTTGGCCGTCAGCGGGTTGTCACCGGTGATCATGACGGTCTTGATGCCCATGCGGCGCAGTTCTTCGAAGCGCTCCCGCATGCCGTGCTTGACGACGTCCTTGAGGTGGACGACGCCCAGGACACGGGCCCCGCGCGCGTCCTCGACCGCTACCAGCAGCGGTGTACCGCCCGCCTCGGAGATGCGGTTGGCGATCTCGTCGGCGTCCTCGGCGATGGTGCCGCCCTGCTCCTGGACCCAGGCGATGACGGAACCGGCGGCGCCCTTGCGGATCCTGCGCCCGTCGACGTCCACACCCGACATCCGGGTCTGGGCGGTGAAGGCGATCCACTCGGCGCCCACCAGCTCGCCCTGGTGGCGCTCGCGCAGGCCGTACTTCTCCTTGGCGAGGACGACGACGGAGCGTCCTTCGGGTGTCTCGTCGGCCAGCGACGACAGCTGCGCCGCGTCGGCGACCTGGGCCTCGGTCGTACCGCGCACGGGCACGAACTCGGCGGCCTGCCGGTTGCCCAGCGTGATCGTGCCGGTCTTGTCCAGCAGCAGGGTGGAGACGTCGCCGGCGGCCTCGACCGCCCGCCCGGACATGGCGAGGACGTTGCGCTGGACGAGCCGGTCCATGCCGGCGATGCCGATCGCGGAGAGCAGGGCGCCGATGGTGGTCGGAATCAGGCAGACCAGCAGAGCGACCAGCACGACCATCGTCAGGTGGGTGCCCGCGTAGTCCGCCAGCGGGGGCAGCGTGGCGCAGGCCAGGAGGAAGACGATGGTGAGCGAGGCCAGGAGGATGTTGAGCGCGATCTCGTTCGGCGTCTTCTGCCGGGCGGCGCCCTCGACCAGGTTGATCATCCGGTCGATGAAGGTCTCACCGGGCCTCGTCGTGATCTTGATGACCACGCGGTCGGACAGGACCTTCGTGCCGCCCGTGACGGCCGAACGGTCGCCGCCGGACTCCCGGATCACGGGCGCGGACTCTCCGGTGATCGCCGACTCGTCGACCGAGGCCACGCCCTCGACGACGTCTCCGTCGCCGGGGATGACGTCGCCGGCCTCGCAGACGACCAGATCGCCCATCCTCAGCTCGGTGCCGGGTACGCGCTCCTCGGCGCTACCACTGAGCCTGCGCGCCACCGTGTCGGTCTTGGCCTTGCGCAGCGTGTCGGCCTGGGCCTTGCCCCGGCCCTCGGCGACGGCCTCCGCCAGGTTGGCGAAGATCACCGTCAGCCACAGCCAGGCGCTGATGGTCCAGCCGAACCAGTCACCCGGGTCCGTGAACGAGAAGGCCGTGGTCAGCACGGACCCGATCCACACCACGAACATCACGGGCGACTTGACCATCACCCTCGGATCGAGCTTGCGGAAGGCGTCCGGCAGCGGCTTGACCAGCTGCTTCGGGTCGAAGAGGCCCGCGCCCACGCGGCCCTCTGGAGCCTTGTGGCCGGTGGGTGCGTCCTGGTGGGGCGCGAGGGTGGGAGTGGACATGGAGTCCTGCTTCTTTACGTCGGTGGTCATCACGCCAGCCCTTCGGCCAGCGGCCCCAGCGCGAGCGCGGGGAAGTACGTCAGACCGGTGACGATGATGATCGTGCCGGCCAGCAGCCCGGTGTACAGCGGCTTGTCGGTGCGCAGGGTGCCCGCGGTCGCCGGGACCGGCTGCTGCTCGGCGAGCGAGCCGGCCAGCGCCAGTACGAACACCATCGGCAGGAACCGGCCCAGCAGCATCGCCAGGCCGATCGTGGTGTTGAACCACTGCGTGTCCGCGTTCAGGCCGGCGAAGGCCGAGCCGTTGTTGTTGGCGCCGGACGTGTAGGCGTAGAGGATCTCGGAGAAGCCGTGCGCACCGCTGTTGGTCATGGAGTTCGCCGGGGTCGGCAGCGCCATCGCGAAGGCGGTGAAGACGAGCACGAGGGCCGGGGTGATCAGGATGTAGCAGGCGGCCAGCTTGATCTCGCGGGAGCCGATCTTCTTGCCCAGGTACTCCGGTGTGCGGCCGACCATCAGACCGGCGATGAACACCGCGATGATCGCCATGACCAGCATGCCGTAGAGGCCGGAGCCGACACCGCCCGGCGCGATCTCGCCCAGCATCATGCCGAGCATGGTGATGCCGCCGCCGAGGCCGGTGAGGGAGGAGTGGAAGGAGTCCACCGCGCCGGTCGAGGTCAGCGTGGTCGACACCGCAAAGATCGACGAACCGCCGATCCCGAAACGGACCTCCTTGCCCTCCATCGCACCGTTTGCCAGTTCGAAGGCCGGGCCGTGGTGGGCGAACTCGGTCCACATCATCAGCGAGACGAAGCCGACCCAGATCGTGGCCATGGTGGCGAGGATCGCGTAGCCCTGCTTGACCGAGCCGACCATGATGCCGAAGGTCCGGGTGATCGAGAACGGGATCAGCAGGATCAGGAAGATCTCGAACAGGTTGGTGAAGGGGGTGGGGTTCTCGAAGGGGTGGGCACTGTTGGCGTTGAAGTAGCCGCCGCCGTTGGTGCCCAGCTCCTTGATGACCTCCTGCGAGGCGACCGCGCCGCCGTTCCACTGCTGGGTGCCCCCCATGAACTGGCCGACCTCGTGGATGCCGGAGAAGTTCTGGATCACGCCGCAGGCGACCAGCACGAGCGCGCCGACGACGGCGAGCGGGACGAGGATACGGACGACACCGCGCACCAGGTCGGACCAGAAGTTGCCCAGCTCACCGGTACGGGAGCGGGCGAACCCACGGACGAGCGCCACGGCGACGGCGATGCCGACGGCGGCCGAGACGAAGTTCTGCACGGCGAGACCGGCCGTCTGCACGACGTGGCCCATGGCCTGCTCGCCGTAGTAGGACTGCCAGTTGGTGTTGCTCACGAACGACGCGGCCGTGTTGAACGCCTGGTCCGGGTCGATCGCGGCGAAGCCCAGCGAGCCCGGCAGGTGGCCCTGCAGGCGCTGGAGCAGGTAGAGGAACAGGACGCCGACGGCGGAGAAGGCAAGCACGCCGCGCAGGTACGCGGGCCAGCGCATCTGTGTGTCGGGGTCGGCACCGATGCCCTTGTAGATCCACTTCTCGACACGCCAGTGCTTGTCGGAGGTGTAGACCTTGGCCATGTAGGTGCCGAGGGGCTTGTAGGCGAGCGCCAGTGCCGCTATCAGGGCGAGCAGCTGGAGCACACCCGCGAGTACGGGGCCCATCTCTTGTCTCAGAACCTCTCCGGGAAGATCAGGGCGAGGACGAGATATCCCAGAAGGGAGACGGCCACGACGAGGCCGACGACGTTCTCGGCGGTCACAGCTTGGTCACCCCCTTGGCGACGAGGGCCACCAGCGCGAATACCGCGATCGTGGTGACGACGAAGGCCAGATCGGCCATCGCGAACTCCTGGAGTGAGGTTCGGTTGAAACGGACGATTCGAGGAAAGCGCATCCGTGGCCGGATCAGACCGGTCGTTGACGCCTCCCTTACGGCCGGGCCCACGACTTTGACGGAACCCTGACGGCACCCGGTCCGCACGGGTGAGCAGCTCGCCGTGGCGGAAGGCCCGTCCGGCCTCACGGCAGCCGGAAACGGAGACGGCAGATCACCGCGTCCGTCTCCCTCCGCACGGCGTGCGCGACGACCGCGCCCCGCTGGTTCTGCAGCAACCGCTGCCACAGCCGCTCCGGCTCCGTCTCCGGGATCAGCACGGTGACCCGCGCGCCGGGCTCGGCGGCACCCACGGCACGGACGTACGCGGCGATGGGACGACCCAGCGAGCGGCGTTCGCAGTCCAGCCGGACCAGCGGCACGCCCGGGTCCCACTCCGCCCAGGCAAGCTCCAGCGCGTACAGGGCGGCACGGTCCTCCGGGTCGGAGTGGCTGACGGTCACCGCGCGGACCTCGTCGCCGAGGGAGGTCGCGGCGGTCAGCGCCTCGGAGGTCAGTCGGGAGATCGAGGAGACCGGCACGATCACGACCGAGCGGTCGCGGTGCGGGACGTCGGGGATCCGGCCCAGACCGAGGCGCTCGCCGATGCGGGCGTAGGCACGGTGCACGGTCCGGAAGGCCACGACCAGCAGAGGCAGGGTGATCACGATCAGCCAGGCCCCTTCCTCGAACTTGGTCGCGGTGACGACGACGGCCGACACTCCCGTGAGCAGCCCGCCGAAGCCGTTGAGAGCCGCCTTGCCCCGCCAGCCCGGGCCGCGCTGCAGGCGCCAGTGCAGGACCATGCCGGTCTGGGCGATGGTGAAGCCGACGAAGACTCCGATGGCGAACAGCGGCACGAGGGTGTTGGTGTCGCCGCCGGAGAAGACCAGCAGCGCGCAGGAGACCGTGTACAGGGCCAGCACGCCGTGCCGGTGCACCTGGCGGTCCGCCTTGAGAGCGAAGACGTGCGGCAGGTAGTTGTCACGGGCCAGCAGCTTCAGCAGTACCGGAAGGCCACCGAAAGAGGTGTTCGCGGACAGGGCGAGCAGGATCATCGTCGCGAACTGGACCACGTAGAAGGCCCAGTTGTGGCCCAGCGAGGCGTCCGCCAACTGGGCCAGGACGGTGACGCCCTGGACCGGCTGGAGGTGGAACCGGGAGATCAGCACCGAAAGCCCGATCAGCATCACACCGAGGACGGCGCCCAGTGCGACCTCCGCGCGCTGGGCGCGCTTGACGCGGGGAACGCGGAAGGAGGGAACGGCGTTGGCGATGGCCTCGACGCCGGTGAGAGCGGAACAGCCCGAGGCGAACGCCTTCAGCAGGAGCAGGGCGCCCACGGTGGTGGCGTCGTCGGCGAGCGCGGAGGCGTGGCCCGCCGCGGTCGCCGTGCTCACCGGCTCCGACCGGAACAGCCCGACGACGATGAGCGCGAGGATCGACCCGACGAAGACGGCGGTCGGCACGATGAACGCCCTCGCCGACTCCACGATGCCGCGCAGGTTCACCGCCGTGATCAGCACCAGCACAGCGAGGCACAGCCCCAGCCGGTCGTCATAGAGGGCGGGAAAGGCCGAGGTCAGGGCGGCAACACCCGCGGTGACAGCGACGGCTACGTTCAGGACGTAGTCCAGCACCAGCGAGGCGGCGGCCACCAGGCTCGTGCGCGGGCCCAGGTGAGCCTTGGCGACGGCGTAGGAGCCGCCCCCGTCCGGGAAGGCAGCGATCACCTGCCGGTAGGAGGCGACCAGCACCGCCAGCAGCACGGCAATGGCCAGCGTGACCGGCAGGGTGAAGCCCAGGCCGTGCGCGGCGGCGGCCAGTACCAGGACGATCGCCTCGGGCCCGTAGGCCACCGACGCCATGGCGTCCAGGGACAGGGCGGCCAGGCCGGTGAGGGAGGTCAGCCGGTGGCGCTCACCGGTATCGGGCGGTTCCTCTCCGGCGGGTACGGCGTCAGGCTTGGTCGTCACTACGGACATGGGAGAGTGCCCCTTCATTCAATGTTCGGGTGCACCCAGGTTCTGACCTGTACCCGTCGCGTCCGATCGGTCCTTGCGCCTTCTTCGCGTCCGGACAGTGGACTTTGACGGGATGTTGACACGCGGGCGACAAGACGACGGCCGAGCCCTTCGACGCGACTGGCCGGCCGCTCGGGGGCGACCGGGCGTCGGGGCAGGATGCCGTTCGGTATCCGTCAGAGCCGTGTCAAGGCGCGCCAAGCCGCAGTCCCGGCGCACTAGCGTCCGCTCCATGGGACGCCGTGACGATGCACCCGGGGGACAGCTCGACGCACGGGCGAAGGAACCCGGCGGAACTGGTGAAGCGACGAACGACCTCGAACGCGTACAGGAACTGCGGGGCGCGGCCTGCTGCGCCGGACTGCTGCTGGTCTTCCTGCTCCTGCTCGACTGGGGCTCCGGCCTGATCACTCCTTGGCGGGCTCTGCTGTGGTGCGGCCTCGCCGGACTGCTCTACGCCGTGCTGTATCCGCAGCGCGTGTCGGTGGCCGGCAACTGGCTGACCACGCGCGGTCTGGTCCGTGTACACCGGGTCCGGACCGATCTCCTGGTGTCGGTCCGCTGCCTGGACGGGGTCTCCCAGCGTCTCGTGCTGCGGGACTGCCTCGGTGGCCGTGCGGAGATCGACCCCAAGGTTCTGGTGCGCCACCCGCAGCTGTGGCTCCGCCTGGAGCGGGGGGCCCGGAAAGCCGCCGAAGACGGCTCCCTGCTCTGCGGCGCGACCGCGTTGCGGCGCCTCTCGGAACGCGTGCACCGCGAGACAGCCCACGCCGTCTTCAGGGTTTCCGGCCTGGAGTGAGCGTCAGTCCGGTCCGACAGGCCCGGCGGTGTCCAGTGCCCGACCCGTCCGGCCGGCGGATGTCACCGCCACGAGCCGGGCTGGCGCGGGGTCGCCGGGCAGTGGCCGTTGCCAGCGGAGTTCGCCGTCGCACCAGCCGACGGCGTCGGCGTGCCAGGGCGGCTTCCACGGTGACTCCGCACTGCGCATGTCCGGTCCGCCGCGAGGATTCATGCGAACGGACTCGGCCTCCCGGCCCCTGGCTCTGCCGGACGGACGCCTGCTGTGTCTGTACTGGGACTGCGGCCGGCCCTCCATGTGCTGGGGCGTCTGCGCGTCGGCAGGGATTCACTGCGGGCTCAGGTTGCCGTATTGCATCGAGTGCAACACATCTCGCACTGCGCCAACTCGCGGAGCTGCAGCTGACGCCCAGGCTGGCGTCGGCTCGGTGGTTGGTCGGGATGCGCTCCCTCTGCGCCCAGAGCGGAGAAACGCCCGGGAAACAGCCGCTCGCGGACCTCCGGCTCCGCGTCGGAGAAGGCCTGCCCCATCTCGCTGAGCTCGCCGGCAGTGAAGCCGGCGTGGGAGAAGACGTTCGTAAAGACGGCTTCCAGGTCCGACAGGGGCTGCCCGGCCGCGTGCCGGGCGAACCCGTTGAGCATCACGGCCAGCAGGACGTCGGTGGAACTGCTGTGTTCCATCGTGGTCCCCATGCGCGTGCGGACACCCGTACCCTCCAGTGCGCAGCAGATGCGGCCACCAGATCGCGCTTGAACTCATGCTCGTCGCTGACGACGTCACTCATCTTCGAACCTCCCCGAGCCTGGCAGGCGCGTAGGCACGCCTGCGGACGTACACCGTCCGGCCAGCGGCACCTCTGTCCGTACCGGGTCCCGGATCCCGGATCCCGCCGATCCTGACAGGCCGGCAGTCACGTCGCTGACGGCAGAGCAACTTCGGCTCTCGCAGGCTCAGCCCTGTGCGGACAAGGGCGCACGCCCGGCAGCGCCCCACACCGCAGCCAGGGGAATCACTCACAGGCCCGGGAGCACGATGGCCCGTTCAGCACATGGGATGCGTGACTGTGGCGTCGGGGATATCGGCGGCTTTGTAGTGGCTGTAGCTTCCCGTCAGTTTCGCTTTGGTGTTGAAGGTCTTGAAAGTGAACTGGCCGTGGCTCCTTCCGTCGCAGTTGAAGCGGAACGCGTTGGTGGTCACGGTGGGCTCGTCGATCAGCCCGTTGTAGACCAGACCGAAACCACCGCTCTTCACCGGGTTCCCTTGCCCGTCACGGATCTCGAACTGTCCTGAGACGTGGCAGTTCATCTGGCTCCAGCCGATGGCCTGTCCACGCCAGCACTTCGCCTGGAAGGACCCGTGAGGCCCGCCGTAGGTGCCGAGACAGGCCTGCCAACGCGCTGAGGTCCATCGGTCGGAACTGTAGCTGTCCGACTCCGGGGTGCAGGTTTCGTCGGCGGCCTGTCGAGCGGTAGGTGCTACGGAAGCGGAGTTCGAGGGAGCCGCGGCCGTCGTTGCGGCCACCGTCACGCAGACGGCAGCTACAACATGGATCATCGTGGTCGTCTTCACATGCCAGTGAACGATGACCAGAGCGATACGGTCACTCCGAACGCGTCGGCAAACCGGCCCCGCTCTGTCGCGGGCGCACGCACCGTGGTGCAGTCCCGGACGTCACTGCAGCAGGCCGACGGCCATGGCCGTTCCCATGCCCATCGCTGTACCGATGCACTGCGGGACTGCCGCGGAACAACTGCGCTGCGTCAACAGCTCAACTGGCCTCCGACGGCACCGGACGCCTGCGGGCCGGCCAGGGGCGCCGATCCGCCCGTGGCTCCGTCACCCACTCCCCCTGGGGACACCGCCGCCTCCGGTGGTGCTAATGAGAATGCCGCTGGAGCAGACCTGTCCGGGTAGTGGTGGCGGGAACAGCAAGGACGCATACTCGATGATCGTTGTGTGGTACCTCCGCCAGATGAGGTCCCAGCGATGCATCCGAGGGGAGACAGGGAAGGGCGTGGGGTACATGGGTGACGCCGGCCGGCCGGTGATGCCGGAGGTGGTGGACAGTCCCGCTTTGCGGGCGCAGCCGACGGGCAAGGCGGCGCGGTGGCTGTTGCGGCATCAGGTCCAGCCGGTGGGGCCGGCGGCCGGCGAAGCGCATGCTGAGCCGCATGCCTGGTGGAAGGTGATGTGCCTGACCGGAGTCGACTACTTCTCCAGCCTGGCCTATGTACCGGCGATCGCCGCGCTCGCCGCCGGGGCGGTGTCGCCGCTTGCGACGCTGCTGATCGTGGCGCTGACGCTGCTGGGGATGCTGCCGATGTACCGGAAGGTGGCCAAGCAGAGCCCTCACGGGGCGGGGTCGGTGGCGATGCTGGAGGATCTGCTGCCGTTCTGGTGGGGCAAGCTGTTCGTACTGGTCCTGCTCGGGTTCGTGGCCACCTCCTGGATCATCACCATCACTCTGTCCACGGCGGACGCATCCGTCCACGTGGTGGAGAACCCCTTCTTCCCCGCCGCGCTGCACGGTCACGAGGTCGCCCTGACCGTGGCGCTCCTGCTGGTTCTGGGTGGTGTCTTCCTGCTGGGGTTCAGCGAGGCCGTCAGTGTGGCCATCCCGCTGGTCGCCGTGTTCCTGGTGCTGAACGCCGTCGTCATCGCCATCGGCATGGTCCACGTGTTCACCACCGACGGCGCGCTGTCGGCCTGGACCGACGCGCTCGCCGGGGGCGGGGGCGGCTTCGGTGACATTGCCGGCCCGGCATTGCTGGCCTTCCCGCTGCTGGTGCTGGGCCTGTCCGGTTTCGAGACCGGCGTGTCCATGATGCCGCTGATCGCGGCCAAGGGCACCGACGACGAGCAACGCCTGCGTGTGCGGATCCGCAACGCCCGCCGGCTGCTGACCACCGCTGCGGTGATCATGAGCGTCTACCTGCTGTCCGCCAGTTTCGTCACCACCGTGCTCATCCCGCACGACGAGTTCGAGCCGGGCGGCGCGGCCAACGGCCGCGCGCTGGCGTGGCTGGCCCACGAGCACGTCGGAGAAGCGTTCGGCACGGTCTACGACATCAGCACCATCCTCATCCTGTGGTTCGCCGGTGCGTCCGCGATGGCCGGCCTGATCAACATCGTTCCCCGCTACCTTCCCGGCTACGGCATGGCCCCGGAGTGGGGACGCGCGGTGCGCCCGGTCGTCCTCGTCTACACCGCCCTGTGTGTACTGATCACCATCGCGTTCGATGCGGACGTCGATGCCCAGGCCGGTGCCTACGCCACCGGGATCCTGGCCATGATGGTCTCGGGGGCCTTCGCCGTGACCGTCTTCGTCGCCCGCGGCCGCCGGCGCTCGGCCACCGTCGGCTTCGGCCTGCTCACCGCAGTGCTCCTCTACGCTCTGGGCGCCAACATCATCGACAAACCGGACGGCATCGCCATCTCCGGCTTCTTCATCCTCGGCATCGTCATCGTCTCGCTGATCTCCCGCGTCGCGCGCACCACCGAACTGCGCGCCGACCGTCTCGTCTTCGACGAGAGCGCACGCCGGTTCATCGCCGACACCCTCGCCCACGACCAGTCCATCAACATCATCGCCAACCGCCGGCAGTCCGGCGACGAAGCCGAATACGCCGCCAAGGAACGCGAGCAGCGCGGCACCAACCCGGTCCCGGGCCTCGCCGACGTGCTCTTCCTGGAGATCGACGTGGTCGACCCGTCCGACTTCAGTGAGACCCTCACCGTCCACGGCGTCGAAGTCGGCGGCCACCGCATCCTGCGCGCCGAGGCCCCGGCCGCGCCCAACGCCATCGCCGCGATCCTGCTCGCCCTGCGCGATGCCACCGGGGTGCGGCCGCACTGCTACTTCGCCTGGGCCGAGGGAAGCCCGCTCAAGCACATGTTCCGTTACTTCCTCCTCGGCCGGGGCGACACCGCCCCGGTCACCCGCGAGATCATCCGCAGCCACGAACCAGACCCCGACCGCCGCCCCGGCATCCACGTGGGCGGCTGAAACCGTGTGGTGAAGGACTGGGTGCGGATGCTGTGCATGAGGGCAGGAGCCGCCCGGGATGTTCCGGCGGGTCCGAGACCGCCGGCCACCCCACCCCGGCCACCCCTGTGGACACGGATCGGCGACGGCTACGGTTCGACCGTCAGCGGCGCTTGGTCGCGCGGGCGCCGGGCCAAACGCACGGCACGTGGGGCCGCATCGCCCGCTCAGTGGGACTCCCGGTGCTGCTAGCCAGCCGTGCCGGAATCCCGATCGATGGACTCCTGGTAGAGGTCCGCGTAGGTGCGGGATTCCGCGACGAGGCCGTCGCAGAAGGCGGCGACATCGCTGCCGATGAGTTCCAGCACGCCCTTTCCGGCGGCCACGCCTTCTTCGAAGAAGTCGACGATCCCAGGGAGCAGGGGCCCGTCCAGCAGGTCCACCGGTCCGACCTTGAACAGGTACTTCTGCATCTCCTTGTAGACGATCCGGTAGTCGGGCGGGAGTGCATTGACGCGGGCCATGTGGGTCCGCCATTGCTTCTTGCCCTCGATGATGTCCTGGATGCCCATGTCAGCCTCCCAGCCGGTTCAGTTTCCTGGCGACGCTGTCGTTCAGCTGCTCGCGCCACCGGTCGCGGTACGTCCGAGCGCCTTCTCCGCCGGCCAGCGCCCTGCAGAAGCCGGGAATGTCCTCGCCGAGGACCTCTCGGGCGCTCTGCCTCTCGGCCGCCGCATCCTCGAGCAGCGCCAAGGCGGCGTCGAGGAGCGGCATGAGGTTGCGGCCGGTGAAGTCCCCGTGGGGCAGCAGGTGAACCTTGATCTGCTCCCACGCCGCCCGGTGATCGTCCGGAAGGGCTTGCGCGCGGGTGTCGAACGCCTTCCATTCCCGCGCGAGATCGCTGCCGGTGATCTTTTCCCAGAAGTTCATGCCCAGCCCTCCTTGAGCTTGCCGATCCGCGATGACAGGTACTGCCACTTCGTCCAGAACCTCGCCAGCTCTTCGCGTCCGGCGTCGTTGAGCGAGTAGAACTTGCGCGGCGGCCCCATCCCCGATGGCCGTTTCACCACCTGGACGAGGTTGTTCCGCTCCAGCCGCAGCAAGATGGTGTACACCGTCCCCTCCACGACATCGGTGAAGCCGAGCTCGTTCAACTGCCGCGTGATGGCGTAGCCGTAGGTCTCCTCCCTGTCGATGATCTCGAGCACACACCCTTCGAGCGTGCCTTTCAGCATCTCCGTCAGATCGTCCACCGCGGGTCCTCTCCCACAGAGCAGTACTCTGCAACAACGAGTACCACTATACGGTATCACTTAGTAGCTGGCGAGTGCGGCCGGTGGGGCGAGCCGGGGGTGGGGCGGAGCGCACGGTGACGGTCGATGGAGGGGCAGGGGTGACGCCCGGACCAGACCCGGCAGGGTTCGCTGAAACCGTGGAACTCGCCGTACGGCATCGGTTCGCCGGTGCCGTATCCGACGCCGAGGCATGGAGCGCCACCAGCCGACCCGCCCGCGCCGACGGCGGGTCGCTGCCAGCGACGGCGCCCCATGCAGTCACGGCGGCGTCACCCGCGTCCAGGCCGCCACCGGCAGGTGCGGCGGGGTTGCAGCCGAAGGAGAGGTTGCCGCCACCCGTGCCGGTCTGCGCCGCACGCTCTCGGCGTCGAGCTACGACCCGCCACACACCGCCGCAGGCTGCACCGGACCGCGTCCCACTCGGCGCGAGAGGGCCCCTCTGCTTGCTGAGCGGCTCTTCGGGTACAGCGATTACATGGGCGGGACAACCGCTGCGCGGCAGTACATGGGAGAGATGGATTCGTGACCTACCCCAGCGGGCCCGGCGACCCCGACGCGACGGGACCGTGCGACAGCCCGGAAGCTGTCGCACGGGATATCGCTGACGCGGTGGACTGCTTGACGAGTTTGTGGTCATTGGCCGCCCAGGGCGCTCTGGTGCGGTTGTCCCTGCATCAGCTGAGGGCTCTGCGTGCCCTTGAGTCGGCTGCCGAGTTGAACCTCACCGCTCTGGCCGAGCACCTGGAGATAGGGCTCCCCGCCGCCAGCCGCTTGTGTGATCGGCTGGAGGCAGCGGGCCTGCTGGAGCGGGCTTGGCACCCCCGTAAGCGTCGAGAGGTGCGACTTGCCCTGTCGGTGCAAGGCCGGCACGTTCTCGAAGATGTGGCGGCGCGGCGGTCGCGGGCTCTCGCAGAGGTTCTGGCCGGGATGAAAGCGTCTGAACTCGCACTTCTCAGCAGGGGCATGAAGGCGTTCCTCACGGGCCATGAGCTCGCGCGACGCAATGGCGTGTGGGGAGGAACGCCCTCCTCGTGACAAGCCCGCAAGCCGAAGCACACCGTACAGCGGGTCAGCCACCTGCGATGCCTACCGGTCTGCGACCGGGGTGGTCAGCCTCGGAGCACGGCGCGGCCTTACCGCTCGGGCAGCGGGTGGCGTGCAGCCTCGCCCTCGCGGCCCTTCCAGTCGAGGCAGACCACCGCGGCATCCGCTGGGAGGTCTTTGCTGCCGAAGTGCGTGATCAGGCCGGCCACCACGGAGCGTGCGGCTTCGTGCGGAGGCGCCGGCCGTGTGGCGCTGAGCGTCTGGCGCAGGGCGCGTTCGCCGAACAGGCCTCCGTCGGCGGAGCGAGTGTCGTGCACGCCGGTGCTGACCACGACAAGGCGGTCGCCTGGCTCTATCCGGAATGTCTGTTCTTCGTAGAGGGTCTCTTCGAACATGCCGAGAGGGAGCTGAGCATCCAGGGTGATCTGTTCGATGGTCGAGCCGCGCTGACGATAGAGCTGGGGGGATCCCGCGTCGACGGCGTGCACGGTGCCGGTGTCGAGGGCGAAATGCAGCAGCAGTGTGGAGGCGTAGACCTTGCCGGCGTACTGGGCGTGGACGGCCTGGTCGGCCAGGCACGCCTGGTCGGCGAGGCTCAGGCCGGCGCGGCGGGCGTTGCGCAGGGCGCCGACGGCCAGGCTGGTGAGGAGGGAGGCGTCGATGCCCTGGCCCATGCCGTCGGTGACGGTAAGGGTGAGGTGGTCTGCGCTGGTGGACCAGTCGAAGTTGTCCCCCCCGATGGCGTAGGCGGGCTCGAGGTGGGCTCCGACTACGTACTCCTGACGGGCGCAGCCGCGACCTGGGAGCAGTTGCCACTGCATCTCTGCCGCGAGGGTGAGGCGGCGGGTGCGGCGGGCCTGCAGGTAGAGGTCGGTGTCGCGGCCCGCGGTGGCGACCTCGTGGGCGAGCGCCGTGGCGAAGTCGCCGAGCTGGAGCACCATGGCGGGGTCGACGGCGTTGGTGGGCATGCCGACGCAGAGCACTCCCAGCCGGTCGCCTCGCACGGTGAGGGGCAGGTACACGGTTTGGCGGGCCGGGTCGCGAGTGACTTCGACGACCGGCATCTGGCTGACGAAGGCACGCCCGGCCGGACCGTCGTGGGCCGGCACCGGGTCGCCGGTGTGGGGCAGGTGGGCAACCGGCTGCAGGACGGACAGGCTGTAGTCGGCCAGCAGCAAGGTCACTTCCTGGGCACGGAGCCTGTCGGCCAGCAGGCGGTGGGCCGTGGCGACCAGCAGATGGGGCGGAGCGGCACGGAGCAGACTCTCCGCGGATGCGACTGGTTCTGGAGTGTTCATGGTTTCCGCCTCCCCGCCGGTGGTACCCACGCTAGCGCGGTCCGGCCCGGCGGTGGATCGATCGAAGGGCACAAAGGGCACAGGTTGCCGTCCGGGTGTTCCGGTCCCTGCGCAGGGGCGCAGGTGTCAGGTCCTGGCGCACAACAGCAGGCAGATGTCGTCCTCCCGTCCGGAGTCGTGCAGCAGCGGTTTCAACAGTGCTTCGGCCGCCGCGTCCGGATCACTTTCCAGTTCGGTCCGGCTCAGCGCGGCCAGGGCCTGGCCGAGCCGGTGGATGCCCGGGTCGATGCCGTGGGTGCGGCGCTCGACCAGTCCGTCCGTGTACAGGGCCAGGGCCGAGCCCGGCGGGAGGACGGCGGTGTGGTCCCGGTGCTCGTAAGGCAGAGGGACGCCCAGCATGGCGCCGGGTTTGTCGTCCAGGGCCCGGACTTCGCCGGCTGGATCGCGCACCAGGGCGGGAGGATGCCCGGCGGAGGCCCACAGGACATTGGGATCGCCGGGGCGGAAGGAGGCGATCACCGCGGTGGCGTACAGGTCGTGCTCCTGGGTGCGCACCAGGCGGTGCAACCGGGTGAGGATGCCGGCCGGGGTGTCGCTTTCGATGGCGTAGGCGCGGAGCGCGGTGCGGAGTTGTCCCATGACCAGGGCCGCGCGCAGGCCGTGTCCGGAGACGTCTCCGACGGCGGTGATGAGGCTGCCGTCGGGTTGCAGGAAGGCGTCGTACCAGTCGCCGCCGATGTTGAGGCCGCGGGTGGCGGGCAGGTAGCGGGCTGCCAGGAGAACATCAGGGGTGGCGGGCAGGTCGGTGAGCTGAGCCCGCTGGAGTGCTTCCGCTGTGTCGCGGTGCCGTTCGTAGCGGCGGGCGTTGTCCAGGGCGATGCCGGTGCGACGGGCCAGCTCGATCAGCACGATCGCCTCGTCGGGGTCGAATCGGGTGCCGGGTGCGGTGAGGGTCAGCACCCCCAGCAGGCCGCGGCCGATGAGTGGCACGCACAGCACCGGATGGTCGCGGTCCGACGCTGAGGACGGCAGGTCATCGACGCCGGGCAAATTGCCGGGGTGTGCGGCGGCGTGCTGCGGCCGGCCGGTGCGCGCCGCCCCCACGGCAGCGGCCGGCCGGTGCGCGTGGTGTACGCCGCGCTCGTCGTCGAAGAGCCAGACGTCGGTGTGACGGGCGTGACGGGGGACGAGGAGGCCCGGCAGGCGGCGCATGATCTCCTCATGATGGAGAGAGGTGGTCACGGCGTCGCTGGCGTCGGCGAGGAAGGTCAGCAGGCGCCGGGCGTTGTCGGCCTGTGCCCGCGCCGTCTGTTCGGCTGCCAGCAGGTCGCGCTGGCTGTGATCGGCGGCGTCCAGTTCGGCGTGCAGGGCCAGGACGCCCTGGTTGGTGCGGTGGAGCTCGTCGCGGTGGGAGCGGACCAGTTCGTGCTGTGCGTCCAGGCGGTCGAGGAGCTCGGCGGTGTCCTCGTCCGCGGCCAGGATGCCCTCGGCGACAGCCGCGGTGTCGAGGTGCGCCGGCGCCGCGGCGGTTGCCGTCGCGCATTCGAGGGCGGGGACGGAAAGTTGCCAGATGCGCTGACCGCTCGGTGCAGCGTGGGCTGGGCGAACCGTGGCTTCGACGCGGCTGTGCCCGTCGGTCCCGGGGTGCGTGCGCAGCCGCAGTTCCCAGGTTCCGCCATGCTCAAGACACTGCCGCAGTGTGCTGGTGACCGTGGTCAGGAAGCAGGCGCGATCGACGAGGGGAACACCGCAGGCAGTGGTGAGACGGGCTGCCGCGATGCGGGCGTGGGCCGCGTCAGTGGCCGAGACGATCGTCCACTTGTCAGGAGTGCGGGTCATGGGTGCCTACCCGACGCTCGGGGGCCGGCAGAGCCGCACGGGTGTCGTGACGCAGGAAGCGGGTGGCGCCGCCGGCGTCCCGCATGGTGGCCGCGGCCACACGCGCGAGCCCGCGCCGGGATGGTGCGGTGTCGTGGGCCGGTGCCCAGCGGCCGTGCAGCCCGCTGTGGCGGATGCGGTGGGGGCCGAGGCGGGTTCGGGTGCCGGCGGACTTTGGGGCCAGGCGCACATCGTGCACGGGTACGGAGTCGTACACGGCGGTATGTCCCCGGCCCCGCTCATCCGTGTTCCGGGCGGGGATGGGGCATGGGGGTGGCCAAGGCGGTGACGGTGACGGTGGTGCCCTGGCCGGGTTGACTTTCGATGCTGAAGTCCTGGACAAGGCGCTTGGCCCCGCTCAGGCCCATGCCTAGGCCGTTTCCGGTGGTGAAGCCGTCAGTCATCGCCTGTTCGATGTCGCGGATGCCGGGACCGGAGTCGGTGAACGTCAGGCGCAGCCCACCGTGCAGGACGGTCATGTCCAGTTGCCCGCCTCCTCCGTGGATGAGGGTGTTGCGGGCCAGTTCGCTGGCGGCGGTGATGAGCTTGGTCTGCTGTACCAGGCTGAAGCCGCTGTCGGTTGCAGTCTGGCGCACCTTCTGCCGCACCCATGCCAGATCGGCGTCCGAGCCGATCGGCAGCCTGGTGGTCGCCGTGTCAGCAGAGGTCTGCATGGTGCGCCCTCCCGGGATGAGGCGGCGAGCCGGTAGGAGGGCTGTGGCTGAGCAGCGCCAGGGCCCGCCCCACGTCCAGGGCGGTGCGCAGACCGGGCAGGGTCAGACCCAGTTCGGCCAGGGTGATCGCGACCGCGGGGCGCATGCCGGCCAGGACGGTGCGGGCCGCCATCAGGCGGGCGCTGGAAGCGATCTCGGCCAGCACGCGGCCCAGGTAGGAGTCCACGATGTCCACGCCGGTTATGTCGATCACGACGCCCGTCACCGGGCCGGCGGCGATGCGGCTGACGATGTCGTCCTGCAGTTGCCCGGCGACGGCGTCCTGCAGCTCCCCCTGCAGGGTGACCAGGAGGGTCTGTCCGAGCATCAGCACGGGTACCCGGGGCGTATGGTCCTGCTCCCGGGAGGTCACGGCGCCAGACTCGCGGCCGGTGTGCCGGGCGGGACGGCGCTGCCCTGCCGGCGCAGCGCGTGGGCCAGGGCGTCGGCGAGTGAAGACCGGGTCACGACGTTGCCGAGGTCGATGCCCAGGTGGACGATGGTCTGCGCGATCGCGGGCCGGATTCCGGAGACGATGCACTCGGCGCCCATCAGCCGGGCAGCGGCCACCGTCTTCATCAGGTGCTGGGCGACCAGCGAGTCGACCGTGGGCACACCGGTGATGTCGAGGATGGCGTACCGGGCGCGCTCGGCGACGACGGCGTCCAGCAGGGACTCCATGACGACCTGGCTGCGGGCGCTGTCCAGGGTGCCGATCAGCGGGACCGCGACGATGCCTTCCCAGAGTTTGATGACCGGAGTGGCCACTTCCAGCAGCTGCTGGCGCTGGCGTTCGATGAGTTCCTGGCCCTGGCTGAGGGTGGTCTCCATCACCACCAGGCGCAGCGTACCCATCAGCACGGTGAGAGCCAGCACGCAGTCCTGCGCCTGGCCGCCGGCCGGATCGTCGAACTCGCCCCGCAGCAGCGTGACGGCAGGCCGGCTCAGATCCGCCACCTCTCCCGCCACCTGCGCCGGAGTGGAGCCGGTGCGGGCCCGGGTGGCGGCCATGCGGCCCAGTTGCTCGCGCACCGCGTGGAACCCGGGGGCCGTGATGTCGTCCGGCCGGCCGGTGGCGGCCACCTCGGCCAGGGCTTCGACCACGGCCTTGCACGCTTCCACCGCTTCGTCCCGGGACACGGTGAACACGGTGCGGAACAAGGCAGCGTCAGCCCAGCGCTGGGCGATCTGCTCTGCCCTGGACCGGAGGAATTCGCCCACCTTGCGCGCGGCCGGCCCTGCGGCCGGGTCCTGCTCCGACACCTGCATCTTCTCCTCGTACACGAACCTGACGGCCTGCCCACTCGGGCGACATCAAGCAATTGTTGTCATGCGGCAAACATTAGCGCCGGGTACGCGCCGCGAACAATGGCCGAACGCACGGGAAGACCCCGGCAGCCCTGTGGAAGGGACCCGGAAGGGGGTATCAGCGGCCGTGCCAGTCGAGGCACACCACCAGGGCGTCGTCCTCCGGGGCGGGCCGGCCGCGGTGGCCGGTCAGTTCACGCAGGATGGCCCGGGGCACCTCGGCGGCCGGGAGCAGCCGGGTCGACTGGATCGCCCGGTTCAAGGCGGCCTCGCCGTAGGCCTCACCTCGCGGCGAGGCAACGGCGTACACACCGTCGCTGACGAAGACCAGACGGTCCCCGGGCTCGACCCGGAACTCCTGGGCGACGTAGTCGGTCTCCTCGAACATGCCCAGCGGCAACTGCGCTTCGAAGGAGACCCTTTCCACGATGCCACCGCGCAGGCGCAGCAGCTGGGGCGAGCCGGCGTCCACCACCGAGGCGCGCCCGGTGGCCAGGTCGAAGTCGAACATGAGCACCGACAGGTAACAGCGGCCCCGGTAGTGCGCGTACACCGCCTGGTCGGCCAGTGCCGCTTGGTCGTCGATGGAGATGCCGGCGCGGCGGGCGTTACGCAGGGCGTTGATGGCCAGGTTGGTCAGCAGGGAGGCCTCTATACCCTCTCCCATGCCGTTGGTCACGTAGAGCATGAGCCGGTCGGCCGTCGCGGACCAGTCGAAGTTGTCACCGAAGATCGCATACGCCGGTTCCAGCTGCGCACCCAGCTCGTACTCGGGGCTGGAGCAGGAGCGGCCGGGCAGCAGCTGCCACTGCATCTCGGCGGCCAGGGTCAGGCGGTCCTTGCGCCGGGCCTGCAGGTAGAGGTCGGTGTCCCGCTCGGCCACGACCAGCTCGTGGGCCAGCACCTCGGCGATGTCGGTCAGCTCCACCAGGGAAGCGTCCACTTGGTCGCGGAGCAGCGATACCGACAGCACGCCCAGGCGATCCCCTCGTACGCTCACGGGCAGGTGAGCGCGCGCCGAGGCACGGCTCGACAGGGCTTCGACGTATGGCGCCTGGGAGGCGAAGGCACGACCGGCTGGGCTGTTGTGGATCGACACCGGTTCCAAGGTGTGCGGGAGTACCGACACGGGTTGCAGCACCGTCAGCCCGTAGTCCGCCATGAACAGCTCGACGGTCTCGGCCTCGTACTGCTCGGTGAGGACGCCGCGCACGGCGGTGAGCAATTCATGGGGCGCCGCTGTACGCAGTGCACGCTCAGCGGCCACATATCTGTTCACGATGGTCGATACACCAATCTGTCGCCGGATGGCCACAGCGGTCGCCCGTACGGCGTAGGCGCCCGATCGGCTGTGCCGGTGTTCCAAGTCATCTCTAACCGTTGCGTGCGCCGAGTACGCTGGCGTCCTTTCCAGTGCCTGCGAGAGTGTGATCGTGACTGCCTTCCACCCCCGCCGAAAGCCGAACGAGGTCGCCCGTGTGACTGCCACGGCCGCGGAGCTGCTGGAAGTCCTGTGGGGCCGAGCCTCGACCGCGCCGGCATCCGTATCCCAGATGCGCGTGCTGCTCATCCTCGAGCACCACGAACACATCAACCTGCGCACCCTGGCCACCCTTCTCGCCTCCACACCGCCCTCGACCAGCCGGCTGTGCGACAGGCTCCACGCCGCGGGGCTGGTCGAACGCGAGGTCAGCCCGACGGACAGACGCGAAGTTCGCCTGCGCCTCAGCAGCCGGGGCCGGGCCCTCCTCGCGGACCTGCGAGAGCGCAGGGAGCGGACAGTCCAGGACGTCCTGGACCGGATGTCCCCGGCCGACCGGCACGCGCTGCTGCACGGCCTGGAGGCATTCTGCGCGGTGGTGCGGACCCAGATACACGAGAACACCGAGGAAAGCGGCAGCCAGACCGCCTGAGCAGCACGGCGCAGCAACCGACCTCCCCCACCGATTCCTGCGAGCCACGCACAGACGGAGCGTGCTCCGCGAACCATGGCCGTCCCACCCGGCACACTTCTGACACGCTCACTTTGTTGCCTCATGACCACAGTTGTCAAATGACAACTGTTTCTCGCATGCACCCGCGGAATCCGGCTGAGCTGCGGTTACCGGCGGCCATACCCCAGCCACTCCCCGACGTCCGGCGCGCAAGGGCCACAGCAGAGGCCGCCACCAGGTGCGCCTCGACCTCGCCCCGCCGCTCACGCAAGGCACGCGCATGCGGCGCGGCCGTAGGGCACGGACACTCCCGGGCCGTGCGGAACTGCTGATTTCTCTATACCCCACCGGGTACCCGCACGGGGCCAGGGGATGCCTGGAGCAGGGCGCTTCAACGCGATGGAATACCCCCCTGGGTATAGCTGTTAGGGTGAGTGCCGTATACCCCCCGGGGTAAATCATCCGAGAGGAGTCGTGAGCCGTGTTCTTCGTCGACACCCTGGAGTTCGAGGGCCTGGGCAACCGCAGTTACCTGGCCGGTGGCCCCAGTGTGGCGGTGGTCATCGACCCGCCGCGCGACATCGATCAAGTCATCGCCGCAGCCGCCCGGCGCAGGGTGCGCATCGCGTACGTCGCCGAGACCCACGTGCACAACGACTACGTCACCGGCGGCCTGGAGCTGGCCCGAGTCACCGGCGCCCAATACTTGGTGCCGGCCGGGGCGCACGTGGCGTTCGCCCGCACCCCCGTCGCCGACGGCGACACCGTGACGGTCGACGAGGGGCTGGTACTGCGCGCGATCGCCACCCCCGGGCACACCCCGCACCACACCTCCTACGCCCTCGCGGAGGAAGGGCGTGGTGTGGCGGCGTTCACCGGAGGGTCGCTGCTCATCGGGACCGTGGGCCGTCCCGATCTGGTCGAGCCGCGGCTGACCGAGCGACTGGCCCGGGCCCAGCACGCCTCCGCCCACCGTCTGGCAGATGAGCTGGACGACGAGGTGCCGGTGCTGCCCACCCACGGGTTCGGCAGCTTCTGCTCCTCCTCCCCGGCCGAGGGGGACGCGACCACGATCGGCAAGGAGCGCGAGACCAACGACGCGCTGACCCTGGATGTGGACACCTTCGTCGCCCAGGTGCTCGCCGGGCTGGACGACGTGCCCGCCTACTACGCGCACATGGGCCCGGCCAACGCCGCGGGCCCGGCACCCGTCGACCTCACCCCGCCCAGGCGTGCGGACGCCGATGAGATCGCCTTGCGGCTGGCCGCGGGCGAGTGGGTGGTGGACCTGCGCAGCCGCACGGCCTTCGCCGAGGGGCACGTGGCCGGGTCGTTCAACTTCGAGGGCGAGGGCAAGCTCGCCACCTACCTGGCCTGGCTGATCCCGTGGGGCAAGCCCGTCACCCTGCTCGCCGACGCCCCGGAGCAGATCGCCGCCGCGCAGCGGGAGCTGGCGCGGGTGGGCATCGACCGCCCGGCGGCCGCCGCCACCGGCGACCCGGCCGGCTGGGTCCGCGAGGGCGAGCAGCTCGCCTCCTTCCCCCGCGCCCGCTTCGCCGACCTCGCCGATGTCCGTGAGCGCGGCGACGACGTGGTCGTGCTGGACGTGCGCCGAGGCTCGGAGCGTGCCGGCGGTTTCATCCACGGCTCGGTCCACATCCCGATCCACGAACTGCACGGCCGCACCGGCGAGGTGCCGGAGGGGACGGTGTGGGTGCACTGCGCCGGCGGGATGCGCGCGGCGATCGCCGCCTCCCTGCTGGATGCCGCGGGCCGCGACGTGGTCGCCGTCGACGACGGCTTCGACGCCGCCACCGAGGCGGGACTGACCCTCACTCGCGGCGAGGGCACCGGCTGACCCTCCCTTCCGCACCACCCGCACGAAAGTGATCATCTGATGTTGTCGCTTCTTCGCCGCGGCCCCGGCCGCCTCACACCCCAGCTGGCCCACCAGCAGGCCGGCGACGGCACCGCCGTCCTGCTGGACGTCCGCGAGACACCGGAGTGGAACGCCGGGCACGCGCCCGGCGCGCTGCACCTGCCCCTGTCCCGCCTGATGGCCGGGGCGCCGCTCCCGGCGGCCGCGCAGGGCAAGCCGGTGGTCGCGATCTGCCGCTCCGGCCACCGCTCCCAGCAGGCGGCCAAACTGCTGGCCGGACGCGGCGTCCAGGCCACGGACGTCACCGGCGGCATGACCGCCTGGGCACGTGAGGGCCTGCCGGTCATCGGTCCGGGCGGCTGCGGCGGTGTCATAGCGTGAGTGCGCTGATCCTGGCCCTGATCGCGGGGGCGGTGGTCGGGCTCGCGCTCGGCGCGCTCGGCGGGGGCGGCAGCGTCCTTGCCGTCCCGGCGCTGATCTATCTGCTCGGCTTCACCCCGGCCGCCGCCACCACCGCCGGCCTGATCATCGTCACCGCCACCTCCGTCACCGCCCTGTACGCCCACGCCCGCACCGGCAACGTCCGCTGGAAAGCCGGCGCCCTGTTCGCCGCGGCCGGGCTCCTGCCCGCAGCCGCGGCCGGAGCCGCAGCGGCCCGCCTGCCCCAGCCCGTGCTGACCGCCGCGTTCGCCGCCATCGCGGCACTCGCCGCTGTCAGGATGCTGCGCCCCAACCGCACCGACACCGGCCCTGCGACCGGCCAGGCACGGCCCGCCCGGGCTGCCGGCACCGGCGCCGGGCTGGGCGCGCTGACCGGACTGCTCGGCGTCGGCGGAGGCTTCCTCGCCGTCCCGGCCCTGGTCACCGTGCTGGCCTTCGAGATGCAGGCCGCCGTCGGCACCAGCCTGCTGGTCATCTCCGCGAACTCCCTGGCCTCCCTCGCCACCCGCGGCGCCACCACCGCCGGCGTCGACTGGGCGGTGATCGGCCCCTTCACCGGGGCGGCGATCCTGGGCGCCTGGGACGGCAAACGCCTGGCCGCCAAGGTCACCGGCACCCTGCTGCAGCGCACCTTCGCCATGGTGCTGCTGGCCGTGGCGGCCTTCATGCTCATCGACGCCCTCACCTGAGAAATCAGAGGAATAAGACGGATGACCGGACGCCGCGGCACCACCGCTAGGCCAGGGAAAGGAACAGCTTCTCCAGCCGGGTACGCATCGCCTCCCGGTCGCCGGAGGCGGCCATGTCCGCATCGGTCAGACAGTGCTGCAGACCGGTGGCGATGATCGCAAAACCCGCCTTGTCCAAAGCCCGGGACGCCGCGGCGAGCTGGGTCACGACGTCCTCGCAGTCCCGCCCCTCCTCGATCATCTTGATCACACCAGCGATCTGCCCCTGCGCCCGGCGCAGCCGGTTGACCACCGTCTTCAGCTCCTCAGCCGCCATCGCCAGTTCCACAACCCACACTCCTTCGAGATACCCCCTTGGGTATCCTATCGAAGGGGTAACCCCGACCGAGCAAAGGAAAATCCCCGTGGCACCCACCACCGCCCTCACCGCCGACCAGGCCAACGCCCGCCTGCCCGAACTGACCGTCATCGACGTGCGCACCCCCGGCGAATACGCCTCCGGCCACCTGCCCGGCGCGCACAACATCCCCCTCGACCGCCTCGACGCAGCCCTGCCCGCCCTGAAAACCGCCGCAGACCGAGGCGACCTCCTCATCGTGTGCGCCTCCGGCGCCCGCTCCGCCCAAGCCTGCCGGCGCCTGGCCGACCAGAACATCACCGCCGCCACCCTCACCGGCGGTACCGCCGCCTGGACGCAGCTCGGCCACGACATCCACCGGCCCGCCGGTACCCGCACCCCCTGGGCCATGGACCGCCAGGTCCGCCTCGCCGCCGGAGCCCTCGTCCTGACCGGCCTGATCGCAGGACGCCGCTGGAACGCCGCCCGCCGGCTCTCCGCCGGCGTCGCCGGCGGCCTGGTCTTCTCCGCCCTCACCAACACCTGCGGCATGGCCAAGATGCTCGCCAAACTCCCCCACAACCAGCCCAAAGCCACCGACCTGAACGACACCCTCGCCGCCCTGACAGGCCACGTCGAGGATGACCGCCCCCCGTTCGACGCGGTCCGGCCCCGGCACGCCTGACCAGGTCATCCGCCATCGCCCTCCCTGTCATGGGGCCGGCGTCACTTGAGGAAGCCGCCTGTCTCCGCCGCCGGGGCAGGCAGTTCCGCCCAGATGACCTTGCCGTCCGCGGTGTGGCGGGTGCCCCAGCGCGCGGCGAACTGCGCCACCAGGAAGAGGCCGCGGCCCCCCTCCTCGACGACCTTCGCCCGTCGCATGTGGGGCGAGGTACTGCTGCCGTCCGTGACCGCGCAGATGAGACGGTTCTCGGTCCGGATCAGCCGCAGGGAGACAGGGCCGCGCCCATGACGGATCGCATTGGTAACCAGTTCGCTGACGATCAGCTCGGCGGAGAAGGTCAGATCCTCAAGCCCCCATTGGGCAAGGCGCTCGCTGCTCAGCGCGCGGGCCCTTCCGGCCGTTTCCGGTGCGAAGGCCAGTTTCCAGGACGCAACGTTGCCGACAGGCAGCGGGCGGGGCCGGGCGACCAGGAAGGCGACGTCGTCCGGAGGATGATCGGGCAGCAGGATGCGCTCCAGCGTGCCGGTGATCTCCTCCAGGGGACGGTCCGGATGGGCGAGCGTGAAGCTCAGTCGAGCCAGTCCGATGTCCGGATCGGTTGAGGACGCCGTGATGAGGCCGTCGGTGTACAGGGCCAGGACGCAGTCGTCCGGAATGTCACACTCCACCGCTTCGAAGGGCATGCCGCCCACGCCGAGCGGGGGGCCGGTCGGGATATCGCAGAACTCGACCGGTTTGTCCCTGTGCGCGAGGGCAGGCGGTGGGTGTCCGGCGCTGGCGAACGTCGCACGTCGCGTGACCGAGTCGTAGACGCCGTACAGACAGGTGGCGCCGACCACACCCTCGACGCCATAGGGATGCGCCGTCTCGGCCTCCTCGGCCAGGCGTTGCACCAGGTCGTCGAGGTGTGCCAGCAGTTCGTCGGGCGGCAGGTCCAGGTCGGCGAGCGTGTGCACAGCCGTGCGCAGCCGGCCCATCGTGGCAGCGGCTCGCAGTCCGTGCCCGACGACATCGCCGACCACCAGCCCCACCCGGCCACAGGCCAGGGGCAGCACATCGAACCAGTCACCGCCCACTCCCGCCTCCGTGTCGGCGGGCAGATAGCGGTAGGCGGCTTCCACAGCCGCGTGAGCAGGCGGTTCGTGCGGCAGCAGGCTGCGCTGGAGCATGAGGGCGGAGTGGCGCTCTCTGGTGAAGCGGCGTGCGTTGTCGATGCAGACCGCGGCCCGGGCCGCGAGTTCCTCGACGGTGAGCAGATCCTCCTGGGTGAAGGGTTCGGGAGTGCGCCACCGCATCAGGGTCGCCACCCCCATGGTGACGTCCCGCGCCCGGAGCGGGACCACCATGTGGGAGTGAATGCCCAGCTCCCGCATGCGCGAGCTGCGTACACCGTCCGCCGCCAACCAGGGGCTCGACGGCGCCAGCACGGCGTCCAGGACGGGTTCTCCGTTTGCCAGGCACCGCCACTGCGGAGACCCCTGCGCGTATCCGACCGCGCCGCCGGGCGGGACGACGACTTCGGGCAGGTCCTCCCGGACGGACTGGTGGAAGACCCGGCGCATGTCGCCCGTCCGGCCGGCCGACTGAGCGTCCGGCTCCCGGCTGTCCAGTACCGCACCGAGCAAGTCGACAGCGATGAAGTCGGCGATCTCGGGCACGGCGATAGCGGCGAACTCCTGTGCGGTGCGGCCCAGGTCCAGAGTGCTGCCGATCCGGGCGGCGGCCTTGTTCAGCAGCGTCAGTCTCTGCCGGGCCCGGTACATGTCGGTGACGTCGACCGACTCCTCACAGACGCCCAGGGGCCGGCCGGCCGCGTCCTGCAGTCGGTAGTAGGACAGTGACCACACGTGCTCGCGGTCCGGGTCCGCGAGCGTACGCCCCCGGTACGGCAGGTCGACGACGGACTGCCCGGTGAGGAGCACTTCGCTCATCATCTGCGTCACCGAGGGCGGGCCGCCGGTGGAAAGCACCTGGCTGCCGGGGTACAGATCGCCTTCGCCGAGCCCCACATACTGCGTGAACTCCCCCGGTAGCTCCTTGCGCGCCGCGGCATTGGCCCACACCACCCGCAAGTCGGGGCCGTAGATCGTCAGGGCGATCGGGGACTCGGCAGCGAGACCGTGCAGCATGGCCTGCCGCAACTGCCACTCCGCATGTTCCTCGGCGTCCGCCAGCAGCAGGAGGTAAGCGGTGCCGGCCGCCTCCGGGAGCCGGCACAACGACGTCGCCGCCCGAAACAGGTGGCCGGAGCGATGACGGAGGACCAGACGCCCACGGGATCCGCTGTCCGGTTGCGAGCTCAGCCAGTCCGAGTTCACCACGCCTGCCTGTGCCGACAGCGAGCCGATCGTTTGGCCAAGCACCTCTACGGCCTGGTAGCCGAGCAACTGTTCGGCCTGCGGACTCCAGCCGGTCACCTGCGTCCGGTCGTTCAGCATGACAACGGCTGCCCGCGTGACACTCAGCGGGTCGCCCTGATCGTCCGCCCCGGGGGCGGGTGTCAAGCTGGTCACCACATGTCCGTCCTCGCTGTGTCACTGCCGCTGGCGCCGTCAGCGCGCTACCTTCCAAGCATCTGCTTGCAGGAGCGGACGCACAACGGCTGCACCCTTCGACGGCGCCACGATCCGAGCAGCGACTCACACGCTCCGCAGTCCGCCGCGCTGAGCTGCGCGCCGTTGACCGCGGTCCGCCCCCTCCTTCGTTGGGCGTGGCCGGGGCTGATTCGTTGCCGGCCGCAAGGAACGAGGTCGGCGCGCGGTGACCGCCACCGGTGACGCCGAGGGCCGAACCGGACGTGCGCGATGACGGACGCCCGCCATCGAACGGGGGCACCGGATCCCAGCTGATCACACCCTTCGCACTCCAGTTCGCATACAACGCCACCGGCCGAAACGCAGACAGGATCGTTGTGCAGACCAGAAGCGGGCCGGACGGCTGCCGGCCGCCGCCCGCCAGCGGAGACAGGCGTGGAAGGGACGGCTCGTGATTCCGATGCAGCACCGCACGAAAGGGCCTGGCGTACTCGGCGCCACGCCTGAGCAGCCCATCGGGCCATTCGGCCGGTGGCAGGACGGCAACCGGGACGAAGAGCCCCTCTCGTCCGGGACACCGACGGGCTCGGCGACTTCGCAGAGTACAGACGGGGACCACTGTGACAGGGTCGCCCATCCCGCACGCATCGCGCAGGGTGCCCGGGAGCGAGGAGACGTGGGAGATGCCGGCTGTCCTCGTGCTGGTCATGGGCAGTGCCGCCCGGAGACCGGTGCCGGCGTCACGGATGGCTCCCGGGACGCTCGACCGTAGCGAGGAGGGTCCTTTACCGGCTTCGCGCATCGCAAGCACTTGAGGGGAGGTGTTTCGACCGCAGGCACAGGGGGATCCGGTGAGCGGAGGTCGCATCGCGTGCGGGTTCGGAAGTGAGCTGGCACCCAATACGCCCGCCCGCCCTGCCGTCCGGCTTCTCACGCGGGCGGCAGCGGTGTGGTGGTCTCGCTGTCGCTGCTCAGCACCGCTGACACCTCGCTTTCAATCGTCGCGGAGATGACGACGGCAACCCGCAGCCAGGCCCGAGCCATACCAGTACCGGCACAGTTCCTTCTGTCTGTCGAAGGGCCCGTACGTGGCGCGCCGCGCGGGAAACCCAGGGCAACGCACCGACGGCCGCACTGGGTGCAAGCGGCCAGCAACTCGGTGTCACTGATGCGAGGCGAGCCGCTCCCCGGCAACTCAGTTCCTCGACCGGGGCTCAACCCGAACTGATCGGCTGCTCGGGCAAGACCCTTGCACACCGCTCGCGAGTACCGCCTGTCCGGGCACTCGATCGACCAGGTCACCTCCGCTGCATCGACGGCACGCCGACAGCAATCGAAACACCCGAGCCGCTTTGGAGGAGCCGGAAAACGATGTGGCCAACGGATTCTTCCGCCGTGACCTGCCGCAGTGAGATCCAGCTGGTGCAGGAACACTTCATATCGGCCTCGTGATCACATGACGAGACGACCTACTTCGCTTCAGCAAGCGTATGCGTCTTGGTCGGCCGCTCCACGTCCCCCGGGGCGCGCGTTCCGCTATCAGGCCGTAAGCGCGTGCTGCCGATGCGCGCTTGCTTCGCAGGCCCTCAAGAGGACAACCGAGTGCGAAGCCGCCCACACCGGCGTCATCACCCACCTGCTCAGAAGCCACGTCAGGCCACACCCGCGGGGCTTCTCGTCGCACGCCGCTCTCACGCGACTATCACCGACTGCGTCGACTCCCCCGGACCAGAATCCCCTGACCTGGCATTACGCGCTCATCTCGGACTGGCCTGGACGCCCACGGACGGTCTCTACAACCTGTGCCAGGTCGTACCCAGTGAGGGACCGAGGATCAGGACGGGAGCCTCTTCCGGCCCGTCAAAGCGGTATTGCAGGGTGTTCGACGGTGTCTCACTCACGCCCCGCACCCTCTCACGTCTCACAGACGCCCGTATGACGCGGGGGTGCAGGACACCGCCGGGGGCGCGATCAGGCGGGGCGGATGTTCTCGGCCTGCGGGCCCTTCTGGCCCTGCGTGACGTCGAACTCGACCTTCTGGCCCTCCTGCAGCTCGCGGTAGCCCTGGCTGGCGATGTTGGAGTAGTGGGCGAAGACGTCGGGGCCGCCGCCCTCCTGCTCGATGAAGCCGAAGCCCTTCTCGCTGTTGAACCACTTCACTGTGCCCTTGGCCATGACCGTCTCCTTTGAGGGAAACCGGGCACGCGACCTGCGCGACCGGGAGGTGATCGCCCTGGTCCGGAGGCGCTGAACAGCAAGAACGCCCGTGAGGCGATCACGGGCGAACGGAACTTCGAAACCACGACTGCTGATCACAACGCTATAACGGCATGACGGAAGCCGCTAGCGGAAACGCGCCATCCGGCCCGGAACGAAGGGCTGGATCGCCCGTGAGGCTCGGCCCGTGGTGATCAGGCAGTCAGAAGATCGCACAGGCAATGGATCATCCTGTCCCGCTCTGCGGGTACCGTCAGGGTATGAGCCATCCGCACCCCGAACTGAAAGCCGCCCCGCCCCTTCCCGACGGAGGGCTGCGGGTCGTCGCCCTGGGCGGCCTGGGTGAGATCGGCCGCAACATGACCGTCTTCGAGCACGCCGGCAAGTTGCTCGTCGTCGACTGCGGCGTGCTGTTCCCCGAGGAGACCCAGCCCGGCGTGGACGTGATCCTGCCGGACTTCACCTCGATCCGGGACCGGCTGGACGACATCGTGGCCGTGGTCCTCACGCACGGCCACGAGGACCACATCGGCGGCGTGCCGTACCTGCTGCGCGAGCGGCGCGACATCCCCGTCGTCGGCTCGAAGCTGACGCTGGCGTTCCTGGAGGCCAAGCTCAAGGAACACGGCATCCGGCCGCGCACGGTGCGGGTGCGCGAGGGCGACCGGCGCGGCTTCGGGCCCTTCGACTGCGAGTTCGTGGCGGTCAACCACTCCATCCCGGACAGCCTCGCGGTCGCGATCCGCACCCGGGCCGGGATGGTGCTGCACACCGGCGACTTCAAGATGGACCAGTTCCCTCTCGACGACCGCATCACCGATCTGCGCGCCTTCGCCCGCCTCGGCGAGGAGGGCGTGGACCTGTTCCTCACCGACTCCACGAACGCCGAGGTACCCGGCTTCACCACCTCCGAGCGGGAGCTGAACCCGGCGATCGAGCAGGTGATGCGCACCGCGCCGCGCCGGGTCATCGTCTCCAGTTTCGCCAGCCACGTGCACCGCATCCAGCAGGTCCTGGACGCCGCCCACCAGCACGGCCGCAAGGTCGCCTTCGTCGGCCGGTCGATGGTCCGCAACATGGGCATCGCCCGTGACCTGGGCTATCTGAAGGTCCCCTCCGGTCTGGTCGTGAGCCCGAAGGAACTGGAGAAGCTCCCGGACCACAAGGTCGCTCTGGTGTGCACCGGCTCCCAGGGCGAACCGATGGCCGCGCTGTCACGGATGGCCAACCGCGACCACATGATCCGCATCGGCAAGGACGACACCGTCCTGCTCGCCAGCTCCCTGATCCCCGGCAACGAGAACGCCATCTACCGGGTGATCAACGGACTCACGCGGTGGGGCGCCCACGTGGTCCACAAGGGCAACGCCAAGGTGCACGTCTCCGGGCACGCCAGCGCCGGCGAACTCGTCTACTGCTACAACATCGTCAAACCCCGCAACGTCATGCCCGTGCACGGGGAATGGCGCCACCTCCGGGCCAACGGCGACCTCGCCATCCGTACCGGTGTCGACCCCGAACGGGTCGTCATCGCCGAGGACGGCGTCGTCGTCGACCTGGTCGACGGGCGGGCGTCCATCACCGGCAAGGTCCCCGCAGGCAACGTCTACGTGGACGGCATGGAGGTCGGCGGCGCCACGGAAGCGTCGCTCAAGGACCGTCTCACCCTCGCCGCCGAAGGCGTGGTCACGGTGGTGGCGATCGTCGACGCGGACACCGGCGCCCTCGCCGAGGCCCCCGACTTCCTGGCCCGCGGTTTCGTCCACGACGAGACCACCTTCGAGCCGGTCATTCCCGTCATCGAGAAGACCCTGGCCACCGCGGCGGAGGAAGGCGTCGGGGACGCGCGCCAGCTCGAACAACTCGTCGCCCGCGCCGTGGCGAACTGGGCGTTCCGCGCCCACCGTCGCAGGCCGCTCATCATCCCCGTCATCATCGACGCCTGAGCCGCGGCCCGGCAGCACGGTCCGCGGTTCCGGCGGCGGCTCCGCGAGCACCGAGGTCGGGCGCGCCCGACCTGTCGAGGCCGGGCGCGCCCGGACCGGACGGTGGCGTGGTCGCCGGGCCCGACGAGGCGGATCGCCCCGCCACCGGCAGCCGGCCGGCAGGTCCGCGGGAGAGTCGGTGTTACGGGCGACGGCCGACATGGCAGGTCGACACCTGCACGTCGTGGCTGGGCACGAACGCGACCGCTGCCCGGCCACTGCACCGGAACGCACGAGTGGGTGGCGCGAGTGCCGGTGAAGCGGTCAGATCGCGGGAGTCGTCGACTCAGCCGCCGCTCTTGCGCCTGAACGACCGCTGGCTCGCAGCCGGGCCGTGCGCCGAACGCACCTTCGACGCACCGGACTTGGCGGCAGCATCAGCAGTGCCCGCCTGCGCACCGCGCTTGCGCGCCAGGGCTTCACGGAACTTGCGCTTGAGGTCGTAGTTGCCGTCGCTGTCCGGCTCCAGAGGGGACGTCTCGGGGGCAGCCGGCTCCGAACCTTCCGTAGCTGCGTGCTCTGCGGTCATGGTGACCTCCTGGGTTCGGGGGGATGGGCAAGCACAGCTTGTCATGCCGGGCGCCGTGCGAGGCGCCGGCAACGTCATCCTGCTCCGTTTCGGCGGGCATCCCTCTCGCGGCCAAAGGCGCTGACTTCGAAGGCGAGGGCCAGGCTGCCGGGGCGACGGCTCTCAGCCGTTGCGACGCACGAGGGCGGCCTTGCGGGCCTCGGCGAGCTTGCGGGCCTCGCCCGCCTTCCGGGACTTGCCGCCGGCTCCGCGGGAGGTGCCCTTGCTGGTGCCGAGGCCGCGGAAGGGAGCGTTGG
Source organism: Streptomyces sp. XY006 (assembly GCF_002237655.1). GTDB lineage: Bacteria > Actinomycetota > Actinomycetes > Streptomycetales > Streptomycetaceae > Streptomyces > Streptomyces levis. Next base: position 147,866 of record NZ_NOKT01000023.1, read on the forward strand.
TGTTCTTGGGCCGAGGGGCGGTGGGCCCGCCGTCGAGCGGGATCCCGGAGGGAGTCCTGGCGCCGGTGATCCGGCTCAGCTCCGCCTCACCCGAGCGCACCTTGGTGACGGTCGGCTCGATGCCGGCCCCCGCCATCATGCGGCTCGTCTCACGCCGCTGGCCCGCCGGCACGAGCGTGACCACGCTGCCGGACTCGCCGGCGCGGGCGGTGCGGCCCGCCCGGTGCACATAGTCCTTGGCATCGGCGGGCGGGTCGACGTTGACCACGAGGTCGAGGTCGTCGACGTGCAGGCCACGGGCCGCGACATCGGTCGCCACCAGAACGGTGATCTCGCTGTTCTTGAACTGCGCCAGGGTCCGGGTGCGCTGTGGCTGGGACTTGCCGCTGTGCAGGGCCCCGGCGTGCACCCCGCTGGCCCGCAGATGCCGGGTGAGCTGGTCGACGGCGTGCTTGGTGTCGAGGAACAGCAGTACGCGGCCGTCGCGGGCGGCGATTTCCGTGATGACGGCGTAGCGGTCAGGGCCGTGGACGACCAGAAGGTGGTGCTCCATCGTCGCGACGGTGCCCGCGGCTGGGTCGACCGAGTGGACCATGGGGTCGTGGAGGTAGCGGCGGACCAGTTCATCGACGTCGCGATCGAGTGTGGCCGAGAAAAGCATCCGCTGACCGTCGGGGTGCACCTGGTCGAGCACGGCGGCAACCTGCGGCAGGAATCCCAAGTCGCACATCTGGTCGGCCTCGTCCAGCACGGTGATTCTCACCCGCCCCAGGCGGCAGGCGTTGCGCTCGATCAGGTCGTGCAGGCGTCCGGGGGTGGCGACGACCACCTCGGCTCCCTCGCGCAGCGCGGCGGCCTGCCGGCCGATCGACGTTCCGCCGACGACCGTGGCGATCCGCAGCCGCAGTGCCTCGGCGTACGGCGCCAGCGCCTGGGTGACCTGTTGGGCCAGCTCCCGGGTAGGCACCAGGACCAGAGCGAGGGGCTGCTTCGGTTCCGCGCGCCGCCCGGCCGTCCGCGTGAGCAGCGGCAGGCCGAAGGCGAGCGTCTTGCCTGATCCGGTGCGCCCGCGTCCCAGGATGTCGCGCCCCTGCAGGGCATCGGGCAGTGTGGCGGCCTGGATCGGGAAGGGTTCGCGCACCCCGAGTTCGCTCAGTGTCCGCAGCACCTGCGTCGGCAGTTGCAGACCGGCGAAGGTGACGGCCGGGAGCGGCGCCGGGGTCGTCGTCCCGGGCTGGGCGGGACGGCCGTGAGCGATACCGGAGTCATGGGGATGCTTCATGAACAGCCTTCCGTAAGGGAACGTACCGAGGAAGGCCCGGCAGGTCTGGACAGCCCGCGCACCAGCCGAGCGGAACAGGCGGAATCACCTGCCGCGACGACCACGCAAACGCGTGACACTAACACACGGCATGGCACGGGATCTGGCTCCCGTAAGCCGAGCGGGAGGAACACACCGCGTCATCCCGAAGGGATGCGGAACTCGAATTCGGGACGGTCCCACGGCACGGCGGGCGGGTTCGCAGGCGCGGTCCCGGTCCGCACGGCGCCGACACGGTGGTAGAAGTCCTCGGCGGGCAGATGCGACACGACCATGACACGGTCGAGTCCGGCGGCACGAGCCTCGGACTGCATGTGCGCGACGAGCAGCCGTCCGATCCCCCGTCCTTGCGCTTCGTCGGCGACGAACAGCAGGTCGAGCTCCGGTGGAGCAAGGACCAGCGAGTAGAACCCGAGGACCCGGTCTCCCTGCTCGTCGGCGCCGACGGCCACGAAGGCGCGGTGGGCCTCGATGTAGTCAGGGCCGACCCGGTAGCCCGCGACCGCGGATGCGTACTTGCCCTCGTAGGCGCCTGAGCCACGCACGAGCCGTGTGAGCCGTTTGGCATCCCGCGCAACGGCCCTCCGTATCGTGACCGGCGGGCCGGTCGGGGAAGTGCGTGAACTCATCGGGAGAGTATGTCGCACCGGAGCGTGCCGCCGTGCGGCGGGTCGGCTGCTCGGGCAGCTCAGGAAGCCGAAGGGGTTGTTGGGCGCCTGGGTGCAGTGGTCGGTGGACCAGTCGAACTCGTAGGCGGCCCAGGCGGCCTGGTTCTGGCGGGCGGCGTTCCAGGCGTCGTAGCTCGCCGCGCTGGTCTGCGTGAAGGAGGACAGCACCTGCGGCTTGTCCGCGGGGACGGCCTGTGCCGGGGCGGCGGACATGCCGACGGCGAGGGCACAGCCGGCCAGGGTCATGGAAAGGGTCGTGCGGCGACGCATGGGGGGACCTCCGGGTGAGCGGACAGGAAGTGCTCCCAATGTCGCCAGGACCGATATGAGGCCCCTATCGCGCGGTTATTCCCCCGCCGCGGGGCCCTCCGCGCACGACGTCGGCCTCCGGACCTGGAACGGTCCGGAGGCCGACGTCGGGGGGGTGCCTCTATGTGTTTCGTCAAGCGAGGTGTGGGGTTCTGGGTTCGTAGAAGGTGCCGTCGCGGAGCATCGCGAAGAGCACGTTGATC
>NZ_NOKT01000024.1 GCF_002237655.1 Streptomyces sp. XY006
GCCTGGTCGCTGACGCCCCTCTCGCTGCCGCCGTCCCGGCCGCCGGGCGCCCCGCAGCCGGTCCCCGCGCCCGTCCGGCCGGCCGCCGCCCCGGCCTTCCGCCGCCCGCCCGCGCACCCGAGCGGCGAGCGGCCCCCCGCCATCCCGGCCGCCCACCTGCCCACGCACGTCGCCGTGATCATGGACGGCAACGGCCGGTGGGCGCAGCAGCGCGGCCTGCCCCGGCACGAGGGCCACCGGGCCGGCGCCCGCGCGGTCCGCGAAGTGGTGCACGGCGCGCTGGAGATGGGCCTGCGGCATCTGACGCTGTACACGTTCTCCACCGAGAACTGGAGCCGCGACAGGGAGGAGGTCGACGCGATCCTCGGCCTGCTGCGCGACGAGGTGGCCGACAACCACTTCCGGGACCTCGACGTCCACATGCGCTGGCACGGCCGCGCCGGGCGGCTGCCCACCGATCTGGCGGACCTGCTGCAGCTGCGTGAGCGCACCACGCGCGGCCGGACCGGGCTGACGCTGACGATGTGCATCGACTACGGCGGCCGGGACGAGATCACCCGGACCGCCGCCGCGCTGGCCCGCCGGGCGCGGGCGGGGCAGCTGGATCCCGACCGGATCACGGACGAGGACTTCGCCCGGCATCTGCCCCACCCGGACATGCCGGACGTGGACCTGCTCTGGCGCACCGGCAACGAGCAGCGCACGTCCAACTTCCTGCCCTGGCACTCCGCCTACGCGGAGCTGCACTTCACACCCGGCCTGTGGCCCGACACCGACCGCCGCGACCTGTGGCAGGCGGTCACGGCCTACACCGGCCGCCAGCGGCGCCTCGGCGCGGAGAGCCCGAACCCCCTGCCCCTGTAGGCGCCTTGCCCGCCGGCGGGGCAGACGGTGTCACACCGTCTCGGCCCGGGTGTCACACCGTCTCGCCCCGCCGGCCCGGCACGCGCAGCCGGAACTCCAGGCTCTCGGCGGCCTCCCGTGCCGCGGTCACCGCCTCGTCGGCGGTGTCCGCCAGGGCACGGGCGTAGGCCACCCGCGACTCCGAGTTGCGCAGTCCGTCGGTCCGCGCGCCCGGGCGGGCGGCGACGGTGACCTCCGTGACGCCGGGCCGGGCCCGGGCCTCGTCGACGCCGACGACCTCGTCGAGGACGCCGGTGGCGTCGAGCGCGGCGAACCAGATGGCCGAGCAGCGTGCCGGGCGCTCCTCGGCGAGGGTGGCGCGGATGCCCGGGAGCACCTTCTCGCCGAGGGTCTGGCGCGCGGTGCAGTCGTCCACGTCGACGCCGGTCGCGTCGAGCGTCAGCGCCGGGATCAGGTCGCCGCCCATGCGGACGTGCGTCTCGATCAGCCGCGGGCCCCGCTCGCCGAGCACGACCTCGGTGTGGGTGGGGCCGAACGCGATCCCGAGGGCGTCGAGCACCGCGGCCACATAGGTGTCGACCTCCGCGCGCACGTCGTCGGGGAGCGGCGCGGGCGACACGTGGCCGAGTTCGACGAGGGTGCCCGGGTCGGAGTACTTGCGGGTGACGGTCACGACCTGGTGCTCGCCCGCCTCGGAGAACGCCTCCACGCTGTACTGCGTGCCGTCGAGGAACTCCTCCACGAGGACACCGGTGTTGGTCAGCCCGAGGTAGCTGCCGCCGGCCCGTTCGAAGGCCTCGGCGAGCTGGCTGTCGTCCGTCACCTTGGTGACCCCGGCGCTGCCCGAGCTGGAGACCGGCTTCACCACGCAGGGCAGGCCGTGCTCGGTGACGAAGGCGCGCAGTTCGGCGAGGTCGGCGACCCGGGCGCTGGCCGTGGCGTCGACGCCCGCCTCGCGCAGCCGGATCCGCATGGCCTCCTTGTCGTGGACCAGGGAGACCGTGGCCGGGCTGTGGGCGGTCAGGCCGAGGGCCTCGGCTATGACCGCGTAGTGGTCCTGGTCCCGTTCGCCGAAGGTGCCGATCCGGGTGAAGGGGTGCCGCGCGTGCACCGCGGCCGCCATGTCGATCCACTCCTGCTCGGGTGCGTCGCCGCGCACGCCGACGACCCGGGCGTTCTCGCCGGGGGCACGGACCTTGCCGATGTAGTCCAGCTGGCAGATCACCGTCGTGGAGGTGCCCGGCCGGAGGCCGCGGATGCGGGCGGGGAAGTCGCGGCCGGGGCCGACGATCAGGACGTGTTCGGACAAGGTAGGTCTCGCTCTCTGTTCGTGAGGGACTACTGCCAGGCCGTATTCTCGTGCCACCACTGCATGGCCTCGGCCAGGAGTTTGCGGACCGACTCGGCGGTCTCGGCCCGGACCACGAAGGAGGCCGCCCCGTCCCCGACGTGCTCGACGCCGTCGCACCGCGCCCCGGGCTCCCGGAGGAGCGTCATCTCCGTCCCCGGGACGGGGCACGGCCCGGCCGGCGGCACGAAGACGCCGCGGCCGGGCGGCACGAGGACGAAGCCGACGGCGACCGAGGGGGCCGCGGGCTGGCCGGTCAGCGTGAGGGGCAGCCCGCACTGGGCCCGGAGTCCCTCGCGTGCCAGGTGGACGCCGAAGGCATGGGCGTACTGGTCGCCGACCAGGGATCCGCCCGCGCGGCTGGCGATCTCGCACAGCACCGGCACGCCGTCCGGCCCGATCCACGCCTCCAGGTGGAAGGCCAGCGGGTGCGGGGCCGCGGGCAGGGCGCTCACGACGTCCCGTGCCATGTCCCGCAGCACGGCCGTGCGGGGATCGTCGGGCGCCAGCAGCACGCTGCCGATGTGCAGTTCGTCGTGGATGCGCTCGGCGAGGCCCCCGGTGTACTGGCCGGGCCAGGCGTGCACGAGCCGTCCGTCGCGCATGATGCCGTCGACGTGGAAGAACTCCCCCGTGACGAAGCCCTCGACCATCCACTGGGCCGGCAGGTAGGGCACCTCCGAGGTGGCTTCGCGGTCCAGGAACGCCGTGACGTCCGCCGGGCCGCGCAGGATCGACACGCCCTCCGCGCCCGCGCCCAGACGCGGCTTCACCACGACCGGGAAACCCTCGGCGTCGATGAAGTCCAGCAGGTCCGTGGGGCTGTCCACGGGGGCGAAGGCGGGCACGCCGATCCCGGCCGCCGCGGCCACCTGCTTCATGACGAGCTTGTCCCGGTACGCGGTCGCCGACGCGACGTCCTGGCCGGGCAGGCCCAGCCGGGCCCGCAGCCGGGCCGCCCGGAGCACGTCGCTCTCACTGGTGCTGGCGACGAGGTCCACCCCGTACGCGCGGGCGGCCTCCTCGGCCGCCTGCTCGGCGGACCAGCTGTGGTAGGAGTCCACCAGCCGGTGCATCGGGAAGTGCTCGGCGAGGACGTCCTCAGCTCCCGCCACCGCCTTGGGCGTGGTCAGCAGGACGATCTCGTCGCGTGTGCCGTCCAGCCACTCGTGCAGCGGGCGGGTGGCGAGGGGCTGCCGGGACAGCAGCAGGATTCGGGGCATGGTTCACGTCCTCGCTCGGATGGGGGCGGTCACGGGACGCAGGTCTCCGTGCAGATGCACCAGGCTGTCTCCGGGCGCCCCGTGTCGTACGTGTTCGACGGCGCCCACCAGCAGATGGTGGTCGCCCAGCCGCAGTTGCCGGTACGGCGAGCAGATCAGCCAGCTCAGGCAGTCGTCGAGCAGCGGCACCCCGCACGGGTGCGGCCGCCAGGCGAGGGGCGGCGCGAACCGGTCGCCGGACCCGGCGAACCGCAGGGCCAGGTCCGCCTGGTGGGCCCCCAGCAACTGGATGCCGAACCGGTCGCAGGCCCTGACCCGCCCCCAGGTGTTCGAGGTCTCGGCGAGTGTGACGGAGACCAGGGCCGGAGCGACGCTGACCGAGGTGAAGGAGGTGACGGTCACGCCCACGGGCCCGTCGGCGTCGGCGGCGGTCAGCACGGCGACCCCGGCGGCGTGCGCCCGCAGCACGGACCGCAGCTCCGCACCGTCGACGGTGACCGGGTCGACGACGCTCACCGGGTGGCCCCGGCCACCGTCCGGAACCCGGGCCGCGGCAGGCCCAGGTTGGCGCGGAGCGTGGTGCCCTCGTACTCGGTGCGCATCAGTCCGCGGCGCTGCAGTTCGGGCACCAGCAGGTCCACGATCGCGTCGAGGCCGCCCGGGTGGTAGTCCGGCATGATGTTGAAGCCGTCGGCGGCCTCGTCGGTGAACCACTCCTCCAGCTGGTCCGCGATGGTCTCGGGGGTGCCCAGCAGGAAGCGGTGGCCGCGGCCGGCGGCGACCGAGAGGTACAGCTCGCGGATGGTGAGGCCCTGCCGTCTGGCCTGCTCGTAGATCATCTGCTGCTTGCTGGTGCTGCCCTCGGTGGCGGGCAGTTCCGGCAGCGGCCCGTCGAGCGGGTATCCGGAGATGTCGACCATGCCGAGCTGGTACGACAGCATGCCCAGGCCCACGACCGGGTCGACCAGGGACTGCAGCGTCGCGTACCGGTCCTCCGCCTCGGCCAGGGTGCGGCCGACGACGATGAAGGCGCCGGGCAGGATCTTGACGTCGTCCGGGTCACGGCCGTGGTCGGCGACCTGCTTCTTCAGACCGCGGTAGTAGACCTGGGCCTGGTCGAGGGTCTGCTGCACGGTGAAGACGACCTCGGCCCAGCGGGCGGCGAAGTCCTGCCCGTCCGGGGACGAGCCGGCCTGCACGATGACCGGGTGACCCTGCGGCGGGCGGGCCACGTTGAGCGGGCCCCGCACCGAGAAGTGCTCGCCCCGGTGGCCGAGGATGTGCAGCTTCTCGGGGTCGAAGTAGCGCCCGGACTCCTTGTCGTACAGGAAGGCGTCGTCCTCCCAGCTGTCCCAGAGGCCGGTGACGACCTCCATGAACTCGCGGGCGCGGTGGTAGCGGGCGGCGTGCTCGGGCTGCTTGTCCAGGTTGTAGTTGCGGGCCTCGGCGTCGGTCGCCGAGGTGACGACGTTCCAGCCGGAGCGGCCCCCGCTGAGGTGGTCGAGGGAGGCGAACTGCCGGGCGACGGTGAAGGGTTCGTTGTACGTCGTCGACGAGGTGGCCGTCAGGCCGATGTGGGTGGTGTGCACGGCGAGCGCGGACAGCAGGGTGAGCGGCTCGAAGTGGACCATGCGGCCCTGCCGGCTGAGTTCGTCGGCGTCCTTGTACTTGGTGCGCACGCCGGCACCGTCGGACAGGAAGACCATGTCGAACTTGCCGCGTTCGGCGGTCTGCACGAGCGAGCGGTAGTAGTCGAAGTCGAGGCCGCCGTCCGGGCGGGCCTCGGGGTGGCGCCAGGCGGCTATGTGGTGGCCGGGTGCCGGCAGGAAGGCGCCGAGCTTCATCATGCGGCGCTGTGGGCTGGTCACCGGTGTTCTCCCTTGCTGTGGGACGGGCGGGTGCGGACGCGGGGCCCTGCGCGAGGGTCAGCCGAGGCGGCGCACCGGGTCGCCGGCCAGGTAGGCCTCGATGTCCTCGACGGCCTGGCCGTAGTACGTGCGGTAGTTGTGCTGTGAGACGTAGCCGAGGTGGGGGGTCGCCAGCAGCCGGGGCGCGGTGCGCATCGGGTGGTCGGCGGGCAGCGGCTCGATGTCGAAGACGTCGACGCCGGCTCCGGCGATCCGTCCCTCGTGCAGGGCGGCGAGCAGGGCGTCCTGGTCGACGATGGCCGAGCGGGACGTGTTGACCAGGTACGCCGTCGGTTTGAGCAGGGCCAGTTCGTCCGCGCCGAGCAGGCCGCGGGTGCGCTCGCCGAGCACGAGGTGGACCGAGACGAAGTCGCCGGTGCGCAGCAGCTCCTCCTTGGAGGAGGCCAGGTGGACGCCGGCCTCCTCGGCGCGCTCCTTGGTGAGGTTCTGGCTCCAGGCCGTCACCTCCATGCCGAAGGCGAGACCCACCTGGGCCACCCGGCTGCCGATCTTGCCCAGGCCGAGCAGGCCGAGACGCCGGCCGTTCAGGTCGGCGCCGACGGTGGACTGCCAGGGGCCGCCGGTGCGCAGGGCGTTGTTCTCGGTGACGATGCCGCGGGCGAGACCGAGCAGCAGGGCCCAGGTCAGCTCGACCGGCGGGGTGGAGGAACTGCGGGTGCCGCAGACGGTGACGCCGTTGCGTTCGGCGGCGGCGTAGTCGATGACGGAGTTGCGCATGCCGGACGCCACGAGCAGTCTCAGGCGGGGCAGGCGGTCGAGGAGGGAGGCGGGGAAGGGCACGCGCTCCCGCAGTGTCACCGCGATGTCGAAGTCCGCCAGGGCGGCGGCCAGTTCGTCCTCGGAGGTGAAGTGCCCGGTGAAGGGGACGACCTCCACCCGGTCCTGGACGGCGCTCCAGTCGGCCACGGTGGTGGCGATGTCCTGGAAGTCGTCGAGCACGGCGCAGCGCAGCCGCATGTCAGTCCTCTCCGTGGAGCGTGTGGGTGGCGTGGACGGGGGTGGCGGTGACGGGGGCGGCGTGGACGGGGGTGGCGCCGATGCCGGGCCCGGCGGGCAGGGTGAGCGCGCCGCGGTCGATGCGGACGCCGGTGAACGGGTCGTCGCGCAGGCCGACGGGCCCGTCCAGGTCGAGGTGGTCGGCGAGCGGGGCGAGCTGCGCCATGGCGGTGGTGCCGAGGGCGCTCTCCACCTTGCAGCCGAGCATGGTCCGCAGACCGCAGGCGCGGGCGAGCAGGAGCATCTCGTGCGCTGCGGCCAGGCCGCCGCACCGGACCAGCTTGATGTTGACGCCGCTGACCCGGCCGCGCAGGCGCAGCACGTCCTCGGGCCCGCCGCAGTCCTCGTCGGCGAAGACCGGGACCGGGGAGCGTTCGTGCACGTACCGCAGGTCGTCGAGGGCGCCGGGGGCGACCGGCTGCTCCAGGAGTTCGACGCCGTGCCGGTGCAGTTCCTCGGCGACGCGCACGGCCTGGTCGCGGGTCCAGGAGCCGTTGCCGTCGACGCGGATGCGCCCGCCGTAGACCGAGCGCAGCACTCCGGCGCGGCGGCCGTCGTCCCCGGGGGTGAGTTTGAGTTTGAGCACGGGCCAGTCGGCCAGTTCCCGCGCCTGCCGGACGAGTTCGTCGTCGGGGCCGGCGCCGAGGGAGAGCGCCGTGGGCCGCAGGGGCAGCCCGCCGAGGCCGAGGAGGCGGTGCAGGGGCTGGCCGGCCGCCTTGCCCAGCAGGTCGTGCAGGGCCATGTCGACGGCGGACCGGGTGGCGGGGCCGACCGGCCCGAGCCGGTCCAGCGCGTCGCGCAGCCCGAAGGGCGTGGCGTCGGCGAGCGGCGCCGCGCAGGCGTCCAGTTCGGCCGGTACGGCGTCCCGCGCGGTGCCGAGGCCGCGCAGCCCTTCCCAGGTCAGCTCGACGACGCTCTGGCGCACCTCGGTGGTGACGCCGGTGTGGCTGACGAACGGTTCCCTGAGGGCGATGACGACCTCGCGGTGGGCGAGCCTCACCCCAGCACCTCCTCGAAGCCGGCGACCACACCGCAGGCCTGGCGGAAGGTCAGCTCCCGGAAACCCTCCGGCTCCACCGGAGCGGCGGCGTCGCGCGGGGTGCCGTCGGCGGGCACGCCGCTGCCGCTGCGGAAGCGGCCCCGCAGGTACGGCGACAGCCGGTCGCGGTGGGAGTCCAGCCAGGTCAGGGTGGTGTCGTAGGCGGCGTCGGGGCCCGCTGCCCGCACCGCGGCGAACAGCTGGGCCATGACCTCGGCGTCGGCCGGTGCCGTGCTCGGCGGGCAGAGCATGAAGGCCTGGGCGGGCAGCAGCACGAAGGCCACCGGGGCGGCCTCGTCGAAGTGGCGGGCCAGCGGGTCGGTGATGGCCCGCAGGGAGCGCACGGTGGACCGCCGGGAGAGGTAGCCGCCGCGCCGGGGCGGGCAGCCGGCCATGGCCCGGGCGCCCCAGTGCAGGTGGGTGATGAACGGGCGCTCGGGCGGGCCGGCCGGGGCGTCCGGGTGGTGCGCGTCGAGCAGGGCGAACAGCACGTTGGTGAGCTGGAGCGACATCACCGGCAGGACCGGCGGCAGGTCGCGCATCCGGGCGAAGAAGTCCGCCGGTTCCACCAGCGCCCGCACCGTGAGCATGACCGCCTCGGCGAGCGCCCGGGCCGACGGGTAGCGGTGGCCGTCGAGGACGTAGCCGCTGCCGTCCGGCCGCAGGTCGCAGCGGCCGACCTCGCCGTCCAGGCGTACGGCCTGGCTGATCAGCTCGGCGAACGCCTGGTTGCGGCCCTGCGCTGCCGCCTGCTCAAGCAGCAGGGTGAGCATGTCGGTGACGAGTGCGGCCCGCTCGGTGAGGACGGCGGCCCACTGCCGGAAGCGGTAGCCGGGCAGGTCGAGCATCCGCTGCCAGTGCAGCTCGACCAGCGGGACCAGCTGCCCGTCCGCCTCGGCCTGCACCAGGGGGCAGAAGAGGGGCTTGCCCCGGTCGCGGCGGACGAAGCGAGTGCCGTCCCAGGTGTGCAGGGGCAGAACGTGCCGCTTGCCCCGCTCGATGAGCGAACCGGGCTGGTACGCCTCGTCGCCGCCCTCGGTGTCGGCCTCGGTGCGGGTGAAGCCGTAGATCAGCGGATAGCCGTGACCTCCGCCGCAGATCGCGGTGTTGAAGTCCATCGGTCCGGAGCGGCCGGCCGCGATGTCCTCCCAGTTGCCGAGGTGGCCGGTGCGCGGCGGCAGCAGGGCGGGGTCGGCGCGCAGGGCGTCCAGGACGGACCCGACGGTCACGTCGTGCGTGCCGAGGTGCACCGGGACGAAGGTCTTCGTCCCGGCGGTGAGGGCGTCGGCTTCGGCGGCCCGGCGCAGGCCGAGCCGGTCGAGGATGTGGGTGCTCATACGGACGTGGTCTCCTGTGCGCGCAGTCGCCCCAGCAGGTACGGCAGCATGCCGCCGGCCAGCAGGACGTCCCATTCGCCGCCCGACTGCACGTCGGCGCGTGCCGTGAAGGCCCGCTCCCCCGCGGTGACCTCGACCTCGCCGGTCTCCCGGGCCCGGTCCAGGTCGAGGGCGAACTCCTCGTGGCCGGTCAGGCCCAGGCCGGCCCAGCTCTGCCCGGCGGGCAGCAGCAGCGGCAGGATGCCCATGGCGCACAGGTTGGTGCGGTGGATGCGCTCGTAGCTCTCCGCGAGGACCGCCCGCACGCCGAGCAGCCAGGGCCCCTTGGCGGCCCAGTCCCGGGAGGAGCCCATGCCGTAGCTGCGGCCGGCCAGCACGATCAGCGGGGTGCCGGAGTCGGCGTACCGCCGGGCGGCGTCGAAGACGGGCAGCCGTTCGCCGCCGGGCAGGTGCAGCGTGTCGCCGCCGCTGTCGCCGTCGTCGCCGAGCAGGAAGTTGCGCAGCCGGGGGTTGCTGAAGGTGCCGCGCGCCATGACCTCGTGGTTGCCGCGCCGCGAACCGTAGGAGTTGAAGTCGCGCACGCCGCGTTCGAGGAGGTAGCGGCCCGCGGGCGAGTCCGCGGGGATGGCGCCGACCGGGGAGATGTGGTCGGTGCTGATGTCGTCGCCGAGGGCGACCAGGGCGCGGGCCCCGGACAGGGAACGCAGGCCGGGGGCCGGGTCGGCGTAGGCGGGGGGCCGGATGTACGTGGACTGCGGGTCCCAGGCGAAGACCTCGCCGTCCGGGGCGCCGATGGCCTCCCAGGCCGGGGCCGGTGCCGGGTCGTGCGTGAACATCTCGGGCGCGATGAACCGTTCCTCCAGTTCCCGCAGTTCGCCGTGGTGCGGCCACAGGTCCCGCAGGTGGACGGGGTGGCCCTCGGTGTCCGTGCCGAGCGGCTCGTTCTCCAGGTCGGCGCGGACGGTGCCGACCAGGGCCAGCGCGACCACCAGGGCCGGGGAGGCGAGATAGCCCGCGCGGACCTGGGTGTGGACGCGGGCCTCGAAGTTGCGGTTGCCGCTGAGCACTGCGGCCACGGTCAGCCCCAGGCGCTCGACGTCCTCGCCGACGCCCGGGTTGAGCGGGCCGCTGCCGCCGTTGCAGGTCATACAGCCGTATCCGACGACGTGGAAGCCCAGTTGCTCCAGATCGCCGAGCAGGCCGGACTCCGCCAGGTAGCGGGTGACCGCGCGGGAGCCCGGGGCGAGACTCGTCTTGACGTGTGCGGGCACGCTCAGCCCGCGTTCCACGGCCCGGCGGGCGAGCAGTCCGGCGGCCAGCATGGCCTTCGGGTTGGAGGTGCTGGTGCAGGACGTGATGGCCGCGATGACCAGGTCACCGTCGGAGACGACGTCACCGCTGCGCGGCTCGCCCCCGTGCAGGTCCGCGAAGGAGGCGGGCAGTTCGCCGAGGCCGATCCGCTGGTCGGGCCGGCTGGGCCCGGCCAGCCCCGGGCCGACCTCGCCCAGGTCGAAGTCGATGGTCCGCCCGAAGACGGGGGCGGTGTCCGTGCGCAGCAGCCGCTGCCGCACGCAGTAGTCCCGCACCCGGGCCACGTCGGCGTCCGTGCGGCCGGTGCGGCGCAGGTAGTCCAGCGTCTCCTCGTCGACGGGGAAGAACGCGGTCATGGCGCCGTACTCGGGTGCCATGTTGGCGATGGTGCACCGGTCGGGCGCGGTGAGCTCGGCGACACCGGGGCCGGTGAACTCCAGCATCACGGCGCGTACGTTCTCGGCGCGCAGCCGGCGGGTCAGGGCGAGCACCACGTCGACGGGCGAGGTGCCGGGGCTGACCGCGCCGGTGAGGCGGACACCGACGATCGGGGGCAGGGTCAGCGACTGGGCGAGGCCCAGCATCTGCGCCTCGGCCTCCAGGCCTCCCACGCCCCAGCCGAGCACGCCGAGGCCGCCCACCATCGTGGTGTGGCTGTCGGTGCCGAGGACGGTGTCGGGGTGGGCGATGCCGTCCGGGCCCTGCGCGACGACGGTGGCGAGCCGCTCCAGGTTGACCTGGTGGACGATGCCCTGGCCGGGCGGGATGACGCGCAGCCCGTCGAACGCGCCCTCGGCCCATTTGAGGAACGCGTAGCGCTCCTGGTTGCGGGACATCTCCAGCGCCTCGTTGAGGCGGAGTGCGTCCGGGCGCCCGGCCCAGTCGGTCTGCACGGAGTGGTCCACGACCACGTCGATGGGGAGCGCGGGGTTGACCCGGCCCGGTTCGGCGACGCGGTCGCGCAGGGCGGCCAGGTCGACGAGCAGCGGGATGCCGGTGTAGTCCTGCACGAGGATGCGGGCGGGCCGGAACGGCATCTCCAGGCCGGGCTCCTCGCCGAGCGCGAGGCGCTTGCCGAGCACCTCGGCCTGCGCCGGGTCGCCGCTCCGCAGCAGGGACTCGATCAGGACGCGGCCCGTGTACGGGACGGCGCCGAGGTCGAACCCGCGCTCCGCGGCGAAGCCGGGCAGCGAGGGCTCGGCGGCCGGCTCGGTGGCCGGCACGGCAGGTGCGGTGGAGGTCATCGGTCGTACGCCTTACGGTAGGTGCGCCCGTGCGGTCCCACGTAGGTGAGCAGCGGCCGGATCAACACGTTGTTGGACTGCTGTTCCAGGGCCTGGGCGACCCAGCCGGGGGTGCGGCCGACGACGAACAGCGGCACGGCGAGGTCGTCCGGCAGGCCGAGCAGCCGGTAGGCGAGCCCCGCGTAGAGGTCCACGTTGGGGGCGACGCCGTGCCGGCCGTACGGGCGCATCGCGGTGGCGACGGCGTCGAGGATGTCGAGGCCGGAGGTGTCGCCCCGCTCCTCGCTCAACTCCACGACGGTGGAGCGCAGATGGCGTACGCGCGGGTCCTCGGTGCGGTAGACGCGGTGGCCGAAGCCCATCACGGGCTCGCCCCGGGCCTGCAGCGCCGCCACGTGCGCCGGGGCGTTCTCGACGGAGCCGACCTCTTCGATGAGGCCGACGACGCGCTCGGCGGCGCCGCCGTGGACCGAGCCCGCGAAGGCGGCGACGGCGGCGGTGATCGCGGCGGTCATGCCGGCGCGGCAGCCGATGGCGACACGGGCGGTGAACGCCGAGGCGTTGGAGCTGTGGTCGGCGTGGACGATGAAGCCCTTGTCGATGAACCGCACCGCGGCCGGGGTGGGCCGCTCGCCGAGCAGGACGGTCAGGAACGCCTCGGCGTGGGAGGCGTCCTGCGGCGGCTGCACCGGTTCGCGGCCGGTGCGCAAGGCGTGGTGGGCGGCGACGATCATCGGTATGCGGGCGATCAGCGAGACGCCGGTCTCCAGGGCCTCGGCGTAGCTCTCGTCGGTGCCGGGGGGCCGCTGCGGGCCGAAGGCGCCCAGCGCGGAGACGCAGGTGCGCAGCGCCTCCATGGGGTGGGCGTGCGCGAGGGAGCGGAGCAGGCCGAGGACGGGCTCGGGCAGGACGCGGGCGGCGCGCAGCTGTTTACCGAAGCTCTCCAGGGCGGCGGCGTCCGGGAGTTCGCCGTGCACGAGCAGGTGCGCGACCTCCTCGAACGAGGAGTGCTCGGCCAGGTCGTGGATGCTGTAGCCGCGGTACTCGAGGACGCCCTGGGCGCCGTCGATGTGCGTGACGGCGGTCTGGTCGAACACGACGTTCTCCAGGCCGCGGTGCACGGCCGGGCCGTCCGGCCGCCCGGGGGCGGTCGCGGGGACCCCCGCGTCCCCGCGGCCGGCCCGGGTGGCCGGGGCGGCGGCGAACGCGCGGACGGCGGCCACCGAGCGGAGCCCGAGCGTCAGCTCGTCGTCGATCTCGACGCCGTACTCCTGCTCGATGGCGACCAGCAGCGAGACGTGGCCGAGCGAGTCCCACTCCCTGATCGACTGGTAGGCGAGCGTGTCCGTGACACGGTCCTCGGTGATGCCGAGGGCACGGGCTATGAGCTGGTCGACGTTGCTCACGATTCCCTTTCTTCGGTGGAGGTCAGGCGTTCGTCGAGGCGTCGGCGCACGGCCCGGCGGTCGATCTTGCCGTTGCCGTTGACGGGCAGCTCGTCGACGACGTGCACCGAGCGCGGCACCATGTAGGGGGGCAGCGCGGCGTCGCAGGCCGCGGTCAGCGCGGCGGGGTCCGTGCCGCCCGTGACCACGGCGCCGACGGTGTCCGCGTCGGGCCACAGCAGGGCGACGGCCTCGACGGCACCGGCGCGGCGGAGCACGGCCTCGATCTCGCCCAGTTCGACACGGTGGCCGCCGACCTTGACCTGCTGGTCGTTGCGGCCGAGGCAGACGTACTCGCCGTCCTGGAGACGCACCAGGTCTCCGGTGCGGTAGTAGGCCCGGCCCCGGTAGGCGAAGTAGCGCTGCGCGGTGATCTCGGGGGCCCGCCAGTAGCCGGGTGTGGTCTGCGCCCCGGCCACGCAGAGCTCGCCCGTCTCCCCGTCGGGCACGGGCTGCAGCTCGTCGTCCACGACCAGGGTGTGCAGGCCCGGGTAGGGCCGGCCGATCGGCACGTTGTCGTGCACGCAGGCGGCGGGGCTGGTGGCCGGGTCCCAGCGGTGCACGGTGCAGGCGATGGTGAGTTCGGTCGGGCCGTACAGGTTCTCCACGACCGAGTCCGGGGCCGCGGCCTGCCAGGCCTCGGCGGTGGCGCGGGGCAGTGCCTCGCCGCAGAACAGGCTCCAGCGCAGGGTGGGCATGGTGCCGGGCCGCAGCGCTCCGCGCCGGCGCAGCATGGCGGCGACCGACGGCACGGAGAACCACACCGTGATCCCGTTGCGCTCCAGGTACTTGAAGGGCGCCAGGATCTCGATGGGGTCCATCGCGCAGACCCGCGCGCCGTTCTCCCAGGCCATGAACAGGTCGAAGACCGACAGGTCGAAGGTCTGGTCGAAGGTCTGCGTGAGCCGGTCGTCGGGCGTGAGCCGGTACCGCTCCTGGTTGGCGGCGAGGAACGCGCGCACGTTGCCGTGGGTGACCGGGACGCCCTTCGGGGCGCCGGTGCTGCCCGAGGTGAACAGCAGGTAGGCGATGTCGTCGGGCGACACCTCCGGCAGCGTCTCCAGCGGTGCGGCCACGGCCAGGTCCATGGCGTCCACGACCCGTACGTCCCCGAGGTCGCCGGCCTGGCTGCGGACGACGTCGGGCAGCAGGACGACGGGTTTGCGCGGCAGCCCGCGCAGCAGCCCGGCGAGGGCGGGCAGTGCGGTGGAGTCGGCGATCAGGGCGTCGACGTCGGCCCGCTCCAGCATGGTCCGGGTGCGCTCGGCGGGGAACTTGGGGTTCAGCGGCACGAAGGCGGCACCGGCGAACAGCGCGGCGGCGACGCCCAGGTACGAGGCCTCGCTGCGGTGGGCGAACACGCCGACGCGCCGGGGCCGGCCGCCGGCCGCCTCGACCAGCCGGGTGGCCCAGCGGCGTGCGGTGGTCGCGGTCTCCTCGTAGGTGTAGCCGCGGCTGCCGATGGTCAGAGCGATGCCGTCGGGCAGGATGCGCGCGTGGTGGAGGAGGCCGGCACCCAGGCGCGCATGCAGTGCTGTGGTCATGTCGATCCAACTCATCGGTGACTGGACCCGACTGACGCTAGCCATGCGGCTTCCCGGCGGCGCGTTTGTGCGCGCTGAATCCCTAAACACCCGTGAGTTGAGAAAAATGCGTTCTGCTCATTTGCCGCACGGCGGGTTCCGGCCGGTTTCCGCGCACGCGAAACAGCGGTGTGCTCCGGAGGGCCGCTCCGGAGCACACCGCTGCCGCGACGTGGGAAAAGGGGTCGGTCAGGCGGTGAATCCGCCCTCGCTCAGCGCCTTGTCGATGCGGGCGCGGTGGTTGGCCTCCCAGTCGTCGAGCGACTCCTCGGCCTCCTTGGCCAGCTTCGCCCGGGCCGCCGTGAGGATCTCGTCCTGGCGGGCGGCGGGGGTGACGACGATGCCCTCCTCGTCGGCGACGACGATGTCGCCGGGGTGGATGAGCACCCCGCCGACCCGGGCCGGTTCACCGAGCGCGCCGACCTTCTTCTTGGTGCCGGGGATCGGGATGACGCCGCGCGAGAAGACGGGGAAGCCCGCCTCGCGCACCTCGCCGAGGTCGCGGATGACACCGTCGACCACGAAGGCCGCGACACCCCGGCGCTGGGCGACGGCGCACACGTTGCCGCCGGCCAGCGCGTAGTCCACGTCGCCCGACTCCACGACGATGACGGAACCGGGCTCGGCACGGTAGATCGCGGCGTGCAGCATCAGGTTGTCGCCGGGCTCGCACCGCACGGTGTAGGCGGGGCCCGCGACGCGGGGCGAGTTCCACAGCGGGCGGATGCCGGTGTCCATGACCTGCGCGCGGCCGAGCAGGTCGGCGAGGGTGGTGGGGGGAACGTCCTTGAATGCGTTGTCCATTGCTTCCTCTGTCTCGGTGTCGAGGTGTCCCGGTCGCGGAGCGGTCAACGGCCCGGCGTCGCGTCCTTCTCCGGGCTGTAGAAGTGCTGATCCCAGGTGGCACCTCCGTCGGAGGTCGACAGTACGGTCCCTTCGTCCCCGACGATCCATGCGTCCCGTTCGGTCAGGGCCCGTACGTTCCACAGGGACATCCCGGTGCCCGTGGTGCCGGTCCGCCAGGTCGTGCCGCCGTCGTGGGAGGTCATGACGGTGTCGCTGCGGCCGACCACGCGGCCGGTCCTGCCGTCCGGGGTGAAGTGCACGGCGGTGAAGTTCTGCCGGGTGGGGCTCTCGCGGCGCTCCCAGGTGCGGCCGCCGTCGCCGGTGTGCAGGACGGTGCCGCGGTGCCCGACGGCCCAGGCCGTGGTGGTGTCCACGGCGTGGACGTCGATCAGGTCGTCGGTGCCGCCGCTGTCCTGTGCCTCCCAGGTGGCGCCGCCGTCCCGGGTGGCGAAGACGCTGCCGCCGGTTCCGACGGCCCAGCCGGTGCGGTCGTCGGCGAAGTCCACCGCCCACAGGGCGCAGTCGGTGGCCGGGAGCCGCTGGTGCGTCCAGGTGGTGCCGCCGTCCCGGGTGCCGAGGACGGTGGGGCCGTCTCCGACGGCCCAGCCGGTCCGGGCGTCGGGGCGGACGTGGACCTCCAGGAGGTCCTTGGCGCTGCCGCTGGGCTGCTGCCGCCAGGACCGGCCGGCGTCCTCGGTGACCAGGATGGTCCCGGCCCGGCCGACCGCCCAGGCGGTGTCGTGGCCGGCCGGGGAGACGGAGTAGAGGTTCGCGGCCGTGCCGCCGGGCTGCGGCGCCCAGCGGCGTCCGTCCCGGGTCGCCAGCACGGTGCCGCCGTCGCCGACCACCCAGCCGTCCCGGCCGCCGGGGAAGAGGTGCACGCCGTACAGGTTGCGTCCCGTGCTGGCGATGTGGGAGGACCAGCTCGCGCCCTGGTCGGCGGTGGCGACGACGGAGCCGCCGTCGCCCACGGCGCACACCTGCTCGCCCTCGGACTGCGCCCAGACGGCTTTCAGGTTGTCGGCGATGCCGCTGTCCTGCGCCTCCCAGGTGACGCCGCCGTCCTTGGTCGCGCGTACGGTGCCGCCGTCGCCGACCGCCCAGCCGCGCTCCCCCGAGGCGGTGAACGCGACGCCCCACAGGCTCACGCCGGTGCCGCTGTCCCGGGTCTGCCAGGTGAGGCCGCCGTCCTGGGTGGCCAGTACGGTGCCACAGCGGCCGACGGCCCAGGCCGTGCCGTCCGGGCCGGCGTGGACGCGGGTGAGGGTGGCGGAGGCTCCGGAGGTCTGGCCCCGCCAGGTGGCGCCGCCGTCGTCGGTGGCGAGGATGGTGCCCCCGCCGCCGACCGCCCAGCCCCGCTCGCCGGCGAAGTGCACGCTCAGCAGCGGGACGTCGACGCCCGTCTCCCGCCGGTGCCAGGTCCTGCCGCCGTCCTCGGTGGCCAGGAGCAGGCCGGCGTCGCCGACCGCCCAGCCCCGCTCGCCGGCGATGTGCACGCTCAGCAGCGGGACTTCGGTACCGGTGTCCCGCCGGTGCCAGGTCGTGCCGCCGTCGTCGGTGGCCAGGAGGAGGCCGGCGTCGCCGACGGCCCAGCCGTGCCGGGCGTCGGCGCGGAAGGCGACGTCCCACAGCTGCTCGCCGGTGCCGGTGTCGGCCACCTGCCAGGTGCCGCCGCCGTCCGTGGTGACGGCGAGCAGGCCGTCCCGGCCGACGGCCCAGCGGGCGGTGCCCGCGCCGTGCACCGCGACGAGGTCCTTGTGGATGCCGCTCAGTTGCGGGGTCCAGCTCTCGCCGCCGTCCGGGGTGGCGAGGATGAGGCCGGAGTCGCCGACCATCCAGCCGTGCCGGGTGTCGGGCAGGAACGCGAGGGACACCACGTCCTTGGCCGTGCCGCTGGACTGCGGGGACCAGGTGCGGCCGCCGTCGTGGGAGGCGAGGACGACGCCGTCGTCGCCGGAGGTCCTGACCTCGCGGCCGTCCGGCGCCGCCCAGAGCCCGTACAGATCGAGGCCGGTGCCGCTGTCCGCCCGCGTCCAGGTGGTGCCGCCGTCCGCGGAGCGCAGCACGGTCCCGGAGCGGCCGACGGCCCAGCACAGTTCGGGCGACACGGCGTAGATGCCCCGCAGGTCGACCTCGGTTCCGCTGCGCTGGACGACCCAGGTCGCGCCCGCGTCGGTGGTGGCGTGGATGCTGCCCCGCTTGCCGATGATCCAGGCGGTCTTCTCGTCCAGCGTGAAGCAGCGGGTGAAGTGGGTGCCGTCGGAGAACTGCCGCTGCCAGGTCACCCCGCCGTCCAGCGAGACGAGGATGGTGCCGCTGTCGCCGACGGCCCAGCCGGTGCGCCCGGCGGGGTCGAAGGAGATGCCGTACAGGTTCCGGTCCGTGTCCGTGCTGCGGCGCTCCCAGGTCCGGCCGCCGTCCGTGGTGTGCAGGACGACGCCGTCGCGGCCCGCTGTCCAGCCGCGCCGGGTGTCGGCGAAGCAGACCGCGCGCAGGTCCTTGTCGGTGCCGCCCTGGGCGTGCCAGCGCCGGCCGCCGTCCGTGGTGCCGAGGATCATGCCGCCGTCGCCGACGGCCCAGCCGTGGCGCTCGTCCACCAGGCAGACGCCTTGGAGGTTGACGCTCCGCGGAGCAATGGTGCAGGTCATGGGTGACACCTCGTGGGGTGAGGGACGTGGGAGGGGCCTGCCGGGGCGGCGGGCAGGCCGGGAGTTCAGGCCGCGGCGGCGGTCTTCGCGGCGGTGGCGGCCCGGCTGCGCACCCCGCGGGCGACGACCACCGGCATGGCGGCGCCGAGCACCGCGTACGACACGGCCAGGACGATCCAGCCGACGGTGCCGTGGCCGATGATCAGCCAGGTGAAGACGGCGGGGGCGAACATCTTGCCGATGTCGCCGCCCATCTTGTAGGTGCCCTGGTACTGGCCCTGGGCGTGGTCGGGGGCGAGGTCGAACGCTATGGTCCAGCTGCCCGCCGCCTGCCGGATCTCGCCCAGCGCGTGCAGCAGGGCGCCCGCGATCAGCAGGACGCACGCCGTCACCGCCCCGCTCGTGCCGGTCGTCGCGAACACCAGGCAGGCGGCCGCCACGCAGCCCGCCCCCTGCAGGCTCGCCCAGGACGCGGACCTCGGGTCGTCGGTGCCGCGGGCCGCCCTGGTCTGGAAGGCCACCACGAAGGTGGTGTTGACCAGCAGGATGACCGCGCTCATCCAGCGCGGGGCGTCCGTGTGGCTGATGATCCACAGCGGCAGCACGATGTCGAGCAGCAGGGCGTGCGTGACGAGCAGTCCGTCCAGGGCGGTGAAGGCCAGGAAGGGCATGTCCCGCAGGACGGCGAAGGCCGCGCCCGCCGAGGCCGGCACCGGCGGCACCGGCGCCTCCTTGAGGGTGAGCAGGCCGGTGGCGAGGAAGCACACGGCGGTGAAGAGGACGGCACCTTGGAAGCCGACGCGTTCGCCCCAGGCCAGGACGAGGCCGGAGATGCAGGCGCCGATCGACATGGTCACGTTGAGCGCGGCCCGGATGTAGGCCATGACGTGGGCGCGTTCGCCCTGCGGGACGTTGGCCGCGATCATCGCCTTGCGGGCGTTGTTCCCGGCCCGGTAGGCGAGCCCCTGCACGCAGGTGACGAGCAGGTACGACCAGAACCCCTCGACCAGGACCAGGGCGGCGGTCAGCGGCGCCAGCGCCAGGAACGACCACAGCTGGACCGTGCGCGGCCCGGCCCGGTCGGC
Organism: Streptomyces sp. XY006; assembly: GCF_002237655.1. GTDB lineage: Bacteria > Actinomycetota > Actinomycetes > Streptomycetales > Streptomycetaceae > Streptomyces > Streptomyces levis. The sequence continues at coordinate 18,898 of NZ_NOKT01000024.1, forward strand.
GAGGTGGCCGAGCGGGATGCTCGACACCAGGACGAGGCCGGCCGCGATGCCCACGCTGATGCCGAGCTGGCTGGGCGTCAGGTGGACCATGGTCACGGCGTAGATCGCGTTGATGGCCATCCACAGCCCCTGCCCCAGGCTCATCACCATGGTGATGAAGGTGAGCATCCGGGCCGGGCCGGGCGGGGGGAGGATACGGGTCAGCACGGATCGTCTTCCTGTCACATCGCCACCGTCATGGACTCGTTGGGGAGGCTAGGTCATGGGGGTGGACGCACCACCGTTGTGGGCGCAAACCGACTTGACTGCGGAAAGCCTGTTCTTCTCGTAAATCCAACGGCCGTTCCCGGGCCGGGCCCCTTGCCCGCCGCGCACCCTCGGGCAGGCCCGCACGGCCCGGTCCACGCAGCGCGGGGCGCGGCTGCGGGGCGCGGGCGCGCGGCGGTGGTCGGGCAGGTCGTGCCGCCCGGCGAGCAGTTCCTGCAGGCGCACCTTGGCGGCCATCAGGGGCATCCGCAGCCGGCGCTCGCGCGCTTCGGCCCGCCGCTGCCGGTCCGGGCGCCGCGGGCCGTACCTCCAGCGGGCCCAGGGCGCCCGGGGCCGGCCGAGGCGCAGCGCCCCGACGACCAGCAGCGGCGGGCAGAACAGTCCGACGAGCCCGGTCCAGGTCTTGCCCTTGAGCAGGGTGATCACCGCGAGCAGGAGTGAGCCGGCGACCTCGGCGGCGAACACCGCGGGGTCGCCGCCCGGGCCGAGGCGCCCCCAGTGGTGGAAGCCGGGCGGGCGCAGCCCGGTCAGCATCATGCCGCTGAGGGCGACGGCGGCGAAGACGGCGTCCACCGAGGTGCGGCCCCGCTCGGTCCAGTAGACGTCCTCCAGGTGCAGGATGAGCGCGAACTCGTCCAGGACCAGGCCCGTTCCGATGCCGAACGCCACCGCGACGGCCGCGCGCCACACGGGCCGGCCGTCCGGTACGACCAGCCCGGCGACGCCCGCGCCCGCCATGAGGACCACGCCGAAGACGACGTGGTGGACGTGGAGTCCGCCGAGCCGGATGTTCCCCGGCCACCAGCGGACCCCGGCCCGGATCAGCCGGACGCTGGCCCGGATCCCCACGAACGCGGTGAGCAGCCCGACCAGGAAGGCAAACAGCGGCAGCCGCCCCGGCGCCACCACGCTGCCCTGGAACCAGGGCTGAAGCGTGCTGAAGGGCCCCATCAGAGCCCGGAGTACAGGTGCTGGGGCCGTCCGCTGTCGCCGTACCGGAGGGTGAGCTGCAACTTGCCGTTGGCGGCGAGGAACTTCAGGTAGCGCTGGGCGGTCGAGCGGCTGATCTGGGCCAGCTCGGACACCTCCTGGGCGGACACCTGGTCGTCCCCGTGGTCGGCGACGATGCGGGAGACCAGCTCGGCGGTGCGCTCCGAGTACCCCTTGGGCATGGCGTGTCCGGCCTCGTGGGTGCGCAGGGCGCCGAACGTCCGGTCGATGCGGGCCTGGTCCATCTCCTTGCCGTCGTCGATAGTGCCGCGCAACTGGGCGTAGGCCTCCAGCTTGCAGCGCAGGCCGTCGCTGGTGAACGGCTTGGCGAGGTAGTAGAGGGCGCCGGAGCGCAGGGCTTCGTGGACGGACGCGGGACGGCGGTCGGCCGTCACCATGATGATGTCGACGTCGTGGCCCAGTTGCCTGAGCCGGCGCGTGAGGGACAGTCCGCTCTCGTTGGGGAGGAACTGGTCGAGAAGAATCAGGTCGATACCGCCGCGTTCGACGGCCGCGAAGGCCGGAGCGGCGCTGTGGACGATGCCGGCCACCCGGAAACCGGGTACCTCGGACACGTAATGGGCGTTTATTTTCGCCACGTAGAAATCGTCGTCGACGACGAGCACGTTGAACATCTTTCCCCCGGTTACATGGTTCGCCCGACGCTCGCGCGCCGGTGCGGCTCTTTTGAATTCCTACGAACGGCGACCCATCGATACGGTGAAGACGGCGCCGCCGCCCTCACGGTCGGCGACGGTGACCGAACCGCTCCGTGCCTCGGTGATGGCCCGCACGAGCGAGAGGCCGATCCCGCGCGGCCGCTCGGCCGTCGACCGCTTGGTGGAGGCCCCCCGATCGAAGATCCACTGGCGCAGGCGCGGGTCGACGCCGGTCCCGTTGTCGCTCACCCTCACCTCGATGCCGCCCCGTCCCCGGCGGAGGGCGACCTCCACCGTGGGCGTGGCGCACACCGTTCCCGCGACCGCGTCGAGGGCGTTGTCGATGAGATTGCCGACGACGGTGACCACCTCACCGGCCGCGTCGATGTCGCCGTGCAGACAGGAGTCGGGGCTGATCCGCAGCCGTACGCCGCGCTCCTGCGCAGCGAGCAGCTTGCCGACCAGCTGGGCGCGGACCACACAGTGGCCGATCCGCTGGACGATCTCGCCGACCTCGGCGAGGGGTACACCCGTCGGTTCGGGGAACGAGCCCGGACGTTCCCTGGCGTGCCGGGCGAGCTCCAGCAGGCCCTGCAGTGTGTGCAGGGCGTTGCGCCGCTCATGCCGCCGGACGTCCGCGTCGGCGAACTGAGCCGGCGCACGAGGCAGGAGCACTTCATCTCGTGTCATTCGGGCCTTTTCCGTCGCTTTCACGCCTCGTCACCAGGGACACCGGATCGGGTTTCCGGCCCGTGGCCGCGCTCATTGGCAAAATCGGCAGAAGTCACGCCGGGCATCCAAGCAACAGGGCAGCAGTCCACGCCACCTGATTTGCGCCATGCCCGCCGGATAAAGGCCGGAAATCGCTCCCGAACCAGGAGCGCCTGACGGTTATGCGGCGCCGCCACCGGTTAAGGGCGGCCTGTGTTCCGCGGCTCTCCGACTGTCCCCGCCACCGTCGTCGGGTTGGCGCAAAGCGGTCGTGCGGTCTGCTTCCCGGCGCCGCGGGCTCCCCCGCGCTCGCGCCGTGCCGAGGTGACCGGTCGGCTCGACGGGTCCGCACCGCGCGCCCGTTCGGGCGGCGCGGTGCGAGGACCCATGGTGGCGGCTGTTACGGCTCCTGGTGCGGCCGGGCCGGCAGCCCGTCGATACTGGTGGTGTTCTTCAGCCGCATGTAGTCCTCCAGTTCGCGGTCCGACTTGCGCCGTCCCCACTGGTCCTGGAGGTCGCGCTCGCGGACCAGTTCCATCTCCGGGACGGTGAACCCGCACGAGTCCGTGATGCGGCCGAGCGAGACGACGATGACGGAGCGCGGGATCGGGTGCTTGCCGAAGTGGCCGATGAGGGCGTCCCATTCGGGGGCGTCGGGAAAGACGCAGCGGGCGGTGCCGTACAGCCGCAGGGTCTTGGGTCGGCGGGTGAACGAACAGAACATCAGGGTGATGCGCCCGCTCTCGCGCACGTGCGCGATGGTCTCGGCCCCGGACCCGATGAGGTCCAGGTAGGCCACCGTCGTGTCGTCGAGAATGGTGAACGTGTCCATGCCTCCCTTCGGGGAGACGTTGACGTGCCCGTCGGCCGACAGCGGCGCGGTGGCCACGACGTACATCGGGGACTGGGCGATGAACTCGCGCAGCGCGGGCGTCAGCCCGTCGTAGACCTTGCCCATCAGGACCTCCTGTGCGCGCTCGGCGGCGTGGTGCCGAGCAGCCGTTCGGGACGGGGTGCCACGGCCGCGATGGGGCGGGGCGCGCCCGGCTCCGCGTCGGGCCGGGTCTCGATGGTGATCCGGGCGGCCAGTTCCCGGGCCCGCTCGCGCGCCTCGCCGGCCGACGCGCCCCGCACGATGAGCAGCCCCGACCGGTCGTACGACCAGGCGATGGGGGCCACCGTGTCCCCGGGCGCGACGGACACCTGCACGGCCACCACCTGCGGGTCCGCGCGGACCTCGTCGGTTCCGGTGACGGACTCCACGATGCCCGGCGGGGCGGTCAGGAAGCGGATGGCGCCGCCGCCCCGGGCCGGGCGGGGCGCCACGGGAGCGGTGCGTCCCGCGTACCAGAGGAAGGCCAGGGCGTCGATGTCGATGCCGTACACCTCGTGGACCAGGTCGGCGATCCGGTCTCCGCCGCGCCGGTTGTGGGACTCCACCAGGCGGGGGCCGTCGGCGGTGACGATGACCTCGGTGTGCGAGGGGCCGTCCTGGACGCCCACGGCGTCCAGCATCCGGGAGACCAACTCCTCGATCCGGGACGTGGTGTCCGCGTCGAGGTCCGCCGGCTGGACGTGCCCGACCTCGACGAACGACTCCAGCTTCTCCTTGGCGGTGTGGGCGACGACCACGTGCTCGCCCGCGAAGCTGAAGGCCTCGACACTGAACTCCGGGCCGCGCAGGTACTGCTCCATGACGAAGGTGTGCAGCCCGAACTCCGCCGCCCAGGCCGCCACGCCGGCGACCTCGTCGGGGCCGGGCACCAGCCGCACGCCGAGGCTGCCGGATCCGTACCTGGGCTTGATGACCGTCGGCCCGAACTCGGCGACGAACGCGCGGATGTCGGCCTCGTCGTGGCCGAGCCGGGCGGCGACCCCCTCGATGCCGCGGTCGGCGAGCAGCTCCCGGAAGGCCAGCTTGTCCTGCAGCACGCGGACGGTGTCGAGGCCGGTGCCGGGCAGGCCGAGGGCGGTGGTCGCGGCCGCCGCCGACTCCAGGCCGTCCTCGATCATCGACACGACCCTGGCCAGCGGCCGGTGCCGGTGCACGGCGGCCAGCAGATCGGCCACCGCCTGCGGGTCGCGGTAGTCGGTGAGGTGCGCCTCGGCCACCAGCTCCAGGCCGGAGCGGTCGAGTTCGTGCGGTCCGTGCACCCAGACGATGTCGAAGCCGGCCTGCCGCGCCTTGTGCAGGGCGGCGACCTGGCCACCGATGACGGCGATGCGTGGTGCGCTCCCGTGCGTCATGCGCGCAGCTCCCTGCCCGAGGCGTGCTCCAGCCAGCGCACGACCTCGACGTTGTCGGCGCCGGCCGGAAGTTCCTCGTGCGCCTGCTCCCACAGGTTCCGGCAGGCGTGCCCGAACGCCGCGGGGCCGCCCGCCGAGTCGAGCAGCGACGTGCCGATGCGGATGTCCTTGAGCATCAGGCGCAGTGCGAAGCCGGAGTCGAAGGTGCCGGGCAGCACATGGTCGGGGAGCTTGGTCTGCGAGGCGTGGTTGCGGCCGGTCGAGGCGTTGATCACCTCCAGCATCGCCGCGGGTTCCAGGCCGAACGCCCGCCCGGCGAGCATGACTTCGGCGACCGCGGCGAGATTGACCGCGGAGAGCAGGTTGTTGAGCGCCTTCAGCGCGTGCCCGGCGCCCAGCGGCCCCACCCGGTACACCGTGCCGAGCGCGCCGAGCACCTGCTCGGCGCGCTCCACGTCCCCGGGCTCGCCCGCGGCCATCAGGGTCAGCTCACCCGCCCGCGCGGCGGCCGGGGAACCGGAGACCGGCGCGTCCACCACGGACACCCCGTGCGCGGCCGCCGCGCGGCCGAGGGCCAGGGTGTCCTCGGGGGCCGAGGAACCCGTGTCGATGATCAGCGCGCCCGCGGGCAGGTGCGGGAGCAGTTCCCCGGCCACCTGCCGCACGGCCGCTCCGTCGGGGAGCATGGTGACCACCACCGGCGCGGCCAGATCCGCGACGCCCGCCGCCGCCCGCACGCCCGGGTGCGCACCGGCCGCCGCCGCGACCTCCGTGTCGACGTCGTACGCGACCACGTCGAAGCCGCGGTCGGCCAGCCGGCGGCACATCCCGCCGCCCATGGCCCCCAGACCCGCACATCCCACCCGCATGATCCGTTCCCTTCTCTGTAGCTGTGCGCGCGCGTCCGGGCGGACGCGCTCATGCCGTGACGGTGGCGAGGAGCCCCCGGACGGTCAGGACGAGCGCGGCGGCCACCGCGAGGACGAGCACCGCGCCGCGCATCCGGCCGCCGTCCACGTGCTTGCGGACCGGCCCGGACAGCGCGAACCCGGCCACCACCGCGGGCAGCAGCAGGGCCCCGAAGAGCAGTTGCTCGCGCGGCAGGCGGCCGACGGCGGTGAGGGAGCCGAGCGAGAGCAGGGCTCCGGCCGTGAAGAAGACCCCGAGCGTGCCGCGGACCGTGGGCCCGGGCTCGCGGTGGTAGACGAGCGCGATGAACGGCCCGCCGATGGACGACGTCGTCCCCGTCAGGCCCGCCACCGCGCCGGAGGCCAGCAGGGTGCCCCGGTTCCGGGGCAGCCGGGCCGGGTCGAGGATGAGGAGCGAGACGACGCCCAGGGTGATGCCCGCCGACAGCAGGTCGAGCGTCGGCCCCGAGACCACGAGGATCACGTACGAGGCGGCCGCCGTGCCCGCGATCCGTCCGGCCAGCGCCCAGGAGACGCCGTGCCAGTCGGTGTGGGAGATCTCCCGCGTCGCCCCGAGCACGGCCAGGACGGCGGCCACCAGCAGCAGCGAGCCCGGCATCAGGCGCGGCGCGGCGATCTGCACGACCGGCGCCGAGACCAGGGCGAGTCCCACCCCCAGGCTGCCCTGGACCAGCGCGCCGAGGAACACGGCCACGGACGCGCAGACCAGGGCGGGCAGTTCAGGCATCGGCGGGCACCACGGGACGCGTCCGTTCCCCGGCCGCGCGGGCGACCCGCTCGGCCGCACCGCCCGCCACCACGAGGACCGCGGCGGCCACCACCCAGCCGAGCGTGCCCGCCCCGAGCAGCAGCCCGGTGACCATCACGGGCCCGAGGACCCGCTGTCCGGCCACGCTCAGGTTGAACACGGACAGATAGCGTCCGCGCTGCTCCGGCGGGGCCAGGGCGATGGACAGGTCCCACACCGCGGCGTTGGCGATCACCTCCGCCAGGGTCAGCAGCACCACGGCGGTGGCGAGCCACGCCACGGCGGGGCCGCCCGCCACGGAGCCGGACGCGGCGAAGCACAGGCTGCTCACGCCGAGCACGGCGCCCGTCCAGGTCAGCATGCGGGTGGTGCGGCGCTGGCCGGTCGCCAGCCTGCTCACCGGGATCTGCAGCACCACCACGAGCGCGGTGTTCAGCGCGAACAGCACGGAGACGGTGACCCGCGGGGCGTCGGTGTGCTCCAGGATCCACACGGGCATCGCGACCAGCAGCATCGTGTCGAAGAAGAACAGCAGGAAGTTGAGCGCGGTCAGGGTCAGATAGCGCCCGTCGGGCAGCACCCGGTTCCCGGCCCGCTTCCTTCCGGTCACGTCCCCACCGGTCTCGTCCGCACCGGTCTCGTCCTTACCGGTCTCGTCCTTACCGGTCTCGTCCTTACCGGTCTCGTCCTTACGAGCCGCGGGCACCGGCGCCGCCAGTTCGGGCACCCGCAGCACGAGCACGGCACCGCCCAGGAAGGCGAGCCCGATGGCGACCAGGGTGATCCGGTAGGCGGCCTGGGTGTCGCCGGCGAGCGCGACACCGGCCGCCAGGGCCCCGGCCCCCAGACCGCAGTTGCGCACCACGTTGACCACGGCGAGCAGCCGCGTGCGCTCCTGGCGCTCCGGTACGGCCACGGCGACCAGCGCCTGGAGCACCGGCGGCCCGGCCCTGTCGCACGCCACCGCGCACAGCGTCACCACCATGAACTGCCAGAAGCCGGTGACGAAGAGGTACGCCGCGCAGCACAGCCCGCGCCCCGTGTACACGGCGGCGAGCACCCGCCGGGCCCCGTACCGGTCGGCGAGGACGCCGCCGAGCAGCGAGATCCCGAGCGCCACGATGCCGGCCAGGGCGAGCCCGGAGGCCACCTGGTTCGCCGTCAGGTCGACCTGCCGCGTGAAGTAGGCCATGGAGCTCGCCATGAACAGGCCGATGCCGAGCGACTGGACGAGTGCGGCGACGGCGAGCCGGCGGCCGCCTGCGGTGAGCCTCACGTCACTCGGCTCCGAAGTCGAACTCGACCCGGTCCTCCAGCTCCATCTCGCGCACGATGCGCCGCACCCCGGAGAAGTCGCGCACCAGCAGGTCGTTCCCGGCCTGGCGGCGGCAGTCCTCGACGATCTCGTCGGCCTTGTCGAAGCCCGCCGCCCGCAGGATGCCGGGCCAGACCGCGAAGTCCTGCTCCACGAAGGCGTGCAGCGCCTTGGGCAGCGCGTCGGTGAAGGCGCGGCGCTGCTCGTCGTTCATGTGCACGTACAGCGCCTTGGCGACCTCGACCATGACGGACGAGTGCGCGGACTCGTCGCGGGCGTGCAGCCGGGGCACCAGGGAGTGCAGCGGCTGGACGGTCTTGTCGCGGGAGAGCAGCTCCAGGTACGCGTTGACGCTGATCTCCGAGACGGTCGTCCACACCAGCTTCAGCAGGTCGCGCTCCCAGGCCTCCGACGCCTTCGCGTCGGCCTCCAGCAGCCGGCGGTAGGTCACCGTGTGCGGGTAGGCGGGCTCGCCGGTGACCTGCCGGACCTCCCGGGTGCGCTGCATGGCGATCATGTGCATGTAGGTGTGCCAGACCTCGTCCACGTGGGTCTGCTGGACGGCACGCTTGAGCTGGATCCCGTCGGCACCGGGGAAGGCGCCGTGCATGATCATGGCGAAGGTCGGGTTGGCGACGTACTCCTCGGCCGCGATGACGCGCTCGTTGTACACCAGCCACGCCATCGTCAGCACGCGCCGGCGCTGCTCGGGCGGCGCCGCGAGGTACAGCGGGTGCCCGGCGAACGGCAGCAGGTGCTCCGGGTAGTCCGGCAGCCGCTCGTCGTACTCCTCCGGCTCCGAGATCCGGTCCAGGTCGGTGCGGATCGTGGCGCGCCGCGGCCAGGAGTCGGCGATCCGGCGCAGCACGCTCTCGTCGATGCCGTGCTCGTGGCCGTCCTCGATCGTCTGCTCGTGCTCGGCGATGCTCACGCCAGGTCCCCCTCGGATGCGTCGGCTTGCGCGGCGGACGCGATGGCGTCGGCCAGAACGGCGAGGCCGGGTGCCAGGTCGTCGGCACCCGCCACGATCGGCGGCATGATCTTGAGGACCTGGCCGCGGGCACCGGACGTCTCCACCAGGAGCCCGCGCGCGAACGCGGCCCGCGACACCCGGTCCGCCAGCGCCGGGTCGGTGAAGCCGAGCCCCCGGATCAGCCCCCGGCCGAGCACGGTGCAGCCGAGGTCCGTGAACCGGGCCGCCAGCTCGGTGAGCCGGGCCTGGAGTTCGGCGGCGTTGCGCCGCACCTGCTCGCCGAACTCCGGGTCCGCCCAGCGGTCCAGGCAGGCGGTGGCGGTGACGAAGGCGAGGTTGTTGCCGCGGAAGGTGCCGCTGTGCTCGCCGGGGCCCAGCTGGTCGAACTCGGGCCGGACCAGCACCAGGGCCATCGGCAGGCCGAAGCCGCTGATGGACTTGGACAGGCAGATCAGGTCGGGCACGATGCCCGCCTCTTCGAAGCTGAAGAAGGTGCCGGTGCGCCCGCACCCGGCCTGGATGTCGTCGACGATCAGCAGGATGCCCCGCTCGCGGGCCAGGTCGGCCAGGCGGCGCAGCCAGGGTGCGCTCGCCGCCGCGAGACCGCCCTCGCCCTGCACGGTCTCGACCACGAACGCCGCCGGCAGGTCGACGCCGCTGCCCGGGTCGTCGAGCATCCGGGTGAGGTAGTCGAGGGTGTCCACGCCGTCGCCCGCGTACCCCTCGTACGGCATGCGCGTGACGTGGCCGAGCGGTACGCCGGCCGCGCCGCGCTTGAAGGCGGTGGCGGAGGCGGCGAGCGCGCCGAGCGACAGGCCGTGGAAGCCGCCGGTGAAGGCGATGACGTCCGTGCGCCCGGTGACGCGGCGGGCCGTCTTGAACGCCGCCTCCACGGCGTTGGTGCCGGTCGGCCCGGTGAACTGCACCCGGTGGTCGAGGCCGCGCGGGGCGAGCACCACCTCGCGGAAGCGGTGCAGGAACGCGGCCTTGGCGCCGGTGTGCAGGTCCAGGCCGTGCACCGGCCCGTCGGCCTGGAGGTAGTCGATGAGGGCAGCCCGCACCTCGGGCGGGTTGTGCCCGTAGTTCAGCGCGCCGGCGCCGGAGAGGAAGTCGATGTACTCGCGGCCGGCGGCGTCCCACATGCGGTGGCCCGAGGCGCGGGTGAAGACGGCGGGGAAGCGCCGGCAGTAGGTGCGCACGGCCGATTCGAGCTCGTCGAAGACGGCCGTGTCCGCCCCGGGGCCCGCCGTTTCTTCGGTGACCGGTTCGACGGTGGTCATGAGGCGCTCCAGGGGTCGATGGCGGTGATCTCGGCGGTCTCGCGGGCGCTCTGCGCGGTGCGCGGGGACAGCGGGAACCAGCCGGCGAGGGTGAGCCGCAGCAGCTCGCGCATGCGGTCGGCGATCAGCTCGGGCGTGTAGCGGTCGGGCACGTCGGCCGCGTCGATGACCGGGGTCGGCGGGAAGTACCGCCCGCCGGGCACGGGGCGTACGACGGCGTCCCAGAGGTTGAGGCTCTGCCCGCCCCAGCGGGCCCGGCCGCTGAACACCGAGTACAGCGGCAGGCCTTCGGGGTGCGGCCGGCTCAACGCCTGGTTCACGGCCTCGCTGACCATCTCGACGATCAGGCCGCAGCCGCCGGCGTCCCTGGCCCGGCGCGCCTGCGCGAAGAGCGCCAGCGCGCCGTCCAGGGCGTCGCCGTGCCGGGCCAGGCCGCCGCTCTGCGGGGTGTAGCCGAGGTGGGCCAGCGTGGGGGTGCCGGTCGCGGCCACGGCCTCGATGCAGCCGAACTCGCCCTCGCCCGCGACCTCGATCTTGACCGCGTCCGCGCCGGCCGCGGTGAACCGGTCGGCGGCGGCCCGGGCCGTGGCGGCGCTGCGGGTCGTGCCGTCCGGCAGGTCGGCGAGCAGGAACGGCCGCCGCCCGGCGGGGAATCCGGTGTCCAGCGCCTTGCGCACCTCGGACACGAGACCGGTCAGCGTCGCCAGGCCCCAGTCCTGCTCGGCGGCTCCGGACAGCGTGGTGCCGCTGCGGCCCAGGTGCGTCATGAAGTACGAGTCGCCGACCATCACGCACTCGACGGGTGCCTCGCGCAGGTCCGGCGCGCGCAGCGCCTCGGCGAGGCCCTCGACCTCGTAGCCGCGGTAGGCGTTGATCTTCAGTCCGAGCTGTGCGGGGCTGTCGTACCGGTGCAGATACGGAGCCAGCGCGGATGCCGCCGCGGGCCTGGCCACGAAGGTGTCAACGGTCAAGGCCGCCCTCCCAGTAGATTTTGTTGATCCGGCCGATGGCGTCCGCGACCGCCTCTTCGGGGGCCGCGGTGAAGCAGAGCCGGGCCCAGCCGTCGCAGTGCCCGCCGAAGACCCGGCCGGGTGCGAGCCCGACCCCGGCCTCGGCGCAGCGGCGCACGAACGCCTCGCCGTCGCCGTACCGGCTCAGGTCGAGGAAGGTGTAGAGCCCGCCCGTGACGCGGGTGTGCGGGATCTCCAGTGCCGAGTCGGCGCGCCGCCAGGCCTGTTCCGCCAGCTCCCGGCGCCGCGCGAGTTCCCCGGCGGGTGTCGACAGGGCCCGGAACGCGGTGTACTGGGCGGCCGTGGACACCGAGTACAGGGTGTGCAGCGACCACTTGGTGAGGGTCTCCTCCACGCCGGGCGGCGTGATCAGATGGCCCACGCGCGCGCCGGGCATCGCGTACGTCTTGCTGCAGCTGTGCACCGAGAAGGTGCGCTCGGCCGCGCCGGGCACGGTCGCCGTGTCGAGGAACCCGGCGTCGCTGAAGTCGTAGTTCTCGTAGGCGTTGTCGGCGATCAGCCACAGGTCGTGCCGTGCGGCCAGCGCGGCGAGCTCGCCCAGGGCGCGCGCGTCGAGGCGGAAGCCCGTCGGGTTGTTGGGGTTGTTGAAGTAGACGGCCCGGGTGCGCGGTCCCACGGCCCGCTCGATCGCCGCGACGAAGTCGAAGCCGGGGTCCTCGCTCAGCTCCAGGAAGACCGGCACCTCGCGCGGTGTCCCGCCGGCGGCCCACACCAGGCCGGTGGCGAACAGCCACTGCGGGGACAGGATGACGACTTCGTCACCGGGGTTCAGGATCGCGTGCAGGACGACGGCGATGGCGTGGGTGGCGCCGCTGGTCACCAGCACCTGCCCGGGCTCGACGGGGGTGCCGCGGCGCCGGCTCGCCGCGTCGGCGAACGCCTCGCGCAGTGCGGGGACCCCGGCCGGCGGCGCGTGTTCGTGGGCCGCGATCCCGAACTCGGCGCGCTCCCAGGTGCCGGGCCGCGCGCACGGCTCGAAGACGGTCCTGCCCTGCTGCAGCGGCACCGGTTCGGCGTGGGCGCCGGAGCGCAGCAGCCGGTCGACGGTCACCAGCGGGGAGGGCGGTATCTCACTGAGGGTTCTGGCCAAAGACGGCATGAGGTGTGCTCACTCCTGGACTTGTACCGGGCCGGTGCTGAGCGGGAGTTCGGCGGCGGCGCCGCGGGCGGGCCGGTCGAGGCCGAGGTTGCCGCGCAGGGTGGTGCTCTCGTACTCGGTGCGGAACAGGCCCCGGCGCTGCAGTTCGGGCACCACGAGGTCGACGAAGTCGTCCAGTCCCTGCGGCAGCACCGGCGGCATGACGTTGAAGCCGTCGGCCGCCTCGCCGGTGAACCACTCCTCCATGAGGTCGGCGACGTCCTCCGGGGTGCCGATGACGATGCGGTGCCCGCGGCCGCCGGTCAGGGACCGGTACAGCTCCTTGATCGTCAGTCCCTCGCGGCGCGCCTTGTCGTAGACGAGCTGTTGCCGGCTGGTGCTGCCCTGGGTGGGCGGCAGTTCGGGCAGCGGCCCGTCCAGCGGGCAGCCCGAGATGTCGACGTCGCCGAGGAGCTGGGTGAGCAGTCCCAATCCGACGACGGGGTCCACCAGTTCCTGGAGCACGGCGTACTTGTCCTCGGCCTCCGCGCGGGTGCGGCCGACCACCGGGAAGAGGCCGGGCATCACCTTCATCTGCCCCGGGTCGCGCCCGTAGGCGGCGGCCTGCCGCTTCATGCCGCGGTAGAACGTGCGGGCCTCGTCCAGGGTCTGGGCGGCGGTGAAGACCACCTCGGCCCAGCGGGCGGCGAAGTCCTGGCCGTCCGCCGAGGCGCCCGCCTGGATGAGGACGGGGTAACCCTGGGGCGGGCGGGCCACGTTGAGCGGCCCGCGCACCGAGAAGTGCTCGCCCTTGTGGTCCAGGACGTGCATCCCGTCGGGCTCGAAGTAGCGCCCGGCCTCCTTGTCGTAGCCGAACGCGTCGTCGTCCCAGCTGTCCCAGAGGCCGGTGACGACCTCCATGAACTCCCGGGCGCGCTGGTAGCGCGCGGTGTGGTCGGGCTGGGAGTCGCGGTTGAAGTTGCGCGCCTCGGCGTCCGTCACCGAGGTGACGATGTTCCAGGCCGCCCGGCCCGCGCTGAGATGGTCGATCGAGGCGAACTTGCGCGCGATGTGGAACGGTTCGTTGTACGTCGTCGACGCCGTCGCCGCGAGGCCGATGTGCGTGGTGTGCACGGCGAGGGCGGACAGCAGCGTCAGCGGGTCGAACTGGAGGAAGCGGCCCCAGCGGCTCAGCTCGTCGGCGTCGCGGTAGGGGGTGCGGATGCCCACTCCGTCGGCGACGAAGAACATGTCGAATCTGCCGCGCTCGGCGGTGTGCAGCAGCTCCCGGTAGTGGGCGAAGTCCAGGCCGCCGTCCGCACGGGCCGTGGGGTGCCGCCAGGAGGCCACGTGGTAACCGGGGGTCAGCAGGAAGGCTCCCAGACGGAGCGTACGGCGTGTCACGCCCATGACAGATCTCCGTGTCCTTGCAGGCGGGTTCTCGGGACCGACACGGACATTAGATGAGCGCCCGGGGGCCGGACACCGTTCTGCGTGCACTGTGGCTTTACCTCGGAAAACTCCTTCTGCTTCTTTTGACCACCGCGAGCAGAACGATTTTTCCGGTCTAAAACGAGGTATTCGCCGGCACCGGCCGGATTCCGCCCCACACTTCTAGCCTTGGTGCCGCACGCGGCCCGACGCGTGCTTTCACAAGCCCTGGGAGGTGCTGGTGACGGCAGGAGCGGAACGGAACGTTCTGGCCTTTGTGGACAGCGACTACGCGGACACCCCGTACGACAAGTGGGCCGCCGACCTGGGCGTACGCCCGCACCTGCTGGTCTCCGAGGCCAGATTCCCGCAGTACCGGCACATCCCGGGTGCGGTGCCGGTGGCCGGCTACCACCGGGGCGGCGACGCGGAGCGGGCCGCTCTCGACCTCGCCGCGCGGGTGCCGCCGGCCGCCGTACTCGCCCGGATGGAGGGCGATCTGCTGCGCGCGGCGCGACTGCGGGAACTGCTCGGCGTACCGGGTCAGGATTTCGCCGGCGCCCTCGCGTTCCGCGACAAGGTCCGTATGAAGACCCTGGTGCGCCGCGGCGGACTGGAAGTCCCGGAATTCGCTCCGATACGCGTCGCGTTCGACCTCTTCCACTTCATCCGCGAGCACGATTATCCGGTGGTGGTGAAACCGGCCTTCGGTTCCGGTTCCACCGGCACCCAGGTGCTGCGCGGCCCCGCGGACCTGACCCGGCTGCTCGCCGCGGGCCTGCCGGAGCACGCCCAGGTGGAGCGGTTCGTCGAGGGGCCCATGTACGTGGTGGACGGGCTGGTCGTGGCGGGCACACCGGCGGCCGCCTTCGCCTCGCGCTACCTCAACGACTGCCTGTCCTTCCGCGAGGGCACCTACCTGGGCTCGGCGCAGCTCACCCGGGACCATCCGCTGACGGACCGGCTCATCGACTACGCGCGCCGCGTCCTCGCCGCACTGCCCACCCCCGAGTGCACCACCTTCCACCTGGAGGTCTTCCACACGCCCGACGACCGTCTGGTGCTGTGCGAGATCGGCAGCCGCACCGGGGGCGCGCTGACCGCCCCCGCCATCCGCGCCGCCTCCGGCTTCGACCTCGACCGGCAGTGGTTCAACGCCCAGGTCGCCCCCGAGGGGCCGGCCGGGACCGGGGTGCACGGTGTCGCGCCGGGACACGGCGCGGGCTGGGTCGTCTTCTATCCCGAACGGGCCACGCTCGCGGCCCTGCCCGCGGACCCCCCGCCCTTCGTGGCGGAGGAACGCCTGCGGGGTACGGTGGGCTCGGCGTACCGAGGTGGTCAGAAGTCCGGTGTGTACGTGGCGGGTTACGTCCTGACCGGGGCCGACGACGACGAGGTCGAGCGCCGGGCACGGGAGCTCGCCCGGTGGTACGCCGCGGGGGTGCGGTGGACCGGGCAGCACGACGAGGAGGATCACGCGCCCCTCGACTGACAGCGGATCGGACCAGCGGGGAGCCAGGAGCGCAATGCGGTACATCATCATCGGGTCGGGAGCGGTCGGCGGTTCGATCGGGGGGCGGCTGCACGAGGGCGGCCGGTCCGTTGTCCTGGTCGCCCGCGGCGCGCAGGTCGGGGCGCTGCGCGAGCGGGGGCTGCGGCTCACCGTCCCCACCGGCACCCTCACCCTCGACGTGCCCGTCGCGGCCGGGCCCGAGGACGTCGAACTGCGCGAGGACGACGTCCTCGTCCTCGCGGTCAAGACCCAGGACAGCGTGGCCGCCCTGGACGCCTGGGCCGCGCGGCCGGTGGCGGGCGGCGGCACGGCGGGCGAGCGCCTGCCCGTGGTGTGCGCGCAGAACGGCGTGGAGAACGAGCGCCTGGCCCTGCGCCGCTTCCGCGAGGTGTACGGCGTCTGCGTCGTCCTGCCGAGCAGTCACCTGACCCCGGGTGAGGTCGTGGCGCCCTGCGGCCCGTACACCGGCGCCCTGGTCCTCGGCCGCTACGGGACGGGGCCGGACGACACGGCCCGGCGGATCGCCGACGACCTGGAGAAGTCCTGCTTCCTGGCGCCGGTGGTGACGGACGTCATGCGCTGGAAGTACGGCAAGCTCCTGGGCAACCTCGCCAACGCCGTCGAGGCCGTCTGCGGCTCCGCCTCGGACGCCGCAGCCCGGGACCTGACCGCCCGGGCGAAGGCCGAGGGCACCGCCGTCCTGGACGCCGCGGGCATCGCCTACGCGAGCGGAGCGGAGATCACCGAACTGCGCAGCGGCACGGTCGACGTGCAGCCGCTCCCCGGTGAGCCCACGCGCAGCTCGACCTGGCAGAGCCTGGCGCGGGGCGCGGGTTCGATCGAGACGGACTACCTCAACGGGGAGATCGTGCTGCTGGGCCGCGAACACGGCGTCCCGACCCCGGTGAACGCGGCCCTGCAGGCCGCCGCCCGGGAGATCGCACAGCGGGGCACGGAGCCGGGCACCCTGAGCGCCGAAGCCCTGACCCGCCGCATCACCGAGAGCACCCCCGCCTGAGCAACGTCCCGGGCCGCCGGGGGAAGGCGAACGAACCGCGCCCCCGGGCCCGCCCCGGGCGGCCTCGACGCCCCCGCGACCCCGCGAAGGGAAGCGGGCGGAAGCGGACGGAAGCGGATCAAAACCGATGGAAACGGTTCTGCGCGGGGAGCGCGCAGTGGGGCGGGTGGGACTCGAACCCACGGCCGACGGATTATGAGTCCGCTGCTCTAACCGGCTGAGCTACCGCCCCATAGCGGCGTGTCGCGTACATGTGTGCGCGCCGTCTGCCGCAGCATAGCCGCTCATACGATCTCCTGCTTCGGATGGTCGGCTCGGCCACGGCGTTCGTGACCTTGATGACTCCGCCCCGGGCCGGACGGTTCCACCGGACATGAAAAAGGACCCCTGAGGGGTCCTCGTTCATCGTGCTCCCCCGACTGGACTCGAACCAGTAACCTGCCGGTTAACAGCCGGCTGCTCTGCCAATTGAGCTACGGAGGACCGAGCTCCCCGGACTGGACTCGAACCAGTAACCTGCCGGTTAACAGCCGGCTGCTCTGCCAATTGAGCTACCGAGGAAGGTCTCGTTGCATCGAACGTACCTACCTGGGTATTCGCCAGGGGGCGCGCGCTCGCTGCGACACATACATTAGCGCAAGCAGGGGGGTGCTCCGCCAATCGGTACTCCCCGGCGCCGACGCCGCACCGGAGACTCACGCAAGAGAAGGGTGGCAGCCATGCGTTACCGGCTCACGTTCGTCGCCGGAGTCGTCCTGGGTTACGTGCTGGGCACGAGGGCCGGACGCGAGCGCTACGAACAGCTCAAGAACTCCGCCCGCCAGTTCGCGCAGAACCCCGCCGTCCGCAACACCGCGGAGACGGCGGCCCAGCAGGGGCGCGAGTTCGCGGGCAAGGCGTACCACGTGGTCAGCGACAAGGTCGGCGACCGCGTCCCGGACTCGGTCGCCGACCGCGTCCGCCACCTCAAGGAGCGCGCCACCCACAACGGCGGCCAGGACGACTGGGGCACGAGCAACACCTGAACGGTCTCTTCGACGCCGGTGTGGTGCCGCCCTCAGGGGCGCGGGGAACTGCGCGACCAGCCACGACGAGACCCGCGGTCACCACCCGGCATGATCCCTGCGACGCCCATGGCCCAGCCCGGCGCAGCCGTACGGCAGAATTTTGGCCATGGGGATAGTCGCCGGGTTGGACAGTTCACCCGATTTCACTCGCATCGTCGTCTGTGACGCGGACACCGGAGCCGTGCTCAGGCAGGGGTATGCGCCGCATCCGGTGGAGAGCCCCGACGGCGGCCGGCCGTCCGACGTCGACCCGCAGGCCTGGCTGCTGTCCCTGGGCGAGGCCGCGGGCGGCGGGCTGCTGGAGGGCGTGCAGGCGATCGGCGTCTCGGCGCAGCAGAACGCGGTCGTGCCGCTGGACGCGCAGGGCAACACCGTGCGCCCGGCGATGGTCGGCGGCGACAAGCGCACCCAGGTCGCCGCCGCCGATCTGGTCGACGCGCTCGGCGGGCGTGAGGCGTGGGCGCAGGCCGTGGGCTGTGTCCCGCAGGCCGCGCAGCCGGTGACGAAGCTGCGCTGGCTGGCGCGGACCGAGCCGGAGAACGCGCAGCGCACGGCGATCCTGCTGCAGGCGCACGACTGGCTGGTCTGGCAGCTGCTGGGCCGGCCCGTCAGGAGGACGACCGACCGCGGCGGGGCGTCCGGGACCGGGTACTGGTCGGCGGCGACCGGCGCCTACCGGCCGGACCTGGTCGAGCTGGCGCTGGGGCACCAGGTGATGCTGCCGGAGGTGATCGGCCCGGCGGACGCGGCGGGAACCACGCCCGAGGGGCTGCTGATCTCCGTGGGCACCGGCGAGACCATGGCGGCGGCGTTCGGTCTCGGCATCGGGCTCGGGGACGCGGTCGTGTCGCTCGGGGCGTCCGGGTCCGTGATGGCCGTGCACCCCGAGGCGCTCGTCGACGGCTCGGGGATGATCACCGCGCTCGCCGACGCGACCGGCATGCACCTGCCCGTGGTCACCACGCTGAACGCCGTACGGACGCTGCGCGGGACCGCCGAGCTGCTGGGGCTGCCCGATCTGGAGAGCCTGTCGGACCTGGCGATGAAGTCGACGCCGGGGGCGCACGGGCTGGTGCTGCTGCCGTATCTGGAGGGCGAGCGGACGCCGAACCTGCCGCACACCGCCGGGACCCTGGCGGGCCTCAGGCGGGAGTCGATGAAGGCGGAGCACCTGGCGCGGGCCGCGTTCGAGGGCATGCTGTGCGGGCTCGCGGACGCGCTGGACGTGCTGCGCGGCCGGGGTGTGGAGGTGCGGCGGGTGTTCCTGCTCGGACCGGCCGCCGAGCTGCCCGCGGTGCAGGCCGCGGCGCCGATGCTGTTCGGGACGCAGGTCGTCGTGCCGCAGCCCGCGGACTACGCGGCGATCGGCGCCGCCCGGCAGGCGGCCTGGGCGCTCGGGGTGTCGCAGGGGACGCTCGACACGCGGATGCCGCCGCTGTGGCAGGGCGCGGTCGCGCAGGTGCTGGAGCCCGGGGAGGAGCTGGCCGTGGGGCAGGCGGTGCGCCAGCAGTTCGTGTCGGTCCGGGAGCAGACGCACCCCGGGGCCTTCTGAGGGCTTGACCGCCTGTTGGGTTAATTCGGTTGAGGTAACGCGGGTGGGGTGTCCGACGATAGGGGCCAGGGGCAACCAACCCCCCGTCGACCACCCCCGAGAGAAGCAGCGTGCTCATACGACTTCTGCGGACCTACCTCAGGCCCTACAAGAGACCCATCACCCTGCTGGTGCTGCTGCAGTTCCTGCAGACCTGCGCCACCCTCTACCTGCCCACGCTGAACGCCGACATCATCGACCAGGGCGTGGTGAACGGCGACACCGGCTACATCATGGGCTACGGCGCCCTGATGATCGGCATCTCCCTGATCCAGGTCGTGTGCAACATCGGTGCCGTCTACTACGGCGCCCGTACGGCGTCGGCGCTCGGGCGGGACGTGCGCGCGGCCGTGTTCGACCGGGTGCAGTCGTTCTCCGCGCGTGAGGTGGGTCACTTCGGCGCGCCGTCGCTGATCACGCGGACGACCAATGACGTCCAGCAGGTGCAGATGCTGGCGCTGATGACGTTCACGCTGATGGTGTCGGCCCCCATCATGTGCGTCGGCGGCATCGTGCTGGCCCTGGGCCTGGACGTGCCGCTGTCGGGCGTGCTGGTGGCGGTGGTGCCGGTGCTGGGCATCTGCGTGACGCTGATCGTGCGGCGGCTGCGGCCGCTGTTCCGGTCGATGCAGGAGCGGCTGGACACGGTGAACCGGGTGCTGCGCGAGCAGATCACCGGCAACCGTGTGATCCGGGCGTTCGTGCGCGACGAGTACGAGCAGCGGCGCTTCCGCAAGGCCAACACCGACCTCACCGACGTCGCGCTGGGCACCGGCAACCTGCTCGCGCTGATGTTCCCGATCGTCATGACGGTGGTGAACCTGTCGTCGATCGCCGTGGTGTGGTTCGGCGCGCACCGCATCGACAGCGGCGGCATGCAGATCGGCGACCTGACCGCGTTCCTGGCCTATCTGATGCAGATCGTGATGTCCGTGATGATGGCCACCTTCATGTTCATGATGGTGCCGCGCGCGGAGGTGTGCGCCGAGCGCATCCAGGAGGTGCTGGACACCTCCTCCAGCGTGGTGCCGCCGACGGCGCCGGTGCGTGAGCTGCGCCGGCACGGGCATCTGGAGATCCGCGGGGCCGGTTTCCGCTATCCGGGTGCCGAGGAGCCGGTGCTGCGGGCCGTGGACCTGGTGGCCCGGCCGGGCGAGACGACCGCCGTCATCGGCTCGACCGGCAGCGGCAAGTCGACCCTGCTGGGGCTGGTGCCGCGGCTGTTCGACGCGACCGAGGGACAGGTCCTCGTCGACGGGGTGGAGGTCGCGGACCTCGACCCGCGGCTGCTCGCGCGCACCGTCGGGCTGGTGCCGCAGAAGCCGTACCTGTTCGCGGGCACGGTGGCGACCAACCTGCGCTACGGCAATCCGGACGCCACCGACGAGGAGCTGTGGCACGCGCTGGAGGTGGCGCAGGCCAAGGAGTTCGTCGAGCGGCTGGAGGGCGGGCTCGACTCGCCCATCGCGCAGGGCGGGACCAACGTCTCCGGCGGGCAGCGGCAGCGGCTCGCGATCGCCCGGACGCTGGTGCAGCGCCCGGAGATCTACCTCTTCGACGACTCCTTCTCCGCGCTCGACTACGCCACCGACGCGGCCCTGCGGGCGGCGCTCGCGCGGGAGACCGCCGAGGCGACCGTGGTGATCGTCGCCCAGCGGGTGGCGACCATCCGCGACGCCGACCGGATCGTGGTCCTGGACGAGGGCCGGGTCGTCGGCACCGGCCGGCACCAGGAGCTGATGGCGGACAACGAGACCTACCGGGAGATCGTGCTCTCCCAGCTCACGGAAGCGGAGGCGGCCTGATGGCGGGGCCCATGGGGCGGATGATGGCCGGGGGCGGCCCCGACCAGCGCTCGCTGGACTTCAAGGGATCGGGCAAACGGCTCGTCGCGCAGTTCCGCCCGGAGCGCGTGACCATCGGTGTGCTGCTGCTGTGCGTGGTGCTCAGCGTCGGGCTGAACGTCGTCGGGCCGAAGATCCTCGGCAAGGCCACCGACCTGGTCTTCGCGGGCATCGTCGGGCGGGGCATGCCCGAGGGGGCGAGCAAGGAGCAGGTCCTGGAGGGGATGCGCGAGCGCGGGGACGGGGACGTCGCCGACATGCTGCGCAGCACCGACTTCACCCCCGGCGAGGGCATCGACTTCACGGCCGTCGGGCATGTGCTGCTGCTCGCGCTGGGCGTGTTCACGGTGGCGGGGCTGCTGATGGCGGTGGCGACGCGGCTGGTGAACCGGGCCGTGAACCGGACGATGTTCCGGATGCGTGAGGACGTGCAGACGAAGCTGTCGCGGCTGCCGCTGTCCTACTTCGACAAGCGGCAGCGCGGTGAGGTGCTGTCGAGGGCGACCAACGACATCGACAACATCGGGCAGACGCTGCAGCAGTCGATGGGGCAGCTCATCAACTCGGTGCTGACCATCATCGGCGTGCTCGCGATGATGTTCTACGTCTCCTGGATCCTCGCGCTGGTCGCGCTGGTGACCGTGCCGCTGTCGTTCGTCGTCGCCACGCGCGTGGGCAAGCGGTCGCAGCCGCACTTCGTGCAGCAGTGGCGCTCCACGGGCACGCTGAACGCGCACATCGAGGAGATGTACACCGGGCACACCCTGGTGAAGGTGTTCGGGCGGCAGGAGGAGTCGGCGCGGCAGTTCGCCGAGCAGAACGAGGCGCTGTACGAGGCGGGTTTCAAGGCGCAGTTCAACAGCGGGGTCATGCAGCCGCTGATGATGTTCGTGTCGAACCTCAACTACGTGCTCGTCGCGGTCGTCGGCGGACTCCGGGTCGCCTCGGGCTCGCTGTCCATCGGGGACGTGCAGGCGTTCATCCAGTACTCGCGGCAGTTCTCCATGCCGCTGACGCAGGTGGCGTCCATGGCGAACCTGGTGCAGTCGGGTGTCGCCTCCGCCGAGCGGGTCTTCGAGCTGCTGGACGCGGAGGAGCAGGGCGCCGATCCGGTGCCGGGGGTGCGGCCCGAGGAACTGCGCGGGCAGGTGGCGCTGGAGCACGTGTCGTTCCGCTACGACCCCGACAAGCCGCTCATCGAGGACCTGTCGCTGAGGGTCGAGCCCGGGCAGACGGTGGCCATCGTCGGCCCGACCGGCGCCGGCAAGACGACGCTGGTGAACCTGCTCATGCGGTTCTACGACGTCACCGGCGGGCGCATCACCCTCGACGGCGTCGACATCGCGCGGATGTCCCGGGACGAACTGCGGGCCGGCATCGGCATGGTGCTGCAGGACACCTGGCTGTTCGGCGGCACGATCGCGGAGAACATCGCGTACGGGGCGTCCCGGAAGGTGACCCGCGGGGAGATCGAGGAGGCGGCCCGGGCGGCGCACGCGGACCGGTTCATCCGGACGCTGCCGGACGGGTACGACACGGTGATCGACGACGAGGGCACGGGCGTGAGCGCGGGTGAGAAGCAGCTCGTCACCATCGCCCGGGCCTTCCTGTCCGACCCGGTGATCCTGGTGCTGGACGAGGCGACGAGCTCGGTCGACACGCGCACGGAGGTCCTCATCCAGAAGGCCATGGCGAAACTCGCCCATGGGCGGACCTCGTTCGTCATCGCGCACCGGCTGTCGACGATCCGGGACGCGGACACGATCCTCGTCATGGAGAACGGGGCGATCGTGGAGCAGGGCGCGCACAGTGAGCTGCTGGCGGCCGGTGGGGCGTACGCGCGGTTGTACAAGGCACAGTTCGCGCAGGCGGTGGCAGAGGTGGACTGATGCGCCTTCGGGCGTGCCGCGTGGTGTCGTGGTGCGGCCGCGGCCCCGTCGTGGCCGTTCGCGCAGTTCCCCGCGCCCCTGACGGGGCGCGGGAGGCGGCGTCAGTCCAGATAGCCCCGCAGCTGGTCCGCGAAGGCGTGGTCCCGCAGCTTGTTCAAGGTCTTGGACTCGATCTGCCGTATCCGCTCCCTGGTCACGCCGAAGATCCTGCCGATCTCCTCCAGCGTGCGCGGGCGGCCGTCCGCGAGTCCGTAGCGGAGCTGGACCACCTTCCGCTCCCGCTCCCCCAGCGTCGACAGAACCGCCTCCAGGTGCTCCCTGAGCAGCAGGAACGCGGCCGACTCGACGGGGCTGGCCGCGTCGCCGTCCTCGATGAGGTCGCCGAGGGCGACGTCGTCCTCCTCCCCCACGGGAGCGTGCAGCGACACCGGTTCCTGGGCGAGGCGCAGCACCTCGCCGACCCGCTCCGGCGGCAGGTCCAGCTGGGCCGCGACCTCCTCGGCCGTCGGCTCGTAGCCGCGCTCCTGGAGCATGCGGCGCTGGACGCGGACCACGCGGTTGATGAGCTCCACGACGTGCACCGGGACCCGTATCGTGCGGGCCTGGTCGGCCAGGGCGCGGGACATGGCCTGGCGGATCCACCAGGTCGCGTACGTGGAGAACTTGTAGCCGCGGGCGTAGTCGAACTTCTCGACGGCGCGGATGAGTCCGAGGTTGCCCTCCTGGACGAGGTCGAGCATGGTCAGGCCGCGGCCGACGTAGCGCTTGGCGACGGAGACGACCAGGCGCAGGTTGGCCTCGATGAGGCGGCGCTTGGCCATCCGGCCCATGACGACGAGCCGGTCCAGATCCAGTGCCAGCCGGCTGTCCAGGTCGGGGGTGGTGCTCAGCTTCTCCTCGGCGAACAGCCCGGCCTCGACGCGGCGGGCGAGTTCGACCTCCTCGGCCGCGGTCAGCAGGGGGATGCGGCCGATCTCCCGCAGGTACTGGCGGAACAGGTCCGAGGAGGGGCCGCTGCCCGTGTCGGCGCGGGCCGGGGGCGGTTCGACGGCCTCGGGGGCCTCGGCCGTCCCGATGGCCTCGGCGGGCGGCTCCTCCGGCTCCGCTTCCGGCACCGTCTCCGTCTCCGTCTCCGTCTCCGGGTGGTGCACGACGCGGCTCTGCGCCGGGACCCCGGGCAGGATGTCGGCCTCCGCTTCCGGCGCTGCGCCTGCGGCGCCGAGAGCACCGCGGACGTCGGTCTGGGTGAGGGTCTGGGTCTGCACGGGGGCGACCTCCAGGATGATCGCTGCCAGGGGGTTCGGCAGCGGTACTTCGGGGGCGGAGTCGACGGCCTCGCCGCTTTCCGTCCCGTACGCGATGAGCGGAACCGCGGGGATCCGGGGCCCGTCGGTGACGGACCGGCCGCGCTCCGAGGACTCAGGCACCGGAACCCAGTGTGGGGTAAGACACATCGTCGCCACGAGGGGCGTGCGGTGACTTTTTGCTTCCGGTCCGTGACCGCGCGCTCTCACCTCGTGGAAACCCGGATGCCTCACCCGCCCCTGGTCTGCGACGATCTGCCGATGTCCGCTTCCCTGTACGAATCACATGTGACGGTCCGCTGCTCCGGCCCCGGCGAGTCCGCGCGGCTGCGCCGCTGGGCGGCCGCGGGCGGGTTCAAGCTCACGCACATCGTGCTGGCCAGGGGCCGGATGCGGGACCAGCCGATGCTCACGCTGTCCGGTTCGCCGTCGTACGCCGGCGAGGCGGCGCGCGTACGGGAGGTGACGGCCCGGCTGCGGGCGGACGGCTTCGACCCGGTGCGCGTGAAGATCGAGTCGTCGCCGTGGGCACCGGAGGTGCCGCGCGAACCGTGCGACGACGGGCGGTACTTCGAGCACCACGTGAAGCTGCTGCTGCCCGCGGGCACGGACCTGGCGGCGCTCGCGGCCCGGGTCGTGCCGCACGGCGCCCATCTGTCGTGGAACGCCCGGCGGGTGCGGGGCGCGCGGCACGAGCGGTTCGTGACCCAGCGCTGCCGTGCGGTGGACGCCGGGGGCGCGGGCGCCGCGCTGGAGCGGCTGCTGGCCGAACTCGGCGGTTTCGAGGTGGTGGGCGTGGAGCGGGAGTTCGTGCTGCACGACAGCGACATGGCGGTGGACGAGGGATGGCTGGAGGAGCCGATGGGGACACGGACATGACGGGCACGGCGTGGGAGCGGTTCGGCTGGCGGAGCACGGAGATCCCCCGGGAGCCGCTGGACGACACCGTCCGCAGGGCGGAGCACCTGCCGA
Source organism: Streptomyces sp. XY006 (assembly GCF_002237655.1). Taxonomy (GTDB): domain Bacteria; phylum Actinomycetota; class Actinomycetes; order Streptomycetales; family Streptomycetaceae; genus Streptomyces; species Streptomyces levis. Next base: position 43,755 of record NZ_NOKT01000024.1, read on the forward strand.
GGACGCTGCTTCCGGTGCCGGGGGACGACGTGGTGCAGCGCCCGGTCTTCGACCCGGCCCTGAAGCACTACCCGAACGCCTACCGGGCCACCGACCCGCGCTTCTCCGACCCCGAGCGGGGCGAGGCGTGGCGGGCGGCGCGGCGACGGGCCCTGGATCTGGTCCTCGCCGCGATCGCGGACTCGCCGTGGGCCGACGCGCTGGTGCTGCGGGGCAGTGTGCTGATGTCGGCCTGGTTCGGTGCGGCCGCGCGCGAGCCCGGCGACCTGGACTTCGTCGTGGTGCCGCACACCTGGCGGATGGAGGACGGCCGCACCGACCGGATGCTGACCGGGATCGCCGAGGCGGCGCAGGACCTGGCCGACGCGCGCGGCCGGGAGGTCGGCGTCTCGGCGCGGGGCGCGGTCGTCGAGGACATCTGGACCTACGACCGGGTGCCGGGCCGGCGCATGGTGCTGCCCTGGGGCGCGGCCGGACTGCCCGGCGGCCACGTCCAGCTGGACTTCGTCTTCAACGAGCGGCTGCCCGAGGAGCCCGAGCCGGTGGAGCTGGCGGGCGGTGCGGTCGTCCAGGCGGCGACGCCGCAGCTGTCGCTGGCGTGGAAGCTGATGTGGCTGATCAACGACGCGCACGCCCAGGGCAAGGACCTGTACGACGCGGTCCTGCTGGCCGAGCGGCATCCGCTGCGCCGGGAGCTGCTGAACGAGGTGTTCCGGCTGTCGGGCGAGTGGCCTTACCCCTACCAGGAGGAGATCCTGCTGGAGCACGTGGTGGAGGCCGTCGGGTACGTGGAGTGGAACCACTTCGTCACCGAGTACCCGCGGTTCGCGGACGACGAGCGGGAGTTCGCCGAGCGGCTGGTGCGGGCGGTGGCGCCGGCCTTCGAGGGGGCCTGACCGGGTCAGAGCGCCGCGGCGCCGTGCTCGCGCAGGGCCTGGTCGTACTGCTGCAGCACCCACAGCTCGTTCTGCACGGCGGCCAGCTGGGCCGGGTCGCCGTGCGTGCCGAGGCGGGTGAGCCGGCCGGTGATGTCGCGGATGCGGCGCTCCACGGCCCGGCGGCGGACCGTGACCAGCTGGGCGCCGGCGTAGCTTTCGTCGACGCCCTTCACGCCCTTGTGCAGCATGATCGCCTCGACGGCCAGTTCGGTCACCATCGCGCGGACCGCGTCGTCCGGGGCGGCCTCCCGGACCCGGACCAGATAGTCCTGGGGGTCCGCGAGGCCCGCTTCGGCGCCGCCCGCGTCCAGGATGGCCTGGCGTACGGCGGCGTAGGGCGGGGCCGTGAACTCGTCGATGCCGTAGGCGTCGAAGGCCGGGGAGACCAGCTCGGGGCGCTGCAGGGCGAGTTTGAGCAGCTCGCGTTCGGTGGCGTAGACGGGGTTGCGGAGGTTGAGGGCCGGGCCGCGGGGGCCGGCGGGCGGCTCGGCGGACGCGTGCTGCCGGGGTGCGTGCCGGTCCGGGGCGGGGCCCTTGCCGCCGCGCTCGCGGGCCCAGCGGGCCAGCTGGGCCACGCGCTTGACCACGAACTGGGTGTCGAGGATGCCGAGCATGCCGGCGAGCTGCACGGCGACCTCGTGCTGGGCGCCGCTGTTCTTGATGCGGGCGACGATCGGGGCGGCCTCGTCCAGGGCGGCGGCGCGGCCGGCGGGGGTGTCGAGGTCGTAGCGCCCGACGATCTGGCGCAGGGCGAACTCGAAGAGCGGCGTGCGGGGTTCGACCAGGTCGGCGACGGCCTCGTCGCCCTTGGCCAGCCGCAGGTCGCAGGGGTCCATGCCGTCGGGCGCGATGGCGATGTACGTCTCGGCGGCGAACTTCTGGTCGTCCTCGAAGGCGCGCAGGGCGGCCTTCTGGCCGGCGGCGTCGCCGTCGAAGGTGAAGATGACGCGGGCCGAGCCGTTGTCCATCAGCAGGCGGCGCAGGATCTTGATGTGGTCGCCGCCGAAGGCGGTGCCGCAGGTGGCGATGGCGGTGGTGACACCGGCGAGGTGGCAGGCCATGACGTCGGTGTAGCCCTCGACGACGACCGCGCGGGAGGCCTTGGCGATGTCCTTCTTCGCCAGGTCGATGCCGTAGAGGACCTGGGACTTCTTGTAGATCGCCGTCTCCGGCGTGTTGAGGTACTTCGGGCCGTTGTCCGCCTCGTAGAGCTTGCGGGCGCCGAAGCCGACGACGTCGCCGCCGATGTCGCGGATGGGCCACATCAGGCGGCCGCGGAAGCGGTCGATGGGGCCGCGGCGGCCCTCCTGGGAGAGGCCGGAGAGCAGCAGCTCCTTGTCGGTGAAGCCCTTGCCGCGCAGGTAGCGCGTGAGGTGGTCCCAGCCCTGGGGGCTGTAGCCGACGGAGAAGTGGTGGGCGGCGGCCTGGTCGAAGCCGCGCTCGGCGAGGAACTGCCGGCCGGTGTCGGCCTCCGGGCTGGTCGCGAGCTGTTCCGCGTACCACTCGGCGGCGATCTTGTGGGCCTCGACCAGGCGGATGCGCTCACCGCGCTGGTGGGAGGGGTTGTACCCGCCCTCCTCGTAGCGCAGGGTGATGCCCGCCTGGCCGGCCAGGCGCTCGACCGCCTCCGAGAACGTGAGGTGGTCGATCTTCATCACGAACGTGATGGTGTCGCCGCCCTCCTGGCAGCCGAAGCAGTGGAACAGGCCCTTGGCGGGGCTGACCTGGAAGGAGGGCGACTTCTCGTCGTGGAACGGGCAGAGACCCTTGAGGTTGCCGCCGCCCGCGTTGCGCAGCTGGAGGTACTCGGACACCACGGCGTCGATCGGGACCGCGTCCCGTACCGCCTTCACGTCCTCGTCGTTGATCCGTCCTGCCACGCGTGAAGTCTACGGGGCGGGACCGACACTCACGGTGCGAGGTCTTCGAGCGGAATGCGGGGGTCTGCGAGGTTCTCGGTGTCCACCCGTGCCCTGCCGCGGATCAGGCGCTGGATCGGGTCGGTGACGTTCCACACGTTCACGTTCATCCCGGCCAGCACCCGGCCCTCCTTCACCCAGAAGGCGATGAACTCGCGCTTGCCCGCGTCGCCCCGGATGACCACCTGGTCGTAGCTGCCGGGCGGTGCCCAGCCGGAGTACTCCATGCCCAGGTCGTACTGGTCGGAGAAGAAGTAGGGCACCCGGTCGTACGTCACGTCGTGGCCCAGCATGGCGCGGGCCGCCGCGGGGCCGCCGTTGAGGGCGTTGGCCCAGTGCTCGACCCGCAGCCGGGTGTCGAACAGGGCGTGCGGGAAGGAGACGACGTCGCCGGCCGCGTGGATGTCCGGGTCGGAGGTGCGCAGCCGCTCGTCGACGACGATGCCGCCGCCGTGCGCCGGACCGGCGATCTCCAGGCCGGCCGCCTCCGCGAGGTGGGTGCGGGGGACCGCGCCGATCGCGGCCAGCACGTCGTGCGCCGGGTGCTCCTCGCCGTCGTCGGTGCGGGCCGCGAGGACCATGCCGTCCTGGCCGGTGATCTCGGTGAGCCGGGCGCCGAAGTGGAAGCGGACGCCGTGCTCGCGGTGCAGCTCGGCGAAGAGCTGGCCCAGCTCGGGGCCGAGGACCGAGTGCAGCGGCGTGGGCCCGCGGTGGACCACCGTGACCTCAGCGCCGTACTCGCGGGCCGCCGCCGCGACCTCCAGGCCGATCCAGCCGGCGCCGGCGATCACCAGGTGGCCGTTGTCCCGGCCGAGGTTGGTCAGCACGTGCTTGAGGCGCTCGGCGTGGGCGAGGCGGCGCAGGTGGTGGACGCCCGCCAGGTCCGTGCCCGGGATGTCGAGGCGGCGGGGCTCGGCGCCGGTCGCCAGGAGCAGCTTGTCGTAGCGCACGGCCGTGCCGTCGTCGCCGAAGCGGACGGTCTTCGCCGCGCGGTCGATCGCGTCGACCGTCTGGCCGAGGTGCAGCTCGATGTCGTGGGCCGCGTACCAGGCCGGCTCGTGCACGAAGACGCTCTCGCGTTCCTCCTTGCCCAGGAGGTAGCCCTTGGACAGGGGCGGGCGCTCGTAGGGGTGGTCGCGTTCGTCGCAGATCAGTATCACCCGCCCGGTGAAGCCCTCCGCGCGGAGCGTCTCGGCCGCCTTGGCGCCGGCCAGTCCGCCTCCGACGATGACGAATGTCTGATCCGCGTCGACCACTTGATGCCTCCTCGTCAGGGTGTCGCCACTTGCGAGCGTCCCGCACGGAGCGTGATGCGGGAAGAGGGAGTGACCCGATCAGGCCACGGAGGGTCACATTCGGGCGTGCCGGGGTCCCTGGTTTCCCGCCCGTCTCACGCGTGCCCCGTCAGCCGGGCGTGAAGCGAACGGGCCGAGGTGTCGGTGAGGGAGGCGATCTGGTCGACGACCGCCCGCTTGCGGGCGCGGTCGTCCGGCGCCTGGTCGAACAGCGCGCGGAACTGCGGGTCCAGGCCGTCGGGGGCACGGGCGGTGAGCGCCTCGGCCAGTTCGGCGACGACGATCCGCTGGTCGGCGCGGAGCCGCTCCTGTTCGGCGCGCTGCATGACGTAGAGGTCGGCGACGGCCTTGAGGACGGCGCACTCCATGCGGGCCTCGCGCGGGACGACCAGTTCGGCGGAGTACCGGGTGAGCCGGCCGGTGCCGTAGGCGGCGCGGGTGGCGGTCTCGGCGGCCAGGCAGAAGCGGCCGATGAGCTGGCTGGTGGCGTCCTTGAGGCGGGCCTGGGCGACGGCGGTGCCGTCGTAGCCGTGCGGCCACCACTCCTGGGCGAGGAGCCGGTCGAGGGCCTCGGCGAGTTCGGCGGGGTCGGTGCCGGCGGGGACGTAGCGGCCGAGGGCGACCTGGAAGATGTCCCGCCGTTCGGGGTCGGCGTGCAGGCAGTTGGGGTCGATGTGCCCGGCGTGCAGGCCGTCCTCCACGTCGTGCACCGAGTAGGCGACGTCGTCGGACCAGTCCATGACCTGTGCCTCGAAGCAGGTGCGGGTGCCCGGGGCGTCCTTGCGGACCCAGTCGAAGACGGGACGGTCGTCGTCGTAGACGCCGAACTTGGGCGAGGCCGGGTCGGTGGGGTGGGCGCCGCGGGGCCAGGGGTACTTGGTGGCGGCGTCCAGGGTGGCGCGGGTGAGGTTGAGGCCGACGGAGCCCTCGGGGGTGAACCGCTTGGGCTCGATGCGGGTGAGGAGCCTCAGGGACTGGGCGTTGCCCTCGAAGCCGCCGCAGTCGGCCGCGAACTCGTTGAGGGCCTGTTCGCCGTTGTGGCCGAAGGGCGGGTGCCCGAGGTCGTGGGAGAGGCAGGCGGCCTCGACGAGGTCCGGGTCGCAGCCGAGGGCGGCCCCCAGCTCCCGGCCGACCTGGGCGCACTCCAGGGAGTGGGTGAGGCGGGTGCGGGGGCTGGCGTCCCAGGCGGGGCCGAGCGTGCCGGGGGTCACCACCTGGGTCTTGCCGGCGAGTCTGCGCAGGGCGGCGCTGTGCAGGACCCGGGCGCGGTCGCGCTGGAAGGCCGTGCGGCCGGGGCGTTTGTCGGGTTCCGGGGCCCAGCGGTCGACTGACGTCGGGTCGTAGGCCGTGGGGTTCGTCGTGGTGCCTGCCATGGGTCGACAGTACGGGTACGGGTGTGGTGGGGGTCGCAGCGTCTGCCGGGTTGGGGTGTTCGGCGGGTGCGGGGGTGTCGTGGCTTGTCGCGCAGTTCCCCGCGCCCCTTCAGGGCGTGACCCGCCGCCCGGTGTCAGGCCGAGGCGAGGTGCGGCAGCGCGGGCGACGCGCGTAGGGCCTCGTCGTAGCGGTGCAGGACGAGCCGGGCCATCGACGGGTGGGTGCCGAGGGGGGCCGCCGCGATCCAGGGGGCCGCCTGGGTGCACTCTGTGGCGAAGCGGCCGGGGGCCGTGAAGTAGGAGGCGAGGGCGATGTGGTGGCGGCCCCGGGCGAGGAGGGTGCGGACGGCCTGCTGGACCGTGGGGGTCGCGGCCGAGGCGTAGGCGGGCAGGACCGGGACGCCCAGGCGGGCCGCGAGGAGGTGGGCCGTGCGGGCGGTGTCCTTCTTCGCGTCCGGGTCGCGGGAGCCCGCTGCGGCGAGGACGACGGCGCTGGTGCGGCGCGGGGTCGCGCCCCAGCCGGCCTCGGTGAGGCGGTCCTGGAGGGCGTCGGTCAGCAGGGGGTGCGGGCCCAGGGGGGCCGCCACCCGCGTGCGGGCCGGGGAGGCCGCCGCCATCTCGGGGATGTCCCGCTTGACGTGGTAGCCGCGGCTGAGCAGGAGGGGGACCAGGACGGCCTCGGTCTCTCCCAGGGCGGCGAGGGTGTCGGGCAGCAGCGGGGCGTTGAGCTCGATGTGGCCCAGGTGCACCGGCACGTCGGGGCGCAGGGCACGGACGCGGTCCAGGAGGGCGCGGACGGTGCTCAGCGCGCGCGGGTCGCGGCTGCCGTGGGCCACGACGACGAGGGCGGGCGGGGCCGGACGGCGCGTGGCGGGCGGCGGGACGAGGCTGAGCTGACTGGGCATGCGTCGATGGTCGCGGCGCCACGTTGCCTCCCCGTTGCCGGGGCGTCACGGGTGTTTTCCGGCGGTTCACCGTCCGGGGCAGGGGGTGTGTGAGGTGCCGTGACCTGGGGTTTCCCATGCGGGAGTGAAGCTGCTCACGCGCCCGCGGATGAACCGGACGGCCCGGCGGAGCGTCCCTGACGTCGAGAGCCGAGCCGGGGAGAGGGGCGTGTCCATGCGTCGTCCGACGTTGCGCAGACCGCGGCTGCCGCGTACCCGCCGGGGGCAGCGGCGGCTCGTGCAGGCCGTGATGGCCGGGTGCGTGCTGGCGCTGCTCCCCTCGACCTGGATGTACACGACGGCGGCGGACCGGCTGCGGACGGCGGACGAGGTGCCGCGCACCGATGTGGCCGTGGTGTTCGGCGCCGGGCTGTGGGACGGGGAGCCCTCGCCGTACCTCGCGCACCGGCTGGACGCGGCGGCGGAGCTGTACCGGCGGGGGCGGGTCGAGGTGGTGCTGGTCACCGGCGACAACAGCCGCGAGGACTACGACGAGCCGGACGCGATGCGGGGCTATCTGACCCGGCACGGGGTGCCCGACGGGCGGATCGTCAGCGACTACGCGGGGTTCGACACCTGGGACTCCTGCGTGCGCGCGAAGAAGATCTTCGGCGTGGACGAGGCGGTGCTGATCAGCCAGGGGTTCCACATCCGGCGGGCGGTGGCGCTGTGCGGCGCGGCGGGGATCGAGTCGTACGGGGTCGGCGTGGACGCCGTGCACGACGCGACCTGGTACTACGGGGGCGCCCGGGAGATCCTCGCCGCCGGCAAGGCGGCCCTGGACGCGGTGTTCCGGCCCGATCCGCGGTTCCTCGGGCCCCGCGAGCCGGGAGTGGAGCGGGCGCTGGGCAGGGCCGGATAGCCGGCGCCTCACGCGGGCGCTCCGGCGGCGGGGAGGTCCCCGTCCCGGCCGCGTAACAGGGAGCCGTCCCGGGCGTAACACGGCCGAAGCACGCTGGACGGCATGCAGAACACCGCCACGCCCACGCACTGCCCGTACTGCGCCCTGCAGTGCGGGATGAACCTCACCCCGACGCCCGACGGGACCGTCGAGGTGAGCGAGCGCGCGGACTTCCCGGTGAACCGGGGCGCCCTGTGCGGCAAGGGCCGTACGGCTCCCGCGGTGCTCGCGAGGAACGTGCGCCTGACCTCGCCGCTGGTGCGCGACGAGGGCGGCACGCTGGTGCCCGCCTCCTGGGACGAGGCACTGGACCGGATCGCCGCCGGGCTGGGCCGGACGCGGGCCGAGCACGGGCCGGACGCCGTCGGGGTGTTCGGCGGGGGCGGCCTGACGAACGAGAAGGCGTACACGCTCGGCAAGTTCGCGCGGGTCGTGCTCGGCACCTCCCAGATCGACTACAACGGCCGTTTCTGCATGTCGTCGGCGGCCGCCGCCGGCATCAAGGCGTTCGGGCTGGACCGCGGGCTGCCGTTCCCGCTGGAGGACATCCCGAAGTCGGGCTGTGTGATCCTCGTCGGGTCGAACCTCGCCGAGACCATGCCGCCGTCGCTGCGGTTCTTCACCGAGCTGAAGGAGAACGGCGGCACCCTGATCGTCGTCGACCCGCGGCGCACCAGGACCGCCGAACAGGCCGATCTGCACCTGGCCCCCCGCCCGGGCACCGACCTGGCCCTCGCGCTGGGCCTGCTGCACCTCGTCATCGCCGAGGGACGGGTGGACGAGGAGTACGTCGCCGAGCGCACGGCCGGCTGGGAGGACGCCCGGGCCGCCGCGATGGCCCACTGGCCGGAGTACGTGGAGCGGATCACGGGGGTGTCCGTTCCCGAACTCCGCGAGACCGTGCGGCTGTTCTGCGCGCCCGAGTCGGCGATGGTCCTCACCGCGCGCGGCCCCGAGCAGCAGTCCAAGGGCACGGACACCGTCGGCGCCTGGATCAACCTGTGCCTGGCGACCGGCCGGGCGGGCCGCCCGCTGTCGGGGTACGGCTGCCTGACCGGGCAGGGCAACGGGCAGGGCGGGCGCGAGCACGGGCAGAAGGCCGACCAACTGCCGGGCTACCGCAAGCTCGACGACCCGGCGGCCCGGGCGCACGTCGCCGAGGTGTGGGGCGTCGACCCGGACAGCCTGCCGGGGCCGGGGCGCAGCGCGTACGAGCTGCTGGACGCGCTGGGCACGGACATCAGGTCGCTGCTGCTGATGGCGTCCAACCCGGTGGTGTCGGCGCCGCGTGCCGCGCACGTCGAGGAGCGCATCAGGTCGCTGGACTTCCTGGCGGTGTGCGACGTGGTGCTCTCGGAGACGGCCGCGCTCGCGGACGTCGTGCTGCCGGTCACGCAGTGGGCCGAGGAGACGGGCACCACGACCAGCCTGGAGGGCAGGGTCCTGCTGCGCCGCCGGGCGATCACCCCGCCGGACGGCGTCCGCAGCGACCTGGAGGTCCTGCACGAACTCGCCGCCCGGCTGGGCGTGGAGAAGGGCTTCCCGACGGACCCGGAGGAGGTCTTCGAGGAGCTGCGCCGGGCGAGCGCGGGCGGCCCGGCGGACTACTCGGGGATCACCTACCGCAGGCTGGCGGAGGAGAACGGGGTGTTCTGGCCCTGCCCGGCCGAGGCGGAGCCGGTGGAGGACGGCGAGGACGCCCTGCTCGACGCGCCCCTGCCCGACGACCCCGCCCGTCAGGCGCCCAGCGGGCACCCGGGCACGCCCCGCCTGTTCCTGGACCGTTTCGCCACGCCCGACGGCCGGGCCAGGTTCGTGCCGGTCTCGCACCGGGCGATCGCCGAGGAGCCGGACGACGAGTACCCGGTGCTGCTGACCACCGGGCGGGTGGTGGCGCAGTACCAGTCCGGGGCACAGACCCGGCGCGTGGCCGAGCTGAACGCCGCAGCGCCCGGGCCGTTCGTGGAGATCCACCCCCGGCTGGCGGCCCGGCTCGGGGCGGCCGAGGGCGATCCGGTGGCCGTGGTGTCCCGGCGGGGCCGGGCCGTGGCACCCGCGAGGATCACCGGCGCCATCCGGCCCGACACCGTCTTCATGCCGTTCCACTGGCCGGGCGAGGGCCGCGCCAACACGCTGACCAACCCCGCGCTCGACCCGACCTCGCGGATGCCGGAGTTCAAGGCGTGCGCGGTGCGGCTGGAGACCGTCGAGCGGTAGGGGTCAGCTCACCGCGACGGCCTTCCAGGCGGCCGCCACCGCCTTCTGCTCGGCGCTGTCGGCGCCGTAGAGGTCCTTCGCCGCGCTCAGGGTCGCCGTGCGGGCGTCGGCGTAGGTGGTCGAGGACGTCATGTAGACCGTCAGCGCCCGGTACCAGATCCGGCCCAGCCTGGCCCGGCCGATGCCGGTCACGGTGGAGCCGTCGCAGGTCGGGGAGTCGTAGGCGACGCCGTTGACGGTCCTGCCGCCGCTGCCCTCCGCGAGCAGGTAGGCGAAGTGGTTGCCGACGCCGGAGGAGTAGTGCACGTCGAGGTCGCCGAGCTTCGCGGTCCAGCAGTCCGCCGACTTGCCGTCCTTGGAGGGCCTGTCCATGAAGCGCAGGGCCTCGCGGCCGAGTCCGGAGCGGACGACCTTCTCACCGATGAGCCAGTCGCCCGGGTCCTCGGCGTTGGCCGCGTGGAACTCCACCAGGGTGCCGAAGATGTCCGAGGTGGCCTCGTTCAGGCCGCCGGACTCGCCCGAGTACCGCAGCGCGGCCGTCTTGGACGTCACGCCGTGGGTCATCTCGTGCCCGGCCACGTCCAGGGAGACCAGCGGGCCCATCAGCTTGCCGTCGCCGTCGCCGTAGGTCATGCAGAAGCAGGTGTCGTCCCAGAAGGCGTTGTTGTAGTCCTTGCCGTAGTGGACGCGGTTGAACGAGCCCTTGCCGTCGCCGGCGATGCCGCTGCGGCCGTGGGCCTCCTTGTAGTAGTCCCAGGTGACGTCCGTGCCGTACTGGGCGTCCACCGCCACGGTGGCCCGGTCGGCCGCCGCGCCGGTGCCCCAGTGGTTGTCGGCGTCCGTGAAGACGGTGGCGGGCGCGCGGGTCAGACAGATCGTCAGCAGGCACTGATCCGTCTTGTTCGCGGCGTCGCCGGTGTAGGTGCCGCCGCGGGTGGCGTCCGAGAGCCGGTACGTGGACCCGGACGCCGTCGTCTCCAGCGGCACCGTGCCGCCGTAGAGGGAGGCACCGTCGCCGGAGGCGGACTCCAGGGTGTCCCAGGCGTCGATCCGGGCGCCGGTCGCCGCGTCGGTCAGCACGGTCCGCCCGACCGGGTTGCCGAGGTCGTCGTGGGCGACCGCGTCGGTCTGCCAGGCCAGCTTCGGGGCGCCGTGCAGGGCGTCGACGACCAGGCGGGGCTTGGCGGTCAGCCTCCGCAGGGTCTCGCCGAGGTGTGCGGCGCGCAGCAGGTTCGCCGCGAGGCCGGCGGCCCTGGGCGCGGCCACCTTCGGGGTGACGGTGGCCAGGGCGAGCGGGGACGTCGTGGCCCGGCTCGTGCCGCGGTAGGTGCCGTCGGGGTTCAGGTGGAGGACGAAGTCACCGCCGAGGACGGGGAGTCGGTGGTAGGTGCGGTCGTAGCGGACGTGGCGGGTGCCGTCGGCGTCGAGGACGACGTCCCGGACCTTCGTCCGCTGCTGCGGGGTGAGGCCGAGGTCCGCGGCGCGGTCCGCGAGCACGGTCTCGGCCGCCTCGATCGCGGCGGCCCGGGTGGGCCGGTCGGCGGCGCCGGCCGCGCCGGCGGTCTGGGGGAGCACGGTGGCCACGAGGGCGGCGACCGAGGTGGCGGCGGCACCGGCGGTGGCGAGACGGGAACCGCGGACATGACGTATCCGACTCATCGGTCTCCTCGTACGGGCGCACCCGGTCGCGTGGGGTCGACCGGGTGCGGCGTTGATGTCGACCGCGAGTCAAGGCGTCACCGACGTGTCATGTCCATAGCCCCGCTGTGGAGGTGTGTGAGGGTGCAGAATCGTTCGTGTGACCTTGCCGACCTTGCCTTTCTTCGTCTACGGCACCCTGCGGCCCGGGGAGGTCAACCACGACCTGTTCCTGCGCGGCCGCGTCCGCTCCGAGGAGCCGGGGGTGCTGGCGGACGCGGTGCTGTACGAGGGGCCGGGCTATCCGTACGCGGTGGAGGAGCCGGGCGGTGGCGTGGTGCGCGGGGAGCTGGTGACCGCCCGGCCGGAGGCGTACGCGGGGCTGCTCGGGGAGCTGGACCGGCTGGAGGAGTACGTGCCGGGTGATCCGCGGAGCCTGTATGTGCGGGTGGAGCGGAAGGTGGTCCGGGACGCGGACGGGGTGGGGGTGCGGGCCTGGGTGTATGTGGCCGGGGTGGATGTGGCGGCGCGACTGCGGGGTGCCGGGCGGCGGGTCGCGGGTGGGGAGTGGCGGGGGCGGTAGGGGGTGGGGGCGAGGGGGAGGGGAGGCAGGTGGGGGGCGCGGGTCGTGTGCCGGTGCGGGTGCGTTGTGGTTGCTCGCGCAGTTCCCCGCGCCTCTGACGGGGCGTGCTCGTGCCGTTTCCCGCGCCCCTGACGGGGCGTGCTCGTGCCGTTTCCCGCGCCCCTGACGGGGTCCTCAGGGTGTGTACGGGTGTGTCGTTCTGGCCTGCTTCAAGGCTTGGGCCCACCAGGTGAGTTGGTCCAGCATCGTCTTGGCCGCCGCGTTCGGGGCGGAGGGGTCGCGCAGGGTGCCCCGGTCGTCGAAGGACGCTCCGGCGTTGTGGAAGGAGACGGTGTCGCGGACCGTCACGGCGTGCAGTTCCGCGAAGACCTGGCGCAGGTGTTCCACGGCGCGCAGGCCGCCGGCCAGTCCGCCGTAGGAGACGAGCGCGACCGGCTTGGCCCGCCACTCGCCGTAGTGCCAGTCGAGGAGGTTCTTCAGGCCCGCCGGGAAGGAGTGGTTGTACTCGGGGGTGAGGACGACGAAGGCGTCCGCGCGGGCCAGCTTCGGGGTGATGCCCGACAGCACGGCGGTCGCCTCGGGCGTCGGTTCCAGGGAGGTCGGCAGCTCGGCGTCGGCGACGTCGACGACCTCGGTGACCAGGTCGTCACGGTCCCGCAGCCGGTCCAGGAGCCAGTCGGCGACGACCGGGCCGAAGCGGCCGTGGCGGTTGCTGCCGACGACCAGGACCACCCGGAGGGGGTCGGTCTGCTCGGCGGTGGGTGCGTCAGCGGTTGTCTTCATGCGCCACAGCCTCATCCCTCAACCTTGCTTGAGGTCAAGTCCGGCCACGCGGTCGCGGGTCACCCGTTCACCCGCGCCGGCCGCGAATTTCCGCACTCGCCCGCCGATCTGCCCGTGACCTGGCAAAACGCCACCTGACGGACCGTCGGGCGGGCGCGTCCGACACCCGTTCACCCCAATTCTGACGGGCTCTCAGAAAGCGCTCGGGCCGCGCTGCCCGTTACCTCGGAAGGGCAGGTGCACGACCGAACAGCTCGAAGGAGCACCGATGCGACGTACCGCCCGGCCGCTGACCGCCACCGCGCTCGCCGTCGCCTCCGCCGCTCTCGCCGCCGTCCCCGCGCACGGCGCCCCGGCGGGTGACCTGCGGGTGTCCCCCGCCGCGGTCGAGCCCGGTGCGCACGTCACGGTGCGCACCTCGGCCTGCGGGCAGGACGGCACGGCGGCCGGTGACGCCAGCGCGGTCGGGGCCGGTGCCTTCACCCTGGCGCCGGACCGGTACGAGACGGCGGCGAGCGGGCGGTTCAGGGTGCCGCCGAGCGCGCAGCCGGGCACGTACGAGATCACCGCGGCGTGCGCCGGGAGCGGACGGCGGGTCACCGGGGACCTGGTGGTCACGCTCACGGCCGGGCACGAGCAGGTGCATCCCCGGGGGAGTGTGAAGACGGGGGTCGGCGGCGCCCTGGGCCCCGATCCCGTGCAGACCGCGGCCGGAGTGGCGGCCCTCGCCGTCGCCGCCGCGGGCGGTACCTGGCTCCTGCATCGCCGGGCGAGAGGCGACGGGATCTGACGGACACCCTCCGCTGTCCGTCGCCGGTACCGCAGGTCCCCTCCCCCTCCGGGTCCGACGCCCCTCGCGGCCCGGAGGGGGCACGGGGCCGGAGTCGAGGAAAGGGTGGGTATGCGCAGGTTCCCCAGGTCCGGCGGCCCCGTGGGCAACCCGGCGAACGCGGCCATGGCGGCCGTCACGGTGTTCGCCCTGTGCTGCGGGGTGTGGCTGCTGCGCGAGGGCACCACGACGCACGCCCCGCCGCAGCCGTCGGCCGCGCAGGCCCGTGCCGGACAGGACGGGCGGGCGGGTGTGGAGGGCCGGGACGGTCTGGACGGGCGGGCCGGTGAGCCGGAGGGGCCCGCCGCGCCGGCGCTGCCGCCCTCGCCGCCCGACCGCATCCGCATCCCGGCGATCCGGGTGGACGCGCCCCTGACCGGGCTCGGGCTGACCGGGAGCGGCAGCCTGGACGTGCCACCGGCCGCGCGCGCGAACCTGGCCGGCTGGTACGAGGCCGGCACCACCCCCGGCGAGCGGGGCACGGCGATCGTCGCGGGCCATGTCGACAACGCCGAGGGGCCCGCCGTCTTCTACGGCCTCGGCGCCCTGCGCAAGGGCAGCACGATCGAGGTGGACCGGCGGGACGGCAGCGTCGCCGTGTTCACCGTCGACGCCGTCGAGGCGTACGCCGCGAAGGACTTCCCCGACGAGAAGGTCTACGGCGCCGCCCGCCGCCCCGAGCTGCGGGTCATCACCTGCGGCGGCGCCTACTCACGCGCCACCGGCTACCAGGGGAACGTCGTCGTCTTCGCGCACCTCACCGGGAGCCGGTGACCCGCCCAGGACGTGGGTCCTGCCCCACACCCCGAGCGGTTCCAGCGCCTCGTTCAGGGCCACGCCCCGGGGCGTCAGGGAGTACTCCACGCGCGGCGGCACCTCGTCGTACGCCTCGCGGTGCACCAGCCCGTCGGCCTCCATCTCGCGCAGATGCGAGGCGAGCACCTTCTCGGTGATGCCCGGCAGCTCCCGGCGCAGCTCGCCGAAGCGGCACGGCCGCTCGTGCAGCGCCCACAGCACGAGCACCTTCCACTTGCCGCCGATCACGTCCATCGCGGCGTCGATCCCGCACACGTACGCCCCCGGGCGCCGCCCCGTCGTCCCCATGCCCGCGCTCCTCCCCTGCCGCTGCCTGGATCCTTCCCGCGAGGTAACCACCCACTTCCATGTGCGTACTTGAGCAGGCGCTGCCCCTGCGACGAGCCTAGACGCCATGACCGACAGCGCAGTTGCTCCCCGCACCCCCGTCACCCTGCTCGGCGCCGGCGCCATGGGCAGCGCCCTGGCCCGTGCCTGGCTCGCCGCCGGGCATCCGGTGACCGTCTGGAACCGCACCCCCGCCCGGGCCGAGGCCCTCGCCGCCGAGGGCGCGGCCGTCGCGCCGAGCGCCGCCGCGGCCGTCGCCGTGAACCGCCTGGTGGTGGTCTGCCTGCTGGACGACGCCTCGGTGGGCGAGGCCCTCGACGCCGCCGACCTCACCGGACGGGACCTGGTGAACCTGACCACCGGCACCCCGGGCGAGGGCCGTGCGCGGGCCGCCTGGGCCGGGGCGCGCGGCGCGCGGTTCGTGGACGGCGGGATCATGGCCGTACCGCCGATGATCGGGGTCCCGGAGTCCGGCGGTTACGTCTTCTACAGCGGTTCCCAAGAGCTGTTCGAGGAGCACCGCGACACCCTCGCCGTCCCGGCCGGCACCCGCTGGGTGGGGTCCGACCCCGGTTTCGCCGCGCTGCACGACGTGGCGCTGCTGAGCGCCATGAACGGCATGTTCGCGGGCGTGCTCCACGCCTTCGCCCTGGTGCGCGGGGAGGACATCGCCCCGAAGGACTTCGCCCCGCTGCTCGCCGGGTGGCTGACCGCGATGGCCCCGGCCGTCCACCAGACCGCCGAGCAGCTGCAGAGCGGCGACTACACCAAGGGCGTGGTCTCCAACCTGGCGATGCAGGCGGCGGGCATCCCCACCTTCCTGCGCACGGCCGAGGAACAGCGCGTCAGCCCCGAGCTGCTGACGCCGTACCTGGAGCTGATGCGCGAGCGGGTGGCGCGGGGGCACGGGGACGAGGACGGCACGGGGATGATCGAACTGCTGGACCTGCGCGCCCGCTCCTAGGCGATCCACTGCTCGTACGCCAGATTGCCCACCAGCGCGAACACCACCGTCAGCAGCACGATCCGGACGAAGCCGCTGCCCTTCTTCAGGGCGGTGCGGGCCCCGAGGGTGCCGCCCGCGAGGTTGAAGACGGCCATCAGGGCGGCCAGCTGCCACAGGACCGCGCCCTGCCAGGCGAAGGTGGCCAGGGCGCCGGCGGTGGGGGTCCCCCTGTTCGAGCGGAGACGAGAGCTTGGGGGAGCAGCAGTTGACGATCTTGGCCGTGGCGGAGGCCGTGACCAGGTCGAGGTGGAGCACGGCGGTGAGGGCGAGGACCAGGAACGTGCCGGTGCCCGGGCCGATGAGCCCGTCGTAGAAGCCGATGCCGAGGCCCGCCAGGCCGATCGCGGCGAGGATCTGCCGGCGGGTGGCCGGGCCGGTCGCGGGGGCCGTGCCGAACACGGGCCGCAGGATCACGAACGCGGCGACGCCGAGCAGCACCACCATGATCACCGGCTTGAGGACCTCGGTGCTCATCCCGGCCGCGAAGAAGGCCCCGGCGGAGGAGCCGGCGAGGGCGGCCAGCCCGATGCGGACCGCCGTGCGCACGTCCACCGGGCCTTGCGGGCGTAGGTCACGGCCGCGCCCGTGGTGCCGACGATGGCGACCGCCTTGTTGGTGCCGAGGGCGTGCGCGGCCGGCGTGTGCGACGGCAGGCCGAGCAGCAGCACCGGCAGCAGCAGGACGCCCCCGCCGCCGACCACGGCGTCGATCCAGCCGGCGGCGAGGGCCGCCAGACAGAGCAGGACGATCATGGTCAGCGATATGTCGGGCATGATCGCGACCCTATGCGAAGCGCGCCTCACCGCTGGTCGCCGCCCGCATCCCGGAACCCTCACACCCTCCCCGCTCCCCTGCTGAGGGCAGCGTTCCCCGTGGGAAACAGATGTGATGCTGCCGGGTAACACCGGCATCGCACGCTCGACGTCATGACCTCGAACGAGCGTGTGGTGGTGATCGGCACCGGCCTCGCGGGCGTACGGCTCGCCCGGCGGCTCGGTGAGCTCGGCACGCCCGCGACCCTGATCGGCGAGGAGGAGCACCGGCCGTACAACCGGGTGCTGCTCGCCGAGGTGCTGGCCGGACGGTACAGCCCCGAGGTGATCGCCCTGCCGGCACCCGCGCGGGTCGTGCGCGCACGGGTCACCGGGATCGACCGCGAGCGGCGCGGCGTCGCCTGCGCGGACGGCTCGGTGATCGCATACGACCGGCTGGTCCTGGCCACCGGCTCGAACCCGGTGCTGCCGCCCCTGCGCGGCCTGTTCACCGAGGACCGGGAACTGCCCGAGGGCGTGCACGCCTTCCGCACCATGGACGACTGCCTGGGCCTGTCCAAGGCGGTCCGGCCGGGTGTGCGGGCGGTCGTCATCGGGGGCGGGCTCCTCGGGGTCTCCGCGGCCCGGGCGCTCGCCCTGCGCGGTGCCCAGGTGGTGCTCGCCCAGCAGTCCGAGCGGCTGATGGAGCGCCAGCTCGACCCGGCCGCCTCCCGGCTCGTGCGGCGGCACCTGAGCGACCTGGGCGTCGAGGTGCACACCGAGTGCCGTGTGCGGGACGTGCGCTGCGTGGGCGGCGCGGTCCGTTCCGTGGAGCTGGCCGACGGGTACGCCCTCGACGCCGACCTGGTGGTCGTCGCCTGCGGTGTCCACCCCCGGGCCGGTCTCGCGCAGGCCGCCGGCCTCGACGTCCGCAAGGGCGTCGTCGTCGACGACGAGCTGCGCACCTCGGACCCGCACATCCACGCGATCGGCGACTGCGCCCAGCACGACGGCGTCCTGTACGGCCTCGCCGCTCCCGCGCTGGAACAGGCCGACGCCCTCGCGGCCCTGCTGGCCGGCGACACGACCGCCCGCTACACCGGCACCCGCTCCCTGACCCGGCTCACGCTCGACGGGCACGACAGCCCCCTGGACCTCGCCGCGTTCGGCGAGACCGAGGCGCTCCCGGGCGACGACGTCGTCCAGCTCACCGACGCCACCCGCGGCACCTACCGCAAGGTCGTCGTCCGCGACGACCGCCTGGTCGGCGGGGTTCTCGTCGGCGAACTCGGCACCGTCGGCGCGCTCGCCCGCGCCTGGGAGGGAGCAGAGCCGCTCCCCTCCGACGGCGGCCCGCTGCTCCACCTGCTCACCAACGATGGAGGCTCCTGATGACGGCCACCCCCGGGGCTACCCCCACGATCGTGCTCGTCGGCCACGGCATGGTCGGCCAGCGCTTCCTCGAAGCGCTCGCCGAGCGCGGCCTGACCGCCACGCACCGCGTGGTCGTGCTCTGTGAGGAGCCGCGTCCGGCGTACGACCGGGTCCAGCTCACCTCGTACTTCTCGGGCCGGAGTCCGGAGGACCTGTCCGTGACGGACATGAGGTTCATCGAGGACCACGGCATCGAACTGCACATCGGCGACCCGGCCGAGACGATCGACCGGGAGGCCCGCCGGGTCACCGCCCGCTCCGGACTCGCCGTCGACTACGACGTGCTGGTCCTGGCCACCGGCTCCTACCCGTTCGTGCCGCCGGTGCCGAACAAGGACGCCGAGGGCTGTTTCGTCTACCGCACGATCGAGGACCTGCTCGCCATCGAGGAGTACGCCGCGAGCAGGGCCACCACGGGCGCCGTGGTCGGCGGCGGGCTGCTCGGCCTGGAGGCCGCGGGAGCGCTGAAGGGACTCGGACTCGACGCGCACATCGTGGAGTTCGCGCCCCGGCTGATGCCCGTCCAGGTCGACGAGGGCGGTGGCGCCGCCCTGCTGCGCACCATCGAGGAGATGGGCCTGAGCGTCCACACGGGCGTGGGCACGCAGGAGATCGTCGTCGGCGAGGACGGTGCCGTGACCGGCATGAAGCTGTCCGACGGCTCCGAACTCGCCACCGACATGGTGGTGTTCTCCGCCGGTGTCCGCCCGCGCGACCAGCTGGCCCGCGACTGCGGCCTGACCGTCGGCGAGCGCGGCGGCATCGCGGTCGACGAGCAGTGCCGTTCGGTCGCCGACCCGCACGTGTTCGCGATCGGCGAGTGCGCGCTGGCGGCGGACGGCCGGGTGTACGGCCTGGTCGCGCCGGGCTACGAGCAGGCCGAGACCGCCGCCGCGACGATCGCCCGGGACGAGGCGGAGTTCACCGGCGCCGACCTGTCCACCAAGCTGAAGCTGCTCGGTGTGGACGTGGCGTCCTTCGGTGACGCGCACGGCACCGCCGAGGACTGCCTGGACGTCGTCTACTCCGACTCCCGGGCGGGCCTGTACAAGAAGCTGGTCATCGCCCGGGACGGCACGCTGCTCGGCGGCATCCTGGTCGGCGACGCGGAGGCCTACGGCACGCTGAAGGCGTTCACCGGCTCCGTCCCGCCCGTCTCGCCCGAGTCGCTGGTGCTGCCCGCCGGTGCCGGCGCCCCGGCCCAGCTCGGCCCGGCCGCGCTGCCGGACGAGGCGATCATCTGCTCCTGCAACAACGTCACCAAGGGCACCATCCGCGGCGCGGTCACGGAGCACCAGTGCACCACCGTGCCGGAGGTGAAGAAGTGCACCAAGGCCGGTACGACCTGCGGCAGTTGCGTCAAGGTCCTCGGCCAGCTGGTCACCGCCGAGCTGGAGGCGTCCGGCGTCGAGGTCGACAAGGGCCTGTGCGGCTGCTTCGCCCAGACCCGCGAGGAGCTGTACGAGATCGTCCTGGCCCTGCGCATCACCTCCTACCAGGACCTGCTGGACCGCCACGGCCGCGAGGAGGCCCGGGGCGGCGACGGCTGCGAGGTCTGCAAGCCCGCCGTGGGCTCGATCATCGCCTCCCTCGCCCCGACGATCGGCGCGAGCGGCTACGTCCTGGACGGCGAGCAGGCCGCGCTGCAGGACACCAACGACCACTTCCTGGCCAACCTGCAGAAGAACGGCTCGTACTCGGTCGTGCCGCGCATCCCCGGCGGCGAGATCGCCCCGGAGAAGCTCATCGTCATCGGCGAGATCGCCCGCGACTTCGGCCTCTACACGAAGATCACCGGCGGTCAGCGGATCGACATGTTCGGCGCCCGCGTCGAGCAGCTGCCGCTGATCTGGGCACGGCTGGTGGACGCCGGCTTCGAGTCGGGCCACGCCTACGGCAAGTCGCTGCGCACGGTGAAGTCCTGCGTCGGCTCCACCTGGTGCCGCTACGGCGTCCAGGACTCGGTGAAGATGGCGATCGACCTGGAGCTGCGCTACCGGGGTCTGCGCTCCCCGCACAAGCTGAAGTCGGCGGTCTCCGGCTGCCAGCGCGAGTGCGCCGAGGCCCAGTCGAAGGACTTCGGCGTGATCGCCACCGCCAACGGCTGGAACCTGTACGTCGGCGGCAACGGCGGCGCCACCCCGCGCCACGCCGACCTGCTCGCGCAGGACCTGTCGGACGCCGAACTGGTCCGGCTGATCGACCGGTTCCTGATGTTCTACATCCGTACGGCCGACCGCCTGGAGCGCACCTCGACCTGGCTGGAGCGGATCCCGGGCGGCCTGGACCACGTGCGGGACGTCGTCGTGCACGACTCGCTCGGCATCTGCGACGAGCTGGAACAGCTGATGCGGGCCCATGTCGCGCACTACCGCGACGAGTGGTCCGAGACCATCAACGACCCCGAGAAACTGGCCCGGTTCGTGTCCTTCGTCAACGCGCCGGACACCCCCGACCCGGTCGTCGCGTTCGTGCCCGAGCGCGACCAGATGAAGCCCGACCTGCCGCTGCTGTCCATCGGCACGCGGCCCGCCGACGTCCTGGAAGGAAGCGCCCAGCGATGACCCTGGCTCCCGAGACGACCGACCTGAAGGTCCAGCTCTCCCTGGACGGCGACTGGTTCACGGTCTGCGACCTGAGCACGCTGCTCCCGGGCCGCGGGGTGGCGGCACTGCTGCCCGACGGCCGCCAGGCGGCGATCTTCCGCGACCGCACCGGCGAACTGTTCGCCCTCGACAACCGCGACCCCTTCACGGGTGCGGCCGTCCTCTCCCGGGGGCTGACGGGCACTCACCGGGGCCGCCCCTTCGTCGCCTCCCCGCTGCTGAAGCAGCGCTTCGACCTCGCCTCCGGCCAGTGCCTGGACGACGAGACGGTGCGGGTGACGGCGTACGCGGTGCGGACCGCGTAACGGCCGGGGCCGGCTCACCGCGCACGCTGTCGAGTTGCTGTCGGGTTCCGCCGACCGGGTTCGCCTCCGGGGGTGCGTCGCGTTTCATCGGATGCGTCGCGTCACACCCCCACCTTCCTGGAGGTCCGACCATGACCCGGAACCACCCCCGGCCGTCCCGGCGCACGGTGCTCGGCGGGGCCGTGGCCGCGCTCACCGTGGCCGCCGGCACTCCAGCCGCGCAGGCCGCCGGTGAAAGCCGTTGGCCGGCCGAGTTCCCGCTGCCCGACGGCTGGCTGCCCGAGGGCATCACGATCGGCGGCAGGCCGTACGCGTACCTGGGCTCCCGCGCGAACGGCGCCGTGTACCGCACCGACCTGCGCACCGGCCGGGGCCGGGTGCTGCACGCGGGCGGCCCGGGGCTCACGTCGATCGGTCTGAAGCTGGACCACGACGGGCTGCTGTACGTGGCCGGGGGTGGCGGCGGCACCGCGCGGATCGTCGACGCGCGCACCGGCGAGCTGCTCACCACCCACCGGCTCACCGAGGACGCCGCGCCCTTCGTCAACGACGTGGTGCTGCACGAGGACCGCGCCTGGTTCACCGACTCCCGCGCCGCGGTGCTGCACGGCGTGCCGCGCGGCCGCGCGGGCAGGGTCCGCGCCCTGCCGATCGGCGGCGAGTGGGTGCAGGCGCCCGCCGGGACCAACAGCGCCAACGGGCTGGTCGCCACCCCCGACGGGAGCGCGCTGATCGTCGTCAACGCGGGCCGCCTGTACCGCGTGTCCCTGCGGACCGGTCACGCCACCGTGATCGCCCTGGAGGGAGCGGCCGACGTGACCAACGGCGACGGCCTGGTCCGCGTCGGCCGCACGCTGTACGTCGTGCAGAACCGCCTGAACAAGGTCACCGTGTGGCACCTGGACCGGCACGCCAGGACCGCCACCCTCGCCAGGACGATCACCGACCCGCGCTTCGACGTGCCGGCGACGGCCGCCCGCTGGGGCGACCGCCTCTACCTCGTCAACGCCCGCTTCACCAGCCCGCAGACGCCCGAGACGACGTTCAACGCGGTGGCCGTGCCGCTGTAGCCGCATCCAGGGGCGACGCCCGGGCCCGGTTCCGGACCCGGGCGTGGTGCGGCCCGTGACCGCTACAGCGGGGCGCCGTGGCGCTGTTCCTCCGGCAGGGGCCGGGTGTCGAGGTAGAACCACTCGGCGTCGGCGGAGGGCAGGGGCGACGGCCGGGCCGGTCCGTCCGCCGGGGCGGCGACCGGGCGGCGCCGGGGCAGTCGGCCCGGCACCGGGACCCCGGGGGCGGCGGCGTCCGGAGCGGCGGCATTCGGGGCGGCGGCGTCCGGGGCACGGTCCGGGCGCGTCTCCTCGCCCGGCATGAACAGCTCCACGCGCAGGCCCAGTTCCCGCTGCTGGGCGGTGAACTCCTCGACCTGGCTGCGGCAGGCGTGGTCCAGGTGGGTCACGCCGGTGAGGTCGAGCCGGATCCGCCGCTTCCCGGACGCGGCGGCGGCCTCCAGGGCCTCGATCACCTGCGGCAGCCGCAGGAACGTGGCGTTGCCCGCCATGACGACGTTCGCCGTGTCGTCCTCGACGTGCTGGCGGACCACGGTCCGCGACATGCGCAGCGCCGCCAGCACGATCCCCGCGGCGAGCCCGAACAGCACGCCCTCCAGCAGCGCGGTCGCCACGATGACCAGCGTGGTCAGCGTCATCACCGCGAACTCGCCCTTGTCCTGCCGCCACATCTTCGGGAACTCCGCCGGGGCGAACAGCTTCCAGCCGCTGTGCACGAGCACGCCCGCGAGGACCGAGATGGGGATGAGCGCGAGCACCTGGGGCAGCAGCAGCGCGAACGCGAGCAGCCACAGGCCGTGCAGCGTGCGGGAGAGCCGGGTCTTCGCCCCGGCCTGGACGTTGGCGGAACTGCGCGCCACCACCGCGGTGATGGGCAGCGCGCCGAGGAACCCGGCGACGGTGTTGCCGGCGCCCTGGGCGATCAGCTCGGTGTTGTAGCGGGTGCGCGGACCGCTGTGCATACGGTCCACCGCGGCGGCCGTGAACAGGCTCTCGGCGGACGCGATGACCGTGAAGGTGAGGATGGCGGTGATCACCGCCCCGTCCGCGAGTCGGGCGAACTGCTCCGCGCCCGGCACCTGTACGGACGCGAGCAGATTGCCGACCTGGAGCGTCCTCACGTCCACGCCGGGCAGCGCGGCGACGACGATGCCGATGCCGACGGCGACCAGCGCGGCCGGGATCTTCCCGGCCGGGCCGGGCACCTTCTTCCACACGAAACTGAGCACGATCGTGACCACGCCGAGCAGGGTGGCGATCATCGCCTGCGGGTCCGTCAGGACGCCGGCCAGCAGGGCGGGGATGCCAGCCATGTTCTCGACGGGCGTGCCGGGGGCCTTGGCGTCGGCCATCGGATACGCCTGGCTGAACATCAGCGGCACGCCGATGCCGGCCAGCATGCCCTGCACCACGGCGACCGAGATGGCCTGGAACATCCGGCCGAGCCGCACCAGCCCGAGGACGATCTGCAGCAGGCCGGTGAACAGCACGATCACGCCGAGCATGGCCACGCCGACGTCGGCGACGGTCTCCGCGACCAGCGCGGCGAGTCCGGCCGCCGGGCCGCTGACCTGGAGCGTGCTGCCCCGGATCGCGCCGACGACCAGCCCGCCGATCACCCCGGAGATGATCCCGAGCTCGGCCGGGACACCGGAGGCCACGGCGACGCCGATGCACAGCGGCAGCGCGACGAGGAAGACGACGAGCGAGGCGGTGACGTCGACGCCGATATCGCCCCGGGCCCCGCCCTTACCGCCGAGAGCTCCACGGAGCACCCCGCCGAGTGCACCAAGTCCCCCGGCGCCGCCGGATCCGCCGACAGCCACTTCCTGAGCGCCCCGGGCCGCGCGTGCCGCACGTGCCTCGGGCTCCCGGACGGCACCCACCCGCGGCCCCCCGGCCGCGCCCCCTGCCCCGGCAGGTCGGGCGGTACCTCCACCCGGACCCCATGCGGCGCCCCCGGTGCCGCCCCCGCCGAACAGGTCCGCGGTCTCCCACCCCCCGGTGCCGGCCGCCGGGCCGGACCCCCACTCACCGGCCGTACCGCCGCCGCCCCACTCCCCGGCCGAACCGCCGCCGCCCCACTCCCCCGTCGTACCGCCGTCGCCCCAGCTCCCCGCCGTACCCCCGCCGCCCGGGGCCGTGACCGGGCCGCTGGCCGTTGCCCGGCCGGGGGCCGGGGCGGCGGCTCCGGCCCGGCCGCGGCCGCGGCCGCGGGCGTGTGCCCCGCTCACGCGGCATGCACCCGGAAGTCGCCCTCGGGGCCGAGTTCGTAGACGAAGCCCGTGTCGACCTCGTAGTACCAGCCGTGCAGCCGCAGCCGGCCCGCGTCGAGGCGCTGCCGGACCACGGGGTACGTGCGCAGGGCCGCGAGCTGGTTGACGACGTTGCCCTGGGAGACCTCCGGCAGCGACGGGTCGTCCGGGGCCGACTCCAGCACGGAGGCCAGCTCGGGGCGGGCGATGCGCAGCCAGGCGTCCACGCCGGGCAGCGCGGACAGGTCGTCGCCGGACTTCAGCGCGCCCATCGCGCCGCAGTGTGAGTGACCGCACACCACGATGTCCTGAACCCCCAGCACCTCCAGTGCGTACTCGAGGGTGGCCGCCTCTCCGGAGGCCGCGGGCCGTCCGCAGGGCGGCACGATATTGCCCGCGTTACGCAGCTCGAATATCTCGCCGGGCCGTGCGCCCGTGATCAGCGCGGGAATGACACGCGAGTCCGAGCAGGTGATGAACAACACCTCCGGATATTGCCCTTCGGCCAGTTTCCGAAATGTGCCGCTGTCGAAATCCACGCGCGTCCTGAACGTACGGGCGCGATCCAGCAGTGCCTTCAACTCGACCTCCTGAGCTGCGGTTTCACCTGGTGCATCCACCGTAGACGGGCGACCTGCAGAGGAAGGTTAAGGAAAGTCCAGCATCCGTCCAGGAATGGAACATTCTTTGTCCTGCATTCCCACGGGCAGCGTCTTCTTGTAGCGTGTGGACTCCGCGGCAGGCCATGCGAATTCACGCTGCCCGGATTCATGCCGGATTCACGGAGAGACAGGACGTATGGGCCTACGAGTGCTGCTCATCGAGGACGACGAGACCATCGCCGAGCCGCTCACCGAGGGGCTCGGCCACTTCGGGCTGACGGTCGACCACGTGGCCACCGGGACGGACGGCCTGAGAGGCCCGTACAACGACGTCGTCCTGCTCGACCTCGGACTGCCGGACATGGACGGCATCGACGTCTGCCGGGGCATCCGGCAGGTGTCCGACGTGCCCATCCTGATCCTCAGCGCCCGGGGCGAGGAGGCCGACCGCGTGCTGGGCCTGGAGCTGGGCGCCGACGACTACCTGGCCAAACCCTTCAGCGTGCGCGAACTGGTCGCCCGCGTACGCGCGGTGACCCGCCGCACGCAGCGCACCTCCCAGGCGTTCCCCGAGGCGCCGGCCGCCCCGGACCCCGCCGTCGCCCCCGCTCCCGTTCCCGAGCCCGCGCACGCGCAGGACCCGGGCCCGCTCGTCGTGGACCGCCGCACCCGCCAGGTGTGGGTCGGTGACGCCGCCGTCCCGCTCACGCCCAAGGAGTTCGACCTGCTGGCGCTGCTCAGCGAGGACCCCGGCGCGGTCTACTCGCGCCAGCAGATCCTGGACCGCGTCTGGGACCCGCACTACGACGGCCCCACCAAGACGCTCGACGTCCATGTGGCGGCGCTGCGCCGCAAGCTGGGGCACCCGGCGTGGATCCGCACCCTGCGCGGCGTCGGCTTCCGGCTGGCGGTGCACGGGCCGCACGCCCCGGCGGCCTCTCCGTGACCCGCCGGCTGCTGCTCGGCTACCTCAGCCTCGCCGTGCTGGTGCTGCTCTGCCTGGAGATCCCGCTGGGCTTCGTGTACTCGCGCGGGGAGCGGGAGCGGGTGGTCAACGCGGCGACGGACGAGGCCGAGTCGGTCTCGGCGTACGCCGCGCTGTCGCTCGCGGCGGGGCGGGGCGAGCGGGACCTGCCGGAGCGGGTGGCGCACTGCGCGCGGCGCATCGGCGGGAAGGTGGTGATCGTCGACGCGGCCGGGACGCCGCTCGCGGCCTCGCACCCGGGGGACGCCGGGATGTCCGGCGGCCTGGCGTCGCGGCCGGGCATCGCGGCGGCGCTGCGGGGCACGTCGACGGTGGACGTGCGCACCTCCACCATCGGCGGCGTGGAGTACCTGTCGGTGGCCGCGCCGGTGGGGCAGGAGGCGCGGCCGGTGGGTGCCGTGTGGCTGACGGTGCCCACGCGGACGGTGCATGAGCGGGTCCATCACGTGTGGCTGCTGCTGGCGCTGGGCGGGTTCGCGGTGCTGACGGCGGTGGCGGTGGTGGGGTTCGCGTTCGCCCGGTGGGCCGGGCGGCCCATCCGCGAACTGGAGGAGGCCACGCACGAGTTGGCCGAGGGCGGCCGGTTCGCGCCGGTGACGATCACCAAGGGCCCGCCGGAAGTGCGCAGTCTGGCCGCCGCGTTCAACCGCACGGGGGCGCGGCTGGCCCATCTGCTGGCCTCGCAGCGGGCGTTCGCGGGTGAGGCCTCGCACCAGCTGAAGACGCCGCTGGCGGCGCTGCGGCTGCGGCTGGAGAACCTGGAGCCGGACGTCGCCGCACGGGCGCGGGGCAGCCTCACCGCCGCCGTCACGGAGACGGACCGGCTCGCCCGGATGGTGGAGCAACTGCTGGCGATGGCCCGGCTGGAGGAGCACGCGGCCATCCCCGTGACCGTGGACCTGGGCGGGGTCTGCGCCGAGCGGCACCGCACCTGGCGGCCCGTGTTCGCGCAGCGGGACGTCTCCCTCGTGCTGTTCGCGGGGAGCGTGGGCCCGGTGCTGGCGGTGCCGGGAGCGGTCGAGCAGATCATGGACAACGTGCTGTCCAACGCCCTGCGGGCGTCCCCGGCGGGCAGCACGGTCACGATCGAGCTGCGGCTGCGGGTCCCCTCCCGGCGCGCGTTGCGCGAGTCCCGGCCGCGCTGGGTCGACCTGCATGTGACCGACGAGGGGCCCGGCATGACGGAGGAGCAGCGGGCCCGCGCCTTCGACCGCTTCTGGCGCGCCCCGGGCGCGCCCAAGGGCGGCACGGGCCTCGGACTGGCCCTGGTGCAGCGTCTGGCGCACGCCAGCGGCGGCGAGGCGACCCTGCAGGCGGCGGCGACGGGCGGCCTGGACGTGGTGATCCGCCTGCCGGCGGCCCGCCCGCCCGACGAGGAACCGGGCCCGGACGGAGACCGCCCCCGCAGGCCCAGACGAGAAGCCCCGGCCCTCCCCGCGTAACCCTCCCGGCAACACCGCCCCGCCCTCCCGGAGCCCCGCCGCCTCTCACCCACAGGCGGCTCACAGCATGCCGCTCGCCGGCCACTGGCTGTCCACGCCCCGTCAACCCGGTGCCTCTAGCGTCCCTTTCCGCCTCCCCCCACGCACGACCCTGCCGTCGACCGGCGGCGGGGCGGTACGGCACCTCTGGAGTGAGAGTGGAACGTCGTAGCCTCCTGCGTGCGGCCGTCCTCGGCGGTACGTCCGCCGCCCTGGGCGGAACCC
Organism: Streptomyces sp. XY006; assembly: GCF_002237655.1. GTDB lineage: Bacteria > Actinomycetota > Actinomycetes > Streptomycetales > Streptomycetaceae > Streptomyces > Streptomyces levis. The sequence continues at coordinate 71,039 of NZ_NOKT01000024.1, forward strand.
TGTGGCGCGGCGCCGCGTACGCGGCCCCGGCCCAGCCCGGCACCGGCCCCTACGGGGCGCTGGGCGCCCCGGACGCCAACGGCATCAGACTCCCCAGCGGCTTCACGAGCCGGGTGATCGCCCGTTCCGGCCAGCGGGTCGGCAGCACGTCGTACACCTGGCACAACGCCCCGGACGGCGGCGCCTGTTACGCCGACGGCACCGGCTGGATCTATGTCTCCAACTCCGAGATCAACCCCTCGGGCGGCGCGAGCGCGGTGAAGTTCTCGTCGACCGGCGCGATCACCGGCGCGTACCGCGTCCTGTCCGGCACCCGCCAGAACTGCGCGGGCGGCACGACCCCGTGGAACACCTGGCTGTCCTGCGAGGAGGTCGACCGCGGCTACGTCTACGAGACGGACCCCTGGGGCGTGAAGGCGGCCGTCCGCCGGGACGCGATGGGCCGGTTCAAGCACGAGGCCGCGGCCGCCGACCCGGTCCGCCGGGTCGTCTACCTGACCGAGGACGTCACCGACGGCTGCTTCTACCGCTTCCGGCCGACGACCTGGGGCGACCTCTCCTCCGGCACGCTGGAGGTGATGGTGGCGGGCAGCGGCACGAGCGGCCCGGTCACCTGGGCGCGCGTGCCCGACCCGACCGGCGCGACCGCCACCCGCAACCAGGTCTCCGGCGCCAAGCGCTTCAACGGCGGCGAGGGCTGCTACTACGCCGACGACACCTGCTGGTTCACCACCAAGGGCGACAACCGCGTCTGGCAGTACAACGCCGCCGCGCAGACCATCGAACTCGCCTACGACGACTCCCTGGTCACATCCGGCACGGCCCCCCTCACCGGCGTGGACAACGTCACCGGCTCCTCCTCCGGCGACCTCTTCGTCGCCGAGGACGGCGGCACCATGGAGATCTGCGTCATCACCCCCGCCGACGTGGTCGCCCCCTTCCTGCGCGTCGACGGCCAGTCCGCCTCGGAGATCACGGGCCCGGCCTTCTCCCCGGACGGCACCCGCCTGTACTTCTCCAGCCAGCGCGGCACCACCGGCAGCTCCTCGGGCGGCATCACCTACGAGGTCCGCGGCCCGTTCCGCGTGTAGGCCCCACCCGCCGGGCTTCACGTGACCATCACAAAATGGTCACCTCTCCCTCATCCAGGGCCGCCCGGTCCTACGGTCATCCCCTCACGTACCACCGCTGGGGGGATGACCATGACCAATCCGTACGCGGGACCGCACAACGGTCCGTACCCACGGCCGGACCGGCCGGCGCCCCGCTGGGCCCGCAAGCGCTATGTGCTGCCCGCCCTCGCTCTGGCCCTGTTCCTCGGCGCCGGGATCGGGGCCGGCGGCGGGGAGAGCGGCACCGACGCGAAGCCCGCGTCCGCGAAGCCGCGGCCGACCGTCACGGTCACCACGACGGCCACGACCACCGCGACCCCGGCCGCCGAGAAGCCGGAACCGGCGCCCACCGTCACCGCGACGAAGACCGTGCGGGCCACCACCACCGTCACCGCCCGGCCGGCGGCCGGCGGCTCCGACGACGGCGGGAGCGACGCCGGCACGGGCGGCGGCGCGGCCGTGTACTACGACAACTGCAGCGAGGTCCGGGCCGCCGGCGCCGCCCCCATCCGCCGGGGTGAACCGGGCTACGCCTCCCACCTGGACCGGGACGGTGACGGGGTCGCCTGCGACACCTGAGCAGGACCCGTCGGTGACCATCGGCGGGTTCGGCCGTTCCTCCGTTGGGGGCAGTTCGTCCGGGCTGTCCTGCCGACGGAAGGGACATCACCGTGGACACGACCGCGCCCGCCACCGACGTACCGCGCGTGCTGCCGCGTGCCGAGTGGGTCAAGACGCTGCCGCAGACCATCGTCGCGTCCTGCGTCCTGCTGCTCGACGCGGAGGACCGGATCCTGCTGCTGCGCTACGCCGCGGGCCAGCCGGGTGCCGGGCTCTGGGGGCTGCCGGGCGGCATGCTCGACCACGGCGAGGACCCCGTCGGTGCCGCCTGCCGGGAGGTGCACGAGGAGACCGGGCTGGTGCTGGACGGCCCGCCCCGGCTCGTCGGCTACGACCACCGCGCCGACGTGAAGGGCACGGGCCCGGTGATCGACTTCTACTACTACGGCGGCCGGCTCCCCGCCGAGGCGACCGTGCGGCGCAGCGGCGAGCACGACGACCACGGCCTGTTCGCCCTGGACGAGCTGGGCTCCACGGCCCTGCTGCCCGCGCTGCCCGCGCTCACCGCCCTGCACACCGCGGCCCTGGCCGGCACGGTCGTACCGCTGCGGGAAGGCCTGCCGGTGTGAGTCCTGCGGGGCGTCTCGTGGCCGCGCTCCCCGGTCCACGTCGGCCCCGGTGCCGTGCGGGCGGTGAGGGCCGTTCAGGGGGCGGGCAGGAGGTCCACGGCCCGTACCCGGTCCTGGTGGATCAGGACGTCGTAGGTGCGGGCCAGTGCGATGTCGTAGGTGTTGCGGGGTTGCGGGTAGGCGGTGCCGACGCTGCGCGTGGGCCGGGCCCCGGCCAGCCAGCGGCGGGCCGGGGCCGGGGCGGTGCGCAGGTCCAGCACCCAGCGGTCGTGGCGCACCCGGTCGAGGGTGTGCTCGTTGCTGCCGGGCGGCATGGGGCCGACCGTGTGGGTGAGCATCCGCGTCTCCTCCGGGTCGGTGGCCTTGAACGAGCCCTGCCCGAAGGTGAGTCCGACGCTCGTGTAGCCGCCGCCGAGCCGGTCGCGCAGGACCGCGCCCTGGGTCCGGGGCAGGACCTGCGGGTCCTCGGGCCGGTAGCCGATGTGGTTGTCGTGCCCGGACAGCAGGACGCGGTGCCCGGTGTGGGCCTGCCACCAGAGCACGTTGTCCGCCATGTCCTGGTCCCGCCGGCGCATGGCGTCGGCGACCTGGTCCGGGTCCTCGAAGTCGAAGCCGTACCCGGTGGCGGTCTGGTCGATGACCGTGGCGTGCCGCAGGACCTCGGCGAACTCCCGGCGCGCGGCCGTCTGGCCGGGCGCGAGCGCGCGCAGCAGGCGCAGGGCGCGGCCGGTCCTGGCGGCCATCTCCCGCCGTTCGGCGAGCGGCCGGGCCAGATACGCCCGCTGGTACTCACCGGAGGGCACGGCCGGCCGCAGCCCCCGGTAGAGCGCCTCGAACCGCGGCACGAGCCCCGGCCGGACGCGGGCGACGTAGTCCGTCACCCGGTCGTACAGCTCCGGGCCGGTGTAGCCCCAGTCGTCGCCCATGAAGCGGACCGGGTCGTGCGGATGGCGGCGGTTGTACTCCCGCATCCACCGCACCAGGGCCAGGTTCTCGGCGGTGGGGTTCAGCGCGTACGTGTACTGCAGGTCCTCGCGCATGATGCGCTCCGGGTCGCCCTTGCCGTGCACGACGTAGTCGTCCAGCCGGACCCCGGTGCTCCAGGCCGTCTCCAGCGCGAACGTACGGAAGCCGCGCCGCTCCACGAGGTACCGGAAGACCCGGTCCTTCAGGGTGAGGAAGTCGTGTGACCCGTGCGTCGCCTCGCCCATCCCGACCACGGCGGCGTCCCCGACGGCCCGGCCGAGCGGCTCCAGGTCACGCGGGTCCCCGCCGGGCTCGGCGGTGCGCAGCGGACGCGCGCCCCGCTCCAGGGCCGCCACGACCGGATCCGGCGGCGTGCGCCCGGCGGCGGCCGCGGGCGCCGGGGCGAGGAGGGCCACCGCCAGCACGAGGAGGGTCCAGGGACGCAGTGACGACATGCCGGCATACGTGCCCGGCCCGCCCCGGCGGCGAACCCGCGTCCACCTGAACGGAACCCGCGCCCACCTGAACGGAACGCGAGAGCGGGCCCCGCCCCCGCACAGGGTGGGGCCCGCTCTCCTTCGTGGACCGGAGCCGCCGCGATCGGTGAGGGTCGGGGACCGCCGACGGCTCCGGGTTCTCCACCCCCGGGTCAGCGGTGGTCGCTGCCCTGGGACTGGACGGCCGCCCGGCCCGCCTCCAGGCGGGCGACCGGGATGCGGAACGGGGAGCAGGAGACGTAGTCGAGTCCGACCTCGTGGAAGAAGTGGACCGACTCGGGGTCGCCGCCGTGCTCGCCGCAGACGCCGAGCTTGAGGTCGGGCCGGGTCTCGCGGCCGGCCTTGGCGGCCAGCTTCACCAGCGAGCCGACGCCGTCCTTGTCGATCGTCTCGAACGGGGAGACCCCGAAGATGCCCTTCTCCAGGTACGCGGTGAAGAAGCTCGCCTCCACGTCGTCCCGGGAGAAGCCCCACACCGTCTGGGTGAGGTCGTTCGTGCCGAAGGAGAAGAACTGGGCGGCCTCGGCGATCTGACCGGCGGTCAGGGCGGCGCGCGGCAGCTCGATCATCGTGCCGATGGACAGCTTCAGCTCGGCACCGGAGGCCGCCTCGACCTCGGCGATGACCTGGTCGGCCTCCTCGCGGACGATCTCCAGCTCCTGGACCGTCCCGACGAGCGGGATCATGATCTCGGCGCGCGGGTCGCCCTTGGCGGCCTTGCGCTCGGCCGCGGCCTCGGCGATCGCCCGGACCTGCATGGTGAACAGACCGGGGATGACCAGGCCGAGACGGACACCGCGCAGACCCAGCATCGGGTTCTGCTCGTGCAGGCGGTGCACCGCCTGGAGCAGGCGCAGTTCGTTCTCGTGCGGCTCCTGGCGGGACTCCGCCAGGGCGACGCGGACCGACAGCTCGGTGATGTCGGGCAGGAACTCGTGCAGCGGCGGGTCCAGCAGGCGGACGGTGACCGGCAGGCCGTCCATCGACTCGAAGAGCTGGACGAAGTCCTGCTTCTGCAGCGGCAGCAGCTGCTTGAGGGACTCCTCGCGCTCGGCGTCCGTGTCGGCCAGGATCAGCCGCTCCACCAGCTCGCGCCGGTCGCCGAGGAACATGTGCTCGGTGCGGCACAGGCCGATGCCCTGGGCGCCGAAGCGGCGGGCGCGCAGCGCGTCCTCGGCGTTGTCGGCGTTGGCCCGCACCCGCAGGCGGCGCTTGCGGTCGGCGAAGGCCATCATGCGGTGGACGGCCTCGACGAGCTCGTCGGCGTCGTCGGCGCCCGGGTGCATCCGGCCCTCGAAGTACTCCACGACCGGCGACGGCACGACCGGCACCTCGCCGAGGTACACCTTGCCGGTGGAGCCGTCGATGGAGACGACGTCGCCCTCCTCGACGACGTGTCCGCCCGGCACGGTCATCCGGCGGCGCTTGGTGTCGACCTCCAGCTCCTCGGCGCCGCAGACACAGGTCTTGCCCATGCCGCGGGCGACGACGGCCGCGTGGGAGGTCTTGCCGCCGCGGGAGGTGAGGATGCCCTCGGCGGCGATCATGCCGTCCAGGTCGTCGGGGTTGGTCTCGCGGCGGATCAGGATGACCTTCTCGCCGGAGCGGGACCACTTGACGGCCGTGTAGGAGTCGAAGACGGCCTTGCCGACAGCCGCGCCCGGGGAGGCCGCGATGCCGCGCCCGACCTGCTCGACCTTGGCGCTCTCGTCGAAGCGCGGGAACATCAGCTGCGCGAGCTGGGCGCCGTTGACGCGGGTGAGCGCCTCGGCCTCGTCGATCAGGCCCTGGTCCACCAGCTGCGTCGCGATGCGGAAGGCCGCGCCCGCGGTGCGCTTGCCGACGCGGGTCTGGAGCATCCACAGCACACCGCGCTCGATGGTGAACTCGATGTCGCAGAGGTCCTTGTAGTGGTTCTCCAGCGTCTCCATGATCTGCATCAGCTGGTCGTACGACTTCTTGTCGATCCGCTCCAGCTCGGCGAGCGGCACGGTGTTGCGGATGCCCGCGACGACGTCCTCGCCCTGCGCGTTCTGCAGGTAGTCGCCGTAGACGCCCTGCTGGCCGGAGGCGGGGTCGCGGGTGAAGGCGACGCCGGTGCCGGAGTCGGGGCCGAGGTTGCCGAAGACCATGGAACAGACGTTGACGGCCGTGCCCAGGTCGTGCGGGATGCGCTCCTGGCGGCGGTAGAGCTTGGCCCGGTCGCCGTTCCAGGAGTCGAAGACGGCCTTGATGGCCAGGTCCATCTGCTCGCGCGGGTCCTGCGGGAAGTCCCGTCCGGCCTCGGTCTTGACGATCTTCTTGAACTTGGTGACGAGCTTCTTGAGGTCGGCGGCCTCCAGCTCGGTGTCGACGGTGACCTTCTTGGCCGCCTTCGCCGCCTCCAGCGCGTCCTCGAACAGCTCGCCGTCGACGCCCAGCACGGTCTTGCCGAACATCTGGATCAGGCGGCGGTAGGAGTCCCACGCGAACCGCTCGTCGCCGGCCTGCTTGGCCAGGCCCTGCACGGACTTGTCGGAGAGGCCGATGTTCAGGACGGTGTCCATCATGCCGGGCATGGAGAACTTGGCGCCCGAGCGCACCGACACCAGCAGCGGGTCGTCGGCCTGGCCGAGCTTCTTGCCCATGCGGGCCTCCAGCGCGTCGAGGTGCGCACTCACCTCGTCACGCAGTGCCGCCGGCTCCTCGCCGCTGTCCAGGTAGACCTTGCAGGCCTCGGTGGTGATCGTGAACCCGGGCGGGACCGGAAGGCCCAGGTTCGTCATCTCTGCGAGGTTGGCGCCCTTGCCACCGAGGAGGTCCTTGAGGTCCTTGTTGCCCTCGGTGAAGTCGTAAACGAACTTCACGCCCTCAACGCTCGCGGCCTGCTCGGCTACCGGGAGATCTTTGTTTTCCGACACGGGTCTCGACTCCTCGAGGACGCGGTGGCTGCCCTGACGGCGAGGAACATACCCAGATCAAAGGCTTCTGGGGAGGTCCACTCGCGCGTCATGCGCCTGTAACCACTCGTCCGCCAGCGGATCGAAAGTCAAGGCTCGGCAAGCGATCACAGCCGCATGTTTTCACTTCTTGAACGCAAGAACCTTCCTGCACCCTGCTGAGCGCTCATGTGAGCGGTGTTTCCGCACACTTGATTTCGCTCGATGAACGATCAAAGGGTGGCACTCAGTGCCACCCTTTGAGGAAGTGCAGCCGCTCAAGATCCGCTCATCTGAGCGCAACCCTTATCAAGGGTGGCGAGAATCACGCTGCCACAGCCGACGGGATTTCACCATGCGGACGCGTCTTCGGCCCGAAACGCGCTCGTCACACGCCGAGCGCGCGCAGCCGCTCCTCGGCCCGCTCGGGCGCGTAGAGGTGCTCCACGACCATCGCACCGGCTCCCACCAGCCCGGCCCGCTCGCCCAGCCGTGCCGTGACGACGTCGAGGTGGGCGGTGGAGCGGGGCAGCGCCCGCTGGTAGAGCAGTTCGCGCACGCCCGTGAGGAAGGCGGTTCCGGCCAGATCTCCGGCGATCATCAGCACGCCGGGGTTGAGCAGGGTCACGACGGTCGCGAGGACGTCCCCGACGCGGCGCCCGGCCTCCCGGGCGAGTCCGACCGCCTCGGGGTGCCCCGAGGCCAGCAGGTCCCGTACGTCCGAGCCGGACGCGGCCGGCACCCCCGCCTCCGCGAGCCGCCGCGCGACCGCGCCGCCGCTCGCGACGGCGGCCAGACAGCCGTAGGAGCCGCAGCGGCACAGCGCCTGGGCGCCCTCGGGCACCCGGATGTGCCCGATGTCCCCGGCTCCGCCGTCGACGCCCCGGAACACCGCGCCGTCGACCACGACCCCGGCGCCGATGCCGGTGGAGACCTTGACCAGTACGAAGGCGGAGCAGTCGGGATAGCCGGTGCGCTGCTCGCCGTAGGCCATGAGGTTGGCGTCGTTGTCCACCAGGACCGGCACCGGGCCCGCGCCCGTGTGCTCGGTGAGGGCGCGCGCCATGCGGGCCGTTATGTCGTAGCCGTCCCAGCCGGGCATGATCGGCGGCTGCACGACGCGGCCGGTCTCGCTGTCGACCGGCCCGGGCACCGCGAGTCCGACCCCGCACACCGCCTGGGCCTGCTGCCCGGCCTTCTCCAGCAACTCGGCGAACCAGCGGCCCAGTTCGCCGAGCACCACGTCCGGGCCGTCCTCGACGACGAGGGTGCCGGAGTGCTCGGCGAGGATCTCGCCGCTCAGCGACAGCACGGCCGCCCGGGCGTGCCGGGTGTCGAGGTCGGCGGCCAGCACCACCGCGTGCTCGTCGTCGAACTCCAGCGTGATGGAGGGCCGTCCGCCCAGCGGGGAGTCCACCGGCCCCCCGGCCCCCTCGCGCAGCCAGCCCGCGCGGAAGAGCCGGTCCAGCCGCTGTCCCACGGTCGCCCGGGACAGTCCGGTCGCCTGCTGCAGCGCTCCCCGGGTCGTGGCGCGACGACTGCGCACCAGTTCGAGCAGATCCCCGGCGCTGGCCTGAACGCGTCCCGTCATGCGCACCCCCTTGTGTTTCCCAACCCTGCATTACATATTAGGTTTTGCGTGTTAAATAGACGTAACCCTACGGTAGCCCCTGCCGATCCTGGCAGGAGTACGTCTTTGGGAGAGCCCCGAGTGGATCGCATCGCCCAGCTCACCACGCGCCCCGCGGGGCGCGAGATCGCATACGATCCGGCCGCCGCGCCGCCCTCTTTGCAGGTCAGGGCCGCGCAGGTGCTGGAGGGCAACTGGACGGGCCGGTCCACCGTGCCCTCCCGCGGCCTGTATCCGCACCAGTGGTCGTGGGACTCGGCGTTCATCGCGATCGGCCTGCGGCACCTGTCGCCGTTACGGGCCCAGACGGAGCTGGAGACGCTGCTCGCGGCGCAGTGGGGGGACGGGCGGATCCCGCACATCGTCTTCAACCCCTCCGTCCCGCTCGACGCGTACTTCCCGAGCCCCGACTTCTGGCGCTCGTCGGCCGCGGGGCGCGCCGCGGGCGCCCCGCGCACCGTACAGACCTCCGGGATCGTGCAGCCACCGGTCCACGCGCTCGCGGTGTGGCTGGTGCACCTCGCCGACCCGGGCCTGTCGCGGGCGCGCGGCTTCCTGCGCCGGGCCTACCCCCGGCTCGCCGCCTGGCACCGGTACCTGGTGGCCCGGCGCGACCTGGGCGGAGGCGGCCTGGTCTCCGTCGTGCACCCCTGGGAACAGGGTATGGACAACAGCCCCTGCTGGGACCGCCCGCTGTCCCGGGTCACTCCCGCCCCGGCCCGTTCCTTCCGCCGCGCCGACCTCGACCACGGCGCGCCCGAGGACCGGCCGACGGACCTGGACTACGGGCGCTACGTGCGGCTGGCGGCGGACTACCGGGACGGCGGATACACCGACGGGCAGGGCGAGTTCGCCGTGGAGGACCCCGCCTTCAACGCGCTGCTCATCGCCTCCGAGCACGCCCTGGCCCGGATCGCCGGCGAGCTGGGCGCATCCGGCCGGGAGCGCGCGGCCCGGGCCGAGCGGCTGACGGCGGCGCTGGTGGAGCGGCTGTGGGACCCGGCCGCCGGGATGTTCCTGTGCCGGGACGTGCGCGCCGGGGAGCCGATCCCCGAGCGCGGCGTCTCCGGACTGATCCCGCTGCTGCTGCCCGGCCTGCCGCGCGACCTCGCGGCCACCCTGGTCCGCACGGTCTGCGGCCCCCACTTCGGCCTCGGCGGCACGACCCGCCTGGTCCCGAGCTACGACCTGCTGGGCGAGGCCTTCGACGCGCACCGCTACTGGCGCGGCCCGGCCTGGTTCAACACCAACTGGCTGCTGGAGCGCGGCCTGCGGCTGCACGGCGAGCGCGGCCGGGCCGACGCCCTGCGCAAGGGCATCCTGCACACCGCCGGCGCCTCCGGCTTCGCGGAGTACGTCGACCCGTACACGGCACAGGCCTGCGGCACCACCGGCTTCGGCTGGACCGCCGCGCTCGCGCTCGACCTGCTGCACGACCGTCCCTCAGGGGACCGGAACGGCCTCACGGCGATCAAGGGAGGGGACCGGGGATGACGGACCGGCATCATCTGCTCGTGCACGGCCAGACGTTCGCCGCCGTGGGCGATCGCGGCGACATCAGCGGCTACCGGGGCGGCAGCGCCCCGGACGGCATGTTCGTACGGGACGCGCGGCACCTGAGCCGCTGGCAGCTCACCGTCGACGGCGCCGTGCCGGAGACGCTGACGCCGGTGGCCGACGGGGACACCGCGCGCTGCGTCCTCGTGCCGCGCGGCGGCCGCAACGAACCGCCCGCCTGCACGCTCTTTCGCGAACAGGCCGTCGGGGACGCCTCGTTCGTGGAGTCGCTGCGCGTCACCAGCAACCGGCCGGTGCCGACGACGGTCCGCCTCGCGGTCACGGCCGACGCCGACTTCGCCGACCAGTTCGAGCTGCGCTCCGACCACCGCACCTACACGAAGGCCGGAGCCGTCCGCTCCCGTCAGGTCCTCGACCACGGCGTGGAGTTCGTCTACCGGCGCGGCGAGTGGCGCTCGGTGACGAGCGTGACGGCCGAGCCCCGGCCGGACGCCGTGGAGGAGACCGGCACCGGCGCCCGCCGCCTGGTGTGGACGGTGGACCTCGCCCCGCACGGCACCGCCGAGCTGGTCCTGCGGGTCATCGCCCGCCCGCACGGCGACCAGCGCGCCCTGCGCGTGCCCCGCTCCCCCGCCGCAGTCCAGGAGCACCTCATCGCGCGGGAGGGCGCGTTCATGGAGGGCGTGGCGTTCCCCAGCGGCTGGCCCGAGCTGGCCGCGGCCTGCGCGCGGGGCCTGGCGGACCTGGCCGCGCTGCAGGTCCCGGCGACCGGCCCGGACGGCGAGGAACTGCGCGTCCCGGCCGCCGGCGCCCCCTGGTTCCTCACCCTGCTGGGCCGGGACGCCCTGCTGACCTCGCTGTTCGCCCTGCCCTACCGGCCGGGTCTGGCCGCCGCGACGCTGCCCGCGCTCGCCGCGACCCAGGCCACCCGGACCGGCGCCGACGAGGTCGCCCAGCCGGGGAAGATCGTGCACGAGGTGCGGCACGGCGAGCTCGCCCACTTCGGCCAGGTCCCCTACCGCCGCTACTACGGCTCGGTCGACGCCACCCCGCTGTTCCTCGTGCTGCTCGGCGCGTACACCGAGCACACCGGTGAGACGGCCCTGGCCCGCCGCCTCGAACCCCACGCCCGCGCCGCCGTCGGCTGGATGCTCGACCACGGCGGCCTCACCTCGCGCGGTTACCTGGTCTACCGCGCCGACCGGGGCGGCCTCGCCAACCAGAACTGGAAGGACTCCCCCGGCGCCATCTGCTCCGCCGACGGCACCCGCCCGCACGGCCCCGTCACGGCGGCGGGCGCCCAGGGCTACGCCTACGACGCGCTGCGCCGCACGGCGTGGCTCGCGCGCACGGTGTGGCAGGACGGGACGTACGCGGACCTGCTGGAACAGGCGGCCGGTGATCTGCGCGACCGGTTCCAGCGGGACTTCTGGATGCCGGAGCGGTCCTTCCCGGCCCTCGCGCTGGACGGCCGCGGCGACCGGGTGGACGCGCTCGCCTCCGACGCCGGGCACCTGCTGTGGTCGGGCCTGCTGGACAAGGAGTACGGCGAACAGGTCGGGCGGCGCCTGCTGGAGCCGGACTTCTTCTCCGGCTGGGGCGTGCGCACCCTGGCCGCCGGGCAGGCGGCGTACCACCCGCTGTCCTACCACCGCGGTTCCGTCTGGCCGCACGACAACGCGCTGATCGCCCTGGGCCTGGCCCGCTACGGACTGCACGACGAGGCCCGCGCGGTCGCCCACGGCCTGGTCGACGCGGCGGCCGTGACCGGGCACCGGCTGCCGGAGGTGCTCGCCGGGTACGGGCGCGACACCCACCCGGAGCCGGTGCCGTACCCGCACGCCTGTGTGCGCGAATCCCGGTCCGCGTCCGCCCCCTTGGCGCTGCTCACGGCGGTCGGCGGCGCCTGAGGGGCCGGTTGGGCGTTCGTTTGCCGGGTGTTTGCCGAGCGTCGGCCCGGCGGGCTGAACACACCCGCCGGGCGCCCCGTACGGAACGGAGGCGGACCCGTCCCCCCACGCGGGTCCGCCACTTCGCCGGGTTTCGTACGGGAAGGACCTCCGGGTGCCTGTCTTCACACGCCTGAGCCAGTCGTCGCCGTCGGGCGGTCCGGAGGCCGGGCCCGCGACGGAGCCGGAGGCGGCACAGGAGGCGGGGGCATCCGCCCCCGTGTCCCGGCTCGCGCACCTGCGGGCCTGGCGCACCCGTCACCCCCGGGCCGCCCGCGCCCTGCGCCGCACCACCACCGCCCTCGCGTCCGCGCTGGTCCTCGGTGCCCTGCTCCTGCCCAACACGCTCCCCGCCCTCGCACCGGGCAGCTTCACCCGGGTCCCGGCGGAGGCGGTCGCCGGGGTCGTCGTCGCGCTGGCACTGCCCCGCCGGCCCCGGCTGGCCGCGGCCGTGCTCTACGGACTCGGCCTCACCGTGCTGACCGCCGTGAACCTGCTCGACATGGGCTTCAACGAATACCTGGGCCGGGGCTTCAACGCCGCGCTGGACTGGGACCTGCTGCCGGACGCCCAGGCGTACGTGGCGGACACGCTGGGCGCAGCGGTCGCGACGGCGGCCGCCGTCGGCGCGGTCGTCCTGATCCTGCTGCTCGCCGCCGTCCTGGTGGCTGCCACGGTCCGGCTCGCGGAGACGCTGGCCCGCCACCGGGCCCGGGCGACCCGGGGGGCGCTGGCCGCCGGGACCGTCTGGGTCACCTGCTCCGCCCTCGGACTCACGCTGTTCGGCGGTCCGATCGCCTCCGAGCGGGCGGCCGGTGCGCTGCGCGCGCACGCCCAGCGCACGGTGGACTCGCTGCGCGACGAGGCGGCGTTCGCGCGGCAGGCGAAGGCGGACAGCTTCGGCGCCACCCCGCCCGGTCAGCTCCTGCCCGACCTGCGCGGCAAGGACGTGATCTTCACGTTCATCGAGAGCTACGGCCGCAGCGCCATCGAGGACCCGGTCATGGCTCCCGGCGTCGGGCGGACCCTCGACACGAGCACCGAGGCCCTGGCCGAGGCCGGCTTCCACGCCCGCAGCGGCTGGCTGACCTCGGCGACCTTCGGCGGCAGCAGCTGGCTCGGCCACTCCACGGCCATGTCCGGACTGTGGATCGACAACCAGCGGCGCTACCGCACCGTGACCGCGGGCGAGCATCTGACCCTCACCAAGGCGTTCCGGAAGACGGGCGCGTGGGACACGGTCGGTGTGATGCCGGGGGTACAGAAGGGCTGGCCGGAGGAGGAGTGGTACGGCCTCGACCGGCTCTACGACGCCTTCGACCTGGGCTACCGCGGCCCGAAGTTCAGCTGGTCGACGATGCCGGACCAGTACGCGCTGGAGGCGTTCCAGCGCCGGGTGCACGGCAGGAAGCGGGACAAGCCGCTGATGTCGTTCGTCATCCTGACCTCCAGTCACCAGCCCTGGGCACCGATTCCGAGGATGGTCGGCTGGGACGAACTCGGCGACGGCTCCGTCTTCGACGCGATCCAGAAGGCCGGCAACAAGGCCTCGGACGTCCTCACCGACACCACCAGGTCCCGCGAGGAGTACGGGAAGTCCATCCAGTACTCGGTCACCAGCCTCACCCAGTGGCTGGAGCGCTACGGCACCGACGACACCGTCCTGGTCTTCCTCGGCGACCACCAGCCCATCGCCCGGGTCAGCGGCGACCGCGCCTCGCGGGACGTGCCGGTGTCCCTGGTCGCCAAGGACCCGAAGGTCCTGGAGAAGATCGACGGCTGGAACTGGACGGAGGGCCTCAAGCCCGCGGCCGACGCGCCGGTGTGGCGCATGGACTCCTTCCGCGACCGCTTCCTGAAGGCCTACGGCTCGACACCGCACCCCTCGAAGGGCTGATCAGCCGCCGGAGGTGTCGAGTTCGGCGTCCTCGCCGACGCCGGCGCAGTCGTAGGGGTCCTTGAGCCAGCCGTCCGGCAGCACCACCCGGTTGTTGCCGGAGGTGCGGCCGCGGGGTCCGTCGGCGCCGGCGGGCCAGGGCTGGTCGAGGTCCAGCTCGTCCAGGCCGGAGCGCAGCTCCTCCAGGGACGAGGTGATCGCGAGACGCTTGCGCATCTCGGAGCCGACCGCGAAGCCCTTGAGGTACCAGGCGACGTGCTTGCGGAAGTCGATCACGCCCCGGGACTCGTCGCCGATCCACTCCCCGAGCAGGGTGGCGTGCCGGACCATGACGTCGGCCACCTCGCGCAGGGCGGGGCGGGCGATGTCGTCGGTGCGGCCCTCGAAGGCGGCGACCAGGTCGGCGAAGAGCCACGGCCGCCCCAGGCAGCCGCGCCCGACCACGACTCCGTCGCAGCCGGTCTCGCGCACCATCCGCAGGGCGTCCCCGGCCGACCAGATGTCGCCGTTGCCGAGGACCGGGATCTCCGGGACGTGCTCCTTGAGCCGGGCGATGGCGTCCCAGTCGGCGGTGCCGCCGTAGTGCTGGGCGGCGGTGCGGCCGTGCAGCGCGATGGCGGTGACGCCCTCCTCGACGGCGATCCGGCCGGCGTCGAGGTAGGTGATGTGGTCGTCGTCGATGCCCTTGCGCATCTTCATCGTCACGGGCAGCTCGCCCGCGCCGCTGACGGCCTCGCGCAGGATCGCCCGCAGCAGGTTCCGCTTGTACGGCAGCGCCGAGCCGCCGCCCTTGCGGGTGACCTTCGGCACCGGGCAGCCGAAGTTCAGGTCGATGTGGTCGGCCAGGTCCTCCTCCGCGATCATGCGGACGGCCTTGCCGACGGTGACCGGGTCCACGCCGTAGAGCTGGATCGACCGGGGCCGCTCACTGGCGTCGAAGTGGATGAGCTGCATGGTCTTCTCGTTGCGCTCGACCAGCGCCCTGGTGGTGATCATCTCGCTGACGAACAGCCCCTTGCCGCCGCTGAACTCCCGGCACAGGGTGCGGAAGGGCGCGTTGGTGATCCCGGCCATGGGGGCCAGGACGACGGGCGGCTGGACGGTGTGCGGGCCGATCTGCAGGGGCGTGGACATGCCTCCATTGTGCCGTGCAATGGAATGGCAAAATTCATTAGTTAGGCACACTATCGAAATCGGCGTACGATGGACCGCATGCCCGAGCTCAGTCCCCGCCGCCGCGTGCTCGTGCTCGCGATCTGCTGCATGAGCCTGCTGATCGTGAGCCTGGACAACACGGTCCTGAACGTGGCCCTGCCCGCCATGCAACAGGACCTGCACGCCAGTACCTCGGGCCTGCAGTGGACGATCGACGCCTACACGCTGGTCCTGGCCTCGCTGCTGATGCTCGCGGGCTCCACCGCCGACCGGATCGGCCGCAAGCGCGTCTTCATGGCGGGCCTGGTCGTCTTCACGCTCGGCTCGGTGCTGTGCTCCCTCGCGCCGGACCTCGACGCCCTGATCGCCTTCCGGATGGTCCAGGCGGTGGGCGGCTCCATGCTGAACCCGGTCGCCATGTCGATCATCACCAACACCTTCACCGACCCGCGCGAGCGGGCCCGGGCGATCGGCGCGTGGGGCGCGGTCGTCGGCATCTCCATGGCCGCCGGCCCGCTGGTCGGGGGCCTGTTGGTGGAGTCGGTCGGCTGGCGCTCCATCTTCTGGATCAACCTGCCGGTGGGCCTGGCGGCCCTGCTGCTCACCCTGCGCTTCGTCCCCGAGTCCCGCGCGCCCCGGGCCCGTCGCCCGGACCCGGTCGGGCAGGTGCTGGTGATCACGCTGTTCGGTTCGCTGACGTACGCGATCATCGAGGCGCCGAGCACGCCCCCCGCGTCGCCGGCCCCGCTGCTGGTGCTGGCCCTGGCGGCCCTCGCCGCCCTGCTCCGGTACGAGCCGCGCCGCGCCGAGCCCCTGATCGACCTGCGCTTCTTCCGCTCGGCTCCGTTCAGCGGCGCGACGGCCATAGCCGTCAGCGCGTTCGCGGCGCTCGGCGGATTCCTGTTCCTGTCGACCCTGTACCTGCAGAACGTACGGGGGCTGACCGCCCTGGAGGCGGGTCTGTGGATGCTGCCCATGGCGGTGCCCACGTTCCTGTGCGCGCCGCTGTCCGGCCGCCTGGTCGGCACGCGGGGCCCCCGGCTGTCCCTGGTGATCGCGGGCCTGGCGATGACGGCGAGCGCCGTCCTCTTCGCCGCGTTCGAGGCGGAGACGTCGAACGTCACCCTCTTCCTCGGCTACGTCCTGTTCGGTGTCGGCTTCGGCTTCGTCAACGCACCCATCACCAACACGGCGGTCTCCGGCATGCCGCGGGCCCAGGCGGGCGTGGCGGCGGCGGTCGCCTCGACGAGCCGGCAGCTCGGGCAGACGCTGGGCGTCGCGGTGGTCGGGGCGGTGCTCGCCTCGGGCGTGGGCGCGTCCTCGTACCGGGAGGCGTTCGTCTCCGCCGCGCGGCCGGGGTGGTGGATCCTCGTCGCGTGCGGGCTCGCGGTGCTGGCGCTCGGGGCCGTGACCAGTGGCCGGTGGGCCCGCGCGACCGCCGAGCGCACGGCCGCGAGGCTGGCGTCGCCGGAGGTGCGGGACGTGGCGGTGGCCGCGGAGCGCGCCTGACCGCGGGCGGGCCGGATGGTCGGTGCGATGCGCTTCACTGAGCGCCATGGAGCTCACACAGGCGACCGTCGGCGACCTGCTGGACCGCATCGGCCCGGAGGACGGCTGTCTCCACCCGCCCGGTGACACCGACCCGCAGGAGCTGACCGAGCTGCTCGGGGACCGCTACGGGGCACCGCGCACGCTCGTGCTCGACGGCGTCGCCGATCCTGCGGCCGGCGAGTCCGGCTGCTCGGACCTCCTCCTGCCCTTCGGGGACCGGGCCGTGACGCTCAGGGTGTGGGCGTACGGGGGGCAGTGGGTCGGTGCGGGGACGGCGCGTGACGGTGAGGGGGTCGTGCGGCCGGTGCCGGCCGTCGCCCGGCGCGAGGTGCCCGAGCCGCCGGCGGCCGGCCCGGGCGAGGGCGTCGACTGGGTGGAGCGGCTGGAGCGGATCACCGGCTGGACGCGGACCGGCCGGCGGCCGGAGGCGGACTGGGCGCAGACCGCGGCCCGCCTGGGCACCCCGCTGCCGGGCGACTACCGGCGCATGGTCGAGACGTTCGGCGCGGCGGCCTTCGACGCCTATCTGGACCTGTACCAGGAGCCGTGGACGCATCTGAGCGAGGACGGCCTGCTCGTCTGGGCGGGCACCGAGCACGAGGACCAGTACTGCTGGCGGACCGACGGCGACGACCCGGACCGCTGGCCCGTGGTCGTCCGGTCCTTCGACGACGAGGACGTGCTCTTCGCCTGCGGCAGCGCGGAGTTCGTCTGCCGCATCCTCACCGACCCGCGGCACCGCTTCACCATGGCCCGCTGGTTCGACACCCACTGGTTCATGCCCTACCGCGCGAGGGTCTGAGGGCCGCGTCACGTGATCGCGGCCGCGCGGTCTGACAATCCGCCCCCGGGGAAACCCTGTTGATGTTGGTCTTGCTGCACACTCCTTGCTGCGGGCCGACCGGACGGGCCGGATTCCTGGACGCGGGAGGCGTCATGGCACACATCGACACGAGCAAGGTCAGCCGCTGGGACCTGCACGGGCGCGAGCACGTGGTGCAGGTGCTGCGCACGGGCGTGCAGCGCACGATCAGATGCGACACCTGCGGCTGGCGCCGAGGCGCCCAGTTCCTGCCCTGGCTGAAGGCGCAGGAGCACCTGGCCCAGGCCCACCAGGCGACGGTGGACCCGACGGCGGCGTGAGCGGACGGGGCGGGAGCGGTCCTAGTAGAGGATCGAGGGCAGGTAGGCCCCGTCCGGCCGGTTGTAGAGGCCGACGGTCATCAGGCTCATCAGCTGCACGACCTTGAGACCGTGGGACAGGCACCACCGCAGCAGCACCGCGTCGCTCACGGGGACGAGGATGCCCGGGCCGCCGAACTGCGGGGCCGCCGCGATCAGTGCCTGGAGGTCCGGGGTGGTCTCGCCCACGGCGTGCGCGAAGAACGCCAGGTCGGTGGCGTATCCGGTGACGCGTCCCGCGCGCTCCACGACCCGGGCCGTGCCCTGTTTCAGCGCGTCGGCGACCTCGCCGCCGCGGTCGACGCCGTGGACCTGCCGGCACAGGTCGTTGCAGACGCCCAGGTCCGCGTCCGTGGCCTCCCGCACCGTGTACCCGGGCAGCGCGCGCTCGAGCGGCGGTCCCTGCACACAGGCGACGGTGGCGCGGTGGACGAAGCCGAGGCTGACATACAGGGAGAACGACCGGTTGTGGTAGCCGCTCTGCAGCAGGCGGACGCCCGGTGCCCCGCGCTCGGCGGCCCGCTCCAGCACGTCGCGCATCAGGCGGCGGCCCACGCCCGCGTTCTGCACGGCCGGGTCGACGGTGACCGGCCCGACCCCGACGACGGCCGAGCGCTCGTCGAGGAAGTTGCTGCCGACGATCCGCCCGTCGAGCTCGGCGACGACACCGTAGAACCCCGGGTGCGTCAGGGCGCCCTCGATCAGCGCGGCACCGGTCTCGGGGCTCGGGATGCCCGGCGGGAAGGCGTGCTCCGCGGCGACCCCGGCGAAGGCCTCGTAGCAGATGCGGCCGCACTCCGCGGCGTCGTCCGGGGTGCCCGGGCGGAGTATGAGTTCCACGATCGCCATCCCCTTCTTCGCGCATCCCCCGCGGCGACCCGCCCCTCGGTTTCCATCCTGGGCCTCCCGGGACCCGGGCGCACCCGGTGCGGCGCCTTGCTCAGGGCCGCAGGCCGCGCAGCAGCACGTCGACGACCGCCGTGAAGTCCGCCTCCGCCCCCGGCTCCTCCCACTCCCGGGCGTAACAGGGGTCGTGGAAGCGGCCCGTGGCCTGGAAGACCGCGCGGGCCGTGGCCTGCGGGTCGTCCGAGGCGAAGTCGCCGCTCGCCACGCCGTCGCGGACGATACGGGTCAACTGGGCGGTCAGGTCGGCGATGTGCTCGCCGACCGCCGTGCCGTTCTCGCCCGTGAGGACCGTGTACGTGGCGAACAGCTCCGGGTCCGCGCCCGCCTTGCGGCGCTTGGCGGCGAACAGCGCGGCCAGCCAGTCGCGCAGCCGGGTCGCCGGGTCGCCGTCACCGGCCGCGATCCCGGACAGCTCGCCGGAGGTGCGGTCCAGCCAGCGCTTGGTGACCGCCTCGCGCAGCGCCGCCTTCGTCCGGAAGTGCCGGTAGACGCTGCCGTGGCTGACGCCGAGCGCGCGGGCCACGTCCACCACGGTGGCCTTGGCCGGGCCGTGGCGGCGCAGCACCTCCTCGGTCGCTTCGAGGATGCGCTCGGCGGTCAGGGTCTCGCTGGTCGGTGCCATGTCCTGACCGTACCCGGAGCCCGGTTCACGCTTCGAGGTGCGCCATCTGCGCCGCCGGGTAGCGGTCGCCTGCCGCCGCACCGTCGGGCACGGCCTGTTCGATCGCGGCGAGGTCGCCCGCGTCCAGCGTCACGT
Source organism: Streptomyces sp. XY006 (assembly GCF_002237655.1). Lineage (GTDB taxonomy): Bacteria > Actinomycetota > Actinomycetes > Streptomycetales > Streptomycetaceae > Streptomyces > Streptomyces levis. Next base: position 90,267 of record NZ_NOKT01000024.1, read on the forward strand.
CCAGGGCGCCCAGCGCCTCGGTGAGCCGGTCGCGGCGGCGGGCGCCGACCAGCGGCACGATGTCCTCCCCGCGGCTGAGCACCCAGGCGATGGCGATCTGCGCGACGGTGACGTCCTTCTGCTCGGCGATCTTCCGCAGCGCCTCGACGAGGCCGAGGTTGTGGGTGAGGTTGTCGCCCTGGAAGCGCGGCGACATCGCCCGGAAGTCGCCGGCGCCCAGCTGCCGGTCCGCCGTGAAGTGGCCGGAGATCAGGCCCCGGGAGAGGACCCCGTAGGCCGTGACGCCGATGCCCAGTTCGCGGACGGCCGGCAGGATCTCGGCCTCGATACCGCGCGAGATCAGGGAGTACTCGATCTGGAGGTCCGCGATCGGTGCCGTGGCGGCGGCCCGGCGGATGGTCGCGGCGCCGACCTCGCTGAGGCCGATGTGTCGTACGTACCCCGCCTCGACCAGCTCCGCGATCGCGCCGACCGTCTCCTCGACCGGTACGCCGGGGTCGAGCCGGGCGATGCGGTAGACGTCGATGTGGTCGACGCCGAGCCGCTGCAGGGAGTAGGCGGCGAAGTTCTTCACGGCGGCGGGCCGGCCGTCGTAGCCCGACCAGCTGCCGTCCGGGCCGCGCAGGGCACCGAACTTCACGCTGACCAGGGCCTGTTCACGCCGGGCGGCGGGCGCCGCGCGCAGGGCCTCGCCGATCAGCATCTCGTTGTGGCCCATGCCGTAGAAGTCGCCGGTGTCGAGCAGGGTGACGCCCGCTTCGAGCGCCGCGTGGATCGTCGCGATGGACTCGGCCCGGTTCGCCTCGCCGTACAGGGCGGACATGCCCATGCAGCCGAGACCGAGGGCGGAGACCTGGGGGCCGGTGGTTCCGAGGGATCGGGTTCGCATCGTCATGCCCTCCACGATGACATGACAGCTGACAGATTTCAATATCTGTCATTCAATACTTGTCAGCCCGCCTCCCGGTCCGCCTGTCCGCCACCGCGCCGTGACCGGCAGGAAGGCGGCCGGCAAAAAACGACGGTGCCGGGCCCCTCGCGGGAGGGGCCCGGCACCGTTGTGCGGAAGAGAAGGCGTCAGCAGCCGATCAGGCGGGCTGCCAGGTAGCCCTCGATCTGGTCGAGGGAGACGCGCTCCTGCTTCATCGAGTCACGCTCGCGGACGGTGACCGCGTTGTCCTCGAGCGTGTCGAAGTCGACGGTCACGCAGAACGGCGTGCCGATCTCGTCCTGACGGCGGTAGCGGCGACCGATGGCGCCGGCGTCGTCGAACTCGATGTTCCAGTGCTGCCGCAGCGCCTGGGCGAGGCCCTTGGCCTTCGGCGACAGCTCCGGGTTGCGGGACAGCGGCAGCACGGCGACCTTCACCGGGGCGAGGCGGTGGTCCAGGCGCAGCACCGTGCGCTTCTCCATCTTGCCCTTGGCGTTGGGCGCCTCGTCCTCGACGTAGGCGTCCAGCAGGAACGCCAGCATCGCGCGGCCGACACCGGCCGCGGGCTCGATGACGTAGGGGGTCCAGCGCTCGCCGGCCTCCTGGTCGAAGTAGGTGAGGTCCTGGCCGGAGGCCTTGGCGTGGGCGCCGAGGTCGTAGTCGGTGCGGTTGGCCACACCCTCCAGCTCGCCCCACTCACTGCCGCCGAACTGGAAGCGGTACTCGATGTCGGCGGTGCGCTTGGAGTAGTGGGAGAGCTTCTCCTTCGGGTGCTCGTACCACCGCATGTTCTCCTCGCGCAGGCCGAGGCCGGTGTACCAGTTCCAGCGCTGCTCCATCCAGTACTCCTGCCACTTCTCGTCCTCGCCCGGCTTGACGAAGAACTCCATCTCCATCTGCTCGAACTCGCGGGTGCGGAAGATGAAGTTGCCGGGCGTGATCTCGTTGCGGAAGGACTTGCCCATCTGGGCGATGCCGAACGGCGGCTTGCGGCGCGAGGTGGTCTGCACCTGCGAGAAGTTGGTGAAGATGCCCTGCGCGGTCTCGGGGCGCAGGTAGGCGACGGAGCCGGAGTCCTGCGTGGGGCCGAGGTGCGTGGACAGCAGGCCCGAGAACTGCTTGGGCTCGGTGAACTGGCCCTTGTTGCCGCAGTTGGGGCAGTTGACGTCGGCCAGGCCGTTCTCCGGCAGGCGCTTGTGCTTGGCCTCGTAGGCCTCCTCCAGGTGGTCCGCGCGGAACCGCTTGTGGCAGGAGGTGCACTCGGTCAGCGGGTCCGTGAAGGTGGCGACGTGGCCGGAGGCGACCCAGACCTCGGGGGCCAGGATCACGGACGAGTCGATACCCACGACGTCCTCGCGGGACGTCACCATGTAGCGCCACCACTGGCGCTTGAGGTTCTCCTTGAGCTCGACACCCAGCGGGCCGTAGTCCCAAGCGGCGCGCTGGCCGCCGTAGATCTCACTACAGGGGAATACGAAGCCACGGCGCTTGCTCAGGCTGACGATGGTGTCGATCTTGTCGGCGGCCACGGTGCTCTCTTCATTACGACGACGGGCGACGAAGCGAGATGCTTCCAGCGAATGACTCAGGTTACCGGCGGGGGCGCCCCCTCAATCAAATCGCTCCCCCTCCGGCGCCCTCAAGGCCCCGGTCAGGACGTTTGTTGACAACGGTTTCCATATTTGTTGAAAATGAGTGTCATGAACGTACGACGACGCCTCATACCCGCCGCCCTGGCCTCCGCTCTCGGCCTGGGCGCCCTGACCGCCTGCTCCAGCGACAGCGCGGCGACGGGCAACACGGACAAGTTCGACGTCGTCGCCTCCTTCTACCCGATGGCGTTCCTCGCCGAGCAGATCGGCGGCGGCCACGTGAACGTCACCAGCCTGACCGAACCCGGCCAGGAACCGCACGACCTGGAGATCAGCACCCGGCAGCGGGCGCAGCTGGAGGAGGCCGACGCGGCGCTCTTCCTCAAGGGCCTGCAGCCCGCCGTCGACGAGGCCGTCGCGCAGACCGGCATCAAGACGAAGATCGACGCGGCCTCGCTCACCACCCTCGAGGACCACGGCACCGGCGGCCACAGCCACGAGGGCGAGGAAGGGCACGCGGAGGAGGAGGGCCACTCCGAGGAGGAGGAGCACGCCCGCGACCCGCACGTCTGGCTGGACCCGGTGAAGTACGCCGAGATCGCCGAGGGCGTCGGCAAGGCCTTCGAGAAGGCCGACCCGGACCACGCGGCCGACTACAAGAAGAACACCGAGGCGCTGGTCGCGAAGCTGAACGGCCTGAACGGGGACTTCGAGAACGGCCTGAAGAACACCAGGACCAAGGTCTTCTTCACCAACCACGCCGCCTTCGGCTACCTCGCCGAGCGCTACGGCCTCACCCAGGAGGCCATCTCCGGCCTCGACCCCGAGAGCGAGCCCAGCGGGGCCCGGGTCAGGGAGCTCCAGGAGGAGGCCAAGGCCGACGGCGTCACCACCGTCTTCTACGAGACACTGGTCTCCGACAAGACCGCGAAGACCCTCGCCCGCGACGCGAACCTGAAGACGGACGTCCTCGATCCGCTGGAGGGCATCACCGACAAGTCCCGCGGCGACGACTACTTCCAGGTCATGGAAGCCAACCTCAAGGCCCTGCGGAAGGCCCTGGGAGCCAAGTGATCGACCCACCGGAGGACGGCATGACCGAGCCCGTCGTATCCCTGCGCGGCGTCCGCGCGGACCTGGGCTCGCGCCCCGTGCTGCGCGGCATCGACCTCACCGTGCGCCACGGCGAGGTCGTCGCGCTGCTCGGCGCGAACGGCTCGGGCAAGTCCACGGCCGTGCGCAGCGTCATCGGCCAGGTGCAGACCGCCGCCGGCGAGATCCGGCTGTTCGGCACGGACCGCGGGCGGTTCCGCGACTGGCACCGCGTCGGCTACGTGCCGCAGCGCACCACGGCCGCGTCCGGCGTGCCCGCCACGGTGACCGAGGTGGTCTCCTCCGGCCGTCTGTCCCGGGCCCGCTTCGGCGTGCTGCGCAAGGCGGACCACGCGGCCGTCCGGCGCGCCCTGGACCTCGTCGGCATGGCCGACCGGGCCAAGGACCCCGTCGACGCCCTCTCCGGCGGCCAGCACCAGCGCGTCCTGATCGCCCGCGCCCTCGCCTGCGAACCCGAGCTGCTGATCATGGACGAGCCGATGGCCGGCGTCGACCTGGCCAGCCAGGAGGTCCTCGCGCACACGCTGAGGGAACAGGTCTCCCAGGGCGCGACGGTCCTGCTCGTGCTGCACGAGCTGGGCCCGCTGGAGCCCCTCATCGACCGGGCGGTCGTCCTGCGCGACGGCTGCGTCGTCCACGACGGCCCGCCCCCCAAGGCCGTCGGACAGCACGCCCTGCCCGGCCACGACCACGTACACCCGCACGCACCGGCGGGCGCCGAACCGATCCGCACGGGACTGCTGAGCTGATGGACTTCCTCGACTACGCCTTCATGCAGCGGGCCCTGCTCGCCGCCGTCCTGGTCGGCATCACCGCTCCGGCCGTCGGCATCTACCTCGTGCAGCGCCGCCAGGCCCTGATGGGCGACGGCATCGGTCACGTGGCGATGACCGGCGTCGGCCTCGGCTTCCTGCTGACCTGGTCCCCGGTGTGGATGGCGACCCTGGTCTCCGTCCTCGGCGCGGTCCTCATGGAGCTGATCCGCTGGTACGGCAAGACCCGCGGCGACATCGCCCTCGCGATGCTCTTCTACGGCGGCATGGCCGGCGGTGTGATGTTCATCAACCTCGCGCCGACGGGCTCCAACGCCAACCTCACCTCCTACCTGTTCGGCTCCCTGTCGACGGTGTCCGAGTCGGACGTGACGGCCATCTGCGTGCTGGCCGCCTTCGTCGTGCTGGTCACCCTGGGCCTGCGGCGGCAGCTGTTCGCGGTCAGCCAGGACGAGGAGTTCGCGCGGGTGACGGGCCTGCCGGTGCGCGCCCTGAACCTGCTCACGGCGGTCACCGCGGCCGTCACCGTGACGGTGGCGATGCGCGTGGTCGGGCTGCTCCTGGTGAGCGCGCTGATGGTGGTGCCCGTGGCGGCCGCCCAGCAGATCGCCCGCAGCTTCGCCGCGACCTTCGTGGTCGCCGTCGCCATCGGGGTGAGCGTGACGATCGGCGGCACGGTCACCTCGTACTACCAGGACGTGCCGCCCGGCGCGACGATCGTGCTGCTGACCATCGGCGCGTTCATCGTGCTGACGGCGCTCGCGGCCCCGCTGGCCCGCCGCCGCGCCCGGGCCCGGGCCGCCGCGCACGCCGCGGGCGACCCCGCCGAGTGCGCGATCCCGGGCAGCCGGGAGGCCGCCGACGAGGTCGGTGTCTGACCGCCCTCACCCCGGGCTGGCACAATGGCCCGGGCAAGGCAGACGTGAGGAGGCAACGGTGACGACCGCTGGACCGTCCGTGAAGGGCCGCGCCACCAAGCAGCGGGCCGCCGTGGCGGCGGCCCTGCAGGAGGTCGACGAGTTCCGCAGCGCGCAGGAACTGCACGACATGCTCAAGCACAAGGGCGACTCGGTCGGGCTCACCACGGTCTACCGCACCCTGCAGTCCCTCGCCGACGCCGGCGAGGTCGACGTGCTGCGCACCGCCGACGGCGAGTCCGTCTACCGCCGCTGCTCCACCGACGACCATCACCACCACCTCGTGTGCCGCGCCTGCGGCAAGGCCGTCGAAGTCGAGGGCCCGGCCGTGGAGAAGTGGGCCGAGGCCATCGCCGCGGAGCACGGCTACGTCAACGTGGCCCACACGGTGGAGATCTTCGGCACCTGCGCCGACTGCGCGGCGGCCGCGAAGTAGACGACCGAACGCATCGCGAGCCGCGATCCGGCCTTTCGCTCCCACGCGGGCGCGCCGGCCCGGCGCCCCGAGCGGCACCTCCGTGCGGCGGTAGCCGCGGACCGGCCGGTTCTGTCGCAGGCGGCGCCGGCCCGGCCGCCGAGAGCGGCACCACCGTAGGGCGGCGGCGCAGGCGGTCAGCCCCCTCCTGGCTCCCCGGCACGCTCCGCACGCCTCGGCAGCGCCGAGGTGACCGCCGCGAGGAGCAGCACCGCGGCGGCGATGACGAGCAGCGCCCGCCCGGTGCCCAGCGGCACCAGCAGCAACGTGCCCAGCACACCCCCGGTGAAGATGCCGCCGACCGTGGCCGTCCAGCGCGTGCGCGCCAGCCGCTGCTGCGCCGGCATCCCGCGCAGCACCGTCCGGGGGCGCTTCAGCACATCGTTGACGAGTTCGGCGATGGCCGTCTGGGTCAGCAGGGTCGGCATGCCGGGGACGTGGACGCGCAGCGCGGTCGAGGCCCGTACCCCCATGGCCAGCGCGACGAGCGCGATGACGGCGTGGTCCTGGCCCGCGTCGGCGGCCGTCCGGGTGCCGTGCCGCCACAGCGTCACCACCCCGGCGGCCACCAGCAGCACGGCCTCGCAGCCCAGCCCGGCCGGGAACCACGCCCTGCCCCGCTCCGCGAGGGCCTTCAGCGCGACACCCGCGAGGGCGGCACCGGCGACGAACGCCCCGATCGCGGTGGCGGGCCGCGCCACCGAAACGTCGCCCTCCCTGGCGAGCGCGAAGGACAGGAAGAGCACGTTCCCGGTCGCCAGCGCGCAGAACACCTTGCCCATCGTCAGGAAGCTGACGGCGTCGACGGCACCGGCCAGCACGGTGAGCACGGTCAGCACCGTCACCCGCCGGGCATCACTCGCGAGGGCCGGGGACGCGTCGGGCATGCGGCCAGTGTGGGCGGCACGGCGGCCGCCCGCCGGGAGCGGACGGCCCAACACGCGGTCGATGGCTACGGCCGGCCTACCGCGGCCGGGCCGGGCCGCCGGCCGGGGCTACTGCTGCCTGCCCTCCATGGCCAGCAGCTCCTCGTTCGGGATGGCCCCGCCGAAGCGCCGGTCGCGGGAGGCGAACTCCAGGCAGGCCCGCCACAGGTCGCGCCGGTCGAAGTCCGGCCACAGCACGTCCTGGAAGACCATCTCGGCGTAGGCGCTCTGCCAGATCAGGTAGTTGGAGGTGCGCTGCTCGCCGCTCGGGCGCAGGAACAGGTCCACGTCCGGCATGTCCGGGTAGTACATGTACTTGGCGAAGGTCTTCTCGTTGACCTTGGACGGGTCGAGCCTGCCGCTGCGCACGTCCTCCGCGAGTGCCTTCGCCGCGTCGGCGATCTCGGCCCGGCCGCCGTAGTTCATGCAGAAGTACAGGGTCAGCCGGTCGTTGCCCTTGGTCTGCTCCTGGGCGATCTGGAGCTCCTTGGCGACGGACCGCCACAGCTTCGGCATCCGCCCGACCCAGCGCACCCGCACGCCCAGTTCGTCGAGCTGGTCGCGGGTCTTGCGGATGAAGTCCCGGTTGAAGTTCATCAGGAAGCGCACCTCGTCGGGCGAGCGCTTCCAGTTCTCGGTGGAGAAGGCGTACAGCGAGATGGCGCCCACGCCCATCTCGATGGCGCCCTGCAGCACGTCCAGCACGCGCTCGGCGCCGACCTTGTGTCCCTCGGTGCGGGGCAGGCCGCGGTCCTTGGCCCAGCGGCCGTTGCCGTCCATGACGATCGCCACATGCTGCGGTACGAGCTCCCCGGGGAGCTTCGGCGGCCGCGCGCCGGACGGGTGCGGCTCCGGCGTCCTGTACTCCCGGCGCTGGCGCCCCAGGATCCCGCGTACGGCCATGTGTGTCTCGTCTCCTCGTGCTTGCTTGCTTCGGTCACTTCTCGACGTAGCGCAGCGAGCGCAGGCCGCGCTCCATGTGCCAGTGCAGATAGGCGGACACCAGTCCGCTGCCCTCCCGGACGTGGCGCGCCTCGCACGCGTCGGCGGTCTCCCAGTCTCCCGTAAGCAGCGCGCCGAGGAGTTCCAGGGCCTGGGGCGAGGGTACGACGCTGCCGGGCACGCGGCAGTCCACGCAGACGGAACCGCCCGAGGCGACCGAGAAGAACCGGTTGGGGCCCGGCATCCCGCACTTCGCGCAGTCGCTGAAGGTCGGGGCGTAGCCGTTGACGGCGAGGGAGCGGAGCAGGAACGCGTCGAGCACGAGGTGCGGCGCGTGCTCGCCCCGGGCGAGGGTGCGCAGGGCGCCGACGAGCAGCAGGTACTGCTGGACGGCCGGCTCGCCCTCGTGGTCGGTGAACCGCTCGGCGGTCTCCAGCATGGCGGTGCCGGCGGTGTACCGGGCGTAGTCGGTGACGATCCCGCCGCCGTAGGGCGCGATGGTCTCGCTCTGGGTGCACAGCGGCAGCCCGCGGCCGACCAGCTCGCTGCCCTTGGCGAAGAACTGCACGTCGACGTGGGAGAAGGGTTCGAGGCGCGCACCGAACTTCGACTTGGTCCGGCGCACGCCCCGGGCGACCGCGCGTACCCGGCCGTGACCGCGCGTGAGCAGCGTGATGATCCGGTCCGCCTCACCCAGCTTCTGGGTGCGCAGCACGATGCCGTCGTCGCGGAACAGACTCATGGCGCCATTCTCGCAGGGTCAGTGCGTCAAGGGACCTCGCCCCTGCTGCGGGCGTTGGCGTACGCGGTCGCCGCGCGCAGCCGCTCGGCGGGGGTGGCGTGCCGGACGGCGCGGGGATCGGCGTCCCACTCCCTCCCGCCCCCGTACGGCCGCAACTGCACATAGGGCCCCTCATGCCCCATGACGATGCCGATGCGTCCGCTGCGGGTGTCCACGACGTAGGCGCCGACGGGGGGCTTCATCGCACCACCGCCGCGGCCGGGCGGGCGGGCCGGAGGGAGGGCCGGGCCTGGTCCGTGAGCGGGCAGGGGGCTTTCCGCGCGAAACTCACCGGGGCGAGTCCCGATGCCGGCCGGGACATTCCGGTCCTGGCGTTTTCCGCCCGCAATTCTTTCACCGCGTCCTCCGCTTCTTCGGCGCAGAGCGCCGAGTGTCGTGCCTCCACCGGCCTCCCCTTCCTTCCGGAGTTTCACTCTTCGCAATTTTTTGGTGACTCTCCGCGTCTATACTCGGGAAGGGTCTGTGTCGTACAACTGCGGCGCGGCACAAAGGGGTTCGGCATGATCGAATCGTGAATACGACAGGGAGGCCGCCCGGGACAGCGCCGGAGCCGCGAGCGGACCGGGAATGGTCCCTGCGCGCCGCGGAACCGGCCGATGTGGAGGCGATAGCGGAACTGCGGGCGGTGGTGATGCGCCCGGATCTGGAAAGGCTGGGCCGCTACGACCCGGACCGGGTGCGCCGGCGCCTGCGGGACGGCTTCCGCCCCGAGCACACGTCGGTCGTCCTGGTGGCGGGCGCCTTCGCGGGCAGCGTCGCCCTGCGCCCGGCGGAGGAAGGCCACTGGCTGGAGCACTTCTACCTCGCGCCCGGCGTCCAGGGCCGGGGCCTCGGCTCGGCGGTGCTGCGTACGCTGCTGAGCGGGACGGACGCCACCGGTACCGCCGTCCGTCTCGACGTCCTGCGGGGCAGCCCGGCGCGCCGCCTCTACGAACGTCACGGCTTCCGGGTGGAGAGCGAGAACGCGACGGACGTCCTCATGCTCCGCCCCCCGGCGGGAGGCGGGGGTAATCCCCCGGCGGAATGAGGGAGTTGCCCGGATGTGGGGTGGAGCCGGGGCGCGTCAGGATCGGCTCATGGACTGGAAACAGATCACGCGTCACGCCTCACTCGCCGCGGCCTCGGCGGTGCTGCTCTCCCTCGCCGTCCCGCTGACCGCGTCCGCCGGCAGCGCCGAGCCGCTCACCTGGTCCGCCTGCTCCGGCGACGGCCTCGACCCCAGACAGCAGTGCGCCACCGTCGAAGTCCCCATGGACTATTCCGACCCGGACGGGCGGACCATCGAGATCGCCGTCTCCCGCATTCCGAGCGAGAAGCCCTCCGCCCGCCGCGGCGCGCTGTTCCTCATCCCCGGCGGCCCGGGCGGGGACAGCCTCTCCGACCCCTCCGGCAAGGGGCAGAAGCTGCCGCGGAAGGTGCGCGAGGCCTACGACCTCATCGGCTTCGCGCCGCGCGGCATGGCGCCCTCCACCGCCGTCGACTGCAAGCTCGACCCCGCCGACCTCAGCCGGACCAAGCTGCTGCCCTGGCCCGGCCCTGACGGTTCCGTCGCCGGGAACATGGCCACCGCCCGGCGCATGGCCGAGGCCTGCGGCCGCAACGGCGGTGAGCTGATCCGGCACATCAGCACCGCCAACGAGGCACGCGACCTCGACCGCGTCCGGGCCGCGCTCGGAGAGCCGAAGATCTCCGCGTGGGGCGTCTCGTACGGCACGTACGTCGGCGCCGTCTACCGCCAGTTGTTCCCGCACCGCACCGACCGCATCGTGCTGGACAGCAACAACGACCCCGACCCCACCCGGGTGACCCGCGGCTGGCTCGCCGCCTTCGAGCGGGGCGTGGAGGACAACTTCCCCGAGTTCGCCGCCTGGGCGTCGCGCCCCGGGAATCCGTACCGGCTGGCCGATTCCGCCGCCGGGGTGCGCTCCGGCTTCCTGCGCCTGGCCGCGCGGCTGGACCGCGAGCCGCTGCCCTGGCCCGGCGCCGACCCGGAGCGGCTGGACGGCACCGTGCTCCGCCAGACCATGCTGAGCAGCCTCTACGACCCCGACGACTATCCGGTCCTGGCCCGGACGATCCTGGCCGCCCGCAAGGGCACCGTGCCGCCCGTGCCCGAGTCCCCGCCCGAGCCGGTCCTGCAGAACGTCGCCGCGGTCGGGATCGGCACCATCTGCAACGACGTCGACTGGCCCGACTCGGCCGCCGCCTACCAGGGGGACGTCGACGAGAGCCGGGCGCGGTTCCCGCTGACGGCGGGCATGCCGCGCGGGCCGATGGCGTGCGCCGCCCTGCCGTACGAGCCGAGGGAACCGGCCGTGCGGATCACCGCCCGCGGGCCGTCCAACGTGCTGCTCGTGCAGAACGAGCGGGATGTCGCGACCCCGCTCAGCGGCGCCCTGAGGCTGCGCCGGGCACTCGGCGACCGGGCCGTGATGGTCACCGTGAACTCCACGGGCCACGACGCCTACCTCGCCAACGGCAACGCCTGCGGCGACCGGGCCGTCTCCCGCTTCCTCGCCACCGGCGAGCGGCCCGGGTCCGACCTGTACTGCGCGTGACGTCGTCAGCGGGAGGCCGGGCGGCTCACCCCCGGCCGAAGCGGAGGACGTACCGCCGCTGCCAGGGCGTCTCCACCGCCCGCCGGTCGTAGTGCCGCCGGACGTACGCCACCGCCTCAGGGGCGGGTACGCCGTCCAGCACCGCGAGGCAGGCCAGGGCCGTGCCGGTCCGGCCGCGTCCGCCCCCGCAGGCGATCTCCACCCGTTCCCCGGCGGCCCGCTCCCACGCCACGGCCAGGACCGCGCGGGCGGCCGCCGTATCCGCCGGGAGCCGGAAGTCGGGCCAGCGGATCCACTCCGACTCCCAGGGCACCCCGGGCGGCCGGCGGCCCAGCAGATAGACGCCGTAGGAGGGGTGGGGCGCGGTGGGGTCGAGGGGGTGGCGCAGGCCCCGGCCGCGCACCGACCGGCCGGAGGGCAGATGCAGGACACCGGCGTCTCGCTCGCTCCACAGGTCGCTCACGCCCGCCATCATGCCCCGTGACCGCCGCGCGGGCGGGGGGATTCAGCCCACGCCCCGCGACGCCTCGGCCGCCCGTGCCTCGATGCCCCGGAAGTGCACGGCCATGGCGCGCTGCGCGCCCTCCGCGTCACGGGCGCGCAGGGCGGTGACGATGTCGCGGTGGCGGCGGGCGGTGATCCCGGGCGGGGGGTCGTAGGGCCGGCCGCGGGCGCCGGAGACCCGCCGGAAGACCGTCCAGAAGGCGGCGAGGAGCTGTGGGACGAGGTCGTTGCCGAGGGACGCGTAGAGCACCTCGTGGAACTCGCGGTCGAGATCCGGGAAGGAGCGGTCCGCGCGGCCGTCGTCCTTCCCGGCGCCCGTTCCGGCGGCGGCCTCCATCCTGGCCACCACCTCCTCCAGCTTTTCCAGTTCCGCCTCCGTGACCGTCGTGGCCACCCGGCGGATCAGGCCCACCTCCAGCACCTCGCGGACCTGGAGGATCTCGGCGAGGGCGCCCGGGTCGTCCTCGTGGCGGGCCAGGGTGCGGAAGGTGAGGCCGTCGACGAGGGGGGTGAGCGAGGCCCGGCCGACATAGGTGCCGTAGCCGTGCCTGATCTCCACGATGTCGAGGGCCTGGAGGGCCTTGAGCGCCTCGCGGACGGAGTTGCGGCTGACGCCGAGGGCCTCCGTCAGCTCGGCCTCGGTGGGCAGCGGGGCCCCGGCGGTGAGTCTGCGGTCGAGGATGAGCTGGACGACCTCGCGCTGTATCCGGCTGGTCCTGGGCTCCTCGGCCATGCGCCGCATCGTACGCGCCCCGGACATCCCACGTCCCACCTCCGGCGCCACCGGGTGCGACAACGGGGCCGACAGAGAGTCAACTCGCGCCACTCTTCCGCGCCATTGGTGCGACCTCTGACGGATGGGCCATTCGTGTGCGAGCCCTTGACCGGCCCCACGGCCCCTCCTATGGTCGCGCTGACCGCAGGACGTAGGACGTCGTATCTCCTCAGCCAGTCCCTTCCCCCCAGACCTCGCTGGAGGACCCGTGCGCGACGTGACCCCCGACGTGCCGGCGCCGCACCGCCGGTCGTTCCTGAAGTACACCGGCGCGCTGGGCGCGGCAGCCGCCGTCTCCGCGTCGCTGTCGGCCTGTTCGTCCGGGCCAGAGTCCACGAACGACACCGGCGAGGGCGGCAGCGGGGCGAACCGGACGCTGACGGCGGTGATCGGCTACGGCAACGACGGCAGCTGGGACCCCACCCAGACGGCCTCCGCGTTCTGCATGGCCGCCAACCACCACATCTACGAGGGGCTGCTGGACACGGACCCGATCTCCCGCGAGCCGTACGCGGCCCTGGCGACCGAGGTGCCGAAGGACCCGCGCGCCACGTCCTGGAGGTTCACCCTGCGGGACGGCGCGACGTTCCACGACGGCAGGCCCGTCACCGCCGACGACGTGGTCTTCGTCTTCGACCGGATCCTCGACCCGGACACCCAGACCCTCGCCAAGGGCTTCTTCGCGAGCTGGCTGAAGGAGGTCCGCAGGATCGACGCACGACAGGTCGAGCTGGTGCTCAAGTTCCCCTTCCCGGACGGGCTCTCGCGGCTGACCCTCGCCAAGATCATGCCGAGGCACGTCTTCGGACGGCCCGGCGGCTGGGACGACGCCATCAAGGGCAAGGCGGTCGGCTCGGGCCCCTACCGGCAGACCGCGCACCACCCGAAGTCGAACACGACCTTCGAGGCGTTCGACGCCTACAACGGCCCGCGCAAGCCCGCCTTCAAGAAGATGAACTGGCTGACGATCGTGGACGCGGCCCCCCGGGTCGCGAAGATCTCCGGGTCGAGCGCGGGCGCGCAGATCGCGGACAACATCCCGTACGCCAACATCGGCCAACTGGAGGGCAGCGGGCTCACGGTCGCCGGCGGGGCCGGGATGAACAACCTGTTCCTGATGTTCAACACCGCGCACAAGCCCTTCGACGACGTCCGGGTGCGCCAGGCCCTGCACTACGCCATCGACACCGGGAAGATGGTGGAGGTCGCCCTCAAGGGCCACGGCACACCGGCCAGTTCCTTCCTCGACGAGAGCAACCCCTCCTACCGCCGCGCCACAACCGTCTACGACCACGACCCGGACCGGGCGAAGGCGCTGCTGAAGGAGGCCGGGGTCAAGGGCCTGAGCGTCGACATCCTGGCGGTGAACGTCAGCTGGATCGTCGACTGCCTGCCGACGATCAAGGCGTCCTGGGACGCGATCGGCGTGCGCACGACCCTGTCCCCGCAGGAGACCACGGCCGTGTTCACGAAGCTGGACCAGAAGCAGGACTACCAGGTCGTGGCCGCCGCCTCGAACCCCAACCAGTTCGGCCTCGACGCCGACCTGATCATGCACTACAACCACGGCCCCGGGAACCTGTGGATGCAGTACACCCGGTGGGCCTCCGACCCCGTCGCCAGGCAGCTCTTCAAGGACATGGACCGGGCGACCCGGGAGCCGGACCCCGAGAAGAAGAAGGCGATGGTCCAGGACTACATCGACGTCGTCGCCGAACAGGCCGTGCTCTACCCGGTCGTCCACAACGAGCTGATGACCGCCTGGGACCCGAGGCGGCTCAGCGGCATAAGGGCCCAGCCCTACCCGGGCATCAACCTCCTCCGGGCCAAGTGGGCCTGACGGCATGACGGCCGTCCTGCGGATCCTGCTGCGCCGCGTCGCCCTGCTCGTGCCGCTGACGCTCGGCATCGTGCTGTTCGTCTTCCTGGTGATGCGGTTCTCGGACGTCGACCCGGCGTCCGCGTTCTTCCAGGGCGCCAACCCGACCCCGCGGCAACTGCACGACTTCCGCGAGGAACACGGCCTGCTCGACCCGCTGCCCGTGCGCTACGCCGCCTTCGTCGCCGACCTGCTCCACGGCGACCTGGGCACCAGCGCGCTGACCCGGGCACCGGTGATCGACCAGGTCATGACCGCCCTGCCGCTCACCCTCCAGCTCACCTTCCTCGGCCTCGGCATCGCGGTCGTCGCGGCCCTGCTGGGCGGCGTCACGGCGGCGATCCACCGGGACCGGCTGCCCGACCAGCTCATCCGGGTCGTGTCGCTCACCGGGGTCGCCGCTCCCGGCTTCTGGCTGGCGCTGCTGATGATCCAGTACCTGGCGGTCGACCTGGGCTGGTTCCCGACCGGCGGGTACGTCAACCCGGCCGACTCCTTCACCGGCTGGCTGCGGACGATGACCCTGCCGGCGTTGGCGCTGTCGCTGCCGGTGGCGGCGCAGCTGACCCGGATCGTGCGCACGGCCGTGGTGGAAGAACTGGACAAGGACTACGTGCGCACGGCGGTCGGCAGCGGGCTGCCGCCCCGGGTGGTGGTCGGGCGGAACGTCCTGCGGAACGCCCTGATCAACCCCCTCACCGTGCTCGGTCTGCGCGTCGGCTACCTGCTGGGCGGCGCGGTCGTCATCGAGACGATCTTCTCGCTGCCCGGCATGGGCAAGCTGATGATCGACGCCGTGAAGAACGGCGACCCGGCCGTCGTCCAGGGTGTCGTGCTGACCACGGCGGCCGGGTTCGTGGTGGTCAACCTCGTCATCGACGTCCTGTACCTGCTGGTCAACCCGCGACTGAGGGATGCGACCACATGATGACCCGCCTGACGACCCGCAAGGGCCTCACCGAGACGCTGTCCCGGCCCGGGGTGCGGCTGCGCGGCCGGCGCCGGCTCCCGCTCCTGTCGAAGGCCGCCGTCTGCTTCCTGGCGGTCGTCGTCCTCATGGCCCTGCTCGCGCCGCTCCTCGCTCCGCACGACCCGCTCGACCAGCAGCCGCCCGTCGACGGCACGGGCCACCCGTCCGCCGGGCACTGGATGGGCCAGGACAGCCTGGGCCGGGACATCCTGAGCCGGCTGATGTACGGGGCGCGCTGGTCGCTCGCGATCGGGCTGGGCGCGACCGGGCTGGCCCTGGTCGCCGGAGCGCTGCTCGGGGCGATCGCCGCGACCTCCCGCAAGGCCGTCGACGAGACGCTGATGCGCTGCCTGGACGTGGTGATGGCGTTCCCGGGCATCGCCCTCGCGGCCGTGCTGGTGGCGGTGTTCGGCGGTGGGATCACGGTGCTGATCTGCGCGATCGCCTTCCTGTTCACCCCACCGGTGGCCCGGGTGGTCCGGGCCAACGTCCTCGACCAGTACGGCGAGGACTACGTGACCGCGGAACGGGTCATCGGCGCCCGCACCCCGCACATCGTGCTGAGGCACGTGGCGGTCAACTGTGCCGCGCCCGTCCTGGTGTTCTGCACGGTCCAGGTCGCCGAGGCGATCGTCTTCGAGGCCTCGCTGTCCTTCATCGGGGCGGGCGTGCGGCCCCCCGACCCGTCCTGGGGCAGCGTCATCGCCGACGGCAAGAACATGGTGCTGACCGGGGGCTGGTGGGCGACCGTCTTCCCCGGGCTGCTGATGCTGGTCACGGTGCTGTCCCTGAACGTCCTGTCCGAGGGCGTCTCCGACGCGTGGGCGGCCCCCTCGGCCCGGGAGGTGCGGACGCCCGGCGAGGACCGGCTGGAGGCGCCCGAGCCCGGCAGCGGGGAGATCGTGCCGCTGCCCGGTCTGACGGAGGCGGCCCGCAGGCTGCGGGCCCGGGCCCGGCACGTCCCCCGGGACGGGCAGCCGGTGCTGGCGGTGGAGAACCTCGCGATCGGCTTCGACGGGCGGCACGGCGGCGTGGACATCGTGGACGGCATCAGCTTCGAGGTGCACCCCGGCGAAGTGCTGGGGCTGGTAGGGGAGTCGGGCTGCGGCAAGTCGCTGACCGCGCTGGCGGTCATGGGCCTCCAGCCGAAGGGCGCACGGGTGCGCGGCCAGGTCCGCTTCCACCAGCGGGACCTGCTCGCCGAGCCGGTGCGCGTGCGCCGCAGGCTCCTCGGCCACGAGATGGCGATGGTCTACCAGGACGCGCTGTCCTCCCTGAACCCCGCCATGACCATCCGCGCCCAGCTCAAGCAGGTCGTACGGCGCGGCGGGCGGCGCACTCCCGCCGAGTTGCTGACGCTGGTCGGCCTGGACCCCGAGCGCACCCTGCGCAGCTACCCGCACGAACTGTCCGGCGGGCAGCGCCAGCGCGTCCTGATCGCGCTGGCCCTGTCCCGCGACCCGAGTCTGATCGTCGCCGACGAGCCGACGACCGCGCTCGACGTCACCGTGCAGGCGCAGGTGATGGAGCTGCTGCTGCGGCTGCGCGAGGAGCTGGGCTTCGCGCTGATCCTGGTCTCGCACGACCTGGCGCTGGTCGCGGACGTCACCGACCGGGTGGTGGTGATGTACGGGGGGCAGATCGTGGAGACGGGCGTCACGGCCGACTTGGTGGAGTCCCCCGCCCACCACTACACGCGCGGCCTGCTCGGCAGCGTGCTGTCGCTGGAGTCGGCGCAGGAGCGCATGACGCAGATCAAGGGCGTCGTGCCGTCCCCGGCCGGCTTCCCCGCGGGCTGCCGCTTCGCCGGCCGGTGCCCGCGCGCGAGCGAGGTGTGCCGGACGACGGCCCCCGTCCTGGCCGGGACGCGGGCGCACACGGCGGCCTGCCATCACCCGGCCCTGGACCTGGCCACGACGGAGACCGAGGCCGTGTCATGAGCGCCCTGGTGGAGCTGTCCGACGCGCACGTCGTCCACAAGGCCCGCAGCGGGGGCGTGTTCACCCGGGACCGGGTGTACGCGCTGACCGGCGCGGACCTGGCCGTCGCGCCCGGCGAGACGGTCGGTGTGGTCGGCGAGTCGGGCTGCGGCAAGTCGACCCTGGCGAAGGTGCTGGTCGGGGTGGAGCGGCCGACCCGCGGGACGGTCGCGTTCCGGGGACGGGACCTGTGGGCGATGCCGGCCGCAGAGCGCCGCAGGGCCGTCGGCGCGAGCACGGGCATGATCTTCCAAGACCCCTCGACCGCCCTGAACCGCCGGCTGCCCGTCCGGCGGATCCTGCGCGACCCGCTGGACGTGCACGAGCGGGGGACCCGCGCGCAACGCGAGGAGCGCGTGCGGGAGCTGATGTCCCTGGTCGGCCTCCCCCGGGCCCTCGCCGACGCCCTGCCCGGCCAGTTGTCGGGCGGGCAGCGCCAGCGCGTCGCCATCGCCCGGGCCCTGGCCCTGGACCCGGACCTGGTCGTGGCGGACGAGCCGACCAGCGCCCTGGACGTGTCGGTCCGGGCCCAGATCCTCAACCTCCTGCTCGACCTGAAGGAACGTCTGAACCTGGCCCTGGTGTTCGTCTCGCACGACATCCAGACGGTCCGGCGGATGAGCGACCGGGTGATCACCATGTACCTGGGCCGGATCGTCGAGGAGTCCCCGGCCGCCCTGGTCACCGACCGGGCCCGGCATCCGTACACGCGCGCCCTGTTCTCCGCCACGCCCGGTCTGCTCGACCCGATCGAGCCCATCCCGCTGGCCGGTCCCGTCCCGTCGGCGACCCGCCCGCCGAGCGGCTGCCCGTTCCGCACCCGCTGCTGGAAGGCGGACGACGTCTGCGCGGAACGGATGCCGGGCTTCTTGGCCGCGTCGGCGCCCGCGCACCGCTTCCGCTGCCACCATCCTGTCCGGGAGGACGAGTCGACCCGTGACCTCGTCCCCCGGCGCGACCCGATGGAGGCCCCATGACGATCACCCCGCCGGCCGGTGTCATCCCGCCCCTGTGCACGCCCCTGACACCGGACGGCGAGGTGGACGTCCCCTCGCTGCTCAGGCTCGTCGACCATCTGGTGCGCGCAGGAGTGCACGGCCTGTTCGTGCTCGGCTCCACCTCCGAGGCGGCCTATCTGACCGACGCGCAGCGCAGGCTGGTGGTCGAGTCGGTCGTGCGTCACGCCGGCGGGCAGCTTCCGGTACTGGCCGGGGCGATCGACATGACCACGCCCCGGGTGCGGGACCACGTCGCCGCGGTGACGGCCGCGGGCGCGGACGCGGTCGTCGTCACCGCCCCGTTCTACGCCCGCACCCACCCGGCGGAGATCGCCCGCCACTACCGCGCGGTCGCCGCCGCGAGCCCCGTCCCGGTCCTCGCCTACGACATCCCCGTCGCCGTCCACACCAAGCTGCCCGGGGACGTCGTGCTGGAGCTGGCCGCCGACGGGGTGCTGGCCGGGCTGAAGGACTCCAGCGGCGACCTGGCCGCCTTCCGGCAGGTCGTGACCGGCGTCCGCGACCACCGGGGCATCACCGGCTTCAGCGTGCTGACCGGCTCCGAGCTGATCGTCGACGCGGCCCTGGCGATCGGCGCGGACGGCGTGGTGCCCGGCCTGGGCAACGTCGACCCGCACGGCTACGTCCGCCTGGACCGCCTGTACCGCGCCGGGGACACCGAGGAGGCCCGTGCCGAACAGGAGCGGCTGTGCGCCCTGTTCGGCCTGGTGTCCGTCGGCGACCCGGCCCGCATGGGCCCGGGCTCCTCCGCGATCGGCGCCTTCAAGGCCGCGCTGCACCTGCGGGGCGTGATCGACTGCCCGGTGACGGCCGAGCCGCAGGTGCCGCTGTCGCCGGGCGAGGTGGAGCGGGTCGGGAAGTACCTGGCCGCGGCCGGGCTGCTCTAGAGCGCACCGGCCGGGATCCGGCGGAACTCGATCGTCTCGTAGCTGCCCCGGACGCCGGTCTCGTAGAGGATCCCCACCGACCCGCGGCCGAGCGGCACCAGGTCGGAGTAGGCGGCCGGCTGCTGGGAGAGCGTCAGCGCCCGGGTGAAGGTGGCGCCGCCGTCGGTGCTGCGCCACACGGCCATCGCCCGGCGGGCGGTGGGGTCGGACGGGCCGGAGAACAGCAACGGCGCGTGCCGGCCCGGTGGTTGCAGCACGCTCCCCTGGACGACCGGGACGTCGTTCAGGGTGGGCTGCACGGCGTAGGGCCGGTCGAGGGAGGCGCCGCCGTCGCTCGACCGGCTGTCGAGGCGGTGGCCCGCGCTGGTGCCGTGCTGGTCACGGGCGCTGAAGTACACGTCGCCGTCGGGGAGTTGGGCGGCGGTGGACTCGTTGGCGTTGTCCGTCCCGTCGTAGGAGTCGTCGACGAAGCCGGGCCGCCAGGTGCGGCCGCCGTCGTCGCTGAGGAGCGCGTGGGCGCCGTAGTGGCGGGGTTCCCGGCCGGTGTCCGGGGAGCCGGGCGGCGGGGATGCCGAGTGGTTGGCGGGGACGACCAGACGGCCCGCGTACGGGCCCCGGGTGAGGGCGAGCGCGTGGCCGGGGCCGGTCGCGTACCAGCGCCAGGACGGGTGCTTCACCTGGGCGGTGATCTCGCGGGGCGCGGTGTAGCGGCGGCCGTCGTCCCGGCCGCGCTGCACGAAGACGCGGCGGCTCTGCTCGGGCGTGACCTCCCCGCGCATGATCTGCGCCTCCGTCACGTCCCCGCTGTTGTAGGAGGTGAGGAGCACGACGTCGCCGCTGCGCGGGTCGACGACGGGTGCCGGATTGCCCCGGGTGTCGCCGTCTCCGGCGGCGACGACCGTGAGCGGGCCCCAGCTGCAGCCGCCGTCCACCGAGCGTCTGAGCACGACGTCGATGTCGCCGCTGTCGCCCGCCCCGCCGCGTCGGCCCTCGGCGAAGGCGAGGACGGTACCCCGGGGCGTGACGACGGTGGCGGGGATGCGGTACGTGGCGTAGCCGCCCTCGCCCGAGACGTACGGGACGGAGGACGTGCAGCCGGGGGCGGCCGAGGCGGTGGCGGCTTGCGCGGTGAGGGGGGTGAGGAGGACCGAGGTGACCAGGAGGGTACGGCTGAGGAGTCTCATCCCTCAGATGCTCCCCGGCGTCACCATCCCCGACTCGTAGGCCACGATGACCAGCTGCGCCCGGTCCCGGACCGCAAGTTTGCCCATGATGCGGCTGACGTGGGTCTTCGCGGTCAGCGGGCTCAGGCCCAACGCCTCGGCGATCTCGGTGTTGTTGAGGCCGCGCGCGACCAGCGTGAGCACCTCCCGCTCGCGGTCGGACAGGCACTCGGGCCCACCGGTCGCCGGTGCCGTGGGACTGCGCAGGAACCGCTCGATCAGCCGTGCCGTGGGCCCGGGCGACAGCAGGGACTCACCGGCCGCGACCGTCCGGATGGCGTCCAGGAGTTCGGCCGGCCGGGTGTCCTTGACGAGGAACCCGGACGCGCCGGCGCGCAGGGCGTCGACGATGTTCTCGTCGGTGTCGTACGTGGTGAGCACGAGCACCCGGACGCCCGCGAGGTCCTCGTCGGCCGCGATGAGCCGGGTCGCCTCGATGCCGTCCAGGTCGGGCATGCGGATGTCCATCACCACGAGGTCGGCGTGTGCGCCGCGGGCCAGTTCCACGGCCTGCCGGCCGGTGGCGGCCTGTCCGACGACCGCCATGTCCCGGGCGGAGTCCACGAGCATCGCGAACGCCTCGCGCACCAGGGTCTGGTCGTCCGCGAGCAGCACCCGAATCGTCATCCGGTCCTCTCCCCCGTCGTGGTCAGCGGCAGGACCGCCGTCACCTCGAAACCGCCCCCGGACCGCGGCCCGGCGTCGAGTGTGCCACCTACGCTGCGGGCCCGCTCGCGCATTCCGACCAGCCCGAATCCCGGGGTGCCGCCCGCGGCCGGTCCGGCGCCGTCGTCGCTGACCGACAGGTGCAGGGCGCCCGCCCGCTCGTCCAGCTCGACCCGGACGGCCGGTCCGGGCCCGGCGTGCCGTACGGCGTTGGTGAGGGCCTCCTGCACGATGCGGTAGGCGGCGGCGCCGACGGCGGGCGGCACGTGCCGTATCCGTACGGTCTGCTCGACCCGGGCACCGGCGAGCCGCGCGGCCTCGGCCAGGTCGGGCAGCCCGTCCAGGCCCGGCAGCGGGCCGCGGGTGCCGGCGCCGTCGTGCGCGGCGTCGTGGGCGCGCAGCACCTCCAGTGTGGTGCGCAGTTCACCGCGGGCGCCGCGGCACGTCTCGGCGATGTCGTCCAGGGCCTTGGCGACCGTCTCCCGGTCCAGCCGCTCGGGGTCGGCGGACAGGACGTGGGCGGCGACGGAGGTCTGCACGCCGATGAGGGTGATGCTGTGGGCCAGCAGGTCGTGCAGGTCCCGGGCGATCCGCAGCCGCTCCTCGGCGACGCGCCGCCGGGCCTCCTCCTCACGGGTGCGTTCGGCCCGTTCGGCCCGCTCCACGATGGAGGCGACGTACTGGCGGTAGAAGCGCACGTCGACTCCGCAGAACAGCACGGCGACGACCCACCCGGAGATCTTCAGCAGTTCCAGGGCCTCGTGGGCGCTGACGGTGAGCATCACGCTGACGGAGAGGGTGATGACCCCCGTGCCGACCAGGACCGTGCGCAGCGGGCGGCCGGTGACGGCGACGGTGTAGAGGGCGATGCAGGTGGCCGGGGTGGGCGCGGAGTGGACGTTGTCCAGCGCGTGGTACGGCGCGACACAGGCCACGACCAGGGCCAGCACGAGCAGCGGCCGGCGCCGCCGCCAGGGCAGCGGCGCGTGCGCGGCGAGCAGCAGCGTCCAGCCGAGCGCGTCGGGTTCGCGCCCGTCGTCGACCAGCAGCGCGATGCCGGCCGCGAGCGCCGCCGCGACGAAGGCGAGCAGGGTGTCGTTGCGGAAGGCGTGCGGTGCGGTCAGGGGGTCGCGGTTGACGGCGGCCATGACCCGCTCGGCGGTGCGCGACCGGCTCGTGGACGCGGTGGTGGGCTGCTGCACGGGCACCATCCTCGGCGAGGACGGCGTCCCTCCGGGAGGGGAGGGACGCCGTCGGCGGGTCAGGGGGCGTGCGCGGAGACGGGCTCGTCCCGCGTCGCCGGTGTGCTGCGCGGTGCGCGCGAGAGCCTCCCCGGCCACCACATCCGCCGCTTCAGCAGCACACTCGCCGTGGTCACCAGATACGTCC
This sequence comes from Streptomyces sp. XY006, assembly GCF_002237655.1. Taxonomy (GTDB): domain Bacteria; phylum Actinomycetota; class Actinomycetes; order Streptomycetales; family Streptomycetaceae; genus Streptomyces; species Streptomyces levis. The sequence goes on from NZ_NOKT01000024.1 coordinate 112,587, forward strand.
GAACCAGGAACGTGTCCAGCAGCACCCCCACCGCGATGACGAATCCGAGCTCGACAAGCCCGACCATCGGCAGGGTCGTCAGCACCGCGAACGTCGCCGCGAGCACGACCCCCGCCGAGGCGATCACCCCGCCGGTCGTCCGCAGCGCGGTCAGCGCCGCCGCCTCCGGTTCGGCCCCCCGCACGGACTCCTCCCGCATGCGGTGCATCAGGAAGATGCCGTAGTCGACCCCGAGGGCGACCAGGAACACGAAGGACAGCAGCCCGAGCCCGGGATCCGTCCCGCCGAAGCCGAGCACCGGCCCGAACACCAGCCCTCCGATGCCGAGCGCCGCGCCCCACACCGCGACCACGGCCACCAGCAGCAGCAACGGCGCGACCAGGCTGCGCAACAGCCCGACCAGGATGACGAACACCGCGGCCAGCACCAGCGGCACGATCACCTTGCGGTCCCGCGCCTCACTGGCGGCGAGGTCGATCTGCTGGGCGCTCGGCCCGCCGACGTACGCGCCCTCGGGGTCGAGTCCGGCGCGCAGGGCCTCGACGGTGCGGGTCTCGGCCGGGGTCTCCGGCGGCGCGGTGGCGAAGACGGCGATCTCGGTCCAGCCCGCGCCGCTGCGCCCGGGGACCGCCTCGGCGACCCCGTCGGTCGCCCGTGCCCGCTCCAGGACCGCCTCGGCCTCGCCGTCGGGCGCGATGACGGTCAGGGGCCGGCTGCTGCGCTCGGGGTACTCCCGCGCCAGCGTCTGCATCGCGGTGATGGACTCGGGCCGCTCGGTGAAGGAGTCCTCCTGCTTGATGCTGCCGGACAGGTTCAGCGTGCCCAGGGCGAGCGCGCCGAGCAGCACGCCACCGCCGGCCAGCACGGCGGCGGGCCGGCGCGTCGCCGAGGTGCCCATCGCGGCGAACAGCGACCGCCGTGCCTTCGGCTCGCTGCCGAACGCGGGGATCAGCGGCCAGAAGACCCGCCGTCCGAGCAGCACCAGCACCGCGGGCAGCAGCGTCGTCATGGCGACCAGTGCCGCGAGCACCCCGACCATGCCGACCGGCCCCATGCCGCTGCTGCTGTTGAGGTCGGCGGCGAGCAGGCACAGCAGCCCGGCCGCGACGGTCCCCGAGGAGGCGAGGACGGCCGGACCGCAGCCGCGCAGGGCGGCGCGCATGGCGTCGTAGGGCCGCTCGTGGCGGCGCAGTTCCTCGCGGTAGCGGGAGACGATCAGCAGCGCGTAGTCGGTACCGGCGCCCAGGACGAGGACGGTCATCACGCCGCCGCTCTGCCCGGTGACGGTGACGTCGAACAGTTCGTGCAGTCCGTACCCGGCGGCCATCGCGACGGCGGCGGCGACGCCCGCGACGGCGAGCGGGACCAGCCACAGGATGGGGCTGCGGTAGATGAGGACGAGCAGCACGGTGACGACGCCGAGCGTGGCGAACAGCAGGGTGGCGTCGAGCGTCTCGAACACCTTGTTCATGTCGGTGTTCAGCGCCCCCGGACCGCCGACCTCGACGGTGAGTCCGCCGCCGCCCTCGGCGATGTCCCGGACGCCGTCGACGAAGGCGTCCCGGGCCTCCTCGTCCTGGCCCGGCTGGGTGCTGGAGACCGGGTACATCAGGGTGGTGCCGTCCTTCGACGGGACGCCCCGCGGCTCACCGGCCAGGTCGTAGGCGCCGCGCACCTCGGCGATCTGCTCGGTGGCCGTGCGCCGGTCGGCGTCGGTGAGTCCGCCGCCGCGGTGGTACACGAGCACCAGGTCGGTCGACTCGCCGCCCGGCAACTCGTCCTGGATGCGCGCCACCTGCGTGGAGTCGGCGCTGTCGGGCAGGTAGTCGACGGCGCGGTTCTGCTGGACGTCGGCGAACTTCCCGGCGAGCGGCCCGAGCAGCACGAGCGCGGCGATCCACAGCCCGACCACCACCCAGGGCACGGCCCGCCGCCGCCCCGTACGTGTCCTTACGGCCCCCATCTGTCCGGCTCCCTCCGATCGGGTGTCTGGAACGCACTCCAGACTCCCGGCGCCCGGGATCCGGCACGTCGGGCGTGAGACCGAGCCGGGGGGTACTGCGCGGGGCGGTGCGGCGGCCGGATTACTCCCCGGGGAGTACCGCCGGTGCCACGAGGGCGTAGGAAGGCCGCCGGTGTCACGACGGCGCACGCACCGCCGGTGCCACAACGGCGCACGCACCGCCGGTGCCACAACGGCGCACGCACCGCCGTTATCAGGACGGCGTACGGGCCGCCCCTGCTACGACGGCGTACGGGCCGCCGCCGCGAGCAGGCGGGTCACGTCGTCGGAGCAGATGGTGAGCGCCGCTCCGACGGTGGCGAGGACGTCCCGTTCGGCCGGGGTGTACGGCCCGTCCGCCAGGGCGATGCGCGCGCCCTGCAGCAGGATCGATTCGCGGCCGACGGTGGCGAGGTGCGGGGTGAGCGGGTCGAGGGCCTCGTGGAGCTCTATGGCCAGCCCGGCGCCGCAGGGTTCGCCGGTGATGCGGCCGGTGTCCGCCTCCAGCGCCTCGACGAGGGCGGCCAACTGCTCCTCGGTGCAGTCGTCGAAGCCGGCCGCGCGCACGGCGAGCACGGCGGACTCCAGTGCCGTACGCGAGCCGGCGCCGCCCGCGGCCAGGACCGCGAGGGCGACGGTGTGCACGGCGTCGCGGAGCATCGCCGAGAAGCGCGTGGTGGTCGGGTGGTCGAGGACGTCGGTGCCGAACTGGCGGCGGCAGGCGGCGCACTCCACGACCGGGCCGGTCTCGCCGCGCGGCAGCACGGGCACGCCGAGCAGGGTGAAGCGGCGTTGGCCGGTCAGCCGCTGGTAGTTGCGGTCACCGCCGCAGCCGGGGCAGAAGAACTCCCCGTCACCGGCGGCCGTCCACGCGGTACGGGTGCCCAGGATGCGGGCAAGCCCGGCGGCACGGCCGTTTCGTCCCCGTCCTGGCAGCACGTCGCACCTCCGTCACGCCGCACGGCAACGTCGCCGCGCTTGCGTGATGTTAGCCACATCCGCGAGGAGGAGTCAGCACCCCGGAGGAGACCTTTCCGTGACCTCCACAGGGATTGGCCGGTATGCGACGGGGCTCCGCCCGCCGGACATCGGCGGACGGAGCCCTCAAACCGCCTGCGAGGCTGGTCAGCGCGTCGCGCGGTTGACGGCCGAGACGACGGCCTTCAGCGAGGCGCGCGTCGTGTTCGCGTCGATTCCGATCCCCCACAGGACCTTGTCGTCGATCGCGCACTCGATGTAGGAGGCGGCCTGCGCGGAGGCGCCCTCGCTCATCGTGTGCTCCTGGTAGTCCAGCAGGCGTACGTCGATGCCGATGGACTGCAGGGCGTCGAAGAAGGCCGAGATCGGACCGTTGCCCGTACCGGTCAGGACGGTGTCCTGGCCGTCGACCGTGGCCTCCACCTTCAGCGTGTCCACGCCGTCGGTGTCGGTCGTCGACTGGCCGTTGCGCACCTGGATCCGGCCCCAGGGGTTCTCGGGGTTCGGCAGGTACTCGTCCTGGAAGACGGCCCAGATGTCCTTCGGCGTGACCTCGCCGCCCTCGGCGTCGGTCTTGGCCTGGATGAGCCTGGAGAACTCGATCTGCATCCGGCGCGGCAGGTCCAGCTTGTGGTCGTTCTTCAGGACGTAGGCGATACCGCCCTTGCCGGACTGCGAGTTGACCCGGATGACGGCCTCGTAGGAGCGGCCGACGTCCTTGGGGTCGATGGGCAGGTAGGGGACCGCCCACTCGATGTCGTCGACGGTGACGCCCTTGGCCTTCGCCTCGGCCTCCATGGCGTCGAAGCCCTTCTTGATGGCGTCCTGGTGGGAGCCGGAGAAGGACGTGTAGACCAGGTCGCCCACGTACGGGTGGCGCGGGTGGACCTCCATCTGGTTGCAGTACTCCCACGTGCGACGGATCTCGTCGATGTCGGAGAAGTCGATCTGCGGGTCGACGCCCTGGGAGAAGAGGTTCATGCCCAGGGTGACCAGGTCGACGTTGCCGGTGCGCTCGCCCTGGCCGAACAGGCAGCCCTCGACGCGGTCGGCGCCGGCCATCAGGGCCAGCTCGGCGGCGGCGACGGCGGTGCCGCGGTCGTTGTGCGGGTGGATCGACAGGCAGACGTACTCGCGGCGGGAGAGGTTGCGGCCCATCCACTCGAAGCGGTCGGCGTGCGTGGAGGGCGTGGAGCGCTCGACGGTGGCGGGCAGGTTGAGGATGATCTCGCGGCCCGGGCCGGGCTGCCAGACGTCCATGACCGCCTCGCAGACCTCCAGCGCGAAGTCCAGCTCGGTGTCGGTGAAGATCTCGGGGCTGTACTGGTAGCCGAACTCCGTCTCGGGGCCCAGCAGCTTCTCGGCGTACTCCATGACCAGGCGCGTGCCGTCGACGGCGATCTGCTTGATGTCGTCCTTGGAGCCGCGGAAGACGACCCGGCGGAAGACGGGGGCCGTGGCGTTGTACAGGTGGACCGTCGCGCGCTTGGCGCCCTTCAGGGACTCCACGGTCCGCTCGATCAGGTCCTCGCGGGCCTGGGTCAGCACGGAGATCGTGACGTCGTCGGGGATGGCCCCCGGCTCCTCGATGATCGACCGTACGAAGTCGAAGTCGGTCTGCCCGGAGGCCGGGAAGCCGACCTCGATCTCCTTGTAGCCCATCTTGACCAGCAGGTCGAACATGGCCCGCTTGCGGGCGGGCGACATGGGGTCGATCAGGGCCTGGTTGCCGTCGCGCAGGTCGGTGGAGAGCCAGCGGGGGGCGGTGGTGATGCGCGCATCCGGCCAGGTGCGGTCCGGGATGTCGACCTGCTCGTAGCGGCCGTACTTGTGGATCGGCATGGAACTGGGCTGCTGGCGGTTCGCCATGATGCTTAGGGCTCCTCAGAGGGTGTCCGGAAGGACGGCCGACGACGCAGCACCAAGCTCCGCGGGGAGGGAGTCGGCCTCGACTACAGGCCCTCGCCGCGGCAGCTAAGGAGAAGCAGCCCGAAACGCATGATGCGCAGCATGCTAGCCGAGCCCCTTCCCTGCGCGTGGGGTCGTATCAGTATGCGGGACCGGCCGCGCAATCGGGACAAAAAGTGCGCTACACCACGTCGCCATAGCACTCACCACGGAGAGTGAGGTCCGTTGTCCCGGTATTTCACCAATCATGGTGGCGACTAGTGACAGCTTCGTCACGCAGTGCAAGGGTGCCGGGCATGACGACCCACGGGGGCTTCGAGCCCGTCTTCTGCACCATCGTCCCGCCCCACGTCCTCGACCGGCTCGCCCAGGCCGAGGACCCCGCGCTCGCCGGACCCGCCCGCCGCACCCTGCAGCGCGACGCCTTCGAGCGCACCCAGCGCCGCCTGACCACGGTCCTCGGCGCCACGGCCGTCCCCTCGGCCGCCGACGGCAAGCCGCGGCGCACCGTCCACGACGCCCGGCACGGCACCGACCTGCCCGGTCACCGGGTCCGCGGCGAGGGCGACGCCCCCGGCAAGGACGCCACCGCCAACCGGGCCTACGCGGGCCTCGGCGCCACCTTCGAGCTGTTCCTCCAGGCCTTCGGGCGCGACTCGATCGACGGCGACGGCCTGCCGCTGAACGCGACCGTGCACTACGACCGGGACTACAACAACGCCTTCTGGAACGGCGAGCAGATGGTCTTCGGCGACGGGGACGGCGAGATCTTCCTCGACTTCACCATCCCGATCGACGTCATCGGCCATGAACTCGCCCACGGCGTCACGCAGTACACGGCCAACCTCACCTACTTCGGCCAGCCCGGCGCGCTCAACGAGTCCCTGTCGGACGTCTTCGGCGCGCTGATCAAGCAGTACACGCTCGGCCAGACCGCCGCCGAGGCCGACTGGCTGATCGGCGCGGGGCTGCTCGCCCCGCGGGTCACGGGCACGGCGCTGCGCTCGATGAAGGAGCCGGGCACGGCGTACGACGACGACGTGCTGGGCAAGGATCCGCAGCCGGCGACCATGGACGACTTCGTCCGCACCGGCCGCGACAACGGCGGCGTCCACATCAACTCGGGCATCCCCAACCACGCCTTCTACCTCGCCGCCACGGCCCTCGGCGGCCACGCCTGGGAGCGCGCGGGGCAGGTCTGGTACGACGTGCTGACCGGCGGCGAACTGAAGGAGCAGGCGCTGTTCGTCGACTTCGCCACGCTCACCGTCAAGGCCGCCCGGGAGCGCTTCGGCGACGGCGAGGAGCTCGACGCCGTGGCGAAGGCCTGGGAGCAGGTCGGGGTGCGGACGCTGTAGTTCCGTACTAGACAGGTGCCATGCGTATTCAGGTGAGGCGCACGGGCGGATTCGCGGGCATCGAGCGGCACGCCGAGGTGGACACCTCGGGCCGCTCCGATGCCGCCGAGTGGCACGCGCTGGCCGAGCGGGCGCTCGCGGACGGCCGGACCACGCCGCCGATCGGGGTGCCGGACGGGTTCGCCTACCAGATCACCGTGGACGGCAGGACGGTGTACGCCGCGGATCCCCGGCTCACCGAGGAACAGCGCGGGCTGATCTCGCGCGTCCTGAAGGAGGGCGCGTAACGGCCTTTTCCCGCCCGGCCGTTGACTTCCGTTACCGCGGGTACGGATGATCCCGCGCATGGCGACTGACGCAGGCACCCCGATCCCCCGCTTCCCGCCCGGCTTCCTGTGGGGCGTGTCCACCTCGGCGCACCAGATCGAGGGCGCGGCCGAGCTGCGCGAGCCGTCGGTGTGGGACGCCTTCACGGCCGAGCCCGGGCGGGTCAAGGACGGTTCGACGGCGGCGGTGGCCTGCGACCACTTCCACCGCCACCGCGAGGACGTGGCGCTCCTTGCGGACCTGGGCGTGAACGCCTACCGCTTCTCCGTCTCCTGGCCGCGGGTGCGCTCCGAGGGCGGCCTGGACTTCTACGACCGGCTGGTGGACGACCTGTGCGCGGCGGACGTCCGCCCGGTGCCGACGCTGTTCCACTGGGACCTGCCGGCGGACCTGGACTGGCTGGAGCGCGACACGGCCGCGCGCTTCGCCGAGTACGTCGCGCTGGTCGCCGGCCGGCTCGGGGACCGCGTCAGCCGGTGGATCACGCTGAACGAGCCCGCCGAGCACACCCTGCTGGGCCACGCCCTGGGCGTGCACGCGCCGGGCAGACGGCTGATGTTCGACGCGCTGCCGGTCGCCCACCACCAGCTGCTCGCCCATGGCCTGGCCGTACGCGCCCTGCGCGCCGCCGGCGCCACGGGCATCGGCATCGCCAACTCGCACGGACCGACCTGGGCGGCCTCGACGGAGGCGGCGGACGTGGAGGCGGCGGACTTCTACGACCTGCTGCTGAACCGGCTGTTCGCCGATCCGCTGCTGCTGGGCCGCTACCCGGACGGCATCGAGGCGCTGATGCCCGGGGACGTCGAGGCCGATCTGAAGGTGATCGCCGAGCCGATCGACTGGTACGGCGTCAACTACTACGCCCCGACCCGGGTGGGCGCACCGCAGGGCACGGAGATCGACTTCGGCGGGGTCACCATGCCGGCGGAACTGCCCTTCTCCGTGCGGGAGATCGAGGGCCACCCGGTGACCGACTTCGGCTGGCCCGTCGTACCGGAGGGCCTCACGGAGGTCCTCACCGCCTTCCGCGACCGCTACGGCGACCGCCTCCCGCCGGTCGTCATCACCGAGAACGGCTGCTCGTACCCGGGCGTGGACGACCAGGACCGCATCGCCTATCTGGACGGCCATCTGCGGGCCCTGCACCGGGCGCTGGAAGCGGGGGTCGACGTGCGCGGCTACTTCGTCTGGTCGCTGCTGGACAACTTCGAGTGGGCGGAGGGCTACGAGCGCCGGTTCGGGCTCGTGCACGTGGACTACGCGACGCAGCGGCGCACGCCGAAGGCGTCCTACCGCTGGCTGCGGGACGTGCTCCGGGCGCAGAGATGACCGACCTCTCGGGAGGCGCACCGGCGGCGCTCGCCGAGCCCGTCGAACGGGTCGGACGGGGCTGGACGGCGTCCCTGTCGCTGGCCAACGGCGCCATCTGGGTGGGCTGGTACGGCCCGCTGCAGATTCTGCTGGCCTCCCAGGCGGAGGACTTCGCACCGGGTTCCGGCATGTCCAAGGAGACGATGCTGGCGTGGGTGACGGGCGCGGGCGCGGCGGTGTCGCTGGTCTCCAACCCCTTCTTCGGCGCGCTCTCGGACCGGACCACCTCCCGCCGGGGCCGCCGTACGCCATGGATCGTGGCCGGGGCGGCGGGCGGGGCGCTGTCGCTGCTGCTGCTCGCGGGCGCGGGCGGTGTGTGGACGATGGCGGCCGGCTGGTGCCTGGTCCAGCTGACCCTGAACGCGGCGTTCGCGGCGGTGACGGCGGCGGTGCCGGACCGGGTGCCGCGGCTCCAGCGGGGCTCGGTGGGCGGCTGGCTGGGCGCGGCCCAGATCCTCGGCGTGGTCGGCGGGACGGGTCTCGCGACGGTGGCCGGGGGCATCGGGGCCGGGTACGCGGCGTGCGCGGTGTTCACGGCGGTGGGCGTGCTGCCGTACGTCGTCCGCCACCAGGATCTGCGGCTGGCGGCGGCGGACCGGCCCGCCTGGTCGTGGCGCGGCTTCCTGGCCGGGTTCCGGCTGAGCCCGCGCCGGTATCCGGACCTGGCCTGGGCCTGGCTGACCCGTTTCCTGATCAACCTCAGCAACGCGCTCGTCCTGCTGTACCTGCTGTACTACCTGCGGGACCGCCTGCACTACGGCGATCCCGACAAGGGCGTGCTGATCCTGACGGCCGTGAACGGCGCGACCCTGCTCGCCACGGTCGTCGTGGGCGGCGTGTGGTCGGACCGCACGGGCCGCCGCAAGCCGTTCGTGATCTGGTCGGGCCTGCTGATGGCGGTGGCCACGGCGGCCCTGGCCGGCTGGCAGACCTGGCCCGGCGCGATCGTCGCGGCGGCGGTCCTGGGGGTCGGCTTCGGGGTGTTCACCTCGGTCGACTTCGCGCTGATGACCGATGTCCTGCCGACGGCGCTGGACCGCGGCAAGGACCTGGGTGTGATCAACGTGGCCAACGCCCTGCCACAGGTCGCGGCGCCCGCCCTCGCCGCGCCGATCGTGACGTACCTGGGCGGCTACCGGGTGCTGTACCTGGTGGCGGCCGTGATCGGTCTGGCGGGGGCGGTGCTGGTGGGACGGATCAGGGGCGTGGACTGATACCCGCCTGCCTCTAGAGGGCGCCGGCGTCCCGGGCCGTCCAGACGCTCGGGTAGATGGGCCGGAAGCCGAGCTCCCGGCGGATGCGCCGGTTGGACATGATCCCGTGCCACGGGTCGGAATCCGTGTTCCCGTACAGCGCGGCGGGCACCTCGATGCCGTTGAGCCCGTACAGCTCGACCGTCGTGACGGGGGCGTCGTCGGCGACGTTGTAGACCCGGCCGGCGATGCCCGGGGCGTACAGCAGCCGCATCAGGGCCTGGGCGACGTCCGCGTGATGGGCCATCTGCAGGCGCTGGTGCGGGGCCCAGTCCGGCGCCCAGCGCATGGCGTCGGCGAGATGCGGGTCGCCCTCGCCGTAGACGAAGGGGAGCCGCCCGATCCGGACGTCCAGCCCCTCCATCGCGAGCAGTTCGCGCTCGGCCTCGGCCTTGGACGCGGGGTAGGCGCCCCACATCCGGCCGCCGGGGAGGCTCTCGTCCTCCTCGGTCAGCGGGCGTCCCCGCCCGGTGCCGTAGACGTTGCCCGTGCTCACCTGGACGAAGCGCGCCACTCCGGCGTTCCGCGCGGCCCGTCCCAGCGCCACCGCCGCGTCCCGGTTGACGGCCCACGCCTCCTCGTCCGGCACCCCGCGGAAGGAGGCGGCGACGTTCACCACCGCATCCACTCCGGCGAGCGCCTTGCCGAGCGTCTCCTCCTCCCGCAGGTCCCCCACGGCCACCTGGGCGCCCAGCTCCGCGAAGCGCTCACCGCGGGCCGCGTCCCGCACCAGGACCCGCACCTGCTCCCCCGGCCGCCGCTGTGCCAGCAGCCGGGGCACGAAGCGCCGTCCGACCTGTCCCGTCGTACCGGTCACCAATGTCAGCATGATGTGCTCCTCACGCACTGTGTCGCCTGTCGTCGGTGACCAGCCTCGGCGGACGGGACGGCGACCGGGAGAGACCTCCTCATCAGGGGATCGGCAGTCCCTGGATAAGCCGGCCGGCCTCCCGCACCCTGGAGGGGTGAACCGAGCCGAACTCGCCGACTTCCTGCGCCGCGGCCGCGCCCGCCTGGAGCCCTCCGACGCGGGCCTCACAGCCGGGCCCCGCCGCCGTACGCCGGGGCTGCGCCGCGAGGAGGTGGCCCAGCTGGCCGGCATGTCCGTGGACTACTACACGCGGCTGGAGCAGTCCCGGGGCCCGCGCCCCTCGCGCCAGATGCTCAGCGCGCTGGCCCGCGCGCTGCGCCTGACGGAGGACGAGCGAGACCACCTCTTCCATCTGACCGGCGAGGAACCGCCCCGCCGTGCGGCGACGAGCACGCACGTTCGCCCGGGGCTGCTGCTGGTCCTGGACCGGCTGCACGACTGCCCGGCCCTGGTCGTCACCGACTGCGGCGAGGTCCTCGCGCAGAACGCGATGTCGCGGGCGCTGAGCGGTGACCTGCTCGCCCGCCCGCCGCGCGAGCGCAACATGCTCCGGCGGTTCTTCCTGGACCCCTCGGCCCAGGCGCTCTTCCCGCCCGAGGACCGCCCGGAGCGCGCCCGCGAGCAGGTGGCCGGCCTGCGCGCGGTGGCGGCGGCCCGTCCCACGGACCCGGAGCCCGCCGCGCTGGTCGCCGAACTACGCGCCGGGAGCGAGGAGTTCGCCCGCCTCTGGGACGAGCACGAGGTCGCCGTCCGGCGCGCCTCGACCAAACGCTTCCGGCACCCCGTGGTCGGCGTCCTGGAACTCGACTGCGAGGTCCTCGTCAACTCCGACCACAACCAGCAACTGATCGTCCACACCGCCCGCCCTGGCACGGAGTCGTACGAGCGGCTACGGCTGCTGCGGGTGGTGGGCCTGCAGGACCTGACCCCGTCAGAAGCCCAGACGCCGTAGCTGCTTGGGGTCGCGCTGCCAGTCCTTGGCCACCTTGACGTGCAGGTCGAGGAAGACCGGCGTGCCCAGCAGCGCCTCGATCTGCTTGCGGGACTTGATGCCGACCTCCTTCAGGCGCTTGCCCTTGGGGCCGATGATGATCCCCTTCTGGCTGGGGCGCTCGATGAAGAGGTTGGCGTGGATGTCGAGGAGGGGCTTGTCGGCGGGGCGGTCCTCGCGCGGGAGCATCTCCTCCACCACGACCGCGATGGAGTGCGGCAGCTCGTCGCGCACGCCCTCCAGGGCCGCCTCGCGGATCAGCTCGGCCACCATGACCTGCTCCGGCTCGTCCGTCAGGTCGCCCTCGGGGTAGAGGGCGGGGCCCTCCGGGAGCATCGGGATCAGCAGGTCCGCCAGCAGCTCGACCTGCTTGTCGCCGACCGCCGAGACCGGGACGATCTCCGCCCACTCGATGCCCAGCTCCTTGCCGAGCTGGTCGATCGCGATCAGCTGCTCGGCCAGGGTCTTGCCGTCGACGAGGTCCGTCTTGGTGACGATCGCGACCTTCGGCGACTTCTTGATGCCCGCGAGCTCCTTGGCGATGAACCGGTCGCCCGGGCCGATCCTCTCGTTGGCCGGCAGGCAGAAGCCGATCACGTCGACCTCGGCCCAGGTGGTGCGCACCACGTCGTTCAGACGCTCGCCGAGCAGCGTGCGCGGCTTGTGCAGCCCCGGGGTGTCCACCAGGATCAGCTGCGCGTCCGGCCGGTGCACGATGCCCCGCACGGTGTGCCGCGTCGTCTGCGGCCGGTTGGAGGTGATCGCCACCTTCTGCCCGACCAGAGCGTTCGTCAGCGTGGACTTGCCCGCGTTGGGACGGCCCACGAAGCAGGCGAAGCCGGCGCGGTGGACGGTCTCGCCCGACTCTTCGGATGACTGCATGCGAACGCTCATGCCGCCCATTCTCCCTGATCCAACCGACCCCTCCGCACCGCGGCCCGCGCACGCCCGGCCGGGTGAGCTTTCCGAAACCCTCACGCAACGAAACACCGCGGAAACACGGCCGTGCGCCGCCGGAAACGCACACCCGTGAACCTCTGACGAGCCCCCGCAGCGTCCACCCGTTGGAGACCCCGTGCCCCTGGCCGCCGCACACGCCGACACCGGCGACACCGCCTGGCTGCTCGCCGCCACCGCCCTCGTCCTGCTGATGACCCCGGGCCTGGCCCTCTTCTACGGCGGCATGGTCCGCACCAAGAGCGTCCTGAACATGCTGATGATGAGCTTCGTGTCGATCGCCCTGGTGACGGTGGTGTGGCTGGCGGCCGGCTACTCGCTGGCCTTCGGCGAGGACGCCGCGGGAGGGCTCATCGGCGGGCTCGGCCACGCCGGCATGGCCGGCCTCGGCCCGGACAGCGTGCAGGGCACGGTCCCCACGCTGCTGTTCGCCACCTTCCAGCTCACCTTCGCGATCATCACGGCCGCGCTGGTCAGCGGCGCGGTCGCCGACCGGGCCAAGTTCGGGGCCTGGCTGGTCTTCGTACCGGTATGGGCGCTGCTCGTATACGTTCCGGTCGCGCACTGGGTGTGGGGCCCGGGCGGCTGGATCCTGGAGCGGCTCGGCGCGCTCGACTTCGCGGGCGGGCTCCCCGTGGAGATCGTCTCCGGCGCCTCGGGACTGGCGTTGTGCCTGGTCCTGGGCCCGCGCATGGGCTTCAAGAAGGAGGCCATGCGGCCGCACAACCTGCCCATGGTGATGCTGGGCGCCGGGCTGCTGTGGTTCGGCTGGTTCGGCTTCAACGCCGGCTCCGCGCTCGGCGCCAACGGCCTCGCGGCGGCCGCGTTCCTCAACACCCTCGCCGCGGGCTGCACCGGCCTGCTCGGCTGGCTCTTCGTCGAGCAGAAGCGCGACGGCCACCCGACCACGCTGGGCGCCGCCTCCGGCGCGGTCGCGGGCCTGGTCGCCATCACACCGTCGTGCGGGTCCGTCTCCCTGCTCGGCGCCCTGGTCGTCGGCCTCACCGCCGGCACGGTGTGCTCGTACGCCGTGAGCTGGAAGTTCAAGCTGAACTACGACGACTCCCTGGACGTCGTCGGCGTCCATCTGGTCGGCGGGGTCATCGGCACCCTCCTCATCGGCGTCTTCGCCGTCGAGGAGATGACCGGCGGCGCCGAGGGCCTGCTGTACGGCGGCGGGCTCGGCCAGCTGGGCAGGCAGCTGGTGGCCGTGGTGGTCGTCGCGGCGTACGCGTTCGGGGTGACGTACGGGATCGGCAAGCTGATCGAGGTCACGATGGGCCTGCGCGCGAGCGAGGAGCAGGAGCAGACCGGCCTGGACCTTACGGTGCACGCCGAGACGGCCTACGATCACGGGGTCCTGGGCCACGGCGCCCCGGTCTCCTCCTCCGTCGTCTCCCCCGCCCAGAAGGTCACCCCCCAGGCATGAAGCTCATCACCGCGATCGTCAAGCCGTACCGCCTCGACGAGGTCAAGAACGCCCTGCAGGAAATGGGCGTGCACGGCCTGACCGTCTCCGAGGCCAGCGGCTACGGCCGGCAGCGCGGCCACACGGAGGTGTACCGGGGCGCGGAGTACCAGGTCGATCTGGTGCCGAAGGTCCGGATCGAGGTCGTCGTGGAGGACGCGGACGCCGAGGCCGTCATCGACGCGGTCGTGAAGGCCGCGCACACCGGCAAGATCGGCGACGGCAAGGTGTGGGCGCTGCCCGTGGACACGGTGGTGCGGGTGCGCACGGGCGAGCGCGGCCCCGACGCGCTGTGACCCCGGGGCCGCGCTCGCGGTCGTGCTCGGTGGGTGCGCCCGGGCGCAGGCAGCGGCAAGGCGGAAAACCCGCCTGAGGTCCGGCGGTTGCGGCGGGGTTCAGCCGGCGGTGACCGTGCTGCGGACCGTCCCGTCGAGCCCCGCCAGCAGGACGGGCGTCTGCGCGCTGCCGAGGTCCCGTACGGCCGCCCGGTCCTCCTCGGGCAGCGACTCCGCCTCGGTCACCACCGCCGCCGCCTCCAGCGACCGCGCCCCCGAGGCCACGGCCATCGCCACCGCCGTGCGCAGGGCGCTGAGCCGCAGGGAGTCGAGGGACACCGTGCCCGCGACATAGGTACGTCCGGTCTCGTCGCGCACGGCAGCCCCCTCGGGCACGCCGTTGCGGGCCCGCGCGGAACGGGCCAAGGTGACGATCTTGCGGTCCTCGGGGTCGAGCGCGCTGCTGTCGGTCATGATCCGAGCATACGGAAGCACTAGGGGCGGTCGAGACGGAGGCGGTCCGCTCGCGGCAGGCCGGCCACGACGAGGTCGTAGGAGTCCTCGACGAGCTCCCGGACCAGCCGGTCCGGGAGGCTGCCGTCGGCGGTGACCGTGTTCCAGTGGCGCTTGTTCATGTGCCAGCCCGGCACGATGAGCCCCTCGTGCTCGCGGCGCAGGCGGACCGCCTCGTCGGGGTCGCACTTGAGGTTGACCTTCAGGGGGCGCGCGTCCAGGAAGGAGAGGGCGAAGAGCTTGCCCCGCACCTTGAACACCGAGATCTCCGGGCTGAAGGGGAAGTCCTCCTCCGCCGCGTTGAACGACAGGCAGAACGCGCGCAGTTCCCGAGGGGTCACTCCGGCTTCTCCTCCCGGGGCAGCTCGGGCGGGTCCACCGGCTCCGCGAGCACGGTCACGATCTTGTTCCGGCGGCCGGCCGCGGCCTCAGCGGTCAGGCGCAGTTCACGGCCGTCGGGCAGGGCCACCACGGACGACGCCCCGGCGATGGGCACCCGGCCCAGCGCCTTGGCGAGCAGACCGCCGACCGTCTCGACGTCCTCGTCGTCGAACTCCTCCAGGCCGTACAGCTCGCCCAGGTCGCCGATGTCGAGGCGGGCGGTGACCCGGAAGCGGTCCTCGCCGAGCTCCTCCACGGGCGGCAGTTCCCGGTCGTACTCGTCGGTGATCTCGCCGACGATCTCCTCCAGGATGTCCTCGATGGTGACGATGCCGGCCGTGCCGCCGTACTCGTCGATGACGACGGCGACGTGGTTGCGTTCCTTCTGCATCTCGCGCAGCAGATCGCCGGCGTTCTTGGTGTCGGGCACGAAGAACGCCGGGCGCATGGCCGTGGACACCTGCTCGGACTCGGCCTCGCGGCTGATGTGCGTCTTGCGGACCAGGTCCTTCAGATACACGATCCCGACGATGTCGTCCTCGCTCTCGCCGGTGACCGGGATGCGCGAGAAGCCGGAGCGCAGGGCGAGGGTGAGGGCCTGACGGATCGTCTTGAAGCGCTCGATGACCACCAGGTCCGTGCGCGGCACCATGACCTCGCGGACCAGGGTGTCGCCCAGTTCGAAGACCGAGTGCACCATGCGGCGCTCCTCGTCCTCGATGAGCGACTCCTTCTCGGCGAGGTCGACCAGCGCGCGCAGCTCCGCCTCGGAGGCGAACGGGCCGCGCCGGAAGCCCTTGCCCGGGGTGAGCGCGTTGCCGATGAGGATCAGCAGCGACGGGATCGGGCCCATGATCCGGGCCAGCGGCACCAGGACGTACGCGGAGACCGTGGCCGTGTTCAGCGGGTGCTGGCGGCCGATCGTGCGCGGCGAGACCCCGACGGCGACGTACGACACGAGGACCATGACCGCGATGGCGATCAGCAGGGCCTCGGTGGTGCCGTCGAACTCCTGCAGACAGCCGTACGTGATCAGCGCGGCTGCGGCCATCTCGCAGGCGACGCGGACCAGCAGCGCCACGTTCAGGTAGCGGGTCGGGTCGGCGGCGACCTGGGAGAGCTTGGCGCTGCCGCGGCGGCCGGAGCGCACGGCCTCCTCGGCGCGGAAGCTGGAGACACGCGCGAGGCCCGCCTCCGCGCAGGCGGCGAGCCAGGCCACGACGACCAGGGCGATGGCGCCCAGGGCGAGTTGCGGACTCATCGGCGGCTACGAGACCGTCGGCGCCGGGGACGGGCCGGTCAGGCCCCGCTCCGCGCGCCAGCCGTCCACGATGGCCGCCTGGAGGCCGAACATCTCGGCCTTCTCGTCCGGTTCCTCGTGGTCGTAGCCGAGCAGGTGCAGCACACCGTGGACGGTGAGGAGCTGGAGCTCCTCGTCCATGGAGTGCTGCGTCTCCGCTTCCCTGCCCTGCTTCTCGGCGACCTCCGGGCACAGCACGATGTCGCCGAGCAGCCCCTGCGGGGGCTCGTCGTCGTCCTTGGACGGCGGGCGCAGCTCGTCCATCGGAAAGGACATGACATCCGTCGGGCCGGGGAGGTCCATCCACTGGATGTGGAGCTGCTCCATGGCGTCGGTGTCCACAACGATCACCGAGAGCTCGGAGAGCGGGTGGATGCGCATCCGCGCGAGCGCGTAGCGGGCGATGTCGAGGATCGCCTGCTCGTCGACCTCGGTTCCGGACTCGTTGTTGACGTCGATCGACATGGTGCTGTGTGTGTCTACTTCCCCTTGTGCCCGGACTTGCCGCGGCTCTTGTGCGCGCCGTTCTGGGTGCCGTGCTCCGTGTCGTACTGCTCGTACGCGTCGACGATACGGCCCACCAGCTTGTGCCGGACGACGTCCTGCGACGACAGCCGCGAGAAGTGCACGTCCTCCACGCCGTCCAGGATGTCCTGGACCTGCCGCAGACCGGACTTGGTCCCGTCCGGGAGGTCGACCTGCGTCACGTCACCCGTGATCACGATCTTCGAGTCGAAGCCGAGGCGGGTGAGGAACATCTTCATCTGCTCGGGGCTCGTGTTCTGGGCCTCGTCCAGGATGATGAAGGCGTCGTTGAGCGTGCGGCCGCGCATGTAGGCGAGCGGCGCGACCTCGATCGTGCCCGCCGCCATCAGGCGCGGGATCGAGTCCGGGTCGAGCATGTCGTGCAGCGCGTCGTACAGCGGGCGCAGGTAGGGGTCGATCTTCTCGTAGAGCGTGCCGGGCAGGAAGCCGAGGCGCTCGCCGGCCTCGACCGCCGGGCGGGTCAGGATGATGCGGTTGACCTGCTTGGACTGCAGGGCCTGCACGGCCTTGGCCATCGCCAGGTACGTCTTGCCGGTACCGGCCGGGCCGATGCCGAAGACGATGGTGTGCTTGTCGATCGCGTCCACGTAGCGCTTCTGGTTGAGCGTCTTGGGGCGGATCGTGCGGCCGCGCGAGGACAGGATGTTCTGCGTGAGCACCTGGGCCGGGGTCTCCTGGCCGTCGCTCTCGCCGTTGTCGCTCGCCTTCAGCATGGCGATCGAGCGTTCCACTGCGTCCTCCGTCATCGGCTGCCCGGTGCGGAGCACCAGCATCATCTCGTCGAACACGCGCGAAATGAGGGCGACGTCCTTCGGGTCGCCGACCGCGCTGATCTCATTGCCCCGGACGTGGATGTCGGCCGCCGGGAAGGCCTTCTCGATCACGCGCAGGAGGGAATCGCCGGACCCCAGGACGGTCACCATGGGGTGCTGGGCGGGGACGGTGAACTGTGCTCTCGCCTGCTCCTGCGCGGGGGTGTGAGCTGTGGGTGTCTGAGTCATGGGCCGGCGCTGAAGGCCTGCGGTTCCTCCTCGTCACGGCCGCGTAGCTGAGGGCGGCCTCGCGATTCCCAGGGTACGACGGGGCGGTGACAACGCCGTAGGGGTTTTGGGGCGGGGCTTCTCACCAGTGGCCGGGCGGCCGGTCACGCCGAGCGCCGGAAGCCGATCGTGGGGACGGCTCTGCGCAGCGGCCAGGGCCGCACCAGCTCCTCCGACACCAGGTCGGCGAGGAAGCCGTACCGCTCCAGCGCCACCGCCGACTGGCCCTCGACGGACTGCACCCTGCGCCACCACGCCGCGATCTCCGACCAGCCCGGAGCCGACAGCGACCCGCCGAACTCCTGCACCGACAGCGCCGCCGTCAGCCCGGCGAAGGCCAGCCGGTCCGCGAGCGGCCAGTCGGCCAGCGTCCCGGTCACGAACCCGGCGACGAACACGTCCCCGGCGCCGGTCGGGTCGAGCGCCTCGACCTCGATCGCGGGCACCTCGGCCGTCTCCCCGGTCCGCCGGTCCACCGCGTAGGCCCCGTCCGCCCCGAGGGTGACCACGGCCAGCGGCACGTACTCGGTGAGGGCGTGCGCGGCGGCCCGTGGGCAGTCCGCCCCCGTGTACCGCATGGCCTCCTCCGCGTTCGGCAGGAACGCCTCGCAGTGCCGCAGGTCGGGCAGGCCGGCGAGGTCCCACGCGCCGGTGTCGTCCCAGCCGACGTCGCCGAAGACCCGGGTGCCCTTGCTCGCGGCCTGGGCGATCCAGGGCGCGCTGACGCCGGGCGCGAGGGAGGCGACGGCGGCGCGGGCGCGGGGCGGGCACTCGGGGGCGGGTTCCTCGGGGGGCGGCTCGTGGCCGTGCGAGACCATCGTGCGCTCGCCCTCGTAGGCCATGGAGACGGTCACCGGGGAGTGCCAGCCGGGGACCGTGCGCGAGGGGGAGAGGTCGATGCCCTCGCCGTGCTCCAGGGCGTCCCAGCAGTAGTCGCCGTAGTGGTCGTCGCCGAAGGCCGCGGCGAGGGACGTGCGCAGGCCGAGGCGGGCGAGCGCGGTGGCCATGTTGGCGACGCCGCCGGGGCTCGACCCCATCCCGCGCGCCCAGGACTCCGTCCCGCGCACCGGGGCGGAGTCGAGGCCGGTGAAGATGATGTCGAGGAAGACCGTGCCGGTGAGGTAGACGTCCCAGGGCGGGTCGTCCGGCGTGCGCAGGGGGGCGAGGGGATCGACCTGGCTCTGGCGGTGCGATCCCTTTCCGGCCGGGCCCTTTCCGGCCGGGGCGGTGGACGCGATCACGATGCGCTCCCTGACGTGGTGCGGATCAGGCCAGTCTGCACCACATCACCGACAACGTGACGCCGATCACGCCTGCCTCACCCGGTCCGTCAGCTCGCGCGGGACCTCCGCACGCCCCCGTGGACCTCGCGCCTCACCAGCGCGGCACCGAGAGCACCCGCCACGCGGAGCCGGCGACCCGCGCGGCCGCCGCGTCGTCGCGGTCGCCAACCCCGTCCGCGGGCGTGGACAGCCCGTTCAGGCCGCTGACCGGACGGCCGGGACCGGGGGCAGGCGGACGTCCGTGGCGTGAGGTCACAGCGCGGCTCCCACGAGGTCGAGTCCGGCCGTGAGGAGGGCACCGAGAGCGGCCAGGTCGGCGGGCGAGGGGTCGGTGAGCGGGGCGCGTACGGGGCCCACCGGCCGGCCGCGCAGCCGGGCGGCGGCCTTGACCAGGGACACGGCGTACCCGGGGACGCGGTCGCGCAGGTCGACGAACGGGACGTAGAAGTCGCGCAGCAGCTTGTCGACCGTTCCGTGGTCGTCGTCGCGCAGGGCGGCGAAGAAGGCGTCGGCGATCTCTGGGGCGAAGGCGTGGACGGCGGAGGAGTAGGCCGGCACGCCGACGGCGGCGTAGGCGCGGGCCTGGACCTCGGCGGTGGCGGCCCCGTTGAAGAACAGGAAGTCCTCGGGCGCGGCGAGCGTGAGGCGCTGCAGCCGGTCGAGGTCGCTGTGGCCGTCCTTGAGGCCGATGACGGTCGGCAGGGCGGCGACGCGCCGGAGCGAGTCGGCGGTGAAGGCCACCTGCCCGCGCTGGTAGGCGATCAGGGGCAGCGGGGTGCGGGCGGCGAGCTGCTCCAGCTGGGCGACCAGGCCGTCCTGCGGGGCGGCGACGAGGTAGTGCGGCAGGACCAGGAGCGCGTCGGCTCCGGCGTCCTCGGCGACGCGCGCGAACCGGGCGGCCTGCGCCCAGCCGTAGCCGGTGCCCGCGACGACGGGGACGCGGCCGGCCGCCTCCTCGACGGCGATGGTGACGACCTGCCGGTACTCGTCCTCGTCCAGGGAGAAGAACTCCCCGGTGCCGCAGGCGGGGAAGACGGCGCCGGGCGCGGCGGCGAGCCGCTCGGCGACGTGGCGGCGGAAGCCGTCCGGGTCGAGGCCGCCGTCGTCGCGGAAGGCGGTCAGCGGGAACGACAGCACGCCGCCCGCCATGCCCTCCCGCAGCCGCCGCGCGACCGCCACCGGTCCAGCGCTCACGGGTATCTCCTTATGTGGACGTCATCCATGGATGAGAACGAAGGTTAGGTGGGTGAACAGGGTTAGGTGGGTGAACAGGGACCGTCAACCAGGCGCAGCGGGACGATTACGATCGGCCCATGTCAGACACAGGGGGCGTCCGCGAGGTGAAGTCCGCGGCGCGCACGGTCGAGCTGCTGGAACTCCTCGCGGCGCGCGGCGACCGCCCGGCCCGGCTCCAGGAGCTGGCCGACGCGCTCGGCGTGCCCCGCAGCTCCATGTACGCGCTGCTGCAGACCCTGGCCTCGCGCGGCTGGGTCCGCACCGACATCACCGGCTCGCTGTACGGCATCGGCATCCACGCCCTGCTCACCGGCACGAGCTACCTCGACTCCGACCCCCGCGTCCGGGTCGTGCGGCCGTACCTCGACGAGGCGTCCGAGGCGCTCGGCGAGACCATCCACATGGGCCGGCTGGACGGCCGTGACGTGGCGTACCTGGCGACGCGGGAGTCGCACGAGTACCTCAGGACGATCAGCAGGGTGGGGCGGCGGCTGCCCGCGCACGCCGGCGCCCTGGGCAAGGCACTGCTCGCGGAACGCCCCGACGAGGAGCTGCCCGAGGGGCCGTACGAGGCGCTGACCCTCAATTCGCACACCGGCCGGGAGTCCCTGGCGGCCGACCTCGCCCGGATCCGGGACCGCGGCTGGTCCGTGGACCGCGAGGAGGGCGTGCCCGGCATCGCCGGCTTCGGTTTCGCGCTGCGCTACGACACCCCCGCGCAGGACGCGATCAGCTGCTCGGTGCCGGTGGCCCGGCTCACCCCGGAGCACGAGGAGCGGATCGTCGCCGTGATGCGGGAGATCCGGGCCAAGATCGAGGCGACGGTGCCGACGGGCGCCGGGTCGGTGCACTGGCGCTAGCGGAAACGCGCGCGAGGAGCGCCGGCAACCCCCGGAGAACCCGGGAAACGGGGCTCGTTTACCCGGGCTTCACCACCCCAAACGCGACGTGCGCCAGATCACACCCCCCGGGCTCCCGTGCCCGAGTACTTGCTTGATACAAATTGCCCGCGCGTTCCTGTCCGTCGACGGTCGTCGCCCCATCCCCCTTTTCTGCCGCTCCTTTCGCATGCCCTGGGAACGCCCGTGCTCGCCCCCCGCACCACCCCCTGGCCCCTCGTCGCCCTTTTCACGGCCGGGTACCTCGCTCCGTACCTGCTCCCGACCACCGTCGGGCGGCTCGACTCGGCCCTTCCGCTCTCCGCCACCCAGGCCGGTGCCGTCGGCAGCGCGCTGCTGCTGAGTTCGGCCGCCGCCGGATTCGCCCTGGCCTCCCGGGTCGAGCGGATCGGCGCCCGCACCCTCGCCCGGCTCGGCCTGGTCCTGGCCGTCGTCGGCTACGGCGGCGCGGCGCTGACCTCCGCCGTCCCGGCCGTCGTCGCCGGCGCGATGGTCGGCGGCTTCGGCTCCGGCACGGCCACCACCGTCGCCGCCACCCTCATCGCCGCCCAGCAGGATCCCCACCGGGCCTCCACCGCCGGGCTGCTGAGCGTCTCCGCCCTCGCGGGCACCGTGTACCTGACGGTTCCGCACCTGGGCCCGGGGCACGGTCTGCCGCTGTCCGCGATCGCCCTCACGGCCCTGGCCGTGTGGCCGCTGACCGGCCGGCTCCCCTCCGGTGTGCCCGCCGCACCGGCCCGGCAGGACAAGGCCCGCCTGCCGCACGCCCGTTCCGGCCTGGTGCTGGCCGCCGCCATGGTCTGCTGGTCGCTCGCCCAGAACTCCCTGTGGGGCGTGAGCGGACGCATCGGGCTGGAGCAGGCCCACCTCGGCGAGGCCACCGTCGGTGCCGTGTTCGCCGTGGCCCTGGGCGCCGGACTGGCCGGCGTGCTCGCGGCCGGTGCCCTGGGCGCGCGGCTCGGACGGGCCGTGCCGATCGGCCTGGGCACGGTTCTCATCGCCGGCTGCATCGCCGTCAGCGCCTCCGCGACCGGCCTCGGCAGCTTCGCGGCCGGCGAGATCGCCTGGAACACGCTGTACCCGGTGGTGCTGTCGTACCTGATCGGGCTGGCAGCCTCGCTCGACCCGCGCGGGCGCTGGGCGGTGCTGGTCGGCTCGGCGTCCTCACTGGGCACGGCCGCGGGGCCGCTGACCGGCAGCGTGCTGTCGGCGCAGGCCGGCTTCCCGGTCATGGGCCTGGTCCTCGGCGCCGGTCTGCTGGTGATCGCGCTGCCGATGACCGCCGTCGCCGTGCACACCGGCGGGCGCCCGCTGCTGCCCGGCGCGATCCGCCGCCGCGGCGGGCACCCGGCCGCCCTGGTCGCCGCCGCCACGGGCACGCCCACGGGCGCGATTCCCGAGATCGGCGCACCGGAGCAGCACGTGGTGGAGATCCCCGTGGACACCCCGGCCGTCCCCGCCCAGCGCGCCTACGGCAAGGCGGGGTCGGAGGTCCTGTGAGAGCCCGCTAGGGGAAGGTGTACGCCTCGACCTCGGCGAGGTACCGCGCCCGCAGCTCCTCGTCGTCCTCCAGGAAGGAGGCGAGGAAGGAGTTGCGGGCCAGCTCGCGCAGCCGCTCCCCGTCCAGCCCGAGGGTCGCGCCCACGGCGTCGAAGTTGTCCCCGGCGTAGCCGCCGAAGTAGGCCGGGTCGTCGGAGTTGACCGTGCACATCAGGCCCGCGTCGAGCATGGCGGGCAGCGGGTGGTCGGCGAGGGTGTCGACGGTGCGCAGCCGGACGTTCGACAGGGGGCACAGCGTCAGCGGCACCCGGTCCCGCACCAGCCGCTCCACCAGCGCCGGGTCCTCCACACAGCGCAGCCCGTGGTCGACCCGCTCGACGCCGAGCACGTCCAGCGCCTCGGTGATGTACTCCGGCGGCCCCTCCTCGCCCGCGTGGGCGACCCGCCGCAGCCCGAGCGCGGCGGCGGCCTGGTAGACCTCGCGGAACTTCGCCGGCGGGTGCCCGACCTCCGCCGAGTCCAGCCCGACGCCGGTGATCCGGTCCAGGTAGGGCCTGGCCGCCTCCAGGGTCGCCAGGGCCGACTCGGCGGACTCGTCACGCAGGAAGCACAGGATCAGCCGGGTCGAGATGCCGTGGTTCTCCTCGCTGCGCCCCAGTGCCCGCCACAGCCCCTCGACGACCGTGCCGAGCTCCAGACCGCGGCCCGTGTGGGCCTGCGGGTCGAAGAAGATCTCCGCGTGGCGCACGCCCTGCGCTGCGGCCCGGGCCAGGTACTCGTTCGCCAGGTCCTCGAAGTCCCGCTCGGTGCGCAGGACGGCCATGAGCTCGTAGTACAGGTTCAGGAACGACTGGAGATCCTCGAAGCGGTACGCCTCACGCAGCTCGTCCGTGTCGGCGTAGGGCAGCGTGAGGCCGTTGCGCGTGGCGAGCTCGAAGGCGAGCTCCGGTTCCAGGGTGCCTTCGATGTGAAGGTGCAGTTCGGCTTTGGGGATGGGCATCACTGCATCGTACGGGCGTTTCACCGACGCTTCGGAACCGGCACCCGGAGCAGATCATGCGCCACGGTCAGCTCGCCCTCGTACCCGGCGGCCCGGGCCTGCCGCTCGAACTCGTCCGGCTCGGTGTAACGCTGGCTGAAGTGGGTGAGCACCAGGTGGCGCACGCCCGCGTCCCGGGCCACCCGCGCGGCCTGGCCGGCGGTCAGATGCCCGTGCTCGACGGCGAGTCGCTCGTCCTCGTCGAGGAACGTCGACTCGATGACGAGCAGGTCGCAGCCCTCGGCCAGCGCGTACACGCCGTCGCACAGGCGGGTGTCCATGACGAACGCGAACCGCTGCCCGCGCCGCACCTCGCTGACGTCCTCCAGGGTGACCCCGCCGAGCGAGCCCTCGCGCTGGATCCGGCCCACGTCCGGGCCCTTCACCCCGTGCGCGGCGAGCCGCTCGGGCAGCATCCGGCGGCCGTCGGGCTCGACGATCCGGTAGCCGTACGACTCCACCGGGTGCGACAGCTTCCGGGCCTCCAGGGTGTAGCCGCCGGTGCGGGCGAGGGGCCCGTCGGCGTCGACCGGCGCCTCGGTGATGCCGACGGTCTCGCGGTAGGCGGTGGCGTACCGGAGCCGGTCGAAGAAGCGCTGCCCGGAGCGGGGGTAGTGGGCGGTGACCCCGTGCGGCACTTTGTCGAGGTTGATGCGCTGGATCACACCGGCCAGGCCGAGGCTGTGGTCGCCGTGGAAGTGCGTGACGCAGATCCGGTGCAGGTCGTGCGCGGCGACCCCGGCGCGCAGCATCTGGCGCTGCGTGCCCTCGCCGGGGTCGAACAGGATGCCCTCGCCGTCCCAGCGCAGCAGGTAGCCGTTGTGGTTGCGGTGCCGGGTCGGGACCTGGCTGGCGGTGCCCAGGACGACGAGTTCGCGTACGGACAAGGCGGTTATCCCGGGGGCCACTCGAGGCCGCGGCCGCCGAGGACGTGGCCGTGCACGTGCCAGACGGTCTGGCCGGCGCCGCTGCCGGTGTTGAAGACGAGGCGGTAGCTGTCGAGCTTCTCCTCGTCCGCGACGGCCTGGGCCTCGCGGAGCACGTCCGCGGTGAGCTCCGGGTCGGCGGCGGCGAGGGCCCCGGCGTTCTCGTAGTGCGCCTTGGGGATGACCAGGACGTGCGTGGGGGCCTGGGGGTTGATGTCGCGGAACGCGAGGGTCGTCTCCGTCTGGCGGACGATCGTCGCCGGGATCGTGCCTGCGACGATCTTGCAGAACAGGCAGTCGTCCTGGGGTTCCCCTGCCATTTTCCCTCCGGGGGTTGGCCGAATACGGTCCGACTCGGGCATCGTAGCGTCGTCGGGTGCGGGTGCGTTGTGGCTGGTCGCGCCCCTCAGAGCGTGGGGAGCGCCGGGGGCGTCTTCGCGGGACCGGTCTCCAGACGCTCCAACGCGATACGGATGGCCTCGTCGAGCTGCACATCCCTGCCCGCCGCGTGGTCCTGGGGGCGTTGCACCACTTCCACGTCGGGATCCACGCCGTGGTTCTCCACGCCCCACCCGTAACCCTCCAGCCAGAACGCGTACTTCGGCTGGGTGACCAGGGTGCCGTCGACCAGGCGGTAGCGGCTGTCGATGCCGATGACGCCGCCCCAGGTGCGGGTGCCGACCACGGGGCCGATGCCGAGGGCCTTGATCGCGGCGTTGACGATGTCGCCGTCGGAGCCGGAGAACTCGTTGGCGACGGCGACGACCGGGCCACGGGGAGCGTCGCGCGGGTAGCTCTCGGCCCGCATGCCGCGGGGCAGGTCCCAGCCGACCACACGGCGGGCGAGCTTCTCCACGACGAGCTGGGAGGTGTGACCGCCGCGGTTCTCGCGGACGTCGACGACCAGCCCCTCGCGGGCGACCTCGACGCGCAGGTCGCGGTGGATCTGCGCCCAGCCGGGCGCCTGCATGTCCGGGACGTGGAGATAGCCGAGGCGGCCGCCGGACTTCTCGTGGACGTAGGCACGGCGGTCGGCGACCCAGGCGTGGTAGCGCAGCGGTTCCTCGTCGGCGACCGGGACGACGACGGCGTGCCGCGGGTCGCCGCCACCGGACGGGGAGATGGTCAGCTCCACCGGCTTGTTCGCCGTGCCGATCAGCAGCGGGCCCGGGCCGGTGACGGGGTCGACGGGCTGCCCCGCGACCGCCACGACGGCGTCCCCGGGGCGTACCGCGACGCCGGGTGCGGCCAGCGGGCTGCGGGCGTCCGGGTCGGAGGTCTCCGAGGGCAGGATGCGGTCGACGCGCCAGGTGCCGTCCTCGTGGCGGGAGAGGTCGGCGCCGAGCAGGCCCTGACGGGGGCCGCCGCCGGATCCGCCGCGCGGGGTGACGTAGGCGTGGGACGTGCCGAGTTCGCCCTGGACCTCCCACAGCAGGTCCACCAGGTCGTCATGGGTGGCGAGCCGCTCCACGACCGGGCGGTAGCGGTCCAGCACGCCGGTCCAGTCGACGCCGCTCATGTCCGGCCGCCAGAAGTGGTCGCGCATGATGCGGCCGTTCTCGTCGAACATCTGCCGCCACTCGGCGGCGGGGTCGATCATCTGGCGGACCCGGCTCAGGTCGACGGTGATGTTGCTGTCGCTGTCGTCGTCGCCCGAGGCGCGCCGGTCGCTGGGGACGACCTTCAGCCGCCCGTCGGTCCACAGCAGCACCCGCTTGCCGTCACCGCTGACCTCGAAGTGGTCGGCGTCGACGGCGAGATGCTCGATGCGCTGCTGGACGAGGTCGTAGCGCTCCAGCTCGGTCTTCGGCTCGGGGTCGTCGGGGGTGGCCCGGGACGCGCCGAGCACCCCGGCGACCGGGTGGCGCAGCCACAGCACACCGTCCTTGGCGGCCCGCAGGTTGGAGTAGCGGGCGGCCTCCACCGGGAAGGGCACGATGCGGTCGGCGAGGCCGTCCAGGTCGATGCGGGTGGTGGGGGTGCCCTCGCTGTCCGGGGTCTCCTCCCGGTCGGGCGCCTCGAAGGACCGGCCGTGCCGCTGCGGGCCGAACGGGGAGGGCGTGGTCGCCGCGAGCGTGATGAGGTGTGGCCGGGCGCCCTCGACGAAGGCCAGGTCGAAGACGTGCTCGTCGTAGACGGGGTCGAAGGAGCGGGTCGACAGGAACGCGAGGTGCTTGCCGTCCGCCGTGAACGCGGGCGCGTAGTCCTGGAAGCGCAGCGGGGTCGCCTCGGTGACCGACAGGTCGGTGGTGTTGGCGAGCTTCAGCTGGCTCAGGGGCCGCGGGCCCGGGTGGGACCAGGCGAGCCAGGCCGAGTCAGGCGAGAAGACCAGCCCGGACACGTCGCCGTCCTCGCTGCGGTCGACCTCCCGCACCTCGCCGGTCTCCCGCTCCACGAGCAGCAGTCGCCCGTCGTGGGAGGCCACGGCGGCCCGGCTGCCGTCGGGGGCCATGGCGAGGTCCAGCACCCTGCCGAGCTGCCCGGCGGCGAGCCGGCGCGGGGTCGCGCCCGGGGTGAGGCCGGTGGCGGGGGCGAACTCCAGGGCGTCGTCTCCCTCGGCGTCCGTCACCCACACCACCCACTCCTCGCCGTCGGCGCGGAAGGTCCGCGGCAGCCGGGCCCGGACGCCGGGCGTGGCGGCCAGGGCGCGGGCCGGGCCGGAGCGGTGGGTGACCCAGTGCACGGTGCCGCGCACGGAGACGGCGCTGCCGCGCGCGGTGTGGTCCGGGGACGCCGAACCGAACCAGCGGGAGGCGTTCACCGGGAACGGCTGGAGGTCCACGCGCTGCCCGCCGAGGCGTACGTCGAGCCGGCGCGGCTCGGCCCCGTCCAGGTCGTCCAGCAGCCACAGTTCACCGGCGCTGGAGTAGACGACACGGCTGCCGTCGGTCGCGGCGTGCCGGGCGTAGAAGCCCTCGACAGGCGTGTGCCGGCGCAGGTCGGAGCCGTCGGCGAGGGAGGAGTAGAGCGCGCCGGTGCCCTCGTGGTCGGAGAGGAAGGCGACCCGGTCACCGACCCACAGCGGGTCCTCGATGTTGCCGTCGAGGTCCTCGTGCAGCCGGACGAACTCGCCGTCGCCGTCGCGGTCGATCCACAACTTGCCCGCCGTGCCGCCCCGGTACCGCTTCCACCAGGCCGCCTCGCGCCCCATCGGCGCGGACAGCAGCACCGTGTGCGGCCCGGACGCCACGGCGCCGACGGGCCCGTACGGCAGGGTTGCGGCCGGGCCGCCGTCCAGCGGGACGGCACGCGCCCAGGTGCGGCGCAGGCTGGCCTGGCCGTGGGAGCTGATCGCCAGCACCTCGCCGCCGGGCGTCCAGCCGCGCACCTGGGTCTTGGAACTGCCCCAGTAGGTCAGGCGCTTGGCGGGGCCGCCGTCGACCGGGGCGACGAGCACCTCCGGGGCGCCGTCGCGGGTGGAGGTCCAGGCGACCGAGGTGCCGTCGGGCGAGATGCGGGGGTGGGTCACCGGCGTGTTGTCGGCGCTGACCCGCCAGGCCCGGCCACCGTCGAGCGGCGCGAGCCACACGTCGTCCTCGGCGGTGAAGGCGACCAGGTCGCCGTGCACGTGCGGGAAGCGGAGGTAAGCAGGCGATGTCACCTGATCACCCTATGCAGCGAGGGCGCCGCGCGGACAGGGTTCGGATCACTTGCCCTCGACAGGACGGCAGTCCGGGTACCGGTCGCACCAGATGGTCTGGGTGACGGTCACCGTGACGGTGGGTCCCGGCCCGCCGTCCGCGGGTCCGCCGCCCACCGGGGACGGGCTGGCGGCGTCGCAGTCGCCGAGCCCGTCGACCTCGAACCACACCTTGCCGTCCACCTTGGCGGTGATGTTCCCGCGCACGCAGGCGCCGTCCACGGCGTGGGTGATCCTGCCGTCGACGGTGATGTCCTTGCCGTCGTCGGTCTGGCCCTGGCAGTCGACGGTCGCGACGGTGTTCTCGCTCGCCGAGGGCGAGGACTTGGGGTCCTTGCCGCTGTCGCCGTAGGAGGCGGTGCAGCTGAGCCAGCGCACGCCCGCCTTCTGGCGGTCGAGTTCCCGGGTCACGGTCTCGTCCGTGGTGTACGCGACGGCCGCGGAGCTGATGCCGCCGCCCGGCTCACAGGCGACGGCGCCGCCCACGGCCACGACCGCGAACACCGCCGCCACAGCCGCCCGCCGCCCGCGCGGCCCCCGCCGAAACCTCCTCGAAACCCCCATGGAGGGCAGCCTGCCATCGACGGGGGCGGCGCGGTAGGGCGCAAAGGCGTCAACCGCGCAGCAGCAGCCACTCCTGGAGCTCCACCAAGTTGCCCTCGGGGTCCTTGAGATGGGCCACCCGCATCCGGTCCGTCAGGGGCGCCGGCCCGTGCAGGACCGTGGCGCCGCGCAGCGTGATCTCCGCGCAGTAGGCGTCCAGCGCGTCCACCCGCAGCACCACCAGGGACCGGTGCCCGGCGGCCGCGTCCCCCACCTCGTCGAGCACCTCGGCCATCATCGCCCGGTCCTGCAGCGCGATCCCCGCGGAGCCGACCGCGGGGCTGAACCTCTCGTACGGGCCCTCACTCGCGCCCGACTGCGGCTTGAGGCCGAGGACGTCGCCGTAGAAGCGGTAACACGCGGCGAAGTCGGTGACGAGCAGGCGTACTTGGGCGAGTTCCACGGTGCCTCCAGGGGGTTCAGGACCAGCGGCCGGTACGAGCCAGGAGGACGGCGGCGGCCGCCGTCCCGGCAGTCGACGTGCGCAGCACACTGCGCCCGAGGCGATACGCCCCGGCCCCCGCCTCCTCGAACAGCGCCAGCTCCTCCGGCGCCACGCCCCCTTCGGGTCCCACGACCAGGACGATCTCACCGGCCGCCGGCAACTCGGCGGTGGCCAGCGGGACATCGCCGCTCTCGTGCAGCACCGCGGCGAAGTCGGCCTCCCGCAGCAGCGCGGCGACCTGCTTGGTCGTGGCCGCGTCGGCGACTTCCGGGAAGCGCACCCGGCGCGACTGCTTGCCGGCCTCCCGGGCGGTGGCCCGCCACTTGGCGAGCGCCTTCGCCCCGCGCTCGCCCTTCCACTGGGTGATGCAGCGGGCCGCGGCCCACGGCACGACGGCGTCGACGCCGACCTCGGTCATGGTCTCGACGGCCAGCTCCCCGCGGTCGCCCTTGGGCAGCGCCTGCACGACGGTCACCCGCGGCTGCTCCGGCGGCTCCTCGCTCACCGAGTCCAGCTGCACGACCAGCCGGTCCTTGCCCTCGGTGTCGAGCACCACGCAGTCCGCCCAGCGCCCGGCCCCGTCCGTGAGGACGACGTCCTCCCCGGGGCGCAGCCGCTTCACGGAGACGGCGTGCCGCCCTTCCGGCCCGTCCAGGACGTACCGTCCGCCGCCGCCCGCGTCGAAGTGCCCGACGACGAACACCGGCGCGGTCATCGCAGGCCTCCGCCCGGGACGGCTCCGCCCGACAACGCTGTCCTGGCGGCGGCGAGTTCGGCCGCCAGCACCTCCGTCAGCTGCCCGGCGGGCAGCTCCCGGGCCATCCGGTGGCCCTGCCCGGCCCACAGCGCCATGCCCTGGGCGTCCCCGGCCTTGGCGGCGGCCTTGCGCAGCGGCGAGGTGAGGTGGTGGATCTCGGGGTAGGCGGCGGGCGCGTACGGGCCGTGCTCGCGCAGGAAGCGGTTGACGAGTCCGCGTGCCGGGCGGCCCGAGAAGGCCCGGGTCAGCTCCGTGCGCACGAACAGCGGGTTGGTCAGCGCCTGCTTGTGCAGGGCGTGCGCGCCGGACTCGTGCGTGGCGAGGAAGGCGGTGCCCAGCTGGGCCGCGTCGGCGCCGGCGGCGAGGACCGCCGCGATCTGGCCGCCGCGCATGATGCCGCCCGCGGCGACGATCGGGATGCCGACGGCCTCCCGGATCTGGGCGACCAGGGTCAGCAGCCCGAGCCCGGAGCCGTCCGTCTCGGGGACGTCCCGGTGGGTGCCCTGGTGGCCGCCGGCCTCGACGCCCTGCGCGATGACGGCGTCGGCGCCGGCCCGCTCGACGGCCCGGGCCTCGTCGGGGGTGGTGGCGGTGGCCAGGACGAAGGTGCCGACGCGGTGCAGGGTGTCGATCACCTCGCGGTGCGGCACGCCGAAGTGGAACGACACCACCGGGACGGGGTTGTCGCGGAGCACGGCGAGCTTGGTCTCGTAGCCGTCGTCCCGGCCGCTCTCCGGATCGCCGAGCTCGGCCTCGTACCAGGTGGCCTCGCCGGACAGCTGGTGGGCGTAGACGTCGACGGCGGCGGGGTCGGCGTACTCCGGCTGCGGCATGAAGAGGTTGACCCCGAAGGGCCGGCCGGTGAGGCTCCTCAGCTGCTTGATCTCCTGGTACATCCCGTCGGCGGTCTTGTACCCGGCGGCGAGGAACCCGAGCCCGCCCGCTTCGCACACGGCGGCGGCGAGCTTCGGCACGGAGACGCCGCCCGCCATGGGGGCCTGCACGATCGGGAGCGGGAAGAGATCGGTCAGTGCGGAGGACATGACCGCATGTTGTCACGTCCTCCGGACAACTCCGAATCCGGCCTGCCGTGTGGCATAGACCAGAGGAACTACCGCTTCCGCACCCCTGCCGGCCCCCGTGCCGCCGCCCGTCGAAGGCGTCCGTCAGCGGCCGTTGAACGCATCCTTCAACCGCGAGAACAGCCCCTGCTGCCCCGGCCGACCGTGCCTGCCCGGGGGACGACCCCCGGACCCCCGGCAGCGGC